>CP018628.1:2400000-3600000 GCA_002271215.1 Lelliottia jeotgali | reverse complement strand
GGTGACGGACATCAGCGCCAGAGAAGGCTCACCGAGCCAGTTCACCGGGTCCAGGCCGAACACGCCGATAAAGCTGTTCAGCAGGCCGTCAATCGCAAACAGCGCACGCCATAAAACGGCAATGGCGACGGAGCTGCCGAGGATGGAGGGAATGTAATAGGCGGTTCGGAAGAATCCAATGCCGCGTAATTTAAAGTTCAGAACAAACGCAATCCCCAGCGCAAAGGCCAGTTTTAGCGGAATGGTTAAGAATACATATGCAAAGGTGACGCCCATGGATTTCCAGAAGAGGGTATCTTCGGTAAACATGTAGCGGTAATTCTCAATGCCGTTAAAAACCGGCGGACTCATCAGATCGTAATCAGTAAAACTGAGAAAGAACGATGAGACAAAGGGAAACGCGGTAAAGATTATCAACCCGATGATGTAGGGTGATATCCACGCTAGCCCCAGCATTTTGTTTTCATTCATACATACCTACCTGGCAATCAATGGTTTAAAACGGAATCTGCTGGTAATGCTGCTGCCCGCGCCTCTTTTACGAAACGGGGAAGCGTGTGTTTGGTGTGCTTCGCACGACGGCTGCTCCATTTACCTTCTGATTTTTAAGATGTTTTATGGTTACTCTCAGGCGCGTCTGGTTTGAGTTTCAAAAACACACGAACCGTTGTTCTTGATTTGTAAAACATCGTTTTAATTTATTTTATTGCTATTTGTTTCTGCGTCATTCTATTAATGGTGGAAATGTGATCGCTGTCGAAACGCTGTTTCAATAAGGTGAGGTGGCTGGCATTTTTGGCTCAGAGCCGGGGGGATGGGGAGAAGCAGAACGTGAGTACGCCTTCAGGAAGGCTTCTTTGTAGCATGTGGATAATAAGAATCACTAACTACTAAAATTTGTAGCCAATAGTCCGTTTTAAGACATATAGCATTCAGATAATTCTTGTTTTCTTGTATCATTCTCCCGCCTTAACTGCTCCTGACAGGTTTTTACTGCAACATAAAACAGAAGAACGAATATGCCAGCCATGGATCTTAAAAAAAGCACGGAACTGCAATTTCCCCGCTATGCACCCCCGCCAGGTGCCCAGAAAGAGATTGACCTTCTTGGGTTGCTCGAAGTCTTGTTTGCCGCTAGAAAACGCATTGTTGCTATTGTTGTTGCTTTTGCCCTTGCAGGCGTCATTGTGTCGTATCTTCTGCCGCAGAAGTGGACCAGCCAGGCCGTGGTGACTTCCGCTGAGCAAACACAGTGGAGCGACGTCCGGAAAATGCTGGGGGCACTCCAGGTGCTGGACGTGGATATCAGCGTAAAGCGCGACGACGTTTTTAATCTGTTTATCAAAAAGTTTAAGTCTCAGACGCTGCTGGAAGAATACTTGAAGTCATCACCGTACGTGATGGGGCAGCTAAAAGATGCGCAAATTGATGCTCTTGATTTGCACCGCGCGGTGGTTAATATCGCGGACAGAATGAAAGCCACGGACGACAAGGCCCCCAAAAATGCTGAGCAAACTCCCTTCGCGTCGTGGACATTGAGTTTTACTGCCCAAACGGCCGAAGAAGCTCAGATCGTGCTGAAAGGATACATCGATTACATCTCTGCGATTGTTGAAAAAGAGACGATGCTTAACGTGCGTAACTCGCTGGCATTGAAAACGCAGATGGAGAAAGAGCGTCTGGCTCTGGACAAAGTCCGACTGACTAACATTCACAACACGAATCTTCAGCGTCTCAATTATTCGCTGGAAGTGGCGAATGCAGCAGGGATCAAAAAACCGGTCTACAGCAACGGCCAGGCGGTCAAAGATGACCCTGATTATTCCGTTGCACTGGGCGCTGACGGCATTGCGCAGAAGCTGCAGATCGAGAAATCGTTGAAAGATGTGGCCGAGATGAATGCCGATTTTCAGAATCGTGAATATCATCTGGCGCAGTTGCAAAAGCTCTCCGTCGGCGATGTGAGTTTCGAGCCGTTCAAATATCAGCTTTCACCGTCTGTGCCAGTGAAAAAAGATGGGCCGGGCAAATCCCTGATCGTTATTCTGGCTGCACTTTTAGGAGGGATTTTTGCCTGTGGCACTATTCTCCTGCGTGAGGCAATGAAGTCGCGCACGCCGATTTCCGAACCTCTTCTGGCAGCGGATTAATACAGATGAGTCAGGGCGGGTGAAAACTCGCCCTTTTTATTTCAACTCATGACTTCAAAAAATCTTCACGCACCGGCGTAAATGTATCCAACAGCGTACCTGGCTTCAGGCACACGCAGCCGTGCATCACGTGTGGCTCTTTGTAAAGCGTGTCTCCTGCCGTTACTACGTGTTTCTCATCGCCAATCGTAAATTCAAATTCGCCGGACAGGACGTAGGTCAGCTGTTCGTGCGGATGGTTGTGCATCGGGCCGATCGCGCCCTGTTCAAAGTTAACTTCTACCGCCATCATTTTGCCGTCGTGCGCCAGAATACGACGCGTCACGCCATTGCCCAGATCCTCAAGCCGCGTCTCTTTATGGAAAATAAACATCGTTGTTCTGTCCTTATAGTGAAACATTGTTTTAATTAATTTATATCACGAAGGGTAAAAAGGAAACGGCAAGCCAAATAACTGGAAACAGGATCACAAGTTTGCTTCACTGGGGGGACGAGAAAAGGAGAAAAAATGAAAACGATCGGTCTGCTGGGCGGAATGAGCTGGGAATCCACCATTCCTTATTATCGCCTGATTAATGAAGGCATCAAACAACGTCTCGGCGGCCTGCATTCCGCCAGCCTTTTACTGCATAGCGTGGATTTCCACGAAATCGAGGCCTGCCAGGCCAGCGGTGAATGGGACAAAGCGGGTGAAATTCTGGCGCAGGCGGCGCTGGGACTGGCGCGAGCGGGGGCTGAAGGTATTCTGCTCTGTACTAACACCATGCACAAAGTGGCGTCACAGATTGAGGAAAGCTGCTCGCTGCCGTTCCTGCACATCGCTGATGCCACCGGACGAGCGATAACTGCCAGCGGGATGAAACGCGTCGCGCTGCTGGGTACACGCTACACAATGGAGCAAGATTTCTATCGCGGCCGTCTTGAATCGCAGTTCGGTATTGAAAGCCTGACTCCTGATGAAACGGACCGGGCGCGCATCAACCAGATTATCTTTGAAGAACTGTGCCTTGGGACGTTCAGCGATGCCTCGCGCCACTATTATCTCAGCGTGATCGACAAGCTGGCGAAACAGGGCGCGGAAGGGGTGATCTTCGGCTGCACGGAGATTGGCCTGCTGGTTCCGGCCAATGAAAGTGCGCTCCCGGTGTTCGATACCACGGCGATCCATGCCACCGACGCGGTCGAATTTATGCTGTCGTGAGGCGTTAGTTTTCCTGCTCCGGCAAGCGCTGCGCCAGCTGATGAGAATGGGCCACCAGATGTTCCGTAAACGCCTGAACCAGCGCTGAGACCGGGCGATGCAGCGGGCGAATCAGGCTCACGGTGAAAGGGACAGAAATACTGAAGCGGCGGATAACGATCCCGCTACCCGAGTAGTCCAGCGCCGTGAGCGGGTTTACCACCGCAATCCCCACGCCTGCGCGCACCATCGCGCAGATGGACGCCGCGCTGTGGGTCTCGACCACCATCCGGCGTTTCACCTGATGTTCCAGGAACAGCGTATCCAGAAGCTGCCGATAGCTGTCAGTTTGCGACAGGCTAATATAGTTTTCGCCATGAAAATCCGCAGGTGTCAGCACACTTTTACTGGCGAGACGGTGGCCTTCCGGTAAGACGCAGACTTCATCTAGCGACAGCAATTCGGTGCGCTCCGTCCCGGCAGGCGTCGCCAGCGTTTCGGTCAGCCCTAAATCGTGACGCTGCGCCGAGAGCCACTCTTCGAGCAAGGGCGATTCCTGCGGCACAATGGTGAGGTTGACGTCGGGATAGCGGGCGAGAAACGGCTGAATCAGTTGCGGCAGAAGTGACTGCGAAAATACCGGCAGGCAGACAATCGACAGCTCGCCCTGGCGAAATTCCCGCAAACTCTCGGCCGCGCTGACGATGCGATCCAGGCCGTACCACGAGCGCTGAACTTCCTCGAACAACCGCAATCCTTGTACCGTTGGATGCAGTCTTCCGCGCGTGCGCTCAAACAGCGTTAAACCAAGCACTTTCTCAAAGCGGGCCAATTCACGGCTGACCGTCGGCTGTGAGGTGTGAAGCATCTGCGCGGCTTCGGTCAGATTACCGGTAGTCATCACCGCGTGAAAAATCTCGATATGGCGTAGGTTAACGGCGGGCATAGGGCACCTGTTCTTTAACTTCAATCCATATCATTTTTGCATAGACTCTCGATAAAACGATATTTTTTATTCTCTTCGTGCTGTGGCGTAATGTTAAAAAATGACGTCACCCGGAGAAAACCATGCCACGCCCGCTGAACAGCACCGATACCGATTTGAATGCCGAGAACTTACTGCGCTTGCCCGCCGAGTTTGGTTGCCCGGTCTGGGTTTACGACGCGCAGATCGTGCGTGAAAAAATTGCGGCCTTGCATCAGTTTGACGTGGTGCGCTTTGCACAAAAGGCATGTTCGAATATTCATATTCTGCGCCTGATGCGCGAGCAGGGCGTCAAAGTGGATTCCGTTTCGCTGGGAGAAATCGAACGCGCGCTGGCGGCAGGGTACGACCCGAAGACTGACGGTGACGCGATTGTCTTTACCGCCGATATGATTGATAGCGCGACGCTTTCTCGCGTGCATGAGCTGAAAATTCCGGTGAATGCTGGCTCCGTGGATATGCTGGAACAGCTGGGACAAGTCTCGCCGGGCCATCGCGTGTGGCTGCGCGTGAATCCTGGGTTTGGTCATGGTCATAGCCAGAAAACCAACACCGGCGGCGAAAACAGCAAACACGGCATCTGGTATGCCGATCTGCCTGCGGCTCTTGAAGTTTTACAACGCTACAACCTGACGCTGGTGGGCATTCACATGCACATCGGCTCCGGCGTCGATTACGGGCATCTTGAGCAGGTGTGCGGCGCGATGGTGCGTCAGGTTGTCGAATTCGGTCAGGATCTGGAGGCGATCTCCGCCGGTGGCGGTTTGTCGATTCCGTACCGCCCAGGAGAAGAGGCAATCGACACCGATCACTATTACGGTCTGTGGAGCGCGGCGCGCGATAAAATTGCCGCTCATCTGGGCCATGCGGTCAAACTGGAAATCGAACCGGGACGATTCCTGGTGGCAGAGTCCGGCGTGCTGGTGACGCAGGTGCGTAGCGTGAAAGAGATGGGTAGCCGCCACTTCGTGCTGGTGGACGCCGGATTTAACGATCTGATGCGACCGGCCATGTACGGTAGCTATCACCACATTACCGCGCTGGCGGCGGATGGTCGCGACCTGACGCAGGCTCCGCTGGTTGAAACCGTGGTGGCCGGGCCGCTGTGCGAATCGGGTGATGTGTTTACTCAGCAGGAGGGCGGCAAAGTGGAAACCCGCGCGCTGCCTGACGTTCAACCGGGTGATTATCTGGTGCTGCACGATACGGGCGCTTACGGTGCGTCAATGTCATCGAACTACAATAGCCGTCCGCTGCTGCCAGAAGTGCTGTTTGATAATGGCGTGGCGCGACTGATTCGTCGTCGCCAGACCATTCAGGAACTGCTCGCACTCGAGCTATTTTGAGGTGTAATACGGACCTGTCGTTACCGAATCGCGCAGCATCAGCGTGCCGGTAAACGGCGGGATCGTCTCGATCGGCTGGTGGTTTGCCAGCCGAACTGCCTGATCGATAGCCGTCACGATCATATTGTCGATCGGCAAATAGACGGTGGAGAGGGCGGGCTCCAGCCATTTCGCGCTCGGCGCATCGTCAAAACCAAACAGCGAAATATCCTGCGGAATATGCAGCCCGGCCTGATGCAGCGCTTTGGACGATCCGAGCGCCATATCATCGTTACAGGCAAACAGGGCAGTAAAAGGCACTTTCTCGCGAAGCAGTTCATTGCACAGTTCATAACCCCGCGTCATCCCTGCATCACCATACTTCACCCGTCGATCGTCCCAGGCAATGCCGTGTTTCTCCAGCGCCTGGCGATAACCCATCAGGCGTGCTTTGCCCGTTGGCGTATGAATCGGGACCGTAATACAGGCGATCTCCCGATGGCCCTGGCTGACCAGATAATCCACGGCTTTAAACGCGGAGTCCTGCTGTTCGAAGAACACACAGCGGTCACGCGCCAGGCTGACATCACGGTTAATCACCACCAGCGGCATTTTCACGCTGTTGATCAGCTTCATGATCGCCTTCTCACTCATATAACGCGTGTACAGTACGATGGCGTCGCACTGCCTGTCAGCCAGCATTTGCACCGCCTGCTCTTCGCGCTCGGGCGCGTCGTGCCCATCGGTCACAATCAGCTGTTTGCCGTGCGTTTCGGTCTGGCGCGAGGCCTGTTGTAGCAGACGACCGAAGTAAAAACCGTCAAACGTCGACACCACCAGACCAATGCTGTTGCTGGTCTGATTCGCCAGCGATTGCGCGAGAAAATTCGGGCGATAGCCCAGCTCTTCCATCGCGTTAAACACCTGCTGACGCGTACTCTCTTTGACCTGACCTGTGCCATTCAGCACGCGCGACACGGTGGCTTTCGACACGCCCGCGCGTAATGAGACATCCAGCATTGTTGCCATTAGACATTCCTGCATTCACGTAATCGCCCGCAGTTTATCACAGACCCTCAGGCGCATAAGCGAGGCGGGACGCGGAAAATCCCTGTCGGGATCACGGTTCAGCATAAAACGGGGTAAGTGGCATACCAAAGTGGTGAAAAATCATGATTTGGAATACCTCTGGCTGCATTGAGAGTTCAATCACAGAACCAGGAACGACGTGAAGCTATTTTTGGTATGCCAATCGTATCCGGCTGTACACCTTATTCTCGCTATAAAAGCCCCTTTACTGAGGTATGACCTTATGGCATTACAGGAAAAACTGATCGACTCTCTGGGCAGTTTCGCCACCAAATTCAACAGCTATCGCTACATCATGGCGATTAAATCCGCCTTCATTACCTTAATGCCGGTCATCATCGTAGGCGCGTTCTCGGTATTGATTTCCAACATGGTGCTGGACCCGAAAAACGGTCTCGCCAGCTTTCAATCGCTGTCGTTTCTGGCCGCGCTAAAGCCGATCACCGGCGCGATCAACTACGCCACGCTGAACTTCCTTAACATCGGCGCGGTGTTTTTGATTGGTATTGAGCTAGGGCGAATCAACGGTATCAAATCGCTGTTTCCCGGCCTGCTGGCGGTGATCTGTTTTATCTGCGTCACACCCACCACCGTTGAAATGATGGTCGACGGTCAGATGCACGTGGTGAAAGACGTGCTGCTGCGCCAGTTCTCCGACACCCGCAGCCTGTTCCTCGGCATGTTCATCGCCATTCTGTCCGTTGAGATTTACTGCTGGCTGGAGAATCGCCCTGGGCTGAAAATTAAAATGCCCGATACGGTGCCGCCCAACGTCGCTGCGTCCTTCTCGGCGCTGATCCCGGCGATCATCACCACCACCGCCATTGCGACCTTTGGTTTTATCTTCCATCAGCTGACTGGCATGTACCTGTATGACGCGGTTTATCAGGTGGTGCAACAACCGCTCGAGCGCGTGGTGCAGAGCCTGCCGGGCATTCTGCTGCTGATGTTCGTCGCCCAACTTTTCTGGGTGATCGGCATCCACGGTAATCAGATGATCAAACCGATCCGCGAGCCGCTGCTGCTCGGCGCGATCACCGTCAATATGAGCGCCTTCGAGCAGGGGAAGGAGATCCCCAACATCATCACCATGCCGTTCTGGGATGTGTATATGAGCATTGGCGGATCGGGTTTGACGATTGGCCTGCTGATTGCGGTGATGATCGGCACCAAACGTAAAGAGATGCGCGAGATCGCCAAGCTCTCTATCGGGCCGGGGCTGTTCAACATCAACGAGCCGGTGATCTTCGGTATGCCAATCATGCTCAACCCGATTCTGGCGATCCCGTTCATCATCACCCCGCTGGTGACTGGCTCGATTGGTTATTTCGCTACGGTGACCGGTTTTGCCGGAAAAGCGGTAGTGATGGTGCCGTGGACCACGCCGCCGCTGATTAACGCCTGGCTCTCGACGGCGGGCTCGATGGGCGCGGTGATCACCCAGGGGATTTGTATTATTACCGCCATTCTCATTTATCTGCCGTTTGTGAGGATCGCCTCACGTCGCGCGGAACAAGCGGCCCTGCTGGCACAAAGTCAACAGGCGACCAACAACGCGTGAGGACGTTATGAGCACAAAACAGATTACGATACCGCAGGATTTTATTCTGGGTGCTGCCGCATCGGCCTGGCAAACGGAAGGCTGGAGCGGCAAAAAAGAGGGCCAGGATTCGTGGATCGATCTCTGGTACAAAAACGATCGCCACGTCTGGCATAACGGCTATGGCCCGGCGGTGGCGACCGATTTTATCAACCGCTTTCGCGAAGACGTGGCGCTGATGAAACAAGCCGGGCTGACGCATTACCGCACTTCCATCAACTGGTCTCGGTTTTTAATCGATTACGAAAACGTCACCGTCGATGAAGAATACGCGGCTTACTACGACGCGCTGTTCGACGAAATGCACCGTCAGGGCATTGAGCCAATGATCTGCCTGGAACACTACGAGCTGCCGGGCGAGTTACTGGAAACTTACGGCGGCTGGGCCTCGAAGCAGGTGGTCGAACTGTTTGTGCGCTACGCCGAAAAGGTGTTCGCACGCTACCACGGCAAAGTAACACGCTGGTTCACCTTCAACGAGCCGATTGTGGTGCAAACGCGCGTCTATCTCGACGCCCTGCGCTGGCCGTACGAGCAAAACACCGGCACCTGGATGCAGTGGAACCATCACAAAGTGCTGGCAACGGCGAAAGTGGTGAAGCTGTTCCACGAGAAAGGCTACCGGGGGACGGTGGGCTGCATTCTTAATCCTGAAGTGACCTATCCGCGCTCGAAGGCCCCGCACGATGTGCGTGCTGCCGAGATTTACGATCTGTTCTACAACCGCGTATTCCTCGACCCGCTGGTCCACGGGCGCTATCCGCAAGAGTTGTTTACCTTGCTGGAGCAGCATAATGTTGCGTGGGAGTACAGCGCGGAAGAGCTGGCGCTGATTGCCGACAACACCGTCGACGAGCTGGGGATTAACCTTTATTACCCGCATCGCGTAAAAGCCCCGTCGCGAGCCTGGCACCCACAAACGCCTTTCCATCCGGCGTACTACTACGAACCGTTCGAGCTGCCGGGGCGCAAAATGAACGCCTCACGCGGCTGGGAAATCTACCCTAAGATTATTTACGACATGGCGATGCGCATCAAAAATGCGTATCGCAACATTCCGTGGTTTGTGGCGGAGAGTGGGATGGGCGTGGAAAACGAAGGGCAGTTCAGGGGCAACGACGGCGTGATTGCCGACGATTACCGGATCAATTTTATCAGTGAGCACCTTTACTACACGCTGCTGGCACGCGAAGAGGGGGCGAACTGCCACGGCTACATGCTGTGGGCGTTTACCGACAACGTCTCACCGATGAACGCCTTTAAAAATCGTTACGGCTTAATTGAAATCGATTTGGCTGATAACCGCGCTCGCAAAGCAAAAAAATCGGCCACGTGGTTCCGCCAGCTGCGCGATGAACGGACATTGACGCTCACCGTCGATGATGAATGGAAATAGGCTTATAACGAAGCTGAGTCTGGTAAAATAGCCGCAAAACTGGCCGGGAGGATGCCCGGCCCGAGCGTCAACTTAACCGTCAGTACAGGTGAAATCGTGGAGAAGGCCGTCGTTCCGCCAGAGAAAAAACAGTATCAGGAAATTGGCGATGATCTGCGCACGCAAATCATCGAAGGTCACTATCCTGTGGGATCACGTCTACCGCCTGAGCGCAATATTGCCGAGACTTACGGCGTCAGCCGCACCATTGTGCGTGAAGCCTTACTCATGCTGGAGTTGCAGGGTACCGTGGATATTCGCCAGGGGTCCGGCGTGTACGTGATGCGTATCCCGGAAGAGCACGAAAACGAGGAAGAGCGCTTCTTAAACAGCGACGTCGGCCCGTTTGAAATTTTGCAGGCGCGCCAACTGCTCGAAAGCAACATTGCGGCCTTTGCCGCGAAAATGGCGACCCGCGCGGATATCGACAACCTGCGCCGCATCATCGAGCAGGAACAACGCGCGATTGCCGCTGACGATAACAGCCAGGATAACAACAAGATGTTCCATCTGGTGCTGGCCGGGGCGACGCAAAATCAAATGCTACTGGCGACCGTCGAGAGCGTCTGGCATCACATGGACAGCAGCCCGCTGTGGCAGCAGTTTAACGTCCATATCGCCAGCCGGGCGTATCGCCTGAAATGGCTCGGCGATCGTCAGACCATTCTGGCAGCCCTGCGTCGCCGTGACGTGATGGGCGCGTGGCAGGCTATGTTCCAGCACCTGGAAAACGTCAAAAAAAGTCTGCTGGAATTGTCCGACGAAGATGCGCCGGATTTCGACGGCTATCTTTTTGAATCGGTTCCTCTCTTTCAGGGGAAACTGGTGTGAAAATCCTTCCGCTTTATACCGTTCCCCATCACGCTGAGCGCGTCATCGACTGGCTGTGGCAAGAGTTTGGCGACGGATTACCGCGTGAGTTTTTTGCCAGCGTCATCGAGCACAGCCAAAAACCGGACGCGTTGCCGCTGACGTTTGTGGCGGTCGACGGCGAACAGCTGCTAGGAACCGTGGGATTATGGCGCTGTGATTTGATAACGCGTCAGGATCTGTTCCCGTGGCTGGCCGCGCTCTACGTAGACGTTGCCGCGCGCGGAAAAGGTCTGGCCGGGCAATTGCAGGAACATGTGATGGCGTACGCCGCGAAAGCCGGATATTCCGAGCTACATCTCTGGTCCGCCTGCCGCGACTTTTACGAACGCTATGGCTGGCAGTACATCGGCGATGCGCTGGAATACCCGAATAAAACCGTCCATCTGTATCGCTATTCGCTGACCGGCTCCGCAGGCGTCACTACCGAGTGACGGCGAACCAGCGTTGGGCTGAACAGATGAGTGATATCCGGCGGTGGACGTTTGTCGGCGAGCGCTAGTGCCAGTTCGGCAGCCTGCGTCGCCATTGTTACGATAGGGTAACGCACGGTGGTCAGGCGCGGGCGCACGTAGCGAGCCACCAGTACATCATCAAAGCCAATCAATGAAATTTCGGCCGGTACGTCGATGCCATTATCGTTAAGCACACCCATTGCACCAGCGGCCATCGAGTCGTTATAACAAGCCACGGCAGTAAAATTACGTCCACGTCCTAGCAATTCCGTCATCGCTTGCTCGCCGCCGCTCTCGTCCGGCTCACCGTACGTCACCAGACGATCGTTGCACGGCAGGCCGCTTTCACGCAGGGCGTCGTAATAGCCGCGCAGCCTGTCTTCGGCGTCGGAAATCTGATGGTTTGAACACAGGTAGCCAATGCGCGTATGGCCCTGCTGAATCAGATGTCGCGTGGCAAGCCAGGCACCGTAGCGATCGTCAAGGGCCACACAGCGTTTTTCATAGCCAGGAATTATGCGGTTAATCAACACCATGCCGGGGATTTGCTTCATCAGATGCAGCAGTTCTTCATCGGGCAGCACTTTTGCGTGAACCACCAGCGCCGCACAGCGATGACGGATCAGCTGTTCAATGGCCTGACGCTCTTTTTGTTCGTTGTGGTAGCCATTGCCAATCAGCAAAAAATTACCGGTCTGGTACGCCACCTGTTCTACTGCTTTTACCATCGCCCCGAAAAAGGGGTCAGAAACGTCGCCGACCACTAACCCGACGGTTTCAGTCGATTGTTGCGCCAGTGCGCGCGCGTTGGCGTTGGGATGATAGTTCAGAGTTTCCATTGCACTCTGCACGGCCTGACGGGAAGCGTCGCTGGCTTTCGGTGAATTGTTAATGACGCGAGAAACGGTCGCAACAGACACACCAGACAGACGGGCCACATCCTTAATTGTCGCCATTTAATACCTTCTTTTAGGGGTAAGCGGTTACACACACAACAGTGTTGCGGAAAAGCGAGGCGTGTTCAAGGGCAGCCGCCGAAAGCCAGTCACAAACGTGACGCAGAACATGGGAAATCAGTGTAATCGTTACACGGATAAGCGTGTCAGAATAATGTCAAATTGAACCTTTAGTTACACTTTGCGGCAGGCTGTTGCGATTGTCCGCTGGTGGAGAATGTGAACAGATTGCTACAGTCGAGATCCCAGAGGTATTGATAGGTGAAATCAGCTCCGGTTGATTAACACGAATTACACCAACCTGCGTCCATACGCAGGTTTTTTTTGTCTGTAACTTCAATCTGTAACAGCAATCGAGAATATTCACACCTGGTTGCACTTAGGCTCAATCGCTTGCGTTTTCCCACTGGCGAAGCGGGTAGCCAGCAGCCACAATCAAGATCCCAGAGGTATTGATTGGTGAGAATTCTTAGTACGGTTTCGTACTCATCTCTTGCACCAGCCTGCGCGGATGCGCAGGTTTTTTTTCGCCTGAAATACGCTATCACTCCTCCCGCCTGCACTTCTCGTGTAATCTGCCACAATTTAGCGTAACCCTAAAAATTAACAGGCAAAGGGAGTTGAAATGCTATTCGGGTTCTTCCGCACCTTGTTTCGTATCTTCTTTCGCGTCCGCCTGACCGGTGACACTCAGTCACTGAACGGCGAGCGTGTGCTCATTACCCCAAACCATGTTTCCTTTATCGACGGCGTTTTACTGGCGCTTTTCCTGCCGGGTCGCCCGGTATTTGCGGTCTACAGCTCGATTAGCCAGAAGTGGTTTATGCGAGTCCTTGCGCCGCTGATTGATTTTGTTCCGCTCGATCCTACCAAACCGATGATGATCAAACATCTGGTGCGCCTGATTGAGCAGGGGCGTCCGGTCGTTATTTTCCCGGAAGGACGTCTCACCGTGACCGGCTCGCTGATGAAAATCTACGACGGCGCGGGTTTTGTCGCGGCAAAATCCAAAGCTACTGTGGTGCCGCTACGCATCGAAGGCGCAGAGCTGACGTATTTCAGCCGCCTCAAAGGACTGGTGAAACAACGCCTGTTCCCGCAAATCACGCTACATATTTTGCCGCCGACGACGCTGCCGATGCCTGATGCGCCGCGCGCGCGGGATCGCCGTAAGATAGCGGGCGAAATGCTCCATCAAATCATGATGGAAGCGCGGATGGCCGTGCGCCCGCGCGAAACGCTATATGAAGCGCTCCTCTCTGCGCAGGACCGGTTTGGCGCGAAGAAAAACTGCGTCGAAGATATCAACTTTATCCCTGACACCTATCGCAAGCTGCTGACCAAGACGCTATTTGTGGGGCGTATTCTCGAAAAATATAGCCAGCAGGGGGAAAAAATTGGTCTGATGTTACCTAACGCAGGGATCAGCGCGGCGGTAATTTTCGGGGCCGTTTCGCGCGGGCGAATCCCGGCGATGATGAACTACACGGCGGGCGTCAAAGGGCTGACCAGTGCGATAACGGCGGCTGAGATCAAAACGATTTTCACCTCGCGCAAGTTCCTCGATAAAGGCAAGCTCTGGCATCTGCCGGAACAGCTCAAGCAGGTGCGTTGGGTATTCCTGGAAGATCTGAAAGCCGACGTCACCCTCGCCGATAAGCTGTGGATTTTTGCCCATCTGCTGGCGCCGTATCTGGCGCAGGTGAAACAACAGCCGGAAGATGCGGCCATTATTCTGTTCACCTCGGGCTCTGAAGGCCATCCGAAGGGCGTTGTCCATTCTCATAAAAGCATTCTGGCAAACGTCGAGCAGATCAAAACCATTGCGGACTTCACCGCTAACGACCGCTTTATGTCGGCGCTGCCGCTTTTCCACTCTTTCGGCCTGACGGTCGGACTGTTCACGCCGCTGTTTACGGGCGCGGAAGTGTTCCTTTATCCCAGCCCGCTGCACTATCGCATCGTGCCGGAGCTGGTCTATGACCGCAACTGTACGGTGCTTTTCGGGACGTCAACCTTCCTTGGCAACTACGCGCGCTTCGCTAATCCCTATGATTTCTTCCGCGTGCGTTACGTGGTGGCGGGGGCGGAAAAACTGCAGGACAGCACCCGACAAATCTGGCAAGACAAATTTGGTCTGCGCATTCTTGAGGGCTACGGCGTAACGGAGTGTGCGCCTGTGGTGTCGATTAACGTACCGATGGCCGCGAAGCCCAATACGGTCGGGCGCATTTTGCCGGGGATGGATGCACGCCTGCTGGCGGTGCCGGGTATTGAAGACGGCGGTCGTTTACAGCTCAAAGGGCCGAACGTGATGAACGGCTATCTGCGGGTGGAAAAACCCGGCGTGCTCGAAGCACCGACGGCGGAGAATGCGCAGGGCGAAGTGGAAACTGGCTGGTATGACACCGGCGATATCGTGCGTTTTGATGAGCAGGGCTTTGTACAAATCAAAGGGCGAGCTAAACGCTTTGCCAAAATTGCCGGGGAGATGGTTTCGCTGGAAATGGTGGAACAGCTGGCGACGGCGGTCTCGGCTGACAAAATGCATGCCACGGCGATCAAGAGTGATGCCAGCAAAGGTGAAGCGCTGGTGCTCTTTACCACCGACAGCGATCTCAAACGCGAACACCTTCTGCACTATGCTCGTGAGCATGGCATTCCAGAGTTGGCCGTGCCGCGCGATATTCGTTATCTGAAACAGTTGCCGGTGCTGGGCAGCGGTAAACCCGATTTTGTCGCGCTGAAAGGCATGGTTGATGAGGCGGAACAGCATAATGCGTGAGTCAGTACACACTAACACTTCCTTGTGGTCGAAGGGCATGATGGCGGTGACCAGCGCCCAGTTCCTGTCGGCGTTTGGTGATAACGCGTTGCTGTTTGCCACGCTGGCGCTGCTGAAAGCCGAGTTCTACCCGGACTGGAGTCAGCCGATCCTGCAAATGGTGTTTGTGGGCGCTTACATCATTTTCGCGCCGTTTGTTGGGCAGGTGGCGGACAGTTTCCCGAAAGGTCGGGTGATGATGTTTGCCAACAGCCTCAAACTGCTGGGCGCGGCGAGTATCTGTTTTGGCTTTAACCCGTTTATTGGCTACACACTGGTGGGGATCGGCGCGGCAGCTTATTCCCCGGCGAAGTACGGGATTCTGGGCGAGCTGACCACTGGCGACAAGCTGGTGAAAGCCAACGGTCTGATGGAATCCTCGACCATTGCGGCGATTCTCTTAGGTTCCGTTGCGGGCGGCGTGTTGGCAGACTGGCATGTGCTGGCAGCGCTCGGCGTGTGCGCGCTGGTGTACGCGGGCGCGGTGGTGGCAAACCTGTTTATCCCTACGCTGCCAGTGGCTCGTCCGGGGCAATCCTGGCGCTTTACGCCTATGACGGCCAGCTTCTTCAATGCCTGCCGCGTGCTGTGGCGTAACGGCGAAACGCGTTTCTCGCTGATGGGGACCAGCATGTTCTGGGGGGCTGGCGTGACGCTGCGCTTCCTGCTGGTGCTGTGGGTGCCAACGGCGCTGGGAATTACCGATAATGCTACGCCAACGTATCTGAATGCGATGGTGGCTGTGGGTATTGTGGTCGGGGCGGGTGCGGCGGCGAAGCTGGTCACGCTTGAAACCGTCGCGCGCTGCATGCCCGCAGGCATTTTGATAGGCGTCGGCGTGCTGTTCTTCTCCCTGCAACATGCGCTGCTACCGGCTTACGTGCTGCTGATCCTGATTGGTATGCTGGGTGGTTTCTTCGTCGTGCCGTTGAACGCCCTTCTGCAGGAGCGTGGCAAACAGACAGTGGGCGCGGGTAACGCGATTGCGGTGCAGAATCTCGGTGAAAACACCGCCATGTTGCTCATGCTGGGGCTTTACTCGCTGGCGGTCAAAGCGGGGCTGCCGGTGGTGGGTATTGGCGTGGGATTCGGTACGCTGTTTGCGCTGGCGATTGCCGGGCTATGGCTCTGGCAGCGTCGCCGGTAACGAATTGCCGGGTGGTGGCTTTGCCTTACCCGGGCTACAAAATCAAAACATTCACGCATCGTAGGCCCGGTAAGCGTAGCGCCACCGGGCATGACTGCGTATTACGGTGCCGGATAGGTATAAACCTGATGCACCGCTTCAATCTCCGCTAACACCTCTTCGCTTAACTCCAGATGGAAGCTTTCAACGTTGGTCTTCAACTGCTCCATTGTCGTCGCGCCCAGAAGAGTGCTGGCTACAAACGGCTGACGACGTACAAAGGCTAATGCCATCTGCGCAGGGTCCAGGCCGTGACGTTTTGCAATATCGACATACGCCGCGACGGCTTTCTGCGTCTGCTCGCCGCTGTAACGGGTAAAGCGGCTAAACAGCGTATTACGCGCACCCGCCGGTTTAGCACCGTTAAGGTATTTGCCAGTCAGCGTGCCAAAGCCCAGGCAGGAATAAGCCAGCAGCTCGACACCTTCATACTGAGTGACTTCGGCCAGGCCAACTTCATAGCTGCGGTTAACCAGGCTGTAGGGGTTTTGAATGGTCACAATGCGCGGCAGATCGTGTTTATCTGCCAGATGCAAATAGCGCATCACGCCAAATGCCGTTTCGTTTGAGACGCCAATGTAGCGAATTTTACCGGCGCGCTGGCATTCGGTCAGGGCTTCAAGCGTTTCAAGCAGCGTCACCACTGGCGCGCTGTCGCTCCAGGTATAGCCGAGCTTGCCAAAGCAGTTAGTCGGGCGCTGCGGCCAGTGAACCTGGTATAAATCGAGATAATCAGTTTGTAGACGCTGCAGGCTGGCATCCAGTGCGGCACGAATATTTTTGCGATCCAGAATCTGATTCGGGCGAATGCCCGCGTCGTTATTACGCGACGGGCCGCTGACTTTCGATGCCAAAACGAGTTTTTCGCGGTTGCCGCTTTTTGCCAGCCAGTTGCCAACGTAGGTTTCGGTCAGGCCCTGAGTTTCCGGGCGCGGTGGCACGGGATACATTTCTGCCACGTCAATCAGGTTGATTCCCTGGCTGATGGCGTAATCAAGTTGCGCATGGGCATCGGCTTCGCTGTTTTGTTCACCGAATGTCATCGTGCCCAACCCCAGTTGGCTTATCTCCAGAGTGCTGTGGGGGATACGGTGATAATGCATAGCCGGTTTCCTTTACTGTAAAAAATGGAGGCGTCAGGAACTTCCCGACAAAGGAATATAAACATGGCAGAGGGGAAGCAAAAGGGGAAGAGAAAAATCAAAAAGGCCAGTAAGCGACTGACCTTTATCTGTTTATCTTTCGATAATTTGTGAAACTTCGTCGCGATTAATTTGCATTTTATTACCCTGCTGATCGCTGTAGCTGACCAGTCCGGTATCGTCATCGACTTCGGGTTTGCCGTCAGTCAGTATCATTCGACCATCTTTTGTCGCCATGACGTAATCGCTACTACAACCTGAAACAGCAAACGCTAAACCGACCGCTGAGATTATCACTGCCCATTTTTTCATCGTTATCATCCTCACCTGGCTCGTATCACATCATAGTGTAGTAATAACCCGAGAATTCGTTAGGGGGAAGCAGTAAAATCTTAAATAGCAGTGGATTATGTTTGATTCAGTTCAAACTTCGCCTAAAAAGAGGTTTTCAGCAAAAAGTGGCGAGCCAGCAATGCGCCGGTAAAGTTCTTTTTCAAATAAAAGCCGCGTGGCAGTGTAAGGATGGGTTCGCCATGCGCGCCGATCGCCTCCGTCAGCGCCTTGCTGTTGGCCGCTTTTGGGCGTAACTGCATCACTTCGCCGTGGCGTGCAGTAATGCGCTCCACTTGCCCAAGCACGATCATATCCATTAATTCCTCCCAGTCCTGCGAAAGCTGCCGTTCTTCCTCTTCGTCAGGGCTCCATAGCAGCGGTGAACCTACACGACGTTCTGCAAGAGGAATGCTTCTTTCGCCTTCAATCGGCACCCATAAAACGCGCTTGAGTTTGTGCCGCACGTGGCTCGTTTCCCAGGTTACGCCGGTATTACCGGTTAATGGGGCGACGCAAACAAAAGTGGTTTCCAGCGGTTTACCCTGGCCATCAATGGGAATGGTCTTTAGCTCAACGCCCAGCGCGGCAAAATCCTGCTCGGGTTTACTGCCTGCACTCGCGCCCAGCCAGCGTTCCAGAAGTACGCCGATCCAGCCCTTATCCCGTTTCAGATCCTTCGGTATGGGCAAGCCAGCCATCGCGGCCAGTTCTCCGAGTGAATACCCCGCGACGCATTGCGCCTGCTGCAACAATTGCTCTTCAGTCGCGGGTGGAGAGGTGAGAGGGACCAGCGAAAGCATAAATATAAGCCTTTGATTAAAAAATGAACTGTAAAAACAGACCTTGTGGATAGAGTTTAACTATTTCTGCGGCGTTATGGCAGGTCAATGATTTATAGAGTTTTTTAGGACGAATCTGCGCATGTCTGAGAACGGATAAATAAGGTTGTTCAAAACTGGTCACTGACAATGAACAGGATCTTACACCATGTTATCCACAGAAAAGTGGGATAACTGGGAATAACCCCCACTACTGTTTCGATTTACAGCCTTGACGCGCGGCGAAAATCGAATTTTCACACAATTTGTGTCTAAGTTATTGGCACAATCTGTGGATAAAACCGACGCTGCTCGATCTTTCATCAGTGTCAGGATCTCTTGTGTGATGATCATCACGTTATGGAACGCAATGCACAATAATTAGCGTCTAATGCAATGAAATATAACATGTTGTCGCTATTCTATTTTGGATGGCAATTATCAGCCAGAAATGTTGTCCAGCGGTAATTCCATACTTCTTCACAAGGATATCCACAGAAAAAGTGAATAAAATGGCCTTCCGGCGAGGTCGTCTGTTTATAACTTGAGTGAAAATTGTGAGTTATTCAAATGTTATTCGTTCACAGGCCTGCAAGAGAGTGGTTTACCGCCTCTCAGGAGTATGAAACAATCGATCATATATAAGGTTTAGTTTGAGGTAGTCCGGTGATTGATGACGATGGCTACCGCCCGAACGTAGGTATCGTAATTTGTAATCGTCAGGGCCAGGTTATGTGGGCAAGACGGTATGGTCAGCACTCCTGGCAATTCCCGCAAGGCGGGATCAATCCTGGAGAGTCCCCAGAACAAGCGATGTATCGGGAGCTGTTCGAAGAAGTCGGCTTAAGCCGAAAAGATGTTCGCATCCTGGCTTCGACCCGCAACTGGTTGCGTTACAAGTTACCGAAACGTTTGGTGCGTTGGGACACAAAGCCGGTTTGTATCGGCCAGAAACAGAAATGGTTTCTTCTGCAGTTGGTGAGCAACGATTCGGAAATCAATATGCAAACCAGCAGTACGCCAGAGTTCGATGGCTGGCGCTGGGTGAGCTACTGGTATCCCGTTCGTCAGGTCGTGTCGTTTAAGCGCGATGTTTACCGCAGGGTGATGAAAGAATTTGCAAGTGTGGTGATTGCGTTTCAGGAGGCCCCTCCTAAACCGCAAAGCACACCTGCCTGGCGACGTAAAAGAGGTTAAGCAACGCAAATCATGCTCACCCGCTTGCGAGAAATAGTCGAAAAGGTTGCCAGTGCTCCGCGCCTCAATGAGGCGCTGGATATTCTGGTAACCGACATCTGTCTTGCGATGGAAACCGAAGTTTGTTCGGTGTATTTGGCCGACCACGATCGACGCTGTTATTACCTGATGGCGACCCGTGGGTTAAAAAAACCGCGTGGCCGCACCGTTGCGCTCGCATTTGACGAAGGGATCGTAGGCCTCGTTGGACGGCTTGCGGAACCTATCAACCTTGCCGATGCGCAAAAACACCCCAGCTTTAAATACATCCCGTCCGTTAAAGAAGAGCGTTTCCGCGCGTTTTTGGGGGTGCCGATCATTCAGCGCCGTCAGCTTCTTGGTGTGCTGGTGGTTCAGCAGCGCGAACTGCGTCAGTTCGATGAAAGCGAAGAGTCGTTCCTCGTCACGCTGGCCACGCAAATGGCGGCAATCCTTTCCCAGTCTCAGCTAGCGGCGCTGTTCGGTCAGTATCGTCAGACGCGTATCCGTGCGTTGCCTGCGTCGCCGGGTGTCGCTATCGCCGAAGGCTGGATGGACGCCACGCTGCCGCTCATGGAGCAGGTTTACGAAGCCTCCACGCTGGATGCGGCCCTTGAACGCGAACGTTTAACCAGCGCGCTGGAAGAGGCGTCGAATGAGTTCCGCCGTTACAGCAAGCGTTTTGCTGCCGGTGCGCAGAAAGAGACGGCGGCGATTTTTGATCTGTATTCGCATCTGCTCTCTGATGCCCGCTTACGTCGCGAGCTCTTTGCCGAAGTGGACAAAGGTTCGGTGGCTGAATGGGCCGTCAAAAAGGTTATCGAACGCTTTGCCGAGCAGTTTGCCGCCCTGACTGATGGTTATCTGAAGGAACGCGCGGGCGATCTGCGTAGCCTGGGCCAGCGTCTGCTGTTCCATCTCGACGATACCATTCAGGGCGAAAATGCCTGGCCAAAACGCTTTGTATTGGTCGCCGATGAACTGTCGGCCACCACACTTGCTGAACTGCCGCATGACCGACTGGCGGGCGTGGTGGTACGCGACGGTGCGGCCAACTCTCACGCGGCCATTATGGTACGTGCGCTGGGTATTCCTACCGTCATGGGGGCCGATATTCAGCCTTCAGTCCTGCAACGACGCACCCTGGTGGTGGATGGTTATCGCGGCGAGTTGCTGGTCGATCCCGAACCGGTACTTCTGCAGGAATATCAGCGGTTAATTAGCGAAGAAAACGAACTCAGCCGTCTTGCTGAAGATGACGTAGACCTGCCTGCGCAGCTGAAAAGCGGCGAGCGAGTTAAGGTGATGCTCAACGCGGGCCTGAGCCCGGCGCACGAAGAGAAACTCGGTAGCCGCATCGACGGTATTGGTTTGTACCGCACTGAAATTCCTTTTATGTTGCAAAGCGGCTTCCCTTCCGAGGAGGAGCAGGTGGCGCAGTATCAGGGGATGCTGCAGATGTTTAACGACAAACCCGTCACCTTGCGCACACTGGATGTCGGTGCGGATAAACAGCTGCCGTACATGCCGATCAGCGAAGAAAACCCATGTCTGGGCTGGCGCGGGATCCGCATTACGCTCGATCAGCCGGAGATTTTCCTGGTACAGGTGCGCGCTATGCTGCGTGCGAATGCAGCCACGGGCAATCTCAGTATTCTCCTGCCGATGGTCACCAGCCTCGACGAAATCGACGAAGCGCGTCGACTCATCGAACGTGCTGGCCGTGAAGTGGAAGAGATGATTGGTTATGCGATCCCAAAACCGCGTCTGGGCGTGATGCTCGAAGTCCCTTCGATGGTCTTTATGCTGCCACAGCTGGCAACCCGCGTGGACTTCATCTCGGTCGGTACCAACGACCTGACGCAGTACATTCTGGCGGTTGATCGCAACAACACGCGTGTGGCGAGTATTTACGATAGTCTCCATCCGGGCATGCTACGTGCGCTGGCGATGATTGCACGTGACGCAGAACTGTATGGCATCGATCTGCGGCTGTGCGGCGAAATGGCCGGGGACTCCATGTGTGTAGCAATCCTGATTGGTCTTGGCTTCCGCCATCTGTCGATGAACGGCCGCTCGGTGGCGCGCGTGAAATACCTGCTGCGTCATATCGAAATTGAAGATGCACAGGAGCTGGCAAAACGCAGCCTTGAGGCACAGTTGGCGACGGAAGTCCGTCATCAGGTTGCCGCGTTTATGGAACGTCGCGGTATGGGCGGTTTAATCCGTGGTGGCCGCTAGGTTTTGCCCCATTCCCTATACGAATCTTTTACAAGTGAGGCGCAACCTCCGCGCCTGCCTTGTGCTATGATTCGCAACTTTGGAGCGTTGGTTAACCCTGCGCGCGTCTCTTTTTCGCTGTCCACTTTCAGCGGAATAACAACATCTTGTGGTGACAGATGAACAGTGGTTATCTGCATTTTCCGGAATTTGATCCGGTCATTTTCTCAGTTGGTCCCGTTGCACTTCACTGGTACGGTCTTATGTACCTGGTGGGCTTCATCTTTGCCATGTGGCTTGCGGGCCGCCGTGCCGGCCGTCCGGGCAGCGGATGGACCAAAAACGAAGTTGAAAACTTGCTGTATGCAGGCTTCCTCGGCGTGTTCCTTGGCGGGCGTATCGGCTATGTGCTGTTCTACAACTTCCCAATCTTCTTAAACGATCCACTCTATCTGTTCCGCGTATGGGACGGCGGCATGTCCTTCCACGGCGGCCTGATCGGTGTGATCCTGGTGATGGTGATTTTCGCCAAACGCACCAAACGCAACTTCTTCCAGGTGGCTGATTTTATTGCTCCGCTGATCCCGTTTGGCCTTGGCGCTGGGCGTCTGGGTAACTTTATTAACGGTGAATTGTGGGGCCGTGTGGACCCGAGCGTCTCCTGGACGATGCTGTTCCCGAACTCACGTGCTGAAGACATCGCGCTGCTGCCGTCGCACCCTGAATGGCAGTCAATCTTCGACACCTACGGCTCGCTGCCGCGCCACATGTCCCAGCTGTATGAGCTGGCCCTGGAAGGCGTTGTACTGTTCATCATTCTGAATCTCTATATTCGCAAACCGCGTCCGATGGGGTCAGTCTCTGGTCTGTTCCTGATTGGCTATGGCGCGTTCCGTATCATCGTTGAATTCTTCCGCCAGCCGGATCAGCAGTTCACCGGCGAATGGGTACAGTACATCAGCATGGGACAGATTCTCTCTATCCCAATGATTGTCGCGGGTGTCATCATGATGATTTGGGCATATCGTCGTCCACAGCAACAGCTTTCCTGAGGAACCATGAAACAGTATCTTGAACTGATGAAAAAAGTGCTTGATGAGGGCACGCCAAAAAACGATCGTACCGGCACCGGAACGCTCTCCATTTTTGGCCACCAGATGCGCTTTAACCTGCAGGAAGGTTTTCCACTGGTGACAACCAAGCGCTGTCATTTGCGCTCGATCATTCATGAACTGCTCTGGTTCTTGCAAGGTGATACCAATGTGGCGTATCTGCACGAAAACAACGTCTCTATCTGGGACGAATGGGCAGATGAAAACGGCAACCTGGGCCCGGTGTATGGAAAACAATGGCGCGCGTGGCCAACGCCAGATGGCCGTCATATCGACCAAATCACCACGGTATTGAACCAGCTGAAAAACGATCCCGACTCGCGTCGGATTATCGTCTCAGCCTGGAACGTCGGCGAGCTGGACAAAATGGCATTGGCGCCTTGCCATGCTTTCTTCCAGTTCTATGTGGCTGACGGCAAGCTGTCTTGCCAGCTTTACCAGCGCTCTTGCGATGTGTTCCTCGGTCTGCCGTTCAACATCGCCAGCTACGCCCTACTGGTACATATGATGGCGCAGCAGTGCGATCTTGAGGTCGGTGATTTTGTCTGGACCGGTGGTGATACCCACCTTTACAGCAATCACATGGAACAGACGCACCTTCAGCTAACCCGCGAACCGCGTGCGTTGCCGAAGCTGGTTATCAAGCGTAAGCCGGAATCCATTTTCGACTACCGCTTCGACGATTTCGAGATTGAAGGTTACGACCCGCATCCTGGTATTAAAGCTCCTGTCGCTATCTGATAAGACCCATCCTCACACAGCCGGTGCTTTTTAGCGCCGGTTTTTTTTGCCTGAATTTAGCTTTTACGAGCCTCTATCCAGCGTATTTGCAACGTTATGCAACGGAGAATACTTCTCTGAAAGCGCCTCGTAACTTCCTATTTATCCATTCGTTTTTTCTCGCCAGCCTCGCCACACTGCTGGCATGAAAACAGAACTCGGCTTTACGCTCATCGAAACCCTGGTGGCAATTTCGCTTGTCGTTATTCTCAGCGCGACAGGGTTGTCTGGCTGGCAAAGCTGGCAACATCAGCAGCGCCTCTGGCAAACCGCACTCCAGGTACGGGATTACCTCGTACAGTTGCGCTATGACGCCAATGGGCATAACCGGGAGCATCTCATCATGTTGAAAAATGACGGTGAAAGCTGGTGTCTGCTGACGACGAAAATCACGGATTGTCAGACAGGCAATTATCTTGTTCTCAAGCGGCAATGGCCGGAGGTCATCATTGCGGAGCTAACGCCTTCGCTCGCGTTTTATGGGTTACGAGATACTGCCTGGCCTGGGCGAATACGCATCAAAAGCCCGGCGGGGGAATGGCTCGTTATCGTTTCGAACACTGGGCGCATCAGGATGTGCAACAGCACAGGGAAGGGAACATGCTAAATCAGCGCGGTTTCTCGCTAACAGAGGTGCTTATTGCTATGGCGATCAGCAGTATTTTGCTGCTCAGCACCGCGCGTTTTCTGCCGGGATTACAGCGCGCGATGTTGATGCAGGGACAACAGCAAAGGCTGGAAGAGGAGGTCTGGCTGAGAGTCAATGCTTTAGGTAAACAACTTCAAAGGGCCGGATTTTGTAGCGGGCTTTGCCAGGGGCTGGCGCTGACGATAGGTAGGCAGGGAAGTTGCGTGATTGTGCAATGGGACGCCAACAGTAATGGTCGCTGGGAAACAACGCCTTCGTCAGAAGCCGAACAAACGGGGTTTCGCCTGGAAGGTGGGGCGCTTGAAACTCAGCGTGGGGCTACAAGCTGCGAGGGCAAAGGCTGGGAAAAACTGACCGAGCCTGAAAGCCTCTGGGTGACGCGATTCTCAGTAAGCAAAACCGAGCATCCCGGTTTCTCGCCTGAGCTAAATATCGAACTGGCCGCGGCCACACCAGGCCGGCTCAACGAGCCATTTCAGGCAACCTGGCGTGTAACGGGATTCAACCTGTGAAGCGCCAGCTTGGGATGTCATCGCTCGCACTTGTCCTGTTGCTGCTTGTGATCGGCACGCTGATTCTGACCGGCCTTAATCAACAGCTTGATGTCTTTGCTCGGATAGTCAGCAGTGAACGTCAGTCGATTATGCAACATGCCATGACACAGTCCGCGCTGGAGTGGGGGCGGAACCAACTCTGGCCAACAGTACCCGACATCCAGTGCCGCCAGGCGTTGCAAGGGCGTGTCTGCCTGAAAGTACTCGGAGACAATCGCGTCCTGCTGATCGCGGGTAGCAGCGAGCTTTTGTTATGGCGTGGTGGAGCCATCCAGGAGGGGAGAGTGGTTTTCTCCCCACACGGCTGGAGCGACTTCTGCCCACTGAAGGAGGCTGCGCTGTGTCAACTTCCTTAGTCCGCCAAAGGGGGTTTAGTCTGATGGAAGTGCTATTAGCCATGATGCTGCTGGTGATAATAATCACTGCGCTGTCCGGATACCATCGGGCGCTGGCACTGCGTTTTAGTGTTTTCAATCAGTATCGGCAGCTATGGCACTATGCCTGGAATCAGGCGCAATTGTCGGCTGATGCATTACCTGATGGCTGGCGGGTAAACCGAGTGCAGACAACGCAGGCGGGATGTGTCAGCATCACGGTCACAATTATTTCTCCTTTGGGGCGGCAGGGTCAGATGACAAACCTGCATTGCCCGCTTAGCCAGTAATCGGGAGCGCTTATGTTAAGGGTCTATCACTCAAATCGTCTGGATGTGCTGGAAGCGCTGATGGAATTTATCGTCGAGCGTGAACACCCAGCCGATCCCTTTGAGCCAGAAATGGTGCTGGTTCAAAGCACGGGTATGGCTCAGTGGCTGCAAATGTCCCTGGCGCAAAAGTTCGGTATTGCGGCAAATATCGAATTCCCACTCCCGGCAAGTTTCATCTGGGAAATGTTTGTCCGCGTTCTGCCAGAAATCCCTAAAAAGAGTGAATTTAACAAACAAAGCATGAGCTGGAAGTTAATGTCGCTGCTGCCAGATATGCTGGCGAGCGATGAGTTTGCCATGTTGCGCCACTACCTCAGCGACGATACGGATAAACGCAAACTGTTCCAGTTGGCTTCTCGTACTGCGGACCTTTATGACCAGTATCTGGTTTATCGCCCGGATTGGCTGACACGATGGGAAGCGGGAGCGCTTGTAGACGGCCTGCCTGAAGCGCAAATCTGGCAAGCACCGCTGTGGAAAGCGCTGGTGGAGCATACGGCAAAACTGGGGCAACCGCAGTGGCACCGTGCCAACCTGTATGAGCGCTTTATCTCGACGCTGGAAACAGTCTCTGAACCGCCTGCCGGGTTGCCGTCGCGTGTGTTTATCTGCGGGATTTCAGCTTTACCACCGGTTTACCTGAATGCTCTAAAAGCCCTGGGGAAACACGTCGATATCCACATTCTGTTTACCAACCCATGTCGCCATTACTGGGGCGATATTCAGGACCCTAAATGGCTCGCGCGACTTGTTGCCCGCCAGAGACGGCGGATCTTTGAAGACCGCGCCATCCCACTTTTCAAAGACAGCGATAATGCTGCGCAGCTTTTCGACGAAGAAGGTATCCAGGACTTACCGAATCCACTACTGGCCTCCTGGGGAAAACTAGGCCGTGACTACATCCACATGCTGTCTGATATTTCCTCATCGGGCGAGGGCGACGTGGATGCTTTTGCAGAGATCACGCCGGACAGCCTGCTGCACAACGTACAGCTCGATATTCTCGACCTTGATAATCGCGCCATCGCGGGAATAACCGCTGAGGAATTTGCTCGCAGCGACAAAAAACGACGACTGGATCCTGAGGATCGCAGCGTTACCGTGCATGTATGTCACAGCCCGCAGCGCGAAGTCGAAGTACTTCATGACAAATTGCTGGCGATGCTGCAGGACTGCCCTGAACTGACGCCGCGCGATATTGTGGTCATGGTGGCGGATATCGACAGCTACAGTCCGTTTATTCAGGCCGTATTCGGCAGTGCCACTGGCGATCGCTACCTCCCGTACGCCGTTTCTGACCGTCGGGCGCGCCAGTCACATCCGGCTTTGCAGGCCTTTCTCAGCCTGCTTGCTCTGCCGGACAGTCGCTTTATTTCTGAAGACGTACTGGCGCTTCTGGATGTCCCGGTGCTGGCCGCCCGCTTTAATATCGATGAAGAAGGACTGCGCTATCTGCGCCAGTGGGTGAATGAATCTGGCGTTCGCTGGGGTATCGACGATGACAACGTTCAGGAATTCGAACTCCCGCCAACCGGTCAACACACCTGGCAGTTTGGCCTGACGCGTATGCTGCTCGGGTATGCGATGGAAAGTCATCAGGGAGAGTGGAACGACGTCCTGCCCTACGATGAATCATCCGGGCTGATTGCCGAACTGGTCGGCCATCTGGCATCACTTTTAATGCAGCTAAACCGCTGGCGGCGTGAGCTGATGCAATCCCGCACTCTGGAAGCGTGGCAGCCGTTGTGCCGGGAAATGCTGAATGACTTTTTCCTGCCCGATACAGACACTGAAGCCGCAATGGCGCTTATTGAGCAGCAATGGCAGGCGATTATTGATGAGGGCATTTCGTCACATTATGGTGAAGCCATTCCCTTGTCACTGCTTCGCGATGAGTTGACGCAGCGCCTGGACCAGGAACGTATTAGCCAGCGCTTCCTCGCGGGGCCTGTCAATATTTGTACCTTAATGCCGATGCGTTCGATTCCATTCAAGGTGGTTTGCCTGCTGGGGATGAATGACGGCGTTTATCCGCGTGCCCTTGCGCCGCTGGGCTTCGATCTCATGAGTCATCAGCCAAAGCGCGGCGATCGTAGCCGACGCGACGACGACCGCTACCTCTTCCTGGAGGCGCTTATCTCGGCCCAGCAAAAGCTTTATATCAGCTATATCGGGCATTCCATTCAGGATAACAGTGAGCGCTTCCCATCAGTACTGGTGCAAGAGCTGGTGGATTACATTGGGCAAAGCCACTATCTGCCCGGTGATGAAGAGCGGAATTGCGATGAAAGCGAGCAGCGGGTAAAAAAACATATCACGCATCTCCACAGCCGTATGCCGTTCGATCCGACCAACTATGTCGACGACGAACAGCAAAGCTATGCGCGTGAATGGCTCCCCGCCGCGAGGAAAGAGGGGCAAGCCCATACGGATTTCATTCAGGAGCTTGAGCCTCTTCCGATCGAAACGCTCACCTTTGAGCAGTTGCAACGGTTTTGGGCGCACCCAGTACGCGCTTTTTTCCAGCAGCGATTGCAGGTGAGCTTCCGCTCAGAAGAGAGTGAAATTCCGGATGCAGAACCTTTCACTCTCGACGGATTAAACCGCTATCAGCTCAATCAACAGCTGCTCAATGCACTGGTCGAAGGGGAAAGCGCCCAAACGTTGTTCCGTCGCTATCGGGCTGCGGGGCAGCTACCCTACGGCGCATTTGGGGAAATCGCCTGGGACATGCAGTGTCAGGAGATGCAGGCCCTGGCTGACCGGGTAGTGGAGTGCCGACAGCCGGGTAAGAGTCTTGAAATCGATCTGACATGCAACGGTATTCAGCTAACGGGCTGGTTACAGCAGGTGCAGCAGGATGGACTTTTGCGCTGGCGTCCAGCGATGCTCAGCGTTTCACAAGGTTTGCAACTCTGGCTCGAACATCTTGTCTACATGGCGTGTGGTTACGAAGGTGAAAGCCGTTTGTTTGTGCGTAAAGACGGAGAATGGCGATTCCCGCAGATGTCCTCTGAGCAGGCCCTTGGGTATCTGGAACTGTTCATTGAAGGTTATCGGCAGGGGATGAACAAACCACTGCTGTTGCTGCCAGAAAGTGGGGGAGCATGGATAAAAACCTGTTACGACGCGCAGAATGATGCCATGTTAACGGATGACGCCACGCTGCAAAAAGCACGCAGCAAGTTTTTACAGGCGTACGAAGGGAACATGATGGTGCGTGGAGAGGGTGATGATGTCTGGTATCAGCGTTTATGGAGAACGCTGGCGCCGGAACATTTCGATGCCATTACGCACGAGGCCGAGCGCTATCTGTTACCTTTGTTTAAATTTAATCAGTCCTGATGATTGTATAAAAATTGCGCAGATGAAGGCGTTCATTTATTATGCCCGTCTTGTCACGGACTGATGTATCAACATAAAGAGATGCTGGCTGGCCCAGCACGCAAATTGTTAATGATGTAGCCGTGATGAAGAGGTAGTGAATGCCAGGCAGCACCTTGTTGAAAGCGTTTGTTTTGTTTGTCGCCCTCTGGGCTCCCCTCACTCAGGCAGACACCGGTTGGCAACCCGTTCAGGACACAATCCGTAAGAGCGAAAAAGATACCCGCCAGTATCAGGCTATTCGCCTTGATAATGGAATGACCGTGTTGCTGGTTTCCGATCCGCAGGCGGTTAAATCGCTCTCTGCGCTGGTGGTACCGGTGGGATCGCTGGAAGATCCTGATTCACACCCGGGACTTGCCCATTATCTCGAACACATGACGCTGATGGGCTCCAAAAAATACCCACAGCCGGATAGCCTTTCCGAATTCCTCAAAATGCACGGCGGCAGCCACAATGCCAGCACCGCGCCATACCGCACTGCGTTTTATCTTGAAGTCGAAAATGATGCGCTGGAAGGAGCGGTCGACCGTCTGGCTGACGCTATCGCATCGCCACTGCTTGATAAAAAGTATGCCGATCGTGAACGTAACGCCGTTAATGCCGAGCTGACGATGGCGCGCACGCGAGACGGTATGCGTATGGCTCAGGTCAGCGCCGAAACGATCAACCCCGTGCACCCTGGCTCGCGTTTTTCCGGTGGTAATCTGGAAACGCTGAGTGATAAGCCCAACAGTCCGGTTCTCGATGCCTTGCACGCATTTCGCGACAAATACTACTCTGCCAACCTGATGAAAGCCGTGGTGTACAGCAATAAGCCGCTGCCTGAACTGGCGCGCATTGCTGCGCAAACCTATGGCCGTGTGCCGAACAAAAATATTGAACAGCCCGAGATTACAACGCCTGTGGTCACGGATGAGCAAAAAGGCATCATCATTCACTATGTGCCTGCGATGCCGCGCAAAGTGCTGCGCGTTGAATTCCGTATTGATAACAACACCAAACAGTTCCGCAGCAAAACGGACGAACTGGTCACTTATCTGATCGGCAATCGCAGTCCAGGCACGCTCTCGGACTGGCTGCAAAAACAGGGGCTGGTAGAGGGTATTCGTGCGGACTCCGATCCGGTCGTCAATGGCAACAGCGGCGTTTTAGCTATCTCGGCAACCCTCACCGATAAAGGCCTCGCGCACCGCGATGAAGTGGTAGCAGCGATTTTTAGCTATCTGTCCCTGTTGCGTGATAAAGGCGTCGATAAAAGCTACTTTGACGAACTGGCCCATGTGCTGGATCTCGACTTCCGTTATCCGTCGATTACCCGCGATATGGACTACGTTGAATGGCTGGCGGATACCATGATCCGCGTTCCGGTAGAACATACCCTCGATGCAGTGAACATTGCCGATCAATATGATGCCGACGCCATCAAAGCGCGTCTGGCGATGATGACCCCGCAAAACGCGCGTATCTGGTATATCAGCCCGAAAGAGCCGCATAACAAAACCGCTTACTTTGTTGATGCGCCTTATCAGGTAAATAAAATCAGCGAACAAACCTTCTCTGACTGGCAGAAAGAGTCCGGGAAAATTGCGTTGAAATTACCTGAACTGAATCCGTACATACCCGATGATTTCACGCTGATTAAGTCTGCGAAGGAATACCCGCACCCGGAACTGATTATCAACGAACCCACTCTGCGCGTGGTATATACCCCAAGCCGCTATTTTGCCAGCGAGCCAAAAGCGGATGTTAGCGTCGTGCTGCGTAATCCGCAGGCGATGGATAGCGCTAAAAACCAGGTCATGTTTGCGCTGAATGACTATCTGGCCGGCATCGCGCTGGACCAGCTCAGCAACCAGGCCGCCGTGGGTGGGATCAGTTTCTCCACCAACGCGAATAACGGATTAATGGTCAACGCCAACGGTTACACGCAGCGTTTACCGCAGCTTTTCCAGGCGCTGCTCGAAGGCTATTTCAGCTATACGCCGACCGAAGAACAGCTTGAACAGGCTAAATCCTGGTATGCGCAGATGATGGATTCGGCGGAAAAAGGCAAAGCGTTCGATCAGGCGATTATGCCTGTACAGATGATGTCGCAAATTCCGTACTTCCAGCGTGAAACGCGCCGCGCACTGCTGCCATCAATCACTCTGAAAGAGGTGATGGATTACCGCTCGGCGCTGAAAACTCACTCACGTCCAGAGTTCCTGATTGTGGGCAATATGAGCGAAGATCAGGCTAAAACGCTTGCTCAGAATGTCCACAAACAGCTGGGTGCGAACGGCAACGAGTGGTGCCGTAACCAGGATGTGCTGGTGGATAAACAGCAGAATGTGATCTTCGAAAAAGCGGGCAGCAGCACGGATTCGGCGCTGGCGGCGGTCTTTGTCCCTACTGGCTACGATGAATTTTCCAGCTCTGCCTACAGTGCGGTACTGGGACAAATTATCCAGCCGTGGTTCTACAATCAGTTGCGTACCGAAGAACAGCTTGGCTATGCCGTATTCGCGTTCTCAATGAACGTGGGCCGCCAGTGGGGTCTGGGTTTCCTGTTGCAAAGTAGCGATAAACAGCCAGCCTATCTGTGGCAGCGTTATCAGGCATTCTTCCCGCAGGCTGAAGAGAAACTGCGCAAAATGACGCCAGAAGAATTTGCTCAAATCCAGCAGGCGGTTATCGCGCAGGTGCAGCAGGCACCACAGACCCTGGGCGAAGAAGCGTCGCAGCTGAGCAAAGATTTCGACCGGGGTAATCTGACCTTCGATTCACGTGATAAAGTAGTTGCCGAGATAAAACTGCTGACGCCGCAAAAGGTTGCCGATTTCTTCCACCAGGCGGTGGTGAAGCCGCAAGGCATGGCGTGCTTATCTCAGATTTCCGGCAGCCAGAACGGGAAAGTGGATTACGTGAATCCAAAAGGCTGGAAAGTCTGGGAGAGCGTCAGCGCATTACAGAAATCAATGCCCTGGAGTAAGAAAGAATGACCGATACCGCTGAGCCTCTTGATCCCTTACGTTTGCCGTTGCAGGGTGAACGATTGATTGAAGCCTCAGCGGGAACGGGAAAAACCTTCACCATTGCCGCCCTGTATCTTCGTTTATTGCTGGGACTGGGCGGCAATGCTGCGTTTGGGCGCCCGCTCAGCGTGGAACAACTGCTGGTGGTCACCTTTACCGAAGCGGCGACCGCCGAGCTTCGCGGGCGAATTCGATTGAACATCCACGAATTACGTATCGCCTGTTTACGTCAAACCACTGATAACCCCCTTTACGCTCGCCTGCTTGAAGAGATAACCGACAAACAACAGGCCGCCCAATGGCTGTTGTTGGCTGAGCGTCAAATGGACGAAGCCGCCGTCTTTACCATTCACGGTTTTTGCCAGCGCATGCTGAGCCTGAATGCGTTTGAATCGGGCATGCTTTTTGAACAACAACTGATTGAAGATGAATCCGAACTGCGCCGCCAGGCCTGCGCGGATTTCTGGCGTCGCCATTGCTATCCACTCCCGCGCGAAATTGCCGAAGCGGTGCATGCGTTATGGAAAGGGCCGGAAGAACTTTTACGCTCTATTGAACGCTATCTGCAAGGTGAAGCGCCTGCGATAAAATCACCGCCTCCAGCAGATGAAACGCTGGCTGCACGGCATGAAAAAATCATTTCGCTGATAGCCGCTCTCAAGCAAAAATGGTGCGACTCCGTCGCCGACATCGACGCTGTTCTTGAAAGCTCCGGTATTGACCGACGTAAGTTCAATCGCGGAAATCAGGGGAAATGGATCGAAAAAATCAGCGCCTGGGCGCAGGATGAGACGCGTGGCTATCAGTTACCCGACGCGCTGGAAAAGTTTTCCCAGAGCTTTCTGGTGGAGCGCACCAAAGCTGATGGTGTGGTCCCGGAACACCCGCTGTTTGTGGCGATTGAAACCCTACTGGCGCAGCCGCTCACCCTCAATGATTTGGTGATAACCCGCGCGATGGCGGAAATCCGCGAAACGGTCGCGCGTGAGAAACGTCGTCGTGGCGAGCTGGGCTTTGACGATATGCTGAGCCGTCTGGATGCGGCGCTCGGCAGCGAAAACGGGGAGGCGCTGGCGGCGGCGATCCGCACTCGCTTCCCGGTCGCGATGATTGATGAATTCCAGGACACCGACCCGCAGCAATACCGTATTTTCCGCCGCATCTGGCGCAAGCAGCCTGATACGGCGCTGCTGTTAATTGGTGATCCTAAACAGGCCATCTACGCTTTTCGCGGCGCGGATATCTTTACCTACATGAAGGCCCGTAGCGAGGTTGAAGCGCACTATACGCTGGATACCAACTGGCGTTCCGCACCTGGGATGGTGACGAGCGTGAATACGCTTTTTGAGCGTATGGATGCAGCGTTCATGTTCAAGGACATTCCTTTTTCTTCCGTACGATCGGCTGAGAAAAACAACACGCTGCGCTTTGAATTTCGCGGTGAAATTCAGCCCGCGATGAATTTTTGGCTGATGGATGGCGAAGGCTGTGGCGTTAGCGACTATCAGAACTTTATGGCTCAGCAATGCGCCGCGCAGATACGTGACTGGCTCAGCGCGGGTGTGCAGGGTGAAGCGTTACTGTGGAAAGGCGACACGTCGAAAGCGGTCAGCGCATCAGACATTACCGTGCTGGTGCGCAGTCGGCAGGAGGCATCGCTGGTTCGTGATGCTCTCACTCAGCTCGCAATACCTTCGGTCTATCTCTCCAATCGCGACAGCGTGTTTGAAACTCTCGAAGCGCAGGAAATGCTGTGGCTATTGCAGGCCGTGCTGACGCCCGAGCGCGAGAGCACGTTGCGAAGTGCGCTGGCGAGTTCCATGCTGGGGCTTAACGCGCAAGACATCGACGCGCTGAATAATAACGAAAGCGCGTGGGATGTAGCGGTCGAAGAGTTTGCTCATTACCGCGAACGCTGGCAAAAACGCGGTGTGATGGCGATGCTGCGTGAGCTGATGGCACAGCGCCGTGTTGCGGAAAATATGCTGGCGACCGCAGGGGGCGAGCGCCGTCTGACCGATATTTTGCACATCAGCGAGCTATTACAGGAAGCGGGATCGCAGCTCGAAAGTGAACATGCGCTGGTGCGCTGGCTGTCGCAGCACATCACCGATCCCAACAGCAATTCAGCCAGCCAGCAGATGCGCCTCGAAAGCGATAAGCATCTGGTGAAAATCGTCACCATTCACAAGTCCAAAGGGCTGGAATATCCGCTGGTTTGCCTGCCGTTTATTGCCAACTATCGTGCGCAGGATCAGGCGTTTTATCACGATCGCGTGTCGTTCGAACCAGTGCTCGATCTCAGTAAAGCTGACGCCAGCGTTGAGCTTGCTGAGGCCGAGCGTCTGGCGGAAGATTTACGTTTGCTGTATGTCGCCTTAACGCGTTCCGTCTGGCATTGCAGCCTGGGCGTTGCGCCGCTGTTCCGCCGTCGCGGGGAGAAAGCGGGGGAGAGCGATTTCCATCAAAGCGCCCTCGGGCGGCTGATTCAAAAAGGCGAGCCGAAAGACGCCGCCGGTTTGCGCCAGTGCCTCGACGAATTATGCGACGACAATATTGCCCTGCAAATTCCCGGTCAGCCCGATCTTTCCCGCTGGCAAATGCCGGAGCTATCGGTGCCTGATTTAGGCGCGCGGCAGATTACCCGTGCGCTGAGGGATGACTGGCGTGTGACCAGCTATTCCGGGTTGCAACAGCACGGGCAGAATATCGCCCAGGATTTAATGCCAAAACTCGACGTGGACGCCTCCGGCGTAGGCGATGTGGTGGCAGAACCCGAGCTCACCCCACATCAGTTTCCGCGCGGCGCATCGCCGGGAACCTTCCTGCACAGCCTGTTTGAAACGCTCGATTTTACGCAGCCGGTTTCGCCGGAATGGGTGCTGGAGATGTTGCAAAAAGGCGGGTATGACGCCCACTGGCAGCCGGTGTTGACCGAGTGGGTCACCGCGATTTTACAGGCTCCACTTACCGAATCGGGGATCTCGCTCAGCCAACTGACGGCAAAAGAAAAACAGGTCGAAATGGAGTTCTATCTCCCGATTGCTGGGCCGCTGACGGCGGATGCGCTTGATGCGATTATCCGCGAGCATGATCCCTTATCGAGGCACTGCCCGTCGCTTAATTTCCGCCAGGTGAGCGGAATGCTGAAGGGTTTTATCGATTTAGTGTTCCGTCATGAAGGCCGTTATTACCTGCTGGATTACAAATCCAACTGGCTGGGCGACAACAGCGAGGCCTACACCCGAGAAGCGATGGCTGCTGCAATGCAGTCGCACCGCTACGATTTGCAGTATCAGCTTTACACCCTGGCGCTGCATCGCTATCTGCGTCATCGCATTGCAGATTATGCCTATGACGATCATTTTGGCGGCGTGATCTATCTGTTTTTACGTGGCGTGGACGCGAATGATCCGCAGTCGGGGATCTTCACCACCCGGCCCGATCCGCTGTTGATTGATAAGATGGACAAATTATTCGCCGCAAGCACGGAAGAGGTGGCCCAATGACGATGCAGGAATTATTGCTGGAGGCGGTAGAGCAGCGCGCGTTACGCCCTCTGGATGCCCAGTTCGCGATGATGGTTGCCGGTGACGACGCGGCCGTGATGCTGGTCGCCGCTGTCCTCAGCAAAGATGCCGGTGAAGGCCACGTGTGCTTACCTCTCTCCCGTCTGGTGCCGGACGAGAAAATGCCGATGCCGCTACAGGCATGCTTTGCGCTGGTCGGCGCAATGACGGACTGGCAGGGCGCGCTACTGCGCTCAAGCGCCGTGAGTCACGGCGATATCCCGACGCCTTTAATTCTCTGTAACGACAGACTGTACCTCAATCGCATGTGGCGTAATGAGCTGGCGATTGCGCGTTTCTTTAATGAATTCAATCAGCCGTTGCCCTATGACGATGCCTTATTGATTCAAACCCTTAACAGCCTTTTCGGTGTTTCTGAGACCATAAACTGGCAAAAAGTGGCGGCGGCGGTGGCACTGACGCGGCGTATTTCGGTGATTTCCGGCGGGCCGGGCACCGGTAAAACGACCACCGTGGCAAAGCTGCTCGCGGCGCTTATCCAGATGTCGGGAGAGCAGAAATGCCGAATTCGGCTGGCTGCCCCAACGGGGAAAGCGGCAGCGCGGTTGACGGAATCTCTGGGAGGAGCGCTGCAAAAACTCCCGCTTAACGACACGCAGCGAAAAATGTTCCCACATGAAGCCAGTACGCTACACCGTTTGCTCGGCGCACAGCCGGGCAGCCAGCGTCTGCGCTATCATGCGACAAACCCGCTGCATCTCGACGTGCTGGTGGTCGACGAAGCGTCGATGATCGATCTGACGATGATGTCGCGTCTGATTGAAGCCCTGCCGCCACATGCCCGCGTGATTTTCCTTGGCGATCGCGATCAGCTGGCTTCCGTAGAAGCAGGCGCGGTGCTGGGGGATATCTGCAACTATGCCAGCGCGGGTTACACCATGACGCGTGCGCAGGAGCTGTCACACCTGACCGGATGCGTAATTGAGGGGAATTCTGAGCAGCGTGCCGGTGCGTTACGTGACAGCTTGTGCCTGCTGCAAAAAAGCTATCGATTCGGCAGCGACTCCGGTATCGGCCAGCTCGCCGCAGCCGTCAATCGCGGCGATCGCATGGCTATTCGTACGGTATTTGGCGGCGCTTTTGATGATATCGAGAAAAAGCCGCTCCAGACGGGCGAAGAGTATCTTGCCATGCTCGAAGATGCCTTGCAGGGATATCAGCGTTTTCTGCTGAGTGTGCAGCAGCAGGCTGCCCCCGAGGCGGTGATTGCGGCCTTTGGCGAATATCAGCTTTTATGTGCGCTTCGTGAAGGCCCGTTTGGCGTCACCGGTCTGAATGAAAGGCTGGAACAGGCGTTAGCGCAGAAACGAAAAATCACTCGCCAGCCGCTCTCACGTTGGTATGAAGGCCGCCCGGTGATGATCTCTCGCAACGACAGTGCGCTGGGGCTTTTTAACGGCGATATTGGTATTGCTCTCGATCGCGGGCAGGGCTTGCGCGTCTGGTTCCAGATGCCGGATGGCAGCGTGAAATCGGTCCAGCCAAGCCGCCTGCCGGAACACGACACGGCGTGGGCGATGACGGTGCACAAGTCTCAGGGTTCAGAGTTTGATCACGCGGTACTGATTCTGCCAGCGCAAATTTCACCGGTTGTCACCCGTGAGCTGGTTTATACCGCTATTACTCGTGCGCGTAAAAGGCTGTCACTCTATACCGACGAGCGCGTTTTAGCGCAGGCAGTAACGACGCGCACCGAGCGGCGAAGCGGGTTAAGTGCGGTATTTGAATCGGCTTGATTGCTCGACTCCCTCTCCTTTTGGGAGAGGGGTTGAATGAGGGCTTAACTCAAATCCGCCATCAGCACTTTTGAACGGCGCTGATAGTTGTACATCTCCTTTTTACTCTCCGGCAGCAAATCTATATCCACCGGCGTGAAGCCACGTTCCTGGAACCAGTGAATACTGCGGGTCGTCAGGACGAAGAGTTTATCCAGGCCGATTTGCCGTGCCTGGGCGGCAACGCGCTCCAGCAGCACTTCCCCACGTGATGAACTGCGGTAGTCAGGATGTACCGCCACGCAGGCCATCTCACCGATTTTCTCTTCCGGGAAGGGATAAAGCGCCGCGCAGGCGATGGTCAGGTTGTCGCGCTGAATGATCGTGAATTTGTCGATTTCCATCTCCAGTTGTTCACGTGAGCGACGTACCAAAATCCCTTGCTGCTCCAGTGGGCGAATAAGTTCCAGAATGCCGCCAATATCGTTGATGGTTGCACGACGAATTTGTTCTGCACTTTCCATCACAATTTGCGTACCGATACCGTCCCGAGAGAACAGTTCCTGGAGCAATGCGCCATCTTCCTGATAGCTGATCAGGTGGCTACGACGCACGCCGCTGCGGCAAGCTTTGACGGCCCCGCGCAGGAAACGCACGGTGCCAGAATGGTAATCACCTTCTGCTTCCAGCGCTTCGACACGCGCCTGGGCTTCGTTAGGGAAGAGTTCCGAAACGATATCCCCTTGTTCGTTAAATACGCCCTGAGAGGAGCAGAAGCCGATCATCTTCTCGGCTTTCAGTTTGATTGCCAGCTGTGTCGCGACTTCTTCTGAAGTGAGGTTAAAGCTTTCACCGGTGACGGAGACGGCTACCGGACCCATCAGCACGATCGCGCCGTTATCGAGCTGGCGATGAATCGCCTCTTCATCGATACGACGAATACGTCCGCTGTGGCAATAATCCACGCCATCATCCACGCCCAGCGGCTGGGAGATGATGAAATTGCCGCTGACGACATTGATGTGTGCGCCCTGAAGCGGCGTGTTGTTGAGACTCATCGACAGACGGGCGGTGATATCCAGTTGCAAAAGCCCGGCGGCTTGCTTAACCAGCTCCAGGGTTTTGGCGTCAGTCACGCGGGTGTGCTTGTGATAAATCGGCTCGTGGTGATGTGCCGCGAGATTGGCGTCGATCTGCGGGCGTGCGCCGTAAACCACAACCAGACGAATACCCAGGCTGTGCAACAGGCCGATGTCATTGACAATACTGGAAAAGTTCTCATGCTCAATAGCTTCGCCACCCAGCATGATGACAAACGTTTTTCCCCGATGGGTATTGATGTAGGGAACAGAATGGCGAAACCCCTGGACCAGTTCGGTTCTACGTTCCTTTACCACGGCACAACCCTCAGTGAATGTTTATTCGTATTTTGTGTATTTTTATTCGATTATTGCGTCGCGCGCAACCCTAAAATCGCTGCAAACCTGAGAAAAAATTAAGTGATGCGTGCGTCAGGGCATGATTGTTTACCCTTTTATAGATGACAGGTTATGCGTCATTCGTTAAAGTTTTCGGTCAATTTGGACGTTTAGTGTATTAATTCGTTTTCTTGCTCGGGAGAAGCATGTCGGGATCCAAATCAACAATAAGCCGCCGCCGCTTGTTACAAGGGGCTGGGGCGATGTGGTTGCTTAGCGTCAGCCAGGTTGCACTCGCCGCTGTCAGTCAGGTGGTGGCGGTGCGTGTCTGGCCGTCTTCGACCTATACGCGCGTGACGGTAGAGTCTAATCAGGTACTGAAATACAAACAGTTTGCGTTGAGCAATCCTGAGCGTGTGGTGGTGGATATCGAGGGCGTGAATCTTAACTCGGTGCTGAAAGGCATGGGGGCGCAGATCCGTAGCGACGATCCTTACATAAAATCCGCTCGCGTTGGCCAGTTCGATCCGCAAACCGTGCGCATGGTATTTGAGCTTAAGCAGAACGTTAAGCCTCAGCTGTTTGCCTTGGCACCGGTGGCCGGTTTTAAAGAGCGTCTGGTAATGGATCTCTATCCGGCAAATGCGACGGATATTCAGGACCCATTGCTTGCCTTGCTGGAAGATTACAATAAAGGCGACCTCGAAAAGCAGGTTCCGCCTGCGCAGAGTGGGCCGCAGCCCGGCAAAGCGGGGCGAGATCGTCCGATCGTGATAATGCTCGACCCGGGCCACGGCGGGGAAGATTCCGGCGCAGTTGGGAAATACCGGACCCGTGAAAAAGACGTGGTGCTGCAGATTGGCCGCCGTTTGAAGGCGTTGATTGATAAAGAAGGCAACATGCGGGCATATATGACGCGCAATGAAGACGTGTTCATTCCGCTGAAAGTGCGCGTTGCGAAAGCGCAGAAACAGCGTGCCGACCTGTTTGTCTCCATCCACGCCGATGCTTTCACCAGTAGACAGCCCAGCGGCTCGTCCGTTTTTGCCCTGTCGACAAAAGGAGCGACCAGTACGGCGGCCCGACTGCTGGCAGATTCACAGAACGCCTCCGACCTTATTGGCGGGGTGAGCAAAAGCGGCGATCGCTACGTCGATCACACCATGTTCGATATGGTGCAGTCGCTGACCATCACTGACAGCCTGAAATTTGGCAAAGCGGTGCTGGGGAAACTCGGGAATGTGAATAAGCTGCACAAGAATAGCGTTGAGCAGGCAGGTTTTGCGGTGCTAAAAGCGCCGGATATTCCGTCGATTCTGGTCGAAACGGCGTTTATCAGTAATGTGGAAGAGGAGCGCAAGCTCAAGACCGCGAAATTCCAGCAGGAAGTGGCAGAATCGATTCTGGCGGGAATTAAGGCGTACTTCTCGGATGGCGCGACGCTGGCCAGAAGAGGGTAGTGTCATCAGCCGGGGTAACGCCCGGCAAATCCACAAACTGCAGATACAAAAAAACACCCTTGAGGGTGTCTAATGTTTTGATTCGAAGAATTGGTTGCGGGGGCCAGATTTGAACTGACGACCTTCGGGTTATGAGCCCGACGAGCTACCGGGCTGCTCCACCCCGCGTCCGTATTTCTTCTTTTTTACATCTACTGCTTTAAAATTTGATTGGTTGCGGGGGCCAGATTTGAACTGACGACCTTCGGGTTATGAGCCCGACGAGCTACCGGGCTGCTCCACCCCGCGTCCGTCTTTCTACTGAGCAAAAACATCGTAGAAAGTACTGCATCAAATTTTAGTTGGTTGCGGGGGCCAGATTTGAACTGACGACCTTCGGGTTATGAGCCCGACGAGCTACCAGGCTGCTCCACCCCGCGTCCGTGGATGCGCACTATACTCGGATAGGTTTTTGATGCAACCCTTTTTCTCATAAATTCCTAAATTAGTACGTAATTTGAACGACATCGCGTTATCCGTATGATTATTGCGCAAAACCTGTCTCAGGATGCGCTATCAGATTTCATTAGCCTGAGCGGTTTGTTATCTTCTTTATAGAGACTCAGGGCAACTTTAAGATGAGATATAATGAAAGGACGTTGGGCGAAGTATCTGATGACGGGCGCAATGGTAGCGATTATTGCGGCCTGTAGCTCTAAGCCGACCGATCGTGGTCAGCAATATAAAGACGGGAAATTCTCCCAGCCTTTCTCTTTAGTCAACCAACCCGATGCCGTTGGCGCACCGATCAATGCGGGTGACTTTGCTGAGCAGGTGAACCAGATTCGCACCGCATCGCCGCGTTTGTACGGTTCGCAGAACAGCGTCTATAACGCAGTGCAGGACTGGCTGCGCGCGGGTGGCGATACGCGCACCATGCGCCAGTACGGCATTGACGCCTGGCAGATGGAAGGGGCCGATAACTACGGTAACGTCCAGTTCACCGGCTACTACACACCGGTGGTTCAGGCGCGTCATACCCGTCAGGGCGAGTTCCAGTATCCTATCTACCGTATGCCGCCAAAACGTGGACGTCTACCGTCTCGCGCAGAGATCTATTCCGGTGCACTGAACGAAACCTATATTCTGGCCTACAGCAACTCGCTGATGGACAACTTCATCATGGATGTTCAGGGCAGCGGATACATTGACTATGGTGATGGCACACCGCTTAACTTCTTTAGCTATTCCGGTAAAAACGGACACGCCTACCGCAGTATCGGCAAAGTGCTGATCGACCGTGGCGAAGTGAAGAAAGAAGATATGTCGATGCAGGCGATTCGCGAGTGGGGTGAAAAACACAGCGAAGCCGAGGTCCGTGAACTGCTGGAGCAGAACCCGTCCTTCGTGTTCTTTAAACCGCAAAACTTTGCGCCAGTAAAAGGCGCCAGCGCGGTTCCGCTGATTGGCCGCGCGTCGGTGGCATCGGATCGTTCAATTATTCCGCCGGGTACCACTCTGTTGGCAGAAGTGCCGACCCTGGATAACAACGGCAAATTTAGCGGCCAATACGAATTACGCCTGATGGTTGCGCTGGATGTGGGGGGCGCTATCAAAGGCCAGCACTTCGATATTTATCAAGGCATTGGCTCTGATGCAGGCCATCGCGCGGGCTGGTATAACCATTACGGCCGCGTCTGGGTACTCAAGCCAGCACCCGGTGCAGGCAGCGTTTTCAGCGGCTGAATGTGATAATATAGCGCGTAATATTTACCGCCTTCTCTATAGTAGAGAGGGGCAGGGTGAGGATAAAACCTCACCCTTTTTACATCCTGAGGTCTTATGTCTGTGTTAATCAGCGATGCCTGGCGTCAACGCTTTGGCGGCACCGCGCGTTTATATGGTGAAAAAGCCCTGCAACTGTTTGCGGATGCGCACGTGTGCGTGGTCGGTATCGGTGGGGTCGGTTCCTGGGCGGCTGAGGCGCTTGCGCGTACAGGCATTGGCGCGATCACGCTTATTGATATGGATGATGTGTGTGTGACCAACACCAACCGTCAGATCCACGCCCTGCGCGATAACGTCGGGCTGGCGAAAGCTGAGGTAATGGCCGATCGTATTCGTCTGATTAACCCGGAGTGTCGCGTCACGGTGATCGATGATTTCGTCACTGCGGATAACGTCGCGCAATACATGAGTGCCGGTTTTAGCTATGTGATTGATGCCATTGACAGCGTGCGCCCGAAAGCGGCGCTGATTGCCTACTGCCGTCGCTATAAAGTGCCCCTGGTGACGACCGGAGGTGCGGGCGGTCAGATCGATCCGACGCAAATTCAGGTGACCGATCTGGCAAAAACTATTCAGGATCCGCTGGCGGCAAAACTGCGCGAAAGGCTAAAAAGCGATTTTAACGTGGTGAAAAACAGCAAAGGTAAGCTCGGCGTGGATTGTGTGTTTTCAACTGAAGCGCTGGTTTACCCGCAGGCGGATGGTTCCGTTTGCGCCATGAAAAGCACCGCCGAAGGGCCAAAACGGATGGACTGTGCGTCCGGTTTTGGCGCGGCGACGATGGTCACCGCGACTTTTGGCTTCGTCGCGGTGTCTCACGCATTGAAGAAAATGATGGCAAAAGCCAATCGTCAGGCTTGAACCTGACGGGCCGCATTCAGCACTGCTTCACTGAGTGCGGCCAGCCCCTGGCTGCGCGAGGCGCTGAGCTGACCACGCAGTCCCAGGTCATCAAATAGCGCCAGCGGATCGCCATGCAGAAGCTGATCCGCGCTTTTGCCTTCCACGGCGGTTAATAGCACCGCCAGTAAACCCCGCACGATACGACCTTCGCTGTCGCCGAAGAAATGCAGCTTTTCCCCTGAGGTCGTCACGCCTAGCCAGACGCGGTTCTCGCAACCAGGAATCTCTTTTGCCTGCGCTTTGAGTTCGTCAGAAAGTGCAGGAAGCTGTTTGCCTAACAAGATCAGTTGACGATATTTATCTTCCCACTGTGCGAGGGGGAGGAACGTCTGTCTTAACGTCTCTTCAGTGATTACGCTGCCGAAAGGGTGTCCGGCTAAAGATGAACTCGTCATTAATCCACCAATAGTTCAAGAGCGCGGTCAACGGCAGCCACCAGGGCATGCACGTCGCTTTGCGTATTGTAGGGTGCAAACGAAGCGCGGAGCGTCCCGCTGACGCCGAGTGCCGTCAGCAGAGGCTGGGCGCAATGTTGTCCGGCGCGCAGTGCGATGCCATATTCTGCCAGCAGAGTGACCATATCGCTGTGGTGTACACTCGCGAAATCAAACGCCAGCAGGCTGGAGTCCTGAACGCGGAAGGAACGAAAGCCCGGGCGTTTTTTTAACTCTTCTTCGGCGAGCGTTGCCAGCCCGCGACTCCAGCTTTCCGCCTGCACGATATCCGTGTCAGCCAGCCACTCCAGCGCGGCGCTCAGGCCAATGACACCTGCGACGTTAGGCGTTCCGGCTTCGAGGCGGTAAGGGATCTCCTGAGTTTTGAAACCATCAAAGCTCACCTCAGTGATCATTTTTCCGCCCCCCAGCCACGGCGTCATCTGCGCCAGCAGCTCCGGTTTGCCGTACAGCGCGCCGATTCCGGTCGGGCCATAGAGCTTATGACCTGAGAAAGCGTAAAAGTCGATATCAAGCTTGCGTACGTCAGCGGGAAAATGCACCACGCCCTGCGCGCCGTCGACCATCACGATCATGCCACTGGCATGGGAAATGTCGATAGCGCGGGCCAGATCCGGGCAGCCGCCGGTGACGTTCGACATTTGGCCGAGCGCCAGAATCCGACTGCGCGGGGTGATGAGTTCAGGTAACCGCGCGACATCAGGTAGCAAATCAGCGCCTAACGGCAACTTAATAACCTGCGCTCCCGTTTGTTCCGCAACCATCAGCCACGGCACCAGATTGGCGTGGTGTTCCGCTTCGCTGACGATAATTTCATCGCCCGGTTGCAGAAGTGGGCGCGCGTAACATTGCGCGACCATATTGATGGCCTCGGTCGTTCCGCGCGTCCAGACGATATTTTTACCGCTTTCAGCATTGAGCAGGCGGGCGACCTGATCGCGTGCGGCTTCGTAGCGCGCGGTTAAACGCTGCGCCTCGGCAAACTGGCTGCGATGCACATTTCCGGCGCTCAGGCTGTAGAACTGATGCGTGGCGTCGATCACCGCTAAAGGCTTGAGAGCAGTGGCGGCACTATCCAGATAAACACCGGCATCGGACAGCGCCGGGAACTGTGCGCGAAAGTGCGCAGGACTGAAAGCGTTCATGGAATTCCTCATATCAATACTGAGATCGTCGCGCAATTTTTGCGGCAGGGCAAGGTTGTTGATCGCTATCGGAATTGTCTGTTTGTCCTGGCAGGTCTTGAGAAGCAGGTTATGCTGAATAGTGTTAGGTGAATGTTTTAGCCTGTCTGAAATCGAGGATTAAATAGCATTAATTGCTAATGGAGAAAATTATGAACAAGACTGCCGCAATCATTTCTGCCTGTGTTTTTACTTTTGCTCTGAGCGCCTGTTCTGGTAACAACTACGTGATGCATACCAATGATGGTCGAACCATCGTCTCTGACGGGAAACCGAAAACTGACGATGAAACCGGGATGATTTCGTACAAGGATGCGAACGGCAACAAGCAGCAGATCAACCGCACTGACGTGAAAGAGATGGTTGAGCTGGATAAGTAACAGAATTTAGACCAAAAAAAAGCACCGCAAATAGGCGGTGCTACATTAATCACTATGGACAGACAGGGTAAATGTACAGGAAGTGAAAAAAGGGTAGCTTTGCTACCGTGATCTGAATTGCAGACCAATTGCAAACACAACAACACAACATCACAACCGTAAGCCAAAAGCCCTTCAGAACACGCATTCCAAAAAAAGCTTTTCGTTCCGGCTCAGGAAGTGCCGCCACTATAGGTATTTGCTGGTAGTTCCTCAACGGACAAATTATAATGGCTCAGATAAAAAAAACTAATAGGTTAAACGTTGTTTCCTATGTGTTAAATCCTTTTAACATCTAAGCCTGATAACCATGTCTAAGCGATTACCACCCCTAAATGCATTACGAGTTTTTGATGCCGCAGCACGCCATCTTAGCTTTACGCGCGCGGCTGATGAGCTTTTTGTGACGCAGGCCGCAGTAAGTCATCAAATCAAGTCCCTGGAGGATTTCCTGGGGCTTAAGCTGTTTCGCCGTCGTAATCGTTCGCTGCTTCTGACGGAAGAAGGGCAGAGCTATTTTCAGGATATCAAAGACATTTTTTCTCAGCTCACCGAGGCGACGCGCAAACTTCAGGCGCGAAGCGCAAAAGGTGCACTGACGGTCAGTTTATTGCCCAGTTTTGCGATTCATTGGCTGGTGCCAAGACTCTCTAGCTTTAACTCAGCTTATCCGGGAATCGATGTCAGAATCCAGGCCGTCGACCGTCAGGAAGACAAACTTGCGGACGATGTCGATGTGGCTATTTTTTATGGTCGCGGCAACTGGCCGGGCTTGCGTGTTGAAAAATTATACGCAGAATATCTCTTGCCGGTGTGTTCTCCGCTGTTACTCACCGGCGACAAAGCGTTGAAAACGCCTGCCGATCTGGCGCAACATACGCTTTTACACGACGCTTCTCGACGTGACTGGCAAACTTATACCCGCCAGTTGGGTCTTAATCATATAAATGTGCAGCATGGCCCCATTTTCAGCCACAGTGCGATGGTGTTGCAGGCTGCTATTCACGGACAGGGTGTGGCGTTGGCAAACAACGTGATGGCCCAGTCCGAAATTGAGGCAGGCCGCCTGGTCTGTCCGTTTAATGATGTTCTGGTCAGTAAGAATGCATTTTATCTGGTTTGTCATGACAGTCAGGCAGAACTGGGTAAAATAGCCGCCTTCCGGCAGTGGATACTGGCGAAGGCGGCACATGAGCAAGAAAAATTCCGCTTTCGGTATGAGTAATCATCTCTTTTGTGTGCCGGGCACGCATAACTTTTAGGACAGAAACATGACCAGCCGTTTCATGCTGATTTTTGCCGCAGTGAGTGGCTTTATTTTTGTCGCACTGGGCGCGTTTGGCGCGCATGTGTTAAGCAAGTCCTTAGGGGTTGTTGAGATGGGCTGGATCCAAACCGGCCTTGAATATCAGGCGTTTCATACCCTGGCAATCTTTGGGCTAGCAGTCGCGATGCAACGCCGAATTAGCATTTGGTTCTACTGGAGCAGTGTTTTTCTCGCCCTTGGAACCGTGCTCTTTAGCGGCAGTTTGTACTGTCTCGCACTTTCGCATTTACGCCTGTGGGCGTTTGTTACACCCGTCGGCGGCGTCAGCTTCCTTGCCGGCTGGGTATTGATGTTTATCGGAGCTATCCGTCTGAAACGCAGGGGCGTTGTTCATGAGTAAAGTTGTTTTATATTGTCGCCCAGGGTTTGAGAAAGAGTGCGCGGCTGAAATCACTGACAAAGCGTCACGTCTGGAAGTCTTCGGATTTGCCCGCGTCAAAGAGCATTCGGGCTATGTGGTGTTCGAATGCTACCAGCCCGACGATGCCGATAAGATCGTCAGCAAGTTGCCGTTCAGCTCGTTGATTTTCGCACGTCAGATGTTTGCTGCGGGCGAGCTACTGACCGATTTGCCGCCAGAAGATCGTATTTCACCGATTTCCGGCATGTTGCAGGGCGTAGTAGAGAAGGGCGGCGATCTGCGCGTTGAAGTCGCGGATACGAACGAAAGCAAAGAGCTGATGAAGTTCTGTCGCAAACTCACCGTTCCGCTGCGCGCCGCGCTGCGTGAGGTGGGCGTGCTGACGAACTACGAAACGCCAAAGCGTCCGGTGGTGCATGTCTTCTTTATCGCGCCAGGCTGCTGTTATACCGGGTATTCCTACACGACCAACAACTCGCCATTCTATATGGGTATCCCGCGTCTGAGGTTCCCGTCCGATGCGCCAAGCCGTTCTACGCTCAAACTGGAAGAAGCGTTCCACGTCTTTATTCCTGCCGACGAGTGGGACGAGCGTCTGGCGAATGGGATGCATGCCGTTGATTTAGGCGCGTGCCCTGGCGGCTGGACCTATCAGCTGGTGAAGCGCAACATGTGGGTTGCTTCTGTTGATAACGGCCCGATGGCACAAAGCCTGATGGATACCGGACAGGTAACCTGGCTACGTGAAGATGGTTTCCGCTATCGCCCGACGCGTAACAACATCACCTGGATGGTGTGCGATATGGTGGAGAAACCGGCGAAAGTGGCCGCGCTAATGGCGACCTGGCTGGTCAACGGCTGGTGCCGTGAAACGATCTTCAACCTCAAGCTGCCAATGAAAAAGCGCTACGAAGAGGTGTCCCAGAATCTGGCATTTATTCAGGAACAGCTGAATGCGCAGGGAATCAATGCTGAGATTCAGGCACGTCAGCTCTATCATGATCGCGAAGAAGTCACCGTGCATATTCGTCGCTGGTGGGCTGCAGTCGGTGGGCGTCGCGACGAGCGATAGTGCCTGTTGTTGTGCCCGGTGGCGCTGCGCTTACCGGGCCTACAACATATTAAGGTTTTGATTTTGTAGGCCGGGTAAGGCGAAGCCGCCACCCGGCACGATGTTGGCGTTTATACGGTTTTATGCCCGGTGGCGCTGCGCTTACCGGGCCTACAACATATTAAGGTTATGATTTTGTAGGCCGGGTAAGGCGAAGCCGCCACCCGGCACGATGTTGGCGTTTATGCGGTTTTATGTCCGGTTGCGCTACCGCTTACCGGGCCTACAACATATTAAGGTTTTGATTTTGTAGGCCGGGTAAGGCGAAGCCGCCACCCGGCACGATGTTGGCGTTTATGCGGTTTTATGCCCGGTGACGCTACCGCTTACCGGGCCTACAAAGGCTTGAATCGTAGGCCGGGCAAATGACTACCGCTCTAGCCGTAACTGCTGCAAATTACCGTCTAACTGCAAATCCGTCTGTAGCCGTGCGACGTCCCGGCAGATAAACGCCATCTCTTTGTGCGCTTCCAGCTTCTTACGCCACTTCTCAGGGACATCGTCCAGATGCGCGTAAATCCCTTCCAGATCCTGAAAATCTGTTAACAGCTGTGTCGCACTTTTTTGCCCAATCCCCGCCACGCCCGGTATTTTTGAACTGCTGATCCCGGCCAGTCCCCAGTAGTCGGGGAGCTGCTGCGGCGAGACGCCAAATTCGCTGGTGATAAACGGCGCATCCAGCCAGCGCTTCTGGAAATAATCGCGGATGCGAATGGTCGGGGAAAGCAGCTGACAGTAGCCTTTATCCGTGGAGACGATGGTGGCCTGATGTCCGGCGTTCGCCACTTTTATTGCCAGCGTTGCGGCTAAATCGTCGGCTTCGTTGCCATGAGCGCCCCAGCATGGGACGCCGCGCTGCTCAAAGGCGGCGCGAATGGCGGGCATTTCAGCGTGCAGATCGTCTGGCATTGGCGCGCGACCGGCTTTGTAATCCGGTAACCGTTGGTGACGCCAGCCAGTGTTCCGCGCTTCATCGTCGAACACTGCAACCACATGCGTGGGCTGGCTGTGACGAATCAGCTGCTCCAGGGCATGCAAACAAGTGTCTTTACAGGGCGTACCTTGCACCGCATGGATGCGGCGAATCAGGTTGAGCGCGTCGACGATAAGCAAATGAACAGCCACAGATAATCTCCCTTCTGTTGATAAATAAAGGGTAACACTGTCAGCAGGATGAAACCACGAATGGTGAGGGAATTGGGAAGGCGCCTCGCAAAAGCGAGGCGCACACTTTTAATCGCAGGTGACGATTTTCATTGCCAGGCCGCCGCGAGAGGTTTCGCGGTATTTGGCGTTCATGTCTTTGCCGGTCTCGTACATGGTTTCAATAACTTTATCGAGACAGACGCGCGGTTCGCTGGTACGGCGCAGGGCCATACGCGCGGCGTTGACCGCTTTAACAGAGGCAATGGCGTTACGCTCGATGCACGGCACCTGTACTTGGCCGGCAACCGGGTCGCAGGTCAGACCGAGGTTATGTTCCATACCGATTTCCGCCGCGATGCAGACCTGCGTCGGGCTACCGCCCAGCAGTTCCGTCAGCCCTGCTGCCGCCATAGAACAGGCCACGCCGACTTCGCCCTGGCAACCCACTTCGGCACCAGAGATTGAAGCATTCATCTTGTACAGCGAGCCAATCGCGCTGGTGACGAGCAGATAGCGCGCCAGCGAGTTAGCGTTCACTTCGCGGATGAACTTGTCGTAGTACGCCAGAACCGCCGGAACGATACCGCACGCACCGTTGGTTGGCGCAGTCACCACGCGCCCGCCTGCGGCGTTTTCTTCGTTAACGGCCAGCGCGAACATGTTGATCCAGTCAACGACCGCCATCGGATCGGTGGTGGTTTTGTCGGTGCTCACCAGCATACGGCGCAATGCAGCAGCACGGCGTGGAACGCGCAGTTTGCCCGGCAGCACGCCTTCGGTGGTGATGCCGCGCTCGATACCGCCGCGCATCACATCCCAGACGTTTTTGAAGTGCTGTTCCAGCTCGTCTTTGCTGTGCAGCGCTAGCTCGTTTTTCATCATCAGGCCAGACAGTGACAAACCGCTTTCCTGGCAATGGCGTTGTAAATCAGCTGCGTTTTTATACGGATACGGCACCGCGACGGTAGAGTCGCTGGCCTGACCAAAGTGGTCTTCGTCGACGATAAAACCGCCGCCGATGGAATAATAAGTTTGGCTGTAAATCGCCTTTTCGCCTGCCAGTGCGGTGATTCGCATCCCGTTTTCGTGCAGGGAGAGGTTATCGGCATGGAAGTTCATGCACTTATCAACCGGGAATTCGACCTCATGGTCGCCGTTGGCCAGCAGCAGTCGGCCATGAGTATTAACGTCCTGAATAAATCCAGGGATCGCGTCAATATCGACGGAGTCCGGCAGGTTTCCCGCCAGGCCCATAATAATGGCGATGTCGGTGTGGTGGCCTTTACCCGTCAGGGACAGGGAGCCATATACATCTACAACCACGCGTGTAACGTCGTGCAGAATGCCGCGTGAAATCAAGTCATCCGTGAATTGTTTACCGGCTTTCATTGGCCCGACAGTATGAGAGCTGGAAGGTCCAATACCGATTTTGAAGATATCGAATACGCTAATCATGATGCGTCCATTGCTATCAGTCAGAGGAGGATTGCGCCGTCCGAAGACGGCGCAGGAGGTATTAGCTGAACAGAGAGAAGAAAATCGCGGAGATGGCAATCAGACCCATAATCACAACGAATACGTTGCTGATATGGCCGCTGTATTTACGCATTGCCGGGACTTTCTGAATCGCGTACATCGGCATCAGGAACAGAATCATCGCGATGATTGGGCCGCCCAGGGTTTCGATCATGCCGAGGATGCTCGGGTTCATGGTCGCAACTGCCCAGGTGGTCACCAGCATGAACAGCGCGGTGATTTTATTCAGTTTGTTGATTTCAATGCTTTTGCCTTTACCGCGCAGAGATTTAATCACCATACCATTGAAGCCTTCACGTGCGCCCAGATAGTGGCCGAGGAAGGATTTGGTGATAGCGATAATCGCGATGATTGGCGCCATCCAGGCAATCACTGGTGCGTTAAAGTGGTTAGCCAGGTAAGACAGAATCGAAATGTTCTGTGCTTTTGCCGCTGCCAGATCCGCCGGGGAGAGGCTCAGCACGCAGCTGAACACGAAGAACATCACGGTGATAACCATCATGATGTGAGCGCGTGCCAGGATGCTGGAACATTTTTTCTCTGCGCCCTGACCGTATTCTTCACGTTTTGCTACCGCGAAAGAGGAGATGATCGGGGAGTGGTTGAAGGAGAACACCATTACCGGAATTGCCAGCCACAGGGTCATCCACAGGCCGTTACCGGTTGCTGATGCGCTGCTAAAGGACAGAGTTTCCAGCGCTGCACTGTTCCACTGTGGGATCAGGTAGCATGCCAGCACCATCAGGGCGATGACAAACGGGAACACCAGAACGCTCATCGCTTTCACGATCATCTGCTCGCCGAAGCGCACGATGGTCATCATACCGACGATCAGGATCAGAGACAGAATGGCGCGTGGTGGCGGCGTCATGTGCAGCTGGTGCGTCATGAAGCTTTCAACGGTGTTGGTAATTGCCACGCTATAAACCAGCAGAATTGGGTAAATCGCGAAGAAGTAGAGCAGGGTAATCAGTTTGCCTGCGCCAATACCAAAGTGTTCTTCAACAACTTCAGTGATGTCTTCGCCAGGGTTTTTACCGGAGAGTACAAAGCGGGTCAGGCCACGGTGTGCAAAGTAAGTCATCGGGAAGGCAATGATTGCCATGATGATCAGCGGAATCAGACCGCCAACGCCTGCGTTAATTGGCAGGAAAAGGACACCCGCGCCGATTGCTGTACCGTACAGGCCCAGCATCCACATGGTATCCGTTTTGCGCCATCCACTTCGGGATTCTGTCGAAGCAATGGTGCTGGTTTGAGTGGTTTCCATCTATTTCTCCTGGAGGAAGCAATTTGTCAGGCTTTTTAGTCAATTCCGATGAAAAAGGGCCTGACGGTAATATGAAATTCGTTCAATGACGGTTTTTTTATAATTTTTGCCCGTAACTATTGGCGGGCGGAAAGATACATTTAAGTAATGAATGTATCAGTGATCCTGATCCCAAATGCAATAATCCACTTTTGAAGTGGGCATATTTAGACCAAAAAACTGTTAATAAAACGTCAAAGCGGATTTACGGGCGCGAAGGCTACCATTAACGACATGCGGCGTGAAAGATCGGATAGCGAGATACGTGGCTTGCGCTGTAAAGAGGGCGTTTTTTAGTTTTTTCTTGCAGATAATTTCGATTAGGGCTGATAAATAGCGGTTATAAAAAGTAGGTAATCGTTTGCGTTGCAGTTGAAAATGTAAATGAGATAAGAAATGCCTATGTTTTATCAGCAGAAATGAAAAAGCCGGGGGTTGCCCGGCTTAAATGATATGGGAAGGGATCGCGGTCAGGAGCAAATCTCGTAGCATGGGATATAGGCTGAACCTGGGAGCTTCATACGGTGCTGGGCAACAAAGCCCTGCAGCAGGTCGTCCATACGGCGCATCATCTCGCTGTCGCCGTGGATTTTGTAAGGGCCGTGCTCTTCGATAGCGCGAATACCCACCTCTTTGACGTTACCGGCCACGATGCCTGAGAACGCACGGCGCAGATCCGCCGCTAACACCTCGACTGGCTGGTCGGGATACAGTTTCAGGTTCGCCATGTTTTCGTGCGATGGCTCAAACGGCTTTTGCAGATCGGGCGTGATACGAATCGACCAGTTAAAGCTGTAGGCGTCACCGGTATCACGACGGTTCTCTTTGACCAGTGGCATCGCCTTTTTCATCTGACGCGCCACTTCAGCGGCATCGTCAATGATAATGCGATAGTGGCTGCGCGCCGCCTCGCCCAGCGTGTGCACGATAAACTCGTCCAGTACGCGGAAGTAATCGGCACTCTCTTTTGGCCCGGTGAGGATAAGCGGTAAGACCTGATTTTTGTTCGCCGGATTCATCAGAATACCCAGCAGATAAAGCAACTCTTCAGCCGTACCAACGCCGCCAGGGAAGATGATTATCCCGTGCGCGATTCGCACGAATGCTTCCAGACGTTTTTCGATATCCGGCATGATGATCAATTCATTCACCAGCGGGTTCGGTGGCTCCGCTGCGATGATTGACGGTTCGGTCATGCCAATGAATCGCCCTTCTTTATAGCGCTGCTGCGCGTGGCCTACGGCGGCACCTTTCATCGGCGCTTCCATCGCACCCGGACCGCAGCCGGTACAAATGTTCAGCTCGCGCAGACCGAGTTGGGTCCCCACACGGCGAGCGTAGAGGTATTCGGTTTCGTTGATGGAGTGACCGCCCCAGCAGACGACCATATTTGGCGCTTCGCCGACGTGCAGCGCGCGGGCATTACGCAGAATGGAGAAGACCAGGTTGGTCATGTGTACCGAGCTTTCCAGATTAAGGTGCTGGAAACGCCCGGCATTGTGAATTTGTCCGTTAACAAACAGGATGTCGCGCAACACGGCGAACAGGTTGGCTTGCAATGAGCGAATAATTCGCCCGTCAACAAAGGCATCTTCCGGCGGATTAATCACTTCAAGCTTCACGCCACGTTCGCGGCGCAGTACGTTGATATCAAAGCTTTCAAAGCGAGACAGCAGCTCTTTACTGTTATCTGTCAGGCTTCCGGAGTTCAGAACGGCAAGTGAACAGTTACGAAACAGCTGATAAAGGTCACTGCTGGCCGTGCGTTTAAGCATGTCCACTTCCAGCTGCGACAACATATCCATTGAGCCAAGCGGGCTAATATGTGTAATCAAGTGAGCTCCTTATGGGATGAAGTTCTTCTTTCCCTGTTGATTACAATAGCCCCGGCTTATGACGTTTCACAACCTTAGCAGTGGAATACGCTACGCAAATTGCAAAAATTTACTGACGAACAAGCCGTCCGGTCGCCGGAACAAAGTCCGTATTGGTGCGCCAGGGGTTGATATCTAGCCCGCCGCGACGGGTATAACGCGCGTACACGCTCAGTTTCTCCGGGTGGCAGAAGCGCTGGATGTCATTGAAAATACGCTCCACGCACTGCTCGTGAAATTCGTTGTGATGGCGGAACGACACCAGATAGCGCAGCAGTTTTTCCCGATCGATCTTTGGCCCACGATACTGGATCTGGACAGAACCCCAGTCGGGCTGATGGGTGATCAGGCAATTGGATTTCAGCAGGTGGCTGACCAGCGTCTCTTCAACGACTTTTTCGCCAGCGGCATTGTGCAGGTAATCGGTGCTGAATTCGTAGCTCTCAATGGTGATGTCCTGATCGTCGATGCAGGTGCCGTGGAAGTGGGCAACTGGCTGGCCTTCCAGCTCATTCAGACGATAAAGGGCTACGGTCACTTTTCCCTGTGCACATGCGCTCAGATCGCGTTCTAACGTGCGCTGGACATCTTCCCAGGAGTCAAACTGCGTCTGGTTGAAACTATTGAGATAGAGCTTAAAACTTTTGGATTCGACCAGATTAAGACTGGCGTAATCCAGCTCAACGTGACCCACGGCAACCTGAGGTAGACCACGAGCGTTGAGCCATGAGAGTTCGTAAAGCGTCCAGATATCGCCGCCGACAAAGGGAAGAGTATCGGCCTTCAGTCCGAGCGGATCGCGGTTCAGACTGCGTGGAACGCCTTGTAACAGGCTGGCATCATAGGTGTCGCGGTAGGCGGTAGTTTTGCCCAGCGTTAAGCCTGATAACGCCTGATGGTTTTCGTAAGACATGTTTCGTGGTCACTTTGCAGGTAAACTATAGGCCAAGTTTATCCTGTCTTACGTGAAGAGAGAAATCGGTGGATATTGAAACTGCAAATGCCCTGACAGCGTTCACCACGCGCTATTGCGATGCCTGGCATCAGAAGAATGAAACGTGGCCGCAGAGTGAGGAGTTATACGGCGTGCCGTCGCCGTGCATTATCACGAGCCTGGACGATAAGGTTATCTGGCAGCCGCAGCCCTTCACGTTAGAGCAGAATGTAAATGCGGTTGAACGCGCGATGGACATTGTGGTACAACCAGCCGTTCATGCGTTCTATACCACACAGTTTGCCGGGGATATGCGCGCCCGTTTTGGCAGTGAAACGCTGACGCTGTTACAAACCTGGAGCGAAGACGATTTCCAGCGAGTTCAGGAGAACTTGATTGGTCATCTGGTGACGCAAAAACGCCTGAAGCTTTCACCGACGTTATTTATCGCCACGCTGGACAGCGAACTGGATGTGATCGCTGTCTGTAATCTGAATGGTGAAGTGATTAAAGAGACGCTCGGTACCCGCAAGCGCGAAATTCTCGCCCCCTCACTTGCGGAATTCCTCACGCAGCTTGAACCCGTTTTGTAATCCGTTGTGCTACAGCTTTTGTGAGAGATCTCTTACACGCTTTGTGAGAGATCACCGCAATAAATCGATAATACTTCAGCGACAAACCCATTAAAAATTAATAATTTCATATTGTTAGATTAACATCTCTTCACTGTTACTCAACGCGTGATGAATGTAAGTCTGTGTAGGTGGGTTGTAAGACGAAGCGTAATAGGGGATTCTATATCCCGTCGACAGGATGACGACACGAGAGATGAACATCAGGATGATGACATTTCTCACACAGGATACGTCAGGATGGCGCTGCAGGAAGGCTTCAGGATTGAAGCAAAAGGATAACGCAGGATGCGTAAGGGACACCTCCAGGACGGAGAATGAGAACCGGACATGATGCCCGGTGGGTCAGGAAGGCCAGGACGTTTCAGGATGGAACATTCGCATTAGGACGATGTGAGCAGGATGCGCGGTTACGGATGACCAGGCCTCACGGCCACTGGAAAAGTTGTCACGGACGAGCAGGGAGCACAAATTGTAGCTGGAATGCTGCGAAACGAACCGGGAGCACTGTTTATACAGTGCTCCCTTTTTTTATTTCTACGTTCCGCAATGCTATGCTGCGCGCCGTTCAGTTTTTCAGTTGAGGTTTTTATGACGCATAACGACAGCGTTCGTGCGCAGTTGCACGCCATCGAGGCTCTGTTGCGCCACCATCAGCTGTGGCAGGCAACGGCGCCGCAGCCAGAGGCATTCGAAAGCACCCAGCCTTTTTGCCTGGACACCCTTGAGCCGTTTGAATGGCTGCAATGGGTGCTCATCCCGCGCCTGCATGCGCTGCTGGACGGAGGTTATCCGCTCCCGCATGATTTTGCCGTCGCCCCATATTACGAAATGGCGCTGGATGCGCAGCATCCGGTGCGCGATGTCGTACTGATTGAACTGCAACGTCTGGATACGCTGTTTGCTGGCGGCCAGGCATGACCATTGAGATCCTCTACCAGGACGAGTGGCTGGTCGCGGTCAATAAACCTTCTGGCTGGCTGGTGCACCGTAGCTGGCTGGATCGCGATGAGAAAGTCGTGGTGATGCAGACCGTGCGCGACCAGATTGGTCAGCACGTGTTTACCGTTCATCGTCTGGACCGACCGACCTCGGGCGTCCTGCTGATGGGCCTTTCCAGTGAAGCCGGGCGGCTTTTATCTCAGCAGTTCGAACAGCATCAAATTCAAAAACGCTATCACGCTATTGTGCGCGGCTGGCTGATGGACGACGCGACGCTCGATTATCCGCTAGTCGAAGAGCTGGATAAAATCGCCGATAAATTTGCCCGTGAAAACAAAGATCCTCAACCAGCGGTGACCGATTATCGCGGTCTGGCGACGGTCGAAATGCCCGTTGCCACCGGTAAATTCCCGACCACGCGCTACGGACTGGTAGAACTGGAACCGAAAACCGGTCGCAAGCACCAGCTGCGCCGCCATCTCTCCCATCTGCGTCATCCGATTATTGGTGACAGCAAGCACGGTGATTTGCGCCAGAACCGCAGCGCCGCCGAACATTTTGGCTGCAACCGCCTGATGCTGCACGCCAGCCAGCTCAGTCTGACGCACCCGTTCACCGGCGAGCCGCTGGTGATCCGCGCGGGGCTGGATGACGTCTGGATGCAGGCGCTGTCACAGTTTGGCTGGATGGGACAACTCCCCGAAAATGAAAGGGTTGAGTTTGTGGCGAGCAACGTTCAGGATGAACAGCAATAGCGATAATGAAGGGAGTGAAGCATGGCTGAAGTAGGCATTTTTGTCGGCACAATGTACGGTAACTCGCTGCTGGTGGCCGAAGAGGCCGAGGCGATTCTGATCGGTCAGGGGCATAAAGCGACGGTCTATGAAGATCCCGATCTCTCCGATTGGGAAAAATACCAAGACAAGTACGTGCTGGTGGTGACATCCACAACCGGACAAGGCGATCTGCCGGACAGCATCGTGCCGCTCTTTCAGGCAATCAAAGATAAATTAGGCCATCAGCCTGATACCCGCTACGGCATCATTGCTCTCGGTGACAGCAGCTACGCTAATTTCTGCGGCGGCGGTAAACAGTTCGATGCCCTGCTGCAGGAGCAAAGCGCGCAGCGCGTGGGTGAGATGCTGTTGATCGATGCTGGCGAGCACCCTGAGCCAGAAAGCGAGTCTAATCCGTGGGTTGAGCAGTGGGGCGCGTTGCTCAAGTAGCCTTTTGCCGGGTGGCGGCTACGCCTTACCCGGCCTACAAAACCCTCTGGCACGTAGGCCGGGTAAGGCGTAGCCGCCACCCGGCAACCAACTTCACACTCTTCCCCATTTTCGTGAACCACCTTCCACTCCCTTGGGCTTTTGCCACAAACAACCTCAGACCGGCCTTCCAATATTGTGTTGATGCACGGTGAGAGAGCTGCCTCCCCTTACATATACTTTCCCCGTCAGTTACAAAAATGCAGTTAGAAACCATAAAACGGCACTGATATTTCAGGAAAGCCGTACCAAAACTGCAAAACACTAACCTCTCATTCTGATTACCCTACAGGTTATGTCGTACAGAATGAACCTGGCGCAAGCCAAGATTCAGGAGTGCAACAATGAGTACATTAAGCCAAGCGGCGAGCAGCGCTGAGAAGCGCACGAATGCTCGCTACTGGATAGTGGTGATGCTGTTTATCGTCACGTCCTTTAACTATGGCGACCGCGCCACGCTGTCGATTGCCGGTTCTGAAATGGCAAAAGACATCGGTCTCGATCCGGTCGGTATGGGATATGTTTTCTCCGCATTTTCATGGGCCTATGTAATTGGCCAAATTCCTGGCGGCTGGCTGCTCGACAGATTCGGCTCCAAGCGCGTCTACTTCTGGTCGATCTTTATCTGGTCGATGTTTACCCTGCTTCAGGGCTTCGTTGATATCTTCAACGGCTTCGGCATCATCGTTGCACTCTTCACCTTACGATTCCTCGTTGGTTTAGCGGAAGCGCCTTCCTTCCCGGGCAACAGCCGTATCGTCGCGGCCTGGTTCCCGGCGCAGGAGAGGGGCACGGCGGTGGCGATTTTTAACTCCGCCCAGTATTTCGCTACAGTGATCTTCGCCCCGATCATGGGCTGGTTGACCCACGAAGTGGGCTGGTCACACGTCTTCTTCTTTATGGGAGGACTGGGGATCATCATCAGCTTTGTCTGGCTCAAAGTGATCCACGAGCCGAACCAGCATCCCGGTGTGAACCAGAAAGAGCTGGATTACATCGCCGAGGGCGGCGGACTGATCAACATGGATCAGAAAAGCGCCAAAGCCAAAGTTCCGTTTAGCCAAAAATGGCTGCAAATCAAACAGCTGGTTGGCTCGCGGATGATGATTGGTATCTACCTCGGCCAATACTGCATTAACGCCTTAACTTACTTCTTTATCACCTGGTTCCCGGTCTATCTGGTGCAGGCGCGCGGGATGTCAATTCTGAAAGCGGGATTTGTCGCCTCGGTTCCGGCGGTGTGCGGCTTTATCGGCGGCGTGCTCGGCGGGGTAATTTCCGACTGGCTGATGCGTCGTACCGGTTCGCTGAATATTGCGCGTAAAACGCCAATTGTGCTGGGCATGCTGCTCTCCATGACGATGGTGTTCTGTAACTACGTCAACGCCGAGTGGATGATTATCGGCTTTATGGCGATGGCCTTCTTCGGCAAGGGGATTGGTGCGCTGGGCTGGGCAGTCATGGCTGACACCGCGCCGAAAGAGATCAGCGGTCTCAGCGGAGGGCTGTTCAATATGTTCGGTAACATTTCCGGCATCGTCACCCCGATTGCCATCGGCTATATCGTCGGCACCACCGGCTCCTTTAATGGCGCACTGATTTACGTCGGCGTCCACGCGCTGGTGGCGGTCCTGAGTTATCTGGTGCTGGTGGGCGATATCAAACGCGTTGAACTCAAACCGGTCGCGGGGCGAGCATGATGAATACTCAATCAAGTCCGATAATTACCGATATGCAGGTCATTCCGGTGGCTGGCTTCGACAGTATGCTGCTGAACATTGGCGGCGCGCACAACGCGTACTTTACCCGCAATATCGTGGTGCTCACGGACAGCACAGGGAATACCGGTGTCGGTGAAGCGCCAGGCGGAGAAGTGATTCTTCAGACCTTGCTCGACGCGATTCCAATGGTGGTCGGTCAGCAAATCGCGCGCCTGAACAAAGTGGTGCAGCAGGTTCACAAAGGCAATCAGGCTGCCGATTTTGACACCTTTGGTAAAGGGGCCTGGACGTTCGAACTGCGGGTCAATGCGGTGGCTGCGCTCGAAGCGGCGCTGCTCGATCTTCTCGGCAAAGCGCTGAACGTCCCGGTGTGCGAACTTTTAGGCCCAGGTAAACAGCGCGATGCAGTCACCGTACTTGGGTATCTGTTCTACGTCGGCGATCGGCAGAAAACCGATCTGCCGTATCTGGCTGAAACGCCCGGTAAGCATGACTGGTATCACCTGCGCCATCAGGAAGCGCTCACCAGCGAGGCGGTGGTGCGCCTGGCCGAAGCGGCGCAGGATCGCTACGGCTTTAAAGATTTTAAACTCAAAGGCGGTGTGCTGCCGGGCGAGCAAGAGATCGACAGCGCCCGCGCCCTGAAAAAACGTTTCCCTGACGCGCGGATCACCGTCGATCCGAACGGCGCCTGGCTGCTGGACGAAGCGATATCACTGTGCAAAGGGCTGAACGACGTGCTCACGTATGCGGAAGATCCGTGCGGAGCTGAGCAGGGATTCTCCGGTCGCGAGGTGATGGCCGAGTTCCGCCGCGCGACGGGGCTGCCGGTAGCGACCAATATGATCGCCACAAACTGGCGAGAAATGGGCCATGCAGTCATGCTCAATTCGGTGGATATTCCGCTGGCCGATCCGCACTTCTGGACGCTCTCCGGCGCGGTGCGTGTCGCGCAGCTGTGTGACGACTGGGGCCTGACCTGGGGCTGTCACTCGAACAACCATTTCGATATTTCACTGGCGATGTTTACCCACGTCGGGGCCGCGGCTCCGGGTAAGCCAACGGCTATCGATACCCACTGGATCTGGCAGGAGGGCGACGCGCGCCTGACCAAAAATCCGCTGGAGATTAAAGACGGCAAGATTGCCGTACCGGATGCGCCGGGGCTGGGCGTCGAGCTGGACTGGGATCAGATCCACAAGGCGCACGAGCTGTACAAGACGCTGCCGGGCGGTGCGCGCAATGACGCGGGCCCGATGCAGTATCTCGTTCCCGGTTGGACATTTGACCGCAAACGCCCGGCGTTCGGTCGCCACTAATCAAAAGGATTGCACGATGAACACGTTTTCTACCCCTGTTGTGACGTCCATGCAGATTGTTCCCGTTGCGGGCCACGACAGCATGCTGATGAACCTGAGCGGTGCCCATGCTCCGTTCTTTACCCGCAACATTGTGATTATCAAAGACAACTCCGGCCACACGGGCGTGGGGGAAATTCCTGGCGGCGAGAAGATCCGCAAAACCCTGGAAGACGCAATCCCGCTGGTGGTGGGTAAAACCCTTGGCGAATACAAAAATGTCTTAAACGCCGTTCGCGGTGCCTTTGCCGACCGCGATGCGGGCGGGCGCGGGCTGCAAACTTTCGATCTGCGCACCACCATTCACGTGGTGACCGGGATCGAAGCCGCGATGTTAGATCTGCTGGGCCAGCACTTAGGCGTCAACGTCGCTTCGCTGCTCGGTGAAGGTCAGCAGCGCAGCGAAGTCGAAATGCTCGGCTATCTGTTCTTCGTGGGCGATCGCAAACTGACACCGCTGGAATACCAGAGTCAGCCGGACGAAAAATGTGACTGGTATCGCCTGCGCCACGACGAAGCCATGACCCCGGATGCAGTGGTGCGTCTGGCCGAAGCGGCTTACGAAAAATACGGCTTTAACGATTTCAAACTGAAGGGCGGCGTGCTGGCGGGCGAAGAAGAGGCTGAGTCGATTGTCGCGCTGGCGAAACGCTTCCCGCAGGCGCGCGTCACCCTCGATCCGAACGGGGCGTGGTCGCTCAATGAAGCGATCGGCATCGGCAAACAGCTGAAAGGCGTGCTGGCGTACGCGGAAGATCCGTGTGGCGCAGAGCAGGGCTTCTCCGGGCGCGAAGTGATGGCCGAGTTCCGCCGCGCCACCGGTTTGCCGACCGCGACCAACATGATCGCCACCGACTGGCGCCAGATGGGTCACACATTGTCGCTGCAATCCGTTGATATCCCACTGGCAGACCCGCACTTCTGGACGATGCAAGGCTCCGTGCGCGTGGCGCAAATGTGTCATGAGTTCGGCCTGACCTGGGGTTCTCACTCTAACAACCACTTCGATATCTCACTGGCGATGTTCACCCACGTCGCGGCGGCCGCTCCGGGCAAGATTACCGCCATCGATACGCACTGGATTTGGCAGGAAGGTAATCAGCGCCTGACCAAGCAACCGTTCGAGATCAAAGGCGGCATGGTTCAAGTGCCGACCACGCCTGGGCTGGGCGTCGAGCTGGATATGGATCAACTGATGAAAGCGCACGAGCTGTATCAAAAGCACGGCCTCGGCGCGCGTGATGACGCGATGGCGATGCAATATCTCATCCCGGACTGGACGTTTAACAACAAGCGTCCCTGCATGGTGCGCTGAGTGTGAATGCCGGTTCCTGCGGGAGTCGGCATTTTTGTATTCCGCGTGGGTGTATGCTCAATCCCGTCAACAGGCGTAAGGATGGCTTATGAAAATTGTTATTGCACCGGACTCGTACAAGGAGAGTTTGAGTGCTCTTGAGGTGGCGACGGCGATCGAGCAGGGATTTCGCGAGATTTTCCCCGACGCAGACTACGTCAAACTGCCCGTTGCCGACGGCGGCGAAGGGACGGTTGAGGCGATGGTCGCCGCCACGCAGGGCGGCATTATCAAAGTGCAGGTCACAGGGCCATTGGGCGAAAACGCCGAAGGGTTCTACGGATTATCCGGCGACGAGCAGAGCGCATTTATCGAAATGGCGGCGGCAAGCGGCCTGGAGATGGTCGCACCGTCCTTACGCAATCCGTTAAAAACCACCTCCTGGGGCACCGGTGAACTGATTCGTCACGCCCTGGATGCGGGGGTGAAACATATCATCATTGGCATTGGCGGCAGCGCGACCAATGACGGCGGGGCAGGTATGGTGCAGGCGCTGGGCGCGAAACTGCTGGATGGCAATGGCAATCCGATTGGGCTCGGCGGCGGTGAACTGGAAAAGCTGGCGCGCATTGATATCAGCGAACTGGATACGCGCCTGGCTGACTGCCGGATTGAAGTGGCCTGCGACGTCACGAATCCGCTGACTGGCGCTGAGGGCGCGTCGGCGGTATTTGGCCCGCAGAAAGGGGCGACGCCGGAGATGATCGACAGACTGGACGCTGCCCTGGCGCATTACGCGAAAATCATTGCTCGTGACCTGGATATCGAGGTTCTCAATCTTGAGGGCGGTGGTGCAGCCGGAGGAATGGGCGCGGCGCTGTATGCGTTTTGCGGTGCGGAATTGCGCCAGGGGATTGAGATTGTCACCGACGCGCTGCATCTGGATAAGCACGTTGCGAACGCCGACCTGGTGATTACCGGCGAAGGGCGCATCGACAGCCAGACAATCCACGGCAAAGTCCCCGTCGGCGTGGCAAAGGTGGCTAAACGCTACAACAAACCGGTGATCGGGATTGCGGGGAGTTTGACGGCGGATGTCGGCGTGGTGCATCAGCACGGGATCGACGCGGTGTTCAGCGTGATTTATACGGTGTGTACGCTGGAAGAAGCGCTGGAAAATGCCGAAGAGAATGTGCGGATGGCGGCGCGGAATATTGCGGCGGTGTTGAAGGTGGGAATGAGCTTGTAGTTTGCCCTCACCCTAACCCTCTCCCTGTGGGAGAGGGAACTGTACGGTACTGCTTCCACTCTCTCTTTTGATAATCATGGGCTCCTCGTTTTTCTCCCTCTCCCGTAGGAGAGGGAACTGTACGGAACGGCTTCCACTCTCTCTTTTGATAGTCATGGGCTCCTTGTTTTTGTCCCTCTCCCGTAGGAGAGGGAACTGTACGGTACGGCTTCCACTCTCTCTTTTGATAATCATGGGCTCCTTGTTTTTCTCCCTCTCCCTGTGGGAGAGGGAACTGTACGGTACGGCTTCCACTCTCTCTTTTGATAATCATGGGCTCCTTGTTTTTCTCCCTCTCCCTGTGGGAGTGTACGGTCCGGGGACATGGTAGACAGGTGTTCGGGGACATGGTGAACACTATTTAACATCCTTTACCCATGGTGATCGACTTTTTCTTCAGGTCGATCACCCCCACTTTCGTGCTGTACCACCACACCTCATAACAGCCATCTTCAGCCCCTTCCTTCAGTCCCACATATTCACCCCTGAACGCTTTTCCTGCCTTCAGCGTTACCCCTCTCAGGCTCAGCTTTCCGCTGATATCGACTTTCCTGACCATCACGCCCTCGTCGTATTCCGGGGGTTCAGCGTGGCTGTTGTACTGCCGCGCTGATGGCTGATACCGCGAAGCGGGCACTGCCATATCCAGCGAGGTGTGCGGCCGTTCAAGGTTATAGACGTTGCGCCAGTGGTCAAAGGCACGCTGCAGCTCACCCCTGTCCGCGAACCACTTCCCCTGCAGAACTTCTGCCTTCAGGCTGCGGTGAAAACGCTCCAGCTTGCCCTGCGTCTGCGGGTGATAAGGCCGGGAGTGGCCCACCCGGATACCCTGGCGCATCAGCCACAACTCCAGTGCCGTCCAGACTCCGGTGGTGTCGCCCCACGGTGCCCCGTTATCCATCGTCATCCGCTCCGGCAACCCGTAGTGCCTGAACACGTTAATCAGCTGTGACTGCACGGTCTCCCGCCGCTCATCGTCGCAGTGCGCCAGACAGAGGGAAAAACGGGAGTGGTCGTCGAGCAGGGTCAGTGGATGGCAGCGGCCGCCCCCAAAGGGAAAGTGACCCTTAAAATCCATCTGCCAGAGGCGGTTGGGGGCGTCATGCTCAAAGCGGCCGGTGGCCGGAATGCCCGGTGTCGTGCCCGGCAGCAGGCCGTGACGGGCCATCAGGTTATGGACAGTGCTGAAAGCGGGCATCCTGTGTCCCTGGTCTTCGAGCCAGCGCTTAATCTTGCGCGCGCCCCAGCGTTCATGACGGGCATGCGCCAGGCGCAGCAGGTCAGTGATGTCGTCAGATGAGCGGTTCGGCGAATGATGAGGCACGCGGGAGCGGTCAGCCAGGCCGGCAGCGCCGTGTTCAGACCAGCGGGCGAGCCACTTGTAGCCAGTGGCGGGCGAAATGCTGTAGTGACGGCAAAGAGAACGGATGTTCGCCCCGTCTTGCGAGGCGAACAGAACAAACTCGGTACGTAATGACATGGTATCTCTCGCATCCCAGGGCATAAGCGACTCCAAAAACGGGTTCGTATGCCTTAGTTGTAAGTGTCTACCATGTCCCCGAACAAGTGTTCATGATGTCCCCGGACCGTACAGGGAGAGGGTTAGGGTGAGGGCACCACACCGCACTAATTAACCCCCAGCACCTTCCTCGCCTCACGTGTCACGTTGTCCATCTCATCCAGCAATTCCAGAAACTCCGGTTCCAGCTCGGATTCCGCCGTCCCTGAACGCAGCTGCTGTTCAAGCAAATGGCAAAGACTTTTCAGGCGCGGAACACCGCTGTAACTACAGCTGCCATGCAGTTTATGAATCGCTTCCAGCAGATCGTCCGGATGCTCACCCACCAACTGCTCTTCCACTTTATTACGAATTTCCGGCAGGAACGCGATCAGCATTTGCAGCATATCTCGCGCCAGATCGGTTTTTCCTGCGGCCTGGCGCAGCGCCAGCTGCCAGTCGAGTGTGGCATTCGGGTTGACGTTGATCTCTACGGGCTCTGGTGTTGCTGAAGACATTCCGCCAGAGAAGCCCGGTTTATAGCGTAACAGCAGGCTGTGGAGTTTCTCTTCGTCGATCGGTTTCGCCAGGTAATCGTTCATCCCGGCACTCAGCAATTTTTCTTTCTGTCCGGCCATCGCGTGGGCTGTCACCGCAATCACCGGGGTATGTTGCTGATGCGGAAGCTGGCGAATCAGCTCACAGGCGCGGATGCCATCCATGCCTGGCATCTGGATATCCATCAAAATCAGATCGAACTGCATCTGCTTGGCATTTTCCACCGCCTGCGGGCCGCTGTTGCACAGCTCCACGTGATGTACCTGATCTTCGAGCAATACGCCGATGAGCTTCAGGTTTGCCGGGTTATCGTCGACCGCCATCACGCTCATGGGCAGCTTGTGATCGTCACTGGTGACGGGGATCGCGTGGTGATTAATGCGGCAATATTCCGTCAGTGCGGGCAGCAGGCGCGTGGCGGTGAGTGGTTTTAACAGACAGGCGGCAGCACCGTCGTTTTTCAACTCTTCAGCGTTAAGCTGCGCGTGGCACGGCAGGGCCAAAAGCAGGTAATCGGTCATCGAGGCGGCCTTCGCCAGCCGCTCCTGCTGCATGGTCAGCTCGCCGGTGAATGTCACCGGGATCCCCATCAGCAAAATGTCGTAATGATCGACCGCCAGCGCCGAGAATGTCGGGCTGTAAATCACCTCTAGCGGCGTGGTGCTGAGGACGTCCAGCGTGCTTTGTGCCGCAGCGGTATTAGGCTCGACATAGGCCAGACGCTTGCCGCGCAGGCAATCGGTCACGGGACCGTCGGTCACCACATTCGGATTCAGATCGAGATTAATATGGAACCAGAAGGTGGAGCCGCGATTCGGCTGGCTGTGGAAGGAGATATCCCCGCCCATCTCTTTCACCAGTTTCTGGGTGATCACCAGCCCAAGGCCGGTCCCGCCGTGGCGCCGGGAAATACTGGCATCTGCCTGGCGGAATGCCTGGAACAAACGCGACTGATCGCGTTCGGGAATACCAATTCCGGTATCGCGGATCTGAACCTCAATCTGCACTTTGTTATTACTGATCGCCCGTCGTTCTACCAGCACATCAATGTTGCCGCTTTCGGTAAATTTGATCGCATTGCCCACCAGATTGGTGATCACCTGCTGCAGGCGCAGCGGATCGCCGATCACATTATCCGGCACATCATTTTTAATGTTCAGCGTCAGCTCAAGACCTTTGTCGTGCGATGAGTGGGCCAGCAGGGTGACCACTTCATCCATCGTGCTGCGCAGCGGGAACGGAATGCTTTCGAGGATCAGCTTGCCCGCTTCCAGTTTGGAGAAGTCCAGCACGTCGTTGATAATCGCCAGCAGATTATTGGCGGAACGTTCGATGGTGTGCAGGTGATCGCGCTGAGTTGGATTAAGTTCCGACTTGAGCGTCAGGCGCGTAAAGCCAATCACCCCGTTGAGCGGCGTTCGCAGCTCGTGGGACATGTTGGCGAGGAACTCAGATTTAATGCGCGCCGCTTCCTGAGCGCGTTTCTTCGCAAGGTCCAGCTCAACGTTCTGAATCTCCATCTGCTCTAAGGTTTCGCGCAGATCGGAGGTCGCCTGATCGACGTTATGCTGCATCTCTTCGTGATAGGCCGCCAGCGACATCGCCATCGAGTTAATGCCGTTTTTCAGCATATCCAGTTCGCCGAGCATAAAGCCTTCGACGCGGCTATCAAGTTGCCCGCGACGAATGCGGTCGACGGTATTGACCATATTGCGAATCGGGCTTGTCACATCACGCATCAATCGCCAGCCGAAAATGAGCGCAATGCCGATGCAGAACAGCATCATGACGGTAGAGATGAAGATTTCTTTGTACTGCTGTAAACGCACCGACTTGAGATCCAGCTCTAGCGCCACATATCCCAGAATATTATTACTGGCCTTGGCGTCGGCCTGAACCGATTCATCCGGTGAATAGCTTTCCGAGATGATGGGCGTACGCAGAATCATGATATCGCCGCGCCTCAGCACGCTCAAATGGCGTGGGAAGGGCGTGCCGTCCGGGATTTTAAGCTCGCTCGGGTCAAGATGAAAATTCGAGGTCACGAACAGATGGTTGTTCTCGTCATAGACCGAAATGGCGCGCACGATTTCTGAATGTCGGCGATGCAGCACGCTAATTAATTGGCCGAGCGAATCGCGGTTTTGCAGATTCATCCCGTATTCGCTGGAGACGGCCAGCGGTTCGATGATGCTGGCTCCCGCATCTTCCAGTTGACGCTGCAAGTCGTTGTAACGGTGCACAACAAAGAAGATGCTCAGCAGCAAACCGATTAACACGGTCGGGGCGAGAATCAAAATCATCATGCGCGCGCGCAGGCTGTAGTTGGTCATGGAGTTCCGTTATGGGACAATTAGGGTCATTATGTTTATTTGAGAAAAATCTCGGCGATGGCGCAATTCTACTCTGCAAAGCGACGCGTGACGACGCGTCAGATCATAACTGTTGATGTGACAGACCTTGACCCGTTCGGCCAGGGCGTTGCGCGTCATCAAGGCAAGACCGTGTTTATCCCCGGATTATTACCCACCGAGCGTGCTGAAGTCACCCTGACGGAAGACAAGAGCAAGTATGCGCGCGCCAGGGTGAAGCGTCGCCTTAATGATAGCGCGGAACGCACCGCGCCTCGCTGCCCGCATTTTGGCGTCTGCGGCGGCTGCCAGCAGCAGCATGCCAGCGTTGCTCTGCAACAGCGCAGCAAAAGCACCGCGCTGGCACGCCTCATCAAGCACGACGTAAACGAAATTATCTCAGGCGAACCGTGGGGATATCGCCGCCGGGCGCGTCTGAGCCTTAACTTCCAGCCAAAAACGCAAAAGCTGGAAATGGGTTTTCGCAAAAGTAGCGCCACTGACATTGTCGATGTGAAACAATGCCCTGTTTTGGTGCCCCGTCTTGAAGCATTGCTCCCGCATTTGCACAAATGCCTTTCTGAATTGCAGGGCGTGCGCTCGCTCGGACACGTCGAACTGGTGCTGGCCGACAACGCTCCGCTGATGGTGCTGCGTCACACTGCGCCACTTTCTGCCAAAGACCGCGAAAAACTGGAACGCTTTTCGCATTCTCACGAGCTGGCGCTTTTTCTCGCGCCGCAAAGCGAGATACTTGAGCAGGTTACGGGTGACGCTCCCTGGTATGTGTCGGACGGGCTACGCTTAACGTTCAGCCCGCGCGACTTTATTCAGGTAAATGACGGCGTGAACCAGCAGATGGTTGCCACCGCCGTTGAGTGGCTGGATGTTCAGCCTGGCGATCGAGTGCTCGATCTGTTCTGCGGAATGGGGAATTTCACCCTTCCACTGGCAAAACGGGCGGCAAGCGTTGTCGGCGTTGAAGGTGTCGAGGCTCTGGTGGCAAAAGGGCAGGAAAATGCGCAGCGCAATGCGTTGCACAATGTGACATTTTTTCATGAAAATCTGGAAGAGGATGTCACTTTGCAGCCGTGGGCAAAGCACGGTTTCGATAAAATTCTGCTCGACCCGGCACGCGCCGGTGCGCCAGGCGTAATGCAGCATATAATTAAACTCGCGCCAAAACGCGTGGTCTATGTTTCCTGTAACCCGGCCACGCTCGCCCGCGACAGTGAGGCATTATTGAGCGCGGGTTACCAGATTCAGCGTCTGGCAATGCTGGACATGTTCCCGCACACTGGGCATCTGGAATCGATGGTGTTGTTCGCGAAAATCTGATGAATTTCGGCTTGTCGAATTCGACAGGCCCTGGTCCCTAAAGGAGAGGACGATGGTTGCGGTAAGAAGTGCACATCTCAATAAAGCTGGTGAATTTGACCCACAAAAATGGATCGCAAGTCTGGGGATTTCCAGCCAGCAGTCGTGTGAACGCTTAACCGAAACCTGGGCCTATTGTCTGCGAACGACCAAGGGACATGCCGACGCCGAACTGCTGTTATGGCGCGGCATTGAGATGGTCGAAATCCTCTCTATGCTCAACATGGATCTCGAAACGCTGCAGGCCGCGCTGCTCTTCCCCCTGGCAGACGCCGAAGTGGTGAGCGAAGACGTACTGCGCGAAAGCGTCGGCAATCCCGTCGTGGTGTTGATCCACGGCGTGCGCGACATGGCTGCCATTCGCCAGTTGAAAGCGGCCCAGACGGATTCCGTCTCCTCCGAACAGGTCGATAACGTCCGCCGTATGCTGCTGGCAATGGTGGACGATTTCCGCTGCGTGGTGATTAAACTCGCCGAACGTATCGCACACCTGCGTGAAGTGAAAGACGCGCCGGAAGATGAACGCGTACTGGCGGCGAAAGAGTGTACCAATATCTACGCGCCTCTCGCGAACCGCTTAGGTATCGGCCAGCTGAAATGGGAGCTGGAAGATTACTGCTTCCGCTATTTGCATCCGGCGGAATACAAGCGAATTGCGAAACTGCTGCACGAGCGTCGTATCGATCGTGAGCATTACATCGATGAGTTCGTCGGCGGCCTGCGCCAGTCGATGAAAGAAGAGAACGTGCGGGCTGAAGTCTATGGTCGTCCGAAGCACATCTACAGCATCTGGCGCAAAATGCAGAAAAAGCATCTCGCTTTTGACGAACTGTTTGACGTGCGTGCGGTGCGCATCGTCGCTGACCGCCTGCAGGACTGCTACGCCGCGCTGGGGATAGTGCATACTCACTTCCGCCATTTGCCGGATGAGTTCGACGACTACGTGGCGAACCCGAAACCGAACGGTTATCAGTCAATCCACACCGTGGTGCTCGGCCCCGGCGGTAAAACCGTTGAGATTCAGATCCGTACCAAACAGATGCACGAAGATGCTGAACTCGGCGTCGCGGCGCACTGGAAATACAAAGAAGGCCCATCAAGCGGTACGCGCACCGGCCACGAAGATCGCATTGCGTGGCTGCGTAAGCTGATTGCGTGGCAGGAAGAGATGGCCGATTCCGGCGAAATGCTCGACGAAGTGCGCAGCCAGGTCTTTGACGACCGTGTCTACGTCTTTACGCCAAAAGGTGACGTTGTGGACCTGCCAGCAGGTTCAACGCCGCTCGATTTCGCCTACCACATCCACAGTGACGTGGGGCATCGTTGCATCGGGGCGAAGATCGGCGGGCGCATCGTGCCGTTTACCTATCAGCTGCAGATGGGCGATCAGATTGAAATCATCACCCAGAAACAGCCGAACCCGAGCCGCGACTGGCTGAATCCGAACCTGGGCTATGTCACCACCAGCCGTGGACGATCCAAAATTCACGCGTGGTTCCGTAAGCAAGACCGGGACAAAAACATTCTGGCGGGCCGGCAGATCCTTGATGATGAACTTGAGCATTTAGGTATCAGCATCAAAGAGGCGGAAAAACACCTGCTGCCGCGCTACAACTTTAACGAACTGGATGAGCTGCTGGCGGCCATTGGCGGCGGAGATATTCGCCTTAACCAGATGGTGAACTTCCTGCAATCGCAGTTCAATAAACCGAGCGCAGCGGAGCAGGATGCAGCGGCGCTGAAGCAGCTTCAGCAGAAAACCCATGCCCCACAGCATCGCAGCAAAGACAATGGCCGGGTGGTTGTTGAGGGCGTCGGTAATCTGATGCACCACATCGCCCGCTGCTGCCAGCCGATCCCGGGGGATGATATCGTTGGTTTTATCACCCAAGGGCGCGGGATTTCTATTCACCGTTCCGACTGCGATCAGTTGGCCGAGCTGCAATCCCACGCGCCAGAACGCATTGTCGACGCGGTCTGGGGTGAAAGTTACTCTGCGGGCTACTCGCTGGTGGTGCGCGTCACCGCCAACGATCGCAGCGGCCTGCTGCGCGATATCACCACTATTCTCGCGAACGAGAAGGTCAATGTCCTTGGCGTTGCCAGTCGCAGCGATACCCGCGAGCAGCTTGCGACCATCGATATGACCATTGAAATCTACAACCTGCAGGTGCTGGGCCGCGTGCTTGGCAAGCTGAACCAGGTGCCGGACGTTATTGACGCGCGTCGTCTGCACGGCGGGTAAATTCACTCTTTGTAGGCCGGGTAAGGCTTCGCCGCCACCCGGCAATTTCCCCTTAGTTCTGGATGTAAACATGACTCAACTCGACCGCCTGCTCGGCATTATGAAACGTCTGCGCGACCCGGAAAACGGCTGTCCGTGGGACAAAGAGCAGACCTTCGCCACCATCGCACCGTACACCCTCGAAGAGACCTACGAAGTACTGGACGCTATCTCGCGCGAAGATTTTGACGATCTGCGCGGTGAACTGGGCGATCTGCTGTTCCAGGTGGTCTTTTATGCGCAGATGGCGCAGGAAGAGGGGCGCTTTGACTTCAATGATATTTGTGCTGCCATTAGCGACAAACTGGAGCGTCGCCATCCGCATATTTTTGGCGACGCCACTGCGGGAAACAGCGAAGAAGTGCTGGTTCGCTGGGAGCAAATTAAAAGTGCTGAACGTGCTGAAAAGTCCCAACATTCGGCACTGGATGATATTCCTCTTAGCCTCCCGTCACTGATGCGTGCGCATAAAATCCAGAAGCGTTGTTCTGCCGTGGGCTTTGACTGGACCTCACTTGGCCCGGTGCTCGACAAAGTCTACGAAGAGATCGACGAAGTGATGGATGAAGCCAAACAAGCGGTGATTGATGAAGCCCGGCTGGAAGAGGAGATGGGCGATCTGCTGTTTGCGACGGTCAATCTTTCCCGTCATTTGGGGGTAAAAGCCGAAACCGCGCTGCAAAAAGCCAACCTCAAATTCGAACGTCGCTTCCGCGAAGTCGAGCGCATTGTTGCGGCGCGCGGCCTGGAAATGACCGGCGTTGACCTCGATTTGATGGAAGAAGTGTGGCAGGAAGTAAAACGCCAGGAACATGATCTCTAACGGATTTTTGCGATCAAGCGCAATTTGTGTGATTTTTTAAATGACAAGCGCTTGATTTGCGTCAAAAACATTTACCCAAAAGGGGCTATTTTCTCACTCCCTATGTTTGTCAAAGCCTGAGACAGGAGACGGAGAATGAAAGTTTGTGGCGCTCGCCGTGTTCGGGTATACTACTTTCCCGTCTTGGTTATTCCATCGTTCCAACCTAACTTCTCAGGTTCAGCATGACAACGAACTATATTTTTGTGACCGGCGGGGTTGTATCCTCTCTGGGTAAAGGCATTGCCGCAGCCTCTCTCGCGGCCATTCTTGAAGCCCGTGGCCTCAATGTGACTATGATGAAACTGGATCCGTACATCAACGTCGATCCAGGCACCATGAGCCCAATCCAGCACGGCGAAGTGTTCGTTACTGAAGACGGCGCTGAAACCGATTTGGACTTAGGTCACTACGAGCGCTTCATTCGTACCAAAATGAGTCGCCGCAACAACTTCACTACGGGTCGTATCTACTCCGACGTTCTGCGTAAAGAACGCCGTGGCGACTACTTAGGCGCAACCGTTCAGGTTATCCCGCACATCACCAACGCTATCAAAGAGCGCATCATCGCAGGTGGCGAAGGCCACGACGTTGTGCTGGTTGAAATTGGCGGTACGGTCGGTGATATCGAATCTCTGCCATTCCTGGAAGCGATTCGTCAGTTGGCGGTTGATATCGGTCGTGAACACGCGCTGTTCATGCACCTGACGCTGGTGCCATACATGGCCGCTGCCGGTGAAGTGAAAACTAAACCGACTCAGCACTCCGTTAAAGAACTGCTTTCTATCGGTATCCAGCCGGATATCCTGATTTGCCGCTCCGATCGTGCCGTTCCGGCCAATGAGCGCGCGAAAATTGCATTGTTCTGTAACGTTGCTGAAAAGGCTGTGATTTCTCTGAAAGACGTCGATTCCATTTATAAAATCCCGGGCCTGTTGAAATCACAGGGTCTGGACGATTATATTTGTAAACGATTCAGCTTGAACTGTCCGGAAGCTAATCTGTCAGAATGGGAACAGGTTATCTATGAAGAAGCGAATCCGGCAGGCGAAGTGACTATCGGTATGGTTGGCAAGTATATTGAACTGCCAGATGCCTATAAGTCAGTTATTGAAGCGCTGAAACACGGTGGTTTGAAGAACCGCGTAACGGTTAACATCAAGCTGATTGATTCGCAGGATGTTGAAACGCGCGGTGTCGAAATTCTGAAAGATCTGGATGCTATTCTGATCCCTGGCGGCTTCGGCTACCGTGGTGTTGAAGGCAAGATCGCTACCGCACGCTTTGCGCGTGAGAACAATATTCCTTACCTCGGCATTTGCCTGGGTATGCAGGTTGCGTTGATCGAGTTCGCTCGTAACGTAGTCGGGATGGAAAACGCGAACTCTACGGAATTTGTGCCAGACTGTAAGTACCCTGTTGTGGCGCTTATCACAGAATGGCGCGATGAAGACGGCAACGTTGAAGTCCGTACTGAGAAGAGCGATCTGGGTGGCACGATGCGTCTTGGCGCTCAGGCTTGCCAGGTATCTGATGACAGTCTGGTTCGCAAGATGTACGGTGCGCCAACTATCACCGAACGCCATCGTCACCGCTACGAAGTCAACAACATGCTGTTGAAACAAATTGAAGCTGCGGGTCTGCGTATTGCGGGCCGTTCCGGGGATGATCAGTTAGTCGAGATCATTGAAGTGCCAAACCATCCGTGGTTTGTCGCTTGTCAATTCCACCCGGAATTTACTTCTACGCCGCGTGACGGACATCCGCTGTTTGCAGGCTTTGTGAAAGCCGCTAGCGAATATCAGAAGCGTCAGGCGAAGTAAAAAAAGTTAGAACGGCAACGCGTACCTCAGGTACGCGTTGTTTGTCTGGAGTTTTAGTTTAACTTGTACTGAGGAAAATCTAATGTCCAAAATCGTTAAAGTCATCGGTCGTGAAATCATCGACTCCCGTGGTAACCCGACCGTTGAAGCCGAAGTTCACCTGGAAGGTGGTTTCGTTGGTATGGCTGCAGCTCCATCAGGTGCTTCAACTGGTTCCCGCGAAGCGCTGGAACTGCGCGATGGCGACAAATCCCGTTTCCTGGGTAAAGGCGTAACCAAAGCTGTTGGTGCGGTTAACGGTCCTATCGCTCAGGCACTCCTTGGCAAAGACGCCAAAGACCAGGCTGGCATCGATAAAATCATGATCGACCTGGACGGTACTGAAAACAAATCTAACTTCGGTGCGAACGCAATCCTGGCTGTGTCTCTGGCAAACGCCAAAGCTGCTGCTGCTTCTAAAGGTCAGCCGCTGTATGAGCACATCGCTGAACTGAACGGCACTCCAGGTAAATACTCTATGCCGGTTCCAATGATGAACATCATCAACGGTGGCGAGCACGCGGATAACAACGTTGATATCCAGGAGTTCATGATTCAGCCTGTTGGCGCGAAAACTCTGAAAGAAGCCATCCGTATGGGTTCTGAAGTGTTCCACACCCTGGCTAAAGTTCTGAAATCTAAAGGCATGGGTACTGCTGTTGGTGACGAAGGTGGCTACGCGCCTAACCTGGGTTCTAACGCAGAAGCTCTGGCTGTTATCGCTGAAGCGGTAAAAGCAGCAGGTTACGAGCTGGGTAAAGACATCACCCTGGCGATGGACTGTGCAGCATCTGAATTCTACAAAGACGGTAAATACGTTCTGGCTGGCGAAGGCAACAAAGCATTCTCCTCCGAAGAATTTACTCACTTCCTGGAAGAACTGACCAAACAGTACCCAATCGTCTCTATCGAAGACGGTCTGGACGAATCTGACTGGGATGGTTTCGCATACCAGACTAAAGTTCTGGGCGACAAAATCCAGCTGGTTGGTGACGATCTGTTCGTAACCAACACCAAGATCCTGAAAGAAGGTATCGAGAAAGGCATCGTTAACTCCATCCTGATCAAATTCAACCAGATCGGTTCTCTGACCGAAACTCTGGCTGCGATCAAAATGGCGAAAGACGCTGGCTACACTGCCGTTATCTCTCACCGTTCAGGCGAAACTGAAGACGCTACCATTGCTGACCTGGCTGTTGGTACCGCTGCAGGCCAGATCAAAACCGGTTCTATGAGCCGTTCTGATCGCGTAGCTAAATACAACCAGCTGATTCGTATCGAAGAAGCACTGGGCGAAAAAGCTCCGTACAACGGTCGTAAAGAGATCAAAGGTCAGTAATCTACTGAGCTTTCACTCTTAAGAAAAAACCCGCTTCGGCGGGTTTTTTTATGGCTGATTTACAGCAGTAAGGGAAGGGTGGCGCTCGCCGTTTGTTGGCTGATATCGCCGTAGCGATCGTCGAGCGTAATCAGCGACGTCGCAAGCAACTCCACCAGCAGCATTACGCCCACTTTGGCATTCAATGCCCCCGCGCTCAGCGGCCCTTCGGGTTTTGCTGCCACCAGCAACATATCGCTGATCGACGCCAGCGGGCTGCGCGGCGTGTTACTCAGCGCCAGCACCTTCGCACCGCGCTTACGTGCCAGCTTCACCACGTGCAGCAGATCGCGCGTCGAGCCGGAACTCGAAATGGCCACAATTAGATCGTCCGGGTTTAGGGTCGTGGCGTTCATCGACGCCCGATGCATATCGCTGAATAACTGAGCTGGTTTCCCCAGACGCAGCAGTTTGTAATGCAGATATTCACCTATGATGGCGCTGGCCGCGACACCATAAATATAGACCGAGCGCGACTGATGCAGCGCTTGCGCCGCTTTTTGCAGCATATCCCTGTCGAGCAGTTGCGAAGTGTCGCGCAACGCCTGCACCGACTCCTCAACCACCTCATCAATCTCATCACCTTTTCGGCTCGGCGCCTGTATCCGCTGAACGTCCAGCGCCAGCGCCATTTTGAATTCCGTATATCCCTTACACCCCAGCGCGCGGCACAGGCGCGTCACGCTCGCTTCACTGGTGTCACTTTCACGCGCCAGCTCGGTGATCGTCAGATACAGCACTTTTGCAGGATCGTTTAATACGAACTCGCCCAGTTTTTGCTGAGTAGGGCTGTATCCGGAGACGCCCTGGCGCAGCCGTAGCAGCAGATTTTCATTTTCTGACATGCAAGATCCTTAATGCGTTTCTCTGCGGCTAGTGTGGCGGAAAGTGGGGCCGAGATGCCAGTCATTTTAAAAAAGTATGATCATCCTCCAGGTTATTGGTGATAATTTTCAGTTTATGTATTTTATGTGGTAAAAATTTTCACCATTAACAGGGGAAATGAAAATATGATGCAAATGTTCAGTGGCGCCTCCTCCGGGGCATGGTTTGAAAAGGCGCAGCGGTTCGGTAAATCGTTCATGCTGCCGATAGCGGTATTACCCGCAGCGGGTCTGCTACTGGGGATTGGCGGAGCGTTATCCAACCCGAATACGCTAACCGCGTACCCGTTCCTGGATGTCGGCTGGCTTCAGGCCATATTTACGATTATGAGCAGCGCCGGGTCGATTGTGTTTGCCAACCTTTCTGTGCTGTTTGCCGTTGGGGTGGCCGTTGGGCTGGCGAAAACGGATAAAGGCACCGCCGGGCTTGCGGCACTGCTCGCCTTTCTGGTGATGAATGCCACCATCAATGCGCTGCTGATCCTCACCGGCACACTGGCGCATGAAAACCCGGGCGCGGTCGGTCAGGGGATGACGCTCGGCATTCAGACCCTTGAAACCGGCGTGTTCGGCGGCGTGGTGATTGGTCTCGTGACCTGCACATTGCATCATCGCTTCAACAAAATCGCGTTGCCGCAGTTCCTCGGTTTCTTCGGCGGCTCGCGCTTTGTGCCGATTATCAGCTCGCTGGCGGCGATTGTGGTCGGTGCGTTGATGACGGTTATCTGGCCGCATTTCCAGAAAATGATTTTTGGGCTTGGCGGGCTGGTGGATGCGACCGGCTATCTCGGCACGTTCTTATACGGTTTTATCCTGCGTATGCTTGGCCCGTTTGGTCTGCACCATATTTTCTATCTGCCATTCTGGACCACGGCACTGGGCGGAAGTGAAATCGTTAATGGCCAGCTGGTCGAAGGTACGCAGAGAATCTTCTTCGCGCAGCTTGCCGATCCGAATACCCAGCAATTTTACATCGGCACCTCGCGGTTCATGTCCGGGCGCTTTATCACCATGATGTTTGGTCTGCTGGGTGCGTGTCTGGCGATGTACCACACGGCGAAACCAGAGAATAAAAAGCGCGTCGCAGGCCTGCTGCTCTCGGCGGCGCTGACCTCATTCCTGACTGGGATCACCGAGCCGATTGAGTTCTCATTCCTGTTCGTTGCCCCGGTTTTATACGTCATCCATGCCTTCTTCGATGGGCTGGCGTTCATGATCGCCCATATTCTGCACATCACCATCGGCCAGACCTTCTCAGGTGGTTTCATCGATTTCATCCTGTTTGGCGTCCTTCAGGGCGAAGCCAAAACCCACTGGATGTACGTCCCGCTGGTCGGCATTCCGTGGTTCTTCCTTTACTACTTCACCTTCCGTTTCCTGATTAACCGCTTTGGTTTTGCCACGCCGGGTCGCGAGAAAGAGGCGGTTGTCGAAAGCACGCTGCCACAGAGCGAACGCGCGGCGGCGGTGATTGCGGGATTAGGCGGAAGAGAAAATCTGGAAGAGGTGGACTGCTGCGCCACGCGACTGCGCGTGACCGTAAAAGACGGTAGCAAAGTTGACGAAGCGGCACTGAAAGCGACCGGCGCACGTGGCGTCATCGTCCGAGGGAACGGGGTTCAGGTCATTTATGGCCCGCACGTCACCATCATTAAAAACGAAGTCGAAGAGAGTTTAGCGTAATGAAAACGGTACTGGATGTTTTGAAAGGCAAATTGATCGTCTCCTGTCAGGCGCTGGAAAACGAACCGCTGCACAGTTCATTTATCATGTCGCGCATGGCGCTGGCGGCGGCGCAGGGCGGGGCGGTTGCCATTCGTGCCAACAGCGTGGTGGATATTGCCGCCATCAAAGAGACTGTCTCGTTACCGGTGATTGGCATCATCAAACGTGATTATGCGGACAGCGAGGTGTTTATCACCGCCACGATGAAGGAGGTCGACGAGCTGATGGCGGTGACGCCGGAAATCATTGCCCTCGACGCTACTGCCCGCCCGCGTCCGAACGGCGAAACGCTGGCCGCGCTGGTGGAAAAAATCCGCGCGCGCTATCCGTCTCTGCTGTTGATGGCGGATATCGCAACCGTCGCGGAGGCTAAAACCGCGCAGGATCTCGGATTTGACTGCGTTGGCACCACGCTTCACGGCTATACGGCGAATACGACAGGCTGTCTGTTGCGTGAAAATGATTGTGGATTCTTACGCGACGTACTGGCGGCAGTGACGATTCCGGTCGTCGCGGAAGGCAACGTCGACACGCCAGAACTGGCCGCGCGCTGCCTGGAATTAGGCGCGCATACGGTGGTGGTGGGCGGCGCAATTACGCGTCCACAGCAAATAACGGCCCGCTTTGTGGCGGCAATAGGGGCGTAAAGCACCGATCGGGCATGATACTTAGGCGGGGATCTGCGATACTTAACGTTTATCCCCAAACTGAGATGACTATGCAGTACCCGATTAACGAGATGTTCCAGACCCTACAAGGCGAGGGTTACTTCACTGGCGTTCCTGCTATTTTTATTCGATTACAGGGATGCCCGGTTGGCTGTGCCTGGTGTGATACCAAACATACGTGGGATAAACTCGCAGATCGGGAAGTGTCGCTGTTTAGTATTCTGGCCAAAACCAAAGAGAGCGACAAATGGGGCGCCGGGAGTGCGGAAGATCTGCTGGCGATCATCGGTCGTCAGGGCTGGACCGCCCGCCATGTGGTGATCACCGGGGGTGAACCCTGCATTCACGACTTAACCTCGCTCACGGAGCTGCTGGAAAAGAACGGCTACAGTTGCCAGATTGAAACCAGCGGCACCCACGAAGTGCGCTGCTCGCACTCCACCTGGGTCACCGTGTCACCAAAAGTGAACATGCGCGGCGGGTATGATGTGCTGTCGCAGGCGCTGGAACGTGCGGATGAGATCAAACATCCGGTGGGCCGCGTGCGTGATATTGAAGCACTTGATGAACTGCTGGCGACACTGACGGACGAAAAGCAGCGCATCATTGCCCTGCAGCCCATCAGCCAGAAAGACGACGCCACGCGTCTGTGCATTGAAACCTGTATCGCGCGCAACTGGCGTCTGTCGATGCAGACGCACAAGTATCTGAATATAGCCTGAGGTAAAAGCAAAACAGCAACGCAAGTTGCTGTTTTTAGTGTTTTCTCCCTCTCCCCGTGGGAGAGGGCAGGGGTGAGGGCATCAGACCGCACCCACCCGGCAAAAAAATCTACGCGTTCGACCAGCTCTGAATCGCCTCCACCTCGCTTAAATCCCCATGGAAAACCGCGTACGATTTTTTCAGAATCGGGTCGGTATGCTGAGTGAGCTCCCTGAAGATCCCTTTATTCATCGCCTCATAGCGCACCGCGTGGGCCGCAACCGGCGTAAACACATCTTTCACCCGCACCATGTTATCCACCGCCTGCTGATAAGACGAATAAAGCCCGAGGCCCACAGCTGTATTGATCGCCGCACCGAGGCTGGCGCAGCCGTTGATCGCATTGCGCTGCGTCGGCAGGTTAAACACGTCCGCGAAAATCTGCATAAACAGATCGCTGTTTGAGCCGCCGCCGGTAATGATCACCCGCTTGGCAAAATGATGTCTTTCAGTACACATGTTGTCGTAGTTGTTTTTCAGCGTCAGGGCGATGCTTTCCAGAATCGAACGATAAATCCATGCGTAATCCATCGTGGCGTTAAAGCCAATCATGATCCCACGTTTGTACGGTTCCCACGGGTTGGTCAGCCAGTCCAGTACGGTCATCAGGCCATCGCAGCCCGGCGGCACGTGGCTGGCTTTTTGGTTGAGGTAATCTTCCGGGGAAACGCCCTGTTTTTTGGCGTCCTGAATCAGCGATTCACCGAGCATGTCGCGCAACCAGCTCACGGTCCACATCCCTTTGCGGATGCCGTAGCCCTCGTACAACAGGGTTTCTGGAATCGACGACATAATCGGCCAGTAGGCCTGCGGATCTTTTGGCAGCGCTTTGCCATTCATCATCAGTGCGATGTAGGTCCCTAACGAAATCACGGCGGTTTCGTCGTCTAGCAGCCCCGCGCCAAGCGCTTCGACCGCTTTATCGCTGGTGCTGCATACCACCGGCAGACCCTGCGGGAATCCGGTCGCTTTCGCGGCTTCTGGGGTGATATGGCCTAAGATCGTGCCCGGCATCTGCACGTCAAACAGCATTTCGCGCGGGATATTGAATTTCTTAAATACCGCTGCGTCATCGCTCCAGCTCCAGGTTTTATAATCGACTGGCCACTGACCAAAGTAGTTGGCGATGTTGTCTTTACGTTCACCCGTCAGGCGATGTGACAGATAGCCGGAAAATGATGTCACGTATGCCACATCTGACTGAGTATGTTCATAAGGGCGCGTCACGCGTGCATCCTGCCAGCTGATCAGCGGCGCAGCGGGCGTGCCGTCGGATTTGAGCAGGGCGCGGCAGCAGCGGATCGAACCAAGCCCAATGCCGACAATCTCCTCTGGTTTGCCGCCAAACTGGCGCATCAAGTCTTTCCCCGCCGCGCACAGTGAAGTCCAGAGATCGTCGTCAGGATGCTCAACCGTATCGGCATCGGGCGTATGCATCGGCTGTAGCAGGCCTTTGCCTTCACACACCACGTTCCCTTTCAGATCGTACATCACCACTTTGGTGCTCTGACTCCCGCCATCTATTCCAATGATGTAATGCTTTGACATTGCTCTTCTCCTTTGATTTTTCGAAACAGCAGGAAAGTAAATAGGATAACCATGCACACCGCGCCCAGGCCCATCATCCACATATTGCGATAGGCCTCAGCGGCAGGCAGCGTGTCCTGCCAGTGGCCGACGATAGGGTAAACAAAGACGTCCGGCAGAAAGCCGACCACCGAGCAGATCCCAACGGTAGTCCCCATGATGAACGTTGGCGTTCTGGCTTCGCCTGGGCAGGCGAAATACAGCCCGCGCGAGGCATAACAGGTAAAGGCCAGCAGTAAAATAAGGCCGATGCCCACCGCGACGGACTGCGGATGATTGTTGGTGGCGAGTAGCGCCAGTAGCGTCAACGCGCTAACAACAGAGAGGATCTGAATCACGCGCGTGGGGGATTTCACCCGGCTATAGGTGGTGATAATTCCGCCCAGCGGGCCGCAGAACGCACGGAAGATTTTGTTGATGACGATCCCCATATAGCTCGCGGCAACCAGCGTCATGCCGTACATTTCGGTCAGATAGTTGGTGGAATAGCTGAGGATGGCGTAAATCGTATACACGCCAAAAATAATCAGGCTGCAATACCAGGTGGTGCTTATCCGCAGTACGGCAAAAATGTCGCTGAGCTGGAAGGCTTTCTTATCGGCGGTAACTCCGGGTCCGTTCTGACGGGTTCCGTCGGTGACGAAGAACCAGCACAAGATCCCGAGAAGAATGTACACCACGCTGTAGATCAGGATCACCGTTTTCAGACTGTTGGCGTCATCGGGTTCAAATCGTGAAAACGCCCACATGGTAAACACCGCCAGCGACATCACGCCCACGCCGCGCAACCCTTCCATCCAGCCCATGATCTTGCCTTGTTCGCTGCTGTCACCGAGCATTGATGCCGCTTTGATCGACACAGACCACAGCATCAGAATGGTGGTGACGGCAAAGGCCACCTGAATCAGCAGCATCACCCACAGCGGTGGGTAAGTGGCCATAATAAAGCCCAGCAATCCGGTAATAATCATCGCAGAAGTAATCATTTTGCGATGGGAAAACTTATCGGCAATAACCCCGCTTGGCGCATAAAGAATAATTGCGGTTATTCCGAAAGTACTCATGATTAACCCTATTTCGGTATTGCTAAATCCCATAAATTTTGCCATTGGGATTTGATAGATATAGCGCAAATAGGCCAAATCAAAGCTCACGCCACCGCTAAAACTAATAATGGCGAGGGTTGTCCAGCGACGCCAGGGTGAATGTTGCATAGCGCTCTCTCGTGTTAAGGGTAGATGTTGTCAGGCTAAAAAAAGACAAAAAAAAGAGAAAAGTAAACCGCCCTTTGAGGAGCGGATTACTTTTCTCATGGTCTCGAGTAATTGCCATTACAAATATCATGAGCGTTTAAGTTTGAGTGTGAGAATAATCACGCTTCTGACCATTTGTTATTTCATTTGAGCGAAACCCATCTCTGTGAGTTTCATCACATTCGCGTTTGAGACGCTATGCTACAAATTATCCCAGTTACCAGAGAATATGAGAAAGGTGACTTCCCTCTTACCGGGGGAAGTTGCCTTTCTTTTTTTTTGCCTAAAGGATTGTGGAGCCACATTATGTCTATCGAGTCGCTTAATGCATTTTCTATGGATTTCTTCTCCCTCAAAGGGAAAACCGCGATCGTAACCGGCGGTAACAGCGGCCTGGGCCAGGCGTTCGCTATGGCGCTGGCGAAAGCCGGAGCCAACCTGTTTATCCCAAGTTTCATCAAAGACAACGGCGAAACGCGTGAGCTGATTGAACAGCAGGGCGTGGAAGTCGACTTTATGCAGGTGGACATCACCGCTGAAGGCGCACCGCGTCAAATTATTGCCGCCTGCTGCGAACGTTTCGGCACTGTCGATATTCTGGTTAACAATGCCGGGATCTGTAAGCTGAATAAAGTGCTGGATTTTGGCCGCGCCGACTGGGACCCCATGATAAGCGTCAACCTGACGGCGGCTTTTGAATTAAGTCATGAAGCGGCGAAAATTATGATTCCACAGCAGAGCGGTAAAATCATTAATATCTGTTCGCTGTTCTCTTATTTAGGTGGTCAGTGGTCACCTGCCTATTCGGCGACAAAACATGCGCTGGCTGGTTTCACCAAAGCCTATTGTGATGAATTGGGTCAATATAACATTCAGGTCAACGGAATTGCGCCAGGGTATTACGCCACGGAGATCACCACCGCCACCCGCAGTAATCCAGAAACCAATCAGCGCGTACTGGATCATATTCCGGCGAATCGTTGGGGTGATACTCAAGATTTAATGGGGGCGATGGTTTATCTCTCCAGTCGGGCGTCTGATTATGTGAATGGTCATTTATTAGTTGTCGATGGCGGCTATTTAGTCCGTTAATCATTTTCCGCTTAATTCGGTGGTTTCTGTTTATTACCGTTAAATCAGAAAGGAATTATTATGTCTTTATCCCGCGAAGCAATTGTTGAACAGGTAAAAGAAATTGTCGGCCCCGAGCGCGTGGTGACCGATGAAAACGTACTGAAGAAAAACAGCGTCGACCGCTTTCGAAAATTTGCCGATATCCACGGCGTGTTCACCCTGCCACTGCCTGCGGCGGTGGTTAAACTCGGCTCCACCCAGCAGGTTTCTGATGTGCTGGCGTTTATGAATCAGCACAAAATTAACGGCGTTCCGCGCACCGGGGCTTCCGCGACGGAAGGCGGACTGGAAACGGTGGTGAAAAATTCTCTGGTGCTCGACGGCTCCGGGATGAACAAAATCATCGATATTGATATCGAAAACATGCAGGCGACGGCCCAGTGTGGCGTGCCGCTGGAAGTGCTGGAAAACGCCTTGCGCGCCAAAGGCTACACCACGGGCCACTCGCCGCAGTCTAAACCGCTGGCGCAGATGGGCGGTCTGGTGGCGACTCGCAGTATCGGCCAGTTTTCTACCCTGTACGGCGCGATTGAAGATATGGTCGTCGGGCTGGAGGCGGTGCTGCCGAACGGCACCATTACGCGCATCAAGAACGTGCCGCGCCGTGCTGCTGGCCCGGATATTCGCCATATCATCATTGGTAACGAAGGGGCGCTGTGCTACATCACTGAAGTCACAGTGAAAATCTTCAAATTCACCCCGGAAAACAATCTCTACTACGGCTACATCCTCGACGAGATGAAAACCGGCTTTGAGATCCTGCGCGAAGTGATGGTCGAAGGCTATCGTCCGTCGATCGCGCGTCTGTACGACGCCGAAGACGGCACACAGCACTTCACCCATTTTGCCGAAGGCAAATGCGTGATGATCTTTATGGCCGAAGGCAATCCGCGCATGGCGCGCGCCACCGGTGAAGGCATCGCCGAGATCGTGGCGCGCTACCCGCAATGCACCCGCGTGGACAGCAAGCTTATCGAAAACTGGTTCAACAACCTCAACTGGGGCCCGGAAAAAGTGGCCGCAGAACGCGTGCAGATCCTCAAAACTGGCAACATGGGCTTCACCACTGAAGTATCCGGCGACTGGAGCAGCATCAACCAGATTTACGAGCGCGTCATTCACCGCATCCGTACTGAATTCCCGCACGTCGATGACATCACCATGCTCGGCGGCCACTCGTCCCACAGCTACATCAACGGCACCAACATGTACTTCGTCTACGACTACAACGTGGTGGACTGCAAACCGGAAGACGAAATTGATAAATACCATAATCCGCTGAACAAAATCATCTGTGAAGAGACGATCGCTCTCGGCGGTTCAATGGTGCATCACCACGGTATTGGTAAGCACCGCGTTCACTGGGCGAAAGCCGAACACGGCAGCGCCTGGTCGCTGCTCGAAGGGCTGAAAAAACAGTTTGATCCGAACGGCATCATGAACACGGGTACGATCTATCCGATTGAAAAGTAGAACTTGCTGCGGCTTCTCTTCGGGGAAGCCGTCCTTTTTCCTCAAGGGGGAGCCATGAGCGCGTCACCCGTACGAATGGACGATCTGCCGCTAACCCGCTTTCACTGGCGTATTGCCGGACTCACCTTTGGTGCGCACCTGACCGACGGTTATGTGCTCGGCGTCATTGGCTACGCCATTATTCCGCTCCAGTCGCAGATGAATCTCACCGCCATGCAGGAAGGCTTGATCGGCGGCTCGGCACTGTTTGGCCTGTTTCTTGGTAGCCTGATTCTGGGCTGGATCTCCGATCACACAGGACGCCAGCGTATTTTTACCTTCAGCTTTTTGCTGATCACGCTGGCCTCTTTTCTCCAGTTCTTTGTCACCTCGCCGGAGCAGCTGATTTTTCTGCGCGTGCTGATTGGCTTTGGCCTCGGCGGGGACTACTCCGTGGGCCACACGCTGCTGGCGGAATTTTCTCCGAAACGCTATCGCGGCATGCTGCTGGGCGCATTCAGCGTGGTCTGGACCATCGGCTACGTGCTGGCGAGCGTGGCGGGGCATTTATGGATCAACAGCGAGCCCGAAGCCTGGCGCTGGCTGCTGGCGTCCACTGCCGTACCGGCGCTGGCGATCACGCTGTTACGGATGGGGACGCCGGAATCTCCCCGCTGGCTGATGCGCCAGGGGCGGATCGGCGAAGCGCACGCGGTAGTGCGGCGTTTCCTGGGCGCGAATGTGTTGCCGGGCGACGAAATCGCCGGGGTCACGACTCGTCATATCAGCACCCTGTTCTCCGCCCGCTACTGGCGGCGAACCGCGTTTAACAGCCTGTTTTTTATCTGCCTGGTGGTGCCGTGGTTCGTTATTTACACCTGGCTGCCAACCATCGCCGGGACAATCGGCCTGGAAGATGCGCTCACAGCGAGCCTGATCCTCAACGGCCTGCTGATTGTAGGCGCACTGCTCGGGCTGGTACTCACCTGGATGCTTTCCCGACGCCAGTTTTTGATTGGCAGTTTTCTGCTGTTGGCGCTGACGCTGACGGCGCTGGCCTTCACGCCTGCCAGCAATAGCACCCAGATTTTGTTGTTGTTCGTGCTGTTTAGCACGGCGATTTCGGCGGCGAGCAATCTGGTGGGGATTTTGCCCGCCGAAAGTTTCCCGACCGATATCCGCTCGCTGGGCGTGGGCTTTGCCACTGCCATGAGCCGTCTGGGGGCGGCAATTGCCACTGGGCTGTTGCCGATGGCGCTGCTCTCCTGGGGGATGCGTCACACGCTGCTGATGTTGGTGGCAGTCCTGCTGATGGGGCTGTTGGTGTCGCTGCTGTGGGCTCCGGAAACGAAAAATCTATCGCTGGTGGAGGCGGCCGATCTTCCGCCAAAGCCGCCGGGAAAAATCAATGAACATTCTGTTGGCGTTTAAAGCTGAACCGGATCTGTCGATGCTGTCGGAGACCGACTGGCAGGCATCAGCCCGCAGCGGAACTGGCCCGGATCGCACGTTGATGCGCGCGATCATGGGCAATGACGAGCAGGGGGCAGCGGAGCTAATGCTGCTCGCACGTGAAACAAATTCCGCTCTGGAATTGAGTGCAGTCACAATAGGCGATGAGCGTGCGCTGCCTGGCTTACGCAATCTGGCGGCGTTGGGATTTTCCCGCCAGACGCTGCTCTTAAGTCCGGACGATCTGCGTTTCTCGTCTACGTTTGTGGCTGAACAGCTGGCGACACAGGCGAGGGAAAACACTGCGCAGCTGGTACTGCTCGGCAGTCAAAGCAGCGAAGGACAGAACGGGCAAACGGCGTGGCTGCTGGCGGAAATGCTCGGCTGGCCGTGTTTGTCATCGGTGCGTGGACTGCGCGTGGACGGCGATGGCTTTACGGTGGAGTGTGAAGATCAGCACCAGCGCAGCCTTTGGCATATCGATAGGCCCGCGGTGTTGCGGGTAAGTAATCACGGGCAGATGGCGCTGCGGGTGCCTGGCATGCGTGCGCGGCTGGCGGCGGCGAAAGCTGATATTGAACAGCGGCAATGCGACGCAGCGGTTTCAGCCATTTCTTGCCTTAGACTGGAGCGCCACATCGCTCGTCGCAGCGGCATTATCATCAACGAGCCTGCAAAACAGGCGGCGCAGCGTCTCTGGAATGACTACCTGGCGCAAAGGATGCAGCCATGAACATCGCGATAGTGATACTTAAACCCGAAGACGAAGGCCCGATGGCGGATTTTCTCGCCGCGCATGGGCTTAACCCGCAGCGTTGCTGGCGTGCAAAAGAGGAAAGGGCAGAGTCTCTACTGCCCTCGCTGGAATCGGCTTTTATCACCGATTCGCCGGACATGGTGCTCTTTCCGCCCTCTACGGCAGGCGACGAACTGGCTACCCGGCTGGCGTGGCGGCTGGGGGGCAGCGCCATTTGTCAGGTTCAGGCCTGGAACAACGAGACGCACACCGCCACCAAAGCCGTGTATGGCAATGCGCTCACCGCCACGCTGCGGCCTGATCGTCGCCCGATTTGCCTGTCGCTGGCAGCGAATCTTCCCCGGCTGAACGCCGTTTTCCCGGCGGATATTCCCGTCACTGAGATAGTGTCCGCCGTAATATCAGGTGGATTACCGGAGCCTGAGATCCTCAGCAAATCCGCGCATCCATTGCAATCTGCCAGAATTGTTCTGGCGACGGGGCTGGGGGCAACAAGCCCGGTGTTTGCCCAAATAGCCTCTGCATTCCATGCTGAATCGGGCTTTACCCGCCAAAGAGTGATGGCCGGAGGTTGTGACGAACAGCGAATGCTGGGGATCTCCGGGCAAAATATTGCGCCTGAGGTATGCCTGATTGCCGGGGCATCGGGCGCATCGGCATTCATGGCTGGCGTGGCGCAAAGTCAGTTTATCGTTGCGATTAATTGCGATCCGGCAGCGGCAATATTTGCCGCAGCGGATGTGGGCGTTGTGGGCGATGCGCAGGAGGTACTTCAGGCGCTGCTGGAGTGCCGGGGTTAGTTCAGATCTTTCGCCAGCTTCCAGACATCGGTATTGGTGGTGGACAGCGCCAGCACGCCAGCGGCGATCGCATTACGGGCGTCCTCTTCATCGCACACCAGGCCGCCCGCAATCAGCGGCTGGCGCACTTTCTCCGTCACCCAGTTCAGCACTTTCGGCATACAGCCGGGCAGAATTTCGATGCAGTCGGCGTTGGACTGCGCCACCTGTTTATCAATGTTATGAAACGAAATCGAATCGACAATAAACAGGCGGTGAATGCAGAAAAAACCCTCGGCGCGAGCGGCTTTCAGCATATTTGGCTTGGTACTGATGATCCCATCGGCCTGAGTGACCAGCTTAAGAAACTGAATCACGATTTCTTTATTCGACGCCCCTTCCAGTAAATCGACATGAATAAAGGCCATCTTCCCGGCCTGTTTAATCTTTTGCACGATCCCGGTGATGGTGCAGATATTGCCGTAAAGCACCGATATAAACTGACAGTCGGAGTCGATAGCGAGCTGCAGGCTGGCGTTGTCTTTGACCGCCGCGATAACCGGATTTTGTCTCAGCAGGTGAATTAATGGCACGAAAGATCCTTAGGTAAATTAACCAAAACGCAGGGTCAGCCCGGCGCCAGAAGGGGGATAATGCCAGTCGGCGAGCGTGTCGGGGCCCGCCACCAGACGACAACAACCGCACTCCAGACAACCCTGAAAATGCACATTTACCTTGCCAGCGACGTCTTGCGTAAACAATCCGGCAGGACAAATTTTTATCAGCAGTGAAATCTGTTCTTCGCTGAGTGAGTCGTGCAGGTGAAGATGTGCTTTCGCGGTGGGATGGTAGCAATTGCGGGCCAGGCTTTCGTTTACAGACATCGCAGACTCCTCAGAATATCAGCGCCCATCCGCGCAACGCCGAAGCGACGCGAATGACTTAACAGGATGCGCCACAGCGGCAGGTTGGTCGTGGCGTCCACCCGCGTTAAATCGCGCATTATGGCGCGGCTGAACTCTGGCCACTGATGATAAAAACTCTCACGCTGGAGCAGCGCGGGTACATGGCGATAGCGTTGAAGTTGCTGCCAAAGGATGCTGCGTTCCAGTTCGCGGTCAAACAGCGTTTGCAGTGGTTTTTTCGGCTGGCGGAAATAGGCAATAAGCGCCTGCGCGGCGGCCTGGGCGCTAAGCATCGCGGTGTCCATGCCCCGGACCGTCACGCCGGTATTGATGCAGGTGCGCAGCGCATCACCGATCAGCAGCCAGCCTTCTCCCGCACGCTGCAATGGTACGCTGTTCAGCCCCCCTTCCGGCACCAGATGGGCGGCATATTCCAGCGTTTCGGTATCTCGAATCAACGGTCGTAATGCAGGGTGATGCTTCAGTTTTGCCAGCAGGGAGGAGGCGGAACCCGGTCCGTTTCGCAGGGACGCCAGCGGCGCGACAATCCCCAGCGACAACGACTGCTGATTGGTATAGAGAAAGGCCCCGGCGGGTTTGGTGCCGCAGATTTGCCCGCTGAACAGCCAGGCCGCGCCTTGGTTCTCTTCGAGATGGAAACGTTCCTGAATGCGCGAGGGGGCAAGGGCGAGCGTCTCTTTGATGCCCAGCGCCATCTGCTCCATCGACGGGCGAGAAACCAGATTCTGCTGCTCGGCGAGCAGGGTGTTTGCCCCTTCTGCCAGCACCACGACGCGGGCTCTCAGTAATTCCCCCTCGCACATCACCCCGGTGATGCGGCCCTGTTCGCGGTGCAACGCATCGACAGTAACTCCACACAGCAATTGAGCGCCCGCCGCTTCCGCCTGTGCTGCCAGCCACGGATCGAAACGCGCACGCAATACGCTCCACGATGGGCTCGCCGGGTTTTGCGCACACAGGCTTGTCGCACCGTCAGCGGTTAACAGGGAGAAATGTTCGCGGGTAATGCGACGCTCAAGGGGCGCGCGGGTGTGAAAGTCGGGAAGAATATCGGCGAGAGCGTAGCCGTAAAGCCTGCCGCCAGAGAGATTTTTGCTGCCGGGCTGTTCGCCGCGCTCGATGAGCAGAACGGACAATCCGGCGCGGGCACTGAGCAGAGCGCAGGTCGAACCTGCTATTCCTGCGCCAATAATAATAAGGTCAAAATCGTCCGCCACCTTGCGCTCCTTTTCCTGAGAACGCACAACCCTAACATAGCGAAATTAAAGGGAGTTTGACCGCTGCCTCAAAGGCAAACATCACTCGCCGCGATAAACGCAGCCTGCCGTGCAGGTTTCTTTGATGGTCACTGCGCTCAGCAGCGGAACCAGCGGCTTCATTTGATCCCAAATCCATTTTGCCAGCACTTCGCTGGTTGGGTTTTCAAGACCTGGAATATCATTCAGATAGTAGTGATCCAGCCTGTTGTAGGTTGGCTTGAAAGCGGCTTTCAGCTCGGAGAAATCCATAATCCAGCCCGTGTGCGGATCGACTTCACCGGTAATTTCAAGACGCACCATAAAGGAGTGACCGTGCAGACGACCGCATTTATGGCCTTCCGGCACATGCGGCAGGTGGTGGGCAGCTTCGAACATAAAATCTTTAAACAGGGTGGTGGACATCATTAACTCTCAGTAATGCGAATGCGGAAAAAACCGCCGAATAGTACCGGAAAGACCCTTTTTTAGCATTAACTAAAACGGCCCTTGCCAGCGCAGTGATGATTCGCCACAAAAAATACGGGTTAATGTGTTTTAATTCAGTAGGTTGCTTTATCGTTTTTAATGTTAAGAACCATGACTAAAAGCGGTTAGTTCTTTTGGTTATTTATTATTTCCATCCCTTCTTTAATTGTTATTATCCCCGCCGTTAACCTTATCTCTAGTTTGGTCTTTTTGCATAAATTCCGCTTTGCTACTGGAACATAACAACGCATGACAACACAGGCCCCACCTTCGAATTTGCTTCCCCTGAACCCGGAGCAACTGGCGCGCCTCCAGGCGGCCACCACTGATTTTTCACCCACTCAGCTCGCCTGGGTCTCCGGCTATTTCTGGGGAATGCTCAATCAACAGCCTGGGGCTGTGGCGACGACCGCACCTGCCGCGGTGGAAATCCCGGCGATTACGCTGATCTCTGCGTCGCAAACGGGTAACGCCCGCCGCGTGGCAGAAGCACTGCGCGACGACCTGCTGGCCGCCAAACTGAACGTGAACCTGGTCAACGCCGGGGATTATAAATTCAAACAAATCGCGTCAGAAAAACTGGTTATTGTGATTGCTTCCACGCAGGGCGAGGGCGAACCGGCGGAAGAAGCGGTCGCGCTGCATAAATTCCTGTTCTCGAAAAAAGCGCCAAAACTCGATGGCACCGCGTTTGCGGTCTTTGGCCTCGGGGATACGTCCTATGAATTCTTCTGCCAGTCCGGCAAAGACTTCGACAGCAAGCTGGCGGAGCTTGGCGCCGAGCGCCTGCTAGACAGGGTCGATGCGGACGTGGAATATCAGCCAGCTGCCGCTGAATGGCGCGCGCGCATTGTTGAGGTGCTGAAAGCCCGCGTCCCGACAGAGTCCACCGCGCAGGCCGCGGTGACTGCCTCGGGCGTGGTCAATGAAGTGCTGACCAGCCCGTATACGAAAGAACAACCGCTGACGGCGAGCCTGTCGGTGAACCAGAAAATCACTGGCCGCGATTCGGAAAAAGACGTTCGCCACATCGAAATCGATCTCGGTGATTCCGGTTTACGCTATCAGCCCGGCGATGCGCTCGGCGTCTGGTATCAGAACGACCCGCAGCTGGTGAAAGAACTGGTGGAGCTGCTGTGGCTGAAAGGCACTGAAACCGTCACCGTTGACGGCAAATCGTTGCCGCTTTCCGAGGCGCTGCAGTGGCACTTCGAGCTGACGGTCAACACGGCGAACATCGTTGAGAATTACGCCACTCTGACCCGCAGCGAATCCCTGCTGCCGCTGGTGGGCGACAAAGCTAAACTCCAGCATTACGCCGCAACTACCCCGATTGTGGACATGGTGCGTTTTGCGCCGGCTCAATTGGATGCCGAATCACTTATCGGCCTGCTGCGTCCGCTGACGCCGCGTCTCTACTCTATCGCCTCATCGCAGGCGGAAGTCGAGAGCGAAGTGCATATCACCGTCGGCGCGGTACGCTTTGATATCGAAGGCCGCGCGCGCGCCGGTGGAGCATCGAGCTTCCTCGCCGATCGTGTCGAAGAAGAGGGCGAAGTGCGGGTGTTTATTGAGCACAACGACAACTTCCGCCTGCCTGCTAATCCTGAAACGCCAGTGATTATGATTGGCCCTGGTACCGGTATCGCGCCGTTCCGCGCCTTCCTGCAGCAGCGCGCGGCGGATGAAGCGCCGGGCAAAAACTGGCTGTTCTTCGGCAATCCGCACTTTACGGAAGATTTCCTTTACCAGGTGGAGTGGCAACGCTACGTCAAAGAGGGCGTGCTGAACCGCATCGATCTGGCCTGGTCTCGCGACCAGAAACAAAAAATATATGTACAAGACAAACTGCGCGAACAGGGCGCAGAGCTGTGGGCGTGGATCAATAACGGTGCCCACCTTTATGTCTGTGGCGACGCCAATCGCATGGCGAAAGACGTCGAACAGGCTTTGCTGGACGTGATTGCCGAATTCGGCGGTATGGATGCCGAAACGGCGGACGAATTTTTAAGTGAGCTGCGCGTAGAGCGCCGTTATCAGCGAGATGTCTACTAATGAGCGAAAAACACCCTGGCCCACTGGTGGTCGAAGGCAAACTGACGGACGCCGAGCGCATGAAGGTAGAGAGCAACTACCTGCGCGGCACCATTGCCGAAGATTTAAATGATGGTCTGACCGGCGGCTTCAAAGGCGACAACTTCCTGCTGATCCGCTTCCACGGCATGTACCAACAGGACGATCGCGATATTCGCGCCGAACGCGCTGAGCAAAAGCTCGAGCCGCGTCACGCGATGCTTTTGCGCTGCCGCCTGCCGGGTGGTGTCATTACCACTAAACAGTGGCAGGCGATTGATAAGTTTGCCCATGACAATACGATCTACGGCAGCATTCGTCTGACCAACCGTCAGACCTTCCAGTTCCACGGCATTCTGAAGAAGAACGTCAAGCCGGTGCATCAGATGCTGCACTCCGTGGGCCTCGACGCGCTGGCGACCGCCAACGACATGAACCGTAACGTGCTCTGCACCTCGAACCCGTTCGAGTCCGAGCTGCACGCTGAAGCCTACGAATGGGCGAAAAAGATTTCCGAACATCTGCTGCCGCGCACCCGCGCCTATGCAGAGATTTGGCTCGATCAGGAAAAGGTTGCTACCACGGACGAAGAGCCGATCCTCGGTCAGACTTATCTGCCGCGTAAGTTCAAAACTACGGTGGTGATCCCGCCGCAGAATGATATCGATCTCCATGCCAACGACATGAACTTTGTGGCGATTGCCGAGAACGGCAAGCTGGTAGGCTTTAACCTGCTGGTGGGCGGCGGTCTGTCGATTGAGCACGGCAACAAAAAAACCTACGCCCGTACCGCGAGCGAGTTTGGTTACATACCGCTGGAGCACACGCTGGCGGTGGCCGAAGCGGTAGTGACGACGCAGCGCGACTGGGGGAATCGTACCGATCGTAAAAATGCGAAGACCAAATATACCCTTGAGCGCGTCGGCGTTGAGACGTTCAAAGAAGAAGTGGAACGTCGTGCAGGTATTAAATTTGCGCCGATCCGCCCGTACGAATTCACCGGTCGCGGCGATCGCATCGGCTGGGTGAAAGGGATCGACAATAAATGGCACCTGACGCTGTTTATCGAGAACGGTCGTATTCTGGATTATCCAGGCCGTCCGCTGAAAACCGGTCTGCTGGAAATTGCTAAGATTCATAAAGGTGAGTTCCGCATCACGGCGAACCAGAATCTGATTATTGCGGGTGTACCGGACAGCCAGAAAGCGAAGATCGAAAAGCTGGCGCGCGAGCATACGCTGATGGATGCGGTCAAACCGCAGCGCGAAAACTCGATGGCTTGCGTCTCCTTCCCGACCTGTCCGCTGGCGATGGCGGAGGCTGAGCGTTTCCTGCCGTCGTTCACCGATAAAGTGGAAGCGGTGCTGGAGAAACACGGCGTTGGCGACGAACACATCGTGATGCGCGTGACCGGCTGCCCGAACGGCTGTGGCCGCGCGCTGCTGGCGGAGCTGGGGCTGGTCGGTAAAGCGCCGGGCCGCTACAACGTCCATCTCGGCGGAAACCGCAGCGGGACGCGCATTCCGCGCATGTACCGTGAAAACATTACCGAGCCGGAAATTCTTGATTCCCTCGACGAACTGGTCGGGCGCTGGGCGAAAGAACGTGAAGCGGGTGAAGGCTTTGGCGACTTTACGGTACGCGCAGGCATCATCCGCCCGGTACTCGACCCGGCGCGAGATTTCTGGGAGTAGTTCTTATCGCCCGGTGGCGCTAACGCTCACCGGGCCTACAAAGTACCGCAAATTTTGTAGGCCGGGTAAGGCGCAGCCGCCACCCGGCAAAACAGGCTAACGAGGAACTTATGTCCAGACTCGATCTAAACGCCCTAAACGATCTGCCTAAAGTCGAACGCATTCTCGCTCTGGCAGAAACCAACGCCCAGCTTGAGAAACTCGATGCGCAGGGCCGCGTCGCGTGGGCGCTGGAAAACCTGCCGGGCGACTATGTGCTCTCGTCGAGCTTTGGCATTCAGGCGGCAGTGAGCCTGCATCTGGTGAATCAGATCCGCCCGGACATTCGGGTGATCCTCACGGATACCGGCTACCTGTTCCCGGAAACCTACCAGTTCATCGATGAGCTGACGGACAAACTCAAGCTGAACCTCAAGGTCTATCGCGCAGAGCAAAGCGCGGCGTGGCAAGAAGCCCGCTACGGCAAGCTGTGGGAGCAGGGCGTCGAGGGTATTGAGAAATACAATGAGATCAACAAAGTCGAACCGATGAACCGGGCGCTGAGTGAGCTGAACGCCAAAACCTGGTTTGCTGGCCTCAGGCGCGAACAGTCTGGCAGCCGTGCCAGTCTGCCGGTATTAGGTATCCAGCGCGGGGTATTTAAAGTCTTGCCGATTATCGACTGGGACAACCGAACGGTTTATCAGTATCTGCAACAGCATGGGCTGAAATACCATCCGCTGTGGGATCAGGGCTATTTGTCGGTGGGGGACACCCATACCACCCGCAAATGGGAGCCGGGCATGGCGGAAGAAGAGACGCGATTCTTTGGGCTTAAGCGCGAGTGTGGGTTGCACGAAGGATAGACTTCATCGTTTAGCGGGATCTGTCTACTGCCTCCGGTTGTTATGAGCGGGGGCATTTTTATTGCGAGGCGGCTTCTGCATCTGGCACAACAATTTGGGCAGAAAAGGCGTGATACGTAATATGGCGACGGGTGCTTGAGGCTAACTGGCTTTGAGCATTTTCAAGGTTCCAGATAGACGAAAGCCCCAGGAGATATTTCTATCAACCCGAGGCCGACGTTGAACCCAGACAGTTCGATGTTAGCCTCTTCCTTGCAGGGAGGCAATACATGCTGACTAAATACGCCCTGGTGGCAATCATCGTGCTGTGTATTACGGCATTAGGATTTACGTTAATGGTTCGCGACTCACTCTGTGAGTTGAATATCAGAGAACGTGGTATGGAGTTCAAGGCTGTTCTTGCTTGCGAACCGAAGAAGTAGCGACAACGCGGGGGTGACCCCGCGTATTGCGCTGTAAGGGTTTACCCTCATGCACCCAATCTCAGGCTTTCCCCGCTTTCGCCAGTTCCTTCACCAGCGGTAGCATCACTTTCACTACGTCACGGCTGCGGTGTTCAATACGCTGCGGCAACGCGTGATCGATATGCTGCTGGTTATCCAGCCTGACATCGTGCCAGCTGGTGCCATCCGGGAAGGCTTTCGATTTGGCACGCTGCTGGTAGCCGTTTTTGTCGCCTAAGTTCCAGTTCGTGGCTTCAACGAACAGCACCGGGATACCCGCCTTATCAAACACTTCGCCATCGCTACAGCAGCCGGTGCCCTTCGGATAGTCGGGGTTACGACCTGGATTGATTGCCGCCAGAATGCCGTGGCTGCGTGCAATGGCCAGCGCACGGTCGCGCGTCAGTTTGCGCACCGAGTTAGGCGTGGATTTGCCGCTGTTGAAATAGAGTTTATCGCCGACGATCAGGTTATCGAGGTTAATCACCAGCAGGGTATTTTTCTTTTCCGCCGCGCTCATGCGATTAAGCAGATTTTCCGCGCCGAGCATGCCTTCTTCTTCGCCGCTGGTGGCGACAAAACGAATACCGTATTTCGTTGGGATATCCTTCATGCGCTCTGCCAGTTCTAGCATCACACCGAGACCTGCCGCATTGTCATCAATACCCTGAAGCGTTAAACCGCCAAGATTATTGTCGGTATCCGCATCGCTCATCGGTGCGAAGGTATCGAGATGCGCCATGATAATAATCTGCTGCGCTGATTTGCCTTCGTGCGCCGCAATAACCGTACTTCCAGTCACGTTGTGCCAGTTTTTACTTTTATTGCGCGAGGTATAAATGTAGCGGCTGTGAAAAGCGCGAATATCGCTCTGGTAGCCCATATCTGCAAACTGCTGGCGCAGATAATCGGCGGAGAGCATTTCTGCGGGCGTACCGGTCATTCGTCCTGGAAACAGTGTGGCAATATGGCGCGCCTGAGTTGATGCGATGTCACCCAACGGGTGAGGAGTTGCCTGTGCCGGGAGGATACAGCAAACGCCGAACGCCAGGGCAGCGATACGGTGGCGCATTGCGCAAAACATAGTGAGTCCTTAAAAAATAGAACAAAATTTTAACGCGCCTAGTATGAAACTGTGACCGCGCTTACACAATTTCATTTGCTCTTAAATGCCCGATATTTCGCGCGTTAAGCACTTTTTGATATTAGCTTTCTCGAGGCGTTATTCCATTGAGTAACTACTCATTCCAATTCGTAATTTCATTCACTCTAAGCCGCCCCCTATAGTCCCCCTATCAGAGACGCTTAAAACTAACTCAGAGAGCGATGGTTCTTCTGGCTTAAGGAACGGTTATGGACCAAAAACGACTTACCCACCTGCGGCAACTTGAAGCAGAAAGCATCCATATTATCCGCGAGGTGGCTGCCGAATTTTCGAACCCGGTAATGATGTATTCCATCGGGAAAGATTCCAGCGTCATGCTGCATCTGGCGCGTAAAGCGTTTTATCCGGGTACCCTGCCGTTTCCGTTGCTGCACGTTGACACCGGCTGGAAATTTCGTGAGATGTACGAGTTTCGCGACCGCACGGCCAAAGCCTATGGCTGTGAACTGCTGGTGCACAAAAACCCGGAAGGCGTGGCGATGGGCATCAACCCGTTCGTCCACGGCAGCGCCAAGCACACGGACATCATGAAAACCGAAGGGCTGAAGCAGGCGCTGAACAAATACGGTTTTGATGCGGCCTTCGGCGGCGCGCGCCGTGATGAAGAAAAATCCCGCGCCAAAGAGCGCATCTACTCCTTCCGCGACCGTTTCCACCGCTGGGATCCGAAAAACCAGCGCCCGGAGCTGTGGCACAACTACAACGGCCAGATTAACAAAGGCGAAAGTATCCGTGTCTTCCCGCTCTCCAACTGGACCGAGCTGGATATCTGGCAGTATATCTATCTGGAAAATATCGAAATCGTCCCGCTGTATCTGGCGGCTGAGCGCCCGGTGCTGGAGCGCGACGGTATGCTGATGATGATCGACGACGATCGCATCGATTTGCAGCCGGGCGAGGTTATCAAAAAACAGATGGTGCGCTTCCGTACGTTAGGCTGCTGGCCGCTGACCGGCGCCGTCGAGTCAAACGCGCAGACGCTGCCGGAGATCATCGAAGAGATGCTGGTCTCCACCACCAGTGAGCGGCAGGGGCGCATGATTGACCGCGACCAGGCAGGCTCAATGGAGCTGAAGAAACGTCAGGGTTATTTCTAAGGAGCCGCCATGAACAACACAATTGCACAACAAATTGCAGATGAAGGCGGCGTGGAAGCTTACCTGCACGCCCAGCAGCACAAAAGCCTGCTGCGCTTTCTGACCTGCGGCAGCGTTGATGACGGGAAAAGCACCCTGATTGGCCGCCTGCTGCACGACACGCGCCAAATTTACGAAGATCAGCTCTCCTCTTTGCACAACGACAGCAAGCGTCACGGCACCCAGGGTGAGAAACTCGATCTGGCGCTGCTGGTGGACGGCTTACAGGCCGAGCGCGAGCAGGGCATTACCATCGACGTGGCGTATCGCTATTTCTCCACCGAGAAGCGCAAATTCATCATTGCCGATACGCCGGGGCATGAACAGTACACCCGTAATATGGCGACCGGTGCGTCGACCTGCGAGCTGGCGATCCTGCTGATGGATGCGCGCAAAGGCGTGCTGGATCAGACTCGTCGCCACAGCTTTATCTCCACGCTGCTGGGCATCAAACACCTGGTCGTAGCAGTCAATAAAATGGATCTGGTGAACTTCAGCGAAGAGAAATTCAACGAGATCCGCGAGAGCTATCTGACTTTTGCCGATCAACTGCCGGGCAATCTGGATATCCGCTTTGTGCCGCTCTCCGCGCTGGAAGGCGACAACGTCGCTTCTCAGAGTGTAAACATGCCGTGGTACAGCGGCCCGACGCTACTTGAAGTGCTGGAAACCGTTGAAATTCAGCGCCCCGTGGAAAACCAGCCGATGCGTTTCCCGGTGCAGTATGTTAACCGCCCGAACCTCGATTTCCGTGGTTTCTCCGGGACCATTGCCTCCGGCGTGGTAACGGTTGGCCAGCGCGTGAAGGCGCTGCCATCCGGCGTGGAATCGACGATTGCCCGTATCGTGACCTTCGACGGTGATTTGCCTCAAGCGGGTGCAGGCGAAGCGGTCACGCTGGTATTGAAAGATGAAATCGACATCAGTCGCGGTGATTTACTGCTGAATGCGCAAGAGAATGTGCCAGCCGTACAAAGCGCGTCGCTGGATGTGGTGTGGATGGCGGAACAGCCGTTGACGGCGGGACAAAGTTACGACATCAAAATCGCGGGCAAGAAAACCCGGGCGCGTGTGGATGGCATTCAGTATCAGGTGGATATCAACAATCTGGCCCAGCATCAGGTCTCTGAACTGCCGCTGAACGGCATCGGGCTGGTGGATCTCACCTTTGATGAGCCGCTAGTGCTCGACAAATATCAGCAAAATCCGGTAACGGGTGGGCTGATCTTCATCGACCGTCTGACCAACGTCACCGTTGGTGCGGGTATGGTGCGCGAGCCACACGAGCAGGCGACCGCTGCACCGTCTGAATTCAGCGCCTTTGAGCTTGAACTGAACGCGCTGGTGCGCAAACACTTCCCGCACTGGGGCGCACGCGATTTGCTGGGAGGCAAATAATGGCCGCCCATGATGAGAACGTCGTCTGGCATCCTCATCCGGTTACGGTCAGCGCGCGCGAGCAACTCCACGGACACCGTGGGGTTGTGCTGTGGTTTACCGGGCTTTCTGGCTCCGGTAAATCCACCGTTGCCGGGGCGCTGGAAGAGGCCTTGCATCAACAGGGTGTAAGCACTTATTTGCTCGATGGCGACAACGTGCGCCACGGCCTGTGCAGCGATTTGGGCTTTAGCGACGACGATCGCAAAGAGAACATTCGCCGCGTAGGTGAAGTGGCGAGCCTGATGGCCGATGCGGGTTTAGTGGTGTTAACCGCGTTTATTTCACCGCATCGCGCTGAACGGCAAATGGTGCGCGAACGCGTCGGGAATGCGCGGTTTATCGAAGTGTTTGTCGATACGCCGTTGGCGGTGTGTGAAGCACGCGATCCAAAAGGGCTGTATAAAAAGGCGCGTGCGGGAGAACTGCGCAATTTCACTGGCATTGACTCTGTTTACGAAGCTCCTGAATCGCCAGAGATTCACCTGGAAGGTCAACAATTGGTAACAAATTTAGTAAGCCAATTATTAGACCTGCTCAGACGGGACGATATTATCAGATCCTGAGACGGTATCGAACGGATAGCTCGCTGCCCGTAAGATGTGTCATGGTCACAGGAACTGCTATGCGTAACAGTGAGAATTACATTATCACCGGGTCGGAAACCGTATCGACTGATGACGAGACGACCTGGTCACTTCCTGGGGCCGTGGTGGGCTTCGTCTCGTGGTTGCTGGCGCTCGGCATCCCGTTCCTGATCTATGGCCGCAATACGCTGTTTTTCTTCCTCTACACCTGGCCTTTCTTCCTCGCACTGATGCCCGTCGCCGTGGTGGTTGGCATTGCGCTGCACTCGCTGCTCAACGGACGGCTTTTCTATAGCACTATCATTACCATCGCAACCGTGGTTATCATTTTCGGCCTGCTGTTTTTATGGCTGATGGGCTAACTTGAGACATAATTAAAACCCCAGAGTAGAGTCGAACGGAAAGTTATGGGATGATGATGCCGTTTTTCAGGGGGCTGGATGGGTAAATTAACACTGCTGTTGCTGGCTTTGCTGGTCTGGCTTCAGTATTCGCTGTGGTTCGGTAAGAATGGTCTTCACGACTATAGCCGCGTCAATGATGACGTCACGGCACAGCAGGCAACAAACGCAAAACTTAAAGCGCGAAACGATCAACTTTTTGCCGAAATTGACGACCTCAATGGCGGACAAGAGGCGATTGAGGAACGTGCACGTAACGAACTCAGTATGACGAAGCCGGGCGAGACTTTTTATCGTCTGGTGCCGGATGCGTCTAAACGCAATCAGGGCTCAGCACAAAACAATCGATAATCAGGCCCAGGATTACGACATGGCAGTGACTTTTTCGAAGGTATGCGCTGTGGTACCGGCAGCAGGTTTCGGTCGGCGCATGCAAACAGAGTGTCCTAAGCAGTACCTTTCTATTGGCGATAAAACGATCCTTGAACACTCTGTGGCGGCGCTGCTGGCGAACCCACGGGTGACGCGCGTTGTTATCGCTATCAGTCCGGGCGATGCCCGTTTTGCCAGGCTTCAACTTGCAAATCATCCACAAATTACTGTTGTTGATGGCGGCGCCGAACGTGCCGATTCCGTTCTGGCAGGCCTTCGCGCCGCAGGCGATGCGCAGTGGGTGTTAGTGCATGACGCCGCACGCCCGTGCCTGCATCAGGACGATCTGGCGCGTTTGCTGCAGCTCAGCGAAACCAGTTCTGTTGGCGGCATTCTGGCCGCCCCTGTGCGCGACACCATGAAGCGCGCAGAGCCAGGACTTACGAATATTGCCCATACCGTTGAGCGCGTCGATTTATGGCACGCGCTGACCCCTCAGTTTTTCCCCCGCGAACTGCTCAATGATTGCTTAACCCGCGCGCTCAATGAAGGCGCAACCATCACCGATGAAGCGTCGGCGCTGGAATATTGCGGTTACCACCCTGAGCTTATTGAGGGGCGCGCTGATAATATAAAAGTGACGCGCCCAGAAGATTTACAGCTCGCGGAATTTTATCTTACCCGGACTACCCCTCAGGAGAACGCATAATGCGAATTGGACACGGTTTTGACGTACACGCCTTTGGCGGCGTTGGCCCGATTATCATTGGCGGCGTACGCATTCCCTTTGAACAGGGCTTGCTGGCGCATTCTGATGGCGATGTCGCGCTGCATGCCTTAACCGACGCCTTGCTCGGCGCGGCAGCACTCGGCGATATCGGCAAACTGTTCCCGGACACCGATCCGGCCTTTAAAGGTGCGGACAGCCGTGAGTTGCTGCGTGAAGCCTGGCGCCGCATTCAGGCGAAGGGCTACACTCTGGGCAACGTTGATGTGACTCTCATTGCTCAGGCGCCGAAAATGCTGCCGCATATCCCGCAGATGCGCGTTTTTATCGCCGAAGATCTCGGCTGCCATATGGATGACGTCAACGTCAAAGCGACCACGACCGAAAAGCTTGGTTTTGTCGGTCGTGGCGAAGGCATCGCCTGTGAGGCGGTGGCGCTGCTGGTGAAGGCGGCCAAATGATCGATTTTGATAACCTGACGTATCTGCACGGCAAACCGCAGGGAAATGGCCAGCTAAAAGCCAACCCGGAAGATTTCGTGGTAGTGGAAGATCTCGGTTTCCAGCCGGATGGCGAAGGCGAACACATTCTGGTTCGTATCCTGAAAAACGGCTGCAATACCCGTTTCGTCGCCGATGCGCTGGCAAAATTCCTCAAAATTCACGCCCGTGAAGTGAGCTTTGCCGGGCAGAAAGATAAACATGCTGTTACCGAGCAGTGGTTGTGTGCGCGCGTGCCGGGCAATGTAATGCCTGATTTAAGCAAATTTGAGCTCGAAGGCTGTAAAGTGCTTGAGTACGCCCGTCATAAGCGCAAGCTGCGCCTCGGGGCGCTTCAGGGCAATGCCTTTACGCTGGTGCTGCGTGAAGTGACAAATCGTGACGACGTGGAAAAACGCCTGACCGCCATCAGCGAGCAGGGCGTGCCGAACTATTTCGGTTCCCAGCGTTTCGGGTTGGGTGGCAGCAACCTACTCGGCGCGTTGCGTTGGGCGCAAAGCAATGCCCCGGTGCGCGACAGGAATAAACGCAGTTTTTGGTTGTCGGCAGCCCGTAGTGCGTTGTTTAATCAGATTGTGAGCGAACGACTGAAAAAACCAGACGCGAATCAAGTTGTTGTCGGCGATGCGCTACAATTAGCGGGACGCGGCAGCTGGTTTGTCGCCACAAACGAAGAAATGACCGATCTGCAGGCGCGCGTCGACAATAAATCGCTGCTGATTACCGCCGCGCTGCCCGGCTCGGGAGAGTGGGGAACGCAGGGCGAAGCACTGGCCGCTGAACAGGCGGCAGTGGCTGAAGAGACAGAATTACAATCATTGCTGGTGCGGGAAAAAGTTGAGGCGGCACGCCGTGCGATGCTCCTCTATCCGCAGCAGTTGAGCTGGAACTGGTGGGATGACGTGACCGTCGAGTTGCGTTTCTGGCTGCCTGCAGGCAGTTTTGCCACCAGCGTTGTCAGGGAACTTATTACTACGTCGGGTGACTATGCGAATATTGCTGAGTAACGATGATGGGATCCATGCGCCTGGAATACAGACGCTGGCTAAACACCTTCGCGAATTTGCCGAGGTGCAGGTCGTTGCTCCCGATCGTAACCGCAGTGGCGCGTCCAACTCTTTAACGCTCGAATCATCGCTGCGTACATTCACGTATGAAAATGGCGATATCGCGGTGCAGATGGGAACGCCGACGGACTGCGTGTTCCTGGGCGTTAATGCGCTGATGCGCCCACGCCCGGATGTAGTGGTCTCTGGTATCAACGCAGGCCCAAATCTGGGTGATGACGTGATCTACTCCGGTACGGTCGCCGCAGCAATGGAAGGGCGCCATCTGGGGTTCCCGGCGCTGGCGGTTTCCCTTAATGGACATAAGCATTATGACACTGCCGCTGCGGTGACCTGTTCGATCCTGCGCGCGCTGAACCGCGAGCCGCTGCGCACAGGGCGAATTCTGAATATCAACGTGCCGGATCTGCCCCTTGAGGAGATCAAAGGCATTCGCGTGACGCGCTGCGGCAGCCGCCATCCGGCGGATAAAGTGATCCCGCAGCAGGACCCGCGCGGCAATACGCTCTACTGGATTGGTCCGCCTGGCGAACAGTGCGATGCCGGGCCGGATACGGATTTTGCAGCGGTGGATGCAGGCTATGTTTCCGTCACGCCGCTGCACGTAGATTTAACAGCGTATAACGCGCAAGATGTCGTGTCTGGCTGGCTTGAACGTGCCGGAGTGAACACTCAATGGTAAGTAAACGTGTACAAGCTCTTCTGGAACAATTGCGCACTCAGGGCATCACTGACGAGCGTGTGCTTGAGGCTATCTCACAGGTACCCCGTGAGAAATTTGTCGATGAGGCGTTTGAGCACAAAGCGTGGGAAAACGTTGCCTTGCCAATAGGGCAGGGGCAGACGATTTCGCAGCCGTACATGGTGGCGCGGATGACGGAACTGCTTGAGCTGACGCCGGAATCGCGCGTGCTGGAGATTGGCACCGGTTCAGGGTATCAGACGGCGATTCTGGCGCATCTTGTCCATCACGTCTGTTCGGTCGAGCGTATAAAAGGTTTGCAGTGGCACGCCCGCCGTCGCCTTAAGCAGCTTGATTTACACAACGTTTCTACACGTCACGGTGATGGCTGGCAGGGCTGGCAGGCTCGCGCACCGTTTGATGCCATTATCGTGACGGCAGCACCGCTTGAGATCCCGACTGCGCTGTTAACGCAGCTGGACGATGGCGGCATTCTCGTTTTGCCGGTGGGCGATGAACAGCAGCTGCTTAAGCGCGTTCGTCGACGGGGCGGCGAGTTTATTATCGATACCGTAGAAGCCGTACGCTTTGTGCCTCTGGTCAAGGGAGAGCTTGCCTGATACTCGGAATTTTCCAGGGTTATTCGGAAATATTCGGCGTATGGTGTGGCGCAAAAGGTTCGTGCCATCACGGTTAATTTTAAGTCACTGGTAGTTAACACATTCCTGGGGGATAAATGAGCGCGGGAAGCCCAAAATTCACCATCAGCCGTGTTGCGGCATTGTCATTGGTTTCGCTTTGGCTGGCAGGTTGTACAAGTTCTAATAACGCGCCTGCTCCTGTGAGCTCTGTTGGCGGGAACGGCAATTCGGGAAGTACCTCCGGTGGAATGCTAATCACCCCTCCGCCTAAAATGGGCAATGTGGCGACGCAGCAAACTCCACAGATCCAGCCTGTTCAAGTGCCGACCACGCAGCCCACTCAGATTCAGCTAGTGCAACAGTCTGTGCAGACCGAAAATGGCCGCATAGTCTATAACCGCAAGTATGGGAACATTCCGAAAGGGAGTTATACCGGCGGCAGCACCTACACTGTGAAACGCGGCGACACGCTTTTCTATATCGCGTGGATCACCGGGAACGATTTCCGCGACCTCGCCCAGCGAAACAGCGTACAGGCCCCGTATGGTCTGGAAGTAGGGCAGACGCTCCAGGTCGGTAATGCGACCGGTACGCCACTGACGCCAGGCAACTCTGTTTCAGCCGCGGATGTCACCGCACAAAATAACAGCGTTAAACCTGCGCAAAATACAAGCGCAGTGGTTGCTTCACAACCAACAATTACGTATTCTGAAGATTCAGGTGAACAGAGTGCTAACAAAATGTTGCCGAATAATAAGCCGTCTGCGACTGTCGTCACAGCACCGGTGACGGCACCTGTGGTTAGCTCTACCGTACCGACTGCCAGCAGCTCGAGTTCCAGTGCGCCAATTTCTGCATGGCGTTGGCCTGCTGATGGCAAAGTTATCGAAAACTTCTCTTCCTCCGAGGGGGGAAATAAAGGGATCGATATCGCAGGAAGTAAGGGACAGGCAATCATCGCGACCGCAGATGGACGCGTTGTGTATGCCGGTAACGCTCTGCGCGGTTACGGTAATCTTATTATCATCAAACATAACGATGATTACCTGAGTGCCTACGCCCATAACGATACAATGCTGGTCCGGGAGCAACAAGAAATCAAGGCGGGGCAAAAAATCGCTACCATGGGTAGCACCGGCACCAGTTCTACACGCTTGCATTTTGAAATTCGTTACAAGGGGAAATCCGTAAACCCGCTGCAATATTTACCGCAGCGATAATTTGACGAGGCATACCGCTTCAGGGTGTCTCGTTCAGGGATCACGGGTAGGAGCCACCTTATGAGTCAGAATACGCTGAAAGTTCATGATTTAAATGAAGATGCGGAATTTGATGAGAACGGAGCTGAGTCTTTCGATGAGAAAGCCTTAGTTGAAGAGGAACCCAGTGATAACGATTTAGCTGAAGAAGAGCTGTTATCGCAGGGCGCCACACAGCGTGTGCTTGACGCGACTCAGCTTTACCTTGGAGAGATTGGTTATTCTCCACTGTTAACGGCCGAAGAAGAAGTGTATTTCGCGCGTCGCGCACTGCGTGGAGATGTTGCCTCACGCCGCCGCATGATTGAAAGTAACTTGCGTCTGGTGGTGAAAATTGCTCGTCGTTACAGCAATCGTGGTCTGGCACTGCTGGATCTGATTGAAGAGGGCAACCTGGGCCTGATCCGCGCCGTTGAGAAGTTTGACCCAGAACGTGGGTTCCGTTTCTCGACGTACGCGACCTGGTGGATTCGTCAGACCATCGAACGGGCAATCATGAACCAAACCCGTACGATTCGCCTGCCGATTCACATCGTCAAAGAGTTGAACGTTTATCTGCGTACTGCGCGTGAGTTGTCCCATAAACTGGACCACGAACCTAGTGCAGAAGAGATTGCCGAACAACTCGATAAACCGGTTGATGACGTAAGCCGTATGCTGCGTCTCAATGAGCGCATTACCTCCGTCGACACCCCGTTGGGTGGCGACTCCGAAAAAGCGCTGCTGGACATCCTGGCCGATGAAAAAGACAACGGTCCGGAAGACACCACGCAAGACGATGATATGAAACAGAGCATCGTCAAATGGCTGTTCGAACTGAACGCCAAACAGCGTGAAGTGCTGGCACGTCGTTTCGGTCTGCTGGGGTATGAAGCTGCGACACTGGAAGATGTGGGCCGTGAAATTGGCCTGACTCGTGAACGTGTTCGCCAGATTCAGGTAGAAGGTTTGCGTCGCCTGCGTGAAATCCTGCAGGGGCAAGGGCTGAATATCGAAGCGCTGTTCCGCGAATAAGCCATTTTCATCTAAAAGAGGCCCGTCGAGAGACGGGCCTTTTTCTTTTCTATCCTTGGGCCGTTTCGTGAAGATGACGCCAGAGCACGCTTTCGCCTTGTTTGCTCAGCAATACCGTAGACCATCGCACGGTGGTTGCGGCTGAAGGCTGGCTTTGAATCTCCCGATACCGTAACGCTGCACCGTCTGGCCATGTTTCCAGCACTTCCACGCAGTCCACGGTAATGCAAAGTCCTGGACGGCCTCCGCGCTGAGCCAGAAAGAATCCTTTCAAGGCGGCATAATCCAGACAAGCACCGGTTAATGTCACCATGCTAAATGTTTCGCTGAAGTGGGCCATCAACGCTTCGGGGTCGCCTTCGCCTTTACCGAGCCAGTTTTCAATGGCGACGTGGGCCTCAATGATTTCATTTTCGAATAAATTCATGATGTTTCCTTATGAAGATGCGCAAGCACCTGTTGGTTGTTGAGGCGAAGCGCGCTGGTGATGGGGAAAAGCGTGATTCCGGCTGACAAAATAAAGACCCCATGCCAGGCCTGAATAGGCGGAAAAACGTGTTGTAGCGTACTGAGTATCAGCGCCAGCAGTGTGGCACCAAGAAAGAAACTCAGCTGACGGTTAATGTTCCACAGGGCGCTGGCATCGGGCATCTCTTCATAGGCCACATTGAGAAATGCGGTACTCTGAGCGGTGCTGCTGCACAGGCTGCCACCTGCGCCCATCAGGACGAAGAGGACGATGATGAGCGATTCTGGCGTAGTGGCAGAAACTGTCGACAAACCCGCGATCCCCGCCGCCTGCAACAGACAGCCGGTGATAATGAGCGGACGTGGGCCAAGGCGGTTGAAATATTTCCCGGTGGCTGAAATGGCGATAAACGACGCGAGAGACCAGGGAAGCATCAGCGCTCCGGTTGCTGCCGGGGTCATTTGCGCCACACTTTGCAGGTAAAAAAGGCCGACAACATTCACGCCGATGAATATCCCTGGCACGCAAAGATAGACCAGCATTGAGAAACGCAACAGCGGGTCGGACAACAGGGGGAGATGTAGCAACCTTGCAGGGCCTGGTGGAGCAGTCTCGTTTTTAAGCCACAGGCAAGCCAATAGCAGCGTGACGACGGCAAGCGGCAGCGGGGCGAAAAAGATCCATCGCCAGTGAAAGAACTGAATCAGAATTCCACCCAGGGCCGGAGCGCATGCAGGGGCGAGAAGTGCGACCAGCATTACCGCTGTGGATAAACCGGCCCGTTCATGCGGCTTAAACTGTTGCCATGCCAGCGCCTGTCCAATGGGGATGAGCAATCCGCCACCTGTACCCTGTAAAACACGCCAAAAAATCAGGTGACTCAGCGAGTCAGACATACCGGCAGCAGTGGCCGCGAGACAAAACAGCGTCAAAGAAAGAATGAAAACCCGCTTTGCACCCAGACGGCGGGTGATGAGGGCACTAAAAGGGATGACCAACGTCATGCCCGCAATATACCCATTGCTGACCCATGCCAGCGCCGGGGCGGATGAATGCAATGCCGCCGACATTGCCGGAAACGCGACGCTGGCGATGAACATATTGATGAGATCGAGAAAAAAGCCCAGCAGAAATACGATGGCGACTTTACTGCGATAAGCCATGTTTTACCCTCCGTTAAGGAGCGGTAATGTATCTGTCTGAAAGCGAGGGATAAACGACGTCTCTGGCGATATACTGTCAAAATAATTTTGACAGTAATGGTTGCAGCGATGCTCAATTTACAGCGAATGACGATTTTCGTCGCCGTGGTGGACACCGGCAGTTTTACCGCAGCGGCGACTGCGCTTGGGCAAACAAAAGCCGTAGTGAGTTTCAATATTCGGCAGCTGGAAAACGAGCTGGGCGTGACGTTGCTCCTGCGCTCGACGCGACGTATTACGCTGACGGAAGCGGGCACGATCTTTTACCAGCGTGGCGTCGAGTTATTAAACGCTGCGGAGAATTTGCAGGATGAGGTCAGGGCCAGCCATGTGGGACTGAGTGGCGAACTGCGAATTACTTCCACGCCGGAATATGGTGCACTGGTGATTGTGCCGGTGCTGGCGGAATTTAGCCGGCTTCATCCCGATTTACGCATACGTCACGTTGCGTCTTCTCATCATGCAGATTTGATTGCTGAGCGATTCGATGTCGCTATTCGACTGGGGACGCTGGCAGATTCTCGCTATCACGCCGCGCAGATTTCACGTTTTACTATTTTACCGGTTGCCGCTCCCAATTGGCTTGCCGCAAACCCCATTGTTTCTCTGGATGCACTATCTCAGGCCGAGTGGATTATTCATGAGCGTCTCCCTTCACCGCTGCGCTGGCAGATGACCCATGCTAGCGGGCAGAAGGCATCGCTGGAAATTACGCATCCTGCGCGTCTCTTTGCCGACAGCGCTCAGGCACTGATGGCCTTTGCGCTGGCGGGTGCTGGAGTCGCGTTGTTGCCTGAATGGCTGGTGAAGGCAGAACTGGAAAGCGGACGACTGATGCAGATATTACCTGACTACCATTTTATGCCGCAGGGCATTTATGCGGTTTATCCCGATGCACAGCATGTGCCGGCTAAGGTGCGCGTCTTTATCGACTATCTACGCACCAAAGCCGGTTAATACTCTTACACCAGATTCTTCAGGCGATAGATCCACTCGAGAGCCTGGCGCGGTGTCAGTGAATCAGGGTCGAGGTTCTCCAGCGCTTCAACGGCTGGAGAGGTCTCTTCTGCCTGGGCCAGTAACGACATTTGCGAGCCATCAATCTGCGTTGCCGCTGCATTTGGCGACAGGCTTTCCAGCTCGCGCAGTTTCTGACGCGCGCGTTTGATCACCTCTTTCGGCACCCCCGCCAGGGCTGCCACGGCCAGGCCGTAACTTTTGCTGGCCGCGCCGTCCTGCACTGTATGCATGAAGGCGATGGTATCACCGTGCTCCAGCGCATCCAGATGAACGTTGGCAACGCCTTCCATTTTCTCTGGCAACTGCGTGAGTTCAAAATAGTGCGTCGCAAACAGGGTCAGCGCTTTGATCTTATTCGCCAGATTTTCAGCGCAGGCCCAGGCCAGGGAAAGACCGTCATAGGTCGATGTCCCGCGACCAATCTCATCCATCAGCACCAGGCTGTTTTCCGTGGCGTTGTGCAGAATGTTGGCGGTTTCGGTCATCTCGACCATGAAGGTGGAGCGACCGCTGGCCAGATCGTCCGCCGCCCCAACACGAGTGAAGATGCGATCGATTGGGCCGATCTCCACGCTTTGTGCCGGAACGTAGCTGCCGATATAAGCCAGCAGGGCGATCAACGCAGTCTGGCGCATGTAGGTACTTTTACCGCCCATGTTCGGGCCGGTAATGATCAGCATCCGACGCTGGGAAGACAGGTTAAGCGGGTTAGCAATAAACGGCTCGTTGAGCACCTGTTCCACCACTGGATGACGCCCTTCGCTGATACGAATACCGGGCTTATCGCTGAATGTCGGGCAAGTGTAGTTCAGCGTGTCTGCGCGTTCTGCCAGGTTCACCATCACGTCCAGCTCAGCCAGGGCACTGGCGCTCAGCTGTAAATCGGCCAGGTGCGGCAGGAGCGTGTCGAACAGCTCTTCATACAGCTGTTTTTCCAGCGCCAGCGCTTTGCCTTTGGAGGTGAGGACTTTGTCTTCGTACTCTTTCAGCTCAGGAATAATGTAGCGTTCGGCGTTTTTCAGCGTCTGGCGACGAACGTAGTGGATAGGTGCATGATGGCTCTGACCGCGGCTGATTTGGATGTAATAGCCGTGAATGGCGTTGTAGCCGACTTTTAGCGTATCAAGGCCCAGACGCTCGCGTTCGCGAATTTCCAGTTTATCCAGATAATCCGTTGCACCGTCCGCCAGGGCGCGCCATTCGTCCAGCTCTTCGTTGTAGCCGGGGGCAATGACACCGCCATCGCGGACCAGCACTGGCGGTGCGTCGACCACCGCACGCTCAAGCAGCTCGCGCAGCTCAGTAAATTCACCCATGCTTTCGCGCAGTTTTTGCACCGGCGCACTGTCGACTTCTGCCAGCTGTGCGCGCAGTTCTGGTAATTGCTGGAAGGCGTGACGCATGCGAGCCAGATCGCGCGGGCGCGCCGTACGCAGTGCCAGGCGCGCCAGAATACGTTCCAGATCGCCCACCTGGCGCAGTACCGGCTGAAGATCCGTAAAGCGATCCTGTAAGGCACTGATAGTCTGCTGACGACTGACCAGCACCGACGTATCGCGAACCGGCATATGCAGCCAGCGCTTCAACATGCGGCTGCCCATCGGCGTCACCGTACTGTCGAGCACCGCAGCGAGGGTATTTTCTACACCACCGGCCAGATTCTGGGTGATCTCCAGGTTACGGCGCGTAGCGGCATCCATAATGATGCTGTCCTGCTGGCGTTCCATCGTGATGGAGCGAATATGCGGCAGGGTCGTGCGCTGCGTGTCTTTCACATACTGTAACAGACAGCCCGCAGCACAGAGGCCGCGAGGCGCGCTCTCTACGCCAAAGCCAATCAGGTCGCGGGTACCAAACTGTAGATTCAACTGCTGGCGCGCGGTATCAATTTCAAATTCCCACAAAGGTCGGCGTCGCAGACCGCGACGGCCTTCAATCAGGGCCATCTCGGCGAAATCTTCGGCGTAGAGCAGCTCCGCCGGATTGGTGCGCTGTAGCTCAGCCGCCATGGTTTCACGATCGGCGGGCTCGCTCAGGCGAAAACGCCCTGAGCTGATATCCAGCGTCGCATAGCCGAAGCCTTTGCTGTCCTGCCAGATAGCGGCGAGCAGGTTATCCTGACGCTCCTGTAACAGCGCTTCATCACTAATAGTGCCCGGCGTGACGATACGCACGACTTTGCGCTCGACCGGCCCTTTTGAGGTGGCCGGATCGCCAATCTGTTCGCAAATGGCGACGGATTCACCCTGGTTCACCAGCTTCGCCAGATAGTTTTCTACCGCATGATGCGGAATGCCGGCCATCGGGATCGGTTCACCCGCAGACGCACCACGTTTGGTCAGCGAGATGTCGAGCAACTGCGACGCGCGTTTCGCATCGTCATAAAAAAGCTCGTAAAAGTCGCCCATACGATAAAACAGCAGGATTTCCGGATGCTGAGCTTTTAGCTTCAGGTACTGCTGCATCATCGGCGTATGCGCGGTTAAATTGTCGATTGTGCTCATGGAGTTATGATATCCATTTCATTGAAATTGTTGCGTTTTGAGCGATCTTCAGCTCGTTAATTCCCTCTATTGTCGCATGAAAAAATGACGTGGCGCAGCAAAATGTCGAGAGTTTACGCCACAGTTTCATCCATCAGCTCAATGAGTAATTTCCCGTGTTCGACGAGCACCCGAACCTGTGAATTTGTTTTAAACCCAGCTTGCTCCAGCCAGTCACCTTTAAGGCTCAGGGCAGCATGTACGCTGTAGCGTCTGGGGATTTTAGTTTTACGATCTTCGTGGCGTTTTCTGAAGTAGCCCACTTTAAGATGGCGAAGCGGTTGAGCAATGAAAATGTCAGACATAAAAACTCCATAACAGCAGCCAGGTTGGCATTAAATTTACCTGTATAAAATACCAGTAAAATGCACAGGAGGCAGTCTTAATACTGGAAGCAGCCTTCAGAAAATGGAATGCAAAAGATGAAAACGGGCTGAAACAGGAGATATAAAAATGTATTATAAATGCACTTTATTAGCCGGTAACGTGACATGTCAGGAAAACGCATCTCCCGCGAAAAAGAGACCATCAGCAAAATGATTGCGCTGTATGAGCGGCAATGCCCACAGGCATCTCGTGCTGCGGGGCATTATCAGGCGTTGAACGATTACGCCGACAAACGGCTGGATAAGTGCGTGTTTGGTGAGGAAAAGCCCGCCTGCAAACAGTGTCCGGTACACTGTTATCAACCCGCAAAGCGCGAAGAGATGAAGCAAGTTATGCGTTGGGCTGGGCCGCGCATGCTATGGCGTCACCCGATCCTGACGATTCGCCATCTGATTGACGATCGCCGTCCGGTGCCGGAATTGCCTGAGAAATATCGTCCGAAAAAATAGTGCCACGCAGCGCGCGGCACCAGCCCGTTATGCGCGCGTCGCGATAAGGATCGCCGACGCTTTCACCAGCGCGATAACACGTTTACCTGCCGCAAGCTGCATCTCTTCGCGGCTCTCATTGGTGACCACCGCAACGATTTCAAACCCTGCATCCGTTTTTACATGAACCGTGGCGTTAACCGCGCCTTCCGTCACTTTGCTGATGGCACCTGCAAACTGGTTACGTGCTGAAAACTTCAGGCCACAGTCTTCCGTCGCCAGCGTTACCCACGGGGCTTTGATCAGCGCGATAGCCTCTTTGCCCGGCACCAGTCCTAGTGCTTCTTTGCTGCTGGTGGTGACAATTGCCACCAGTTTTGCGCCGCCAGTCAGAGTTAATTCGACTTCATCATTGACCGCGCCGTGGGATGTGGCGCTGACAGTACCGGCGAGCTGGTTGCGTGCAGAAACAGACATGTTACCTCCTGGAAAACGAATGAATGTGGGTCATAAGGGGGAGTTTATAGCATGAATATTAAAGAAAACCCTCTCAGGCGAGAGAGGGCGTGATTCACACCAGCATATCTTTCTCAATACCCAGCCGTTTCATGCGTGAAAGCAACGTTGTCCGTTTCAGCCCCAGTCGCTGGGCAGCCCCTTTCGGCCCGGCGACCACACCGTTGGTCTCTTTCAGAATACGCACGATCAGCTGATATTCGTCTTCACCGTCCTGTGCCATTTCCGCCACCGGCATCGGCTCTTGTGAAATCATCACTTCGGGCAGCGAGAGTTGTAGCACGCTGCCGCGCGTCAGCAGCACCGCCCGCTCAATGACGTTTTCCAGCTCGCGAACGTTGCCCGGCCATTCCATCGCCGAGAGCGTGCGCAGGGTTTCTGCCGGAATGCTGTCAATATTGCGCCCCATCCGGCGGGCAATTTTGGCGGTGAACGCTTTCACCAGCAGCGGGATATCGTCCGGACGCTCGCGCAGCGGTGGCAGACAGATTGGGAACACGTTCAGACGATAGTAAAGATCGTTGCGGAACTCACGATCGGCGACCATTTTTTTCAGGTCGCGGTTAGTGGCAGCAATCAGGCGCACATTGGTTTGAATCAGCTTGTTGCTGCCGAGGCGTTCAAACTCCTGTTCCTGTAACACGCGCAGCAATTTGGGCTGCAGCTCCAGCGGCATATCGCCCACTTCATCGAGGAACAGCGAACTTTTGTCCGCCAGCTCAAAACGACCGATGCGCTGGGTGCTGGCACCGGTAAACGCACCGCGCTCGTGGCCAAACAGGTCGCTTTCGAGCAGCCCCGCAGGCATCGCCGCGCAGTTCATTTTCACCATCCGACGGCTGTTGCGATTGCTGAGATTGTGGATTGCACGGGCAATCAGCTCTTTGCCGGTGCCGGTTTCGCCGAGGATCAGCACCGTGCTGTCGCTCTGCGCCACCATTTCCACCTGTTTGAGCACGCTATACATGGCATCGCTGCGGCCAATAATCTCGCCAAATTCACTGTCGACGTTATTCAGCTGTTCCGTCAGCGCCAGGTTCTCATCCACAAGCCGTTCTTTCAGGCGGTGGATCTCCTGATACGCAAGGGCATTATCGAGCGCGATAGCGATACGCTCGGCAATCTGGCGCAGCAGTTTTAAATTGGTGGTGGTAAAGATCTGCTCTTCGCACTGCGCCAGTTTCAGTACGCCGAGCATGGTGTTTCCGGACATCAGCGGCAGCAGGCACAATGTCTGAATTTGGTTTCCCCACGAGTTAAACAGCATCCGCTCGTACGGTGCCAGTTCGTCACGCTCGTTGAGATTGAGCAGCAGCATCTCTTTGTTTTTAAACACCCGCTCGGACAGCGTTCCCACTTCGTCGACTTCGCTTTGCTCGTGCGCCGGGTTGGTTTCGTCCAGATAATGGGTGGAGTGAATGGTCAGTTTGCCCTTGCGATGGCCGCGCAACACAATGCTAATAGCGTCGATTTTAAAGTAGTGGTGGATCTCTTTCGCGACCTCGCTCACCAGCTCGTCCATGTCGAGGCGGGAGAGCACCGCGTTGGTGATAGCGACAAGAATGCGGAAGTTGTCACGCTCGCGGCTCAGGAGATCGTAATCGACGTTATCGCTGACGCGGCTGTGGATCTGTTCCGCCACCACGCTGACAATCTGGGTGAAAGTGTGCAGGCGTTCGTATTCCGCTTCGCTCCACGGCTGATCGTTATTACGAATAAATTCGCAGCCGCCGAAGATACGACCATCGACGGCCAGCGGGAGCATGGAGTAATGGCCGAAGGGCGAATACAACGGGCTGTCGGCGAGACGCGGCCAGATCTTGCGAAACTCCTCGAAGTTGCAGTGCAGCGCGTCCGGGCGCGACAAAATACGACGCACCGGGCCGTGTGCCAGCACCGTTTCATCTTCATATTCGACGGGCTTGCCGTTGTCGCGCGTCGCAAAGTAGCTGGCGCGTTGGCTGGCGCTGTGCCAGAGCACGATGGCGGCGCTGTCTGCCAGCGCAGATTGCCTGACCAGGCGCGTCAGAGCCTCGCTCAGTGAACCCAAATCGGGCTGCTGTAAAAGTGTGCGCGTAATATCAAACAGCCCTTGCTGTCCAAGATCGCTCATCGGTGTATACGACATATCGCTTCCAAAGAGACTGGCAAAAAAAGAGAAACAGTGCTGACCGCTTTTCGCGCGGTTCTAGCAAATTCGGGGTAACGGTTCTGAATGCGGTAAATCCAGCGTGCGTTTGATGCCGTACAGGCCGGACAGTCGCACTCCTTTGCGCTCAACCACTTCACCAATGATAGCGGCATTTTGCCCGAGCGGATGGGCGCGCAGTTTTTCCAGTACCGCTTCAGCGTAAGCGCGTTCAACGCCAATCAGCAGCTTGCCTTCGTTGGCAAAGTTGAGTGGGTCCAGGCCCAGCAGCTCGCAAAGACCACGCACTGCCGGTTTAACGGGCAACTGGCTTTCCACCAGTTCAACGCCACACCCGCTGGCGGCGGCGAACTCATGGGCGACGGCATTCACGCCGCCGCGCGTAGCATCGCGCAGGGCTTTAACGCCGGGGCAGTCATGCAAGGTCTGGATAAGCGGCGTCAGCACCGCGCAGTCGCTCTGCAGTTCACCGTCCAGCCCCAGCCCTTCGCGTAGATTTAAAATTGTCGCGCCGTGGCAGCCCAGCGTACCGCTAACAATCAACACATCGCCGACATTGAGCTGCTGCGCGCCCCAGTGGATGTCCGCCGGAATGGCACCCATGCCCGCAGTATTGATAAACAGTTTGTCCGCCGCACCGCGCTGCACCACTTTGGTGTCGCCAGTGACGATGGCAATACCTGCTTCCCGTGCGGTCTGCGCCATGCTGTTGACGACGGCGGTTAAGGTCTGCATTGGTAATCCCTCTTCGAGGATAAAACCGCACGAGAGATAGCGGGGGATTGCACCGCTCACCGCCACATCATTCGCCGTGCCGCACACCGCCAGCTTGCCGATATCGCCACCGGGGAAAAACAGCGGGTCGATGACGTAGCTGTCTGTGGAAAACGCCAGGCGATCGCCCTGGGAGGTCAACGATGACAGCGCAATGCGTGCCTGATCTTCCTGCTCCGCCAGCCACGGGTTGTCGAAGGCGGACATAAACAGCTGACCAATCAGCTGCTGCATCGCCAGGCCGCCGCTGCCGTGGGCCATTTCCACCGTCTTCATGCTTCACACTCCTGATTGCGGTACTGGTACCACGCGGCGCAGGCTCCTTCGGAAGAGACCATTAGTGCGCCAAACGCGGTTTGCGGATTGCAGGTGTTGCCAAATAATGGACATTGATGCGGTTTGCATTTCCCGGTTAACACCGCGCCACAGCGGGCGCGAGGATCGTCACATACCTGCTGCGGCTGAGGTCGAAAATGCGCTTCGGCGTCGAATGCCTGGTACGCAGCGGTCAGATGGACGCCTGATTGCGCAATCAGACCCAGCCCGCGCCATTCGCTGTCGCCTTCGACGCTAAATACCTCGGCGATAGCCTGCTGCGCCAGATGATTGCCCGCATCGGGGACCACGCGACGATACTGATTTTCTACCGAACTCACGGCTGCTATTTTCTGCTCAACCAGCATGTTCACGCCTTGCAGTAGATCAAGAGGTTCGAATCCAGCCACCACTAATGGGCGATGATAGTCGACGGCGATAAAGCCATAGGCCTCGGTGCCAATCACCATGCTGACGTGGCCTGGCGCCAGAAACGCGTCGATACCGTTGTCCGGTTCGTCCAGCAGGCTGCGCAGGGTAGGGATCAGCGTAATATGCTGACAGAAAAAGAAAAAGTTTGTCAGGCCCTGCGCTCTTGCCTGCCGCAAAGTGATGGCCGTTGCGGGCATGGTGGTTTCAAATCCAAGGCCGAAAAACACCACTTTTCGCGCTGGATTCTCTGCCGCCAGCTTCAGGGCATCCATCGGCGAATAGACGATACGCACATCCGCGCCGCGCGCGCGGGCCTGCATCAGTGAACCGTTTTTGCCTGGCACGCGCATCGCATCGCCAAAAGTGCAAAAAATCACCTCCGGCTGGCTGGCAATCTCAATGCAGCTGTCGATGCGACCCATTGGAAGGACGCACACTGGACAGCCAGGGCCGTGAATAAATTCAATGTTATCGGGCAGGAGCTGGTCGAGGCCGAATTTAAAGATCGCATGAGTGTGGCCGCCGCAGACTTCCATGATGCGCAGCGGACGCGCGACGGTGTACTCCAGTAGCGCAGCCCGCGTTTTCAGGTGCGCGATAAGCTGCATCACCTGTTCAGGTGCGCGATATTCATCAACGTAGCGCATGTGTTATCGCTCCTCGCCAAACAGCAGCGCGCCGACGTCCGGCTCGACTTCAAACATATTTTGCAGCGCCGCCAGCGTGTCGCGGGCCTCGTCTTCGTTAATCACGCTCATCGCAAAACCGACGTGGACCAGCACCCACTGGTGGATACGCGAGGCGCCGTTTTCATCCACTACGCCCACCAGCGTGAGATCGACATCGCGCAGCACGCCGCACACTTCGACTTTGGCCTGATTACCGTCGATGGCGCGAATCTGCCCCGGAACGCCTATGCACATCGCTCGTTCTCCAGCCAGTTCAGCCAGCTTTCCATGCCGTCACCCTTAGTGGCGGACACCATCAGGATTTCAATTTCCGGGTTCACTTCCCGGGCGTACGCCAAACATTTTTCGACGTCGAAATCGAGGTACGGCAGCAGATCGATTTTGTTGAGCAGCATCAGCGAGGCGGCGGCAAACATATGCGGGTATTTCAGCGGTTTGTCCTCACCTTCAGTGACGGAGAGCACCGCCACTTTATGCCGTTCACCGAGATCAAAACTGGCCGGGCAGACGAGGTTGCCGACGTTCTCGATAAACAGAATGCCGTTATCCGCCAGCGGCAGACGCGGCGCGGCGTCGGCAATCATCTGCGCATCCAGATGGCAGCCTTTGCCAGTATTGACCTGAATTGCCGGCGTGCCGGTTTCGCGAATGCGCGCGGCGTCATTCACGGTCTGCTGATCGCCTTCTATAACCGCGCAGGAGACGCGCTGGTTCAGGCGTTTAAGGGTTTCTGTCAGCAGGGTAGTTTTGCCGGAGCCGGGGCTGGACACCAAATTAAGTACCAACTGGTCGTGCGCGGCGAAACGTGCGCGGTTGCGTGCGGCGAGCTGGTTGTTTTTGTCCAGCACGTTGATTTCGACTTCCAGCATTTTGCGCTGGCTCATCCCCGGCGCATGGGTGCCAGCTTCGCCGTGGCCGTAGTGCAGGTCGCCTTCGTCTGATGGCTTTGGCGCAAAGCGGATGCCGGTGAGCGCTGCCACGTTGCGCGGGGCGGGAGAGAAAGGCGCGGAGCGAAACGCGGAGTGGGGGCGATGCTCATCGCCTTCGATATACAGGTTGCCTTCGGCGCAACCGCAGGTACTACACATGATTTACTCCTGGTCTATTTCGAGGCGCTGGATCTGCAAACCGTCGTCGGCCACGATGCGCAAGCCGGTGTTCTGACACTGCGGGCAGCTTCGCACTTTTGACGATAACAGCGTGACGTACTGCTGGCAGGTCTCGCACCAGCATTCGGCCTGCTGCTCTTCGAGATGCAAAGTGCAGCCTTCCGCCAGGGTGTCGCGGCACACCAGCTCAAAGCAAAAAGTGAGGGCGCTGGGTTCGACGCAGGAAAAAGCCCCGACTTTCAGCCATACGCCGGTAACGCGTTTTGCGTGGTGTTGCTTTGCCTGCTGCTCGATAAGTTCCAGCGCGCGCTGGCAGAGGGTGATTTCGTGCATGACGCCTCCTCGGTGATTTTCACCGTTAATGCAATAACGATGCCAGCCTGATTTAGGAAAGGGAGTGTCGATGACGGCGCTGACGAAATGACACGTCGACATGCTGACGGGGATAGCGTTAATTAGTTAAAAGCCTTATAAATCATAAAGATAAAAACTGGCACAAAATCTGCTTAACAGCCGTCATCTCCATTAACCGGATACCTGAGATGACTATTTGGGAACTTAGCGAAAAAGCGGACTACATCGCGCAACGCCATCAACAATTACAGGAGCAGTGGCATCTGTACTGCAACTCACTGGTTCAGGGCATCACCCTGTCTAAAGCCCATCTGCATCATGCGATGAGCTGCGCGGCACAAGAGGATTTGTGCTTCGTGCTGTTTGGTCACTTCACGATTTACGTCACCCTGGCGGACAACTTCAACAGCCACGTCATCGAATATCACGTCGAAACCAAAGACGGCGACAGACAGCGTATTGCGCAGGCGCAGCTGATGATCGACGGCATGGTTGACGGCCACGTCAGTACCCGCGATCGCCACCAGGTGCTTGAACACTATCTGGAAAAAATCGCACCGGTGTACGACGGCCTCTATTCGGCGGTGGAAAATAACGTGCCGGTGAATCTGCATGAGCTGGTGCGCGAACCGCACACCGCCTGATGTTTACGTGTCGAGATGTGTCGATATGGCACGTCGTCGTCAAAAATGACACTGTCCTGAGGACTACCCGGTGAACCGTTTTGTAATTGCTGACTCGACGGTCTGTATTGGCTGCCACACCTGTGAAGCGGCGTGTTCGGAAACACACCGCCTGCACGGGCTGCAGTCCATGCCGCGCCTGCGCGTTATGCGTAATGAAAAAGAGTCTGCCCCGCAGCTCTGCCATCAATGTGAGGATGCCCCCTGTGCGGGCGTCTGTCCTGTGAATGCCATCACCCGTGTCGATGGCGCTGTGCAGCTGAACGAGAGCCTGTGCGTGAGCTGCAAGCTGTGCGGCATCGCCTGTCCGTTCGGCGCGATTGAATTTTCGGGCAGCCGCCCGCTGCATATTCCGGCCAACGCCAATTCGCCAAAAGCCCCGCCTGCGCCTCCCGCTCCGGCCCGCGTCAGCAGCCTGCTGGACTGGGTGCCGGGCGTGCGCGCCGTGGCGGTGAAGTGCGATCTGTGCAGCTTTGATGAACAAGGCCCGGCGTGCGTGCGCACCTGCCCGACCAAAGCGCTGATTCTGGTCAATATCCGCGATATCGCGCGCACCAGTAAACGCAAACGCGAACTGACGATAAATACCGATTTTGGCGATCTGTCGCTGTTTCAGGCGCAAAACGAGGGGGCGAAATGAACGCTGTGACTCTGATTAACAGCGCCGTGGCCTGGTTTGTGGCCGCCGCCGTGCTGTCGCTGGTGTTCTCTTTCAACAAACCCCTCAGCGGATGGACCGCCGGGATCGGCGGGGCAGTCGGTAGTGCGATAACGGCGCTGACCGGGTTTATGGTGCTGACGCAGGGTGTCCATGCAGAAGGCGCTATGCCGCTGGTTCGCCACACCGTTCAGCTCACGCCGCTGAACGCTATCTGGCTCATTACCTTTGGCCTGTGCGGCCTGTTTGTCAGCCTGTTTAATATCGACTGGCACCGCCATCCGCAGACCAAACCGAACGGTCTGCTGATCAATATCCTGCTCGCCGCCGCCGTCTGTACGGTCGTCGCCAGCAACCTGGCCGCGCTGGTGGTGATGGCGGAAATCATGGCTCTGTGCGGCGTGTTCCTGACCGGCTGCAGCCAGTCCGGCAAACTGTGGTTTGCGCTTGGGCGCCTCGGCACTCTCTTGCTGGCACTGACCTGCTGGCTGGTGTGGCAGCGCTACGGCACGCTGGAGCTGGATCTCCTGAGCGCCCGTGCGCAACTGATGCCATTTGGTGCGGATATCTGGCTGCTGGGTGTGGTCGGTTTTGGTCTGCTGGCGGGGATTATTCCGCTGCATGGCTGGGTGCCGCAGGCACACGCGAATGCCTCTGCACCTGCCGCGACGTTGTTCTCGACGGTGGTGATGAAGGTCGGTTTGTTTGGCATCCTCACCCTTTCGCTGATCGGCGGCCAGCCGCCGCTGTGGTGGGGCGTAGTGCTGCTCGTCGCCGGGATGATCACCGCCTTTGTCGGCGGGCTGTACGCCCTGATGGAACACAACATCCAGCGCCTGCTGGCGTATCACACCCTGGAAAACATCGGCATCATCCTGCTTGGTCTGGGCGCGGGGCTGACCGGTCTGGCGCTGAACCATCCGGCGCTCGTTGCCGCCGGGTTTATCGGTGGGCTGTATCACCTCGTCAACCACAGCCTGTTTAAAAGCACGCTGTTCCTCGGCGCAGGCAGCGTCTGGTTCCGCACCGGGCATCGCGATATCGAGAAGCTCGGCGGGATCGGCAAAAAAATGCCGCTGATTTCGCTCGCCATGCTGGTCGGTTTGATGGCGATGGCCGCGCTGCCGCCACTCAACGGTTTTGCCGGTGAGTGGGTGATCTATCAGTCCTTCTTTGCCCTCGGCCAGAGCGACGTCTTTATCGCCCGTCTGCTGGGGCCAATCCTGGCCGTCGGTCTGGCGATTACCGGCGCGCTGGCGGTGATGTGTATGGCAAAAGTCTACGGCGTCACCTTCCTCGGCGCACCGCGCACACCGGAGGCAGAAAACGCCCGCTGCGCACCGGCTCTGATGACGGCAAGCGTGGTGCTGCTGGCCCTGTGCTGTATTGCGGGTGGGGTGGCTGCGCCGTGGCTGCTGCCGCTGCTAGGTTCGGCGGTTCCACTGCCGCTCACTACCGCGCACACCGCCGTTTCGCAGCCGATGATCGCTCTGCTGCTGATCGCCGCGCCGCTTCTCCCGCTGGTGCTGATGATGTTCTTCAAACGCGACCGTCTGCCCGCCCGTTCACGCGGGACGGCATGGGCGTGCGGGTATGAGCACGAACAGTCGATGGTGATCACCGCCCACGGTTTTGCGATGCCGGTGAAAGAGAACTTTGCCGCTGTGTTGAAGCTGCGCCACCTGCTAAATCCGGTGAAGTTGATACCCGGCTGGCAAAGCGCGGTCGCGCCCACGCTGTTCCGTCGTCTCGCCCTGATCGAGCTGGCGGTGCTGGTGGTGATTGTGATTTCACGAGGAGCCTGACATGAGTCTGTTACTGGCATTACTTCAGGCGCTGGTGTTATTCGCCGTTGCGCCACTGCTTTCGGGCATCACCCGCGTGGCCCGCGCCCGAATGCACAACCGTCGCGGCCCTGGCGTACTCCAGGAGTACCGCGATCTGTTCAAACTGATGGGCCGTCAGAGCATCGCTCCTGACGCGTCCGGGTGGGTGTTCCGCCTGACGCCGTTCGTGATGGTCGGCGTGATGTTGACCATCGCCACCGCACTGCCGGTGGTGACGGTTGCGTCGCCGCTGCCTGTGCTCGGTGACCTGATCACCCTGATCTATCTCTTCGCCATCGCACGCTTTTTCTTCGCGATTGCAGGGCTGGATACGGGCAGTCCGTTTACCGGTATCGGCGCCAGCCGCGAAGCGATGCTCGGCGTGCTGGTTGAGCCGATCCTGCTGCTGGGCCTGTGGGTCGCGGCGCAGGTCGCGGGCTCAACGCACATCAGCTTTATTGCGGATACCGTCTATCACTGGCCCGTCGCCCGCAGCGTGCCGCTGATTCTGGCCCTGTGTGCCTGCGCGTTCGCCACCTTTATCGAGATGGGCAAATTGCCTTTTGACCTCGCGGAAGCGGAGCAGGAATTGCAGGAAGGCCCGCTCACGGAGTACAGCGGCTATGGTTTTGCGGTGCTGAAGTGGGGCATCAGCCTCAAACAGCTGGTGGTACTGCAAATGTTTGTCGGCGTCTTCTTCCCGTGGGGACAGGTGACGCACTTTTCGGTGACGGGTTTACTGCTGGCGGTGGTGATTGCCGCGCTCAAGCTGGTGGCCGGTGTGCTGATTATCGCCCTGTTTGAAAACAGCATGGCGCGACTGCGCTTTAACGCCACCTCGCGCATCACCTGGGCCGGGTTTGGCTTTGCCTTTTTAGCCTTCGTCTCCTTGCTGGTGGCGTGATTACAGAGAGTCTTAGCATGTCTGAAGAAAAAGTAGGTCAACAGTATCTCGCCGCACTGCATCAGGCGTTTCCCGGCGTGGTGCTGGAAGAGAGCTGGCAGACCAAAGATCAAATCACCCTGACCATCAAGGTGAACTATCTGCCGGAAGTGGTGGAGTTTCTTTATTACCAGCAGGGCGGTTGGCTGTCGGTGCTGTTCGGCAACGATGAGCGCCAGCTGTGCGGCAACTACGCGGTCTATTACGTGCTGTCGATGGAGCAGGGCGTCAAATGCTGGATAACCGTGCGCGTCGAAGTCGATCCGAATAAACCGGAGTACCCGTCCGTCACGCCGCGCGTGCCTGCGGCGGTCTGGGGGGAGCGCGAAGTGCGCGACATGTACGGCCTGATCGCGGTGGGACTGCCGGATGAACGTCGCCTGGTATTGCCGGACGACTGGCCGGATGAACTCTACCCGCTGCGCAAAGACAGCATGGATTATCGTCAGCGTCCTGCGCCAACGACCGACAGCGAAACCTACGAGTTCATCAACGAACTGGGCAGCAAAAAGAACAACGTGGTGCCGATTGGCCCGCTGCACGTCACCTCTGATGAGCCGGGCCACTTCCGCCTGTTTGTCGATGGCGAGAACATTATCGACGCCGATTACCGTCTGTTCTACGTCCACCGCGGAATGGAAAAACTGGCGGAAACCCGCATGGGTTACAACGAAGTGACGTTCCTTTCCGATCGCGTGTGCGGGATCTGCGGCTTTGCCCACAGCACCGCCTACACCACCTCGGTGGAAAACGCGATGGGGATCGTGGTACCAGAGCGCGCGCAGATGATCCGCGCCATTCTGCTGGAAGTGGAGCGCCTGCACTCGCACCTGCTGAACCTCGGCCTGGCCTGTCACTTCGTCGGCTTTGACTCCGGGTTTATGCAATTCTTCCGCGTGCGTGAAGCCTCGATGAAAATGGCTGAAATCCTCACCGGGGCGCGTAAAACCTACGGTCTGAACCTGATCGGCGGGATTCGCCGCGATCTGCTGAAAGACGACATGATCCAGACCCGCCTGCTGGCGCAGCAGATGCGCCGCGACGTGCAGGATCTGGTGGATATGCTGCTCAGCACGCCCAACATCGAGCAGCGTACTGTCGGAGTGGGCCGCCTCGATCCGCAGATTGCCCGTGACTTCAGCAACGTCGGCCCGATGGTGCGCGCCAGCGGCCACGCTCGCGATACCCGCGCCGATCACCCGTTCGTTGGCTACGGTTTGCTGCCGATGACGGTCCACACCGAGCAGGGCTGTGACGTAATTTCCCGCCTGAAAGTGCGCATCAACGAAGTCTTTACCGCGCTGAATATGATCGACTTTGGTCTGGATAATCTGCCTGGCGGTCCGCTGGCGGTGGAAGGCTTTACCTATATTCCGAACCGCTTCGCGCTCGGGTTCTCCGAAGCGCCGCGCGGGGATGATATCCACTGGAGCATGACCGGCGACAACCAGAAGCTCTACCGCTGGCGCTGTCGTGCGGCGACCTACGCCAACTGGCCGACCCTGCGCTACATGCTGCGCGGCAACACGGTGTCTGACGCACCCCTGATCATCGGCAGCCTCGATCCTTGCTACTCCTGTACCGACCGCATGACGGTGGTGGATGTGCGCAAGAAGAAAAGCCAGGTAGTGCCGTACAAAGAGCTTGAACGCTACAGCATCGAGCGCAAGAACTCGCCGCTGAAATAAGGATTCGTCATGTTTACCTTTATCAAAAAAGTGATCAAAACCGGCACGGTGACCAGCAGTTATCCGCTGGAGCCGATGCCGGTCGATAAAAACTTTCGTGGCAAACCGGAGCACAACCCGCAGCAGTGCATCGGCTGCGCGGCGTGCGTGAACGCCTGTCCGTCGAACGCCCTGACGGTGGAGACGGATCTGGCGACGAATGAATTGGCCTGGCAGTTCAATCTCGGGCGCTGCATTTTTTGCGGCCGCTGCGAAGAGGTCTGCCCGACGGCGGCGATTAAACTGTCGCAGGAGTACGAGCTGGCGGTGTGGAACAAAGCCGATTTCCTTCAACAGTCGCGCTTTGACCTGTGCCATTGCCGCGTCTGCAACCATCCGTTCGCCGTGCAAAAAGAGATCGACTACGCCATTGCGCTCCTGAAACACAACGGTGATGCGCGTGCGGAACAGCACCGGGAAGGGTTCGAAACCTGCCCGGAATGCAAACGCCAGAAGTGCCTGCTGCCGTCCGACCGCATCGATATCACCCGCCACATGAGAGAAGCCAGCTGATGAATAATTTACTCGGCCCGCGCGACGATAACGGCATTCCGGTGCCGATGACGGTGGATGAATCCATCGCCAACATGAAAGCGTCCCTGCTGAAAAAAATCAAACGTTCCGCCTACGTCTACCGCGTGGACTGCGGGGGCTGCAACGGCTGCGAGATTGAAATCTTCGCCACTCTGTCACCGCTGTTTGACGCCGAACGTTTTGGTATCAAAGTGGTGCCGTCTCCGCGTCATGCGGACATTCTGCTGTTCACCGGTGCAGTGACGCGCGCGATGCGATCCCCGGCGCTGCGCGCCTGGCAATCCGCGCCCGATCCAAAAATCTGCATCTCCTACGGGGCGTGCGGCAACAGCGGCGGCATCTTCCACGATCTTTACTGCGTGTGGGGCGGGACCGACAAAATCGTGCCGGTGGATGTCTATATTCCCGGCTGCCCACCGACGCCTGCCGCGACGCTGTACGGTTTTGCGATGGCGCTGGGGCTGCTGGAGCAGAAAATCCATGCCCGCGAGCCGGGGGAAATCGACAACCAGCCCGCGCAGATTTTGCACCCTGACATGGTTCAGCCATTGCGCGTGAAGGTTGACCGGACGGCGCGTCGTCTTGCCGGATATCGCTATGGCCGCCAGATTGCCGATGACTATCTGCGTCTGCTGAGCCAGGGTGATCATCAGGTTGAGCGCTGGCTGGAGGCGGAAAAAGATGCGCGTCTGAACGAGATCGTGGCGAACCTCAACCAGGTGGTGGACGAGGCGCGTATCCGATGAGCGAACAGGTGGTGTTCAGTCAGCTGAGCCGTAAGTTTATCGATGAGAACGATGCGACGCCGGATGCGGCCCAGCAGGTGGTTTATTACAGCCTGGCGATTGGTCACCATCTTGGTGTGATTGACTGTTTAGAGGCGGCGTTGAGCTGCCCGTGGGACGATTATCTTCAGTGGATCGGCACGTTAGAGGCGGGCAGTACGGCGCGGCGCAAAATGGAAGGTGTGCCGAAGTATGGCGAGATCGTCATCGACAGCAACCATATCGCCATGCTGGCGAACGCCTTTGACGCGGCGCTGGCGGTGCAAACCCCCGCGCAGCAGGCGTGGAGCAAAACGCTGCTCAGCATGCTGCATGATATTCATCAGGAAAGCGCCATCTACCTGATGGTGAGGAGATTACGTGACTGACGTTTTACTGTGTGTCGGCAATAGCATGATGGGCGATGACGGCGCAGGCCCGCTGCTGGCGGAGATGTGCTTCGCGAATCCGCAGGGCAACTGGCGGGTGATCGACGGCGGTAGCGCCCCTGAAAACGACGTGGTCGCCCTGCGCGAGCTGCGCCCGGACCGTCTGCTGATTGTCGATGCGACGGACATGGGGCTTAACCCCGGTGAAATCCGCCTGATCGACCCGGACGATATCGCCGAGATGTTCATGATGACCACCCACAATATGCCGCTTAACTATCTGGTCGATCAGATCAAAGACGACGTGGGCGAGGTGCTGTTTTTGGGCATTCAGCCGGATATTGTCGGGTTTTATTATCCGATGACGCCAGCAATTAAAGCGGCCGTTGAGGTGGTGTATTCCCGGCTGGCAGAGTGGGTGGGGGATGGGGGATTTGCGCAGCTCTGAGCGGTGATTGCCCGGTGGCGGCTACGCCTTACCGGGCCTACAAAGGCTTGCACCGGCCTCTGGTTTTGTAGGCCGGGTAAGGCGTAGCCGCCACCCGGCGGGAAACGGCGCTGCGGCCGGACATTGCCCGGTGGCGCTGCGCTTACCGGTTGGGCCGTTATCTCCCTCTCCCTGTGGGAGAGGGCCGGGGTGAGGGCACCAGAGCGCACATACCTGTCAGTCCTGTGACGCGGGTTCCCCTCACCCTAACCCTCTCCCACAGGGAGAGGGGACCGTTCGGAGGACGTTCGGCTACCCTAAATCCGCCCCGTTACTCGCAATCACTTTCTTATACCACCAGAACGATTTTTTGCGTTTCCTGTCCAGCGTCCCGTTGCCCGCGTCGTCGCGATCGACGTAGACAAACCCGTAGCGCTTGCTCATCTCGCCGGTGGATGCCGCCACCAGATCGATACAGCCCCAGGTGGTGTAGCCCATCAGCGGTACGCCGTCTTCAATCGCATCGCCCATCGCGCGGATGTGTTCGCGCAGATAGCTAATGCGATAGTCGTCGTTAATCTCACCATTCGCGTCGATCTCGTCTTTCGCGCCTAACCCGTTTTCCACCAGGAACAGCGGTTTCTGGTAGCGGTCGTACATCATGTTCATGGTGATGCGCAGGCCCAGCGGGTCAATGCCCCAGCCCCATTCGCTCACTTCGATATGCGGGTTACGCAGGGATTTAACGATGTTTGCCGCGCTGGTGTTGTTGGCGTTCATCTCCGCCGAGGCGCAGCGTGATGCGTAATAGCTAAACGAGACAAAATCGACGGTGTGCTTGAGGATCTGGTCGTCAGCCGGGTCTTTAACAATCGTTACCCCTTTTTCGCGGAACACGCGCGCCGAATAGGCCGGATAAGTCCCGCGCGCCTGCACGTCGATAAAGAACAGGTTCTCGCGGTCTTTTTCCAGCGCCGTCCACACGTCTTCCGGCTTGCAGGAGTAAGGGTAGAAATTCCCGCCCGCCAGCATACAGCCGACCTGGTTTTCCGGGTTCACCTCATGGGCGATTTTGGTCGCCAGTGCACTCGCCACCAGCTCGTGGTGCGCAGCCTGGTATTTCACCTGATCTTCGTTCTCGCCTTCTTCAAACACCAGACCCGCCCCCGAGAACGGGCTGTGCAGCATGATGTTGATCTCGTTGAAGGTCAGCCAGTATTTCACCAGACCGTTGAACTCTTCAAAGCAGGTGCGCGCGTAGCGGGCGAAGAAATCCACCATTTTGCGGTTGCGCCAGGAGCCGTATTCCGTCACCAGATGCATCGGCACATCAAAGTGGCACAGCGTCACCAGCGGTTCAATGTTGTACTTTTTGCACTCTTCAAACACCGCGCGGTAAAAGGCAATGCCGTCCTGATTTGGCAGCGGCTCGTCGCCGTTCGGGTAGAGACGGCTCCAGGCAATCGAGGTCCGAAACACCGTAAAACCCATCTCCGCCATCAGGGCGATGTCTTCTTTGTAGCGATGGTAAAAATCAATCGCCTCGTGGCTTGGGTAAAACTCGTCGTCGCGAAGCGTAAAACGTTTTTCCTTGCCGACCTTTACCGCCATACGGTTCGCGCCGTGGGGAATCATATCGACGGTGGTCAGCCCTTTGCCGCCTTCACGGTAAGCGCCTTCACTCTGGTTGGCGGCCAGTGCGCCGCCCCATAAAAATCCTTGTGGAAAAACAGACATTTTTACCTCGTTATTCATTTATGCGCGTGCTTCTTGTGCCGGGACAGGTGCAGCCTGCAGGGCACGTGCTTTCTCGGCTTCGTCTTCTACCGGGATATCCTCAAAACCCAGGATCAGCGTCAGAACAAACGAGAGCACCACCGCCAGGGCCATCACGCCAAATACCCAGACGATGGTCATCGGGTTGGCCGGATCAAAGAACTGCACGCTGGTGAACAGACCCGGTGCCGCCATCGAATGGCTGGCAAGCCCCGCCATTCCAGCGATAGCGCCGCAGATAAAGCCGCTTATCAGGCTCGCAATCAGCGGGCGTTTCAGGCGAATCGCCACGCCGTACAGCGCCGGTTCAGAAATACCCGCCATGATGGCGGATGCCGCCGCCGCAAGTGCGGTCTGGCGCAGCTCTGGGTTTTTGGTTTTCCACGCCACCGCCAGCGAAGAACCGCCGAGCGACAGGTTGGCGCCGATTTCCGACGGCATGACCATTCCCTCTTTGCCGGTTTCTGCGATGGTCTGAATGATGGTAGGCGTAAAGACGCGGTGCATCCCGGTCATCACCAGCAGCGGCCACAGTGCGCCCATGATGGCGACGGACAGCCAGCCGAGATAATCATGCACGGTGTAAACCAGCGCGGAAATCGCGGTGCCAATCCAGATGCCAATCGGACCAATCAACAGGATAGCCAGCGGGGCGGCAATCAGCACAATCAGCATCGGTTTGAGGAAGTTTTTAGTCACCGCCGGGGTGATTTTGTCCACCCAGCGCTCGATGTACGACAGGCACCAGGTCATCACCAGCGCCGGGATCACCGTGTAGGTGTATTTCACTGCGGTCACCGGGATAAACGCGAACTCGACGTGCTCGCCCTGGGCGGCTTTCGCCATCAGCTCGATAAAGCTTGGATGAACCAGCACGCCCGCGATAGCAATCGCCAGCGACATGTTGGTTTTGAATTTTACGGCAGCAGATGCGGCCACCATCAGCGGCAGGAAGAAGAATGCGCCGTCGCCGATCACCGTCAGAATAGTGAGCGTCGGTGCGCCCTTGGTCAGCACGCCGGTCATTTCTAAGATCATCGCCAGCAGCTTGACCATCGAACCACCGATGATCGCCGGGATCAGCGGGGACATGGTGCCGATCAGCGCGTCGAGAACCCCGGCACCGATCCGGCGCAGGGTCAGTTTTTGCGGGCCTTGCGGCTCGGCAGGGCGCATTCCGGCAGGCAGCAGATTCACTACTTCGCGGTACGCCTGAGAAACGGTGTTGCCAATAATCACCTGGCACTGATTGCCGTTACGCACCACGCCGAGCACGCCGCTGATGCTTTTGAGGGTGGCGCTGTCGATGGCGCTTTCGTCCTGCAACACAAAGCGCAGGCGCGTCATACAGTGGGTGACGGCGACGATGTTGTCTTTGCCGCCGAGCGCACTGACAACGTCTTTCGCCAGCGCGGCATAATTTTTGGCCATCGGAGTTGATCCTGTTTTAATGGTGAGAACGTGTAGGAAACCGGTTCCACAAAATCATGATGAGTTTCTTTGTATGAAACAAGATGGTCGCATGTGCATTTTTTACATTCGTGATAACGATCACTTTGAGCATTCAAAAGCGTGAGATACGCGCTGCGACAATTTTCGCGCGGTGCAGTACACTTCGGCGCATTAGTTTTTGACGGAATGATTACATGACCACGATGCTGGAAGTGGCGAAGCGGGCAGGGGTGTCGAAGGCGACGGTTTCTCGGGTGCTTTCGGGCAATGGTTACGTAGGCCAGGAAACCAAAGACCGCGTTTTTAAGGCGATCGAAGAGAGCGGCTATCGCCCGAATTTGCTGGCGCGAAATCTGGCTGCAAAGCGCACGCAAACCCTGGGGTTGGTGGTCACTAACACCCTTTATCACGGCGTGTATTTCAGTGAGCTGCTGTTTCACGCCGCGCGTATGACGGAAGAAAAAGGTCGTCAGCTGATTCTGGCGGATGGCAAACACAGCGCCGATGAAGAGCGCGAGGCGATTCAGTATCTGCTCGACATGCGCTGCGATGCGATCATCATCTATCCGCGCTTTTTAAGCGTCGATGAGATGGACGAGATCGTCGAAAAGCAGGAGCAGCCGATCATGGTGCTGAACCGTCGTCTGCGCAAAAACAGCAGCCATTGTGTGTGGTCCGATCATAAAGCCTCGTGTCAGGACGCTGTATCGCAGCTAATTGAGATGGGCCATCGCGATATCGCTTTTATCACCGGCTCGCTGGATTCGCCCACCGGTATCGAACGTCTTTCTGGCTACCGTGAGGCCCTGGCCCAACACGGTATTCCCCTGCGTGACGAACTGCTGGTGGAGGGCAAATGGACGCCGGAAAGCGGGGCGGCGGGGGTGGCCACGCTACTTGCACGCAAAGAGACATTCACCGCGCTGGTCGCCAGTAATGACGATATGGCGATAGGTGCGCTAAAGCAGCTACATAACAGCGGGATTGCCTCGCCGGGCGAGGTCTCCGTCATTGGTTTTGATGATGTTTCCATCGCGCCGTATACCGTGCCGTCGCTCTCCAGCGTCCGTATTCCGGTCACCGAGATGATCAAAGAGACTATCAGCCGCCTGATTTTTATGCTCGACGGCGGCGAATTTACCAGCCAGCAGGCCTTCCCCGGCGAGCTTATCCTGCGCGATTCTGTCGCCGCCAAAGCCCATGTCTGACGTCGACAGATGTCATCGTCACTCGTGACGATGACATCTGGGGTCACTGATTAAGTTCAGTGAAATCAGTATATTAAAATGTGGCACGTTTTATGTATGTTTCGCCGCATAACTTAATGCTGGAGAAGCAGATGAACCGTTTTATTATGGCCGATGCCAGTAAATGTATTGGCTGTCGTACCTGCGAAGTGGCTTGCGTTGTGTCTCATCAGGCGCAGCAGGATTGTGCGTCCCTGACCCCCGAATCTTTCCTGCCGCGCATTCACGTTATCAAAGGCGTGAACATCTCAACGGCAGCTATCTGCCGCCAGTGCGAAGATGCACCCTGCGCCAACGTCTGTCCTAACGGGGCGATCAATCGCGAAAATGGCTTTGTGCAGGTGATGCAGGAGCGCTGTATCGGCTGCAAAACCTGCGTGGTGGCCTGTCCGTATGGCGCGATGGAAGTGGTGGTACGCCCGGTTGTGCGCAATAGCGGCGCGGGTCTCAGCGTGCGGGCCGACAAAGCGGAAGCTAACAAATGCGACCTGTGCAACCACCGTGAAAGCGGCCCGGCGTGCATTGAAGCCTGTCCGACGCACGCCCTGGTCTGCATCGATCGTAATAAACTCGAACAGATGAGCGCCGAGAAGCGCCGTCGCGCGGCGTTCGACACCTCTTCATCAATGCTGTTTTAAGCCACGATGACTGGCAACGGCGTGCAGCTACGGGTGCGCGGCAAGGTACAGGGGGTGGGTTTCCGCCCCTTTGTCTGGCAGTTGGCGAATCAGCTGGGTCTTCGCGGTGATGTCTGTAACGACGGCGAAGGCGTGCTGGTGCGTCTGGCGGGCGATGCGACGGCATTTCAACAACAGCTGTTGCTGAACTGCCCACCGCTGGCGCGTATCGACAGCGTAGAAATGCAGGCATTTGCCTGGCCGCAAAATCCTGCGAGTTTCACCATCCGCCACAGCGCGGGCGGTGCAATGGCGACCCAAATCGTGCCGGATGCCGCGACCTGTCCGGCCTGTCTGGCGGAGATGCGCGATCCGCGTGAGCGCCGCTATCGCTATCCTTTTATCAACTGCACCCACTGCGGCCCGCGTTTTACCATCATTCGCGCTATGCCTTATGACCGGCCCGCTACGGCGATGGCCAACTTCCCGCTTTGCTCTCCGTGTGAGAGCGAATACCGCAATCCGGCGGATCGCCGTTTTCACGCCCAGCCGGTGGCTTGCCCTGACTGTGGGCCGCAGCTGGAATGGCGTGCGGGTGACGATCTACAAACGCGTAATTCAGCGTTAACGGCTGCGGTTGCGATGCTGAAAAGTGGCGGGATTGTGGCGATAAAAGGCCTCGGCGGTTTTCATCTGGCCTGCGATGCCAGTAATGATGTAGCGGTGGCGCGGCTGCGCGAGCGTAAACATCGTCCGGGTAAACCGCTGGCGGTGATGCTGCCTCACGCCGGTGATTTGCCTGTCGATGTTCGGGAGCGCTTACTTTCCCCCGCTGCGCCGATTGTGCTGATCGCGAAAAGCGATTTATCCCCGTTGCCCGATGGGATTGCGCCAGGCCTGGATTGCATCGGCGTAATGCTGGCGTCCAATCCGCTGCAACATTTGCTGATGGACGACTGCGCTCGCCCGCTGGTGATGACCTCCGGAAATCTGAGCGGTAAACCGCCGGTGATCAGCAACGAACAGGCGCTGGATGAGCTGCGCGAGATAGCCGACGGATTTCTGTTGCACAACCGCGATATTTTGCAGCGTATGGATGATTCGGTGATCGACGCGCACGGCGCGATGCTGCGCCGCGCGCGGGGTTTTGTCCCTGACGCCATCCCACTGCCTGAAGGATTTCATGATATTCCGCCGATGCTGTGCCTCGGCGCGGAGATGAAAAACACCTTCTGCCTGGTGCGCGGCGGGCAGGCGGTGCTGAGTCAGCATTTTGGCGATCTCAGTGACGACGGGGTCGAGCATCAGTGGCGCGAGGCGCTGGCCGTCATTCAGCAAATGTATGAGTTTCTACCGGAACGCGTGGTGTGTGATGCCCATCCGGGCTACCGTTCTGCTCAATGGGCCGATGCGCTGGCGTTGCCGAAAGAAACGGTGCTCCATCACCATGCTCACGCCGCGGCATGTCTGGCGGAAAACGGTTGGCCGCTGGACGGCGGTGATGTGGTTGCCCTCACACTCGACGGAATCGGAATGGGTGAAAACGGTGCGCTGTGGGGCGGTGAATGTCTGCGGGTGAACTATCGTGAGTGCGAACACCTCGGCGGATTGCCCGCAGTGGTGCTGCCGGGCGGCGATCTGGCGGCAATCGAACCGTGGCGTAATCTGCTCGCCCAGTCTCTGGCGTTTATTCCGGACTGGCAGTCCCGACCGGAAACGCGCGCCGTGCAGGCGCATAACTGGCGACTGCTGGCGACGGCGATGGAACGAGGGATTAACGCCCCGCAGGCTTCCTCCTGCGGGCGATTGTTTGATGCCGTGGCCTGTGCGCTCGGCATTGCGCCCGACAGACAACGCTACGAAGGTGAAGCCGCCTGCCAGCTTGAGGCGCTCGCCGCGACATGCGCTGGCGTGAATCATCCGGTCACGCTGGCGGTGGACGATATGTCCACATTCTGGCGTCAGTGGCTCGACTGGCAGGCGACGCCCGGCGAACGCGCGTGGATATTCCATGACGCGCTAGCAAAAGGGTTGGCTAATCTGCTGATGTATCACGCCCGGCGCTTAGGCATTTCGACACTCTGCTTGAGCGGTGGCGTGTTGCACAACCGGCTGCTCAGGTCGCGGCTGCAACGTTATCTTTCTGGTTTTACGCTCCTTTTCCCGGAAAAATTGCCTGCGGGCGATGGGGCGATCTCATTTGGGCAGGCAGTGGTCGCTGCGGCCCGACATTCTGCACACAGGAACTGATATGCAACGATGGGTGCGTAACGAACCTTTACTCATGATTCTGCTGGCGGCCAATGTGCTGGCGTGGGCTTGGGCCTGGCACACTTTTAGCGGCAGTACCACGCTGATGGCGGCCAGTCTGCTGGCGTGGTGTTACGGGCTGCGCCACGCGGTCGATGCGGATCATATTGCGGCGATTGATACGGTCACGCGCAAAATGATGCAGCAGGGCAAACGGCCATCCGGCGTGGGCGCATGGTTTTCGCTGGGCCACTCAACCATTGTGGTGCTGGCCTCGGTGGCGATTGCTGCCACCGCGAGTGCATTTCAAAAGAACATGGGCTGGTTTCACGAGACCGGTGGTCTGATTGGTACGGCGGTTTCCGCGACCTTTTTACTGGCGATGGCGCTGGTCAATATGGTTATCCTGAGCGGCGTGTGGCGCAGTTTTCAGGCCTTGAAAAAAGGTCAGTCGATAAACGCTGAACCTGCCGTGCAGGGCGGCGTGATGAGCTGGTTATTTGGTGCGACGTTCCGTCTGGTCAGCAAAAGCTGGCAGATGTATCTGGTGGGATTTTTGTTTGGCCTCGGGTTTGATACCGCCACCGAAATTGGCGTGCTGGGCATTTCTGCCGCCAGCGCATCAAACGGTATGTCGGTGTGGGCGATTATGATCTTCCCGGCACTGTTTGCGAGCGGAATGGCGCTGGTGGATACGCTTGATAATTTACTGATGATTGGCGCATACGGCTGGGCATTTAATAAACCGCAGCGCAAGCTTTATTACAACATGACGATTACCGGTACGTCGGTAGTGGTTGCATTATTTATTGGCGGGCTGGAAGCAATGGGCCTGGTGATGGATAAGTTTGAATTACGCGGCGGGATATGGAACGCAGTGGCTGCCATTAATGACAATCTCGGCGATGCCGGATTTGTGGTGGTGGGCCTGTTTATCGCCTGCTGGCTGGTCTCAATGCTCAACTACCGCTGGCGCGGTTACGACGCGCTGGCGGTGTCGGATGGCACAAATCAGTATTTAAAAAAATAATCTAAACATAAATTGCTTTTTATTATGCGTTACAATTAAATTACGTCCGATAATCTCTTTATCAATAATAAAAATTATATATGGTTCGGGGTGGATAAATAGCGCGCGTAAATATTTAATTCACCTTGTCCTTTATATTCAAATAAATAATAGACAAGGGACTGACAGTCGTGATTTATCTTATTTGTATTTATCTCGTGCACAGAATGCGTAAAAAAAAGCCCCGGGACACCGGGGCTGTGGATCATAAAATCCAAAGGTTAAGTCAGCGTGGCAGAGGTTTGAGGGTTAAACGGGCAGCGACTTCAGCAGGGCGAAAGCCTCCTTCATCCGATCTTCGCTAACCACAAAAGCGCGAAGTTGACCGTCAGTGTCGGCACCTTTCGCAACCATGCCCTGTGGTTCAATCATCATTTGCCAGTTTAAATCCTGTCGCTGTGTCTCTCCCGCGAGATGCAGCGGCAGTTCTGGCGTTTTGACTTTCACCAGCATCGCAGGCAGTTTTAGCGGTGCGCTTGCACCTAACAGATTTTTCGCCAGATACATCGCGCTTATCTGAATCGGTTGCAGGAACGGCAGGACCTGGCCGTTGATTTCTGCACAGTCGCCGAGAGCGTAAACGTCGGGCTGAGTGGTTTGCAGATAGCTATCCACCTTCACGCCGCGGTTGATCTCCGCTCCGGCACGATGCGCCAGCGCAGTTTCCGGGCGCAGGCCCGTCGCTGCGATCACCACATCGACCTCAACGCTGCGGTTGCTACCCAGCGTGGCGCGAATGCCATTATCGATTTTCATCAGGCTCTGGAGCTGAGATTTCAGCAGCAAATGCACGCCCATTTCCGTTAACCGATGCTGTAAGCGACTGCTCACTTCTGCGGGCATCAGGGCTGAGAGAATGCTGGCGGCGTGATCGACCAGTGTGACCGCTTTCCCGGCGCGACAAAAATCCATCGCCAGTTCGGTGCCAATCAGACCGCCGCCAACAATCATGACCCGCTGCGCGTCGCGAAGCGTGGTTTCGCTGGCCTGATACTCCTGCTGGCTGTTCAACGTTAGCATCAGCTCGCGGCCTTGAACGGGAGGCACAAAGGCAGACGCCCCCGTCGCCAGCACCAGTTTGTCGTACTGCCACTGCTGGTCTTTGCCCTTCACCACACGCGCACTTGCTTCGATATCCGTGACCCACGTATGCGGAAAAAGTCGCAGGTTAAACTGTTCAGCGAACTCCCCCGCCGTCTGGCGGGTGAGGTCGTCGGCACGCTGATTCTGGCTGATGACATGGCTTAAATCAGGCTTGTTGTACTCGTCCATGCTGTCTGCGGCGATCACTGTCAGCGGGACGTTCGCGTCTTGCTTACGAATATTTTTCACCAGCTGGCGGGCGGCAAAGCCCGAGCCGATGATCACAATTCCGTGGTTCATTTTGCCTCCGCGGCCAGTTCATCGAAGACGTCTTTACCGAGGGAACATTCCGGGCACAGGAAGTTGTCCGGTACGTCGCGCCACGGGGTGCCCGGTGCGACATCCTGCAAAGGCTCGCCGAGAGAAGGATCGTAAATCCACTGGCAGACACTGCACTGCATGCAAGGGCCGAGATCGGCTGCTGCTGCCGCAGCGCAGGCGCAATCGTCTTTCTGTTCCGGTGCTTTTGGTGCCGCTTCCGGCAGTGGAGCGAGCGCCCACTGGCGTGCGATATCGCGGCCGTGCTGACGGCAAATCTCCAGGGCGTCGATGTCCGGACGCCATTTCGCTTTCAGGCTCATCGACATCTCAAAACCGGCATCCTGTAGACGGGTGGAGAGACGATCCACCGCGCCGCCGCTCCAGCCGTGGGAGCCAAAGGCGCTGGCGCGTTTGTTGCGAAAACGCAAGCCAGTCATCTCTTCGACCAGACCGGCGATTTTCGGCATCATCACATTATTCATGGTGGAGGTGCCGACCAGCACGCCTTTCGAGCGGAAAACGTTGGTCAGGATTTCATTCTTATCGCTGCGCGCCACGTTGAAGATTTTCACCGCCACGTTCGGGTCGACTTCGTTGATGCCCTGGGCAATGGCGTCCGCCATCATGCGGGTGTTGTTGGACATAGTGTCGTAGAACAGCGTAATGCGATCTTCCTGATAATCTGCCGCCCATTTCAGATACAGCTCCACGATTTGGGTTGGGTTTTCACGCCAGACCACGCCGTGCGAGGTGGCAATCATATCCACCGGCAGATTGAAGCCGAGGATTTCGGTGATTTTTGGTGTCACCAGGCGGCTGAACGGGGTCAGGATGTTGGCGTAGTAGCGCTGGCACTGTTCGAACAACTCGGTCTGATCCACTTCATCGTTAAACAGACGTTCGTCGCAGTAGTGCTGGCCGAAGGCGTCGTTACTGAACAGCACCGCGTCGCCGGTCATGTAGGTCATCATGCTGTCGGGCCAGTGCAGCATCGGGGTTTCAACGAAGATCAGCTGCTTGCCGTTGCCAATGTCCAGCGCATCACCGGTTTTGACGGTGTGGAAATTCCACTCTGGATGATGGTGGTGGCCGTTAATCGAATCGATGGCGTTGGTGGTGCAGTAGATTGGCGTGTTGGGAATATAAGACATCAGCTCGGTCAGCGCGCCCGCGTGGTCCTCTTCCGCGTGGTTAATCACGATGTAATCAATGTCATTCAGATCGATTTCGCTGCGCAGGTTCTGCACGAACTCGCGGCTGAATTTGTGATCGACGGTATCGATCAGCACGTTTTTGCCTTCACGGATCAGATAGCTGTTATAGCTGCTGCCGCGCAGCGTTTTGTATTCGGTCCCGTGAAAATCACGCACTTCCCAGTCACGTTGGCCAACCCAATGAATGTTATTTTTAACCAGAATAGACATAGCAACCTCAAATTAAGACGGTGTTTTTCAATAAGATGGTTTGGCTATATCAAGTTGCGTGCCAGTTTTTTAACTTGTTAATTTAAAATGGTTTTCTAAAAACTCACTCGCAATGGGTAGTCGAAATGACTATGCAGTTTATCGTCAATATGACAGTATGCATTGTCAAAATGACCGTGAGGCGAAAATGAGCTTTTCCGTAGAGGTGCTGGCGAAGATCGCCATTGAATTACAGGCCGGTGTGGGTCATCAGGACCGCTTCCAGCGGCTGATTTCCACGCTGCGTCACGTACTGGATTGCGACGCTTCGGCGCTGCTGCGCTACGAAGGTCGGCAGTTCATTCCGCTGGCGATCGACGGGCTGGCACAGGACGTGCTGGGGCGGCGATTTACGCTTGAGGGCCATCCACGCCTGGAGACTATCGCCCGCGCGGGTGACGTGGTGCGCTTTCCTGCTGATAGCGACTTGCCCGACCCCTACGATGGCTTAATTCCCGGCCAGGAGAGTCTGAAGGTTCACGCCTGCATCGGCCTGCCGCTGTTTGCCGGGCAAAATCTGATTGGTGCGCTGACCCTCGACGGACTCCTGCCAGACCAGTTCGATACTTTTAGCGATGAAGAATTGCGCCTGATTGCCGCCCTGGCCGCCGGGGCGCTGAACAATGCGCTGCTGATTGAACAGCTGGAGAGCCAGAATATTTTGCCGGGCAGTCCGGCGGTGTTTGAGCAGGTGGCGCATACGGAAATGATCGGCCTGTCGCCGGGTATGACGCAGCTTAAAAAGGAGATCGACATCGTTGCGGCGTCCGATCTGAACGTCTTAATCAGCGGGGAAACCGGCACCGGGAAAGAGCTGGTGGCGAAGGCGATCCACGAAGGTTCGCCACGCGCGATCAATCCGCTGGTCTATCTGAACTGTGCCGCGCTGCCGGAAAGTGTGGCGGAAAGCGAGCTGTTCGGTCATGTGAAAGGGGCGTTTACGGGGGCCATCAGCAACCGCAGCGGCAAGTTTGAAATGGCCGACAACGGCACGCTTTTCCTCGATGAAATCGGTGAATTGTCGCAGGCGTTGCAGGCTAAGCTGCTGCGCGTGTTGCAGTACGGCGATATTCAGCGCGTCGGTGATGACCGCAGCCTTCGGGTGGATGTCCGTGTGCTGGCGGCGACGAACCGTGACCTGCGCGAAGAGGTGCTGGCCGGGAATTTTCGCGCCGATTTGTTCCATCGCTTAAGCGTGTTTCCGCTTTCCGTGCCGCCGCTGCGTGAGCGCGGTGAAGATGTGGTCTTGCTGGCTGGCTATTTTTGCGAGCAGTGTCGGTTAAAAATGGGACTTTCCCGCGTGGTGCTCAGCCCCGGCGCGCGTAACCATCTGTTGAGCTACGGCTGGCCGGGGAATGTGCGCGAGCTGGAACATGCCATTCATCGTGCGGTGGTCCTTGCGCGAGCCACGCGGACTGGCGATGAAGTGGTGATCCACGCCCGGCATTTTTCCCTGCATGATGATGCTGTTCCCGTTGCGTTGGCGGAAGCGCCCGTCATCCTTAATGAAAATTTGCGAGAGGCGACGGAAGAGTTTCAGCGTCAGATGATTACCCGCACGCTGGAGCAGAATAACCGCAGCTGGGCGGCCTGCGCGCGGGCGCTGGAGACAGACGTCGCCAACCTGCATCGGCTGGCGAAACGTCTGGGGCTGAAGGGTTAGATAATTCCGGCCTGGTAGAAATCCTGAAGGTTGATCGCACCGCACAGCTTGCCGCTGTCGTCCACCACCGGCGCGGCGGTGATTTTACGTTTCATCAGGATTTCTTTGGCTTCGACGGCGCGGCTTTCGGCGTTGAGCGTCAGGCCGCCGCTGGTCATGGCATCGCTGACCACTGCTTCCAGTTTACCGCCGCCGACCAGCCAGCGCCGCAGGTCGCCGTCGGTAAAGACTCCTTTGACCAGACCGTTTTCATCGCACACGGCAACTAATCCCAGCCCGGTGCGGCTCAGTTCAAGCATCGCGTCCATCACGCTGGTGGTGAGTTTCACCTGCGGGATGGCGTCGTCGGTGCGCATCAGATGATGCACTTTATTCAGCAAACGTGCGCCCAATGCGCCCGCCGGATGTGAACGGGCAAAATCTTCTTCGTTAAAGCCGCGCGCCTGCATCACCGCCATCGCCAGCGCGTCGCCCATCATCAGGGTGTTGACGGTGCTCGACGTGGGGGCGAGATGCATCGGGCACGCTTCGCGTTCCACGGAAATATCCAGCGTGGCTTTGGCGGCCAATGCCAGTGGAGAGCGTGATTTCCCGGTCATCGCCAGCAGAGCGACCGATTTTTCCTGCAGGCGGGGAATGATTAAATCGAGCTCTTTCGCCGAGCCGGAATAGGAGATAAACAGCATCACGTCGCGGCTTTCAATCATCCCCAAATCGCCATGCAGCGCTTCAGCTGGATGGACAAAGAACGCAGGCGTGCCAGTGCTGGCGAGCGTGGCAGCAATTTTTTTGCCGATATGGCCGGATTTCCCGATGCCCGCGACAATCACTTTGCCTTCGCACTGGATGATGGTATTGGCCGCGCGAACAAAATCGTCGCCCAGCCTTTCCGGCAGTCGGCTGGCTTCCTGAAGCTCCAGCATTAACGTCTGACGGCCTGTGTTTAGCAGAAAATCACTCATCTTTTTCTCCGGTAACAATGACTTTGATTCCTTTCTCTTCCAGCGCGGTTCGGAACGCTGGCTCGATGCCTGCGTCGGTAATTAGCTTATCGACACTTTCAAGGCTACAGACAATATTGGGGCTTTTACGACCAAATTTTGACGAATCGGCCATCAGGATCACTTCGCGTGCGGCATTACACATGGCTTTGCTGACGCTGAACACCTCGTTGAACGTGGTGACACCCGCGTTCAGATCGATACCGTCGGTCCCCATAAACAGTTTATCGAAGCTGAAGTGCTCGAAGGCGTTCTCTGCCAGTTGGCCGTGAAACGAAGCGGATTTTTTACGAAAGGTACCGCCCGGCATCAGAATGGTTTGTTCGCTGTCGAACTCGGACAGGGCATTGACGATATGCAGGCTGTTGGTCATCACTGTGATGTTATTGAAGCGGCTGAGCATCGGGATCATCTGCAGAACCGTGCTCCCGGCATCCAGGATGATTGAGTCGCCGTCATGGATAAATGAAACCGCTGCTTCAGCAATTAACGCTTTCTGCTGGGTGTTGATCAGCGTTTTATGATCGATAGGCGGGTCGGCTTCGTCTTTATTAAGCACTACACCGCCATAGGTGCGAATGACGGTGCCGGCGTTTTCGAGTAATACCAGGTCCTTGCGTATCGTCGTGCCAGTGGTGTCAAAGTAGTGGGCCAGTTCTTCAACCGAGCATTTTCCTTGCTTTTGCAGATGCTCGAGAATGGCCGCCTGCCGCTGACGTGGTTTCATGGGCGCTGTATTCCTTAAGTTGCGAAATGATAATTTCGCAAGCTTATACCGTTCACAACGAAATTATCCATGTTTCAGATTAAGCGCTAATGATAGTGCATTCTGACAGAGTGAATCATGGGGAAAGATCACATCAGGCTCTAATTCTTGTAAGAACAGACCGTTAATTGCCGGGATTTTCGCCGGCCGGGCAAAAACGGTCAAACCACGCATGATCAAGGTATCGCAGACCCGGTGTTGATCGTCCAGCGCGACGGCGATCACCACGCGGGGTTTGAAGCGTCCGCCTGAGCGCCCGACGCCGACGCGTCCTTGCTGACAGAGGGCGTTAAATGCGCGATTGAACTGGTGGATTTGCCAGCCACCTAACGCCAGCTGGCAGATCCAGGCAATTACCGCGACGGTGATCAGTGCTGTGACCATATTGGCTCCTTTTTTGCCGGAGGGCGACTACGCCTGATCCGGCTCTGGGGTGTGTCGGCCCGGTAGCACCGCACTACCGGGGAAGAGACTCAGAACATGACCTGCCCGCCGGTGACGTTAATTGACTGCCCGGTGCAATATGACGCTTTCGGGCTGGCATAAAACAGCAGCATGTTCAGCACGTCCTGATAGTCGCATCCGCGTTTGAGCGGAACTTTATCGATGTAGTACTGCTCCACCTCGTCGGCCTGGATGCCAAGCTTGGTAGCGTATTGCGGCAGCAGGGACTGGAACATGGGCGATTGCAGCAGATTGCCGAGCATCAGCGAATGCACGGTAATGCCGTATTCAGCCAGGTCCAGGGCCAGGGATTGCGTCAGCCCTACGCCGCCAAATTTCGCGGCGCTGTAACCGGAGTTATGTTTACTCCCCACTTTGCCTGATTTTGAGTTGATCTGAATGATTCGCCCTTCAACACCATCACGGATCATCAGGCGGGAGAACTCACGGGCGCAGAGGAAATAGCCCACCAGATTGACCTGCAATGAGCGGTCAAAGTCCCCCAACTCAAAGTCGCTTATAAATGCGGCCTTGGCGATACCGGCGCTGTAGACCAGCAGATCGGTACGACCAAATATCTCGTCCACGCCGCGGGCGAGGGCCATAACGCTTTGCTCGCTGGTGGCGTCAGCACCAAACCCCCAGGCGACGCTTTCACCGTATTCCTGATTAATCGCGCTGGCGACGCGGGCGGCTTTTTCGCTTTGAATATCCACGACGGCAACGCGGTAACCTGCGGCGGCAAGCCCATGACAGAGAAACTCTCCTAAGGTTTGTCCACCACCAATGACAACGGCAACCTGATTCATCTCTTTCTCCTTAAATTACGCAACAAACTTCAAAGTGCTTCCGGGGACGATGGCCTGCGGAACAGGTCCGTCGACATGTACTGTGCCGGGGTATTCCGCCTGCGGTTGGCCATCAAATCGCAGGGTGATATGACCCAGTTCACGAAGATTTTGCCCGGCAACGTCGCCCACGGCGGTCACGACATAGCGCGTCTCGCCTAATTCCAGCTGGCCGCCAGGTTTGAGCTCGCCATTCAGTTCGCCGTGGCAGTGGATAAAGCAGAACTCTTCGATATCCGCCGGTGCGCCTTCGCGAAAGGTGATCAGCATGTTGTCGTCGAGCGCGTCAGGCGCGCTCTGACCGATACGGACAATGGTGGTCTGGTAAATCACGGTCATCACAGGAACCTCTTATTGATAAATAAATCCGGAAACAAACCAGGCAATCAGCACCGTTGGTGCCCCGGTCAGGAAGCGGCTGACCAGCACGGAAGGGACACCCACGCGCACGGTGTCCTGGCGCGCTTCGGCAAGAGAAAGCCCGACCGGAATGAAGTCACATGCGGCCTGCGCATTAATGGCGAACAGCGCCGGCAGGGCAAGATGCGGAGGAATATTGCCGAGGCCAATCTGCACGCCAATCAGGACACCTATCACCTGCGCGATGACAGCGCCGGGACCGAGGAAAGGGGACAGCAACGGGAACGAGCAGATCAGCGCTAGCGTCACGAGTCCCAGTGGATGGCTGGCGAGCGGGGCCAGACCGTGAGCTATCCAGTCACCCAGACCGGAGGCCATGATGATGCCGATCAGCGCTGAGACGAATGCCATAAAAGGTAAAATGGTTTTCAGCACCGTATCGATGGTGTCGCGTCCGGACTGGAACAACACAGCCACGGCGGAGCCCATTCCCATCCCCACTTTTGCCAGCAGACCGTCGCTCTGCTCGGTAATCTTTTTACTGCTGTCGTAATCACGGGGTTCAGACTTCGGTGGTGTTGTGGCCACCGTGGTGGCGGTAGCCCCCGCGTCCTCTATAAGACGAATGTTCTCTTCTTTAACACCGGAAACATAAATCTCTTCAACGATATGCTGTGCCAGTGGTCCTGATTTACCGGTGGAGTGGATATTAACGGTCGGAATGCGTCGTTTCGGGTAAATTCCGCAGCGTAAGGTACCGCCGCAGTCGATCACCGCCACGCCAATTTCTGCCTCAGCCGGTTCACCCTCTTTAAAACCATCCACCGCTTCCCAGCCGGTGAGTGCGCTCAGTTTGTCGACGATCGCCGGGCGAGTCCCTGCGGTGATATAGACAATTTTCTTTCCTGCTACGGCATCGAGCTCAAGCGGGCCGCCCCATCCGCCGGCTCCTTTTTCAATACGAATACGGGTCATGCTGTGGCTCCTGAAAGTTGCACGTTCTGTTCAAGCTGAATCCCCATTTTTTTCTCAAAGATGGCGGTCGTCAGATCGGTCACCCAGCCGCGGAAGAAGTTAGTCACCAGTCCCACCAGCAGGTAACTCACCGCCAGGGGCCCCAGTGGCAGGCCGAGCGTGGTTAAGCCGCTGGCGATACCGAGATAGACAAACAGCTCACCGGGATTGATGTGTGGGAACAGACCGTTCATCGAATGGCAGCTGTAAGAGGCCGCGGCGTAATAGCTGGGCTTGTACTTTTCGGGCATGAAACGGCCCAGACTCAGGGTCATTGGGTTGCAGAACACAAAGGTGCCGATGCAGGGCAGCAGCAGGTAGCGTGATACCGGATTACCGGCGCAGCGTTGCGCGAAACGTTCGATGCGATGCTGTCCGATGAAGTTGATCAGGGCATTCATGATCACCAGCAGGCTGATCAGTAACGGAAGAATACCGGTCACCATACCGGTAAATACTTCTCCGCCTTTCTGGAACAACCCGATAAACCATTCAGCACCATGGGTAATGATTTCTATCATTCTTCTCTCCTGTGGATTTTTTGTTCTTGTCTGGCTGGCACTAATAATAATCACTTTGAAAGGTTTTAAAGTGTTATTTGGATCTCACAATGAAAGAAAAATGTATTAATTTGAAAGATTGTTTGCGGTTTGAGTGATTTTACGGGTGGGAGAGGGCAGGTTTTGGCCCTGGAAGTTGAAAGATTGACTCCCCTTCGTCTGAACCGCTTCCTTGAGGCATTGGGGATGCTTTACCATACTTGCCACTTATCGAATTCGTTAAATGGATGTCTCATGGTCAAGCGTCGTTACGCAGCGCTCTTACCCGCGCTGATTATGCTTGCTGCCTGTAGCAGCAAACCGAAAACAGAGGAAGTTCAACAGACGGCTGGCACCCCTTCGGGTGGTTTTCTTCTTGAGCCGCAGCACAACATGATGCAGATGGGCGGTGATTTTGCTAATAACGCGGTCGCCGAGCAGTTCATCGATAAGATGGTGAACAAACATGGTTTTAACAAACAGCAGTTGCACGAGATTCTGTCTCAGGCGAAACGTCTGGACTACGTGCTGCGTCTGATGGACCGACAGGCGCCGACTGCGCAGGTGCCGACTGGGCCAAACGGGGCGTGGCTGCGCTATCGCAAACAGTTCATCACCCCGGATAATGTGCAAAACGGCGTGGCGTTCTGGAATCAGTATGAAGATGCGCTGACGCGCGCATGGCAGGTTTATGGTGTGCCGCCTGAAATTATCGTCGGGATTATCGGTGTCGAAACCCGCTGGGGCCGCGTGATGGGCAAAACCCGTATTCTGGATGCGCTGGCGACGCTCTCCTTTAACTATCCACGTCGTGCGGAATATTTCCAGTCTGAGCTGGAAACCTTCCTGCTGATGGCGCGTAACGAACAAGACGATCCGCTGGATCTGAAAGGCTCCTTTGCGGGCGCGATGGGCTACGGCCAATTTATGCCGTCCTCCTATAAAGAGTACGCTGTCGACTTTAACGGCGACGGGCACATTAACCTGTGGGACCCGGTGGATGCCATCGGTAGCGTGGCGAACTACTTTAAAGCGCACGGCTGGGTGAAGGGCGATCCGGTGGCGGTGCAGGCGAACGGCCAGGCACCAGGGCTGGAGAATGGCTTCAAAACCAACTACAGCGTGTCGCAGCTGGCAGCGGCAGGTTTAACGCCGATGCAGCCGTTGGGCAATCATCAGACCGCCAGCCTGCTGCGTCTGGATATCGGCACCGGCTATCAGTACTGGTACGGTCTGCCGAACTTCTACACCATCACTCGTTATAACCACAGCACGCATTACGCGATGGCGGTGTGGCAGCTTGGTCAGGCGGTCTCGCTGGCGCGCGTTCCGGGGACTTCACCGTTTAGTCAGTAGTTTACGTTGAGTTTGCCGGGCGGCGCTGCGCTTGCCCGGCCTTCAAAAATCCGCGAACGTAGGCCGGGTAAGGCGTAGCCGCTACCCGGCAATTTCCTCCGACAGAAACATTTCGCCACACTCCCATTTTTTGATTCGCGTTTACATCCGCATCGCATTTGATTATTGTTATGTTATAACATTTATCAGTGGTGCAACGATGTCTCTCTTTTCTCTTTCCGCACTCAACCGCCTGTGGCTGGCGGCCATTCTGATTGTGCTCATTGGCCTGGCGGTGCGCTGGGCGGTGGTTCTTCCATGATTGAACTGCAAAATCTGGTGGCGGGGTATGACCGCCAGCCGGTGACTCAGGCGCTAAATGGCATCATTGAACGCGGCAGCATGACGGCGATTATTGGGGCCAACGGCTGCGGAAAATCGACGCTGCTCAAAACCCTGGCGGGGTTTATTCCGCCGGTCAGCGGGAAATTTCTCTGGCGTGAAAAACGCCCGACGATCGGCTGGCTGGCGCAGCGTCACTCCCTTGAAGCGCAATTTCCGTTGACCGTGCATGACGTAGTGAGCATGGGCTGCTGGCCGAAAATTTCCCTGCTGGCGGCGTATCGTCGCGAAACCCGGCTGAGGATCGCTGAAGCGCTTGAACGCGTCGGTCTGGAATCCCTGGCGAACGTCACCATTGACGAGCTTTCTGGCGGCCAGTTTCAGCGCATGCTGTTCGCGCGAGTGCTGGTGCAGAATGCGCCGCTGGTGATGCTGGACGAGCCTTTTACCGGCGTCGATGAAGCCACCAGTAATGTATTGATGGAATTAATGCTGGATATGTATTTGAACGGGCAGACGGTGCTGGCGGTGTTGCACGACAGCGAACGCGTATCGCGCCATTTCCCGCAGACATTACGTCTCGATACGGCGATGCCTCATTGGGGCACGGAGCGGGTGAGAGTCGCATGATCTGGCATATTTTCTTCCAGCCGTTCATCGAATACGGCTTTATGCGCCGCGCGCTGGTGGTATGCCTGGCGCTCTCCGTCAGCACCACAGTGCTCGGCGTTTTCTTACTGCTCAGATGCATGAGCCTGATGGGCGATGCGCTCTCCCACGCCATTTTACCCGGTGTAGCGGTGGGATATCTGGTCAGCGGAATGTCGTTGCTGGCGATGAGTATTGGCGGATTTATCGCCGGGATCGTCGTGGCGCTGGTGGCGGGGTTAGTCAGTCGACGTACGCCCCTGAAAGAGGATGCCAGTTTCGCCGGGTTGTATCTGGGCTCGCTGGCGTTGGGGGTTACGCTGGTTTCCCTGCGCGGGTCGAATGTCGATCTGTTACATCTGCTTTTTGGCTCTATTCTGGCGGTCGATAACGACGCGGCGCTATTTGTAGCGGGCGTGTGCGGCCTGACCTTAATGATGCTGGCGCTTTTTTACCGAGGGCTGGTCACGGAGGCCTTTGATACCGCGTGGTTGCAGGTCAATGCGCGCAGGCTACCCGCAGTGCTGCACGGTTTGTTCTTGTCATTGTTGGTGCTGAACCTGGTCGCCGGGTTCCAGGTGCTCGGCACGCTGATGGCGGTAGGGCTGATGATGCTGCCCGCGGTGGCTGCCCGCTGCTGGATGCGCACCTTACCGGGATTACTGTTAATGGCAGGCATCAGCGGCGTGTTTTGTGCCTGGCTCGGATTGAGCCTCTCCTGGGCGGCAAGCCTGCCCGCCGGGCCTTCGATCGTGCTGACCGCCAGCGTGTGGTTCTTTATTTCGGTTTTATGTGGCTCGCGCAGCAGGCTGCGTGCGCTTTTTTAACGCAAGGGGAAATGATGAAAAAGACAGGAATAATGATGGCGTTCGCGCTGGGGCTGATGTCACAGGGTGCGCTGGCGAAAACGCTGAACGTGGTAACCAGTTTTTCTATTCTGGGCGATATCACGCAAGAGGTTGGCGGCGACCATGTGAAGGTCACCACGCTGGTGGGGCCAGACGGCGATCCGCATACCTTTGAGCCGTCGCCAAAAGACAGCGCCGCATTAAGCAAAGCGGATGTGGTGGTGGTCAACGGACTCGGGCTGGAAGGGTGGCTGGATCGCCTGGTGAAAGCCTCGGGCTTTAAAGGCACGCTGGTGGTGGCATCAGCCGGAGTCAAAACCCATACCCTGGAGGAAGACGGGAAAACTGTCACCGATCCGCACGCCTGGAACAGCGCCGGCAATGGTGCCCTGTATGCGCAAAATATTCTGGCGGGGCTGGTCAAGGCTGACCCGCAAGAGAAAGCAGCGCTAGAGGCCACGGGCAAACCTTATATTGCACAGCTGACACAGCCCGACGGCTGGGCGAAATCGCGCTTCAGTTCTATCCCGCAGGAGAAACGCAAAGTGCTCACCAGCCATGACGCCTTCGGCTATTTCAGCCGTGCCTACGGCGTGACTTTTATGGCGCCGCAAGGGCTGTCATCCGAGAGCGAGGCCAGCGCCGCGCAGGTGGCTGAAATTATCAACCAGATTAAGGCCGATGGCGTCAAAAGCTGGTTTATGGAAAACCAGCTCGATCCGCGACTGGTGAAGCAAATTGCCAGTGCGACGGGCGCGCAGCCGGGTGGTGAACTCTATCCCGAAGCGCTCTCCGCTAAAGGTGGTGTCGCGGACACCTACGTGAAAGCCTTTCGCCACAACGTAAATACCCTCGCCGACAGCATGAAATAGCCCTCTTTTAAAGCCGATGCGACTGTGTCGGCTTTTTTCTGAAGCCTCCTCGTAAAACCGGAACCTCATCCCCATATCCCATGAGAAAGTGCTATCTTGTCCTGCATGTTTTTCAGGAGCCTAAAGCGATGATGACTGACCATGAATTGATGCAGCTGAGCGAAGTTGTTGGGCTGGCGTTAAAGCAGCGCGGCGCGACATTAACGACGGCCGAATCCTGCACCGGCGGCTGGGTGGCAAAAGTGATAACGGACATTGCGGGGAGCTCCGCCTGGTTCGAGCGCAGTTTTGTGACGTACAGTAACGAAGCCAAAGCGCAGATGATTGGCGTACGTGAATCGACACTCGAACAGCACGGCGCGGTCAGTGAGCCGGTGGTGGTGGAGATGGCGATAGGCGCGCTCAAAGCCGCGCGCGCAGATTACGCGATCGCCATCAGCGGAATCGCCGGGCCGGATGGCGGCAGCGATGTTAAACCGGTCGGTACCGTCTGGTTTGGTTTTGCGACCTCACAGGGGCAGGGCGTCACCTTCCGCGAATGCTTCAGCGGTGACCGCGAAAGCGTGCGCCGACAGGCGACGGAATATGCGTTAAAAACGCTCTGGCAACAATTTCTACAAAACACTTGATACTGTATGACCATACAGTATAATCGCATCAACAGAACAGAATTCACTATCCGGCGCAGTTCCCCGGCATGACAGGAGTAATAATGGCTATCGACGAAAACAAACAGAAAGCGTTGGCGGCAGCACTCGGCCAGATTGAAAAGCAATTTGGTAAAGGCTCCATCATGCGCCTGGGTGAAGACCGTTCCATGGATGTGGAAACCATCTCCACCGGTTCGCTTTCTTTGGATATCGCGTTGGGTGCAGGCGGTCTGCCAATGGGCCGTATCGTAGAAATCTACGGGCCGGAATCCTCTGGTAAAACGACTCTGACGCTGCAGGTGATTGCTGCCGCACAGCGTGAAGGTAAAACCTGTGCGTTCATCGACGCTGAACACGCGCTGGACCCTGTCTATGCCCGTAAGCTGGGTGTCGATATCGACAACCTCCTGTGTTCTCAGCCAGATACCGGTGAGCAGGCGCTGGAAATCTGTGACGCGCTGGCGCGTTCGGGTGCGGTAGACGTTCTCGTGGTCGACTCCGTTGCGGCGCTGACGCCAAAAGCGGAAATCGAAGGCGAAATCGGTGACTCTCACATGGGCCTCGCGGCACGTATGATGAGCCAGGCGATGCGTAAGCTGGCTGGTAACCTGAAACAATCTAATACTCTTCTGATTTTCATCAACCAGATCCGTATGAAGATTGGTGTGATGTTCGGTAACCCGGAAACCACCACCGGCGGTAACGCACTGAAGTTCTACGCTTCTGTTCGTCTGGATATCCGTCGCATTGGCGCAGTGAAAGACGGCGATAATGTCATCGGTAGCGAAACCCGCGTGAAGGTTGTGAAGAACAAAATTGCCGCACCGTTCAAACAGGCTGAATTCCAGATCCTCTACGGTGAAGGCATCAACTTCTTCGGCGAGCTGGTTGACCTCGGCGTGAAAGAGAAGTTGATTGAAAAAGCAGGCGCCTGGTACAGCTACAACGGCGACAAAATTGGTCAGGGTAAAGCGAACGCTATTTCCTGGCTGAAAGAAAACCCAGCTGCAGCGAAAGAAATTGAGAAGAAAGTGCGTGAGCTGCTTCTCAGCAATCAGGATTCAAAACCTGACTTCGTTGTAGATGCTGCTGATGTTGAAGAAACCAAAGAAGATTTCTAATTCCGTCTTCTAAAATCAAGGGCTGCGATTGCGGCCCTTTTTGCATTTGTAAAACAGCAGGTTTGTTATGAGCGAAAATACCCCGCGTCGCCCTGCCTACGCGCGTTTACTGGATCGCGCGGTGCGCATTCTGGCGGTGCGCGACCACAGCGAACAGGAGCTACGGCGTAAACTCGCCGCGCCCGTGATGGGTAAAAACGGGCCAGAAGCGATTGACGCAACGGCGGAAGATTACGACCGCGTCGTGGCCTGGTGCTACGAATATCACTATCTCGACGATAGCCGTTTTGTGACCCGCTTTATCGCCAGCCGTAGCCGCAAAGGTTATGGCCCGGCGCGCATTCGCCAGGAGCTAAACCAAAAAGGCATCGCCCGTGAGGCTACCGAACAGGCGATGCGGGAATGTGAAATTGACTGGTGCGAACTGGCACGTGACCAGGCAATTCGGAAATACGGCGAACCTTTGCCGCGTGAATTTTCGGAAAAAGTCAAAATCCAGCGATTTTTGTTGTACCGCGGCTTCCTGATGGAAGATATTCAGGACATATGGCGTAATTTTGCTGATTGACCGCATGCGGGATTTTACTTCCCTTGCAAGAAAACTTATCTTATTCCCACTTTTTCAAGTCGCGAGTCCGTCCAGGTATTAACCGGTACTGGCTGGCGACGACATTTCGTTAGCTTGATTTCAGGATAATTATGAGCAAGAGCACCGCTGAGATCCGTCAGGCGTTTCTCGACTTTTTCCATAGTAAGGGACACCAGGTTGTTGCCAGCAGCTCCCTGGTACCAAACAATGACCCGACTCTTCTGTTTACCAACGCCGGGATGAACCAGTTCAAGGATGTATTCCTTGGTCTCGACAAGCGTAATTATTCCCGCGCTACAACGTCACAGCGTTGCGTGCGTGCGGGCGGTAAACACAACGATCTGGAAAACGTCGGCTACACCGCACGTCACCATACTTTCTTCGAGATGCTGGGCAACTTCAGCTTCGGCGACTACTTCAAACACGATGCTATCCAGTTCGCGTGGGAATTGCTGACCGGTGAAAACTGGTTCAACCTGCCGAAAGAGCGTCTGTGGGTTACCGTGTACGAAACCGATGATGAAGCTTACGAAATCTGGGAAAAAGAAGTCGGTATCCCACGTGAGCGCATTATCTGCATCGGCGACAACAAAGGCGCGCCTTATGCGTCTGACAACTTCTGGCAGATGGGCGACACAGGTCCTTGCGGTCCTTGTACCGAGATCTTCTACGATCACGGCGACCACATTTGGGGTGGACCTCCGGGCACGGCAGAAGAAGATGGCGATCGCTACATTGAGATCTGGAACATCGTCTTCATGCAGTTCAACCGTCAGATTGACGGCACTATGGAGCCGCTGCCTAAGCCGTCCGTAGATACCGGTATGGGTCTGGAGCGTATCGCGGCTGTTCTGCAGCACGTCAACTCCAACTACGACATCGATCTGTTCAGCACCCTGATTAAATCCGTGGCTGAAGTGACCGGTGCAACCGATCTGAGCAACAAATCTCTGCGCGTTATCGCGGACCATATTCGCTCTTGTGCGTTCCTGATTGCTGACGGCGTGACCCCGTCGAATGAAAACCGTGGCTACGTGCTGCGCCGTATCATTCGTCGTGCTGTCCGTCACGGCAACATGCTGGGCGCGAAAGATACCTTCTTCTATAAGCTGGTGGGGCCACTGGTTGGCGTCATGGGTGCAGCGGGCGATGAACTGAAACGCCAGCAGGCGCTGGTCGAGCAGGTTCTGAAAACCGAAGAAGAGCAGTTTGCGCGTACTCTTGAGCGCGGTCTGGCTCTGCTCGATGAAGAGCTGTCCAAACTGACCGGCGATACGCTGGACGGCGACACCGCTTTCCGCCTGTATGACACTTACGGTTTCCCGGTTGACCTGACCGCAGACGTTTGCCGCGAGCGCAATATCAAAGTCGACGAAGCGGGCTTTGAAGCTGCAATGGAAGAACAGCGCCGTCGTGCGCGTGAGTCCAGCGGTTTTGGCGCAGATTACAACGCGATGATCCGCGTGGATAGCGCGTCTGAATTCCAGGGTTACGACCATCTGGAACTGACCGGTAAAGTGACCGCACTGTTTGTTGACGGTAAAGCCGTAGACAGCATCAGCGCTGGCCAGGAAGCGGTTGTCGTTCTGGACAAAACGCCGTTCTACGCGGAATCTGGCGGCCAGGTGGGCGACAAAGGCGAGCTGAAAGGCAGCGATTTTGCTTTCACCGTGACTGACACCCAGAAATACGGCCAGGCTATTGGTCATGTCGGCAAACTGGCTTCAGGTTCCCTGAAAGTCGGCGCGGGCGTGAAAGCCGAAGTGGATGAAGCTCGCCGTGCGCGCATTCGTCTGAACCACTCCGCAACGCACCTGATGCATGCCGCCCTGCGCGATGTGCTGGGGACGCACGTTGCTCAGAAAGGTTCTCTGGTGAATGACAAAGTGCTGCGCTTTGACTTCTCCCATTTCGAAGCAATGAAACCGTCCGAAATCCGTGCGGTTGAAGACATGGTCAACGCCCAAATTCGTCGCAACCTGCCAATCGAGACCCACATCATGGATCTCGAAGCGGCAAAAGCCAAAGGTGCGATGGCACTGTTTGGCGAGAAGTACGACGAACGTGTTCGCGTGTTGAGCATGGGTGATTTCTCTACTGAACTGTGCGGCGGTACTCACGCCTCGCGTACGGGTGATATCGGCTTGTTCCGTATTCTGTCTGAATCAGGTACTGCGGCCGGTGTGCGTCGTATTGAAGCTGTGACCGGCGAAGGTGCGATTGCCAGCCTGCACGCTGCAAGCGATCAGTTGCACGACATTGCTCAGCTGTTGAAGGGCGACAGCCACAACCTGGGCGAGAAAGTGCGCAGCGCGCTGGAACGTACTCGTCAGCTGGAAAAAGAGCTGCAGCAGCTCAAAGAGCAGGCGGCAGTGCAGGAGAGTGCAAACCTCTCCAGCAAAGCGGTTGATATTAAAGGTGTTAAACTGCTGGTCAGCGAACTGGCAGGGGTAGAGCCTAAGATGCTTCGTACCATGGTTGATGATCTCAAGAACCAGCTTGGTTCAACGGTTATCGTTCTGGCAACAGCGTTTGAAGGTAAGGTTTCTCTGATTGCGGGCGTCTCTAAGGATGTGACTGACCGTGTGAAAGCAGGGGAGCTGATTGGTATGGTCGCCCAGCAGGTGGGTGGCAAAGGTGGTGGACGTCCGGACATGGCGCAAGCCGGTGGTACAGACGTGGCAGCACTTCCAGCCGCTTTGGCCAGTGTTGAAAGCTGGGTAAACGCTAAACTGTAATAATTACAAAGCGTAAACAGACGCCATAACCTCACCGTTATGGCGTACTTTTCACTACGCTATCGCTAACGATAAAGTCAGGTTGAGTTTGTGTATATCGGCTAAACTTACGTTTAACAGAATGTGATGCCGTGACTGCTTACACATTACGTGTTTGTCATCGCTTACTTTTTGGCGTTATATGATGGATAATGCCGGGATACAAGAGACCCGACTCTTTTAATCTTTCAAGGAGCAAAGAATGCTGATTCTGACTCGTCGAGTTGGTGAGACCCTCATGATTGGGGATGAGGTCACCGTGACAGTTTTAGGGGTGAAGGGTAACCAGGTACGTATTGGTGTGAACGCCCCTAAAGAAGTCTCTGTCCATCGTGAAGAGATCTACCAGCGTATCCAGGCTGAAAAATCCCAGCAGTCCAGTTACTGATATTATCGCGTCTCGCCGCCCGGCGAGACGCAACCCTCTCGCTATTCTTCCTGCATAAAGTTACCGTTCGATTTCATTCCTTCTGTTTTTTGTCACTCTCTAAACCTTATCTCGCCCAAACTCCGCAATTTTCCCTGAGGATTTCTGTGCGGATGGCTGCAAAATCCGTTTATAAAACACCCTCTTTGCAGCTTTTACATGCGAATTGAGTGTGATTTGTGCAAACGAAAAAAGGTTGTGGAAAATTGTTTGACTTATAAGTCCCAGAAAGTAATATATGCGCCACGCAGCGACGAGAAGCTCTTAACGAGTAACTCGAAGCACTCGAAAGAGGCGTTGTGTGGTGAGGTGGCCGAGAGGCTGAAGGCGCTCCCCTGCTAAGGGAGTATGCGGTCAAAAGCTGCATCCGGGGTTCGAATCCCCGCCTCACCGCCATTTTGCATCCGTAGCTCAGCTGGATAGAGTACTCGGCTACGAACCGAGCGGTCGGAGGTTCGAATCCTCCCGGATGCACCATCATTCTCAGTGTTGCGGCTTGTTGAGTGACATTGAATCAGAGGTAAAAGCAGTACCCCCTGATGCATCCGTAGCTCAGCTGGATAGAGTACTCGGCTACGAACCGAGCGGTCGGAGGTTCGAATCCTCCCGGATGCACCATCTTCTCCGAGATAACAGCAATACTGTTGTTTCAAGGTCTGCGAGATAATCGCGAGCACCAGGGAGGATAACGTTGATTCAGCAACGGCCCGTAGGGCGAGGCGCAGCCGAGTAATCCTCCCGGATGCACCATCTATTACCTCGTATTGCTTTCGAAGTGATATGACGTATCAAGCAGTAAATAGTAAATCCCGATGCATCCGTAGCTCAGCTGGATAGAGTACTCGGCTACGAACCGAGCGGTCGGAGGTTCGAATCCTCCCGGATGCACCATATTCTCAGTGTTGCGGCTTGTTGAGCGACATTGAATCAGCAGTACCCCTTGATGCATCCGTAGCTCAGCTGGATAGAGTACTCGGCTACGAACCGAGCGGTCGGAGGTTCGAATCCTCCCGGATGCACCATCTTCTCTGAGATAACAGCAACACTGTTGTTTCAAGGTCTGCGAGATAATCGCGAGCACCAGGGAGGATAACGTTGCTTCAGCAACGGCCCGTAGGGCGAGGCGCAGCCGAGTAATCCTCCCGGATGCACCATTTCTTCTTAGTATTCCCCCATAGTTCAATTACCCATCATTCTCCTTGTATTACAACCAGAATCAGCGACAAAAATCCTCGTTTACGATAAAGTAATATCTTGTTAATCGTTTGGCGAGAGCACGATGTACGCACAGTATGACGGTCTGATCTTCGACATGGATGGCACCATCCTGGATACCGAACCCACACATCGTAAAGCCTGGAATGACGTTCTTGGGCGTTATGGTATGACGTTCGACCTACAGGCGATGGTCGCGCTGAATGGCTCACCCACCTGGCGAATCGCTCAGGCAGTGATTGAACTGAACCACGCTGATCTCGATCCCCATTTGCTTGCCCGCGAAAAAACCGACGCTGTCAAAGCGATGCTGTTAGACACCGTAAACCCTTTACCGCTGATTGAGGTGGTCAAAGAGTGGCACGGTCGTCGTCCGATGTCAGTGGGCACAGGTAGTGAAAGCGCAGTAGCAGAAGCGTTGCTAAATCATTTGGGTCTACGCCACTATTTCTCTGCGGTTGTCGCCGCCGATCATGTTCAAAAACATAAACCGGCTCCGGACACCTTTCTGCTTTGTGCGGAACTGATGGGCGTCCCGGCGAACAAGTGCGTCGTTTTTGAAGATGCAGATTTCGGCATTCAGGCCGCACATGCAGCCGGAATGGACGCTGTGGATGTTCGCCTACTGTGAGTGACCTGCTGTCACTTGCGTCTTTATTTGCCAGCAGTTTTTTAAGTGCCACACTTTTACCGGGTAATTCGGAAGTTGTGCTGGTCGCGATGCTGTTGTCTGGTGTCAGTCAGCCCTGGTTGTTGGTAGTAATAGCAACAATGGGTAATAGCCTTGGAGGGCTGACTAACGTTATTCTTGGGCGTTTCTTTCCGCTGCGTAAAACATCACGCTGGCAGGAAAAAGCAGCGGGCTGGCTTAAACGCTATGGCGCTGCGACGCTTTTATTAAGCTGGATGCCTGTTATAGGCGATTTGCTGTGTCTGCTGGCGGGATGGATGCGCATCTCCTGGGGGCCGGTGCTCTTTTTTTTATGCCTTGGCAAGGCGTTGCGCTATGTCCTCGTGGCACTTGCAACCCTACAGGGCATGACGTGGTGGCACTAATTGGTGGAATGAAAAAGCGACCTTCAATCGTCAACCATTACAATTTATGCTGGATAACTCTTATTTTGACAGGCGGGAGGTCAATTTGATCCCGGACGTATCACAGGCGCTGGCCTGGCTGGAAAAACATCCTCAGGCTCTGAAGGGGATTCAGCGTGGGCTTGAGCGCGAAACGCTGCGCGTAAACGAAGATGGCAGCCTGGCAACAACAGGCCATCCTGAAGCGTTAGGCTCTGCGCTGACACATAAATGGATCACAACCGATTTCGCCGAAGCGTTGCTGGAGTTCATTACGCCCGTCGATGGCGATATTGAACACATGCTGAAGCTGATGCGCGACGTTCACCGCTTTACCGCCCGCCAGCTGGGCGATGAGCGGATGTGGCCGCTGAGCATGCCTTGCTACATCGAGCAGGGGCAGGATATCGAGTTGGCGCAATACGGCACCTCGAATATTGGTCGCCTGAAAACGCTTTATCGCGAAGGGCTGAAAAACCGCTACGGCGCGCTGATGCAGACCATCTCCGGCGTGCACTACAACTTCTCGCTGCCGATGGCGTTCTGGCAGGCGAAGTGCGGCGAAACGGATAAAGAGTCGATCTCGGCGGGGTATTTCCGTCTGATCCGCAACTACTACCGTTTTGGCTGGGTGATCCCGTACCTGTTTGGTGCTTCGCCTGCGATTTGCTCCTCGTTCCTGCAGGGCAAACCGACCACGCTGCCGTTTGAGAAGACCGATTGCGGCATGTATTACCTGCCGTATGCCACCTCTCTGCGCCTGAGCGATCTCGGTTATACCAATAAGTCGCAAAGCAATCTCGGAATTACGTTTAACGAATTGCACGAATATGTGGCAGGCTTGAAGCGAGCGATCAAAACGCCGTCAGAAGAGTACGAGAAAATCGGCCTCGAAAAAGACGGTAAGCGCCTGCAGATCAACAGTAACGTGTTGCAGATTGAAAACGAGCTGTACGCGCCAATCCGCCCTAAACGCGTGACGCGCAGCGGTGAAGCGCCGTCAGATGCGCTGGAGCGCGGCGGCATTGAGTACATTGAAGTGCGTTCGCTGGATATCAACCCGTTCTCGCCAATCGGCGTCGACGAGCAGCAGGTGCGTTTCCTGGACTTGTTTATGGTCTGGTGTGTGCTGGCGGATGCGCCTGAGATGAGTTCTGACGAACTGCTCTGTACGCGCACCAACTGGAATCGTGTGATTCTGGAAGGGCGCAAGCCTGGCCTGACGCTGGGTATTGGTTGCGAAACGGCGCAGTTTCCGCTGGCGAAAGTCGGCAAAGATCTGTTCCGCGATCTCAAACGTGTGGCGCAGACAATGGACAGCGTGTACGGCGGCGAGGAATATCAGAAGGTGTGCGATCAGCTGGTCGAATCGTTTGATAACCCAGAACTGACGTTCTCAGCGCGCATTCTGCGTTCTATGATTGATCAAGGTATCGGTGGAACCGGCCGTTCGCTTGCCGCGCAGTATCGCGACATGCTGTCGCAGGAGCCGCTGGAGGTTTTAAGCGAAGAGGATTTCGTGGCAGAGCGCGAGGCATCGGTAGTGCGTCAGCGTGAAGTGGAAGCTGCGGATACCGAGTCGTTTGATGAGTTTCTGGCGAAGAACGCCTGACAGAAAAGAAAAAGGCCACATCGCTGTGGCCAAAATATACATCTCTGAAATCAGGGATGATGATAACAAATGCGCGTCTTTCATATACTCAGACGCGCAGGGAAACAAAGAGTTCATTTTATTTTAAAAATAATCACTATCGGAGGTGACGTATGCCGTTATTAGATAGCTTCACAGTCGACCACACCCGTATGGAAGCACCTGCTGTCCGTGTTGCGAAGACCATGCATACCCCGCACGGCGACACAATCACCGTATTCGACCTGCGTTTCTGCGTGCCGAACAAAGAAGTGATGCCGGAAAAAGGTATTCACACCCTGGAGCACCTGTTCGCCGGTTTCATGCGCGATCACCTGAACGGTAACGGCGTGGAAATCATCGATATCTCCCCGATGGGCTGCCGTACCGGTTTCTACATGAGCCTGATTGGTCAGCCAGATGAAACGCGCGTGGCGGATGCCTGGAAAGCGGCAATGGCCGACGTGCTGAAAGTGAAAGAGCAGAACCAGATCCCTGAGCTGAACGTCTACCAGTGCGGCACGTATCAGATGCACTCTCTGGAAGAAGCGCAGGAAATCGCGCGTCACATTATTGAACGTGATGTCCGCGTGAACAGCAATGAAGAGCTGGCCCTGCCGAAAGAAACCCTGCAGGAACTGCACATCTAGCATGATGTCAGTGGAAGCCCGGTGGCGCTGCGCATACCGGGCCTACAACGGCTCGAAGCGTAGGCCGGGTAAGGCGCAGACGCCACCCGGCACAATCACCGCCCCGAACCCGCCATTCGGCGAAACACAATGACCACAACGTTAACCTTCTCCTTTGCCCATCGCCCCCTAGTTCCCTTCGCCCATGATTATAAAAATGGCGATAGCGAGCCGTGGCACCAGCACGACTGTGCCCAGCTGTTGCACAGCCTGAGCGGCGTGGTGCGCGTTGATACGGCGGCTGGATGCTGGGTGGTTCCGCCTGGACGCGGCGTATGGCTGCCCGCCGGGACGCAGCACGCGATACGCATTACCGGGAAGGTGGCAGCGCGAACGCTGTTTATCGATCCTCTGGCGCGCGCCGATCTCCCTGCGTCGTGCCAGATTGTGCAGGTCTCATCCTTATTGCGCGAGCTGATCGTCAGCGCACTCGATCTTCCTGAATCTTATGCTCCCGGCAGTCGCGATGAGCGGATCTATGAACTGATCCTTGATGAAATCCGCGCCATGCCGGTGCTGCCGTTCTGTTTGCCTGAACCGGATACGGACGTACTGCGCAAATTGTGTCAGCAAATCCGCAGCGCTCCGGAACATCACTGGAGCAGCGCAGAAGCCGCCAGCCTTACCAGCATGAGTGAACGCACTCTTAACCGCCACTTTCAGCAGCAAACCGGGCTGAGCTACGGGGAATGGACGCGACGGGCGCGTTTGCTGGAGGCGCTGATTCGTCTGGCGCAGGACCAGCCGGTACTGCGTGTGGCTCTCGATCTGGGATACGGCAGCCACAGCGCTTTTAGCGCAATGTTTCGCCGGGTGATGGGCGTTTCACCCAGCGACTATTTCAAAGATTACTAGCCGACTGCGTTCAGCAGTGCCTGAAGCGAGGCGCGCGCCACGTCGTTATCAATGCCGACTCCCCAGCGGCTGCTGCCGTCCGGGAACAGACAGCGAATGTACGCCACTGACCGGCTATCGCTGCGCTCTCCGAGCGAATGTTCATGATAATCCTTAATCACAAACGGCGTGCTTACCCAGCGACTCATTCCGTTGGCGGCTGCCGATAACAGACCATTCCCCTGACCCACAAGCTGGCGCGTACCGCCATCGACGGCGACAATGGCCGTTAAGCGTAATTGTCCGTCCTGCTGACTTTCGCTTCGGTAGCTTTGCAGCGCAAAACGCGGTGTCGCCACCAGGCTGTAACGCGCCCGAAAAAGCTGCCAAAGGGCATTTTGCGTCATCTCTTTGCCGTGACTATCGGTCTCCTGCTGCACGTGCTGGCTAAAATCCTGCTGCAAGGCGCGGGGGAGTTTGAGTCCGTGGTTTTGCTCGATAATCCATGCGCTGCCACTTTTTCCCGACTGGCTGTTTACCCGGATAACCGCTTCGTAGGAACAGCCGATATCCTGCGGATCGACGGGCAGATAGGGCATCTCCCAGCGTTCATCTGGTTTACGCGTATCAAAGCCTTTCTTAATGGCATCCTGATGAGATCCAGAAAAAGCGGTATACGCCAGACGTCCTGCCCACGGGTGGCGGGGATGAACGGGCAGCTGATTGCAGCTCTCCACCACTTCGACAGCCTGCGTCATGTTGCTGAAATCCAGATCAGGACTCACGCCCTGGCTGTACAAATTCATTGCCAGCGTCACCAGACAGACATTCCCGGTGCGCTCACCGTTACCGAACAGGCAACCTTCCACGCGGTCTGCACCTGCCATCACCGCCAGTTCTGCACTGGCCACACCGGTGCCGCGATCGTTGTGCGGGTGAACGCTAATGCAGACGTCACGACGGCGACTAAAGTGGCGGCAAAAATACTCAATTTGATCGGCGTAGACGTTTGGCGTGCTGACTTCAACGGTGGCAGGCAAGTTAAGGATCATCGGCCTTTCCGCGCACGGCTGCCAGATGTCAGCGACCGCTTCGCAAATCTCAAGGGCAAATTCCGCTTCGGTAAAACAGAAGGTTTCCGGGGAGTATTCGTATTGCCAGCGTGTATCAGGATTTTCCTCGCACAGCCTGCGTATTTGGCGCGTTGAACGAACGGCCAGCTCGATAATTTGGGCTTTATCCATGCCAAACACCAGGCGTCTGAACAGCGGCGCGGTGGCGTTGTAGAGATGAACGGTTGCCTGTTTTGCCCCGCGCAATGACTCAAAAGTACGCAGGATTAAATCTTCCCGCGCCTGAGTCAGCACCTGAATAGTGACGTCATCAGGAATGCGATTCTCTTCAATGAGCTGGCGAACAAAATTGAAATCGGTCTGCGAGGCAGACGGGAAGGCGACTTCAATCTCTTTAAAACCACAGCCGAGGAGTAAATCCCAGAACTGCAATTTGCGCGCACTGTCCATCGGTTCAGCCAGCGCCTGATTGCCATCGCGCAGATCGGTGGAAAGCCAGCGTGGAGCCTGGGTGATACGTTGATCCGGCCAGCGACGGTCGGGCAGGGGGAGAGGCGTAAAGGGTGCGTATTTTTGGGAAGGGTGTTTCAGCATGATGCGCTCCTGTTGTCTTTTCACTATCGTGAAGCGATTTCAGGAGCGCTGCTTTATCAGAGCTGACAGAAGCTGTAGAGAAATGGACAACTTTCCCAATCGTTAGTGGGCACCACCGCCACCGCCACCCGCGCCGAATGGCGGTTTGGCAAACCATATCAAACCAAGCAACAGGATAAATATCCCTGCTGAAATCCAGAAAATCTCGTTAGCGGAGATAATCAGACCCTGATTGGTTATCTGCTGGGCAATCCAGCCCGATGCCTGCTGCTCTGTCATCCCCATGCCTTCGAGCTGGGAATACATCTGCTGGGCGTTCGGGTTGAAGGCATTCACCGATTCGGTCAACTGCGCATGGTGTAACGACTCACGGTTGGTCCACAGCGTCGTCGTAATGGACGTCCCGATTGAGCCTGCCAGCGTTCGGGTAAAGTTCGATAAGCTCGACGCCGCCGCCATGCGTTCAGGCGGTAAGCCCGACAGCGTGATGGTGGTCAGTGGCATAAAGAAGCACGCCACGGCAAAGCCCTGAATAAACTGTGGCCACGCGGACGCGCCAAAGTCCATCCCCGGTTCGAACGTATACGCACGCCAGTAGAAGCACACTGCATACATGATAAAGCTGAATGTGACCAGCCGTCGCATATCGAGTTTATGGGCAAAGCGACCAATAATCGGTGACAGCAACACCGGAATCAGACCGACTGGCGCAGACGCCAGGCCCGCCCAGGTTGCTGTGTAGCCGTATACCTCCTGCAACAGCTGCGGCAGCAGAACAATCGCGCCGAAATAGAGCATATAGGCGAGACTGATACACAGGCAGCCGATGGTGAAGTTTCGCGACTTAAACAGCGACAAATCGACTATCGGGTTATCGTCCGTCAGCTCCCAGACAATCAGGAAGCTGATCGCGACCACCGCGACAACGGTCAGGACGATGATCTCCTGCGAGGCAAACCAGTCCAGCTCCTTACCTCGGTCCAGCATGATCTGCAGACTACCGATACCCAGCACCAGCAGCGCCAGTCCCACGCCGTCGATACGGCGTTGTTCGGTTTTGGTTTCCCGACCGCGCAGCGATTGCAGCGTCATCAGTACCACTAACGCACCGATGGGCACGTTGATGAAGAATATCCAGCCCCAGTGGTAGTTATCGCTGATATACCCGCCGAGAATCGGCCCGCAAATCGGCGCAACGATCACCGTCATCGACCATAGCGCCAGGGCGATAGAACGCTTGGCTGGCGGATAGTTGTTCAGAAGCAAGCTCTGCGACAGTGGAATGAGTGGCCCGGCAACAATCCCCTGAATCACGCGGAAGAAGATCAACATCGTCAGGCTGTTGGACATGCCGCACGCCCAGGAGGCGATGACGAACAACACCGTCGACCACATGAACAGTCGAACTTCCCCGACGCGTTTTGCCAGCCAGCCGGTAATTGGAATCGAGATCGCATTCGCAACCCCGAACGAGGTGATTACCCATGTCCCCTGACTCAGCGATGAGCCAAGGTTACCGGCGATGGTAGGGATCGCCACGTTTGCGATGGTGGAGTCCAGCACCTGCATGAATGTCGCCAGCGACAACGCAATGGTCATAATGACCAGTTGCGCTCCCTCCAGCGGTTTTTGCTGTTGCATACCGCTCACCTTCGAATTAACCGGCGTTCGCTTTCACGATGTCGTCAATCAGCTTATTGACCGGATCAAGGTTGATTTCACGGGCATTACTTTCATAAGCCGGGTGGGTACGAACCTGATTCGCCAGCATCTGGCCTTCGCGATCGGCAGTGTCCACGGTCACCAGCGTCGATAAACCGATGCGCAGTGGGTGATCCGTCAGCTGTTTGCCGTCCAGTTCGATACGCACAGGAAGACGCTGAACCACTTTGATCCAGTTGCCGGTGGCATTCTGCGCTGGCAGGAGGGAGAACGCGCTGCCGGTACCCATATCCAGGCCGACCACTTTACCGGTGTACTTCACGTCGTCACCGTAAATATCACTGACGATGGTCGCGGTCTGGCCGATACGCATGTGGGCCAGCTGCGTCTCTTTGAAGTTCGCATCCACCCACAGATTGTTAGCCGGTACCACTGCCATCAGCGGCGTAGTCTGGCTAATTTGCGCGCCAGGCTGCACGGAGCGACGAGAAACATAGCCGGTCATCGGGCTAACAATCTTAGTACGTTGCAGGGCAAGCCATGCGTTACGGACTTCGGTTGCCGCTTGTTTGACGGCAGGCTGATCTTCCAGATTGGTACCCAGAATCATCGCCTGGTTCGCGTTGTACTGTTGAATCGCCACGTCGAGCTGCGCTTGCGCGCTGGCCACGGCGTCACGCGCGTGTTGCAGTTCTTCACGGCCAATCAGATTGGCGGTGCCGAGCGGCACACGACGGTTAAGGTCGCTTTGCGCCTGCGCCAGAGCGGTTTTCTGCACATCGATGCTCGCCTGCAACTGCTTGCTGTTGATCATCGACTGGCGGGTTTGACGCACGCTTGAGGCCAGCTCAGTCTGTGCTTTTTCAAACGCCTGCTGCGCATCGGTCGGATCAAGCGTGACCAGCACATCCCCTTTTTGCACAAAGTCGGTATTGTCAGCCCAGACTTTCGTCACGCTGCCCGATACCTGCGCCATAATTTGAACCTGGTTCCCTGCCACGTATGCGTCATCGGTTTCTTCAATATGACGCAGTACTAAAAACCAATAAATCCCATATGCCACGGCAATAATAATAAAGAGCAAAGTCAGCAGCAGAAGGGCGCTTTTACGTTTGCCTTTCTTAGTGTTGACCGGTTGCTGCGGGGGAGTGTTCTCCGCATTTGCGCTCATTGTAGTTCTCCACGATCTTCTTATTTTCACATCGGCTGAGCCGACCTGTTGTCAGAAAGGCCAGCAGTATTACGTGCTGGCCTGTCCGTTATCTTTTTTAATCTGGAAGGTTGAGCGTGTCGTCGCGTTAGCTCAGCGCCTCAAGAATGACGCCATCTTCATCCATCTGATCCAGACGGGTGAGAAGCTTGCGAGTGATGTGCTCTAACTGATCGCGTTCGGTCGTACTCAGGGCCGACCAAAGCTGATGCAGGCAGTTGTGCTGAGGTGGTAGCACCCCACGCAGGAATTCATGACCTTTATCGGTCAGTTGCAGATGCAGGCAACGACGGTCGTTGTCGCTTTCACGGCGCTCAATCCAGCCGCGTTTTTCCAGCTCATCGGCGATACGGGTCGCGTTGGTACGGGATGAACCCAGGGCGCAGCTCAATTCAGAAGGCTGAATGCTGTGATCCTCCTGAGACTCCAGCGTAATCAACGCCATAAACAACGTCTCGTTAATCCCTTGAGCTTTCAGCATTTTATTGCGGTTATCCAGCAGCTTACCCTGCATGTGCATGCACAGACGGGTTAACAGGATTTCCTGATACGGGAAGTCCTCGTAACGACTGGCGCGAAATTTAAGCATTTGTTCAATGGGCGTAAACGAACTATCCATTTGGGTATGACCTCATTAATTACAGTCGATATAGTAACGACAGTGACAAATAATGTAAATGAATTATTTGTGCGGTTATATCCGCCAAGCTGATATCACTGTCAGAAAGTGCCGGGTGAATCCGTGACCCGGTGAGCACAGAAACGAGAGGGCTAACGCCCATGAAAGACGGGGTCGGGCGGGAGGAAACAGCATGAAGTTTCAAACAGGACGAAAATGTAGGCGATTTGAGTGGGGCGTGAGCAGCCACCAGGTCTGAACTATTCATGCGGTAATCTAATATGTCACCCACAGTAAAATTTCTGGGATAAATAATTACGCTCACCTTAACAGAGTGCGGAGCTCCTTAACACCCTAAGAAGCTCCATCATCATGTAAAGCTTACTGAATCGCTTCCTGAAGGTGATATCCGCGCCACCAGATTAGCAGGTTAATGGCGGCGACGACCGTACCGACCACACAAACACCAGTCCAGCCCGCGTGCTGCCACGCCGATGCAGAGATCAGCGAACCCGCCGCACCGCCAATAAAGTAGCTGGTCATGTAACCTGCGGTCAGGCGGTTTCGCGCCTCGGGTTTCACGCGATAGATAACGGTCTGATTGGTGATATGCACACCCTGAACCGTCAAGTCGAGGACCAGAATCCCGACAATCAGCGACAGCACCGAGATATGCCCGTACCAGATAGCCGCCCACGAAAGCAGTAGTAGAACCAATCCGGCGGAAGTTGTCAGATGCGATTTGCCTTTATCCGCCAGACCACCGGCAGGACGCGCGCCCAGTGCACCGGCCGCACCTGCCAGACCAAACAGGCCAATGACCCCTTCGGAATAGTTGAACGGCGGCGACGCCAGCAGAAAGGCCATCGAGGTCCACAAAATGCTGAAGTTGGCAAAGGTGAAACACCCCAGCAGGGCGCGAGTACGCAGGAGTTTATCCTGCGTGAACAGGCTAAAAACTGAGCCGAGAAGCTGAGGATAGTTAAGATGGTTTTCTTGCTTCACTTTTGGCAGGCCGCGCCACAGGGCAAACGCCATCACCACCATTAATACGCTGGCGACCCAGTAAACGGTGCGCCAGCCGCCGAGGCTGGCCAGCAGTCCGGCCACGGTTCGTGCCAGTAAAATCCCCAGCAGCAGGCCGCTCATGATGGTGCCCACCACTTTGCCGCGTTTTTCCGGGGCCGCGAGCGTGGCGGCCAGAGGGACGAGGATCTGCGCCACTACCGAGAACAATCCGGTGAGTGCCGTGCCGAGAATCATCATTCCCAGCGACTGGCTGGAAGCGGTGATCAACATACCACCGGCGGCCAGCAGCGTCATGATGACGATCAGCCTGCGGCGTTCGAACATATCGCCTAATGGCACCAGGAACAGCAGACCGGCGGCATAGCCCAACTGGGCGGCGGTTACGATGAAACCAGCGGAACTGGCCGAGAGTGAAAAGGCCCGAGCGATGGTGTCGAGCAACGGTTGTGCATAGTAGTTACTTGCCACCGCCAGGCCGGTTGCCACCGACATGAGCAGAATAAGTGCCGGGCTAAGCCCTTGAGAGTTTTTCGTCATGAGATTCGAGAACTGTGAGTTAAGTGATTATTTTTTCAGAAACCATCATAACGGATGAATGTGAATGTTGGGGATTTGTCGCGTGGTGGTTTGTGCGGTTTAGGGTTGGGAGAGTGAGATTGTGCGGCCTGATGCCCTCACCCTAACCCTCTCCCACGGGGAGAGGGAATTTAATCCCCCTTTCCCTTTGGGAGAGGCCCGGGGTGAGGGGAAAACCTTACTTCTGCGCTGCCAGCGCCTCATTCACCCAGCTGTCAAATTGCTGCTGGTGGGCTTTGATCCAGCCGTCAACGTGACCCTGGACATCCGCTTCAGATGATTTGCCTGCGTGCATCATCGCATTCTGGGCGTTGATATCCGCCAGTGGCAATTTCATTACCGAGAACAATTTCGCCGCCGCCGGGTTTTTCTCAGCCCAGGCTTTGTTGGCAACGATATGCATGGTGTTCACCGGGAAACCATAGTTCATGCCGTTCGGCAGTTTGGTGTCGATGTCCTTCTGCTCGCCTGGCAGGGAAGAGAATGGCACCTGCAGCCACACCACGTCTTTACCCGGTTTCATTACATCGCTGACCCAGTACGGCGTCCAGGTGTAGTAAATAATCGGTTTGCCTTCTTTAAAGCGGGCAATGGTATCGGCCATCATCGCAGAGTAGTTACCGTGGCTCACATCGACGGTTTTCTCCAGGTCGAAGGCTTTGTTCTGGTGATTAATCACCGCCTCACAGCCCCAGCCTGGTGAACAGCCCATCATGTCGGCTTTACCGTCACCGTTGGTATCGAACAGTTTGGCGATCTTCGGATCTTTAAGCTGCTCGATATTGGTGATGTGGTATTGATCGGCGGTTTTCTTGTCGATCAGATAACCCTGCGCTGCGCCAGTCACAAAAGTGCCTTCGCGGTAAAACTTCTTATTTCCGCCCGCTGCGGCATACATATCATCGTGCAGCGGTTGCCAGTTCACGGCGGTAAAAGTCGCATCGCCAGAGGCAATCGAGGTATAGCCGACGTTGTAATCCACTTCGCTGGCTTTATTGACCGTGTAGCCCAGCTTTTCCAGTGCGCGGCTGACCAGCATGGTCTGGAAGGATTCTTCAGAAATAGTGCTCTGAATCGGTTGAACGGTCACGCCTTTGCCCGGCAAATCAGCGGCAAATGCGCTGGAGGAGACAAGGGTGGCAAACGCTGTGGCAAAAAGGATGTTATGTCGCATCGTTGTTCCTTATTTAATGAATGGACGGGTCATCAACCCGATCGGGCCGGTGCTGTACCAGCGACGGTTGCCGCGACTGCGTGAATCGCGACCGACAGCCTGAGTCAGACGGTCAAGAATAATGGCGAGGATAACGATCCCGACGCCGCCCACGGTGGCCAGCCCCATATCGAGACGACCGATGCCGCGCAGTACCATCTGACCGAGTCCGCCAACGGCGATCATCGACGCAATAACGACCATCGACAGGGCGAGCATCAGCGTCTGGTTCACACCCGCCATAATGGTGGGCATCGCCAGCGGAAGCTGCACTTTGAATAACATCTGGCGCGGGCTTGCGCCGAACGAACGCGAAGCTTCAATCAAGTCGGCTGGGACCTGGTTAATCCCCAGAATGGTCAGACGGATAATCGGCGGCAGGGCGAAGATAATCGTTACCACCACGCCCGGTACGTTACCGATCCCAAACAGCATGACGATTGGTACCAGATAGACAAACGCTGGTGTGGTCTGCATCGCATCCAGCAGTGGACGTATAATTTTCGCCGCCTTCGGACTCCGCGCCAGCCAGATCCCCATCGGCAAGCCGATGACTACGCAGAACAGCAGGGCGGTGAGCACCAGTGCCAGAGTAATCATCGCCTGCGACCAGGCGCCAATTGCGCCAATCACAATCAATGAAATCAGCGTTGCAATCCCCATTCCTGCACTGCCGAACTGCCAGGCAATCAGCGCAAACAGAATGATGGCAACAGGTGCCGGCATACCCAGCATCATCTGCTGGAAGCCATTCAGGATGTAGTCCACCGGGACGCGAATGCCCTGGAACACCGGACGGAAGTGGGTGACCACCCAGTCGATGCCTTCGGTCACCCAGCTATCCAGCGGGATCAGCGTCTTATGGAACGGGTCCATAATATTGAAATGTTCCGGTGCTGGAGCGGGCGCGCTGGTGAGCCAGTCGCTCGCACCGCCGCCGTCAGCCGGTGCGGGCGCAGAAGAACCCCAGGCATCTGCGGATTGCGCGGCGCTGTCCGCCGCCTCTGTGGTTCCCCACGGGTTTGATTGATCAGCCATTGTTTGTTCCCTCGCGATCTAAAGCCTGCAGCAGCATGCGTTTTGAGATGATGCCGACGTACTGTTGTTCTTCTCCGACGACCGGGACTGCGCACGGCGCCTGGCCTACATGAGAGAGCAACTCGCTGAGCGGCGTTTCGGCGTCCACGGCAAGCGGAGCGTCGAGTAACGCCGCATCGATTCCCTGATTTTCGCTGAGCGCGTGTTTCAGAGAGTCGATGGAGACAATGCCAACAAACTTATTACCGCGTTCAATCACATAGCCATATTCGCGGTCTTCATCCTGCAACAGTTTCAGCGCGGAACGCGGACCAAAACCTGGCGTGCGGCGGATAATGCCTTCCAGCGCGCGACGGGAAATATCCTTAGCGCTAAATACCTGGCTAATATCCACGCCACGGAAGAAGGTGCGGACATAATCATTTGCCGGATTATTAAGAATTTCATCCGGCGTGCCCACTTGCACCACTTCGCCGTTTTGCATAATGGCAATCCTGTCGCCTATACGCATCGCTTCATCAAGATCGTGGGAAATAAATACCACGGTGCGTTGATGTTTTGCCTGCAGTTTTACCAGCTCATCCTGCATCTCAGTACGAATTAAAGGATCAAGCGCAGAGAAGGCTTCATCCATTAATAAGATATCGGGATTAATGGCTAATGCGCGGGCTAAACCGACGCGCTGGCGCATACCGCCAGAAAGTTCATCAGGATAGCCGTGGGCATAATTTTCCAGGCCCACCTGACGTAATGCATCCAGTGCTTTTTCCTGGCGAATAGCTGCAGGGATTCCTGCTAATTCCATACCGAAAGCGGTATTATCCAGTACCGTCATATGTGGCATTAGCGCGAATGACTGAAAGACCATCGCAATCTTTTTCCTGCGCACCTCACGAAGCTCGGCGTCAGATATTTTGGCGATATCCACGCCATCAATCAGCACCTGTCCGCGGGTGGGTTCAATCAGGCGATTGAGAAGGCGAACCATAGTGGATTTACCCGAACCGGATAACCCCATGATGACGAAAATCTCGCCTTCTTCAATTGCCAGACTGGCGTCTTTAACGCCAAGGGATAATCCTGTCTTTTCCAGGATTTGTTCTTTTGAAAGTCCTTTTTCAATATATTTGAATGCGCGCTGTGGATGCTCGCCAAATACTTTATAGAGATTTTTAACTTCTAATTTAATTGCCATGCAATAGAGTCATTCCCGTTATTTATTAGCGTCGATATGAATACCATTAAAAATAATGAACTGGCCATACCCTAACATACTGAGAATCTGAGACAACCCTTGCGGCGTCTGTGGCACGAATTTTGCCATTAGCGAATCGTCTGAATTTCCCATGAGGAAAGGGCTGAGCGGGTGTTGAATTTTTCTGAGATTTTTTGCCGCAGGGTCGGGGAATTTCTTCTGAATCGGAATAATTCAGGAGAATATGACGCTGGAATTACAGTATAGATGATGGGGGATATTTATGGGGAAGGAAGTGGAGTTTATATTAAATTCAGATTCGTTATTTTCCCCTCACCCCGGTACTCTCCCCAAAGGGGCGAGGGGGAAAAGACCGCACCGAACAGTCCCCTCTCCCGTTTGGGGAGAGGGTTAGGTGAGGGGGAAAGACTTATCTAAAAATCCCAGTCCTCATCCTCCGTTTCCACCGCTTTACCCATCACATAAGACGACCCGGAACCCGAGAAGAAATCGTGGTTTTCGTCGGCATTTGGCGAGAGCGCTGCCAGAATCGCTGGGTTCACTGCCGCCATTTCCGGTGGGAAAAGCGCCTCGTAGCCGAGATTCATCAGCGCCTTATTGGCGTTGTAACAGAGAAACGCTTTCACGTCCTCTTCCCAGCCCGTTCCAGCGTACAACTCTTCGGTATAGTTCAGCTCGTTATCATAGAGATCCATCAGCAAATCCAGCGCAAACCCTTTCAGCTCTTCGCGCTTCTCCTCGCTGATTTTCTCCAGCCCTTTCTGATACTTATACCCAATGTAATACCCATGCACTGCCTCATCGCGGATGATCAGGCGAATCAAATCGGCGGTGTTGGTGAGCTTACCGCGACTCGACCAGTACATCGGCAGCCAGAAGCCGGAATAAAAGAGGAACGATTCCAGAAACACGCTGGCGATTTTCTTCTTCAGTGGCTCATCGGCCTGATAATGCTCCAGCACCAGCTGCGCTTTACGCTGCAACGAGGCGCTCTCTTCGCTCCAGGTATAAGCTGCATCCACATCTTTGGTCTGGCACAGCGTCGAGAAAATCGAACTGTACGAGCGAGCGTGAACCGCCTCCATAAAGCTGATATTCGACATCACCGCCTCTTCGTGCGGGGTCAGCGAATCGGCCATCAGCGCCGGTGCGCCGACGGTGTTCTGGATAGTATCGAGCAGCGTTAATCCGGTAAATACACGGATTGTCAGCTGTTGCTCAGCGTGGCTGAGCGTGGCCCACGCCGGAATATCGTTCGACAGTGGCACTTTTTCCGGCAGCCAGAAGTTGCTGGTCAGACGGTTCCACACTTCCAGGTCTTTATCGTCCTGAATCTTATTCCAGTTAACGGCACTGACGCGTGACAGTTTCATCCTTTCTCCTTACAGCGCGCAGGACACGCAGCCTTCAATTTCGGTGCCTTCCAGCGCAAGCTGACGCAGGCGAATGTAGTACAGGGTCTTGATGCCTTTTTTCCAGGCGTAAATTTGCGCCTTGTTAATATCACGGGTGGTGGCAGTATCGGGGAAGAACAACGTTAGCGACAGCCCCTGATCCACATGTCGCGTGGCCTCGGCGTAGGTATCAATAATCTTCTCCGGACCGATTTCATACGCATCCTGATACAGCGCCAGATTTTCGTTAGTCATAAACGGGGCGGGGTAGTACACGCGCCCGGTTTTGCCTTCCTTGCGAATTTCGATTTTTGAGACGATCGGGTGAATGCTCGACGTCGCATGGTTGATATACGAAATTGACCCGGTCGGCGGCACCGCCTGTAGGTTCTGGTTATAGATGCCGTACTGCATCACGTCGGTGCGCAGCTGTTGCCACATCTCGCGCGTCGGCAGGGTTATCCCGGCACGGGCAAACAGCGCCCGCACTTTCTCGGTTTTCGGCTGCCAGTCGCTTTCCAGATACTGATTAAAATACTCCCCGCTGGCGTAACGCGACTGCTCAAACCCGGCGAAGCGCTGGTTGCGCTCGCGGGCCAGCATCATCGAGGTATGCAGGGCATGCCAGGTGATGGTGTAGAAATAGAGGTTAGTGAAATCCAGTCCTTCCGCGCTACCGTAAAAAATCCCTTCGCGAGCCAGATAACCGTGCAAATTCATCTGCCCCAGCCCGATGGCGTGGGACGCGGTATTCCCGACTTCAATCGACGGCACGCTGCGGATGTGGCTCATGTCCGACACCGCCGTCAGGCCGCGAATGGCGGTTTCAACGGTGCGGCCAAAATTCGGCGAATCCATAGTATGGGCAATATTCAGTGAGCCGAGATTGCAGGAGATATCTTTGCCTGTGTCGGCATAATCCAGATTCTCGTCGTACGTCGACGCGCTGTTGACCTGCAAAATCTCCGAGCACAGGTTGCTCATGTTGATGCGCCCGGCAATCGGATTGGCGCGGTTCACCGTATCTTCATACATGATGTACGGATAGCCGGATTCAAACTGGATTTCAGCCAGGGTCTGGAAGAAATCGCGGGCGTTGATGTATTTTTTCCGAACGCGGTCGTCGGCGACCAGCTCGTCGTACAGCTCGCTAATCGCCACGTCACCGAAGGGCTTGCCGTAGATGCGCTCGATATCGTACGGCGAGAAGAGGGCCATCTCGGCATTCTCTTTCGCCAGCTGGAAAGTGATATCGGGGATTACCACGCCAAGCGACAGGGTTTTGATACGGATTTTTTCGTCGGCGTTTTCGCGTTTGGTATCGAGGAAACGCAGAATGTCCGGGTGATGGGCGTGAAGATAGACCGCGCCCGCACCCTGACGCGCTCCCAGCTGATTGGCATACGAGAACGCATCTTCCAGCATTTTCATCACCGGGATCACCCCCGAAGACTGATTCTCGATGCGCTTAATGGGCGCACCGGATTCCCGCAGATTCGACAGTAAAAACGCCACGCCGCCGCCGCGTTTGGAGAGTTGCAGAGCCGAGTTCACCGCGCGTCCAATCGACTCCATATTGTCTTCGATGCGCAGCAGGAAACAGGAGACCAGCTCACCGCGCTGCGCTTTACCGCAGTTGAGGAACGTCGGCGTAGCGGGCTGGAATCGACCGGAAAGGATCTCATCCGTCAGCTGCTGCGCCAGGGCTTCATCACCCTGCGCCAGCGTTAAAGCCACCATGCACACGCGATCTTCAAAACTTTCCAGATAGCGTTTGCCGTCGAAGCTTTTGAGCGTATAGCTGGTGTAATATTTCCAGGCGCCGAGGAAGGTCTGAAAACGAAAACCGCTGGCGTGTGCGCGTTCAAACAGGCTCACTACAAAGGCGCGATCGTAGCGCGTCAGCACCCGCTCTTCGTAATAGCCTTCGTTGACCAGGTAGTCGAGCCGCGCCTGCTGGCTGGCAAATGGCACCATGTTCGGACGGACGTGGGCGGCAAAAAAGGCGTCCACTGCCTCATGATCTTTGCCAAATTGAATATGCCCCTCGCGATCGTAGAGGTTCAGCATGGCGTTCAGGGCATGGTAATCCGTCGATCCCTGCATTACGCGTTCTGCGGTTGTCGTTGCCAAAATTCGTTCACTCCTTTACGCACGTTCTCTACGTCCTGCTGTGTCCCCATCAGTTCAAAACGATAGAGATACGGCACGCCGCACTTTTGAGAGATAACATCCCCGGCGCGGCAAAATGCATCGCCAAAGTTGCGATTACCTGCCGCGATCACGCCGCGAATCAGCGCCCGGTTATGGGGATCATTAAGAAAGCGGATCGCCTGACGGGGCACCGCGCCCGCCGTCCCACCGCCGCCATAGCTTGGGACCACCAGAATATAAGGTTCGTCTACCTGAATACGCTCGCGCTCGTTGAGCGGAATGCGCACGGCGGGCAGCCCGACGCGCTCGATAAAGCGCAGCGTATTTTCCGAGCTGCTGGAAAAGTAGACGAGCAGACTCATGCGCTGGCGGCCTGAGTTTGCAGGCGGTTAATCATGTCCGGGCGAAAGCCTGACCAGCTGGTTTCCCCGGCGATCACCACCGGAAGCTGACGGAATCCTTGCGCACGCAGGGTATCTGCCGCATCGGGCTGTAAGTCCACATTCACCATCTCAAACTCGACGCCACGGCTTTCCATTGCTCGTTTGGTGGCGTGACACTGAACGCAGTCGTTACGAGTGTAAATAGTAATGCTCATGATTCGTATTTCCATTTAGAATGAAGGAACGGCGCGATTGAACGCGTCGGGTTGTAGGTGTCTGGCTAAAAGGAATACTAGATGTAGTTGATGTAAGTTTCAACCATACAAGATATGGTATTTCTGGCGTGATTTTTCCTCGATGCGAGTCAAAGTGAGGAGGGGCGGGCCGTGCAAGGGTTTTGGTTGTTTATTGACCAAAAAAAATAAAACCCCCGAACGCCAAAGCGAACGAGGGTCATGCATGATGCGTTTAAGGGTTATTTATTACGCAGCGTTAGCAGGGCACCGATAAAAATCCCCACCGCAGCGACAGTCCCCACGGCATACAGCGGTTTATCGCGAACGAAACTACTGGCACAGCCAATGGCGTCGCAGGCGGCTTGCGATGTGCGCGAGCGGCCATTCATCCGGGCGCGGGTTTCACGCAGCAGAGACTGAGCCTTACGTCTGGCGACATCCGCCTCATCCTTTGCATCTGAGCCCCAGGATTTCAACACATCTTCCAGTGTGTCCGCTAATTGGCTGACATCGTTACGAATATCCTGAGCGTCGTCATTAATATCGTTTCGGTTCGGTCTGTTAAACATACGATCCTCCATAATTTTGCGTTCATACTCAGTTTAGCCCAGGATTTTAATATCTGAAGCGAGTCACGACATATCGTGGCCTTTATGGATTTATCTGAAAGCGTTGCTAATGCTGAATATTGTAAGGTTGGCCCGCAGGAAAAGATAACGAGGATAAAATATGTATTTACGACCCGATGAGGTGGCACGCGTTCTTGAAAAAGCGGGTTTCATCATGGATGCAGTGACTCAAAAAACATACGGATATCGCCGTGGCGATAATTATGTTTATGTTAACCGCGAAGCCCGAATGGGGCGCACTGCGCTGATTATTCATCCCACGCTAAAAGACCGCAGTTTGTCGTTTGCTGAGCCGGCCACAGATATCAAAACCTGCGATCATTACGAGCAATTCCCGCTGTACTTAGCCGGTGAACGGCACCAGCACTACGGTATTCCGCACGGTTTTAGCTCCCGCATGGCGCTGGAGCGATTTCTGCAAGGTTTGTTTGGCGAACCGCAATAAATCCGCGACTGGCGTCGGCCAGTCGCAGCACGTTACGCCTGAGACCGATGATACTGGCTGACTTTAAACAGGCGGCGGCAGTAATCGAGGAAGTAGCCGTAGACGGCGCCCATCAACATCGACACCACAATATTTGAGCTGACAGCTGCAGCAATCTGATGCCAGTCTGCGCCGACCGTCAGTAAAATAGCCACATATACCGGAGACTGGAAGGTGACGTAAGCCAGCACGTCCGCCAGGTTTTTCATCCATCCGGACGGGCTAAAGCGACGCGCCACGCGCATCACCGCATCACGGTAAAATCCATAAGGCCATGCAATAAGAATGTTGACTGGAATAGCGACCAGCCTGGAAGAAAGTGACTGTTCAAACGACATTCCGGAGAGGAATATCTCGATCGCCATGTTCACAACGGAACAGTAGACAACCATCGCGAAAGTGTCTGCAACTGCGTGACGCAGGCGAGACTGCGGTGAGAACATGTCCAAACTCCTTGAGAAAACCACAAAACAGAAATTTTACCCGCAGCGAACGGTGCTTTAGGTTGGTTTATTTAACGTGTATAGAGTATATCTCTGCCTTGAAAGTCACAATGAGTGATTTATTTTTATTTAATGGCCTTTTGTCGATAAAATGCTCTAAAAGTGTCTGCATTTCACCCGGCCTGATATTTTGTGTCTCTCGGTATTAATTGACATTTAAAATCAATGCGTTAGTTGTATTTTGCGCTGTGATACAAGCCGCAAAGACATCCCTCTCAGCAGACGCTGCTCTAAGTTGTATAAAAATCAGGCAGTCTGTGATTAATGTTCTATTAAGGCCCATTTAATGGTGAATTATTCTGATATGGGATCTGTTTTACTATGCTTAACACGTGAATGATTATTCATCTATGTAAACGAAACCGTGGTCTTTCCCCCCATACACGCCATTTTGAAAACAAATAGTGTGATAAACAAATGCAATATTGTGGGGAATGCAAATAAAGGTAAGGATAATTAATTAAATATTTTTGAATGTCCTTAATAAAAGTCTGGGAGGAATCTCGCTGGATATTCAAAGTAAAGTGGATTACCATATTGAACTATTGCTCATTGAATCAACTCATAAAAGGTCTTCAGTAATATGTCTTCAATGTTACAAAATCTTAATAATATCCGTACCCTTCGCGCAATGGCGCGTGAATTCTCTATAGATGTGCTTGAAGAAATGCTGGAAAAATTCCGCATCGTTACGGAAGAAAAACGTAATGAGCAAGATGAAATGCAGAGCCAGCAGGCTGAACAGCAGCAGAAAATTAATGCGCTGTTGGAGCTGATGAAAGCAGACGGTATTTCTCCGGAAGATTTGCTGGGTAAAGACGTGCTGAAAGGCGCCAGCCAGCCGCAAAAACGTCAGGCACGTGAAGCGAAATATCGTTTTACTGACGTTAACGGTGAAGAAAAAACCTGGACCGGTCAGGGCCGCACCCCTAAGCCTATCGCGAATGCGCTGGCGAACGGTCAATCACTGGATGATTTCCTGATCTAAGTGGTTTACATCAGGGCGGTATTGCACCGCCCTGAGTTTTCAGCAGACGCCGAAATCACCGTCTTCTTTATACAGCGCCACATCCGCCGCCTTCAGCGTAAATTTCTCGCCTTGCTCATTGCTTGCCTGCACGGCAACAATCTGATCCTCATGGACTTCAACCACTTTCAGTTTTGGGCCGCCCATACGTGGCTGCACAAGATCTCCAACAGTAAACATAGTGACCTCCTCATTTTGGTGTTTCTTACCTTAGCCCACGTCGCCAGCAGGGTACAGGCTTAACGCGCGAATACCTCTTATTCGCCAGTCTGTGCGATTGTAAAGAGGGTAAAGGAGCGTAAAAGCTCGCGAGCGGAATGGCAGGCCACGGTAAACTCACTACGTTTAAAGATAAATTATCTTTTTTAACAATTACCTGTTTAGCTTGTATGGAGAATGTATGGGTTTCTGGCGTATCGTTTTTACTATTCTTATCCCACCGCTGGGCGTATTGCTTGGCAAAGGCTTCGGCTGGGCGTTTATTCTTAATATCGTTCTGACTCTTTTGGGTTACATTCCGGGGCTTATTCATGCTTTCTGGGTGCAGTCCCGCGATTAAACGTCAATCTCGCCACAATAAATCGCTATAAACCCCGGTCAGGACGCCTTGAGGCCCAAACTGCTGTTTGATCCAGCGGGTTACCTGGCCGGTCGCCGCATGTTGTGTTGCCAGCAACATGCGGGAATCCTGACGGGGATTGTTAATCCGCCGCGTCACCAGCAGGCCTTCTTCCACCGCTTCCCGCGCCATATGTTCCGGTAAAAAGCCAATCCCTTCGCCAAGAATCTGACACTGACATTTGGTGTTAAAGTCCGGCACCAGAATCGCCTCCTGCCCGTGCAGCAACCATCCCACTTTTTTATTGATCGTGTGCGCCGTGTCCTCAACCATGATATTCGGGTAAAGGCGCAGCTGGCTCTCGGCAATCGGCTCCGGGGAAAATGCCAGCGGATGCTGGGGAGAGATGGCGAACACCCATCGAATCGCGCCAATCTCCGTGTAATCAATCCCACCGCCGTCGAGCAGCGTATCTGGCGCACCAATGGCAATATTCGCCTGGTTATTAATAATCGAATCCCACACGCCGTTATACACCTCGGTGGTGACCGTGATCTGGCAGGTCGGGAACTGTTTTTTTAATACCTGCAACAGTCTCGCAGTATGGCGCGGCGTATATAAAAGCTGGTTAATACAAATGCGTACCCGCGCTTCGATGCCCTGTGAAATGGTATCAATCCCGCGTTTGATGGCGTGAAAATCATTAAGCAAATCCGTCGCTTTACGATAAAAGTAAAATCCGGATTCTGTCAGTTCGATACTGCGGGTATTACGCACGAACAGTACGACGTCCAGCCCGGTCTCCATCCGTTTGATGGTGTAACTTATCGCGGATGTCGTCACGCCCAGTTCGTCTGCCGCTTTACTGAAGCTGCCGAAGCGCGCCGCAGCGGTAAAAGCCAGCAGGTTCTCTTCAGTGAAAATAGAATTCATGGCTCACTCTCTTATGCAAACGGCCTCAGCGGTATTGTTGAATCTATTTGTAATCCACCCAAACGGCAATCAGTTTTGAACAGTATTTAACACTGCGGTTACAACTCATTTGAGCGCAATCACACTTCTGTGATTTTGTTTCAGGCCGCGCCAGTAAAGGCGTGTTGAGCCATAAGCAGAAAGCACTTCTGTGCGGAAAAAGTGCTCGAAAGATAAGAAAAACATTGCACCGACGCACGTTTTGACTCAACTGTTGATTTTGATTCAACAATCAATGTGCTTACGATGAATGAAATTTAAGCGGATTCTTTTATCCCTGGGCTGTTGCTATTCTCAGGTCATCAGAAATGAAAAATCGGAGTCTGAATATGTCTGCAAATGAACTCGTTACTGAATTTCTGCTGGCGGCAGAGCAGGGCAATCTGGATGCACTTAAAGCCTGTCTGGAAAAAGGCGTGGATATCAACGCCACCAATCGCCAGAAAAGAACCGCCATTATTACTGCCAGCCTCAAAAAGCATTATCCTTGCGTTGAATTTCTTATTTCCGCCGGTGCGGATATCGATAAACAGGATCAGACCTGTTTCAATCCGTTCTTAATCAGCTGTTTGACGAATGATCTAACTCTGCTGCGCATTATCCTGCCCGCGAATCCGGACTTGGATCGTCTGTCGCGTTTTGGCGGCGTGGGTATTACGCCTGCCAGTGAAAAAGGTCACGTGGAAATTGTCCGCGAACTGTTGACCCACACAGATATCAACGTCAATCACACCAACTTTGTCGGCTGGACGCCGCTGCTGGAAGCGATCGTGCTCAACGATGGCGGCCCAAAACAGCAGGAGATCGTCAAATTACTTCTCGACCACGGCGCCAATCCGCACATGACCGACAAATACGGTAAAACGCCGCTCGAACTGGCGCGCGAGAAAGGCTATCACGCCATTGCCGAGCTGCTGTTAGCCGCCGGCGCGTAATGCATTCGGCAAGCCTTTTCGGGCTTGCCTGACCTGAAATTTTTCACGTTTACCATCATGCCTTAATCATGATGGCGGCCCCCTTTTGCCCGCATTCGGGAGGAAACATGCCCACCAAAATCGTTATTAAAAAGAACACTTATTTTGATTCTGTTTCGCTGATGTCGGTTTCGACCAAAGCCAATAAATTGCCTGGTGTGGAACAGGCGTTTGTGGCGATGGCGACCGAAATGAACAAAGGCGTTTTAAAAAACCTCGGCTTATTAACGCCGGAACTGCAGGACGCTAAAAACGGCGACCTGATGATTGTGATTAAAGGTGAGTCTGCCAATGATGAAACCCTGGCGGCCATCGAAGAATTGTTTACCCGCAAGGAGAGCGGCGGTGCGCACGAAGCGCGTTTCGCCACGCTCGCCAGCGCCAAAACTCATCGTCCCGACAGCAATCTGGCGGTGATTTCGGTCAACGGCCTGTTTGCCGCCCGCGAAGCGCGCCAGGCGCTGGAAAACGATCTCAACGTGATGCTCTTCTCTGATAACGTCAGCCTCGATGACGAACTGGCGCTTAAGCAGCTGGCGCATGAGAAAGGCCTGCTGATGATGGGCCCGGACTGCGGCACCGCCATTATCAACGGTGCGGCGCTGTGCTTTGGCAACGCGGTCCGTCGCGGACCGATCGGCATCGTTGGCGCGTCGGGCACCGGCAGCCAGGAGCTGAGCGCGCGCATTCATGAATTCGGCGGCGGCATATCGCAACTGATCGGCACCGGTGGCCGTGATTTGAGTGAAAAAATCGGCGGCCTGATGATGCTCGACGCCATTGAAATGCTCGAAGCCGACGAGGCCACGCAGGTGATCGCCTTAATCTCTAAACCACCTGCGCCTAAAGTGGCTGAAAAAGTGCTGGCCCGCGCCCGCGCCTGTCGCAAACCGGTGGTGGTCTGTTTCCTCGGGCGCAACGAACCGCCCGCCGATGAAGACGGCCTGCAGTTCGCGCGCGGAACCAAAGAGGCAGCCCTGAAAGCGGTCCTCCTCACCGGCATTAAAAAAGAGTCGCTGGATTTGCATCCGCTCAACTGGCCGCTTATTGAAGAAGTCCGTACGCGTCTGACACCGCAGCAAAAATACATTCGCGGCCTGTTCTGCGGCGGCACTTTATGCGATGAAGCGATGTTCGCGGCACTGGAAAAATTCGACGACGTTTACAGCAACATCCAGCCGGATCCGACCAAACGGCTGGCCGATCTCAACGTCAGCCAAGCCCATACCTTCCTTGATTTCGGCGACGATGATTTCACCAACGGCAAACCGCATCCGATGATCGACCCGACCAACCGCATCAGCCGTCTGTTGCAGGAGGCGCGCGACCCGGAAGTCGGCGTGATCGTGATGGATTTCGTGCTCGGCTTTGGCTCCCACGAGGACCCGGTCGGGGTGATGATCGACGCCATTAAAGAGGCGCAGGCCATCGCAAAAGCGGACAACCGCCCGCTGGAGATCCTTGGCTACGTGCTCGGCACCGATCTGGATACCCCGTCCCTGTCGCAGCAGTGCCAGTTGCTCACGGATGCAGGTGTGATCTGGGCCAGCAGCAGCACCAATACCGGATTACTGGCGCGTGAATTTGTCTGCAAAGGAGAAAAAGCCTGATGAAAACCTTATTTAACCAGCCGCTGAACGTCATTAATGTCGGTATCGCCATGTTCAGCGACGATCTCAAAAAACAACACGTGCCGGTCACGCAGCTCGACTGGACGCCGCCGGGGCAGGGCAATATGCAGGTGGTGGAGGCGCTGGATCAGCTGGCACAGTCCACGTTTGCCGAAAAAATCGCCGCCGCCAACAAACAGGCGCTGGAGCGCATTATTCAGTCCCATCCGGTGCTGGTGGGCTTTGATCAGGCCATCAACGTGGTGCCTGGCATGACTCGCACCACCATTCTGCATGCCGGCCCACCGGTGGCGTGGCAAAACATGTGCGGCGCAATGCGCGGCGCAGTGACGGGCGCACTGGTGTTTGAAGGGTTGGCAAGCGATTTGGACGACGCCGAGCGCCTCGCGGCATCCGGGGAAATTACCTTCTCGCCGTGCCACGAACACGACTGCGTCGGCTCGATGGCGGGTGTCACCTCGGCGTCGATGTTCATGCACATCGTCGAGAACAAAACCTACGGCAACCGTGCGTTCACCAACCTCAGCGAGCAGATGGCGAAAATCCTGCGCATGGGGGCTAACGATCAAAGCGTTATTGATCGCCTGAACTGGATGCGCGATGTGCTCGGTCCGATGCTGCGTGATGCGATGAAAATCATCGGTGAAATCGATCTGCGCTTAATGCTGGCTCAGGCGCTGCACATGGGCGATGAGTGCCACAACCGCAACAACGCAGGCACCACGCTGTTGATCCAGGCGCTAACACCGGGGCTGATTCAGGCCGGTTATCCGGTAGAGCAGCAGCGTCAGGTGTTCGAGTTCGTGGCGAGCAGCGACTACTTCTCCGGCCCGACGTGGATGGCGATGTGCAAAGCCGCGCTGGATGCCGCGCATGGGATCGAGTACAGCACCGTGGTCACGACGATGGCGCGTAACGGGTACGAATTTGGCCTGCGCATTTCTGGCCTGCCGGGGCAGTGGTTTACCGGCCCGGCGCAGCAGGTGATTGGCCCGATGTTTGCCGGTTACAAACCGGAGGATTCCGGTCTGGATATCGGCGACAGCGCCATCACCGAAACCTACGGCATCGGCGGATTTGCGATGGCGACGGCGCCGGCGATTGTCGCGCTGGTGGGCGGCACGGTGGACGAAGCCATCGACTTCTCGCGCCAGATGCGCGAAATCACCCTTGGCGAAAACCCGAACGTCACCATTCCGCTGCTCTCGTTTATGGGCATCCCAACGGCGATTGATATCACCCGCGTTGCCGCCAGCGGCATTCTGCCGGTGATCAACACCGCCATCGCCCACAAAGACGCCGGGATCGGCATGATTGGGGCGGGCATCGTTCACCCGCCATTTAGCTGTTTCGAAAAGGCGCTGTTGACCTTCCGCGATCGCTACTTTTTATAAGGTAAGCATTCATGAAAAGCATGAAACTGGAGTGGAAAAGAGGTGACTGGGCGGCCTATTTCGGGCTCATGACCAATAACCTGACTAACCTGTTGACCATGATGGGGCTGCTCATTTTTGTCGTCGGCATCCCGAAAGAGATTGTTTATGGGCGTATCGCGCCAGCCTTCGGGCTGGCGGTGCTGGTCGCCAGCATCTGTTACACGTGGTTTGGCCTGCAAATGCAGCGCCAGACCGGGCGCAACGATGTGACGGCGCTGCCGTCTGGCCCGAGCGCGCCGTCCATTTTCACCGTGACGTTCCTGGTGCTGATGCCGGTTTATCAGCAGACCGGTGATGCGGATTTTGCCATCCAGATAGGTCTGGTGTGGTGCTTTGTTGAAGCGATGATCCTGGCGGGCGGTTCGTTCCTGGGTGAAACCATTCGCAAGATGATCCCGCGTACCGTGCTGCTGTCGTGCCTCTCCGGTTTAGGTCTGCTGTTGCTGGCGATGAACCCAATGCTGCAGGCGTTCGAAGCGCCGACGGTCTCCTTCATCGTGCTGCTGCTGATCTTTATCAACTGGTTCGGCAAGAAGCCGATCTTCGCGCGCATTCCGACCGGCCTGTTGTTACTGGTTGCCGGTACTGCGCTGGCGTGGATCTCCGGCCTGCAAAGCCCGGAAGCGATCAAAGCGTCCATGTCCTCGTTCGGCTTTAACCCGCCGTCAGTCCACATAGACAGTTTCATGCAAGGTTTACCGCACGCCCTGCCGTATCTGGCGTCGGCGGTCCCGCTGGGGCTGGCGAACTATATCTTTGACCTCGAAAACATCGAAAGCGCCCACGCGGCAGGGGATGAATACCCGACCCGCAAAGTGATGCTGGCCAACGGCCTGGCCTCCATGCTTGGCTGTCTGATGGGCAATCCGTTCCCGGTGACAGTCTACGTCGGCCACGCGGGATGGAAAGCGATGGGCGCGAGCATCGGCTACACCCTGGCGTCGGGCGTCACCATGTTCATCGTGCCGCTGTTCGGGCTGGGGGCCTTTATGCTCGCCATCATTCCGATGACCGCCATCGTGCCGATTCTGGTGTTTATCGGCGTGGTCACCGCCAACCAGGTGGTGAGAGAAACGCCCAAAGTGGAGGTGCCCGTCATCTTTATCTGCCTGTTCCCGTGGATCGCCAACTGGGCGCTGACCATGATGAACAGCGTGATGGGTGCAGCGGGGACTAACGCCGCGAAGATTGGCACCGACGTGCTGCACAGCAAAGGTATCTACTACGAAGGGCTGATGCATCTGGGCAACGGCGCACCGCTCGCCAGCATGCTGTGGGGTTGTATCGCCATCTTCGCCATCCTCAATAAACCGTTGCGCGGGGCGATCGCCGCAGCCGTCGGTGCACTGCTGGCGCTGTTCGGTGTAATCCACGCCCCGGTGGTCGGTTTTGCCGAAGGCAGTTCGCTGATGTTCGTCACCGCGTACCTGATGATGAGCGGGATGTTCGTGGTGAAACACATCATGGATAGCCGCGAAGTAGCGCAGGCGGCAGCGCCGGTTTCAGAGTCCTGATAATGCCTGATGCCCTCACCCTAACCCTCTCCCACAGGGAGAGGGAACTGGTTTATTCCTCCCCCCTGGATAGAGGGGGGACTGGTTTTCTCCCTCCCCCCTGGATAGAGGGGGGACTGGTTTTCTCCCTCCCCCCTGGATAGAGGGAGGACTGGTTTTCTCCCTCTCCCTGTGGGAGAGGGCCGGGGTGAGGGCACCAGACCGCACAATTCCTAAGGAAAACACATGAAAGAACTCATGGTCGTCGCCATCGGTGGCAACAGCATTATCAAAGATAACGCCAGCCAGTCGATTGAACATCAGGCGCAGGCAGTCAAAGCGGTGGCGGAATCGGTGTTAGAGATGCTCGCCTCCGACTACGACATCGTCCTTACCCACGGCAATGGCCCGCAGGTGGGCCTCGATCTTAGGCGCGCGGAAATTGCCCACGAGCGCGAAGGTCTCCCCCTGACACCGCTCGCCAACTGCGTCGCCGACACCCAGGGCGGGATCGGCTATCTGATCCAGCAGGCGCTAAACAACCGTCTCGCCGCGCGCGGTGAGCAAAAGGCGGTGACGGTAGTCACGCAGGTGGAGGTGGATCAAAACGATCCCGGTTTTACCCATCCTACCAAGCCTATCGGTGCCTTTTTCAGCGAAGCTCAACGCGATGAGCTACAGCTCGCTCATCCCGACTGGCACTTTGTCGAAGATTCCGGGCGAGGATACCGTCGCGTGGTCGCCTCGCCGCAGCCGGTGCGCATTATCGAAGCCGATGCCATCAAAACCCTGACGCAAAAAGGCTTTGTGGTGATCGGCGCGGGAGGCGGCGGAATTCCGGTGATCCGCACCGCTGAAGGGGATTATCAAAGCGTCGACGCGGTGATTGATAAAGATCTCTCCACCGCGCTACTGGCACGTGAAATTTCTGCCGACGTGCTGGTGATCACCACCGGCGTCGAGAAAGTGTGCGTGAATTTTGGCAAGCCGAACCAGCAGGCGCTCGACACCGTCAACGTGGCGCAAATGACGCGCTACAGGGAAGAGGGCCATTTCCCGGCGGGCAGCATGCTGCCGAAAATTGTCGCCAGCCTGGCGTTCCTGCAACAGGGCGGCAAACGGGTCATTATCACCTCGCCAGATTGCCTGCCTGCGGCGCTGCGCGGAGAGACCGGCACCCACATCGTGAACGCGTAAGAAAGTCAGAAAAGGAAGAGAAGATGAAAGAGAATAAAAGCCGCCGGGAATTTATCAGCCAGAGCGGCAAAATGGTCACTGCCTGCGCGCTGTTTGGCGCGACCGGTTCCGTCGCGTATGCTGCTGACACAGCAAAAGAGACCTGCGAGACGGGCAAACCGATGAACATCACTGCGAAACATTACTACCTCGACAACGTGCTGCTGGAGGCCGGGTTTAATTTTGACGGCGACGTAGCCACCAGCACGCGCACCGAGCTGAAAACGCTGGAAATTAAAGACGGTAAAATCGTCGCTCTGCGCGACAATAAAAGCCACGCCGACAGCACGCTTCCTCACTACAACGCAGGCGGCAAGCTGATGCTCCCGGCGATGCGCGACATGCACATCCATCTGGACAAAACCTTCTACGGCGGCCCGTGGCGATCGCTCAATCGCCCGGCGGGAACGACGATTCAGGACATGATCCGCCTTGAGCAAAAATTGCTGCCGAAGCTGCAGCCTTACACGCAGGAGCGCGCGGAAAAGCTGATCGATCTGATCCAGTCCAAAGGCTCGACCATCGCCCGCAGCCACTGCAATATCGAGCCGACCTCTGGCCTGAAAAATCTGGAAAATCTGCAGGCAGTGCTGGCGCGGCGTAAACCCGGTTTTGACTGTGAAATCGTGGCCTTCCCGCAGCACGGATTACTGCTGTCTAAATGCGAACCGCTGATGCGCGAAGCGATGCAGGCCGGGGCGCACTACGTCGGCGGGCTGGACCCGACTAATGTCGACGGCGCGATGGAAAAATCCCTCGATGCCATGTTCCAGATAGCGCTGGATTACGACAAGGGCGTGGACATCCATCTGCACGAAACCAGCCCGGCAGGCGTGGCGGCGGTGAATTATATGGTCGAGACGGTCGAGAAAACACCGGAACTGAAGGGCAAACTGACCATCAGCCACGGCTTTGCGCTGGCGACGCTCAACGAGCAGCAGGTAGACGCCATCGCCACGCGCATGGCGGCACAGCAAATCACCCTCGCCTCGACCGTGCCGATTGGCACGCTGCACATGCCGCTCAAACAGCTGCGCGATAAAGGCGTGTTTGTGATGACGGGTACCGACAGCGTGATCGACCACTGGTCGCCGTATGGCCTGGGCGACATGCTGGAAAAAGCGAACCTTTACGCGCAGCTCTATATCCGCCCGAACGAACAAACCCTGTCGCGCGCGCTGGGGATTGCCACTGGCGACGTGTTGCCGCTGAACGATAAAGGCGAGCGCGTGTGGCCGAAAGCGCAGGATGCCGCCAGCTTTGTGCTGGTGGACGCCTCCTGTTCCGCCGAAGCCGTGGCGCGCATCTCTCCGCGTACCGCCACGTTCCATAACGGCAATCTGGTATGGGGTATCGTGAGCTAATGTTGCGCCGGGTGGCGGCTACGCCTTACCCGGCCTACAAAACCAACAGCAGCACGAACCGTAGGCCCGGTAAGCGCAGCGCCACCGGGCATTTTAGGTCGCACAGCCGCGTGCTGCCGGGTGGCGGCTATGCCTTACCCGGCCTACAAAACCCATACCATGCGATATACTGCTACGCATATTCACAAAGAGGGATCTGCGATGGCACAAAATATCTACGACAATCCGGCGTTTTTCGAGGGCTACGCCCAGCTTCCGCGCTCGGTGCAGGGGCTGGACGGTGCACCGGAATGGCCTGCACTCAAAAAAATGCTGCCCGATCTGACGGGCAAATCGGTCATCGATCTGGGCTGCGGTTACGGCTGGTTCTGCCGCAGCGCGCGCGAAATGGGTGCGGCGCAGGTGATGGGTGTTGATATCTCGGAAAAAATGCTCGCCCGCGCTTCAGAGTTAACTCACGATCCAGCGATCACTTATCAACGCAGCGATCTGGAATCTTTAACGCTTGCAGACAACAGCCTCGACCTGGTCTACAGCTCACTGGCGCTGCACTATCTCCCGGAACTCGACACGTTGTTTAGCCTTGTTCAGCGCGCGTTAAAGCCTGGCGGCAGCCTGGTCTTTTCGATCGAGCATCCGATCTACACCTGCGCCTCGCGCCAGGGGTGGTTGACGGATGATAACGGGGATCGTTTCTGGGGCGTGAATCAGTATCAGCAGGAAGGACAGCGCGTCAGCAACTGGCTGGCAGATGGGGTGATCAAATATCACCGCACGCTCGGCACTACGCTGAATGCGCTGATAAAAGCAGGCTTAACGCTTCGTGAAGTCAACGAGTGGGGCCCAACGCAGGCGCAGATTGACGCCTGGCCCGCGCTGGCGGAAGAGGCGGAGCGACCGATGCTGGTGCTGATCGCCGCCGTTAAACCTCAGTAACCGACTTTGTACACCTGGCCGCTTTGCACGCCTTCTACGCTGCGGCGGTAGGCCAGCGCGACGCGAGCGGCGGGCACGCTTTCGAAGCCGGGGAAGAATCCGTCGTACGCTTCGGCGGATTCGGTTAGCACCGTCGGGCTAATCAGGTTGATACGAATTCCGCGTGGCAGTTCGCAGGCGGCAGCGCGGACGAATCCGGCCAACGCGGCGTTCACCGTGGTGGCGTTGACACCCTGCGCAATCGGCTCATCGGCCACGATCCCGCTAATCAAGGTAATCGACCCGCCTTCATTCAGGTAATGTTGCCCGGTGAGTGCCAGGCGCACCTGCCCCAACAGTTTGTCCTGCAAGCCCTGGTTGAAATCGCTGTCTTTCATGGTTGCCAGCGGGCCAAAATGCAGGCCGCCGCTGGCAGACACGATGGCATCCACCGGGCCGATTTTTTCGAACAGTGCCTGCACGCTCTCCTGCGACGTTATATCCACCTGCTCATCGCCCTGCGTGCGACCGACGCGGATCACCTCATGTTTACGGCTCAACTCTTCGGTCACGGCGCGACCGACCGTACCGCTGGCACCAATAATGACGATTTTCATAGCAGACTCCTTCAGGTTGTGAGTCTCCATTCTTTAATAAATCAGAATTCGGATAAACTGGGCTAAAGTTAGAAGATTACTAACCAGAGGTTTGCAATATGGATAAGCTTCGCGGCATGGAAACCTTTATTACCGTGGTCGAAAGCGGCAGTTTTACCGGTGCAGCGGCCCGGCTGGAGATGTCGGCGGTGATGGTCGGGAAATACATCCAGCTTCTTGAAACGCAGCTTGGCACGCGTTTGCTGGAGCGCAATACCCGTCGTCAGAGTTTAACCGACGCCGGTCGCGTATTTTATGATGAAGCGAAACGGGTGCTGGAGCAGGTATCAATTGCTGAAAGTTCGGTCGAGCGTTTGCGTGCCGCTCCAGCCGGGACGCTGCGCATCAGTGCGCCGACCTCATTCGGGGGTTGTGTGATCGCTCCGCTCACGGCGACGTTTTTACAAGCCTGCCCCGAAGTGCGCGTTGAACTCGATCTGACCAATCGGATGGTCGATATGGTCAATGAAGGATTCGATCTGGCGATCCGCATTGGCGATATCCGTAACGACGATCTGGTCGCGAAATACCTGTGTCCGTACCGGATGGTGATCTGCGCGGCCCCCGACTATCTGGCGCGGCACGGCACGCCGCAAACGCCTGCCGATCTGGTCGATCATTTGTGCCTTTCGCACACGGTCTGGACCGCGCGCAATGAATGGCGACTGCCGGGTGTAGAAGGGGATGTGCGCTGGAAACGTGATGCCATATTGCGCTGTAACGACGGGTATGGATTACGCACGGCGGCGGTTGCCGGAGCGGGTTTGCTGTTGCAGCCGGAGGTGCTGGTGGCGGAAGAGCTGGCGAATGGCCGGTTGATCCGCGTGCTGGAAAAGTACACGCCAGAACCGAGGCCGGTGCATATGCTGTGGCGTCAGGATTTACGCCCGTTACCGAAATTGACGCATTACATTGAGCATATTTTGCAGGGCATTCGTGCGGTTTAATGCCCGGCAAAATACCGCACTGACCTCGTAGGCCGGGTAAAGCGTCGCCGCCACCCGGCACAAACGCCGCTTAGAACCGGTAACCCACACCTACGTTCCAGCCGTTAATGGAATGGCTGCCATCGATATCGGCATTGGTGCCTTCATAACCGACATTAATCGCCAGGTCGGCGGTTGGGTTGAATTGCACGCCCGCGCCATAGGCGAAAGAGGTCGATTTTTCAGAAAGGCTGTCTTTCTGCGTATAACCATCGCCTGCGTTGACCCATTTGGTATCCACATCCGCTTTGGTATGTGCGACGCCGCCCAGGGCATATAACGAAACATATTCGTTAATACGATAAGCCGGACCGGCCATCAGCGAGTAATATTTCACGTCGATGTTATTTTTCACCGAATCAGAATCGACATAATATTTCTGATCGTCACTGCCGCTCATATAGGTGAAAGAGCCGATCACGCTCAGCGGGGAATCCCATTCGTAGCGATATTGTGCGTTGACGCCGCGAATATTTTTAAAGTTCTCAACTTTGCTCTGCGCATAGCCAACAGAGACAGTTTGGTTATCCGCCAGAGCAGCGCCGCTGGCCAGACTTGCCGCCACCAATACCGCCAGAGATATTGTTTTCATTTTCCGTAATCCTTGTGCCGTTGTTATTGTGATCATGCCGGATAAACCGACAAAGACGTCATGGATATTCCATGACAAATGGAGCGGTGAAATTGTTGTTTTTTTTGGCAAGGGAAGAAATGGGGATTAATCTTAAAGACCGGAATATTCCTGGTGTATCCCTCCCCTATATTGGTGTACGGTCCGGGGACATCATGAACACTTGTTCGGGGACATGGTAGACACTTACAACTAAGGCATACGAACCCGTTTTTGGAGTCGCTTATGCCCTGGGATGCGAGAGATACCATGTCATTACGTACCGAGTTTGTTCTGTTCGCCTCGCAAGACGGGGCGAACATCCGTTCTCTTTGCCGTCACTACGGCATTTCGCCCGCTACTGGCTACAAGTGGCTCGCCCGCTGGTCTGAACACGGCGCTGCCGGCCTGGCTGACCGCTCCCGCGTGCCTCATCATTCGCCGAACCGCTCATCTGACGCCATCACTGACCTGCTGCGCCTGGCGCATGCCCGTCATGAACGCTGGGGCGCGCGCAAGATTAAGCGCTGGCTCGAAGACCAGGGACACAGGATGCCCGCTTTCAGCACTGTCCATAACCTGATGGCCCGTCACGGCCTGCTGCCGGGCACGACACCGGGCATTCCGGCCACCGGCAGCTTTGAGCATGACGCCCCCAACCGCCTCTGGCAGATGGACTTTAAGGGCCACTTTCCCTTTGGGGGCGGGCGCTGCCATCCACTGACCCTGCTCGACGACCACTCCCGTTTTTCCCTCTGTCTGGCGCACTGCGACGATGAGCGGCGGGAGACCGTGCAGTCACAGCTGATTAACGTGTTCAGGCACTACGGGTTGCCGGAGCGGATGACGATGGACAACGGGGCACCGTGGGGAGACACCACCGGAGTCTGGACGGCACTGGAGTTGTGGCTGATGCGCCAGGGTATCCGGGTGGGCCACTCCCGGCCTTATCACCCGCAGACGCAGGGCAAGCTGGAGCGTTTTCACCGCAGCCTGAAGGCAGAAGTTCTGCAGGGGAAGTGGTTCGCGGACAGGGGTGAGCTGCAGCGTGCCTTTGACCACTGGCGCAACGTCTATAACCTTGAACGGCCGCACACCTCGCTGGATATGGCAGTGCCCGCTTCGCGGTATCAGCCATCAGCGCGGCAGTACAACAGTCACGCTGAACCCCCGGAATACGACGAGGGCGTGATGGTCAGGAAAGTGGATATCAGCGGAAAGCTGAGCCTGAGAGGGGTAACGCTGAAGGCAGGAAAAGCGTTCAGGGGTGAATATGTGGGACTGAAGGAAGGGGCTGAAGATGGCTGTTATGAGGTGTGGTGGTACAGCACGAAAGTGGGGGTGATCGACCTGAAGAAAAAGTCGATCACCATGGGTAAAGGATGTTAAATAGTGTTCACCATGTCCCCGAACACCTGTCTACCATGTCCCCGGACCGTACAATTGGTAGGGGAGGAGGATAATTTTAATTAGGGCATAATCCGGTCGGTTTTTTTAGCGGCCCACATTCATCGAAACCATAAACCTTATAGCCTTTTTGCGTCATGCAATTTAGCGTGTTATCCATTCGGTCACGATGTTCTTTTGGCGTTTCATTTTCATACGCGCTATTCAGCCCCCAGCTTTTATCATCGAGATTATCTTCCCGACGAACGCCGCAGGCGTAGAGATCCTCTTTGCGCTGCGAGACGTTGGTTCGCCCGGAGGCATCCGGTTTCTGGAAGACCTGAACCCACGGAACGTAGGCATAATTGGACGAATCCATATCCGCCACCACGCAGCCAGAGAGCAACAAAATCGCCCCAGACAGCCCGTATCGTGTGGCGGTAAGAGATAATTTCATGCTGAACTCCCTAATCTGCAGATCTGGCTTAATATTAAGTCTGATTATCGGTCATTTCTAGAGTCATCAGGATGAGGTGATAGATGGCGAGTCTGAAAGACGAACATAAGGTATTACCTGGCGTAAACGAAAATCGTGCTGCGCTCACCTTCGAGGAACGATTTCGCCAGTTCGGGTTTGCTGTCTTATTATTCATATTAGCGCTGGCACTGGGCGGTTTTTTTTCGACGGGGTATTTCAGCACCGCGCAGAAAGAAAATAACAATCATACGCTACGACTTTATTATGAACGCTTTGGCCGCCTGCAAACGGAAGGTAAACTCAAGGTGACTGCCCCTTTTTCAAATTCCGGGGAATATGTCTTTCGCCTTGACGGTGATTTTAGCGATAATTTCCAGCCCGGCAATATCTCCCCTCAACCTGACCGCATGTTCAGTCAGGGAAAGGCCATTATCCTGGTCTATAACGCAATAAAAAATCACAGTGATTTCTCTGTAACGATGTACGTCACGCCAACGACGCCAGGAAAAGCGGTGAGCCTGGTCTCATTCAATAATGGGCCGGAAATCCGCTTCTGGCAGTTTATTTATCCCTAGGAGCGCAATATGGAGATGGTCTTTCGGGCACTGGCGATTTACCTGATCCTGCTGGTGGTATTTAAAGTCGCCGGGCGTCGGGCATTATTGCAGATGACCAGCTTTGATCTGATCTTACTGCTGATCATTAGCGAGGCGACGCAGCAGGCGTTGCTGGGGAATGACTTTTCGGTCACCGGCGCGATGCTGACGATTGTCACGCTGGTCGCGGTGGATATTCTATTCGGCCTGATGAAGAAGTATGTCTCTGGCGCAGAAACGGTTTTGGATGGTTCCCCGGTCATTCTGGTCGAAAATGGGATGCCTCTGACGGATAAACTCAAAAAAGTGGATGTTTCCTGCGATGATATTTTGGTCGCCGCGCGACAAAACCAGGGCATTACGGAATTCAGTAAAATAAAGTATGCAATTCTGGAGCGTACCGGGCATATCTCAATCATTCCCAAAGATGATCAGTAAACTCCAGCAAAAAGCGGCAAAGGGGATTATCAAAGCCCCGTACATGTGTTACTAACACTGTGAACATCATAAAAAAATCAGAAAAACAGGGTCCGACAGTATGTCAAAGAACAAACTCGCCAGCAGCGTGCAAAGCCTGCAATCTTCCGCCATCCGTGAATTGTTAAAACACAGCAAAATGCCGGGTGTGATTTCCCTCGGCGGCGGTATTCCAAATCCCGATCTATTCGATCACGAAGGCTTACAAATTGCGGCCGATGCCGTCTTATCCCGACAGTTTGGCGAAGCCTTCCAGTATGGTTTGACCGAAGGCTACCCTTTACTTCGCGAAGCGATTGGGCAGATCTGTACTGGCCGAGGAATTGCCTGCCAGGCTGATGACGTGGTCATCACTTCCGGCTCGCAGCAGTCGCTGGATATTCTGGCCCGCGCGTTGATCAACCCCGGCGATACGGTGGTGGTGGAAAGCCCGACCTATCTCGCAGCGTTGCAGGTCTTTAGCCTCGCCCAGGCGAATCTTGAATCCGTCGGGACAGACGGCGAAGGAATGAAGGTCGATGAACTGGAAGCGCTGGTCAGCCGCAAAACCATTAAAGCCGTTTATATCGTGCCGACCTTCGGTAATCCTGGCGGCGTGACGCTTTCTGAAAGCCGCCGCAAGCAGCTGGTGGCGTTATCAAAACGCTACGATTTCGTGATTATTGAAGACGACCCGTACAGCGAAATTAACTACACCTCAGACGTGTTCCGCCCGCTGATGGCCCACGCCAAAGCCATCGGCAACGAACACAACGTGGTCTATACCTCGACCTTTTCTAAAATCCTGGCACCAGGCACCCGCGTCGGCTGGCTGGTGGTTCCGGAATGGCTGAAAAGGGCGGTAGTGAATCTCAAACAAACTACCGATTTGCATACCAGCACGTTGTCGCAGCTGATGACGTATGAATATCTGCAAACCGGGCGCCTGGCAGGGCAAATAAAGCTTATCCGTGAAGCCTATCGCCAGAAATATCAGACTTTTGCTGATGAACTGGAAAAAGAGTTGGGCGATGTGCTGACTTTCCACAAGCCGAAGGGCGGGATGTTCCTGTGGGCGAAATTCAACAACGGCCTCAATACCACCGAGTGGCTGGCGAAGACGCTGGCGAACGGCGTGGTGTTTGTGCCGGGCGAGTTCTTCTATTGCAGCAATCCCGATCGTTCGACGCTTCGCATGTCGTTCGTCACTCCCACCGATGAACAGCTGATAGAGGCCGTTCGACGCCTGAAAATTTCGCTCTGAACAGTCTTACGCATGATGGCGCCGCCGCCATTGTGCGTAATAATGAGCCGGTGAGAAAATCTTACTGAGGGTAAAACCCATGACAGAATTCATCACCGGTGTTATCACTCACACGCCCGTCTGGGTGTGGGTCCTGTTTATTTTTCTCATTTCTCGCGGCATAAAAGCCCGCAAACCCGCCATCGTCACGCTGGAAAAGCTCACGATTATTCCAGCCATTTTTCTAATCTGGGATATCTACGATCTGGTGGTGTTTCGCAAACTCACCGTCGCGACCTGCACGCTGTGGGGAGCTGGACTGCTGGCGGGCGCGGCGCTGGGCTATCTGCTGATTAAGCAAGTGAACACCGCCCGCGCGGCGCAGCCCCGCAGCATTTATCGACAGGCAGACTACTCGGCGTTGCCGTTTATGATGCTGGCGTTCGGTGTGAAATATGTCTTAGGCGTAATGACCGCCGTCTCGCCCGAAACGCTGCAACAGCCAGGGATGAGTGCCTTTGCGATTATCACCGGTGGGATATTCGCGGGCGTCTTTGTCGGTAAATTCACCCGCTATGTGCGCGTTTATCTCTCTGCCGCACCGCAGCAAGCCAGTTAAGACGTTGCGCTGGCAAGGGATTTGTCGGCATGGTCGCCTTTGATCACGCGTGTCACTTCGTCGATTCGCCAAATCTTCCCGTCACGCAGGCGGGCAAACATGTACACCTCAATGTCTGACATTTGTCCGTTGGTTTTGGTGACCGTGACAGTATGTCGGTCTGCCAGCATGTGTGGCGTGCAGCATGCCTGCTCGACTCTGAAGGCGATACGGCTAACCTGGGCGCGGACATGATTCAGATGCTGAATAAATCCCTCGTAATCAAGCGTATTGCCATCCGTATGCTGCTGATAATCCGCAGAGAAAATTTCCGCCGGAGCCAGTTTTCCCGCGAAGAGATCGTTTAAGAGCTGCTGCATAAATGTGCAACACGCCAGTTCATTAGCGGCTGATGGCAAGTGAATGAGTGGATTCATAGTTGTGCTCCTTTTACGTGGTGAAGCACATTATCCTTGACAGAATTTGGCGTGGTTTCTGTAATCAGGCAATTAATCACGATTTTCGGTCAAATGATGCTAACGTCTGAACCCCTTCGTCATCCCACGGGCTATCGTACCGACTGGCACGTTCATTCTACCGGTCAATTGTGTCGTATTACCTCGGGCCTGCTGATTATCGAAAGCGATAAAGGGCGCTGGGTGGTGCCGCGAGAACACATCGGCTGGATCCCGGCGGAATTGCGTCACGCTGCGCTGTCGGAAAGCGCCATTGAGGGCCAGTCTCTTTATCTCGATTCGTCGCTGTGCACTGCGCTGCCCGATCAGCCGTCGGTCTTCGAACCGGAAATGCTGTCCGAGGCGCTGTTTATGCGGCTTTGTCAGGCGAGTGGAAAAGCTGATATGCGCTGGGTATCGATGCTTATCGATGAGTTGGCTCATGCGAAACAGGATCTGTACCGCCTGCCAATGCCTGCCCATCCACGGTTGCTGAATATTGCCCGTACGTTGTTGAACGCCGTGGACGATGCGCAGTCCGTGGAAGCGTATGCACGCCAGTGCGGGATGAGCGTGAGGACCTTTAACCGCCAGTTCAAAGCCGGGACGGGAATGAATTTTGTGAACTGGCGCCAACTGGCCCGTGTCATCAGGGCGATGGAGTGGCTTGAAGAGGGCAAACCGGTGGGGTGGATTGCCCTGTCGTGCGGATATAACAGTGTTAGCGCCTTTATCGAGGTATTTCGCACCTATACCGGTAAAACGCCGGGGCAGTGGGGCGTTACAACAACCCCTTCTGCGCAAACGTCACGCGCGTTGCCTCGTTGAGATCCAGATCTTTCAAAGACTCCGGCTGCACCCACGCGATCTCCTGAAACTCTTCGTTAAAGGTCACGTCGCGGTTGGCGCTGATGCAATCGAAGATCAGGTAGATCATATAGATTTCTTCGGTGGTGCCGTCGGCGTAGGTTTTTACCCGGATATCGTCGCGAAAGGCGAAAGGTTTGACCTCGGTTATCTCAAGGCACTCCCCCAGCTCCTCGCTGATTTCGCGGCGCAGCGCCTGTTCCATCGTTTCACCCGGCTCCATACCGCCGCCCGACAGCGCCCACTGACCGGGAAACACCCCGCGATCCGCCGCCATTTTGCACAGCAGATACGCCCCGTCATTCTGGATAATCGGACACACAATCGTACGTTGGCGCATGTTCACTCCCTGATTTTTATGTTGGCGGTACTGTAGCAGAGTTCAGGGGAAAAAAATGTCGGGTGGCGCTCACGCTTACCCGACCTACAAAACCCGTAGGCCCGGTAAGCGCAGCGCCACCGGGCATGTTTGTTAAACCCTTACCGTTCGCGCAGCGCCTCTTTCGCCCGGTTAAACGGTTTAATCATGTAATCCATCACCGATTTCTCGCCGGTTTTGATGTCCACCGTCGCGATCATCCCTGGCACAATCGAGAATTTCCGCCCCGCTTTGTTGACCAGATAATCCTGGCTGGTGCGGATAAATACCCGGTAATAGAACACTTCTGGCTTGGCTTCATCCTGAATGGTGTCCGGTGAAATGGTTTCGACCACGCCATTCAACCCGCCGTAGATGGCGTAATCGTAAGCGGTGATCTTCACCAGTGCTTTTTGCTCGGGGTGGATGAAGGCGATATCGCGCGGTGACAGGCGGGTTTCGATCAGCAGGTGATCGTCCACCGGCACGATCTCCATCAGCTCGCCGTTAGGCGGGATCACGCCGCCAATAGTGGTCACTTTGATGTTTTTCACGATCCCACGCACCGGCGATCGCACGGTCAGACGGGTCACGGAATCCTCGCGGCCTTTCAGCACCGCCGAGACCATATCTACCTCGGCGTTGGCTTTTGACAGCGCCTCGCGGGCCTGGACGTAATACTGCGATCGCACGTCAGTGAGTTTCAGCTCCAGATCGCTTTTTTGCCGCTGCAAGCGTAACTCTTCCACGCGACTGGCGGCGCCGGTTTTGATCAGCCGCTGGGTGATCGCCAGCTCTTTGTTCGCCAGATCGAGCGCCGCTCTCAGCTCGCGCTGGGTGTCATCGAGCTGCGCGCGGCGAGAGGTGTAGAGCCGGGTTTCAGCGGCGATCAGGTCCGGCCATTTTTTCAGGGAAGGGGGGAACACCAACGGCAGATCGTTCACTTCCGCCGTCAGACGCACGCTGGAGGCCAGCGATGCCCGATAGCGCGCTGCACTTTCCCCGACGTTAGATTCCGAGCGCGTAGGGTCGAGTTTCGCCAGAACTTGTCCCGCCTGCACCAGATTGCCTTCTCGCACATTCAGCTCGGTTAAAATCCCGCCGTCGAGGGACTGTAAAACCTGTTCGCGCGAGCTGGGGATCACTTTCCCGGTCCCGGTTGAGACTTCGTCGAGAATGCCGAACCATGCCCACACCCCGACAATAACGAACAGCAGCAGGGAGAGGATCACGATGCGCCGTGCGCCGGAGTAGCCGCTTTCGGAGTCGAGAGCGTTATCGAGATCGTCCATTGCCGCCACGTCACGCTGACTGATTTTCATTTTTCCACTCCCGTCCGTTTGCCTGCTGCTGCATGCGGCTGTTGCTCAGGGCCTGCGCTTTCGGCGCGTCCATCACCAGCATGCCCTCTTTCAGCACCACCACGCGCTCCACCAGTTCCAGCACCGGGACGCGGTGAGTGGCGACGATCAGCGTCCGGTTCCCGAGCCACTGGCTGAGATGGTGGAGAAACTCACGTTCCGTGTGTTCATCAAGCGAAGCGGTCGGCTCATCCAGCAGCACGATGTTGGGATCGCGCAGGAACATACGCGCCAGCAAGATTGACTGGCGCTGCCCGCCGGACAGCCCCACGCCGTTCTCCATGATTGGGTAATCCAGCCCTTTCGGCAGCTTCTGCACAAAGCTCGCCGCGCCGCACATTTCCAGCACCGCGAAGATCTCTTCATCTGTCGCACGCGGCATCCCGAGGGTGATGTTTTCCCGCAGTGTGCCGTAGAACAGCCGCGCATTTTGCGTCATAAACCCGACGTTGCGCCGCAGATCCGCTACATCGAGATGCGGCAGGCTGAGGTTGTCGAGGCGCAGCTCGCCGCCCGCCAGATCCATTCCGCCCGACATCGCCTGTAACAGCGTGGATTTGCCCGCACCGTTACGCCCGAGGATCGCCACTTTCTCGCCTGGTTTGATCTCCAGGCGGTTGATGCGTAAAGCCATGCGCGGATCTTCCGGGTGATAGCGAAATTGCGCCTGATCGAACAGGTAATGTCCGCGCAGCACGTCCTGGCGGATCGGCGTCTCTTCACGCTGATTTTCCGTCGGCAACTGCATGATGCTGTCCAGCCCCTCTTTGGCGGCTTTCACCTGCTGCCAGCGGGCCAGCACACCGCACAGGGTTGCCATCGGGGCGATCATCCGCGAGGCCAGCATCGAGGCGGCGACTACCGAACCGGTGGTTAACGTGCCGTCGATCACCATCGGCGCGCCGACCACGATCACTCCGGCGTAGACCAGGCTTTGAATGGTCATCCCCCAGCTGATCAGGTTTTGCGTCAGCTCGCGGGTGCGCAGACCGGACTCGGCGGTTATCTGGATATAGCTGTTCCACTGTTGCAAAAAGCGGTTTTCCGCCTGCATCAGTTTGATGTCTTCCAGTCCCTGCACGCTCTCGACCAGCACTGCGTTGCGCAGGGTCGATTCATGGGCGGATTGTTTCGCCAGCGCCGCGAGTTTCTTTTGCAGCAGCAGGCCAGGCAGGACCATCAGCACAGCGGCGACGGGGGCGATCCACGCCAGTTGCGGGGCGATGATCGCCAGCACCACCACGAACAGGAAGAAGAACGGCAGATCGACGATCGTTGAAATGGTGGAGGAGGTGACCATCTCGCGGATCTGCTCCAGCTCGCGCAGCTGGGAAATAAAGCTCCCGGTCGAGCGCGGGATCGCGCTGTTACGCAGGCGCAGGGCGTGACCAAATACCCGATCCGAGACGCGCAGATCCGCGCGTTTGCCGAGTAGATCCATAATGTGCCCGCGCGCAATGCGCAGTACAAAGCCAAACAAAGTGGCGATCAGCACCCCGATGGTCAGGACGTACAGCGTTGGGTAGGACTGCGCGGGGATCACCCGGTCATAGACCTGCATCGAAAAGACAATCCCGGAGAGCGAAGCACGTTGATAAACAGCGCGGCCAGCATCACCCAGGTGTACGGACGCATGTCGCGCATCACCAGCCGGTAGAGCCAGTCCGGACGGTACTTGGAAATATAGGCATCGACGCGGCTGTCTTTCAGCGCCGCCAGCGGGCGCAGGGCGACCACGTGGCGAATCGCTGGCAGCAGGGCGGTCATCGACACGCGGTTGTTGTGCGGCGAGGTGTCGATGAAGTTGATATCGAGGGTATCGTCGCCATCGAAGTGCTCAATGACGCCGATTTTGCCTTCGTTTAGCTCAACCACCACCGGCAGTTTCCAGCTGCTGATTGACTGCTCCGTGGCGGTCAGGAGCTGAAAGGAAAGCCCCGCCTCACGCGCCAGCTGAGTCAGCGCCGGGATCATCGGTTTGCCCTTCAGCCACGGCGCGCTGGCGACCAGGGCGCCGGGAGAACAGGCCACGCGATAGCGGCTGGCAACATAGCCAAACGCCTGCGCCCAGTGTTCCAGCGTCTCTTCCGCAATACTTTCGTCCAGCGGGATATCGGTGTGCTTCATGGCTGGATCTCCACAGTCTGAATGGTGCGGTTTTCAAGATCGAACGAATGACGCAGAAGGCCCGTGTTGTACAGGCAGCTCAGCTGTAGCTGGTGGATTTGCCCGGCGGTTTGCTGTTGCGTGAAACGCGCCTGATAGACCTCCTGTTCGGCGTTCAGCACGTCGAGTAGCGGGCGCGAGCCAAGATCGAGATATTGCTGTTGATACAGTTCGCGGGTGCGGACGCTTAGCGCTTCCTGTCGGCCCTGAATTTGCAAAGTGCTCATCAGGCTCATTATCTGACTGCGGGATTCCAGCAACTTCTGGCGTACGTCGAGGCGGGTACGCTGAATGGTGGATTGCGCGGCTTCGACGGCGTGTCCGGCGGCGTTACGCCGGGCGGTGAGGCCGCCGCCCTGGTAGAGCGGCATCTGTACTTTGACCCACGCGGAATACTGGGTGCGATCCAATGAGTCGTGGCCCGCGTAACGGTCGTTGAGATAGTGGCGCACTTCCGGTTCGAGCGACACGGTCGGCGTCATTTGCGCATTGGCATAATCGAGATTGGCCTGCGCGACGTTGGCCTGTGCCCATGCCGAAAGCACCGCTGGCACCAGACGATCGTCCGGCTCAGCGACATCGCAACTGCGCGTCAGGTTGGCTGGGAAGTCGTTGCTGATGGTGTTCAGGTTATTCCAGCCGAGAAAGCTCATCAGCGTGGCGCGGGAGCTGTCGAGGCTCGCCTGATACTGCATCAGCTGAGCGCGAGCGCCTTCGATGCGGGCGTCGGTCTGCACCACGTCGGAGAGCGAACTCGCTCCTTCGTCGTTACGCTGGCGGGCGAGATTGCCGATGGACGACAGCGCGTCGAGCTGCTCTTTGGCGGTTTCCACCATCTGCTGCCAGGTTTGCACCTGCACCATCGCCAGCGCCGTATCGTGCCCGATGGTATCAATACTCACCAGCACGTTAGCCTGCTGCTGGGCTACGCCTGCATTTTCGGCGCGGACCTGGCTGGCCACTTTGCCAAAGTCGTAGAGCATTTGTGAAAGAGAAAGCACTAATGAAGGGGTAAAACCGTTGTTGCTGCCGTCGTGGCTATAGCCGCCATCCATTCCGGCGTTGACCTGCGGATAGTATTTCGATTTGGCGACGTCGACTTGTTCCGATTGTTCGTAGAGTTTCCCGACGGCTTCGCTAATGGTCGGATGCCAGCTGACGGCGCGGTTAACGGCATCGCCCAATTTGAGTGTGCCGGGCGCGGCGTTACCGGCAACCGGCGCGACGCGACCATTCAGCGACGGCAGTTCCTGTTCTTCACTCAGGAAACCGGTATTGATCACCCCCGCAGGATTTGCAGCGAGCGCGGGCACAGATATCAGGCAGCATGAAAGCCACCAGTAAGGCATCTTCATTCCCATGTCATATCCCTAATAAAAGAGTACCGCTTTATGCCCGGGCGCTGAACGCCCGGGTCAATTGTGTTGTGCTATCAGGTGATGATGTTGTGGTGCTGATTAACCAGTTCGTCGTAGCTGCTCTGCACGCCGTCCAACGTGACCAACGTGGTATTAGTGTAGGTGGTCCCTGTACCATCACGGTCGATGGAGATCACAGTGTTGTTACCGCTGGTAGTGACATGCACGTAATTCCCCAGCGTAGAGGCCTGCCCGTTCCAGCCCACCAGCAGATCGCCGATGTCAATTTTATCCCCCTGGCTGATAGAGAAGTTGGTCCAGTGATCCCCGGTGTTGTTGCCCGCCGTGGCGTTACCCACGGTGTTATTCAGCACCTGATAAATCAGGGTATCGCCGTAGGCTGTCCCGTTGATCACGTCGTTATGCTCAGAGCTGATGAACTGCGGCGCCATGTTGATGGTCAGCGAGGCGCTGTCCGTTTTGCCAGCCGCATCGGTCAGGGTGTAGTTGAAGACCTCCTTCGAGGTGATGCTCGAGAGCGACACCCCGGTGTTCATGGTGTAGGTGTAATGCCCGTCCGCACCGATAGAGAGCGTGCCGTAATGTCCCTGAATAGTGACGTTAGCGGCGCTGGTGGTGTACGGATCAAGGGTGGTGACCACGCCGTTGAAGCCGGTGATGCTCAGACGGGTGTCGACCGAGTGCAGCTGATCCATCGCCCCCTGCGAATCCGTCCCGTCGAAGATGTTGCCGTTGACGGTGTGACCGCTGGTGGAATCGAACTGGGTGAGGGAGTAAGTGGTCCCCACCACGTCCGGGGTGATGGTGATTTGCCCCACCGCCAGCGCGCCCATTTTCCCGGTGTAGGAGAGGGTGTAGGTGCCCGCATCCAGATCCAGCCCGCTGAGGTTAATCGTGGCGGTACCGCCCAGCAGTAATCCTCCGTTGAACGAACCGCTGCGGATAGTGGTCGAGCCGTTCGACAGCACCCAGTCCACCGTCAGCCCGCCGAGAGAGAGCAACGACGCGACGTTAAAGTGCAGAACCACGTTATGCAGCGCCGTGTTCGGGTCGACCACAAAGGTGCCGCTGCCGCTGCCCTGGGTGGAGGCCAGCAGCGCTGCTTGCCAGCTGGCACTGCCGACGGTGGTGTCGGAGTAAGCCGCCGTATGGTGAACGGAGGTCACGTCCATCACCGCACTGACGTCGTTGACCGCATCCATCGCCCGCGCCGTTGGGGTGATGTTCAGCGACGCCGTGTCTTTATCGCCGTTTGGCGCGGTCACGGTGTAGACGAAGGTATCCGGCGTTTTGATGTGATCGGCCCCGACACCGCTGTTCAGGGTGTAGGTGTATTTCCCGTCCGCATTAATGGTCAGGGTGCCATATTCCCCCTGAATGGTGGTGACGCCCGTCCCGTTGACCGCCACGCCGTTCACCGAGGTGACGTGGGTGCCCGCCGGGATAATGTCATCCGCCAGCACATCGCCGGTGGTGCTGCCGCCGACGCTTGAGACGGTGTAGACATGGTCTTCCAGCACGTTGAGGGTATAGGCCGTGAGCGCCGTGATCCCCGCCGCGGTATTCAGCAGGAACAGGTACTCACCCGCTGGCAGGTTGAGCGTCAGGGTAGCTGACGTTCCGCCCAGCAGCGGTGCGCGCAGCCAGCCAGGCTGGACGCGCATCTGCTCGAAGGTCTGCGTCGCCTCGTTGAATTTATAGACGTACAGGTCGAACACAGAGGCCAGCGCCACGCCGCCCACGGAGGCCTGGATGGTCATGGTGCGGGTGGTACCTTCCGCCACGTTATAGATGATCGGATTGCTCAGATCGTCGAGCAGGTTCAGCCCCAGCGTGTTGCCAAGGTTCACGCCGACAACGGTAAAGCCGCCCTGGGACGAGGTGCCGTTGTTGATGGCGTGCACGCTGGTATCGAAGGTGAAACTCGCCGTATCGTCCACCGCCGTGACACTGTTGGTGACGGTGTTCGCCCCGAGCGAAATTACCAGCTGCGCCGAGGCGCTGGCCCCGTTATGGCCGATGGTGTAGGTGAAGCTTTCGGTCCGCCCCAGAACGGCGGCGCTGGTGTTGGTTAGGGTGTAGGTGTAGCTCCCGTTCAGGTTGATGGTCAGCGTACCGTACTGGCCCTGGATAACCGTGCCATCCGCCGTAACGTTGATGGTATGGCCCTGCGCATCAGTCACTGCCGTGATACGTGTACCCGCCGGGGCGTTGTCGCTGCCGGTGGTCGGGTCAACGTCATAAATCACGTTCCCGGACTGAGTGGTCACGCCCGTCACCGTCCCGGCGCTGGTCTGGGTGACATCCACGTCAAGGCTGGTGTACGACCCGGTCGCTAGCAGGTTGGTGTTGTAGCTAAGAACGCGATATTGCCCATCTGCCAGCCCGGTCATGTTAAGCGTGACGCCGCTCGCCCCGAGGGTCAGCAGGTTGGCAAACTGCGGCAGACCCGTATCCACTACCGTGGTCCAGGTGCCGTTAACCGCATCCCAGCGCTGCACCACCACTTCCAGAGTATTGAGCAGAGAAAGCACCACGCCCGTGGCGTTGGCATTGATCGAGATATCCGCACTTCCGCCCGCACTGACCGTAAAGCCGACCTGCGCCGTGTCGTTGCCGAGCAGCGTCAGCACGTTGCCAAGCGCGCCGACCAGCAGGGAGCCGTAGTCGCTGTACTGGGCGGTCGTTACCGTCGCTGTGGTGCTGAGCTCCAGCTCCTCGACGTTCGAACTCGCGGAAAGCGGCACAACAGGAGCCAGCGCCGAGCCAGGGTTCGAGGTGTTGCCCGCCGCATCGGTGGCGGTGATTTGCAGCGTCTGACCTTCCGTCTGTTTATTGAGGAAGCTGTAGCTGTAGGTGCCTCCGGCGTTCGCCGTGGTGGTGACCGTAGAACCATCCGCCAGACGAATGGTGACGGTGCTGCCTGCTTCGGCGGTGCCTGTCAGCACGCTGCCATCGGCGTTGAAGGTGCCGTTCGGCGCGTTCGGGGCGATGGTGTCGACGATGACCGTCGTCGGCAGCGAGACCGGCCCGGTGCCGCCGATAACGTTGGTGGCGGTGGCGGTAAAGGCGTGGGAGCCTTCGCCCAGCACCGGCGTGGTAAAGGTCCAGTTACCGTTGACATCCGTGGTCGCCGTGCCCATCGCCACGCCGTTGTTGTACAGCGTGATGGTGGAGTTCGGCTGCGCCGTCCCGCTCAGGGTTGGCGTGGTGTCATCGGTGGTTTTGCCGTTGGTCAGATTCCCGGTGATGGTGCCGACGTTGTCGTTGACGGTGGTAATCAGCGGTGCATTCGGCAGGTTGGTGAACGGCGCGACCACGCTAAGTGTGCCACCGGCGTTCCCGGCCTTATCGGTTGCAAAGGCCAGCAGGGTTTCGCCGTTGGTTTGTGCAGGTGAAATGGTGACGTTGAACGCACCGCTTCCGTCCGCCGTCGCCGTACCAAGCACGGTCCCGGTGCTGCTGGTGATGGTGACAGTGCTGCCTGCTTCCGCCAGACCGGTGACGTGTGTCCCGTTGCTGATCACGGCCAGGGTGCCTGGAACACCTGGTGCGACGGTATCCAGCACGATCGAGGTGATGGATGACGGCGCGCTGGTGTTGCCCGCCGCGTCGGTCGCGGTGGCGGTGAAGTTATGCTGTCCGTTGGTCAACGAGATCGTGGCCTGCGGCAGCGTCCAGTTACCGTTGCCATCGGCGGTGACGGTGCCGATCAGCACGCCGCCGTCGTAAATGCGTACCGTCGCATTGGCCTCGGCGGTGCCGTTCAGCGTCGGCGTCGTATCGTTGGTCGGATTGCCGTTAATCACCGGCCCGGTGACGGAACCGACATCATCGACGACCGACGAGATCACCGGGGCCGTTGGCGCGGTGGCGTCCACGTTAACCACAAAGGCTGTTGTCGGGCCGCTGGTGTTCCCGGCGGCGTCGGTGGCGGTGATGGTCAGCGGATGCAGCCCGTCGCTCAGCGCTGGTGTCGGGGTGAAGGACCACGCGCCGCCAGTGGCGGTGACGGTGCCAATCAGCACGCCATTGTCGAAGATTTTCACCGTCGAACCCGCTTCCGCCGTGCCTGAGAGAGTCGGTTGCGCGTCGTTGGTCAGCTGACCGCTGGCCAGGTTGGTCACGGTGCCGACGTCATCGACCACCGTCAGCAGCACAGGGAGCGTCGGGGCGGTGAGGTCAATGGTCAGGACAAACGGTGTGGATGGATCGCTGTTGTTCCCCGCCGCATCGGTGGCCTGGGCGACCAGATTATGCGTGCCTTCGCCAAGCGGAGTGGTCAGGGTCACCGACCAGTTCCCGCTGGCGTCCGCCGTGGTGGTGCCGCGCAGTGTGCTGCCTTCATAGATATTGATGGTCGCGTTCGGCTCACTGGTCCCACTCAGACGCGGCAAGGTGTCATCCGTTGTCTGCCCGCTGCTCAGTGGACCGGTCACGGTGCCGACATCGTCCAGTGCCTGGGTGATAACCGGGGCGAGCGGAGCGACGGTATCCACAATCACCGTGAAGCCCGGCGATGCCACGCTGACGTTGCCCGCCGCATCGGTCGCGGTGGCCGTCCAGGTATGGCTGCCATTGCTCAGGGCGGTTGGCGGGGTGAAGCTCCATGCCCCCGATCCGTTGGCCGTTACCGTGCCAACCTGGACGCCGTTTTCATAAATGATGATGGTGGCATTGGCCGCCGCCGATCCGTTCAGCTGTGGCCGCGTGTCGTCGGTCGTTTTGCCGTTTAACACCGGGTCAAGAACGGTGCCGACGTCGTCCGTGGCGTTAATAATCAGCGGCGCGGCTGGCGGCTGAGTATCGACCGTCAGCGTGAAGGTGGTATTGGTGGTAGAGGAATTGCCCGCCACATCGGTGGTGCTGATGGTGATGGTGTGCGGGCCGTCGGCGAGCGCTGCCGTTGGGGTGAAGGTCCAGTTCCCCTGCGAGTTGACCACCGCAGTGCCGAACGGTTGTCCGTCGCTGAGCAGGGTGATTGTCGCCCCGATTTCGCCAGTGCCGTTAAAGGTTGGACGGTTGTCATTGGTGCTGCCGCCGTCGTTAATATTCCCCGTGACCGGGCCGACGTCGTCCTGCACCGAGGTAAGGGCCGGTGCCGCAGGCGCGGTGGTATCCACGGTGAAGGAGAAGACCGGGGAGTTCGCTGAAACGTTACCCGCCGCATCGGTGGCATTGATCCTGATGTTGTACACGCCGTCCGCCAGACCGGTTGATGGGATAAAGGTCCAGGTGCCGCCGACGACAATCGCAGTGCCGATTTCGGCACCGTTATTCAGGATGTGAATGGTGCTGCCGTCAACGCCGGTGCCGGTCAGGGTTGGCGTGGCGTCGTTGGTGAGCTGGCCCGAAGTCAGATTGCCGACCGCGCCGCCCTGCACGTCATCGGCAACGGAAGTGAGCACCGGAACCGCTGGTGGGGTGAGGTCGACGATCACCGTGTAGCTGTTAGAGCTGGTGCTGACGTTACCCTGAGGATCGGTCGCGATTACCGTAAAGGTGTGGCTGCCTTCGCCCAGCGGCGTGGTCGGAGTAAAGCTCCAGCCGCCCGAACCGTTGGCAGTGGCGGTGCCAATCTGGGTGTTGCCTTCGAAAATAGCGATGCTGCTGTTGGCTTCCGCCGTGCCTGAAAGGGTCGGCGTGCTGTCGTTGGTCGTACCGCCGGTTGGGACATTCCCGACAACGGTGCCGACGTTATCATCCGCGCCGACGATCACCGGGGTGGTGGAAATGGTATCAACGACAATGTTAAACGCACCCGATGGCAGGCTTGTATTACCTGCAGGATCGGTGGCGGTGATGGTCAGAGCGTGGTTGCCTTCCGCCAGCGCGCCGCCTGGGGTAAAGCTCCAGGTGCCGGTGGAACCGACCACCACAGTGCCAATGGCGGTACCATTGTTGTAGATGGTGATGGTGTCGCCCGGCGTTGCGGTGCCGCTCAGGGTTGGACGGTTATCGTTGGTGGTTTGTCCGTTAGTGAGTGGCCCGGTGCCAGGGCCGACGTCATCGGTGACCGCGCCGAGGGTAGGTGCGTTTGGTGCTGTCAGATCGATGGTGACGGTGGCGGCCGGAGAGAGCCCGCTCGTGGCACCATCAAGGGTTGCCGTGACCGTGTAATTGTACTGGCCGTTGGTTAACGGGCCCGGCACGGTATAGCTCCAGGTCGTTTCAGTGGCCCCGAGTACAATGGTGGTTAACAGCACTCCATTCTGATAGAGCGACACCGTAGTGCCCGCCTGCGCAGTACCGCTAACTGTTGGCGAAGTATCATCAGAAGTTTTACCCAGAACGTTACCCGTCACTGTGCCGATATCATCGGTAATCGCTGTGATAACGGGCACGTCCGGCAGAGTTTCAGGTGCATCGGTCACAGTCAGAGGGACAGAGGCGCTGTTATTGCCCGCTTCATCCGTGGCCGTCACGCTCAGGGTGGTGGCACTTGTTTGAGCAGGACTCAGGGCGATAGAGAAGCTCCCGCCCGCCCCGGCGACGCCGGTACCGATCACATTGCCACTGCCGTCACGAACGACAACGGTCGCGCCTTCAGTGGTCACCCCGGTGAGCGGAGTGCCCTGAGCGGTAATCGCCAGGCCTGAAGGATTGTCCGGCGCAATAGTATCAACGGTCACGGTCACAGGCGCGCTCGGCGTGGCGTTTCCGGCGGCGTCGGTGGCGGTAACGATAATGGTATGCGGGTTATCGCTCAGCGCCGAACCGTTCGGCAGGGTCAATGTCCAGTTGCCGTTGGCATCCACCGTGGCCTGCTGCGGTGCGCCACCGTCGATAGAGACGGTGATTGTGCTGCCGATCTCGGTTTTCCCGCTGATGGTCGGCGTGCTGTCATTGGTGTACAGCGTACCGTTTACCAGAGTGCTGCTGGAGATGCTGTCAATCTGCGGCGTGGTTGGCGCAACGGTATCCACGGTGATGGTGTAAACCGGGCTGGTGCCGCTGACGTTACCCGCCGCATCGACGGAGGAGGCGGTCAGTTTCAGCGTGCCGTCTGACGCTTCCGGGCTGGTCCAGGTCCAGGTGCCGCCTGTGACAGGAACGCGAGCCACTTCGACGCCGTTGTTATAGATAATCACCGTGTCACCGGTGGTGCCGGTGCCGCTGATGGTTGGGGTGGTGTCTGTCGTTGACCCCCCGTTCGCTACGGTCCCGGAGGTGATTGCTGGGGTATCAGGAGCCTCGGTATCAACGGTCACCGTAATAACTGGCGATGTGCCTGACACGTTCCCCGCTTCGTCCGTGGCGGTAGTGGTGAAGGCGTGTGTCGTTTGAGTCAGGGCTGTATCTGGCCGCCAGCTCCAGTTGCCGTCGGCACCGACGGTGACGCGACCCACTTCCTGCTTAGGTGCACCGCCCACGCTGTCGTAAATAATGATCACATCGTTGGCTACGCCCGTGCCGCTCAGCACCGGACGCGAATCGTTGGTGCTGCCATTGTTATCGACCGGTCCGGTGATTTGGGTGACGTTATCGGTGACAACCGGTGCTGTCGGCGTCGCTGGCGGATCGGTGTCAATGATGATGGTCACCGGCTGGGATGGCGCACTCTCGTTGCCCGCGCCGTCTTTGTTGGTGACCGTCAGGGCGACATCGTAAGAGCCGTTTGGCAACGCCTGAGTTGGCGTCCAGGTCCAGGTTCCGTTCGGCTGAACGGTGACCACATCGGGCTGTTTGACGCCGTCAATGTAGATAGTCACCGTGTCGCCCGGCGTACCGGAGCCGCTTAAGGTCGGGGTGGTATCACGCGTCGCTTCGCCTGGATTGAGCGCAGCAGGCTGGCCGTCCGGATTAACGGTGACGTCCGGGGTATCCGGCGTGGCGGGCGCAATGGTGTCCACCACCAGGCTAAACGGCGGCGAGGCGGTTGAGTTGCCTGCGGAATCCGTGGCGACCACCGTCAGCGAGTGCGTGCCGTTGGTGAGCGGGGTGGTTGGGGTAAAGCTCCAGGTTCCGCCGGTGACAGTGGCGGTTCCCAGCAGGGTGGTGCCATCGTAAACGGTGATAATCGTATTTGGCGGAGCGTTGCCTGAAAGCACTGGACGGGTTTCATCCGTCGGTGTGCCGCTGGTGACCGGGCCAGTGACGCTGCCGGTGTTGTCGGTGACTGTCGCGATAGACGGGGCCGGTGGCGGCGCGGTATCGACGATGATCTCAAACCCGTTCGAAGGGGAGCCGACGTTCCCGGCCTTATCAATGGCTACGGCGGTGAGTGTGTGCGGGCCGCCTTCCGGGAGCGCCAGCGTTGGGGTAAAGGTCCATGAGCCGCCATCGCTGACCACGGCGGTGCCGATCTGCACGCCGTCAAGACGCACGCTGATTGTCGCTCCTGGCTCGCCCGTGCCGTTGAGCGTCGGACGAGAGTCGTTGGTGGTTTCTCCCGTATCGAGCGGGCCGGTTCTGCCTGGAACATCGTCAACCACTGAAGTAATGACCGGTGCCGCAGGGACTACGCTGTCGACAGTAATGCTCCAGCTGTTCGAGGTGCCGCTGGCATTCCCGGCAGCGTCAATGGCGGTGGCAGTCAGAACATGCCCGCCCTCGCGCAGGTGCACCGACGGCGTGTATTCCCAGATGCCGTTTTGAGGAATGATCAGCGTACCGATTTGGTCTGACCCGCTGTAAATATAGAGCCGGGTGCCAGCCTCGCCTGTCCCGTGAATAGTCGGGTTAGAGTCGTTAGTCAGGCCGTTATTCGCGATGTCACCGATTCCGTTGGCCACGTCGTCATACACCGACGTGATCACCGGCGCTTGCGGTGGGGTGATATCAGGGGCATCGACCGACGCCGTTGGCCCGGTATTGCCCGCGTGATCCGTCGCATCGGCGGTCAGCTTCTCGCCGTTAAGCTGCGGCGGGGAGATAGTGACGGTAAAGTCGCCGTTATCGCCCGCCGTGGCGTGACCAATCTCCACGCCATCCGGACCTTTAATGCTGACGGTGCTACCCGGTTCGGCGGTGCCGGTAACGGTGGTCCCGTCATCCGAGACATCCAGGTTATCCGGTGCCAGCGGTTTGGTGGTGTCAGGCGCATCAGCGTGACCTGGCTGGCTGTCATTCCCCGTTGGATCGCTGGCGATCACCTGCAACACTTCGCCGTTGGTTTGTGGCGGATCGATAGGTACGGTGAAATGGCCGTTAGCATCGGTGGTGCCGGAACCGATCACGCCGCCAGCAGGATCTTTAACGGTGACGGTGCTGTTTGGCTCGGCGCTACCGCTGACGCTGGCTCCGTCTCCGGCGACGGTCAATCCGGTTGGCGGGTTCGGAGCGATGTTGTCAACGGCGATAGCTGTGGCAGGAATACTGGCGTTCCCGGCGGCGTCCGAGGCGATGACCGAAATGGTTTGGCCGTTGGTCTGCGCAGGGCTGAGCGCAATGGTGAAGTTGCCGCTGCCATCTGCCGTGCCTGTCCAGCTCTGACCCGTGCCGTTGGTAATGGTAATGGTGCTGTTCGGTTCAGCAGTACCGGTTATCTGGGTGCCTGCCGGGTTGAGGGTGATCGCAGGCTGGCCTGGTGCTACGGTATCGACAATAAAGTTGATGGCCTGCGACAAGCCGCTCGGATTCCCGGCAGCGTCGATTTCACGCACCGTGACCGAGTGCGGGCCTTCGGAAAGTGGGCCATTCGGAGCCACACTCCACAAGCCGTTCGTGCCGACGGTCACTCTGCCGACTTCCACGCCGTTATCGTAAATAATAATCGTGCTGCCCGGATCGCCCCGACCGGTGAGACGCGGCTGGCTGGCATCGGTGGTCTGGCCCGCGGAAACCGCACCGCGGATCGAGCCGACTTCATCATTGACCACAAAAGCGGACGGCGCAGCGGGCGCGGTGATATCAACGGTAATGTTAAAGCCCGGCGAGGCAGCGCTGGTATTGCCCGCCACGTCTGTGGCGCGCACCGTAATCTGGTGGCTGCCTTCACTCAAATTGACTGACGGGGTAAAGCTCCAACTGCCGTTTCCGGCGGCAGTTACCGTGCCGATTGCGATGCCGTTATCGTAAATCGTAACCGTTGAACCCGCTTCAGCGGTGCCAGTAAACTGTGGGCGCTGATCGTTGGTGCTGCCGCCGTTGTTGAGCGGCCCGGTGACCGGGTCGACGTCATCGGTGACACTGGAAATCACCGGTGCCGTAGGCGCAACCGTATCGACCACAATGGTGATCCCGGCTGACGGCGCGCTGGTGTGGCCTGCCGCATCGGTGGCGGTAGAGGTCAGGGTATGGCTGCCGTTGGACAGCGCATTCGGCGGGGTAAAGCTCCAGTTGCCCTTGGCATCCACGGTTGTGGTGCCGATTTTGGTGCCGTTATCGAAGAGGGTGATGGTGGTTCCCGCTTCGCCAATGCCGCTCAGCGTCGGACGGGCATCATCGGTGCGCTGGCCATTTTCCAGTGGACCGGTTTCGCCCCCGACATCGTCGTTAACAATCAAAATGTCCGGCGCATCAGGTGTGGTCAGGTCGGGCGCGGTGACGTGGCCCTCTTTGCTGACGTTACCGGATGAGTCGGTGGCGGTTGCAGTAAGCTGCTCGCCGTTGGTTAACGGCGTACCCAGTTCGATGGTGAATTTCCCGTCGCTGCCGGTTTTCCCGGTGCCGACCAGGTTCCCGTTGGCATCTTTTAAGGTGATGGTGCTGTTCGGTTCTGCGGTCCCGGTTACGGTGTTACCGTCTGGCGAGAATTGCAGATTGGTCGGTGCGTTAGGCGGTGTGGTATCAGGGTCCGACGGGTTGCCTGGATTGCCGGGATTACCCGAGTTATTGTCATCACCGCCACCACCACCGCCGCCACCACCGCCACCTGCGGCAAGGGCTATCCCGCCTGCGACGGCGACGCCACCCAGCACCCACGGCCAGATGGCTGCGCCGCCGTTATCGCCAGAGGCCCCCATCAGTACATCCGTCGAGGCAATCGCTTCGTAATGCTCGGCGGCGGTCGGGTCTTCAATCCACCATAGCGCGCCGTTGCCTTCCTGCAACACCAGTTGGCTCTCGCCCTGCGCATCGCCGTGGTAAAAGTTTTTCAGGGTAATGACTTCGCCTGAGTGCAGGCTCACGATCAGATCGTTGCCGCTGCGCGTGTAGTGGGAAATGTCGGCCCGGCCGACGTGAAGCTTCACGATTGAGGAGTGATCCAGAGTAACCTGAGTGCCTTCGGTGGTGGTTTCCACGCCAGTAAGTTTCGAGATAACAGAGATTTGGCTCATATAGATGACTCCCAACAGATTTTTATTGAAATGGCGTGCAAGATGAGGCCATATAATTTCTGTGGGTAAAGAGCGCCCCCGGCGGAGTCGCTATTTATTTAAAATAGTGCTCACCGTCCTTTTCTTCAGAGCGATCGATGCCCGCCAACAAATAGGGTGGCAACATCAGATGAATCAATTTATTTGATTGTGTTTTGCTTGTATTCGACGTTTTTTGTGTTATATAAAGCCCTGTGATTTATAGAGATATTAATTAAATGGTCTAAAAATGATATAGCTATAAATAGCGTAATATGCAAATGAAGCGCCAGTAACCACCCGTTAACCCCTTCTGAATTGAATAATCTCACACAGGTTTATATATAGATGAAATGCCTTCAAGGCCGCGCTGTGCATGGCTTCTGCGGTTTTTTCTTCTTTGCGGGTTAGACAGGGTTATTAAGAAAGAGGATGAATATATTTGAGTTTTTATAATGTAAATAAATAGTCAGTTAAGAAGTGCTAAAGCGTTATTTCAGGATGGGTAAATCATTACTTATAAGATATATTATGTTTGTGACCGAATTAAAAATAAAACTGGCGTGGGCTAAATAATGTGCTAGTTGGGGCGGTAATTAATGCGGAATTAATTCTTGATTGAATCTATCGCTTTCCATTATCCGATGGCATACGCCTTAAGTATGATTTTCGGTATCGATAAATGATGCACAGACTTCGAATAGAACAGGGGGCTCAGGCGTTTACTCTTCGTTCACCTGACCATCACTGACCCAGGAGTAGAAAATGAACGCTAATGCATCTTTCCCGCTTTCCCGCACCCTTGCGATTCCGGTGTTGTTATTTTGTTTGCAGGCCCCGCAGGCTTTCGCGATGGGCAATAATAATACTGAAAGCAAGACGCCAGACTGTCCGTCAGGGCAAGTCTATGACAGCGTGAGCAAGAAATGTGTGCCGGAGAAAACCAGCAGCCTCAGCGATGAGGACAAAACCAACTATGCGTATCATCTCGCGAAAAAAGGCGAGTATCAGGCGGCGCTGAACCTGCTGGATTCGCTGAAAAATGCCAATACGGCAGAGGCGTGGAATTATCGCGGCTATGCGACGCGAAAACTGGGGCGCACGGATGAAGGCATCGGCTATTATCAGCGCTCGCTTGCCCTGCAGCCTAACTATGCCAAAGCCCGTGAGTACTTGGGTGAAGCATGGATGGTGAAAGGTCGCCCGGATCTGGCGAAAGAACAACTGAAAGTGATTGCCGGTATTTGCGGTCAGAATTGCGAGGAGTATCGCGATTTGCAGGCCGCGATTGACGGGCATCCGGAATCCTGACATCAGCGAGAGGGCAAAAAAATCGCAACCAGTGACGTTCGCCAGCAGCTGGCGGCACATCTGACGCGCCTCTGGCGCTACGGGCTGGTGCTGTCGCGAAGTAGAGATATGGCTGAAGAGCTGGTCCAGTCGACCTGTGTTCGCGCGCTTGAAAGGAGCGCGCAATACACGCCTGGCACCCGAATTGACAGATGGCTGTTCTCGATTCTGCATTCGATCTGGATTTCCGATCTGCGCGCCCGCCAGGTTCGTCAGGGGCAGGGTTTTGTGCCGGGCGAAGAGCTTATTGCGCCTGATACACATACGCGGGATGAGGAACGCATTCATTTTCAGCAAATCATGCAGCGGGTGAATAATCTTCCTGAAGCCCAGCGCAACACGCTGTTTTTAGTTTATGTCGAAGGATTTACCTATCAGGAAGCGGCGGACACGCTAGCGGTCCCCATCGGCACCATTATGAGCCGACTGGCCACGGCGAGGGCAACGCTTGCAAAAACAGTGGATGCCCGCCCTGCGGCAAAGGAGAAACGCTCTTGAAATCGTTACGATTTACTCCCCCTTATCACGATGATGCGATAGCCGCCTGGTTGGACGGTGAGATGGACAGTGCCGACGCCCGCGCTTTCGAAGAGCAACTTAACGTTGACGCGTTTCTGAGCGCACGAACGGCCGAGCTGAAAAATAGCCATCAGGATTATCAACGCGCCTTTGCCCCGTTGCTGGCTGACGCGCCTTCGGCTCGCATGCAGCAATGCCTGGACAAATATCTGGCAGAAAGCCCCGCATCCCGTCCCGGCGTGAGTCGCCGCGCGCTTATCGCTGCCTCAGTGAGTTTTCTGGTTATCGGCTCGGGTCTGGGCTATCTGGTGAGGCCATCGGGCGAAGCACGCGATGAAAACGCGCATATCCGCGATCTTGAGGCCCAGTATATGTCGCTCTACAGCGCTGAAACCTTGCTGGATGTCGACAGTTCTCAGCCCGTCATTGCCCGAGGGATCGCGCGTACCGCCGAGGATATCGGTCTGAAAGTGAGTGAGCAGCAGCTGATGCTGCACAATGCCGAGCTGAAGATGATCCGAATGCTGCGCTATGACAGCACCTCTATCGCCCAGATTGTCTGGATGCACGCGGATTTTGGGCCGATGGCGCTGTGTATTTCGCCGCTTGAGCAGAGCAATGATGCAGAGATTCAGAATGAGCAACGGCACAGTATGAATATTGCCTGGTGGAAAAGTCGGAGCTATCAGTATGTGCTGATTGGCCGCAATCCGACGGCGCAGCTGGAAGCCAGTGCGCGTCAATTGCAGTCTGTGTTGTCATGACGCGGAGCGGGCAATGGCCTGGATCTCAATTTTAATGGCGATACGGTCATCCACCACCAGGGCGAATTTGTCCATATGATACGCGGATCGTGAGATGGCTGTGGTGGCGTGAAGCGATATGGATTCATCCATTTTGTGTTCTTCCAGCGTCGCTTCCAGAATCACCGGGCGCTGGATATCTTTGACTTTCAGTGTGCCGAATACCCGAAAGCGCCCGCCACTCAGCGCCACCACGCGGGTGCTGCTCAACTGAATATTGGGATAGCGGCTGGCATCGAAAAACATGTCGCTCTTCAGCTGCCAGGTGAGCAAGCTGTTGGATGCGACCAGCGTAGAGACAGGGATGGTGACGTTGATACGATCGCTAAATTCATTCTCTGGATCTAAGGTCACATCCCCCGTGACACCATCGAGGTTCGCCCAGGACAGAATGCCGCCGAACGCATGCCATGAAAGGGTAATCGGAGTTCTATCGGTATTGATGGCGTAACTCACCGGCTGCGCGTAAAGGGCAGGGGAGAGCAGGGCGAGCGCAAATATCAAAGGACGAATCATCGGGCAGATCTCCAGTATGCGGGCAAGGGGTAAACGCGCGGGGAGGGAGATTTATTCGGGAGGAAGGGGGAAATGATCAGCCGGTGTAGTCAGGCTGCACAGCCGTTTTCCGCCGGATGGCGGCTGCGCCTTATCCGGCCTACGGTTCGAGTCGTTGTCGTTGTAGGCCCGGTAAGCGCAGCGCCACCGGGCAATTCAGGCCGCAGCGGCCTACAAATAAAAAAGGCCGCGATGGCGGCCTTTTCGGGGGGAGATAACTTACTCAGTGACTTTCTTTTCCAGCGACGCTGCGCCTTCTTTGGTCTTGTTCCAGCCTTTCTCCGTCCCTTCTTTGGTGGCATCCCAACCTTTCTCGGTACCTTCTTTGGTTTTATGCCAGGCCTTCTGCGAGTCTTCACTCACTTTGCTGCCTACACTGTCGCTTTTGCCTTCAGCGGCGTGTTTGGATTTCAGTTTCAGCTCTTCGCCTTTATTCTGCTCCTGATGCAGCTTTTGTTTCGCGTCGTTGGCATTCGCTTTCGCGGCGGCAACAGTATCGTCGGTTGCGTGTGTGGTTGCGGCAAAAACAGGAGAAGCCAGCAGAAGTGCAGATAATGCGATGATTGTCTTTTTCATAATATCCTCAATTAACGTTATTCATGTTATGAGCGTGATTCAGCATGGCACGAGCGAAGCGGCATGGCTCTAGGAAAAAACTGTATTAGATCAATGGTCGATTTCTATCCATCGTGTGAATACCTTCTGCAAGACCGGAGTTTCACAATTACAGACGTCCGTCACGACATCAGTGATATTGGCTACGTTGGGGTAGTCGTTATGCGCTAAAGTGAGAAAAGTTGAGGGTAAGCGTGGGTAAGAAACATTTATGGCAGCGAGCATCGATTATCAGATAGAAAAATACCAATTTATCGAAGTCAATGAACCTGATCACCTCTCCCGTCAGTGGGCGGAAGTGCTTGAACAGTGTCGGCAGGCAAAAGCGGGAAGTGAGGCTCGATTGTACCTTGCTTTGCAACATGTGGACTATGTGACGAGCTTTGAGCTTCCCTTCCGCCTTCAGCTGATCCGCGCTCCGCAGATCATCGATCTTTTGCGCAGCGAACTTACGCTCAATCGTAAACCAGTCACAATCAGTGATAATCGTTATGGCTGTGTTTATACCCTGAAATCCGACCTCAGCAGCATACCGGATGCGTTCCGCTATCAATTTTCAAATCGTATACGCCGAATCGCGTCAGAAGGGCTCACAACAGGGCCGTTCCAGCAGATCGCGAAACAGGTCAAAGCCCCGCGCCAACGTCTGAAACTCGCGCTGGAAGCCGGTTTGCAAGTCACGGCGCTTGATGGTCTATTCTGGTTCGGGATGCAGCGTATTGCCGCCGACGTCTCGACGCTGAGAAAATCCGGTATGCGAATTTCCACCACGGAAGTAGAGGCTAGCGACACGCTGACGGGGACGACTCGACGCGTTCCAGCATACAAGCGAGTGGAATAGCAGCCACAAAAAAGCCCGCAGGGCTTGCGCCGAGCGGGCTTTCAGGACTTCGTATCAGGCTCTGGTGACCATCTACAAAGAATTTTGGTGGAGCTGGGGGGATTTGAACCCCCGTCCGAAATTCCTACATCCTCGGTACTACATGCTTAGTCAGTCTTTACATTCGCCTGGCACCTGCGGACAGACACGCCACTACCAGACTAGCCTGATTAGTTTTAACACTTCAGCCCCAGGCAGGACATCCATGCGATCTCTTTTGGGTTTGACCTCTCTTTGATCCCCGTCTTAAGAGCGGAAGCTAGGGAGAGAGGGCTCTTAGCAGGTTATTAAGCTGCTAAAGCGTAGTTTTCGTCGTTTGCGACTATTTTTTTGCGGCTTTTTACGAGGCAAACCGCCCCTCGGCATGCACCTTGGGTTTCGCAAATCCCGTCGAATCCAGAATCAGCCCCAATGTGTTGAACTCAGTATACCAGAACTGGCATTGGTGATGCCAGCGTGGAACGATAAGTTCTTAAATCACTTTGAAAAGTACAAAATTCAGGCAGAAATTAACGACCTGCATGCTTCATGATACGCGCTTTGTCGACCTGCCATTCACGGTCTTTTACGTCGTCACGTTTGTCGTGCTGTTTCTTACCCTTAGCCACGCCGATTTTCACTTTACACCAGGCATTTTTCCAGTACAGAGACAGGGCGACGACGGTGTAACCTTCGCGGTTGATGCGGCCAAAGAGTGAAGCCAGTTCGCGCTGGTTCAGCAGCAGTTTGCGCGTGCGCGTCGGGTCGCAAACGTAGTGCGAAGAGGCGACGGCCAGCGGCGTAAAGTTCGCACCAAACAGGAAGGCTTCGCCATCAATAAGGATCACATAGCTGTCGCTGATGTTTGCTTTCCCTGCACGCAGGGATTTGACTTCCCAGCCCTGCAACGCAAGACCAGCTTCGAATTCTTCTTCAATGAAATACTCATGGCGGGCACGCTTGTTCAGCGCAATGGTTGCCGAGCCAGGTTTATGTGCTTTTTTCTTCGTCATAAGTGTCGTGAAGCCATAGGTAATCTGAGTTCAAAAAGTAACCTCATTGCGATTGCATCCTGTGAGGTCCAACGCGCTATCTTAGCACGAGATACGCCTTAGCGTTTTTTTAACAGGGGATAAATGTTATTATTTGTCCGTTGTGTGACCATGGAAAATGCTATGCCTCAGATTAGCCGTACTGCGCTTGTCCCCTACAGTGTGGAACAAATGTACCAGTTAGTGAATGACGTTCAGTCCTATCCGCAGTTTATCCCGGGGTGTACCGGTAGCCGGGTGCTGGATGCTGGCCCGACGCAGATGACGGCGGCGGTGGATGTGTCCAAAGCAGGGATCAGTAAGACATTCACTACTCGAAATACGCTGACCGATAATCAAAGTATTCTGATGCATCTGGTCGACGGGCCGTTCAAAACCTTGATGGGAGGCTGGAAGTTTACGCCGCTGAGCGCTGATGCCTGCCGCATCGAGTTCCATCTGGATTTCGAGTTCACCAATAAGCTGATCGAACTGGCGTTTGGCCGCATCTTTAAAGAACTGGCCTCCAATATGGTTCAGGCATTCACCGTGCGTGCTAAAGAGGTTTACAGTGTCGCCTAAAATCGCGGTGGAAGTGGCTTACGCGATGCCTGAAAAGCAATATCTGCAACGCGTGAAACTCGAAGAGGGGGCCACCGTTGAAGAAGCAATTCGCGCCTCTGGTCTGCTTGAGCTGCGCAGTGATATCGATCTGGCTCAAAACAAAGTGGGTATTTACAGCCGTCCGGTTAAGCTGAGTGACGTTGTGAATGACGGCGATCGCGTTGAGATTTATCGTCCGCTGATTGCCGACCCTAAAGAGCTGCGCCGTCAGCGTGCGGAGAAAGCTGGGAAGTAGAACTAAACATCGTTAAGACACAAAAAAGGTGCTCAGTGAGCACCTTTTTGCATTTCTGAAACCTTACTCTTTAGTGAGCGCCGGTTTGTTGTCAATGTTGGTTAACACACCGCTGCTGTTAAAGGTCAGGGTCAGCGTCTGCTGAGTCACACCTTCATGGCCCGGCTGCTGGCGGAAAACATAGAACCAGGTGTTAGTGCCGAACGGATCGGACATCATCGGGGTTCCCAGTGCATAAGCGACCTGCTGTTGCGTCATGCCGACACGAATTTTAGACACATCGTTAGGTGTGAGGTAGTTCCCCTGGTTGATGTCAGGACGGTAAACCACTCGCTCCAGAGTGGAACAACCTGCGGTCAACATCAGAAGAACCGCTGCGACAGCGGTCAGCGTTTTACAGCGCATAGTGATTTGATTCCTTTTCGGGCCCGAGCAATACGCGGCTCATATGTTATATGCCGATGATAATAGACCTTGCCCCACTTTGAAACCGGTCTGACGGCGTTTTTGTTGTTCAGTATGACCCTGAGAACCCGAAAAAGTTTATGCAGCCAACAGTTCTTTCGCGTTGGCCAGCGTATTACGAGTTACTTCACTGCCGCCAAGTAACCGAGCCAGTTCTTGTAACCGAGCTTTTTTATCCAATGGCTGCATGTGCGTTTCAGTCATTTCACCGTCTGTTTCTTTGCTGACAAAGAGATGGTGATGCCCACAGCCAGCCACCTGCGGAAGGTGGGTCACACACATTACCTGGGTGGATTCGCCCAACTGACGGAGCAGTTTGCCGACAACGGCAGCGGTCGGTCCGCTGATCCCCACGTCCACTTCATCGAAAATCAGCGCCGGGGTTTCCATTTTACGTGCGGTGATCACCTGAATCGCCAGAGCGATACGCGAGAGTTCGCCCCCGGAGGCCACTTTAGAAATCGCCTGTAAAGGCTGGCCTGGGTTAGTCGTCACACGAAACTCGATGCGGTCTGCGCCTTCTGCCGTTAAATGATTAACTTCAAATTTGACGTCGATGGTAAAGATGCCGTGTGGCATCGATAGCGCATGCATGCTGTCTGTTATGTGCTGACCCAGTTCCTGAGCATAATGCTGGCGGACCGCGTGAAGCTGCTTCGCCGTGGCCAGCGCCTGCTGATGATGAACATTCACTGCCAGCGACAGGGTTTCATGCGAGTCGGCCTGATCTTCGAGCTGCTGTTGTTCATCTAACAGCGACTGGTGAAAATTCGGCAGTTCTTCCGGCGTGACGTAGTGCTTACGTGCCAGTGAAATCTGGCGGGAAATTCTCTGCTCAAGCTCAAACAGACGATTGGGATCGAGATCCAGGCGCTCGCAATAATGGCGCAGTTCTTCACCTGCCTCGGAAATCTGAATGGCAGCTTCTTCCAGCATCTCGAGCACGCCTGACAGTTTGCTGTCGAGACTGACCAGTTCAGTGACTTGCTGGCGCACGGAATAGAGCTGGCTTTGCAGGTTGATGTCTTCGCCATCCGCCAGCAGATTGAGTGCTTGTTGGCTGGTTGAAATCAGATGCCCGCTGTTAGCCAGCCGTTTGTACTCTTCGTCGATCTGCTCAAACTCGCCCGGCTGCGGGTTAAATTCATTCAGTTCTTTAAGCTGATAGTTCAACAGTTCAGCACGTGCGGCGCGCTCCTGACTCTGCTGCTGATGCTGCGCCAGTTCACGGCAGCTTTGATGCCAAAGGCGATAATGTTCTGCCATCAGCTGAGTGAGCGCGTGCTCACCCGCGTAGCCATCAAGCAGTGCCTTTTGTTGTTCAGGTTTGATGAGCTGTTGATGCGCGTGCTGACCATGAATTTGAATCAGTAACTGGCCCAGCTCACGAAGCTGCGAAAGAGGAACCGCAGTGCCATTAATGAAACCACGGGAGCGCCCGTCGCTGCTGATGACGCGGCGAAGTAAACACTCACGTCCATCTTCGAGCTGATTGACTTCAAGCCAGCGCAGAGCGGCAGGGGTATCTTTCAAAGAGAAGCGTGCACAGAGGTCGGCTCGACTGGCGCCGGTGCGCACAATGTCGCCTTCTGCACGACCGCCGAGACACAATCCGAGCGCATCAATGGCAATAGATTTACCGGCTCCGGTTTCACCGGTTATAGCCGTCATTCCACTCTGGAAGTCGATCTCAAGCTCACGAACAATGGCAAAGTTGCTGATGGTCAGTTGTGCCAGCATAATTGTTTTCCTGTATGAAAAACCATAACTGTATTTTCATACAGTATAAACTGGTTTTTTATACAGTAAAGTGCTGAGTGCGACTTTAGAACAATTTTTTTGACCAGCCGAGTTTTGAGCTTAGGGTGTTGAAATAGCTGTAGTCCTTCGGGTGGATCAAATTCAGATGGTAGTCGCAGCGGCGGATAAGGACATCTTCACCTTCCTGAATTGGCAGTGCAATTTGGCTGTCGCAGCTGATTTCAAGATCGTTGCGGCGGTGCGAGAAGCGCAGACGGATGGTGCTGCTACTATTGATAACCAAAGGGCGGGCCGAGAGGGTGTGCGGGAACATTGGCACCAGCGTAATGGCATCCAGAGAGGGCGTCAGGATCGGTCCGCCAGCGGAAAGGGAATAGGCGGTAGAACCGGTCGGTGTGGAAATGATAAGCCCGTCAGAACGTTGCGAGAAGGCAAAGACTTCGTCGATATAGACTTCGAACTCAATCATATGCGCGACTTTGCCAGGATGCAGGACCACTTCATTGATGGCCGTACTAATCCGTTTTTGACAATCCTGCTGGCAGACCTGCGCTTCGAGCAGAAAGCGTTTTTCACTGATGTAATGCCCATCCAGGACATCCGCCAGCTGCTGATGAGCGTTATCAGGGTCGAGGTCGGTCAGGAAGCCGAGATTGCCACGGTTGATACCGATGACCTTAATGTCGTAACGCGCCAGAGTACGGGCCGCGCCGAGCATGTTGCCGTCGCCGCCGACCACGACCGCGAGATCAGCCTGTTGGCCGATCTCAGCCAGTGTGCCGGTCTTCACATTTTTGAGCTGCAATTCCTGCGCAATTTGCTGTTCAACCATCACTTCGTAACCTTTCGCGCACAGCCAGCGATACAACATTTCATGTGTCGTCAGCGCGGTAGGGTGACGTGGATGTCCGACAATCCCAATACACTTGAAATGATTATTCATTTTCTGGAGGTCCTTGTGCCGAATGATGGTGACAATATGCTTTGTTCCCTTGAATCCCGGAAACTGATCCCCATAATAAGCGAAGTTAGCGAGATGAATGCAGAAAAACGCGGAGAAATTCATGAGTAGTAAAGAACAGAAAACGCCTGAGGGGCAAGCCCCGGAAGAAATTATCATGGAACAGCATGAAGAAGTTGAGGCTGTTGAGCCGGATGCTTCTGCTGAGCAGGTGGATCCGCGCGATGAGAAAATTGCGAATCTGGAAACTCAGTTAACTGAAGCCCAGAATCGCGAGCGCGAAAGCGTGCTGCGTATCAAAGCGGAAATGGAAAACCTGCGTCGTCGTACCGAGCTGGACGTGGAGAAGGCGCATAAGTTCGCGCTGGAGAAATTCGTCAACGAACTGCTGCCGGTGATTGATAGCCTGGATCGTGCGCTGGAAGTGGCTGATAAAGCCAACCCAGACATGGCTGCGATGGTCGAAGGCCTGGAGCTGACGCTGAAATCCATGCTGGATGTAGTGCGTAAGTTCGGCGTAGAAGTGGTGGCTGATACCAACGTCGCTCTGGACCCGAACGTTCACCAGGCGATTGCAATGGTTGAATCTGAAGATGTCACCGCAGGCAACGTGCTGGCCGTGATGCAGAAAGGTTACACGCTGAACGGTCGTACGATTCGTGCTGCGATGGTGACTGTTGCAAAAGCGAAGGCGTAATTTGCTTTAGCTTGAGTAGTGCCGGGTGATGGCTTTGCCTTACCCGGCCTACACATTACCGTTCGGCCACGCTATCCCGCAGCGGTTTTATCGGGATGACTTTCACCTGTTTGATCATATTGTCCTGCACGTCCAGGATATCAATATCATACTGGCTGATGCGCACACGGGTGCCAGAGGCCGGGATCTCTTCCAGCGCTTCCAGAATCATTCCGTTAATGGTGCGAGCGTCGTCTTCAGGCAGCTGCCAGTTGAAGGCTTTGTTGAGCTCGCGCACGTTGGCGCTGCCGTCGATTAATACCGAGCCGTCGTTTTGCGGCGTGACCTCTTCGGCAAGCGATGGCGACATTGACGTCGTAAAGTCGCCAACAATCTCCTCCAGAATATCTTCGACTGTCACCAGCCCCTGAATATCCCCGTATTCGTTGACTACCAGGCCGACTTTCTTTTTATTGCGCTGGAATTTTACCAGCTGCGTGCTGAGCGGCGTACCTTCAGGAATGATGTAAAGTTCATCGGCGGCGCGTAGCAGCACCTCTTTGGTGAACTCTTTTTTCTCCGTCATCAGGCGATAAGCTTCGCGTACGCGCAGCATGCTAATGGCGTCGTCCAGTGAATCACGATAAAGCACGATACGGCCATGCGGGGAGTGCGTTAGCTGGCGGACGATGGCTTTCCAGTCATCGTTGATGTCGATCCCGACGATTTCATTGCGCGGCACCATAATGTCATCGACGCTGACCTTTTCGAGATCCAGCACCGACAGCAGCATGTCCTGATTACGACGAGAAATCTGCGAGCGAGATTCATGCACGATGGTGCGCAGTTCGTCCTTGCTCAGGGCACTGCTGATGACCACGTCGGCTTTAATCCCGACCATGCGCATCAACAAACGGGTGACCATATTCAGCAGCCAGACCAGCGGCATCATCAGGATCAGCAGCGGCCCCAGCAGGAAGCTGCTCGGATAGGCAACTTTCTCTGGGTACAGTGCGGCGATGGTTTTAGGCAGGACTTCAGCAAATACCAGCACCACGAATGTCAGAACGCCGGTCGCAATGGCGACACCCGCGTTGCCATAGAGACGCATCCCGACGATGGTACCCAGCGCGGAGGCGAGAATATTGACGAGGTTGTTGCCGATGAGCACCAGGCTAATCAAGCGATCGGGTTTACGCAGCAGCTTTTCGACGCGTCGGGCTGCGCGGTTACCCTGTTTAGCACGATGACGTAACCGGTAGCGGTTGAGGGTCATCATGCCGGTTTCCGATCCTGAGAAGTAGGCGGAGATAACCACCATGACGATCAGCGTGACGATCAACGTGGTGGTGGAGATGTGTTCCAGGGGGAACTCCTTTGTTGCTTAGCCGACGAACTGCTGTATGACGCGGCTGCCAAAATAGGCCAGGGTCAGGATGCCAGCGCCCGCTACGTTAAACCAGACGACGCGACGACCGCGCCAGCCCTGATGATAATGGCCCCATAACAGGACAATATAGACAAACCACGCAATGATAGAGAGAACCGCTTTATCGATATTCTCAACGCTGAACAGGTTATGCATGTAAAACAAACCCGTACACAGCGTTAGCGTCAGCAAAACGACGCCTATTTGAGTGATGTGAAACATCTTACGCTCAATGACCATCAGCGGTGGCATTTCCTGGTTGAAAACCAGTTTTTTGTTTTTCAGCTGGTAGTCAATCCACGCCAGTTGCATGGCGTACAGCGCCGCAATGATCAGCGTAGCGTAAGAGAACAGCGACAGGCCGATATGCACCATCATGCCCGGTGTGGTTTCAAGATGGGTGATGAATTCGTTGGGAACGAAGGTGGCAAACGCCAGGTTAATCAGCGCAAAAGCGTAGACAATCGGCAGTAACAACCAGCCGCGATTTTTGGAAGCGACAATGGTCATCACCGTACAGATCATCAGGCTGACCAGTGAGCCGACGTTCAGGACACTCAGATTTTGTACGCTGCCGTCGCCCGGAATAATGCGCGATTCCAGCGCAAACGCATGGCTTACCAGCGCGATCACTGCCGACAAAATAGCCATACGCCGCCAGCCGCTGTTTTTTTGTAACAGGCCAGGGATAATCAGCGCAAGGCTGCAAGAGTAGGCAACAAGGGCGATCAGTGCGAAAACAGGCATATAGGCGTCGACAGTTGTCTTAATAAGAAAGAGAAGCAGTATAACGTTACGTGACGCGCGCTCCAACCGTTGCATAACAACAAAGACGCCTTCATGTTATACTGCGGCAAAATTCTGTGTATGTGTCGCTGACGCGACCTAACGTTTCACCCTCAGGCGAGAGACAATGTTTGATAATTTAACCGATCGTTTGTCGCGCTCGCTGCGCAACATCAGCGGCCGTGGGCGCCTTACCGAAGACAATGTGAAAGAAACGCTGCGCGAAGTCCGCATGGCGTTGCTCGAAGCCGATGTGGCACTGCCCGTTGTGCGCGAGTTTATCAGCCGTGTAAAAGAGAAAGCGGTTGGTCATGAAGTGAACAAAAGCCTGACCCCAGGTCAGGAGTTCGTCAAAATTGTGCGCAGCGAGCTGGTTGCGGCAATGGGCGAAGAAAACCAGGTTCTGAACCTGGCCGCGCAGCCACCTGCGGTGGTGCTGATGGCGGGCCTGCAGGGTGCGGGTAAAACCACCAGCGTCGCTAAACTGGGTAAATTCCTGCGCGAAAAGCATAAGAAAAAAGTCCTGGTTGTGTCTGCCGACGTTTATCGTCCGGCGGCAATCCGACAGCTTGAAACTCTGGCTGAGCAGGTTAGCGTAGATTTCTTCCCGTCTGACGTTGCGCAAAAGCCAGTGGACATCGTTAATGCGGCACTGAAAGAAGCGAAGCTGAAATTCTACGACGTGCTGCTGGTGGATACCGCCGGTCGTCTGCACGTTGACGAAGCGATGATGGACGAAATCAAACAGGTTCACGCCGCGATTAATCCGGTTGAGACCCTGTTCGTTGTCGATGCGATGACCGGTCAGGATGCGGCAAATACCGCAAAAGCGTTTAATGAAGCGCTGCCGTTGACCGGCGTTGTATTAACGAAAGTGGACGGTGATGCTCGCGGTGGTGCGGCGCTCTCTATCCGTCACATCACCGGTAAGCCGATCAAATTCCTCGGCGTCGGTGAGAAGACCGAAGCGCTGGAGCCGTTCCATCCAGATCGTATTGCTTCCCGAATTCTTGGTATGGGCGACGTGCTGTCGCTGATCGAAGATATCGAGAGCAAGGTTGACCGCGCGCAGGCTGAGAAGCTGGCAAGCAAGCTGAAGAAAGGTGACGGTTTCGACCTGACCGACTTCCTCGAACAGCTTCGCCAGATGAAAAACATGGGTGGCATGGCCAGCCTGATGGGCAAACTGCCGGGCATGGGTCAGATCCCAGATAACGTCAAAGCGCAAATGGATGACAAAGTGCTGGTGCGTATGGAAGCGATCATCAACTCGATGACGCTGAAAGAGCGCGCCAAGCCAGAAATCATCAAAGGTTCGCGCAAACGCCGCATCGCCGCCGGTTGCGGGATGCAGGTACAGGATGTAAACCGCCTTCTGAAACAGTTCGACGACATGCAGCGCATGATGAAGAAAATGAAGAAGGGCGGAATGGCGAAAATGATGCGAGGCATGAAAGGGATGATGCCCCCAGGCTTCCCGGGCCGCTGATTGGCCTGGCTTGCCTGCCATTTACAGCAGTCTGAGTAACTGTTGATTGCATTTTCCCCAGAAATCAGTAAAATTTTCGGGCTTTTAATATGACACTGGGCTCCGTTCCTCGATGGGGCCCTGTGTTTTATTCACACAAGAGGATGTTATGGTAACTATTCGTTTAGCACGTCACGGCGCAAAAAAGCGTCCGTTCTACCAGGTTGTTGTTACTGACAGCCGTAATGCACGCAACGGTCGCTTCATTGAGCGCGTTGGTTTCTTCAACCCGATCGCTAGCGGTTCTGAAGAAGAAACTCGTCTGGATCTGGATCGTATCGCTCACTGGGTTGGCCTGGGCGCTACTGTTTCCGATCGCGTTGCTACGCTTATCAAAGCAGCAAACAAAGCAGCTTAATCTGTCACGGTGGTCATGATGAGCAATAAAGCACCTGTTGAACCGATCGTATTGGGAAAAATGGGTTCTTGCTACGGTATTCGTGGTTGGCTCAGAGTGTTTTCCTCCACTGAAGACGCTGAAAGCATTTTTAATTACCAGCCCTGGATGATCCAGAAAGCCGGTAAGTGGGAAACGGTCGAGCTGGAAAGCTGGCGTCACCACAATCAGGATATCGTGATCAAGCTGAAAGGCGTTGACGATCGCGATGCGGCGAATCTGCTGACCAATTGCGAAATTGTCGTCGATTCATCGCAACTGCCTTCGCTGGAAGAGGGTGATTATTACTGGAAAGATCTTATGGGTTGCCAGGTGGTCACTACTGAAGGCTATGCCCTGGGCAAAGTCATCGACATGATGGAAACCGGGTCAAATGACGTTCTCGTCATTAAGGCAAACCTGAAAGATGCGTTTGGCATCAAGGAGCGGCTGGTTCCGTTCCTCGATGGGCAGGTTATCAAGAAAGTCGATCTCACTACTCGAACAATCGAAGTAGATTGGGATCCTGGTTTTTAAATTCTCCGGATAAACGGTAAAAGACGGCGCTATGTGGATTGGCATTATTAGCCTGTTTCCTGAAATGTTCCGCGCGATTACTGATTACGGGGTAACTGGCCGGGCAGTAAAAAAAGGCCTGCTGAACATCGAAAGCTGGAGTCCTCGTGACTTCACGCATGACCGGCACCGTACCGTGGACGAACGTCCTTACGGCGGCGGACCGGGGATGTTAATGATGGTTCAACCCTTACGGGAAGCCATCCATGCAGCAAAAGCCGCGGCAGGTGAAGGCGCAAAGGTGATTTATCTGTCACCTCAGGGACGCAAGCTTGATCAAGCAGGCGTAAGCGAACTGGCCACGAATCAGAAACTGATTCTGGTATGTGGTCGCTATGAAGGGATAGATGAGCGCGTAATTCAGACCGAAATTGATGAAGAATGGTCAATCGGCGATTACGTTCTCAGCGGTGGTGAGCTACCGGCAATGACGCTGATTGACTCCGTAGCCCGGTTTATTCCGGGTGTACTGGGCCATGAAGCTTCAGCAACAGAAGATTCTTTTGCTGATGGATTGCTGGACTGTCCACACTATACCCGCCCTGAAGTGTTAGAAGGGATGGAAGTACCGGCGGTATTGCTGTCGGGAAACCATGCCGAGATACGTCGCTGGCGTTTGAAGCAGTCGCTGGGCCGAACCTGGCTTAGAAGACCTGAACTTCTGGAAAACCTGGCTCTGACTGAAGAGCAAGTAAGGTTGCTGGCGGAGTTCAAAAAAGAGCACGCACAACAGCAACATAAACATGATGGGCAAGCGTAATACGCTCCCGATATATCAGTTTACCCAGGATAAGAGATTAAATTATGAGCAACATTATTAAGCAAATTGAACAAGAGCAGATGAAGCAGGACGTACCTTCATTCCGTCCGGGTGATTCCGTGGAAGTGAAAGTATGGGTTGTTGAAGGTTCCAAAAAACGTCTGCAGGCATTCGAGGGCGTGGTTATCGCTATTCGTAACCGCGGTCTGCACTCTGCATTCACTGTTCGTAAAATTTCCAACGGCGAAGGTGTTGAGCGTGTCTTCCAGACTCACTCTCCAGTAGTTGACAGCATTACTGTCAAACGTCGTGGTGCTGTACGTAAAGCTAAACTGTACTACCTGCGTGAGCGTACTGGTAAGTCTGCTCGTATCAAAGAGCGTCTGAACTAAGACTCGCTTAAGCAACATCCTGTTAAAAGGGCTGGCCGCAAGGCCGGCCCTTTTTTATGCCAATTCACTCCGCCTGTTAACTCTTCCGTCATAAATCATTTACAATACCGGCTCTCTAGTGGAGGGTCAGTGAATAACGCACCGCATCTGTCAGCCTTGAATCGCAAAGCGGCCTGGACCGCGCTGTTTGCGATCCTGCTGATCGTGGTTGCACCACTGATTTCCGTCTCGCTGCAAAAAGATCCCATGAGTGCGATGCCAGGTATGCACCATGATATGAGCCAGATGTCGATGGCGGGACATCATGCTGATACGCCACAGCCGATGCCGCTTGATCATGCTGAGGCCTGCGGATACTGCGTATTACTGGCGCATGTGCCGGGCATGATGTTGGCGCTGATTGTGCTGCTGTGCGCCGTGTTGCTGCGTCAACGTATCAAACCAACGCGACAGGCGGTAAACCACTGGCACTTTTTCCCCTGGCTGTTTCCCGATACCCGCGCTCCGCCGCAATTGTCTGCTTATTCCCTCTAAACAATAAAGATATGCGCGTTTGCGCATCGATAACTTTTTGCCTGCACAAAGGAAAAGTATGACTGCTAGCACGCCGCGCGCAGCCTGGGGAAACCTGCTGCGACGCCTCCATTTTTATATTGGGTTGTTTGTCGGCCCGTTCATTTTTTTCGCAGCATTAACGGGAACGCTCTATGTGGCGACACCACAGCTCGAAAGCATGCTGTATAAGCACGCGCTGTATAGCGACACCACCGGTGAAGCTCAACCTCTGGCTGAGCAAATCGCCGTAGCGGAGAAAGCTATTGGAGATCAATTACGCCTGCAAGCCGTGCGTCCGGGCCTGATTGGCGGGGAAACGACGCGCGTGATGTTTGCTGACCCGACGCTTGGACCATCGGAAAACCGGGCTATTTTTGTCGATCCGGTGAGTCTTGAGGTTCGCGGGGATATGACGGTTTACGGCACCAGCGGCATTTTGCCTCTACGTCAGAAAATTGATTATCTGCACAGTTCATTGATGTTGGGGGATTTTGGACGTTTGTATAGCGAGCTGGCCGCCTCCTGGATGTGGATAGCAGCTCTGGGTGGGATTGCACTGTGGTTTTACACACGCCCTAAACGGCGAATCAATAACGCCTTTCAGAGTCGCCGTCGTGTGCATGTAGCGCTCGGCTGGACGTTGTTGGGTGGGATGCTGTTGTTTTCTGCCACCGGGCTTACCTGGTCGCAGTGGGCGGGTGGGAACGTCGACAAACTGCGTACGCAAATGAACTGGCTCACACCGCAGGTGAACATTCAGCTGCGCGGGCCAGCGGCTGAGGTCGACTCTCATGCTGAGCATCGCGGGCATCACGATGCGATGATGATGCCTGAGATGGCGATGGATCTGACGCTGTTTGATAACGTCCTGCACGTGGCAAGAGAGGCGGGTATCGATGCGAATAAGCTGGAAATCAGGCCTGCTAAAATGGCTGAACAAGCCTGGACAGTCACTGAGATTGATCGCGGTTGGCCAACGCAGGTGGACGCCGTGGCTATTGACCCGCATTCCATGCAGATCCTGGACCAAACCCGTTTCGCCGATTTCCCGTTGATGGCGAAGTTGACTCGCTGGGGCGTTGATTTTCATATGGGTATTCTGTTTGGTCTGGTGAATCAACTAATACTGATCGTCTTCGGCGTGTCGCTGTGCGTATTGATCGCATGGGGATATCGGATGTGGTGGATGCGTCGTCCTGCTCTGGCCTCCAGGAATCCGGTGTTGACGCTATGTCAGTGTTGGCTGTCACTCCCCGCGAGTGGGCGAGGAGTGACGCTATTTATCAGCGTCATGCTCGGGATGATGATGCCGGTGATGGGGTTCAGCCTGGCCTTTTTCGTGCTGATTGACTGGTTGAGCTGGCGCGCGCAGTCGTTGCTGTCGCTGTCTGAATCCACCAAATAATGGTTAAGGCGTGCTGATAACCACTGCCACGCGGCGGTTTTCAGCACGCCCTTGTGATGTCGCATTACTCGCAACCGGGTATTTTTTGCCTAATCCCTGCGTGGTGAGGTTGCTGCGCGGGATATTGGCCCCTTTCGCCCAGGCATCTGCCACGACGTTAGCGCGTTTTAAGGACAGCGCTTCGTTGTAACTCTCTTCGCCGTAGTTATCCGTGTGTCCGTCCATGCGCGCGTGGACCAGACCTGTTGCGGCCAGTTTTGTCGCCATCGTCTGGATCTGTTGTTCGCTTTCCGGTCGCAGCTGATATTCGTTTTTACCAAACAAAATTTTGGCCGACAGGCCGAGTGACCAGTCGCCATTCATTTCGTTAAAGCCATAGGATTTCATCGCCGCGATCTGTTCTGCGGTGAATTTTCCCTGGGGCGGTGCCTGGCAGCCTGCCAGAATCATTGATGCCAGAAAGACTGGAGCGAGGTATCGCTTTAACATAATGTGTTCCTTTTTTACGATATTATTTTTGAGCGCTGCTTTTTCGCCTGGTACATATTGCGATCGGCTTGCTCCAGCAATGCCTCAACCGAGGTATTTTCCCACGTCAGAGCAAAACCAATACTGAGAGACATTGTTGCGGTGTGTCCGTTGTGCAGATCGTACGGCAGCAGAAACTGCTGTGATAGCGCATTACAGATCTGCTGTACGTCGGTCGTCGAGTGAACGCCATAAAGAATCATGGCAAATTCGTCGCCGCCGAGACGGTAGGACTGATGGCGCTGGCCGCCAAACTCGACCATTCTGCTGGCGACGTCAATCAGCACGCAATCGCCCGCCGCATGTCCCCAGGTATCATTAATCTGTTTGAAGTCATCACCGTCCAGAAACAGCAGAGCCGAGTTGAACTGTGCTGAGGAATCGTTCATTAGCGCAGCAATGCTGTTGCGAAAAGCGGCGCGGTTGGCAAGCCCTGTCAGTGGATCGTGCATAGCGGTACGCATCAACTGCGCATTTCTGGCCTGTAATTTAAGCTGCCACTCTTCCATTTCGTCGAGCAGGCTATTGAAATCCTGGCCGAAACGGTGAAATTCTTCGATGCGCTCTTCGTCTACCCGACGCGAAAAATTACGATTCGTTTTGACGTCATGTACCACCTCGGTGATGTTTTGCAGCGCCGTGACGATACCATGATGTAACGATCGGGTGATGGCCAGTGCCACAAAAGCGGCGAGGAAAATACAACCCGTTAATACGGCGAAAGATGTCCAGATAAAATGGCTAATCAGGCTGTCGCGTGCGGTGATACGGACTTCGCCAATAACGTTGCCGTTATGCATCACCGGCTGCACGGCCGGGACGGGAAAGAGCAGACGGCTCACCAACGTTCCCAGGGTGTCGGGATTATCATCAGGGTTCCATGACCAAGACGCAAAACGCTTATGATGGACGTCGAGCACTTCTGCAACGGCGAACTGACCCTGTTTGCCAAGTGTGGCAAGGATTTCTCCGGCCGCTGTCGCATCATTAAAAACCAGAGAGGCTTCGAGACTACGACTCATGGTGGCAGTGGTTAATTCGAGATTTTTTTGTGCGTATTGTTTTAACGTCACTACCGACGCAATACACAATAATAACCATATTAGCGTCATGGTAATAACTACGCTAATCATACTGATGCGCCTCAGCGTTCTTTTAAACGTTGGGCGTGGCGTTGAAGAAAATTCCTTATTCATGCTTCTTATTCCGGGCAAGCATTAACACATCCGGATTGACTCTAACGCCACTGCGGGACAGTGCATCCAGATTGACAGAAAATCTAACTGTTTCTTCATTAATAATCAGGCAAAAGGCACTGCCAATAACACATTCAGCATTTTGTTCGGCGATTAATAGTAACGCTCTGCCCTGATAATTCCTGAATAATTCAAGTTGATTAGCAGGCGATTCATTTCCAAAATAAACGGCATCACAGGTGGCATTTAATGCTTCTGACTCAGTATGAACAATCTGTGGCGTGTACGGCAATGAGACCGAAGTGCTTTCACTGAGCGCTTGAGCATAACGGGATGATGAAAAAATACAGAGCTTAGGCTGACCAGAAAGCGCTGGCCAACGGGTATAACTGACAATGCCAGAGACGATCGCACGTACTGACTTATCTGTTTCCGTCACTGTCTCTGCATGGGTTTGCCCGCCGACAATCAACAGCATGAGCGCCAGCAACACATGGCACAAAGGGATCGAAAAAAAATGTCTCACCAGAATCCGCCATACCGCTCTGGAAATATATGTCCTTAAATATTGCGGGCAGAATACCATTGTTTACCTAAACAGTCATTATGTGGAATTTATGGTGACTTAAGCTAAATCCAAATCGCAACTGGATGAAATAGTTATGTTATTAAATTAATTAAGTCTTGATCCCCGCATTCCTTCATCCATTCCTTTTTGCCAGGATTTGCGCAACAGGTCTGCATTTTCTGCGGTATCGCAACTGGCGGGAAATACTTTCCCGGACACGCCCCAGGCGTAGACAAAATCCTCAGTGCATATTTTTTTCTGTCCGTCTGCGTAACCACGCAGGTATTCACTGCGGTTTACGTCTGGATCGTTAAAATTATCCGCGAGTGTTTCATTGCTTTTTACCGACGCGCCATTCATGGCATCTTCCTTACCGGCAGTGAACCAGCTAGTGCCGGTCCAGGTTGGCTGGAAGGTGTAGGGGTTTATCTGACAGCCTGTCAAAAGTAGAGACAGTAGTACGAAAACAGTTAGACGCATTGTCATTCTCCTTTTTCTTCAGCATAGCCTGGCTAAGAAAAAGCGATGTGTAATTTTAAGTTTACAGTTTTATCGAATGTTTTTTGCTAAAAATCGCCAGTCGTAAAGTAATGTTTACGTATTTTGGATTGAAATCTTTACTTCGTGTGATATTGTATGTTCACCTCATCGAGGAAAACACTATCGCAAACGAGCATTACAGGATCGCCATCATGCAAAAAGACGCGCTGAACAACGTACATATTACCGACGAACAGGTTTTAATCACGCCAGATCAGTTAAAGCAGGAATTCCCGCTGAGCACTGAACAAGAGGCTCAGATCGAGCACTCCCGCCAGACCATTTCAAACATCATTGCCGGTCGCGATCCGCGTCTGCTGGTGGTGTGCGGGCCTTGCTCTATTCACGATCCTGAAACCGCGATTGAATACGCTCGTCGATTTAAAGCATTAGCAGAGGAGGTCAGCGATAGCCTCTACCTGGTCATGCGCGTCTATTTTGAAAAACCTCGTACCACCGTGGGCTGGAAAGGATTGATTAACGATCCGCACATGGATGGCTCGTTTGATGTGGAAGCCGGTCTGAAGATTGCGCGTCGTCTGCTGGTAGACCTGGTGAATATGGGGCTGCCGCTGGCGACAGAAGCGCTCGACCCGAACAGCCCGCAATACCTGGGCGATCTGTTTAGCTGGTCCGCGATTGGTGCGCGCACCACAGAATCACAAACTCACCGCGAGATGGCGTCTGGCCTGTCGATGCCGGTTGGTTTTAAAAACGGCACTGACGGCAGTCTCGCCACCGCGATTAACGCCATGCGTGCAGCGGCGATGCCGCACCGCTTTGTCGGGATCAACCAGGCCGGTCAGGTTTGCCTTCTGCAAACTCAGGGCAACCCGGATGGTCACGTGATCCTGCGCGGCGGTAAAGCACCAAACTACAGCCCGGCGGATGTCGCGCAGTGTGAAAAAGAGATGGAACAGGCGGGACTGCGCCCGGCTCTGATGGTAGATTGCAGCCATGGTAACTCCAATAAAGATTACCGTCGCCAGCCTGCGGTAGCGGAATCCGTTGTCGCGCAAATCAAAGACGGCAACCGTTCGATTATCGGTCTGATGATTGAGAGTAATATCCATGAGGGTAATCAGTCATCCGAACAGCCGCGCAGTGCAATGAAACACGGTGTCTCCGTCACGGACGCGTGTATCAGTTGGGAAGCGACTGACGCGCTGCTGCGTGAGATCCACAAAGATTTGAACGGCCAGTTGGCGACGCGTCTGGCTTAAGAGGTTTGTTATGGTTGCAGAATTGACCGCATTACGCGATCAAATTGATGAAGTGGATAAGGCGCTGCTGGATTTGCTGGCGCGCCGTATGTCACTGGTTGCGGAAGTCGGCGAAGTCAAAAGCAAATACGGCTTGCCGATTTACGTCCCGGAGCGCGAGGCGTCCATGCTGGCCTCTCGTCGTGATGAGGCGCAATCGATGGGGGTTTCCCCCGATCTGATTGAAGATGTCCTGCGCCGCGTGATGCGTGAATCCTACTCCAGCGAAAACGATAAGGGCTTCAAAACCCTCTGTCCGTCGTTGCGCCCGGTGGTGATCGTCGGCGGTGGCGGTCAGATGGGGCGTCTGTTTGAGAAGATGCTGACGCTTTCTGGCTATCAGGTACGCATTCTTGAAAAAGAAGACTGGGCGCGAGCGCCAGAGTTAATGTCCGATGCGGGCATGGTCATCGTCAGCGTGCCAATTCATGTGACCGAAGCCATTATCGGAAAACTTCCGCCTCTGCCGGAAGACTGTATTCTGGTGGATCTGGCGTCCGTGAAGAATGGTCCGCTGCAGGCGATGCTCGCGGCGCATAACGGACCGGTGCTGGGCTTACACCCGATGTTTGGCCCGGACAGTGGTAGCCTGGCGAAACAAGTTGTCGTTTACTGCGATGGCCGTCAGCCGGAAGCCTATCAGTGGTTCCTGGAACAGATTCAGGTGTGGGGCGCACGTTTGCACCGCATCAGCGCGGTTGAGCACGATCAAAACATGGCGTTTATTCAGGCGCTGCGCCACTTTGCGACATTCGCTTACGGTCTGCATCTGGCTGAAGAGAATGTCCAACTGGAGCAGTTGCTGGCGCTTTCCTCTCCGATTTACCGTCTGGAGCTGGCAATGGTCGGGCGTCTGTTTGCCCAGGATCCTCAGCTGTATGCTGATATTATTATGTCGTCAGAGAATAATCTGGCGCTGATCAAACGCTACTACCAGAGGTTTGGTGAGGCGATAGCGTTACTGGAACAGGGCGATAAGCAGGCCTTTATCGACAGTTTCCGTAAGGTCGAACACTGGTTCGGTGATTACGCGAAGCGTTTCCAGAATGAGAGCCGCACCTTATTGCGCCAGGCGAACGATAGCCGCCAGTAATCTAATGATGTATATACTAAAAGCCAGCACTGCTGGCTTTTTTCATTTGAGGATTTGTCATGGCGGAACCGCAGGTTTTATTCGATTACACTGGGCACTTACCGGAATGTCCGACCTGGAGTGAGAGCGAGAAAGCACTCTATTGGGCCGATATTCTGGAAGGCGAGATTCATCGTTATCATCTCTCTTCGGCTAAACATACTGTTCTCTCATTCCATGAAGAAGTTGGCTGTTTTGCCTTGCGTGAAAAAGGCGGATTTATCGTCGCGATGCGTAACGCGATCTGGCTGACCGATAAGCACGGGCTGCTCCAGCGTAAAGTGTGTGATAACCCGTCGAATCCTCAGCTGGCCCGTTTTAACGACGGTGGCACCGATCATCTGGGGCGTTTTTACGCAGGCACCTTTTGGGGGCCTGGAGATTATAACGGCGCGATGCTGATGCGTATTGATAACGACTTAACGCCGAAAGTGATCCAGTGCGATATTCACGGACATAATGGGCTGGCCTTTAGTCAGGACAATCAGTGGATGTTTACCTCGGATACGCCCAATGGCGTTATCTACCGTACGCCGCTGGATGAGCAGGGCGAGCCGGGATCGCGCGAAGTGTTTCGCCGATTCAAAGAAGGGGAAGGAATCCCAGACGGTGCCGCGATGGATGTTGAAGGCTGCTACTGGAGCGCGTTGTTTGATGGTTGGCGCATTGCACGGTTCTCACCGCAAGGGGAACAGCTGGAAGAGCACCGCCTGCCGGTGCGTTGCCCGACGATGGTCTGTTTTGGTGGCGATGATATGAAAACGCTGTTTATCACCACCACGCGCGAGAACATGGATAGCCAGGAAGTCGCGGAGTATCCGCTATCAGGTGCGATCTTCACCCTGCCAGTTAGCGTGGCAGGAATGAAGAAAAGTCGGTTCGCCGAGCGCTAAACCGGATCGACCGGCACGACGTTTTCGCCCGGATAGCAGCCCAGCACTTTCATCGAACGGGTGATTTCGCCCAGTTCACGCAGGGCGTCTTGCATGGATGCCGATTTCAGGTTGGCCTGAATATCCAGATAGAACATCTCCTCCCACGGATTCCCGTTGATCGGACGGGATTCCAGTTTGGTCATGATCAGATTGTGATTACGTAACACCAGTAGGGCTTCAACCAGTGCACCCGCCTGCTGACCTGTCGCCATCAGTAAGGTGGTTTTCGCCGGGACTTGATCGGACACATCAATCGCTTTACGCGCCAGTACCACGAAGCGGGTAATGTTCTGTGTCTGGTTAGCCAGATTTCGCTCCAGCACCTGCAAGCCATACAGCGCGCCACCCGCTTCGTTACCGAGCGCTGCTACGCGTGGAGAGTTCGCCTGCGCCACCTTTTCCATCGCCGCAGACGTGCTTTCGGTGTACTCAATTTTCCAGTGTGGATAACGGTTCAGGAACTGGCTGCACTGCTGGAACGGCTGTGGATGGCTGTAGACGGTATCAATTTGGCTCAGGTCGGTTGAGCCAGAAACCAGTACGCAGTGATCGATCGGAATGTTCAGCTCGCCAACCAATGACAGGCTAGTGTGTTGAAGCAAATCGTACACATCGTTAATCGCACCGGAACTGGTGTTTTCAATCGGCACGATAGCGTAATCAGCTTGTCCGGTTTCGACCTGATTAAAAATATCCGCGAACTTTGCGCAGCCGCTTTCAATAAATTCTTCGAAATGGCGAGCGGCGTACTGGCGTGCGGCCAGATGCGAGTAAGACCCTTTTGGCCCGAGAAACGCCACGCGCGCGGAGTGCGGATTAGTTTTATTCAGATGTTGTTGCAGCAGCGCTTGTTGGGTCAGTACGGAATCTTCGATGATAAGCTGGAACAGGCGGGTGATGTAATGAGCATCCAGGTGGTGTGCTTTACCCAGCTCGATCAGGCGCTCCAGCAGATCGCGCTCGCGGTCGATATCGCGCACCGGGCGGTGGGAGTCCAGCTTGGCTTTACCCACTTCGACGGCGAGGGTGCGGCGTTCGGCGAGCAGCGCCAGCAGTTTTTCATCCAGTGCGCTGATTTTTACTCGCAGATCCAGTAACGGGTTTTCCGATGTCATAGCGTTGCCTGTTTAGTTTATTGTTATCAATAAAAAAGGCCCCCCGGTGTGGGAGGCCTTGTTGTTCGTCTTCGCATTCTTTATCACACGACGAAACGCCTCCCATTCAGGGGAAGGTAAAAAAGAATGCGAAGAAAAACGGTGTGCGTGTCATGGGTTCATCCTGTGATTGATACCATTAAAGTACCCGTACTGTTTTCATCCTGTCAATAAAAAACGCGCCCGGAGGCGCGTTGGCGGTACACTCAATTTAAAGGATTACTCTTCTTCAACTTCTTCGGCATAGCTTGCGTCTTTCACCGATGTTGTGGCGCGACGGGCTTCGCCTTTGTGTTGCACTTTATTGAGCTGCCGTTCCAGCTTGTTGATCAAATCGTTGATAGCAGTATACATATCTTCGTGTTTAGCGCTGGCGACCAGGTGGCCGTTTGGAGTATTGATAGTTGCGTCAGCGGTAAAACCCTGTGGTTCCTTAGACAGAATGATATGCGGGTTAATCAAATGAGTTTGCCATTTATCCAGTTTGGCGAGACGGTCTGCGACGTGCTGGCGGATTGCCGGAGTAATTTCCATTTGTTTACTGGTAATGTTCATTGTCATAAATTTTACCTCTTGTCTTTCCGTCTTGGTGATTCCAGCATACCTGTCCTAATGTCAAAATGTGTGATCTAAATCACGTTATTTTGTCACTTTTTGTCAAGGAAGCTTTTTTGTGAGGAAAGGCAGGAACAGGCGATTTTTACCTTGTCGAAGTCGGGAATTGCAGCCATAGTTGATAGGATTGGTCGGCTCTAAACCGCTTCAGCGGATGGCCATAACGGATAAAAAAACGGCAGCCCTTGGGCTGCCGTTCTGCATTTTGGGAACGATCAGGTATTGCTGCTGTTCGCGGCGATAATCTTCGCGACTTTTTCAGCTTGTGCGTTCATCTGCATCTGGCGGTATGCGTTTTCCATCAGCTTCAAACCATCACGAGTGGCTTGTGTATCTGGATAGTCACGCAGCATGCCTTCGACGCGGTTAACCACTGCCACCCATGCGCCACGACGCGTATAGTACTCAGCAACAGAGTATTCATACTTGGACAAACGATCTTTCAGGAATACCAGACGCTTGGTGGCATCGGTAATGTACTGACTGTTCGGATAGCCACGCACCAGCTTGGAGAAGTCATTGAATGCATCGCGCGCGTGTTGCGGGTCACGGTCAGAACGATCAACACCGAAGAAACCTTGCAGAGCGCTATCATCCAGCGCCATGTTGGTCAGTCCGCGCATATACATGACATAATCGATGTTCGGATGAGTCGGGTTCAGACGGATGAAGCGATCGATGGCAGCCTGAGCCAGCGGCAGATCGGCATTTTTGTAGTAGGCATAGATGAGATCTAATTGTACCTGCTGGGAATACGGACCAAATGGATAACGATTATCCAGCGCTTCCAGTTGCGTTATCGCCTGTTTCCAGTTACCGTCCTGCAGTTTTTGTTGTGCAGTCGCATAGATTTCATTCGGCGGATTGTCAGGGACCTGTTCATTTGAACCGGAGCAGCCCACCAAAGCCAGGCTCAACGTGGCCGCTGCCACCAGATATTTCATGCGCGTCATGACGTTTTGACTTTCCTCAAATGTTTGTCCGGGAGAATCTCTTTCCTGCTCCCGATTAAGACCAGCTACAATAGCACACTATATTATACGGCAAAGCCGTAAAACCCAACGTTAAACGAAGAAGCAGTCTATGGCACAACGAGTAGAACTCACCGCAACAGTCTCCGAAAATCAGCTCGGTCAACGCTTAGATCAAGCTTTGGCCGAAATGTTCCCTGATTATTCACGTTCACGCATAAAAGAATGGATTCTTGACCAGCGCGTGCTGGTAAACGGCAAAGTATGGGACAAGCCAAAAGAGAAAGTGTTAGGTGGGGAAGCCGTCGCCATCAATGCTGAAATAGAAGAAGAAGTCCGTTTCGAGGCGCAGGATATCCCGTTGGAAATCGTTTATGAAGATGACGATATCCTGGTGATCAACAAGCCGCGCGGCTTAGTCGTGCATCCGGGTGCAGGTAATCCAGATGGCACCGTACTGAATGCGCTTCTTCATTATTATCCGCCGATTGTTGACGTACCGCGTGCGGGCATCGTTCACCGTCTGGATAAAGACACTACCGGTTTGATGGTGGTCGCGAAAACGGTTCCTGCCCAGACGCGTCTGGTGGAGTCGCTGCAGCTGCGTGAAATCACCCGTGAATATGAAGCCGTGGCGATTGGTCATATGACGTCAGGCGGCACGGTTGAAGAGCCGATTAGCCGTCACCCGACCAAACGCACCCATATGTCTGTGCATCCGATGGGGAAACCTGCGGTGACGCACTATCGCATCATGGAACATTTCCGCATTCATACGCGTTTGCGTCTGCGTCTGGAAACGGGCCGTACTCACCAGATCCGTGTGCATATGTCCCATATCACTCATCCGCTGGTGGGCGATCAGGTTTATGGTGGCCGTCCGCGTCCGCCGAAGGGCGCGTCGGAAGAATTTATCAGCACCTTGCGTAAATTCGACCGTCAGGCGCTGCACGCAACGATGCTGCGTCTTTATCATCCGGTCACCGGTATCGAAATGGAATGGCATGCGCCAATCCCACAGGATATGGTCGATCTCATTGCTGCAATGCGTGCAGACTTTGAAGAACATAAGGATAAAGTGGACTGGTTATGACCAAACTGATTGTCCCGGAGTGGCCAATTCCTGCAGGCGTGGCAGCCTGTAGCTCAACCCGTGTCGGTGGCGTGAGCCACGATGCGTGGGCGTCATTGAATCTGGGGGCTCACTGCGGTGATAACCTTGAACATGTTGAAGAGAACCGCAAGCGTATGTTTGCGGCAGGACATTTGCCGTCAAAACCCGTATGGCTTGAGCAGGTGCATGGCAATGATGTGTTGAGGCTGACGGGGGAACCCTACGCTTCTAAACGTGCCGATGCGTCCTACAGCAATACGCCAGGGACAGTTTGTGCTGTGATGACCGCCGACTGCCTGCCTGTTCTCTTTTGCAATCATGCGGGTACTGAAGTCGCCGCCGCCCATGCCGGATGGCGGGGGCTGTGCGCGGGTGTGCTGGAAGAGACAATCGCCTGCTTTGAAGACGCCCCGGGCAATATCATGGCCTGGCTTGGTCCGGCCATCGGTCCAAAGGTTTTTGAAGTCGGTCCTGAGGTGCGCGAAGCGTTTATCGAAAAAGATCCGCAAGCCGTCAGCGCATTCCGGCCGCAAGGTGATAAATATCTGGCTGATATCTATCAACTTGCCCGCCAGCGTCTGGGCAACGTTGGGGTGACGCAGATATTCGGTGGCGATCGCTGTACCTTCACCGAAAAGGGTGATTTTTTCTCTTATCGTCGCGACAACACCACCGGTCGTATGGCAAGTTTTATTTGGCTGATATAACCTAACGAATCAAGACGATCCGGCACGCGCCGTTTTCTTTTCGCATATTTCAGGTCATTAACCTTGAATAATTGAGGGATGACCTCATTTAATCTCCAGTAGCAAATTTGACCTGTTATGGGAGGAGTTATGCGTCTGGATCGTCTTACTAATAAATTCCAGCTTGCTCTCGCCGATGCCCAATCTCTCGCACTGGGGCACGACAACCAATTTATCGAACCTCTTCATTTAATGAGCGCCTTGCTGAATCAGGAAGGGGGATCGGTACGTCCTTTACTCACGTCGGCTGGCATTAATGCTGGCGAGCTGCGCACGGCTATCGATCAGGCACTGAGCCGTCTGCCACAGGTGGAAGGCACCGGTGGGGATGTTCAGCCGTCTCAGGATCTGGTGCGCGTGCTGAACCTTTGCGACAAGCTGGCGCAAAAACGTGGGGACAACTTTATCTCGTCGGAACTGTTTGTTCTGGCGGTGCTTGAATCACGCGGTACGCTGACCGATCTGCTGAAATCATCCGGTGCGACAACCGCCAATGTGACTCAGGCGATTGAAAAAATGCGTGGAGGTGAAAGCGTGAACGATCAAGGAGCCGAAGACCAACGTCAGGCTTTGAAAAAATATACGGTCGATCTGACTGAGCGTGCTGAACAAGGCAAGCTTGATCCGGTGATCGGTCGTGACGAAGAGATTCGCCGTACCATTCAGGTACTGCAGCGTCGTACCAAAAACAACCCGGTACTGATTGGTGAACCGGGCGTCGGTAAAACAGCCATCGTTGAAGGGCTGGCGCAGCGTATTGTTAACGGCGAAGTGCCGGAAGGGCTGAAAGGCCGCCGCGTGTTGGCGCTGGATATGGGGTCGCTGGTGGCGGGGGCAAAATACCGCGGTGAATTCGAAGAGCGTTTAAAAGGCGTGCTTAACGATCTGTCGAAACAGGAAGGCAATGTCATTCTGTTTATCGACGAATTGCACACGATGGTCGGTGCCGGTAAAGCCGATGGCGCAATGGATGCCGGGAACATGCTGAAACCAGCCCTGGCTCGTGGTGAACTGCACTGCGTCGGCGCGACGACGCTGGATGAGTATCGCCAGTACATCGAGAAAGACGCTGCGCTGGAACGTCGATTCCAGAAAGTGTTCGTGGCTGAGCCAACGGTGGAAGACACCATCGCTATCTTGCGTGGTCTGAAAGAGCGTTATGAATTGCATCACCACGTGCAGATTACGGACCCGGCTATCGTGGCGGCGGCAACGTTGTCTCACCGTTATATTGCCGACAGACAGTTGCCGGATAAAGCCATCGATCTGATTGATGAAGCCGCGTCCAGCATTCGTATGCAGATAGACTCCAAACCGGAAGAACTCGACAGACTCGACCGCAGGATCATTCAGCTCAAGCTTGAACAGCAGGCGCTGAAGAAAGAGTCTGATGAAGCGAGTAAAAAACGTCTGGATATGCTTAATGAAGAACTGGACGATAAAGAGCGCCAGTACTCCATCCTGGAAGAAGAGTGGAAGGCTGAAAAAGCCTCACTTTCTGGCACCCAGACGATCAAGGCTGAACTTGAGCAGGCGAAAATTGCCATTGAGCAGGCGCGTCGCGTGGGCGATTTGGCACGCATGTCAGAGCTGCAGTATGGCAAAATTCCGGAACTTGAAAAACAGCTGGAGATGGCGACGCAGTCAGAAGGCAAAACCATGCGTCTGCTGCGTAACAAAGTGACGGATGTGGAAATCGCAGACGTTCTGGCACGCTGGACGGGGATCCCTGTTGCTCGCATGCTGGAAGGGGAACGTGAAAAACTGCTGCGTATGGAGCATGACCTCCATCATCGTGTGATCGGCCAGGATGAAGCTGTTGAGGCCGTATCGAATGCGATTCGTCGTAGTCGTGCGGGCTTGTCAGATCCTAATCGCCCGATTGGTTCGTTCCTGTTCCTGGGGCCGACCGGCGTAGGTAAAACCGAGCTGTGTAAAACCCTGGCGAACTTTATGTTCGACAGCGATGACGCGATGGTGCGTATCGATATGTCTGAGTTTATGGAGAAACACTCGGTCTCGCGTCTGGTCGGTGCGCCTCCAGGATATGTCGGGTATGAAGAAGGGGGTTATCTGACTGAAGCGGTTCGTCGTCGTCCTTATTCCGTCATCTTATTAGATGAAGTGGAAAAAGCGCACCCGGATGTGTTCAACATTCTGCTGCAGGTATTGGACGATGGTCGTCTGACTGACGGGCAGGGGAGAACGGTCGATTTCCGCAATACTGTGGTGATCATGACCTCGAACCTGGGTTCCGATTTGATTCAGGAACGTTTCGGTGAACTGGATTACGGTCATATGAAGGATCTGGTGCTGGGTGTGGTTAGCCATAGCTTCCGCCCGGAATTCATTAACCGTATCGATGAAGTGGTCGTGTTCCACCCGCTTGGGGAAAAACACATTGCTTCTATTGCACAGATTCAGTTGCAGCGTCTGTATAAACGTCTTGAAGAGCGTGGCTATGAAATCCACATCTCTGACGAGGCGCTGAAACTGTTGAGTGCCAATGGTTACGATCCGGTTTACGGGGCGCGTCCTCTGAAACGTGCTATCCAGCAGCAGATCGAGAACCCGCTGGCGCAGCAAATCCTCTCCGGGGAGCTGATTCCTGGAAAAGTGATTCGCCTTGAAGTGAATGAAGACCGAATTGTGGCAGTGCAGTAAGTCACAAAACCTCAAAAACGAGCCTCTCGGGGCTCGTTTTTGTTTAAAAACCAGGCAAAACGCAATGTCTGGGATAATATTTGCCTGGAAAGTGAGCGGTCAGTCATTATTTTCTGATTTACACTTGCAGCCTCAGAATAACTCCCTATAATGCGCCTCCACTGACACGGAACAACGGCACACAAGCCGCCGGGACAGAAGGGGTTCAGCGATGAACGCCGACAGAGAAAAGCGAAATTAAACGCTTGACTCTGAATGAGGAAAACGTATTATACGGGACCTCGCAACGGTGAGCGAAAGCCGCGTTGCACTGCTCTTTAACAATTTATCAGACAATCTGTGTGGGCACTCAAAGTGACATGGATTCTAAACGTCGAAAGACGCTAAATGAATACCAAAGTCTCTGAGTGAACATACGTAATTCATTACGAAGTTTAATTCACGAGCATCAAACTTAAATTGAAGAGTTTGATCATGGCTCAGATTGAACGCTGGCGGCAGGCCTAACACATGCAAGTCGAGCGGTAGCACAGAGAGCTTGCTCTCGGGTGACGAGCGGCGGACGGGTGAGTAATGTCTGGGAAACTGCCTGATGGAGGGGGATAACTACTGGAAACGGTAGCTAATACCGCATAACGTCGCAAGACCAAAGAGGGGGACCTTCGGGCCTCTTGCCATCAGATGTGCCCAGATGGGATTAGCTAGTAGGTGGGGTAATGGCTCACCTAGGCGACGATCCCTAGCTGGTCTGAGAGGATGACCAGCCACACTGGAACTGAGACACGGTCCAGACTCCTACGGGAGGCAGCAGTGGGGAATATTGCACAATGGGCGCAAGCCTGATGCAGCCATGCCGCGTGTATGAAGAAGGCCTTCGGGTTGTAAAGTACTTTCAGCGAGGAGGAAGGCGTTAAGGTTAATAACCTTAGCGATTGACGTTACTCGCAGAAGAAGCACCGGCTAACTCCGTGCCAGCAGCCGCGGTAATACGGAGGGTGCAAGCGTTAATCGGAATTACTGGGCGTAAAGCGCACGCAGGCGGTCTGTCAAGTCGGATGTGAAATCCCCGGGCTCAACCTGGGAACTGCATTCGAAACTGGCAGGCTAGAGTCTTGTAGAGGGGGGTAGAATTCCAGGTGTAGCGGTGAAATGCGTAGAGATCTGGAGGAATACCGGTGGCGAAGGCGGCCCCCTGGACAAAGACTGACGCTCAGGTGCGAAAGCGTGGGGAGCAAACAGGATTAGATACCCTGGTAGTCCACGCCGTAAACGATGTCGACTTGGAGGTTGTTCCCTTGAGGAGTGGCTTCCGGAGCTAACGCGTTAAGTCGACCGCCTGGGGAGTACGGCCGCAAGGTTAAAACTCAAATGAATTGACGGGGGCCCGCACAAGCGGTGGAGCATGTGGTTTAATTCGATGCAACGCGAAGAACCTTACCTACTCTTGACATCCACGGAATTTAGCAGAGATGCTTTAGTGCCTTCGGGAACCGTGAGACAGGTGCTGCATGGCTGTCGTCAGCTCGTGTTGTGAAATGTTGGGTTAAGTCCCGCAACGAGCGCAACCCTTATCCTTTGTTGCCAGCGGTTCGGCCGGGAACTCAAAGGAGACTGCCAGTGATAAACTGGAGGAAGGTGGGGATGACGTCAAGTCATCATGGCCCTTACGAGTAGGGCTACACACGTGCTACAATGGCGTATACAAAGAGAAGCGACCTCGCGAGAGCAAGCGGACCTCATAAAGTACGTCGTAGTCCGGATTGGAGTCTGCAACTCGACTCCATGAAGTCGGAATCGCTAGTAATCGTAGATCAGAATGCTACGGTGAATACGTTCCCGGGCCTTGTACACACCGCCCGTCACACCATGGGAGTGGGTTGCAAAAGAAGTAGGTAGCTTAACCTTCGGGAGGGCGCTTACCACTTTGTGATTCATGACTGGGGTGAAGTCGTAACAAGGTAACCGTAGGGGAACCTGCGGTTGGATCACCTCCTTACCTGAAGAACCTGCCTTTGTAGTGTCCACACAGATTGTCTGATGAAAAGTAAATAGCAAGGCGTCTTGCGATTGAGACTTACACGTCCCCTTCGTCTAGAGGCCCAGGACACCGCCCTTTCACGGCGGTAACAGGGGTTCGAATCCCCTAGGGGACGCCACTTGCTGGTTTGTGAGTGAAAGTCACCTGCCTCAATATCTCAAAACTGACTCCTGAGTCATGTTTGAGATATTTGCTCTTTAAAAATCTGGATCAAGCTGAAAATTGAAACGACACGCTGCGTCTGTTCTCCGTAATAAGAACAGAGTGACGGTGTGTTCGAGTCTCTCAAATTTTCGCAACACGATGGTGTTTTACGAAACATCTTCGGGTTGTGAGGTTAAGCGACTAAGCGTACACGGTGGATGCCCTGGCAGTCAGAGGCGATGAAGGGCGTGCTAATCTGCGATAAGCGTCGGCGAGGTGATATGAACCTTTGACCCGGCGATACCCGAATGGGGAAACCCAGTGTGTTTCGACACACTATCATGTCATGAATACATAGTGGCATGAGGCGAACCGGGGGAACTGAAACATCTAAGTACCCCGAGGAAAAGAAATCAACCGAGATTCCCCCAGTAGCGGCGAGCGAACGGGGAGGAGCCCAGAGTCTGAATCAGCGCGTGTGTTAGTGGAACGGTCTGGAAAGTCCGACGGTACAGGGTGATAGTCCCGTACACAAAAATGCACACGTTGTGAACTCGAAGAGTAGGGCGGGACACGTGGTATCCTGTCTGAATATGGGGGGACCATCCTCCAAGGCTAAATACTCCTGACTGACCGATAGTGAACCAGTACCGTGAGGGAAAGGCGAAAAGAACCCCGGCGAGGGGAGTGAAAAAGAACCTGAAACCGTGTACGTACAAGCAGTGGGAGCCTACTTGTTAGGTGACTGCGTACCTTTTGTATAATGGGTCAGCGACTTATATTCTGTAGCAAGGTTAACCGTATAGGGGAGCCGAAGGGAAACCGAGTCTTAACTGGGCGTTAAGTTGCAGGGTATAGACCCGAAACCCGGTGATCTAGCCATGGGCAGGTTGAAGGTTGGGTAACACTAACTGGAGGACCGAACCGACTAATGTTGAAAAATTAGCGGATGACTTGTGGCTGGGGGTGAAAGGCCAATCAAACCGGGAGATAGCTGGTTCTCCCCGAAAGCTATTTAGGTAGCGCCTCGTGAATTCATCTTCGGGGGTAGAGCACTGTTTCGGCTAGGGGGCCATCCCGGCTTACCAACCCGATGCAAACTACGAATACCGAAGAATGTTATCACGGGAGACACACGGCGGGTGCTAACGTCCGTCGTGAAGAGGGAAACAACCCAGACCGCCAGCTAAGGTCCCAAAGTCATGGTTAAGTGGGAAACGATGTGGGAAGGCACAGACAGCCAGGATGTTGGCTTAGAAGCAGCCATCATTTAAAGAAAGCGTAATAGCTCACTGGTCGAGTCGGCCTGCGCGGAAGATGTAACGGGGCTAAACCATGCACCGAAGCTGCGGCAGCGACACTTAGGTGTTGTTGGGTAGGGGAGCGTTCTGTAAGCCGTTGAAGGTGTCCTGTGAGGGGTGCTGGAGGTATCAGAAGTGCGAATGCTGACATAAGTAACGATAAAGCGGGTGAAAAACCCGCTCGCCGGAAGACCAAGGGTTCCTGTCCAACGTTAATCGGGGCAGGGTGAGTCGACCCCTAAGGCGAGGCCGAAAGGCGTAGTCGATGGGAAACAGGTTAATATTCCTGTACTCGGTGTTACTGCGAAGGGGGGACGGAGAAGGCTATGTTAGCCGGGCGACGGTTGTCCCGGTTTAAGCATGTAGGCGGAGCGTTTAGGTAAATCCGGACGCTTGTTAACGCTGAGGTGTGATGACGAGGCACTACGGTGCTGAAGTAACAAATGCCCTGCTTCCAGGAAAAGCCTCTAAGCATCAGGTAACATCAAATCGTACCCCAAACCGACACAGGTGGTCAGGTAGAGAATACCAAGGCGCTTGAGAGAACTCGGGTGAAGGAACTAGGCAAAATGGTGCCGTAACTTCGGGAGAAGGCACGCTGGTGTGTAGGTGAAGTCCCTGCGGACGGAGCTGAAACCAGTCGAAGATACCAGCTGGCTGCAACTGTTTATTAAAAACACAGCACTGTGCAAACACGAAAGTGGACGTATACGGTGTGACGCCTGCCCGGTGCCGGAAGGTTAATTGATGGGGTTAGCGGTAACGCGAAGCTCTTGATCGAAGCCCCGGTAAACGGCGGCCGTAACTATAACGGTCCTAAGGTAGCGAAATTCCTTGTCGGGTAAGTTCCGACCTGCACGAATGGCGTAATGATGGCCAGGCTGTCTCCACCCGAGACTCAGTGAAATTGAACTCGCTGTGAAGATGCAGTGTACCCGCGGCAAGACGGAAAGACCCCGTGAACCTTTACTATAGCTTGACACTGAACACTGGTCCTTGATGTGTAGGATAGGTGGGAGGCTTTGAAGCGTGGACGCCAGTCTGCGTGGAGCCAACCTTGAAATACCACCCTTTAATGGCTGGTGTTCTAACGTAGACCCGTAATCCGGGTTGCGGACAGTGTCTGGTGGGTAGTTTGACTGGGGCGGTCTCCTCCTAAAGAGTAACGGAGGAGCACGAAGGTTAGCTAATCCTGGTCGGACATCAGGAGGTTAGTGCAATGGCATAAGCTAGCTTGACTGCGAGAGTGACGGCTCGAGCAGGTGCGAAAGCAGGTCATAGTGATCCGGTGGTTCTGAATGGAAGGGCCATCGCTCAACGGATAAAAGGTACTCCGGGGATAACAGGCTGATACCGCCCAAGAGTTCATATCGACGGCGGTGTTTGGCACCTCGATGTCGGCTCATCACATCCTGGGGCTGAAGTAGGTCCCAAGGGTACGGCTGTTCGCCGTTTAAAGTGGTACGCGAGCTGGGTTTAGAACGTCGTGAGACAGTTCGGTCCCTATCTGCCGTGGGCGCTGGAGAATTGAGGGGGGCTGCTCCTAGTACGAGAGGACCGGAGTGGACGCATCACTGGTGTTCGGGTTGTCATGCCAATGGCATTGCCCGGTAGCTAAATGCGGAAAAGATAAGTGCTGAAAGCATCTAAGCACGAAACTTGCCCCGAGATGAGTTCTCCCTGACTCCTTGAGAGTCCTGAAGGAACGTTGAAGACTACGACGTTGATAGGCTGGGTGTGTAAGTGCAGCGATGCATTGAGCTAACCAGTACTAATGAACCGTGAGGCTTAACCTTACAACGCCGAAGATGTTTTGGCGAAGAGACAGACATCAGTTTCAGCTTGATAACAGATTAATTGACCTGCAGAGATGCGGGTTGATAACAGAATTTGCCTGGCGGCTTTAGCGCGGTGGTCCCACCTGACCCCATGCCGAACTCAGAAGTGAAACGCCGTAGCGCCGATGGTAGTGTGGGGTCTCCCCATGTGAGAGTAGGGAACTGCCAGGCATCAATTAAGTGAAGAGGCCATCCGGAAGGATGGCCTTTTTGCGTTTTTGTCCTTTCTCAAATCATCAAACACTATTCCAGTAACTCTTCCTAATCGCTTATCCTGCTAAGTAAATGTGTGATGTAAATCACAATGTTAAATATAACAAAAATATAACATTTCATTTACTAATGATTGGGGCATTCAGCTTCCAACGCGCTTAAGTCTTATGGCAGGAGCACAGTAAAATGACTGAAAGTATCACATCGCACGGGACGCTGGCTGACAGCGATACCCGGCGCAGGGTATGGGCGATCGTCAGCGCCTCATCAGGTAATCTGGTCGAATGGTTCGACTTCTACGTTTACTCGTTTTGTTCCCTCTATTTTGCCCATATCTTTTTCCCGTCCGGGAATACCACAACCCAGTTGCTACAAACCGCAGGGGTATTTGCTGCCGGATTTCTGATGCGGCCGATTGGCGGCTGGCTATTTGGCCGAATTGCAGACAGACAGGGGCGCAAAACCTCAATGCTGATCTCCGTTTGCATGATGTGTCTGGGATCGTTGGTGATCGCTTGCCTGCCTGGGTATGACACCATCGGCACATGGGCACCTGCATTGCTGTTACTGGCTCGTTTGTTCCAGGGGCTCTCAGTCGGTGGTGAATATGGCACCAGCGCCACTTATATGAGTGAAGTTGCCGTTGAGGGACGGAAAGGTTTTTACGCCTCTTTCCAGTACGTCACACTCATCGGCGGGCAGTTGCTGGCTATTCTGGTTGTGGTCGTTCTGCAGCAGATCCTGACCGATGAACAATTACATTCCTGGGGATGGCGAATTCCTTTTGCGATGGGGGCCGTTCTGGCCGTGGTCGCTTTATGGCTGCGTCGCCAGTTGGATGAAACTTCGCAAAAAGAGGTAAGGGCACTGAAAGAAGCAGGATCGATGAAAGGGTTATGGCGCAACCGCAAAGCCTTTTTGATGGTATTAGGATTCACCGCTGGCGGTTCACTCAGCTTTTACACCTTCACAACGTATATGCAGAAGTATCTGGTCAACACCACGGGAATGCATGCCAATGTTGCCAGTATCGTGATGACCGCCGCGTTGTTTGTATTCATGCTCATCCAACCGTTGATCGGCGCGCTGTCAGACCGAATCGGACGGAGGACATCGATGTTAATCTTCGGTGGATTATCCGCTGTTTGCACAGTCCCTATTTTGTCTGCGCTGCAGCATGTTTCTTCACCGTATGCCGCGTTCGCGCTCGTTATGCTGGCGATGGTGATCGTCAGTTTTTACACCTCGATCAGTGGAATATTAAAAGCGGAAATGTTCCCTGCCCAGGTACGCGCTTTAGGGGTGGGATTGTCTTATGCGGTGGCTAACGCGCTCTTCGGTGGTTCTGCAGAATATGTCGCGCTAACGCTGAAGTCGGTAGGAAGTGAAAACACCTTTTTCTGGTATGTGACCGTCATGGGGGCGTTGGCATTTATTGTTTCGCTGATGCTGCATCGCAAAGGAAAAGGCATTCGACTTTAATAATGAGCCAGCTGCCACACGGCAAAGCCGGTTGTGGCACCGGCCACATCCCATGCAAAATCTTTCCAGCTCCAGCCGCTCCCCGCAGGGCGGCTGTCCCACAATTCTTTAGAGGCACCAAGGCTTACGGAAAACATGAGTCCGTAAACTGCGCTGCGATCGCGGCTGTAACCCTGGTGTTGTGCGTATTCATTGCCCGCTGCAGAGAGCATTGCCGAGGCGATAAAATGCTGAGCCTTATCCTGACCTTGCCAACTGTCATTGGCCATATGGCTGCAGCCTGAAAGCAAGAAGGGAGAGAGCAGGAGAAAGTTTCGCATAACGGACTCCAAAAAAAGCCCCGTCGATGACAGGGCTGGTTCGTTACAGAATACGGCTGATGAGGCGGTCAATACGAATACGACGTAACCGGCGGATAAGCTTACGTACTTTCACCGGATAATCTGCAATGCTCTGCAAATCGCGGTAATGGCGAACGGTTGTCGTATGAGTACGAATCAATTCGAGTTCACGGTCACGCTGAGCAGAAAGCTCGTGTCGTGGATCGTGGATCAGGATGGCGTTTTCCAGATCCAGACGCCAGGCTCGCGGATTGAGGTTATTCCCGGTCAGAAGCATCCAGTCGTCGTCAACCCACATCCCTTTGAGATGATAGCTATTGTCTTCGTCTTTCCAGAGGCGCACCACCAGTTGATCGGTGTTAACGTAATACTGTAGGCGGCTCAGGAAGCGACGTAGGTTGATCTCATACAGATACGGCAACGCACCGATAATCTTGAACGGCTGATCTTCCGGGATAAAGAAGTCGTTGGCGGTCTTATCCCCGACAATGATTTCGACTTTTTTACCGTCGCGCAGCAGCTGAATGATGTTGCGGACCAGTATCGCCGGTAAGTTGAAGTACGGCGTACAGATCGTCAGCTTTTGCTCAGTACACGGCATCAAATGATAGATGGTTTTATTCAGCAGGCTGGATTTCCCCAGGCCCACCAGAGGCGTAACGGAAAGCTGTTCGTTATCTGCATCACCCTGGAAATGATAGACCGCATCACGCAGTTCCTGACGGAAAAGGCGGATGTCATTTTTGATTTCCGGGCTCTTTGGACGATGAGGATCGTCAAGGCGATTCACACCGCGGCCATGTACAAGGTTTTGATCGACCCAGTTAAACATGATGTCCGTCATCTGTTCGTTGCGGATCAGGTGATAACGGTCGTAGCGATATTTATCGAGTTGGTGCAAGTAAACGTCATTGAGGCTGGCACCGCTGTACAGTACACAGTCATCAATGATGAAACCTTTGAAATGCAGAACACCAAGCGCTTCACGTGTGTTCACGGGCACTCCGTAAACACGAACATCAACCCCAGGGTTTTCTTGCGCCATACGGCAGTACCAGTCAGCATTGGTATTGGACGCTGCCGCACCAATTCGACCGCGTTGCGCGCGATGCCAGTCAACCAGTATACGAACGTCAAGTTCCGGGCGCTGGCGTTTAGCTTCATAGACAGCACTTAAAATAGCGCGTCCGCCTTCATCCTGTTCAAGATAAAGCGCCACAATGCAAATACGCTGCGTGGCGCTCGCGATCTTTTCCAGAAGCGTCTCCCTGAAATGGGCGGGAGCGTAAAAGAACTCGACATCATCAACTGACTGAGAAATCTTCGGTAGTTGAGCAAGGTGTTGTTGATGTTTGTTACGCTTAAATTTTGACAACATCACAGTGCGTATCTTCTCTGTTCATTGAAGGGTTATCTGGCATCTGCAGACAACATAAGTGGACAATGATACCACCAGTGCTTGCTAAAGTGGTCAACATTTCCAGTACCTTACTCTTGAGCGGACGTCGCTGCCAGACGGAGCGAGAGGGCGACAATCCCTTCGTCCAGCTGAACATCTACGTCAAATCCAAGTTTGCGCGCCAGGGTAATCATGCCCTGGTTATTGGGCATAGTAATCCCATTCAGGCAAAGTAATCCGTGATCGCGCGTGTATCCGATCAGTTTTTCCAGCAGCCGCCGCCCCAGGCCCAGACCTTTTAGATCGGAACGAACCAGCACGGCAAATTCCGCATCTATGTTGTCAGGATCAGAAATTGCGCGCGTGACGCCGAGGATCTCATCGCCTTCTTCACGATGGCGAACGGCAACAAACGCCATTTCCCGATCGTAGTCGATCTGGGTCATATTGGCTAAATCTTCATGGGTAAATTCGCTGATTTCACTGAAGTAGCGATAGTACAAATCTTCTTTCGTGACTTGCGCGATAAAGGCCCGCAGTTGCGGCTCATCTTCAGGCAGGATAGGGCGAAACAGGACTTTCTCGCCATTTTTCATCTCCACCCACTCTTCCAGCTGCAGAGGATACGGGCGAATCGCCAGCCTGCTTTCCCGGTCACCTGTAAACGGCGCAATATCCAGCGTCACGTCCAGCGCGATAAATTCATTGCCAGAAGCCAGTAGCGGATGAATATCCAGCCGCTGGATCTCGGCGCAATCGACGATCAGGTTCGACACCTGGACGAGAAACTGACTCAGACCGGCAATATTCAAAGCCTGGAGTGCGCTGCGCCCGCGGATTTTTTTACTCTTAATCGCCTGAATAACCAGGTACCGCGCCAGATTCATGTTCAGCGGCGGCAGCGCGACGACTGCCTGCTCTTCCGGTCGCCACTCAACGCCTCCTTCCCCCAGCATAATCAGCGGGCCAAAGACCGGGTCGTGCTCCACGACCACTCTGAGTTCCTGCGCCCCGGCGCGGTTCGCCATGCTCTGAACCAAAAGACCGTGGACTCTTGCCTGCGGCCAGGCCATTTTGACACGATCGAAAATCGCCTCAGCGGCCTGCTGCACTTCCGCTGCCGTACGCAAATAAAGCATGACGCCTTGCACATCCGATTTATGCGGAATATCAGGAGAACGAAGCTTTAGCGCCACTGGATAACCAATCTGCTCGGCAATATGCACTGCCTCGGCGCTGTCGCTCGCGATCCAGGTGGGCAAGGTTTTCATGCCATAGGCATCCAGAATCGGTTGTACCTCATGGGTATCAAGCGAAGATGCCCCCTCTTCAATTGCCTGGCGCAGCAGATTGTGGGCTTCGGTCGCATTAGCCGCCAGATTACCGGGTAATGCCGGTGTTTCTCTCAACTGCTTCTGGTTGCGACGGTATTCCACCATATGCATAAATGCGGTAATGGTGCCTTCTGGCGTGCGATAGGTCGGTAATCCCGCTTCGCTGAAGAGACGTCGCGCTTCTTGTGAGGAATACTCTCCGCACCAGTTGGTCAGCAGGCTGACATATTTTCCGCGAGGATGATTCTTGACGGCATCAATCAATGCTCGAGCGCTTTGGCTGCCGGGTGCAACTGCGCTAGGCGAATGAATCACCATCAACGCATCAAAATCCTGGCTATCCAGTAATATTGAGATGGCCTGGATATAACGTTCGCTGCTGGCATCGTCCCGTAAATCAAGCGGATTGCCCGGCGTTACGCTTGCAGGCAACGCTTCACGTAGCCGATGGAGTGTCTCCTCGCTCAGCGCGGCCAGCTTTCCGTTGCGTAACCACAGTTCATCAAGGGCGAGTGCGGCAGGCGCCGCGCCATTACTCAAAATCATCAGCCTTTCACCCCGCAGCGGGCGCATATGGCTTAAGGTCTCTACCGCAGAAAACAGCTCATGAGTATCCTGCACGCGCAGCAAACCAGCGCGCTGAATGGCGGCATCCCAGGCTGGGTCCATCCCCGAGTGAGAATGCAGTAAGCGCTGCGCCGCCGGGCTACGACCACTTTTAATCACCAGAATCGGTTTATTACGTGAGGCGCTACGAGCAGCGGAGACAAAGCGGCGCGCATCGCTCAGATGTTCGAGATACAAAAGGATTGCGCTGGTTTTACTGTCACGGGCCAGAAAATCCAGCAGTTCATCGACATCAATATCCAGGCTATCGCCCAGCGCGATGAAATACGAAAATCCCATCTCACGCTGCTGCGCCCAGTCGAGAATGGTGTTGGAGACAGCCGCTGACTGGGAAATAAACGCCAGTTTGCCCTGACGGATTGGCACCGGAGAAAAACTGGCGTTCAATCCCTGCCACGGAGCCAAAAGCCCCAGGCTGTTAGGCCCAAGCAAGCGCATCTGATATCGGCTCGCGCAGGCCAGTAATTCTGCCTGCTGCTCAGGCGGTGAAGAGAGAATAATACAGGTTTTGCACCCTTTCTCACCCAGTGCTTCCAGCAGGGTGAGATTGCGCTTGGCATGAGTACAGAGGATGGCGAGATCAGGGACGAAGGGCAGGCTTTGTATGTCAGGCCACGCCAGCACGCCCTGAACGGCTTTATACGCCGGGGTGACAGGCATGACCGGGCCATTGAATCCACCGGCCAGCAGGTTGCGCATCATTAAATATCCGGCGCGGTCGGGCTTCATGGATGCCCCGATCACGGCGATAGATTTAGGGCGGAGTAGCGCTTCTAGCCCTCGCTGGCTCATACAAGTCTCCTGTAAACGCGAGTGACCTGATGATTTTAAACGCTTTCCGGCTCTTCTGCTGTGACGCTTCCCGTACGAATGGGTTTTCCTGCCAGATAGCGCTCGCGAAAGCACGAAAAATGCTTGCCCAGAGCGCTGGCGGCGGCAGTATCGTTTGCCAGATCCAGCAGGGCGATGGCGACTTCCGCCGTGCAATACTGCCCCTCAGCATGGGCTTCACGCAGACGATAAGCAGACACGCGTGAAAGATCGACCGAAATCACCGGCAATGCATCCAGGTAAGGGCTTTTACGAAACATTTTTCGTGCTTCGGTCCAGGTGCCATCCAGCATAATAAAAAGCGGCGGTTTGCCTGTTGAGGGCGCAGAAATCACCTCGCGATCCGCGCCAGCATAAGATGCGGGGAACACTACCATTGGCTGATAATCGGGATTGGCAACCAAATCGAGAAGCGCCTGTGGCGGCTCGGTGCGAGACCACTGAAACGCAGCGGTGTTTGGCAAAATATCCGCGATCAACCGTCCGGTATTGCTGGGCTTCATAGGTTCGGTGTCGAACATAACCAGGCAAAATCGGCTCTGTGCATGGCTGGCTGTCAGTGTTTCGCACAAGCATTGTTTCAGCGGCAGCAGGCAACGCTGGCAGCGGCGAACACGGTTGCCACGAGCAAGAAAAGGACGGGTCGCACGCGCAAGGCGTTCGGCGCGCAGCTGGAGTACGGCGTTATCAGTCATGGGAGGGGCGCATAAAAAACGCCATTCTCGCAGAGGGAAGAACGGGGCACAAGATATGCCCCGTGAATGTTAGATGCTTTCGTTCAGCCAGCTTTCAAAAGGAGCCTTCGGCACGGCACCGTTGAGCATATCGACGACTTCACCGTTTTTGAAAATCATAATGGTCGGAATACTGCGAATACGAAAACGAGCACTTAACTCACGTTCAGCCTCAGTATTCACCTTCACGAAGCGTATTTTACCGCTACGCTCTTCTGCGACATCTTCAAAGATCGGCGCAAAGTTACGGCACGGGCCGCACCAGGGAGCCCAGAAATCGACCACGACTGGCAGATCGTCTTTCAGTAATTTATCAAGGGTTTCGCCGGTTGCGTTAATCACGTCGCCATCGAAAAGCTCATGACCGCAACGCCCGCATTTTGCCCCATCATCAATTCGGTCATCCGGAATGCGATTGAGGGCCTGGCAGTTGGCACATACGGTATTCATAACTAACCTCTGATAGAGCAGTGGGACAAAGCGGCAAAATGCCGATAATGTTTCGGATATGTTACATATTATCATCGACCCTGTTTGAAACGACAATGCGTTTTATTCAATGGGAACAATAGTCACAGGCTTTTGTACGAAATAATGGCTATGCGCTGACACATCGGGTAATCTGCGCGCTTCGCGCAGCGCTGGTGGAGAAAAGCATGAACGACGAACTGAAGAATAAAAGCGGCAAGGTCAAAGTGATGTATGTCCGCAGTGATGATGATTCTGACAAACGCACCCAAAATCCGCGTACCGGAAAGGGTGGGGGGCGTCCGGGTCCATCTCGTGCAGACGGTGGCCGTCGCCCCGCCCGCGATGACAGAAATAACCGTGGTGATGACCGCAAACGTGATGACCGCAAGCCGGGCGATCGCCGCCGCGACGACCGTCCACGTGATGATTTCCCACGTGATGCCTCACCGTGGCGTACCGTTTCCCGCGCACCGGGTGAAGAAGCACCGGCAAAAGCCGATCACGGCGGAATTAGTGGTAAGAGCTTTATCGATCCGGAAGTTCTGCGCCGTCAACGCGCAGAAGAAACCCGAGTCTATGGCGAGAATGCCTGCCAGGCCCTGTTCCAGAGCCGTCCGGAATGTATCGTTCGCGCCTGGTTTATCCAGAGCGTTACGCCGCGTTTCAAAGAAGCACTGCGCTGGATGGCGGCAAACCGCAAAGCCTACCATGTGGTAGATGATGCTGAGCTGACCAAAGCATCCGGTACCGAGCATCACGGTGGCGTTTGCTTCCTGATCAAAAAACGTAATGGCACGACCGTCCAGCAATGGGTTAGTCAGGCTGATGCCGACGATTGCGTGCTGGCGCTGGAAGATGTGGGCAACCCTCACAATCTGGGTGCGATCATGCGTAGCTGCGCACATTTCGGTGTGAAAGGCGTGTTGTTGCAGGATGCGGCGGTTGTCGAATCCGGTGCGGCGATTCGTACTGCCGAAGGTGGTGCGGAGCACGTACAGCCTATTACGGGCGAAAGCGTTCTGGATGCCATCGAAGAGTTCCGCAAAGCGGGCTACTCTATCGTGACAACCTCCAGCCATAAAGGTACGCCGCTGTTCGAAGCGACACTACCGCGCAAAATGGTGCTGGTGCTGGGTCAGGAACGTGACGGACTGTCTGATGCGGCGCTCTCTTCTGCCGATCTGAGCGTTTCCATCGCGGGTACTGGCAAAGTAGAAAGCCTCAACGTTTCCGTTGCAACTGGCGTCCTGCTGGCTGAATGGTGGCGTCAGAACAAAGCATAATGAGCTTTGTGTTCTTATGCCCGGTGAATGCCGGGCATATATCCTCTTATCCCTTGTAAAAAATCACTCACTTTCCGCCGGTAACACGGGCATCCAGTCGATTGGCGCTTCATTGCGTTTTTTCAGCCATTCATTCGCCAGTACAAAATGATTACAGCCAAAAAAGCCGCGATGAGCCGACAGTGGCGAAGGATGCGGCGCTTTCAGGATATGATGACGTTGCCCATCGATAATTGCCCCTTTCTTCTGCGCGTGAGCGCCCCACAGCAAAAAGACCACGCCTTCACAATGTTCATTGATGAGGCTAATGACTTTATCCGTAAAGGTTTCCCAGCCCAGGCTAGCGTGAGAATGGGCTTGCCCTGCGCGAACGGTTAACACCGTATTGAGCAGCAGAACGCCCTGACGTGCCCAGCTCTCCAGGTAGCCATGCATAGGCCGGGTAAATCCAGGTATCGAACCTTCCAGCTCTTTATACATATTCAGCAGCGAAGGGGGCGTGGCAATCCCCGGACGTACTGAAAACGCCAGACCGTGCGCCTGTCCCGGACCGTGATACGGGTCCTGGCCCAGAATCACCACTTTCACATCATTGAGTTCGGTATAGCGAAAGGCGTTAAACACATCTTTCTGCGGGGGATAGATCGTCTGACCGGATTGCCGTTCTGTGGCGACAGTGCTGAGCGTATTCACAAAATAGGGTTGTTGTTTCTCTTCTGCCAGCACGTCATGCCAGGTCTTAAGGGTAGTCATGATGCTCTCCTGCATATCTTAATGGCGACTAGCTTAACCGTTTAAGAGAAGGGAATAAAATCCATCGCGAAATTTGCGCCTAAGTCTTTCAATTTAATTTGAAATACTCAAATTAATGCTGTTTATGGCTTGGTGTAAATTGATTTAAAACAATAAAATCAAACCACACTCTTTGTGTGGTCGGTGATTTTGTTGATTTAAATCAAAGAATCATGGTGTGGCGGCTGATATATATACACTCAAGCAACAATGGTTTTACCAATTGGCCGCGAGAGGCCGACATCCATGAATTAATGTAGCCCTGGAGGCAAAACATGATTACAGGTATCCAGATTACTAAAGCTGCAAACGACGATCTGCTGAACTCTTTCTGGCTGCTGGACAGCGAAAAAGGCGAAGCGCGTTGCGTCGTTGCTAAAGCCGGTTTCGCTGAAGACGAAATCGTCCCGGTCAACAAGCTGGGTGAGATTGAGTACCGTGAAGTGCCAATGGAAGTTCAGCCAGAAGTTCGCGTGGAAGGGGGTCAGCACCTGAACGTTAACGTTCTGCGCCGTGAAACTCTGCTAGACGCAGTTGAACATCCAGAGAAATACCCGCAGCTGACCATTCGTGTTTCTGGCTATGCGGTACGCTTCAACTCTCTGACCCCAGAACAGCAGCGTGACGTTATCGCGCGTACCTTTACTGAAAGCCTGTAAGGTTTGAAGTTTTGGGGAAATAAAAAAGCCGGGTGATTAACCCGGCTTTTTTTTACTCTTCGTTTTGTGAAGTCGGCGTAGTGCCACTTGGCTTACGGCGCTTACCAATGTTTTTGGCATCGCGATGACGGTTCTTCACGCGCGGCTTCTCTTTTGCTTCTTCTTTTTTCTTCTCTGCACGCTTCGCGAGCACTTTCTTGGACGGTTTACCCGTCATTTTTTCGCTCGGCGCACGCGTGGTTGGACGCAGTTCATCAATGACGCGGGCTTTGACTGGTTCTTCGATGTAACGTCCCACTTTCATCAACAGCATGTAGTCGTGCGCTTCAACCAGTGAGATAGCAATACCCTTACGGCCTGCACGACCAGTACGGCCAATGCGGTGCAGATAGGTATCACCGGTACGCGGCATGTCGAAGTTAATGACATGGCTGACATCAGGAATATCGATACCGCGCGCGGCTACGTCGGTGGCAACCAGAACGTTGACGCGACCTTCGGTCAGACGCTTAATGCCTTCGGTACGCTTCGCCTGTGGCATATCGCCTTCAAGATAGCAGTTATCGATACCGGCTGAACGCAGCATATTCGCCAGCTCATGCACACGCTCGCGCTTACGCACAAACACGATGGTACGGGTGGTGTCATCTTGCTTCAGCAGGTGCTTGAGCAGCTCAACTTTGTGCTCAAGATTGTCGGCGCGGTAATACCACTGGTGGATCTTTTTGCGCTCACGCGTGGACGGCGTAGCAGACACTTCAGCTGGCTCATTCAGCAGGCGTTCAGCGAAGTCTTTAATCGCGTCACCTTCCAGAGTGGCCGAGAACAGCATCGTCTGTTTACGCCAGCGCGTTTCGCCCGCAATGTGTTCGATATCCTGTGCAAAGCCGAGTTCCAGCATACGGTCTGCTTCATCAAGGATCAGCGTTTCCACAGCGCGGCAGTCAAAGTTTTCTTCTTTGATGTACTGCATCAAGCGTCCGGTTGTCGCCACCACAATATCCTGGTTCTCACTGAACACTTCGGCGTGGTTCATATAGGCGACACCACCGGTGATGGTGGCGATATCCAGATGCGTATTCGCGGCCAGTTCACGGGCATGTTCTGCGACCTGCACGGCTAATTCACGTGTCGGTGTCAGGATCAAAATGCGCGGTGGGCCTGATTTCTTGCGTGGGAAGTCGATCAGATGCTGCAAGACAGGCAGCAAATATGCCGCCGTTTTACCGGTGCCTGTCGGCGCAGAACCGAGTACATCACGGCCTTCTAACGCAGGCGGAATTGCAGCCGCCTGGATGGCAGTTGGGCGTGTGAAGCCTTTATTCTGGAGAGCTTCCAGCAGGCATTCATCGAGTTCAAGTTCGGAAAAAGTCGTTACAGTCATGTTCTACCTCTGTGTGGGGCGCTGATTATAGACGTTATGGCTGCAATCTTCATCTGTTTGTGGATATCCCTTTTCCGCCACTTCGCTTTCCCCTATGCTAATCCAGTTTTATTTAAGAAGGTTGCTTGGACATGTCTCAACCCAAAGCGCAGTTGCGCCGCGATGGTTTTACCTTTAAACAGTTTTTTGTGGCTCACGATCGCTGTGCGATGAAAGTCGGTACTGACGGTATCTTACTGGGTGCGTGGGCGCCCGTCGCGAAGGTTAAGCGAATTTTGGATATTGGTGCTGGAAGCGGGCTATTGGCGCTGATGCTGGCACAACGAACCGAGCAGCATGTCACTATTGATGCGGTTGAACTTGACGAGCTAGCCGCCAGTCAGGCCGGGGAGAACGCTGCCGAATCACCGTGGGCGTCTCGCGTTCGGGTGGAATGTGCCGATATCCTCGCATGGGCGCCAGAGCAAACCGCGCGCTACGATCTGATTGTCAGCAACCCGCCTTATTTTGAACCGGGCGTAGAGTGTGCCACGCCTGAGCGTAATCAGGCGCGTTACACAGGCTCGCTGGATCACCAGGCGTTGTTGATATCGGCGGCGAATTTGATCTCAGAAGAGGGCTTTTTCTGCGTCGTTTTGCCTGAAAGCACCGGCAACGTGTTTATTAAAAAAGCACTCGAGATGGGCTGGTTCTTACGTTTACGAACCGATATTGCCGATAACGAAGGACGACTGCCGCACCGCGTTTTATTAGCACTCTCCCCAAAAGAAGGAGAATGCTTTAGCGACAGGATGGTTATTCGTGGACCAAATCAGTGCTACTCCGAAGCCTACACCGCGCTGACCCAGGCGTTTTATCTGTTTATGTGAGCGAGCGGAGCCAGCACCGAAGGGCCGGATAATGCTAATTGATCGGGGTAGTCCAGCGTGTAATGCAGGCCCCGACTCTCTTTGCGCATCATCGCACAGCGGACAATCAGCTCCGCGACTTGCACCAGATTGCGCAATTCCAGCAGATTGTTCGAGACGCGGAAGTTAGCGTAATACTCGTCAATTTCCTGCTGCAGCATCGTGATCCGGCGCAGTGCACGCTCAAGGCGTTTGGTGGTACGCACGATCCCGACGTAATCCCACATAAAGAGCCTCAGCTCATGCCAGTTGTGCTGAATCACAACCAGTTCATCGGGATTATCCACCCGACTTTCATCCCATGCAGGAAGACTCTCCACCTGACGGGCATACGGCATCCGTTTGGTAATATCTTCTGCGGCTGACCAGCCGTAAACCAAACACTCCAGCAGCGAATTTGACGCCATGCGGTTCGCGCCGTGAAGCCCGGTATAACTCACTTCACCGATAGCATACAGACCATCGACATCGGTACGGCCATGATCGTCCACCATTACGCCACCGCAGGTATAGTGTGCGGCGGGAACAATCGGCACCGGTTCTTTGGTCAGGTCGATCCCAAGGCCCAGTAATTTCTCATAGATTGTCGGGAAGTGCTGGCGGACAAAATCAGCGGGCTTATGGCTGATATCGAGATACATACAATCAACGCCGAGACGTTTCATCTCGTGGTCAATGGCGCGGGCCACGATATCGCGCGGGGCAAGCTCGCCACGCTCGTCGAAGTCAGGCATAAACCGCGTGCCGTCAGGACGCTTGAGATACGCGCCTTCACCCCGCAGGGCTTCGGTTAGCAGGAAATTACGCGCTTGCGGATGGAAGAGGGCGGTTGGGTGGAACTGGTTAAACTCCAGATTGGCGACGCGACAGCCTGCGCGCCATGCCATCGCAATTCCGTCCCCGGAAGAGATATCCGGGTTAGTGGTGTATTGATACACCTTGGATGCGCCACCTGTTGCCAGTACCACGGATTTCGCCTGGCAGGTTTCAACGGTCTCTTTGTTGCGGTTCCAGACCCACGCACCGACAACACGCCGCGTACCTGGTAAGCCAATTTTATCGGAGATAATCAAATCCACCGCATTACTGCGTTCCAGGATCTGAATATTGGGGTGATTGCGTGCCTGACTCACCAGTGTAGTTTCGACGGCTTTGCCAGTGGCATCAGCGGCATGAAGAATACGACGATGGCTATGACCGCCTTCTCGGGTGAGATGGTAGCCTTCTTCACCGTTCGGCTGGACGTGAGTATCAAATAACACGCCTTGATCGATAAGCCATTGAACGCAATGACGAGCATTGCTGGCAACGAATTCCGCCGCATGTGCATCAACAATGCCTGCGCCTGCAATCAACGTGTCTTCTACGTGAGAGGCAATGCTGTCCGTTTCATCAAACACGGCGGCGATTCCGCCCTGTGCGTAGAACGTTGAGCCTTCGCTCATCGGCCCTTTGCTCAGGACAATAACTTTCTGATGTGAGGCCAGTCGCAGCGCCAACGAAAGCCCGGCCGCGCCGCTGCCGATAATCAGTACGTCACAATGCAGTTCTGGAGTTGTGTTCATGATGTTTGTTTAATTTACTAAACAGTGTTTGGCCAGAATAGCACTCGAATGCGATGAATCGCACGTTTTTTTTAGGTCGTGTTGCGCAGCCTAAACATAAACAGAAGCTCAAAAAACGCGTAAAAGAACGAAAATATTTTGCGAAGCAGATCGTTAGCTTCAGATTATGTGGTGAAATAAACCCTGTCTTGCGGTACTCTTCGGGCAGCAAAAATACCATTTCTTATCAGAAACTGGGGTACGTATCGTTAACAGACATATAATGAGAGAAAATGAACTGTCTGCATCACGATGAACAAAAACAAAGGCGTAACGGAACTTATTGATGAACATACACTCTAACCTCGTGCTTGCTCACATTGCAGTGTTTTTAGAGTGGCGTTTCGATGACGCGTGGAATTTAGGTTTGGGGAGACATTACCTCGGATGAGCGAGCAGTTAACGGACCAGGTCCTGGTTGAACGGGTCCAGAAGGGAGATCAGAAAGCCTTTAACTTACTGGTGGTTCGCTACCAGCATAAAGTGGCGAGTCTGGTATCCCGCTATGTGCCGTCAGGAGATGTTCCTGATGTGGTGCAAGAGTCATTCATAAAGGCCTATCGTGCGCTGGATTCTTTCCGGGGAGATAGTGCTTTTTACACCTGGCTGTATCGCATAGCAGTCAATACAGCAAAGAATTATCTGGTCGCTCAGGGCCGTCGTCCGCCGTCTAGTGATGTGGATGCTATTGACGCTGAAAACTTCGAAAGTGGCGGTGCGCTGAAAGAAATTTCGAACCCTGAGAACTTAATGTTGTCAGAAGAACTGAGACAAATCGTTTTTCGCACGATCGAGGCACTCCCGGAAGATTTACGCATGGCAATTACCTTGCGGGAGCTTGATGGACTCAGCTATGAAGAGATAGCAGCTATCATGGATTGTCCGGTCGGAACGGTTCGTTCGCGAATCTTCCGTGCGCGAGAAGCTATTGATAATAAAGTTCAACCGCTTATCAGGCGTTGACGATAGCGGGATACTGGAAAAGGTATTAGGCATGCAGAAAGAAAAACTTTCCGCTTTAATGGATGGTGAAACGCTGGACAGTGAGCTGCTTAACGAGCTCTCTCACTCTCCCGAGATGCAAAAGACCTGGGAGAGTTACCATCTCATCCGCGACTCTATGCGCGGTGATACGGGCGATGTTCTCCATTTCGATATCTCTGCACGCGTAATGGCGGCAATTGAGAACGAGCCTGTACATCAGACCACTCCGCTGATTCCTGAAGCCCAACCTGCGCCGCATCAATGGCAGAAGATGCCATTCTGGAAAAAAGTGCGTCCGTGGGCCAGCCAACTCACCCAAATGGGGGTGGCTGCATGCGTATCGCTTGCAGTTATCGTTGGCGTCCAGCACTATAACGGTCAATCAGAAGCTAACCAGCAGCCTGAAGCGCCAGTGTTCAACACACTGCCGATGATGGGTAAAGCAAGTCCGGTTAGTTTGGGTGTGCCAGCCGCCGATGCATCAGTCAGTCCGGGCCAGCAACAGCAGGTTCAGGAACAGCGTCGTCGCATTAATGCGATGCTGCAGGACTATGAGTTGCAGCGTCGTCTGCACTCTGAGCAGCTCCAGTTTGAGCAGGCACAGACCCAGCAGGCTGGTGTGCAAGTGCCAGGAAACCAAACTTTAGGAACGCAATCGCAGTAATGAAGCAACTTTGGTGCGCCATGTCCTTAGTGGCTGGTAGCCTGTTCTTTTCTGCCAACGCCTCGGCTGATTTATCGTCCGGGGCGTTGTTGCAGCAAATGAATATGGCCAGCCAGTCACTCAATTATGAGTTGGCTTTTGTCAGTATCAACAAGCAGGGCGTTGAGTCGTTGCGCTATCGTCATGCTCGTCTTGATAACCAGCCGCTCGCCCAGCTATTACAACTCGACGGTCCGCGCCGTGAAGTTGTTCAACGCGGTAATGAAATCAGCTATTTCGAACCGGGTCTCGAGCCGTTTACGCTGAATGGCGATTACATTGTCGATTCACTCCCGGCCCTCATCTACACCGACTTCAAGCGTCTGTCGCCTTACTACGACTTTATTTCCGTTGGCCGTACACGCATTGCGGACCGGCTGTGCGAAGTTATCCGCGTGGTGGCGAGGGACGGTACGCGTTACAGCTACATTGTCTGGATGGATGCTGAGAGCAAACTGCCGATGCGTGTTGATCTGCTCGATCGTGATGGCGAAACGCTGGAACAGTTCCGCGTCATCTCCTTCTCGGTAGATGGTCAGGTGGGCAACAGCATGCAGAATCTGGCGAAAGCGAGCCTTCCGCCGCTTCTGTCAGTGCCCGCGGGCGATACCGTGAATTTCAACTGGGTGCCATCGTGGATACCGCAAGGTTTTAGCGAAATATCCAGCAGTCGCCGTCAGCTTCCGACCATTGAAACACCGGTTGAGTCGCGCCTCTATTCTGATGGATTGTTCAGCTTCTCAGTGAACATCAACCGCGCGACGGCCAACAGTAGCGATCAAATGCTGCGTACGGGGCGCCGGACCGTGAGCACAACCGTGCGCGACAATGCTGAAATCACTATTGTGGGCGAACTTCCCCCGCAAACGGCGAAGCGTATTGCTGACAGTATTAAATTCAGGGCCGCACAATGATCAAAGAATGGGCCACGGTAGTGTCGTGGCAAAATGGCGTCGCGCTGGTGAGCTGTGACGTGAAAGCATCATGTAACAGCTGTGCCTCACGCGCAGGCTGCGGCAGCCGGGTACTAAACAAACTCGGGCCTCAAACCACGCACACCATTTCCGTGCCGAGCGAACAGCCGCTGACGGTTGGGCAAAAAGTTGAACTGGGCATTGCTGAAGGCAGCCTGCTGGGTTCTGCGATGCTGGTGTATCTCTCACCCCTGGTTGGATTATTTGTTGTCGCCGGCATTTTCCAGATGCTGTTTGGCACTGATCTTGCGTCAATGTGTGGCGGAGTTTTGGGTGGCGTCGGTGGTTTTATGCTGGCGCGCGGCTTTTCTCAGAAGCTTGCTGAGAAAGAAGCCTGGCAGCCCATTATCCTCAGCGTGGGGCTCCCGCCAGACATGCTTCGTGTTGAAACGCTCTCTTCAGAAGCCCGGTAAATCATCGGGCTTTATCTTTATTTACATCCCAGAACTGAAAACGTCCTTCCCTGACGCTATGCTTGGCTTGAAGAGCATTTCCTGGTGACGAAGATGTAGTGTAGAATGCTGCGTTTTCGCACTGAAAAACGTCAGGCTAAGAACAGCGGCCTCCAGGAATTCGTAAGGCATAATTATTTAACTATATGAAGAACATACGTAACTTTTCGATCATTGCTCACATTGACCACGGTAAGTCGACGCTGTCTGACCGTATTATCCAGATTTGCGGTGGCCTGTCTGATCGTGAAATGGAAGCCCAGGTACTGGACTCCATGGACCTGGAACGCGAACGCGGTATTACCATCAAAGCGCAGAGCGTGACGCTCGACTACAAAGCCCTTGATGGTGAAACTTATCAACTGAATTTCATCGACACTCCAGGCCACGTTGACTTCTCCTATGAAGTTTCTCGTTCTCTGGCAGCCTGCGAAGGTGCGCTGCTGGTGGTCGATGCCGGGCAGGGCGTAGAAGCTCAGACCCTGGCGAACTGCTACACCGCGATGGAAATGGATCTCGAAGTGGTGCCGGTTCTTAACAAAATCGACCTGCCGGCCGCCGATCCTGAGCGCGTTGCAGAAGAGATTGAAGACATCGTCGGCATCGATGCCACTGATGCGGTGCGCTGCTCTGCGAAAACCGGCGTCGGTGTTCCTGATGTGCTGGAACGTCTGGTGCGTGATATCCCTGCACCGGAAGGTGACGCGGATGGCCCGCTGCAAGCACTGATCATCGACTCCTGGTTTGATAACTACCTTGGCGTTGTGTCGCTGGTCCGTATTAAAAACGGCACCATGCGTAAAGGCGACAAAATCAAAGTGATGAGCACCGGCCAGGTGTACAACGCTGACCGTCTGGGCATTTTCACGCCGAAACAGGTTGACCGTACCGAGCTGAAATGCGGCGAAGTGGGCTGGCTGGTATGTGCGATCAAAGACATCCTGGGCGCGCCAGTAGGCGATACGTTGACTCAGGCGCGTAATCCGGCAGACAAAGCGCTCCCAGGCTTCAAAAAAGTGAAGCCACAGGTTTATGCGGGTCTGTTCCCGGTCAGCTCTGACGATTACGAAAACTTCCGTGATGCGTTGGGCAAGCTGAGCCTGAACGATGCCTCTCTGTTCTATGAACCAGAAAGTTCCACCGCGCTGGGCTTCGGCTTCCGCTGCGGCTTCCTGGGTCTGCTGCACATGGAAATCATTCAGGAACGTCTGGAGCGCGAATATGATCTGGACCTGATCACCACGGCCCCGACCGTAGTGTATGAAGTTCAGACCACCAACAAAGAGATCATTTACGTCGACAGTCCTTCCAAGCTGCCGCCGCTGAACAATATCGAAGAGTTGCGTGAGCCGATCGCTGAATGTCACATGCTGCTGCCGCAGGAATACCTCGGTAACGTCATTACCCTGTGTATCGAGAAGCGTGGCGTGCAGACCAACATGGTTTACCACGGTAACCAGGTTGCGCTGACCTATGAAATCCCGATGGCGGAAGTGGTACTCGACTTCTTCGACCGTCTGAAGTCGACCTCTCGTGGCTATGCGTCACTGGACTACAACTTTAAACGCTTCCAGGCATCCAACATGGTGCGTGTAGATGTATTGATCAACAGCGAGCGTGTCGATGCGCTGGCGCTGATCACCCACAACGATAACGCGCCGTACCGTGGTCGTGAACTGGTCGAGAAAATGAAAGAGCTGATCCCACGTCAGCAATTTGATATCGCGATTCAGGCTGCCATTGGCAACCACATCATTGCCCGTGCAACAGTGAAACAGCTGCGTAAAAACGTCCTGGCGAAATGCTACGGCGGTGACGTTAGCCGTAAGAAGAAACTGTTGCAGAAACAGAAAGATGGTAAAAAGCGTATGAAGCAGGTCGGTAACGTTGAGCTGCCACAGGAAGCGTTCCTTGCCATTCTGCACGTTGGCAAAGACGGAAAATAATCCTTAAGGAGTTGGCATGGCGAACATGTTTGCCCTGATCCTGGTCATTGCGACCCTGGTGACGGGGCTGTTGTGGTGTCTGGATAAGTTTATTTTCGCCCCTAAGCGCCGCGAACGTCAGGCTATTACCGGTGAACAACTGGATGCGAAAACCATGAAAAAAGTCAGCCCTAAACCGGGCTGGCTGGAAACAGGTGCTTCTGTTTTCCCGGTTCTGGCGATTGTGCTGGTGGTGCGTTCGTTTATTTATGAACCTTTCCAGATCCCGTCCGGTTCGATGATGCCAACGCTTTTGATTGGCGATTTTATTCTGGTAGAGAAATATGCCTATGGCATTAAAGATCCTATCTACCAGAAAACGCTAACCGAAACCGGTCATCCAAAACGTGGTGATATCGTGGTCTTCAAATACCCTGAAGATCCACGTCTGGATTACATCAAACGTGCCGTCGGCCTGCCAGGCGATAAGGTGAGCTACGATCCAGTGGCGAAAGAAGTGACCGTTCAGCCGGGCTGTAGCTCTGGTACGGCGTGTGAAAACGCGTTGCCGATCACCTACTCCAACGTTGAGCCAAGCGATTTCGTGCAGACCTTTGCCCGTCGTAACGGCGGGGAAGCGACCAGCGGTTTCTTCCAGCTGCCAAAAGGCGAAACCAAAGAAAACGGGATTCGTCTGGTTGAGCGTAAAGAAACGCTGGGTGACGTGACGCACCGTATTTTAACGGTGCCGATCGCCCAGGATCAGTTGGGGATGTACTACCAACAACCTGGTCAGCAGCTTGCTACCTGGATTGTTCCACCAGGACATTACTTCATGATGGGTGATAACCGCGATAACTCTGCGGACAGCCGTTACTGGGGCTTTGTTCCGGAAGCCAATCTGGTCGGCAAGGCAACCGCCATTTGGATGAGTTTCGAGAAACAGGAAGGTGAGTGGCCGACCGGCGTTCGCCTGAATCGCATTGGCGGAATCCATTAATTCCTGTTATTTGCGCACATAGCCCTCGTAACTGAGGGTTATGTGAATTATTTAAGAGATAATCTCACCTGGCTAACGACATACCCTGTCGTTGCGTATAGAATATTCCCCCGAAGTTTAAGGTTGGCGCTGACTCAGTGCCACGGCACACGAAACCGCGTTGGTTGTATCAGGTCGGTTTCGTGTGCTGCATTTTTGACGCATTCATTTACTGGTATCGCATGAACCCCATCGTAATTAATCGGCTTCAACGGAAGCTGGGCTACACTTTTCAGCATCAGGAGTTGTTGCAACAGGCATTAACCCACCGCAGTGCCAGCAGCAAACACAATGAGCGCCTCGAGTTTTTAGGCGACTCCATTTTAAGTTACGTGATCGCCAATGCGCTTTATCACCGCTTCCCTCGTGTGGATGAAGGTGATATGAGCCGTATGCGCGCCACGCTGGTACGCGGCAATACGCTTGCCGAGATTGCACGCGAGTTTGAGCTGGGTGAATGCCTGCGACTCGGGCCGGGTGAACTGAAAAGCGGTGGTTTTCGCCGTGAATCTATTCTCGCGGACACTGTCGAAGCATTAATCGGCGGTGTTTTCCTCGACAGCGATATTCAGACGGTTGAACAACTCATTCTGAACTGGTACCAAACGCGTCTGGACGAAATTAGTCCGGGCGATAAACAAAAAGATCCGAAGACTCGTTTGCAGGAATACCTGCAGGGTCGCCACCTTCCTCTGCCATCTTATCTGGTGGTGCAGGTACGCGGCGAAGCACACGATCAGGAATTTACCATCCATTGCCAGGTTAGCGGCCTGAGTGAACCGGTGGTTGGCACAGGTTCAAGCCGTCGCAAGGCTGAACAGGCTGCCGCCGAACAGGCGTTAAAAATGCTGGAGCTGGAATGAGCGAAGAAAAAAGTTACTGCGGTTTTGTTGCCATTGTCGGACGTCCGAACGTCGGCAAATCAACGCTACTGAATAATCTGCTTGGGCAGAAAATTTCTATTACGTCCCGTAAGGCGCAAACCACGCGTCACCGTATCGTCGGTATTCATACTGAAGGCCCGTATCAGGCGATTTATGTCGATACCCCAGGCTTGCATATGGAAGAGAAGCGTGCGATCAACCGCCTGATGAACAAAGCGGCGAGCAGCTCTATCGGTGACGTTGAGCTGATCATCTTTGTGGTTGAAGGCACTCGCTGGACGCCGGACGATGAGATGGTGCTGAACAAACTGCGCGATGGCAAATCGCCGGTCATTCTTGCGGTCAACAAAGTTGACAACGTGCAGGAAAAAGCCGATCTGCTGCCGCACCTGCAGTTCCTGGCAAGTCAGATGAATTTCCTCGACATCGTTCCACTGTCTGCGGAAACCGGCATGAACGTCGATACCATCGCTGGTATCGTGCGTAAACATCTGCCAGAAGCCATTCATCATTTCCCGGAAGATTACATCACCGACCGCTCCCAGCGCTTTATGGCGTCTGAAATCATCCGTGAAAAACTGATGCGTTTCCTGGGTGCAGAACTGCCGTACTCCGTGACCGTGGAGATCGAACGCTTCCAGACCAACGAACGCGGCGGGTATGACATCAACGGGCTGATCCTCGTTGAGCGTGAAGGGCAGAAGAAGATGGTGATTGGCAATAAAGGCGCCAAAATCAAAACCATCGGAATCGAAGCACGTAAAGATATGCAGGATATGTTCGAAGCCCCGGTTCACCTGGAACTGTGGGTGAAGGTCAAATCCGGCTGGGCTGATGACGAGCGCGCATTGCGTAGTCTCGGTTACGGCGACGACGTATAAGACAACGAACATGACTGAAGGCTGGCAGCGCGCATTCGTCTTGCACAGCCGTCCGTGGAGCGAAACCAGCCTCATGCTGGACGTCTTCACGGAAGAATCCGGTCGCGTGCGCCTTGTGGCTAAAGGCGCACGCTCCAAACGCTCTAACCTGAAGGGCGCGCTACAACCCTTCACTCCGCTGCTGGTTCGCTTTGGTGGACGCGGCGAAGTCAAAACCCTGCGCAGTGCCGAAGCCGTCTCTCTGGCGCTTCCGCTGTCGGGTATCACGCTCTATAGCGGTCTGTACGTCAACGAACTCATCTCCCGCGTCCTTGAACACGAAACCCGCTTCTCTGAACTCTTTTTCGATTACCTGCATTGCATCCAGGCGCTGGCTGGCGCAACGGGCACGCCCGAACCCGCATTACGTCGCTTTGAGCTGGCGCTGCTCGGCCATCTTGGCTACGGCGTGGATTTTCTGCACTGCGCAGGGAGCGGTGAATCCGTGGATGACGCCATGACCTACCGCTATCGTGAAGAGAAAGGTTTTATTGCCAGCGTGGTTATCGACAACACAACGTTCACCGGACGGCATCTCAGGGCGCTGTATGAGCGAGAATTTCCTGACCAGGATACCTTACGCGCGGCAAAACGCTTTACCCGAATTGCCCTCAAGCCGTATCTTGGTGGCAAGCCCTTAAAGAGCCGCGAATTATTCAGGCAGTTTGTGCCAAAGCGTTAACGAACAATGAGAAAACCGAGGATTGTCATGGCTGAATTACTGTTAGGCGTCAACATTGATCACATTGCCACGCTGCGTAATGCGCGAGGCACGGCTTATCCTGATCCGGTTCAGGCGGCATTTATTGCCGAACAGGCTGGCGCCGACGGCATTACCGTTCATCTGCGTGAAGACCGCCGTCATATCACCGATCGTGACGTACGCATCCTGCGCCAGACGCTGGACACGCGTATGAATCTGGAAATGGCGGTGACGGAAGAGATGCTGGCGATCGCCTGCGAAACCCAACCGCATTTCTGCTGCCTGGTGCCAGAAAAGCGCCAGGAAGTGACCACCGAAGGCGGGCTGGATGTCGCCGGACAGCGTGACAAAATGACCGATGCCTGCAAACGCCTGGTTGATGCCGGTATCCTGGTCTCTCTGTTTATCGATGCCGATTTCGACCAGATCAAAGCCGCCGCCGATGTCGGTGCGCCGTACATCGAAATTCACACCGGCTGCTATGCGGACGCCAAAGACGAAGTCACTCAGGCCAAAGAACTCGATCGTATTGCCAAAGCGGCCACCTACGCGGCGAGCCTCGGTTTGAAAGTTAACGCCGGTCACGGACTGACCTATCACAACGTCAAAGCGATTGCTGAAATTCCGGAAATGCACGAGCTGAATATCGGCCATGCGATTATCGGGCGCGCGGTGATGAGCGGGCTGAAAGACGCCGTTACCGAAATGAAACGCCTGATGCTGGAAGCGCGTCAGTAATGGCGATTCTTGGCTTAGGAACGGACATCGTTGAAATCTCCCGCATTGAAGCGGTGATCGCCCGCAGTGGCGATCGCCTGGCAAAACGGGTGCTCAGCGATAACGAATGGGCCATCTGGGAAGCGCACCAACAGCCGGTGCGTTTTCTGGCTAAACGCTTCGCGGTCAAAGAAGCCGCCGCGAAAGCGTTTGGCACCGGGATCCGTAACGGCCTGGCGTTTAATCAGTTTGAAGTGTTTAACGATGAGCTGGGCAAACCCCGCCTGCGGTTATGGGGCGAAGCGCAAAAACTGGCAGACAAATTGGGCGTGAATCACATGCATGTCACACTGGCGGACGAACGTCATTACGCCTGTGCGACGGTGATCATCGAAAGTTAGAGTTTGTCCGCGTGATGCATTAGCACGAATTTGTCCCACAGCTGCTCTTCGGATTCGGTATGCGCCGGGTCTTTGAGAATGGTGTTCGGGATCGGGCAAACTTTCTGACAGGTCGGCGTTTCGTAATGGCCGATGCATTCGGTGCAGCGATCGCTGTTAATCTCATAAATGCTGTCACCCATCGAAATCGCCTCGTTAGGGCATTCGGGTTCGCACATATCGCAGTTGATGCATTTTTTGGTGATTAACAGCGCCATCAGGAAAATCTCAGAAACATCACAAACAGGGCGGGCATTATACGCTCATTCTCTGTTCAGACCAGTTTTTTTACCAGCTCCTCGCTGTGACGAATACGCTCCGGCGCATGCTCAAGATCCTGCTGCACCAGCGCCACGAACAGCAAATCCGTCAGCATCATCTGTGCGCTAGTGGACGAAATCGCCGCGCTGCGAGTGGCTTGCTCTTCAGCAATCGTGTAGAGGCAGCGCGTAGCCCGCTGTTGTAGCGCATTCGGCGTAAAACCGGTAATTGCCAGGATTTTGCCGCCCACGCGCAGCGCTTCATCGGAGGCCAGATTGATCTCGCGACGTTCCCCAGAGTACGAGATGGCCAGCAGTAAATCCTCAGGTGCCATCGCCTGAACGGTGGATAACAGCGCGTGCATGTCCTGTTCGACAACCGCGTTATAGCCGATTTTAGTCAGCTTCCAGCCGAAGTTGCGCGCAACCAGCCCCGACGCGCCGATGCCGGTCAAAATAATCCGCCGTGCAGTGCGCAGCATTCCAACGCTTTCCAGTAACTTCTCTTCGCTGTTCACATCAAGCGTCGCGTGCATCGCCGAGACGTTCTCTTTGATCAGCTTCTCGCCCACCAGACGCATCGGATCGTCACCGCGAATCTGGTTATGCAGCGGCATCGATTGTGGATTCGGATTGTTGACCAGCGCTTCGCTGATCGCCAGCTTGAGTGCCGGAAAACCTTTAAAACCAATTTTTTGCGCGAATTTCACCACGCTCGACTGGCTCACTCCGGCTTCGCTGGCCAGCTGTTGGGAGCTTAAATGACGCGCACGATCGGGCTGCGCCAGCAGGAAGTCCGCCAGTTTCTTATCGCTCTGGGCAAAGCCCGCGTACCGCTGGCGAATACGAATTAAACAGTTCATACGCCTCCTGGCGAAATGTGATAGCGGCTGCAAAACCGAATTTGCTCGCCTGCATGAATTTTATATTCCATTATAGTACGGTTATTATGAATTAAAAATTCTTGAGGTAAAAAGATGAATCTCGGCTCACTCGTTTCAGAAACCCGCAATCCACAAACGATGGATCTTGATGCGCTCTCCACGCTTGACCTTGTAAACCGGTTTAATCAACAGGATACGCTGGTCGCGCTGGCAGTGAAAGAGACATTGCCTGAGGTGGCGAAAGCCGTCGATGCCGCCGCCGATGCTCTGAAAGCTGGTGGACGCATTATTTATATGGGAGCCGGTACCAGTGGTCGTCTCGGCGTACTGGATGCGTCTGAATGCCCGCCGACCTTCGGCGTGCCGCATGGTCTGGTGGTCGGGCTAATTGCCGGTGGGCCTGGCGCGTTGTTAAAAGCGGTCGAAGGGGCGGAGGACGACAAACAGCTCGGGGCTGACGATCTGATCGCCATCAATCTGACCGAAAACGATTTGGTGGTCGGCCTGGCGGCGTCCGGGCGCACGCCTTATGTTATCGGTGGTCTGGAATATGCCAACCAGCTGGGCTGCACGACGGTGGCGATTTCCTGTAATCCGGGTTCACCCATTGCTCAGGTTGCTGCGATCGCAATCTCGCCTGTTGTCGGGCCAGAAGCGCTGACGGGCTCCACTCGTCTGAAATCAGGCACCGCGCAAAAGCTGGTGCTGAACATGATCTCCACCGGTGCGATGGTGAAGTTTGGCAAGGTCTACCAGAACCTGATGGTGGACATGAAAGCCACCAACATCAAGCTGGTGGACCGCGCCTGCCGCATGGTGGTCGAAGCCACCGGTGCCAGCCGCGAAGAGGCACAAGCGGTACTCAAACAAACCGATCACGATGTTAAACCGGCCATTCTGATGATTCTGAGCGGACTGGACGCCACAGCGGCGCGGGCAAAACTGGAAGCCCATCAGGGATTCTTGCGCGCTGCATTACAAAACTAAAACTGAGGCGTTTATGGAAAAAACAGCAGCGCTCGCCAGCGACATCCTGCAGGGGATTGGCGGAGAGAAAAATATACTTCGTCTTGAAAACTGCATGACGCGCGTGCGGGTAGAAGTGCAGGACGACGGCCAGCTCGATCTGGCTCGTCTGAAAAAGCTCTCCGGCGTCAGCGGCTACGTGAAGCAGGGTGCACAGCACCAGCTGATTGTCGGGCCAGGCAAAGCCGCGCAGGTGGTGGATGCGATGCGTGCGTTGATGACAGGGGAAAGCGCAGAAGTATTAGGCGATGTCGATCGCAATAAAGCGCAGGCCAAAGCCAAATACAAAGCCCCGATGAGCGATGCGCTGCGACAGCTGGCTAACGTTTTTATTCCTCTGATCCCGGCGTTTATCGCCTCCGGCCTGATTACCGGCATTATCAACATCCTTAAACGCCCGGATATTGTCGGTGATTTTGCGACCCACTATCCAAACATGCTCGGCATTCTGGGCATTTTCGGCAGTGCAGTGTTTGCCATCATGAACATCCTCGTCGGTGTCAACGCGGCGAAAGTTTACGGCGGCTCGATGGCGATGGGCGGCGTGATGGCGGGGATCCTCTCCAGCCCGCAGCTGGCGCAAATCACCCTGTTTGGCGAGGCGCTCCAGCCTGGGCGCGGTGGTGTCATCGCGGTACTGCTGGTGGTCGCTCTGATGTGCTGGATCGAGAAAAGGCTGCGTAATCTTCTGCCAGGCTCGATTGAGTTGATCCTCAACCCGCTGCTGACGACGCTGATTACCGGTACCATCGCGATTGTGGCGTTGCAGCCGCTGGGCGGCCTGATCTCCGAGGCGATTGCCCACGGGGCGACGATGGCCATTGATCGCGGCGGATTGATGGTTGGAGCAGTACTGTCGGGCACTTTCCTGCCGCTGGTGCTCACCGGGCTGCATCAGGGGCTGGTGCCGATTCACGTCGAGCTGGTCCAGGCGCATGGCTACAACGCGCTGCTGCCGATCCTGTCGATGGCAGGGATGGGGCAAGTCGGTGCGGCGGTTGCCATCCTGATGAAAACCCGTAACGCGCGCCTTAAAAAAGTCATCAAAGGCGCGTTGCCCGTGGGATTATTGGGCATCGGCGAGCCGCTCATTTTCGGCGTCACGCTGCCGCTCGGTAAGCCATTCCTCGCTGCCTGTCTGGGTGGGGCGGCCGGTGGGGCGCTGATCAGTTTCTGGAAAGTGGCGACGGTTATTACCTTTGGCATCTCCGGTTTACCGCTGGCATTAACCATCGTGACCGGAAAAGTCATGCTCTATCTGTTAGGCTGTTTGGTAGCAATCATCGCCGGGTTCCTGTTTACCTGGCTGTTAGGATTCAACGATCCAGAGGAGTAAGGTTTGGTTAATCACGAGCGCCGCGTTGTCTTTTTCGATTTGGATGGAACGCTACATCAGCAGGATATGTTTGGCACATTTATGCGCTATCTGTTGCGTCGCCAGCCTTTAAACGCACTGCTCGTGCTACCTCTTTTACCGGTTATCGGGATTGCACTGTTGATTAAAGGCCGCGCGGCGAGATGGCCAATGAGCCTGCTACTGTGGGGTTGCACCTTTGGTCATAGCGACGCGCGGCTCAACCAGCTTGTGCAGGATTTCGTCCACTGGTTTCGCGGGCATGTCACCGCGTTTCCGGTGGTTCAGGATCGCCTGACGCAATATCTTAACGCCAACGACGCCGATATCTGGCTGATTACCGGCTCGCCGCAGCCGCTGGTGGAGCAGGTCTATTTCGACACCCCCTGGCTGCCGCGCGTCAATCTGATTGCCACTCAAATGGGACGAGCGTATGGCGGCTGGGTGTTGACTCTGCGCTGTCTGGGCCATGAGAAAGTGGTGCAACTGGAAAAAAAAATCGGCACGCCGCTGCGTCTTTACAGTGGCTACAGCGACAGCAAGCAGGACAACCCGCTGCTCTACTTCTGCCAGCACCGTTGGCGCGTTACGCCGTCGGGCGAACTTCAGCAACTGGAATAGTGTTAACCATAACGGGTGTGTATAATGCCGCCCGCTTTCCAACTGGAGTACCTTTCGTTGTCTGACCTTGAACTCAACCATGAATACTGGATGCGCCACGCGCTCACACTGGCTAAACGCGCCTGGGATGAGGGCGAAGTGCCCGTGGGTGCCGTTCTGGTGCATAACAATCAGGTGATTGGCGAAGGGTGGAACCGTCCAATTGGTCGCCACGATCCTACTGCGCATGCGGAAATCATGGCTCTGCGTCAGGGCGGGTTGGTATTACAGAACTATCGACTGCTCGATACCACGCTGTACGTCACCCTCGAACCCTGTGTGATGTGCTCCGGGGCGATGGTCCATAGCCGCATCGGCACGCTGGTGTACGGTGCGCGGGATGAAAAAACCGGCGCGGCGGGATCATTAATGGACGTCCTCGGGCATCCGGGCATGAACCATCAGGTGCAGATTATCGGTGGGGTGCTTGCACCAGACTGTTCGGGGCTATTAAGCGATTTCTTTCGAATGCGCCGTCAGCAGAAAAAGCAACAAAAGGCAGAATTGAAGTCGTCGGGTGATTAAGCTCATTCGGTGACACCACCGGATAGCTTTGCGCCAGCTGCTGCGCCTCAATCACCTCTTTCTCTTTCTCGAGCAAATACCCTTCCAGGCTTATCTGATATTTACGGATATTTTCCACATACGCGTAGGCCTCATGCCCGCGCGCATAGCCGTAGGTCAGTTTATTGTACCAGGGCTTTTGGCTTAACAGCGGCAGACGCTGTTTGACGTCAGACCAACTGTCGGGATTCCCTTTGGTTTTGGCAGTCAACGCCCGTGCGTCAAGCATGTGCGCGTAGCCCATGTTGTACGCCGCCAGCGCAAACCAGATCCGTTCTTCTTCCGGCACTGTGTCCGGCACTTTCGCCATCATATCCTGCAGATAACGCGCCCCACCGCTGATGCTCTGTTCGGCATCGGTACGATCCGTCAGGCCAAGGCTTTGCGCCGTGTTTTTGGTGAGCATCATCAGGCCGCGCACGCCGGTCGGGGAAGTCGCCTGCGCGTCCCAGTGCGATTCCTGATACGAAATCGCCGCCAGCAAACGCCAGTCGATCTCCTGGGCATATTTCTCAAACAGCGGCTGGAGATCGGGCAGCACGCTGTCCACCGCGCGCAGGAAGCTGCGGGTATCGACGTAATCAAAATCGCCACCGTGACCGAGGTATTTCTCCTCCAGCCGTGCAAGCGTGCCGTCTTCGTTCATCGAATTGAAGAAATCGAGCATTGCGGCGGACAGGGTTTGATCCTCGTCGAGAGGGCTAAACCAGGTCACGGGCTGTTCGTCGGTTACGTCCAGCGCCACAGCAATCTCCGGGTGAACGCGCTGGAACAAGCTGATCGCCACCGAATCGGCGATGGTGTAGGCCAGCTTTTTATCTTTTACCTGCTCCAGCAGAGCTGAAGTACCGAGTTTTTCATCGACCTTCCAGCTGAGATCGGGGTATTTCTTCTCTTTCAGCGAACGCAGGTCGTCAATTACCACATGCCCAGGCGCGATAGTGAGCTGCTGATCGGTCAGAGTGGCAAGAGTGCGAGGGCGCAAATTTCCGACGCGATACACTAGCTGCTGTGAAACGGAATAGTAGGTCGGCCCCGGCTGATAGCTCTTGCTGCGTTCGCTGTTATAGACCAGGCCGGCGGCCAGCATATCCGCATCGTCGTTATCCAGATCGTCGAACAGCTGGCTAATGTTCTGGCGCACGGTGATTTTGAGCTTCACGCCCAGATAGTCGGCAAACTGTTGCGCGAGCTCATAATCGAGACCGGTGATTTTGCCGTTCACGTTGTTGTAGGTCAGCGGAGAGCTGATGGTACTGACGCGCAGTTCCCCCCGCGATTGGATCGCGGCGATACGGTTTTCGGCTTTGCCGAACCAGGGGATAGAAGGCCAGAGGGCCGCTGCCAGCAGCAGTGTAACAATGCCGATGAGCAGATAATTAATCTTTAATTTTTTCAATTAGTTAATTCTCTGCGCCGTGCGTTGCCTCAGTGTGCTGTAGCCATGTTGATTATAAGGTTTGCCATTGATTGAGCGGCATTTTGCGCAAACTTGCGTCAGTTGGCAACAAATTAGAGAGACAGGTCACACCTATGGATAAAAATGCGAGATGATTTTATTTCGACGCAAACGGTTTCGTCGGCGCTCAGGATTCTCTATAATGACGCCCGTTTTCCCCTTGCGCACACTGTAAGCGCCTCAGGCGCTTCGAAGACGAGAGACTTATGATGGAAATTCTGCGTGGTTCGCCTGCACTGTCTGCCTTCCGTATCAACAAACTGCTGGCACGTTTTCAGGCAGCCGACCTTCCGGTAAGCAATATTTACGCTGAGTATGTCCATTTTGCTGACCTGAATGCTCCCTTAAATGCGCAGCAGCGCGAGCAGCTTGAACGTCTGCTCAAGTATGGCCCGAGCCTGAGCAGCCATACGCCAACTGGCAAACTGGTCCTTGCAACGCCTCGCCCTGGTACCATCTCCCCCTGGTCTTCTAAAGCCACTGACATCGCCCACAACTGCGGCCTGAGCCAGATCAATCGTCTGGAACGCGGAGTGGCGTATTACGTTGAAGCCTCGACCCTGACCGCTGAACAGTGGCAGACGGTTACCGCTGAACTGCACGACCGCATGATGGAGAGCGTCTTCGCCTCTCTGGATGACGCAGAAAAACTCTTCTCTCACCATCAGCCTGCGCCGGTACAGAGCGTGGATCTGCTGGGTGAAGGCCGTCAGGCCCTGATTGATGCCAACCTGCGTTTGGGTCTGGCACTGGCAGATGACGAGATTGATTACCTGCAGGATGCGTTCGTGAAGTTGAACCGCAATCCGAACGACATCGAACTCTATATGTTCGCGCAGGCCAACTCCGAGCACTGCCGTCATAAGATTTTCAACGCCGACTGGATTATCGATGGCGAAGAACAGCCGAAGTCGCTGTTCAAAATGATTAAAAACACCATGGAACAAACGCCTGACCACGTTCTGTCTGCCTATAAAGACAACGCCGCGGTGATGGAAGGTTCCGAGGTGGGCCGCTTCTTCGCCGACCGCGAAGCAGGGCGCTATGACTTCCATCAGGAGCCTGCGCATATCCTGATGAAAGTGGAAACACACAACCACCCGACGGCGATTTCTCCGTGGCCGGGTGCGGCGACCGGTTCTGGCGGCGAAATCCGTGACGAAGGGGCAACCGGACGCGGCGCAAAACCCAAAGCGGGCCTGGTCGGTTTCTCCGTCTCCAACCTGCGTATTCCTGGCTTTGAACAGCCGTGGGAAGAAGATTTCGGCAAGCCGGAGCGCATTGTCACCGCGCTCGACATCATGACCGACGGCCCACTGGGCGGCGCGGCGTTTAACAACGAATTTGGTCGCCCGGCCCTGAACGGCTACTTCCGTACCTACGAAGAGAAAGTCGACAGCCACAACGGCGAAGAGCTGCGCGGCTATCACAAGCCGATCATGCTGGCGGGCGGGATCGGCAACATCCGCGCCGATCACGTGCAGAAAGGTGAGATCACCGTCGGCGCGAAGCTGATCGTCCTCGGCGGCCCGGCGATGAACATCGGCCTGGGTGGCGGGGCGGCCTCTTCGATGGCATCCGGCCAGTCTGACGCGGATCTCGATTTCGCCTCCGTGCAGCGTGACAACCCGGAAATGGAACGTCGCTGCCAGGAAGTGATCGACCGCTGCTGGCAGCTCGGCGACGCCAACCCGATTCTGTTCATCCACGACGTCGGCGCGGGCGGTCTGTCTAACGCCATGCCGGAACTGGTGAGCGACGGCGGGCGCGGCGGTAAATTCAACCTGCGCGACATCCTGAGCGATGAGCCAGGCATGAGCCCGCTGGAAATCTGGTGTAACGAATCTCAGGAACGCTATGTGCTGGCGGTTTCTCCGGATCAGCTGCCGCTGTTCGACGAACTGTGCCGCCGCGAGCGCGCGCCGTACGCGGTCATCGGTGAAGCAACGAAAGAGCTGCACCTCAGCATGAACGATCCACATTTCGACAATCAGCCGATTGACCTGCCGCTCGACGTGCTGCTGGGCAAAACGCCGAAGATGACCCGTAACGTCGAAACTCGCAAAGCGGCGGGCAAAGCGCTGGATGTGCGCGGCATCTCAATTGCCGATGCGGTGAATCGCGTTCTGCACCTGCCTGCGGTCGCAGAAAAAACCTTCCTCGTCACCATCGGCGACCGCTCGGTGACCGGTATGGTCGCTCGCGATCAGATGGTCGGCCCGTGGCAGATCCCGGTGGCGAACTGCGCGGTCACCACGGCGAGTCTCGACAGCTACTACGGCGAAGCGATGGCGCTGGGTGAACGTACCCCGGTGGCACTGCTGGACTTTGCCGCCTCTGCCCGTCTGGCGGTTGGTGAAGCGCTGACTAACATCGCAGCGACGCAGATTGGCGATATCAAACGCATCAAACTCTCCGCCAACTGGATGGCCGCAGCCGGTCACCCTGGCGAAGACGCTGGCCTGTACGAAGCGGTAAAAGCGGTTGGCGAGGAACTGTGTCCGGCGCTGGGTCTGACCATTCCGGTCGGCAAAGACTCCATGTCGATGAAAACCCGCTGGCAGGAAGGCAACGAACAGCGCGAGATGACTTCTCCACTGTCGCTGGTTATCACCGCCTTTGCCCGCGTGGAAGATGTGCGTCACACCATCACCCCGCAGCTGGTCACGGAAGATAACGCCCTGCTGCTTATCGATCTTGGCAAAGGCCACAACGCCCTCGGGGCGACCGCGCTGGCGCAGGTTTATCGTCAACTGGGCGACAAACCGGCCGACGTGCGCGACGTCGCGCAGCTGAAAGGCTTCTACGACGCCATTCAGGCGCTGGTGGCTGAACGTAAACTGCTGGCCTATCACGACCGTTCAGACGGTGGCCTGCTGGTCACGCTGGCAGAGATGGCCTTTACCGGCCACTGCGGCGTGGAAGCGAACATCGCCACGCTGGGCGACGACCGTCTGGCGGCGCTGTTTAACGAAGAGCTGGGGGCGGTAATTCAGGTGCGTGCCGCGGATCGCGACGCGGTCGAAGCGTTGCTGGCGAAACACGGCCTGGCGGATTGCGTGCATTATCTCGGTAAAGCCGTCACCGGCGATCGTTTTGTTATCGAAGCAGACGGTCATGTGGTGTTCAGCGAAAGCCGCTCTACGCTTCGTATGTGGTGGGCAGAAACCACCTGGCAGATGCAGCGTCTGCGCGATAACCCGGAGTGCGCTGACCAGGAGCACGAAGCGAAAGCGAATGACAACGATCCGGGCCTGAACGTGAAGCTCACCTTCGACATCAACGAAGATGTGGCAGCGCCATACATCGCGAAAGGTGCGCGTCCCAAAGTGGCGGTTCTGCGCGAGCAGGGCGTGAACTCCCACGTCGAAATGGCGGCGGCGTTCCACCGTGCGGGCTTCGACGCTATCGACGTTCACATGAGCGATCTGCTGGCAGGACGCACCGGCCTGGAAGATTTCCAGGCGCTGGTGGCCTGCGGCGGCTTCTCTTACGGCGACGTGCTGGGAGCGGGCGAGGGCTGGGCGAAGTCCATCCTCTTCAACAATCGCGTTCGCGATGAGTTTGAAACCTTCTTCCATCGCCCGCAAACGCTGGCGCTGGGCGTGTGTAACGGTTGCCAGATGATGTCGAATCTGCGCGAACTGATCCCAGGCAGCGACGCCTGGCCGCGCTTTGTGCGTAACCAGTCTGACCGCTTCGAAGCGCGTTTCAGCCTGGTAGAAGTGACGCAAAGCCCATCTCTGCTGTTGCAGGGAATGGTCGGCTCGCAGATGCCTATCGCTGTTTCTCACGGCGAAGGGCAGGTGGAAGTGCGTGATGCGGCACATCTCGCCACGCTCGAAAGCAAAGGGCTGGTGGCGCTGCGCTTCGTGGATCACTTCGGAAAGGTGACACAAACTTATCCGGCGAACCCGAACGGCTCGGCGAACGGCATCACCGCCGTAACCAGCGAAAGCGGTCGTGCCACTATCATGATGCCGCACCCGGAGCGCGTGTTCCGTACCGTGAGCAACTCCTGGCACCCGGAAAACTGGGGCGAGGACAGCCCGTGGATGCGTATTTTCCGCAATGCGCGTAAACAGTTAGGTTAATCAGCCAGTTGTTGCCGGGCGGCACTGCGTTTGCCCGGCCTACGATTAAATCCCCTGTAGGCCCGGTAAGCGTTAGCGCCACCGGGCTTTTTTACGCCTGTCGCAAAATCGCGACAAACGCATAACATTGATGTCTCCAAAAGGAGACATATAAGACATTGATTTATAAAGAGTGTGAGAGGGCGGTAAGAAGGTGTATCTAATTAGCGACACTTAGCCTGGAAATTGTTCATCGACGAAGTAACATGAAAACGTTATAAAACAGTTTACATTCAATGTGTTAATAAATTGTTTTGCATTCTGGCACGGCTGTTGCATAATATTAACCAGTGGCTCATTCACCCTCTTATGTCAGCCCCTTCGGGACGCGCTACATAAACTTCGAATGACGCACAACAAGGTGCCTGCCGTCCAACTACTGATTATAGCGATGCTTTATCAGACCCAGGGCGAAACGTCGAGTAAGGCACCGCCTCATTTCACAACAAAGCCGGGTTTTTACCCGGCTTTGTTGTATCTAAAGGGCTGACTCAGTTAGCATCACTCAACACCCACATTGAGAGAGTCATGCGTTGAAACGCTGGTCAATTTTCCCTCGCTCCCTGCGACAGCTCGTTATGATGGCATTCTTGCTGATCCTGTTACCGCTGCTGGTTCTGGCCTGGCAGGCGTGGCAGAGCCTCAACGCGCTCAGCGCCCAGGCGGCACAGACGAACCGCACCACGCTGGTCGATGCCCGCCGCAGCGAGGCAATGACCAACGCCGCGCTGGAGATGGAGCGCAGCTATCGTCAGTACTGCGTGCTCGACGACCGCACGCTGGCGAAGGTCTATCAGAATCAGCGCAAACGCTACAGTGAAATGCTGGACGCCCACGCGGGCGTGCTTCCCGATGACAAACTCTATCAGGCGCTGCGCCAGGATCTGAACGACCTGGGGCAGCTGCAGTGCAAAAACAGCGGCCCGGATGAGGTCGCCACCGCTAAGCTCGAAGCCTTTGCCAGCGCCAATACCGAAATGGTGCAATCCACGCGCGCAGTGATTTCATCCCGCGGGCTGCAACTCCAGCAGGAGATCGCCGAGCGCGGCCAGTTCTTTGGCTGGCAGGCGCTAGTGCTGTTTCTGGTCAGCCTTGGACTGGTGCTGCTTTTCACCCGCATGATCATCGGCCCGGTGAAGGGTATTGAGCGAATGATCAATCGTCTGGGGGAGGGCAAATCTCTCGGTAACTCCGTGGTGTTCAAAGGCCCGCGCGAGCTGCGCTCTGTCGGGCAACGCATCATCTGGCTCTCCGAGCGTTTGCAGTGGCTTGAATCTCAGCGCCACCAGTTTTTACGTCACATTTCCCATGAGCTGAAAACGCCGCTCGCCAGTATGCGCGAAGGCACCGAGCTGCTGGCCGATGAAGTGGCGGGGCCGTTAACCACCGAGCAAAAAGAGATCGTCGAGATTCTGGATGACAGCAGCCGCAACCTGCAAAAGCTGATTGAACAACTGCTAGATTACAACCGCAAACTGGCTGACGGTGCCGTTGAGCTGGAAAAAGTGGAGATAGAACCGCTGGTCGATATGGTGCTCTCCGCCCACAGCCTGCCTGCGCGAGCTAAAATGATGCATACCGAACTGGAACTCACTGAGCCAGTCTGCTTTGCAGAACCTATGCTATTAATGAGTGTGCTGGATAATCTTTATTCCAATGCGGTGCACTATGGTACTGAATCCGGTAACATTTATATTCGCAGTTTTACCCACAATTCACGGGTCTGTATCGACGTCGCCAACACCGGTAGTCCGATTCCGGTTGACGAGCAGAAGATGATTTTTGAGCCCTTTTTCCAGGGAAGTCATCAGCGAAAAGGTGCGGTAAAAGGGAGTGGTTTGGGCTTAAGCATTGCCCGCGATTGCATACGGCGGATGCACGGGGAGCTCTATATCTCCCATGACGACCGAGCTGACGTCTGTTTTCGTATTGAGCTACCCCTTGAGCCGGAAAAATCAATGAAATGAAGCTAAGTCTGGTGAGTATGTCACACGTCTTTTTCCGCGCATTAAGCGCGACGTTTTCCAGCAAAATCTTACGTTTAGGTCTGCCATGTCTGCTGCTGGCGGGCTGCGCTTCGCATGCGCCAAAAAGTGCCATCAGCGACAAACAAGACGATAAATATCCTGAACATCAACTGGCTGATTTCTTATCGACCGACTGCAATAATATCTGGCAGCTAAGCGGTCATGATGTCGAATCGAACCCGCTGTTCTGGTTGCGCGGTATGGATTGCGCCGATCGTCTCTCTCCGGCGGCTGCCCGCGCTCAGGCACATTTATGGGCCGACGATACCTGGCAGGACACCTTCAAGCGCGGAATTTTACTGGCCAATGCCAAAATCAATCCGCTGGAGCGCCGCACCAATACCACGCGAATGGATGCGCTCAGCCCGCAAATCCCCGCGCAAATTCGCCCGCTGTATCAGCTGTGGCGCGACGGACAAGTTCTGCAACTGCAGCTCGCTGAAGAGCGCTCGCGCTACAGCAAGCTGCAACAGTCTGCGGACGGCGAGCTGGATACCCTGCGCCAGCAGCAGCAATATCTACGTTCCCAGCTTGATACCACCACCCGCAAGCTTGAAAACCTGACGGATATCGAACGCCAGCTCTCCACGCGCAAGCCAACCAGCAGCTATTTACCTGATAGCTCGAAGGGCAATGCGCAGCCTGCTAAAACGCCAGAGCAGGAGAGCGAAACGTCGAAACAAGAGGATGTGAAGCCATGACAATCCGCAAACCTGCCCATCTCCTGCTGGTCGACGACGACCCCGGCCTGTTAAAGCTGTTGGGAATGCGTCTGGTCAGCGAAGGTTACAGCGTGGTTACCGCCGAAAGTGGCGCGGAAGGGCTGAAAGCACTGGGACGCGAGAAAGTCGATCTGGTGATAAGCGACCTGCGCATGGATGAAATGGACGGGATGCAGCTGTTTGTCGAAATCCAGAAGCTGCAGCCCGGAATGCCGGTGATTATCCTGACCGCCCACGGCTCAATCCCGGATGCGGTTGCGGCCACTCAGCAGGGCGTATTCAGCTTCTTGACCAAACCGGTGGACAAAGACGCACTGTACAAAGCCATCGATGATGCGCTGGAACACTCCGCTCCGTCGGTGGATGAGAAGTGGCGTGAATCGATTGTTACCCGCAGCCCGATAATGCTGCGTCTGCTTGAGCAGGCGCGAATGGTCGCCCAGTCAGACGTCAGCCTGCTGATTAACGGCCAGAGCGGCACCGGGAAAGAGATTCTGGCGCAGGCAATCCACAACGCCAGCCCGCGCAGTAAAAATGCGTTTATTGCTATCAACTGCGGGGCGTTGCCGGAACAATTGCTGGAGTCAGAGCTGTTTGGTCATGCGCGCGGAGCCTTTACCGGCGCGGTCAGCAGCCGGGAAGGGCTGTTCCAGGCGGCAGAAGGCGGCACGCTGTTCCTCGATGAGATTGGCGACATGCCCGTGCCGTTGCAGGTCAAACTGCTGCGCGTGTTGCAGGAGCGTAAAGTGCGCCCGCTCGGCAGCAACCGGGATATCGACATCAACGTACGCATCATTTCCGCAACGCACCGCGATCTGCCGAAAGCGATGGAGCGCAAAGAGTTCCGCGAAGATCTCTACTACCGCCTGAACGTGGTGAACCTGAAAATCCCGGCACTCGCCGAGCGTTCAGAAGATATTCCGCTGCTGGCGAACCATCTTTTGCGCCAGTCGGCGGATCGCCACAAACCCTTCGTGCGCGCGTTCTCCACCGATGCGATGAAGCGCCTGATGACCGCCAGTTGGCCGGGCAACGTGCGCCAGCTGGTGAACGTGATCGAGCAGTGCGTGGCGCTCACCTCTTCGCCGGTGATCAGCGATGCGCTGGTGGATCAGGCGCTGGAGGGCGAAAACACGGCGCTGCCGACCTTCGTCGAAGCGCGTAACCAGTTCGAACTCAACTATCTGCGCAAGCTGCTGCAAATAACCAAAGGCAACGTCACCCACGCCGCGCGCATGGCCGGGCGTAACCGCACCGAGTTCTACAAACTGCTGTCGCGACACGAGCTGGAAGCGAACGATTTTAAAGAGTAGTACCGCAAAATTTGACTGACTATGATACTGTGAGCAATCGATTACGAGGCTACAGACAGGCGAGCGTTTAAGGACCCACCATGAAAAAGATTGATGCGATTATTAAACCTTTCAAACTGGATGATGTGCGTGAAGCGCTGGCGGAAGTCGGTATCACCGGGATGACCGTCACGGAAGTGAAAGGCTTTGGTCGCCAGAAAGGTCATACCGAGTTGTACCGTGGCGCAGAGTACATGGTGGATTTCCTGCCGAAAGTGAAAATCGAAATTGTGGTGACTGACGATATCGTCGATACCTGCGTGGATACCATTATCCGCACGGCGCAGACCGGTAAAATTGGTGACGGCAAGATCTTCGTCTTTGACGTGGCGCGCGTCATCCGTATTCGTACGGGTGAAGAAGACGACGCGGCGATTTAAGCAAAGGGGTGCGGTCTGATGCCCTCACCCCAACCCTCTCCCACAGGGAGAGGGCGAAAACATTAAAAACGGCAACAGAGTTGCCGTTTTGCATTTACCTTGTAGGCCGGGTAAGCGCAGCGCCACCCGGCTTTTTTGGGCTTACAGCACCTTATGCGGACCAAAGCATTCGTAATGAATCTGCTCTGCGTTCACACCCAGCTCAACCAGCTGCTTCGCCGCAAACTGCATAAACCCGACCGGACCGCAAAGATAAAACTGCATCGCCGGATCGCTGAACAACCCTTCCTGAGTGCGTAAATCCATCAGCCCTGCGCTATCAAACCGGTCTCCGCTTTCGGGTTGATTAAACCAGACATGCGAAGCAAAGTGCGGCAGCGTGGCACCCAGGGTCTTCACTTCATCAGCAAAAGCATGCACCTGGCCGTTTTCTGCCGCGTGGAACCAGTTGACCTGCGCGCTGTGGTTAGCCGCTGCGAGGGTATCCAGCATAGCCAGCATCGGCGTTTGACCAACACCCGCGGAAATCAGCGTCACCGGAGTGTTCGCCTCTACCGCCATAAAGAAATCACCCGCAGGTGCAGCCAGATGAACCACATCCCCGACGACAGCATGATTATGCAGCCAGCTCGAAACCTGACCGCCGTCTTCACGTTTCACCGCAATACGATAGCCTTTGCCATTCGCTTTACGGGTGAGTGAATATTGACGAATTTCCTGATGTGGAAAGCCTTCAGGCTTCAGCCACACGCCGAGATACTGGCCCGGCTGATAATCCGCGACCGGCTGTCCGTCCACCGGCTCAAATTCAAAGCTAGTAATAAGCGCACTGCGCGGAGTTTTTTCGACGATACGGAATGCGCGCGTACCTTCCCAGCCTCCGTTTTTCGTGGCGTGTTCGCTGTAAATCTGCGCTTCACGATTGATGAACACACCCGCCAGCACGCCGTAGGCTTTGCCCCAGGCGTCAAGCACCTCCTGGCCTGGGCTGAACATCTCGTCCAGCGTCGCCAGCAGGTGCCCGCCGACGATGTCATATTGCTCCGGTTTAATCTGGAAGCTGGTGTGCTTCTGGGCGATTTTCTCGACGGCAGGCAGCAGCGCGGCCAGGTTTTCAATATTGCTGGCATACGCGGCGATGGCGTTAAACAGGGCTTCGCGCTGATCGCCGTTGCGCTGGTTGCTCATATTGAAAATCTCTTTGAGCTCCGGGTTGTGCGCGAACATGCGATCGTAAAAATGGGCGGTGAGTTTAGGTCCAGTTTCGACCAGCAGGGGAATGGTAGCTTTCACTGTAGCGATGGTTTGAGCGTCTAACATAGCAACTTCCTTGGACAGTTATTTTAATGATGTATTTTAAATGCATCTTATAAAAAATAACCCTGTGTTGTAAATGGTTCTTTGCAACATGAAATAGTTGCATCACAAACCTGAAAAGAAATCCATTGAAAACCGCGAGGTCTTTATTCCTCAAACCCTTGCGTGGCGCGGAGGTAAACGTTTGCGTAAAATCGTTTGTCAAGACCTGTTATCGCAACACTATTCGGTTATACTGTTGCCCGTCGTCTATCAGGACAGCCTTTTCTAGGCCAAATTTTATTGTTAGCTGAGTCAGGAGATGCGGATGTTAAAGCGTGAAATGAACATTGCCGATTATGATGCCGAACTGTGGCAGGCTATGGAGCAGGAAAAAGTACGTCAGGAAGAGCACATCGAACTGATCGCCTCCGAGAACTACACCAGCCCGCGCGTCATGCAGGCGCAGGGTTCTCAGCTGACCAACAAATATGCAGAAGGTTACCCGGGCAAGCGCTACTACGGCGGTTGCGAGTACGTTGATATCGTTGAACAACTGGCGATTGACCGTGCAAAAGAGCTGTTCGGCGCAGACTACGCGAACGTTCAGCCGCACTCTGGTTCTCAGGCTAACTTCGCGGTTTACACCGCGCTGCTGCAGCCGGGCGATACCGTTCTCGGTATGAACCTGGCGCAGGGCGGTCACTTGACTCACGGTTCCCCGGTTAACTTCTCCGGTAAACTGTACAACATCATCCCTTACGGTATTGATGAGTCCGGTAAAATTGACTACGAAGACATGGCGAAGCAGGCACAGACCCACAAACCGAAGATGATCATCGGTGGTTTCTCTGCTTACTCCGGCGTGGTTGACTGGGCCAAAATGCGTGAAATCGCAGACAGCATCGGCGCATACCTGTTCGTGGATATGGCACACGTTGCCGGTCTGATCGCGGCAGGCGTTTACCCGAACCCGGTTCCACACGCGCACGTCGTGACCACCACCACCCACAAAACCCTGGCGGGTCCGCGCGGCGGCCTGATCCTGGCGAAAGGCGGTGACGAAGATCTGTATAAGAAACTGAACTCTGCTGTGTTCCCAAGCGCACAGGGCGGCCCGCTGATGCACGTCATCGCGGCTAAAGCTGTCGCGCTGAAAGAAGCGATGGAGCCAGAGTTCAAAGTTTACCAGCAGCAGGTTGCCAAAAACGCCAAAGCGATGGTGGAAGTGTTCCTGAACCGCGGCTACAAAGTGGTTTCTGGCGGCACTGAGAACCACCTGTTCCTGCTGGATCTGGTGGACAAAAACCTGACCGGTAAAGAAGCAGATGCTGCGCTTGGCCGTGCCAACATCACCGTGAACAAAAACAGCGTACCTAACGATCCTAAGAGCCCGTTTGTGACGTCCGGTATCCGTATCGGTTCTCCGGCTGTGACTCGCCGCGGTTTCAAAGAAGCCGAAGTGAAAGAGCTGGCTGGCTGGATGTGTGATGTTCTCGACAACATCAACGACGAAGCGGTTATTGAACGTATCAAAGGTAAAGTGCTGGATATCTGCGCACGTTTCCCTGTGTACGCGTAATTTTTCGCTTCAGTTTAAAAGGCCGCGTAAGCGGCCTTTTTTATTGTCTGGGAATAATGTAGGCCCGATAAGCGAAGCGCGATCGGGCAGGGTTTTAGCGACGGTCGATCGATATCGCCCCCGGCCCGGTCACGGCCAGTAACAGAAACGCCCCGGCAATACTCACATTCTTGTAGAAGTTAATCATGTTCGGCATCACCGCATCGCCACTCATATCCCAGTAGTGGTGGCCAATCACCGCCGTCCCCAGGGTATAGAAGACAAATAACACTGCCAGCGGTCGGGTGTAGAAACCGAGCACAATCAAAATCGCGGCGGGCACTTCCATGATCACCGCAATAATCGCCGCCAGCATTGGCATCGGTGCGCCGAGCGACGTCATATACTGCACTGTTCCATCAAACCCGGTTATTTTTGGAAGTCCAAAAATAATAAACAACACAACAACCGCGATACGTGCAATCAGCAGAACCAGCGAGCGGGACTGACCGAAATCGAAATAGCGTAGAGTGTTCATGGCAGGCTCGTTATTGGGTGGGGTTTACGTTAAAGCTAATACACAACCCGGAACTCCGCCATAAGACCAAATAATCAGCTGCTTAACCCTTAGCGCGTGTCATCCATCACCCTCTCACACTTCGCCTCGCTTTCCGCACCGTTCCCGCTTTTAGCGGCTTGAATACAGGCCTGATAGTCGGTGGGGGAAACGGTTTCCTGAGTTTGCGAAGAGGGCGATGTCTGACAGCCCGCCAGCAGTAAAAGCCCAAAAACTATCCCTATTATTTTCATCTCTGATCTCCTGTGGTTAATGAGCGATTAAAAAATCGTAAATGGCGCAATCACATTGAATTTAATGTCGATTTCGTCCTGGAACATGTTGTTGTAGCCGCCGCTGTAGTTGGGGTTACTGCCGTGGTTGTCGTAGTTGATGTAGTGCAGATTAAACAGCGTGCCTTTCAGGCGGCCGGTCTGCACCGTGTGGGCGATATTGAAGGTCCAGGCAGATTCATCGATGCGCTGACTCTGATCGGCAAGCTCTCCGTTCACGGTACAGGTAGTGCAGGGTTTACCGTTCCAGCCGTAGGCATAACCTGCGCCAATCGCCCAGCCGGGCAGATCGTAATTTTTCAGGTCATAGGTCACACCGGCGAAGACAGAGGTTTCACCGTTGGCATCAAAGTCGGATGCCGCATCCCACCAGATATCCAGTCGTCCGTTGGAGCTGGCATAAGCCGGGGTGATACGTTGCAGGAAGAAGCCCTGGTTACCTTCGGCTTTTACGGTCTGCGCTTCGAGGCGGAAATCCAGCGTATCCACGGTATAGCCGAGCATGATGCCCTGCAGCCAGGCTAACCCGTCATATTCGTCGTTGACGGAACCATAGGCGGCGATGGTGTTATCGCCCACTTTGTCTTTTGCGCCGTAAAACTGATAACTCATGCGCAAGTCGTTGCCGGCCACCGGGAAGCTGTACGACACTTTGCCGAAATACTGATCCATAAAATCAGCTGCCTGAGCCATCGAAGCCTCCAGCACCAGTTTATTTTTGAAGTCGTAACGCAGCCCAAGAGAGTGAACGTAATTGATTTTGGTGGTGTTATCCGCCGCGCGGAACTCGTACATCTCCGTGTACCACGGGGCTTTGTATTTATCCGACCACAGGTACGAACTGGATAGCGCGCCGTGCTCGCCAAAATCCCAGTTGCCGCCGATTTCAGCCCCCTGATAAGCACCGGGCACAAATCCCCAGTGGACGGCAAGCAGCGTCTGGCCGGACGGCTGGATGTAACCTGCGCGCATCCAGTAATCGTCATATTTCATTTTCAGCGCCGCTTTGTAGAGGTTAAAACCGCCCTTATCGCCGGACCAGTCCTCTCCCCAGCGCTGATGTGCAGAGCTCAGGCTAATTTCATTCGGATGCGCCGCACTGCCGGTGGCAAGGTTGGCGGCGGCAAAACCGGCCACGTCGAGGCCAATCAGGTCCGCCGCGTAACCGGAGGTGAAATCGAGATTGGCGTTAAAGGTCGAATGGTGAAGATCTTCCACGTAATGCCCGTAATCCTCGCTGCCGACGGTCATGTCGCGCTTGTCGCGATAGCGCTGGGAATAATAAATTCCGCCGGTGAGATGAGAATCATCAACGAAGCCGGACGCGGTGGCAGGGGCAGGAAATAGAATGACAGGCACGCTTGCCAGCAGAGTGGCAAGCAGCGCGTAAAGGCGAAAATAGTGCATAGAAACTCCTCCTCCATGTGAAGACTGATATTCAGAACAGCGCGATTAATGGGGGCCAGCGCCCCCTGGCGTTAAGGCTGACGTTTCAGATGCCAGATGCGGCTGATGTAATCCCTGCTCAGAGGGGGATCGACGAAGATCCCGCGGTACATCAGCTCATCCCCGCCGAGACACTGGTCGTCCAACTGATACCGCGAAGCAGAGTCCAGCCCGGCGAGACGGATTTTACGCAGGGGAGCCGAGGCGTGGCTCACTAGCGAGAAGGCCATCAGCAGCGCTTCGCTTTGGTCGGGAGAGACAAACATCCAGGCGGCAAAATCAGGGTTTTCCCACGGAGAGATGAGTCGCCAGAAAGTGCCGAATTGCAGCAGTGTCCGGTGCTGCTTGTAGAACGCGATCTGCTGGCGCACGGCGTCATCGCGCTCGGCGTTACTGTGCATCAGGTCGAGCATCAGGCCGTAATTGCCGCTCATGGCGACGGCCCCGCGCATCGCCATGCTGGTGGATCGCCCCATCTGATGGTTAGGCACTTCGGAAACATGGGCGCACTGCATAACCGGCGGATACAACATGCTGGTGGCGTATTGGATCTGCACCCGCGAGGCGGCATCGGTATTGTCGCTGACCCAGGCCTGCGGCATGTAAAACAGCATCCCCGGATCGAAGCGTCCGCCACCGCCTGCGCAGCACTCAAACAAAATGTGCGGGAAGCGGGTGGTCAGCGCATCCAGCAGCGCATACAGGCCCAGCATGTAGCGATGCGCCGTCTCCTGCTGCTGTGCGGCTCGCGCCGTCGAAGAGCCGACTTCGGTCATGTTGCGGTTCATATCCCACTTGATATAGTCCACGGGATGGCTGGCGAGAAACGTACTCAGCTGTTCAAGAATATTGTCGCGCACTTCCGGGCGGCCTAAATCGAGGATGTACTGATTACGCCCTTCGGAGAGCGGTTGATCGCCCGCGTTGAGGACCCAGTCCGGATGCTCAGCAAACAGCTCGCTGCGCCGCGACACCATTTCCGGCTCAAACCACAGGCCGAACTTCATCTCCAGGGCATGCACTTGATCGATCAGCGGGCGCAGACCGTGGGGGAATTTCTGCTGGTTAACAAACCAGTCGCCTAGCGACGACGTATCTCCGCTGCGCTCACCGAACCAGCCGTCGTCGAGCATCAGCAGTTCCACGCCGAGCGCTTTGGCGTTGCGCGCAAAACGCAGTAATTTTTCCTCATTAAAATCGAAATACGTCGATTCCCAGTTGTTGGCGAGAATCGGGCGGGTCTGATGGCGATAGGGGCCACGCACCAGATGGTCGCGATAGAGCGTGTGTAGGGCATGAGAAAGCCCATTCAGCCCAGTTTCCGACCAGGCGAGCACCGCCTCTGGTGTCTGGAAACTGTCGCCGGGTTGCAGTTCCCAGCCAAAACCATGAGGGTTGATCCCGAGCTGAACGCGGGTCTGTTGATACGCATCTACTTCGGTGCGGGCGGTAAAATTACCGCTGTAGACCAGATGCAACCCCCACGCCTCGCCCTGCATTTCGGTGGTATGCGGGCGAACCAGGCCAATAAACGGCTGCTGATGGGTACTGCTCGCCCCGCGCTTGCTGTCGAGGACCGTTATGCCGGGGTTCAGCGGCTGACGATGCAGCTGACGCTCTCTCGCCCACGCGCCGGGGAACTGAATCTGCTCAAACTCGCTGTCGGGGAAATCCAGCGAACAGCTCAGAGCGCGCAGCAGACGCAGCGGTTTGTCGCCCGGGTTTGTGATCCGCGCGTGGCGCGTTACCACCGGCAGGTCACGAAAAATCGTGTAGCTAAGTTCCACCTGCAGATGCGTAACGGGATCGGCCATCGTCACCCTCAGCGTTTGTGCTTCCTCCGGCGAACTGACCCATGTGGCGGGAAGGCCATCGAGGGCGAGTTTCCCTGACACTATCTGATGTGAAACATAGTGCAGGTTCGACACCTGATGCCCGTCGGCATAACGTACTTCAAAGGCAGGCTCGCGGTAATCGCCAGCGCCGTGTCCCGGATATTCCTGTAACACCGTATCCAGCGAGAACGTCCTGTCCGGCCATTCGGCTGGTGTCGGGGAAAACGATGACCGGTCGAGCTTCGGGTAATCATGCGGTTGCGAACAATCGGCAATACGTTTACCCCAGTAGCAGTGAACCAGATAACGCTGATGCGCAATCCCGAATACGTAGCTAATCTGGCTATTCTGCAGGTGGAAAGACTGTTTTTCAGGGTTCCAGATAATCATGCTTTCACCTCGGCAGAGGACGCGGCGTTACGTTGATGGATATCGCTCAAAATTTCGTAGAAACGTTCTTCGGTAATTTCATAGCGAGCAAGCGGGACCAGACTTAGCAGGGTTAATACGCCCGGAATCATCGTGAATAGCAGACCGATCCACATGGCGGTCTCGGTCGCCTGAACCTGATGCGGAATATATCCGGCCCACGACAGCATAAATCCACCGATTGCGCCGCCAATGGCGCCTGAGAGTTTGGTTTTAAAAATATTGAGTGAAAAAACCATTCCTTCGGAGCGATTGCCGCTGCGCCACTCGCCGTATTCCACGCAGTCTGCGACCATCGAATAAAGGGAGATTTGCCCAATCCCGCCACAGAACGGCGCCAGAGCGCCAACAATAAAGATTAATATGATGTTGGACTGGAAAAAGAATAACAGCATACAGGCCAGCGCCATGACCGCGCTGCTGTAAATAGCGGTATTCTTTTTTCCTATTCTGGCAGAAATAAAGGGAGAGGCTACGGCACCCAAAACCTGTGCAATCATCGATACAGTCAGGAAAATCCCTAACATCATTTCAGCATTTAAATTATAGATAAAGAAGTAAAGCTGGAAGGTTCCACGAATTACGCCGATCATTTCTAATAAGAACATCCCGATGAGTAATAACCGCAGCGGGCGATGCTGTTTTAACAAGGTCCAGAATCCTTTGAAACTCTGACGCTCTTTGCGCGGCACCGTATGCTTTTCCTTGACGCCAAAAAAGGTAATTAGCATACACACCAGAAAGACCACACTGTAAATAATGGCCACGGCCCACCAGCTTCCGACGTACTTTACCAGCCACAGCGTCGAGGCGCTGACGGAGAGAAATCCGAAGGTGGCAATGGTTCGGGGAATGGTAATCACTTTGGTGCGTTCCGTCGGATTCTGCGTGATGGCGGCGGACAGCGACCAGTAGGGAATATCAATGATCGCGAAGCAGACACTCCACAATATATAGGTCGAGTAGGCATATACCAGCTTTCCGGCCTCTGAAAGGTCCGGACTCAGAAAACAGGCGACGGTGGTCAGAGAAACCAGAATACTGCCGACCAGAATCCACGGGCGGAATTTCCCCATTTTTGTGTGGGTATTATCCACCAGAATGCCGAGGGCAATATCCGTTGCGCCATCGACAAGGCGGGCGATTAAAAACAATAATCCGACTGCTGCGGCTTTGATGCCAAAACTGTCGGTATAGTAAAGCATGAGATAGATAGCGATAAAGGCATACATCACATTTGCCCCGAAGCTCCCCATGCCATAGGAAATAGCGGTGCTCCAGGAAACTCTGTCGCTCGCGAAATTATCCTTATTCACGGTCTTTTGCTCATTGACTTGTGCTAATTCCATTCTGAAAACTCCTAATTGCCAGGAAGCGCGGATTCATTTTATTGAACCCGGAGAGAATTGAACGTTGGCAATTGTAGGAGGCTAAAATGAAACGGACTTTGCGCGGGCGTTTATATTTCAGTAAACACGGATTACTAATCGAAATGCTAATAATCTCTTTGTCTTAATAAAATATTTACCCGGTAAATATATTAAAGGAAAAGCTGAATCGCGTTAGCCTTCATTTTCAAGCGCGGCTTCGACATACAAATATCCAATGCCCATTACCTGCTGGGCGCGGGTTAAGCCGCCAAAATTAATCTGCGTGGCATTGCGCTTTAAGCCATCGCTGTGATCAAACGGATTAAAGCCGATGCGCTGTTTTATCGCTTCAAGCCAACTCTCACCAAACCCGCAGCTGCGGCCATAAAACCAAATTTGATTGATATTCAGAATGTTGAGGAAGTTATACAGGCTCAAGCCAATCGCATGCGCCGACTCTTCCACCCAGCGCATCACGTGTTCGTCGCCCGCGTGCCAGGCTTTCACCAGCTGCTGTGAGCTGAGGGTTTCAGGATCTTGCTGCGGGACAGCAGGGTGGCTCTTAAGCCAGATCCGCGCCTGCTTTTTCAGGGCCGAAAGCGAGGCCACCGTTTCCAGGCAGCCATAGCGGCCACAGTCGCACATCGCGCCATCCGGGTTAACGATCGTATGCCCGATTTGCCCGCTACCGTATAAATTCCCGCGATAAATTTGTCCGTTAATCACGAACGACGAGCCGATACCGTAATCGACGTTAATCACGCAAAAATCCTCGCGGTTCTGCGCATTTTGCCATTTCTCCGCGAGGGCCAGCATCACGCAGTCGTTATCCAGCTTCACCGTGACGCGCAGCTTCTCCTCCAGCAGATATTTAATCTCCACGTTCCCGCGCCACGGTGCTTGCGGCATGGTTTGCGACACGCCGGTCACCGGGTCAACCTGGCCGTGAATGCCCAGCGCCAGGTTGATGATTTTTCGCGGCCAGTTTTTTGACTGCAGCAGCCAGATAGATTCAATTGCGGCCAGCAGTGCCTGCGGTGTGGGGGCGCTGATGGCGCGGCGTTCAAACTCACCGAGCGCCGACAGCTGCGCATCGCAAAGTTGGCTTTCGATACTGGTGGGGGTCACATTCATGCAGAGAATGTAATCGCCCTCAGGCGGAATCTGATAACTGCCGCCGTTCAGCCCTCTGCTGCTCATATTTTCACTGGAGTGGCTGAGTTTGCCATCCTCCACCAGTTCATCGAGGATTTTGCTGACCGCCGGAATCGACAGGCCGGTAAATTGCGCAAAACGCGATTTGCTCAGCTGTTTGTGTTTCCACACCAGTTTCAGCAGAGTCTGGCGATTAAGCTGTCGCACCCGCTGATTGTTCAGACCTGACTCCTGCATTTCACTAAACCTCGTTAACTGTATTGCGTGAGCTTTAAGCAATTAAAACATATCACTCTCCGCCAGACTGTTGCCATCCCCTCATTCACTAACATTTGTTTACTGGAGAATGGCTATGTACGGAGTTGTTAAAGTCTGGCAAGAAACTCTCTCTCTCCCCACCTGGACGACAGGCAGCGAAGATACCAATCCGATGTTTCTCGAAAAACGCGTCTATCAAGGCTCGTCCGGCGCGGTCTATCCCTATGGCGTCACCGACACCCTGACGGGCAAACGCGAAATGCGCGAGTACCAGGCGGTGTGGATGGAAAACGACTTTATCCGCATTATGCTGCTGCCGGAATTGGGCGGAAGAATTCACCGCGCCTATGACAAAGTCAAAGAGCGCGATTTTGTCTACTACAACGAGGTGGTCAAACCCGCGCTGGTCGGCCTGCTCGGGCCGTGGATCTCCGGCGGTATAGAATTTAACTGGCCGCAGCACCATCGTCCGACCACGTTTATGCCCGTGGATGTGAGCATTCAGCCTGCCGACAACGGCGCACAAACCGTCTGGATGGGCGAAGCCGAACCGATGCGTGGCCTTCAGGTAATGACCGGTTTTACGCTTTATCCGGATCGTGCGCTGATCGAAATTACCGGCAAAGTATTTAACCCCAACGCCACGCCGCGCCACTTCCTGTGGTGGGCCAACCCGGCGGTGAAGGGCGGGGACGACCACCAGAGCGTTTTCCCGCCAGATGTGACGGCAGTCTTTGATCACGGTAAACGCGATGTCTCCGCCTTCCCGATTGCTCATGGAACCTATTACAAAGTCGACTATTCGGCGGGCGTGGATATCTCGCGCTACAAAAACGTGCCAGTGCCGACCTCCTACATGGCCGAGAAATCTGATTACGATTTTGTCGGGGCGTACCACCACGGTGAGCGCGGCGGGTTACTGCACGTTGCCGATCATCACGTTTCACCGGGTAAAAAGCAGTGGACCTGGGGCCATGAAGAGTTTGGCCGCGCCTGGGATCGCCATCTGACGGATGAAAACGGCCCCTATATCGAGCTGATGACCGGCGTCTTTACCGATAACCAGCCGGATTTCACCTGGCTTGCGCCGTACGAAGAGAAAGTGTTCGTGCAGAATTTCCTGCCTTACAGCGAGCTGGGTATGGTGCAGAACGCCAACACCCAGCTGGCGTTAAAACTGGAACGCCACGCGCCGCATTTACAGTTGGGAATTTACGCCATCGCGCCGCTGGAGGAGGTGAGTCTTGAACTGAGCGCTGAAGGGAAAACGCTCTGGCAAACACGCCTCAGCCTGATGCCGGGCGAGAGCCACCAGCAGACGCTGGCAAGCCACGACGCGCGTTTAACCCTGACGGTCAAAGACGCTTCGGGCCGCACGCTGCTGAGCTATCAGGAGCATATTCCCGAAGAGACGCCGCTGCCCGTGCCTGCCACCGCCCCGGCATTGCCGGAAAACATCACAAATTGCGACGAACTCTATTTTATCGGCCAGCACCTGGAGCAGTACAACCACGCCAGCCGTTACGCGGAAGATTACTACCGCCGTGCGCTGGCGCTGGACGCTCACGACTATCGCAACAACGTCGCGCTCGGGACGTTGGCGCTCAACCGCGCCGACTGGGCCCTGGCGCAGCAGTGCGCGGAAGCGGCTTTGGTACGCGCCCATCAGCTGAATAAAAACCCGCGCGATGGCGAAGCCAGCCAGCTGCTGGCGACGGCGCTTGAGCGTCTGGGTGATGACGAAAAAGCCTGGGATCACTACTACAAAGCCTCGTGGAGCGGCAACTGTCGCGACGCGGCGTTCTGGTCACTGGCGCGTCTGGCGATGAAACGCGGTGACTACGCCGACGCACTGGAAAAAGTCGAGGTCAGTCTCGGGATCAATGCCAGCAATAACCTGGCGATGGGGCTAAAGGCGCTGGCGCTGGCAAAACTCGGACGCGAAGACGACGCGCTGGCGTTTATCGATGCCGGTCTGCGCACCCATCCTCTCAGCTACATCCTGCACTATGCGCGCTGGGCGATAAATCAAGATGACATCTCGCGGGAAAAACTGCGTCAGGTGACGGGTCGTCGCGGGGCAAATGCCTGCGTGCTGGCGGGCTGGTTAACGTCGCTGGGCATGAGTGATGCGACGCGCGAGGTGCTGGATCTGCTCGACAGCCAGGAGACGCTCCCGCAATTGTGGCGTGCGGCGCTAAGTGAAAATGCAGACACGCGCGCCCGTCACCTCGCTGCCGCGCGGCGCTGCGAGCCTAACCGCGTGCGTTTCCCGAACGCGCTCGACGAAGTGCAAATGCTGCAAACCTTGCAGGATGATGCCTTTGCCCGCTATCAGCTCGGCTGTTTCTGGTACAGCAAACGTCGCTATGACGAGGCGGTGGCCTGCTGGCAATTCACCCTGCAACGGGAACCGCAGTTTGCGCCAGCCCAGCGCCTGCTGGGCATTTACGCATGGAACAAACAGCAGGATTTGGCGCTGGCGCAGCAGTATCTGCAACGTGCCGTCGAGCTGGAACCGGAAAATCCGCGTTTCCTGTTCGAACTCGACTACCTGAACAAACTCACTGGCGAAACGGTGGCGAAACGTCTGGCGATGCTGTCCGCCCATGAAAACGTTGCCCTTAAACGCGACGACCTGACGGCAGAACTGCTGAGTCTGTGGAATGGCTCCGGGCGCTACGCTGATGCAGCGAACGTACTGAAAACCCGCGAGTTCCACCCGTGGGAGGGCGGGGAAGGCAAAGTCACCGGCCAGTATCTGCTCAACCAGCAGCATCGCGCCTTGCAGCACATTGGCAGCGGGGATTTTGCTGAGGCGATAAACCTGCTGCAGGCCGCGCTCCGCTACCCGCATAACCTCGGGGAAGGGCGTCTGCCGGGGCAAACGGATAACGATATTTGGTATCTGCTCGGCTACTGCCATGCGCAGTGCGACAGCCAGGCCGAGGCGCAGCGCTGCTTCACCCGCGCGGCGCAGGGCGGAAGTTCGCTCGATGCCGGGCGCTATTACAACGACCAGCCCGCCGATTATCTCTTCTGGCAGGGGATGGCGATGCGCGCGTTGGGCGACAGTGCCGCAGCCGAGCGTCACTTCAACAGTTTCCTGACCTGGGCGAAAGCCCATCACGACGATGTACCTGAGGCCGATTTCTTTGCTGTTTCGCTGCCGGATCTGGTGGTGCTTGATGCGCCCGCCGGGCTACAGCATCAGCAGCACTGTCTGTTTATCGAGGCGCTCGGCCACGCGGGACTGGGGGATTTCACCGCCAGCCAGCGTTGCCTCAATACCCTGTTAACCCTGAATCCTGCGCACGACAAAGCGCATTTCGTTCAGCACGCGCAGGCGGCTGGCATTTTTAACTAACTGACCTGACAGGTGGGGCAACCCACCTGTTAACCCTCTGTTCCCTGCATTCCCTTAAAGAGGAATCACGATGAATATTGACGCACAGACACAACTGAAAATGGGCTACGTCTGGACCATCTGCCTGGTCGCGGCCTGCGGTGGGCTACTGTTTGGCTACGATTGGGTGGTGATTGGCGGGGCAAAACCCTTCTACGAAGCCTGGTTCTCAATAACCGATCCGGCGCAGTCCGGCTGGGCGATGAGCTCCGCGCTGGTGGGCTGTATTTTTGGTGCGCTGATCTCCGGGTGGTGCGCCGATAAGCTGGGACGCAAGCGCCCACTGATTCTGTCGGCGCTGCTGTTTAGCATCTCCGCGCTGGGCGCGGCGCTGGCGCATAATTTCGACGTTTTCGTGGTGTTTCGCATTATTGGCGGCATCGGGATTGGTCTCGCCTCGGCCCTCAGCCCGCTTTATATCGCCGAAGTCAGCCCGGCAGAAAAACGCGGTCGCTTTGTGGCGGTCAACCAGCTCACCATCGTGGTTGGCGTACTGGCCGCGCAGCTGGTAAACCTGATGATCGCCGAGCCGGTGGCGGCAGGCGCAACGCAGGAGACCATCCTCCACAGCTGGAACGGGCAAATCGGCTGGCGCTGGATGTTTGGCGCAGGGCTGGTGCCTGCTCTGGCCTTTTTACTGCTGATGTTCTTCGTGCCGGAATCCCCGCGCTGGCTGATGAAAGTCGGCAAACCGGAACGTGCGCGCGCCATGCTGGAGCGCATTGGCACCGCGCAGTACGCCAGTCAGACGCTGAAAGAGATTGCCCATACGCTGGAAAAAGACACTCAGAAAGTCTCTTACTCCACGCTGTTGCAGCCGCAAATCAAACCGATTGTGATTATCGGCATGGTGCTGGCGATGTTCCAGCAGTGGTGCGGGATCAACGTGATCTTCAACTACGCTCAGGAGATCTTTGCCTCGGCCGGGTTTGATATCAACGACACCCTGAAATCGATTGTGGCTACGGGCATTATTAACCTCGTCTTTACCGTCGCCGCGCTGCCGCTGGTGGACAAAATCGGACGTCGCAAGCTGATGCTGCTGGGCGCATCGGGCCTGACCATTATCTATGTGCTGATCGCCAGCGCCTATGCGATGAACATCATGGGCTGGCCGGTTCTGCTGCTGGTGCTGGCGGCGATTGCGATTTACGCTCTGACGCTGGCCCCGGTCACCTGGGTGCTGCTCTCTGAAATCTTCCCGAACCGCGTGCGCGGGCTGGCGATGTCGCTCGGAACGTTAGCTCTGTGGGTGGCCTGTTTCCTGCTGACCTACACCTTCCCGCTGCTCAATGCCGGGCTGGGCGCGGCGGGCAGCTTCCTGCTGTACGGCGTGATTTGTGCGGCCGGGTATCTCTACATTCTGCGTAACGTGCCGGAAACCAAAGGCGTGACCCTCGAAGCGCTGGAAGAACAGCTGGAAAAACAGCACACGAAAAGTACTCATGCGGCGAATGCCGGACGGGCTCACTGATGGAGAACTCGTTACTGCTTCAAAACGCGCATCTGCGCCTTAGCGTCGACCCGCAGGGAGGCGGGCTGCGCGAGCTGGTGTCCCTCACTCACGACACACACGTCCTGTGGGACAAAGGTGAAAGTGCGCTATTCCCAATGCTGCCGCTGGCAAACCGGGTGGCCGGGAATCGCTTTTCATTTCAGGGGCGTGAAGTCGCGCTGCCTCGCAGTCCGGTCGATGACGCGTTTTTCCTGCACGGCAACGGCTGGCTTGAGCGCTGGTCCGTTGAATCCGTATCGGATACGGAGTGCCTGCTTCTGCTTCGCAGCCAGCACCCCTGCGGTTTCGACTATCTGGCCGAGCTGCGTTACCGGTTGCGGGAAAACGTTCTGCGGGCGGAGCTGACGCTCACGCACTTCGGCAAAAATCCGATGCTCTACGGGCTGGGTTTTCATCCGTGGTTCGTGTTTGAGGCGGAAAGTCGCGTGCAGTTTTCGGCCAGCGGCTACTGGCCGGAAGGGGAGAAGCATTTGCCGCTGGCGTGGCAGGGTGAAATTCCACCCGCGATCGATTTCAGCGAGGCAAAACACGGCGAGAACGGCTGGCTGAATGTCGGCTATTCCGGCTGGAACGGCGTGGCGAAGATTCAGCGAGATGTGATGACTGTCACATTATCATCGCAAACACCCTGGCTGATGCTGTTCCGAATGTCGGGTGAATCATTCTTATGCCTCGAACCCCAGAGTCATCCGGTGAACGCCCATCATCAGGCCGGACAGCCAGGATTAGTGGCGTTAGGACGGGGCGACAGTACCCGTTTGGCGATGGAAATTGCCGTCGAATCAACGGTAAATTCCTGTTAATCGGCTGTTAATAGCCGCTTGCGCCAGCCCCTTTTTAGCGCCAGACTAGCGCCTCCAAAACGGGAGGGATTCATGGGTTTGCATTCCACGCGCTGGCTGGCGCTCAGCTATTTTACCTACTTCTTTAGCTACGGTATTTTTCTGCCTTTCTGGAGCGTGTGGCTCAAAGGTATCGGCCTGACGCCGGAAACCATCGGCGTGCTGCTGGGCGCAGGCCTGGTGGCGCGATTCCTCGGCAGCCTGCTGATCGCGCCGCGCGTCAGCGATCCCTCTCTGCTGATTAAAGCCATGCGCATTCTTGCGCTGCTCACGCTGGTCTTCCTCGCGGGCTTCTGGGTCAGCCAGCAGTTTGCATGGCTGATGGTGGTGATGGTCGGCTTTAACCTCTTCTTCTCGCCGCTGGTTCCGCTGACGGATGCCCTTGCGAACACCTGGCAAAAACAGGTAACGATGGACTACGGGCGCGTGCGTCTGTGGGGATCGGTGGCCTTTGTGATTGGCTCGGCGCTGGTCGGCAAGCTGGTCAGCCTTTACGATTATCATGCCATTCTGGCGCTGCTCAGCGTCGGGATTGCCTCGATGCTGCTGGGAATGCTGCTGCAACCGTCGGTCAAACCGCAGGGTGAAAGCCGCCAGCAGGAGAGCACCGGCTGGGCTGCGTGGAGCACACTGATTAAGCAAAGCTGGCGTTTTCTGGCCTGCGTCTGTTTATTGCAGGGCGCGCACGCGGCGTACTACGGTTTCAGCGCGATTTACTGGCAGGGCGCGGGTTATTCTGCGTCTGCTGTTGGATATCTCTGGTCGCTCGGCGTGGTGGCGGAAGTCATCATTTTTGCTCTCAGCAAAAAGCTGTTCCGCCGCTTTGGTGCGCGCGATCTGCTCCTGCTCTCCGCCGTGTGCGGCGTGCTGCGCTGGGGCATCATGGGCTGGACGACTGATTTACCGTGGCTGATTGTCGCCCAGATCCTGCACTGCGGCACCTTCACCGTCTGCCATCTGGCGGCGATGCGCTATATCGCTGCGCGTCAGGGCAGCGAAGTCATTCGTCTGCAAGCGGTCTATTCGGCAGTGGCGATGGGCGGCAGTATTGCGGTGATGACCGTGTTCGCGGGGTTCCTGTATCAGCATCTCGGCCACGGCGTGTTCTGGGTAATGGCGCTGGTGGCGCTGCCGGCTCTGGTGGTTCGTCCCAAAGTGGCAGCGCAAAACGTGGCGTTATGATTCCAGCATGGCGCGAATATGTTCCTGCTGCTGCGGGTTTAGCGTCTCAACGGCGTGGATCAGCGGCGGTGAGAACAGCGGCAGGGCGGTGGCGTAAGGGGTGATGATCAGCGCCGCTTCGCGCGGTGCACCCTCTTTCTGGAACGTTTGAAGCGACACATAGCGAATGTTGAGCGGCAGCAGCGTCAGTTCGCGCAGTTGCCCCTCAATCAGCACTTCACTGGCTTTGTCATCGCCCGTTAGCAGTACGACCTGTTTCTCATGCAGGTCCGTTTCCTGCATCAGCCACGCGCCAAAAATCACCGCCACCAGGCACATCTCTTCATCAGAAAAACGCAGGCCAAATTCCGCCTCCACTTCAAACAACACATCCCTTGTGGTGCGCATCAGACGCGGGTACAGGCGACCAATCTCTTCCGGCAAGCTGTTGTCGATCCCGATGCCAAACAGCGAGCGATCCAGCGCCTGGGAAAGATGAATATACAGCTGATCCGTCAGCCCCTGTTCGTCGCTAAAGCGCATTCCCGTCTGCCCGCGAAAACGCCCGATCATGCGTGAGATGGCGTGGCGCAGACGCTGGTCCAGCTGATGGGCATCGCGCAGCGGATCGGGGGTGCGCAGCATCATAAACAGCAATGACAGAAACAGCGGTTCATCGGCGTGCGGACTTTGTCGCACCCGGCGCTGCCAGTGGCGGACAATCTCCTGCGCCGCCAGATATTCACCGCGCGAATGTGCCCAGTGGCGCTGAACGGGGGAAAACTGCGGCGTCTGGCCCAGATGATGCTGGATCAGGCAATATTGCAAATAGAGCTGCAAAAATTGTACGTCGCGGCACTCGAAGTTGCGCTCCAGGCGGCGGGAACAGAAGGCAATCAGCGCCCGCAAATTAGTATCGTCATACAGCGTACGCGCGATGCCGAGCTGTTTAAGCTCTGTTTTAAGCGCCGGGGTAAACTGTTGGCTAATAAAATGCGGGCACAGCCGCAGCGCCCGTCGCAACCAGTGCAGCAGGCATAAGCGTTGATCGAGCGTCGTACCTTCAATTCGGTAGCTGCCGTCATGATGCGTCACGATGTTCAGCCGGTGATAGCGCTGGATCTCATCGCGCGTCTCGGCTATATCTTGCCGTGCGATGTCGTCGTCGACCCCATTGATATCGATAATGCTTTGCGGGGTGACGACAAAACCTGGCAGGTAAAGCATCAAAAGCACCTGGCAGCGGCGCTGCGAACTGGAAAGCACAGATGGGTTTTCGAGTGTCGTCATCATCTGTCGGGTATCCAGTAGGGGTATTCGATAAGAATAGCTAAAGGATGTGCGCAGGAAAGCGCACCCGTGGGTCTTTCCGTCAGGAATGCGGGAGAACATCACAGAATTTTTGACGTGAGGAATCGATGCAAATAGTTAAACACAGCGCTTCGGCGCTATTTTTGGCGGTTTTATCTTCGGCGGCCAGTGCGCATCCTCACAGTTTTATCAGCCTGCAGACGGAAATTGTCGCCGATGATATGCAGATGAGCGGCCTGAAAATGCGCTGGACGATGGATGAAATCACCTCGGCCGATCTGCTTTATGATGCAGGCGCGGCAAAGCCTGGCGATGAGATCTGGAAAAAGCTGGCAGCGGAAGTGATGGCCAATGTGCTCGGGCAGCACTATTTCACCGAGTTCTGGCATAACGGGCAAAAGGTTAAATTTCTTAATCGACCGACCACCTACGGCATGGAGCGCGATGGCCATCAGGCAGTGTTAACCTTTATTTTGCCATTGGCCGAACCGCAGCCGCTGGCCGGGCAGAAATACACTTTCTCGACTTTTGATCCGAGCTATTACGTCGACATGAGCTATGCCGAAGACAAAGATGCGGCGCTTCCCGCCGCGCTGCAAAAGCGCTGCACGATTGCAGTCCATACGCCAAAGCCGAGTGAAGAGACGATGAACTTTGCGCTATCGCTCGATAAAGCCGATGCGCCGCCGGAGGATATGGATTTGGGTAAACAGTTCGCGCAGCAGGTGACCGTGCAATGTCAGTGATGGCTTCTTCTCTCAGTAAAAAACGCCGCTGGCTGCACCTCTGGCCGCTATTCCTGTTTCTGGTTCTGGCCGCCGTTGGCGCATTCTGGCTCTGGCAGGCGTGGCCGCAGGTGATGATGAAAAGCATCATCTGGCAGCGCGAGGTCAATCAGCAAATGAGCGGACTGCTCAAAGCGGTGGCGGAGAACCCGACCAAAGCCGGTGGCTCGCTGCTGATCTTCAGTTTTCTATACGGCGTGCTGCACGCGCTGGGGCCGGGCCACGGGAAAATCGTCATTACCACCTGGCTTGCGACCCATCCTTCAAAGCTCAAATCGAGTATCGGCTTAACGCTTGCCTCTTCGTTATTGCAGGGACTGGTGGCGATTGCGCTGGTGGTCGTGGTGCTGACGGTACTGCAACTCCCGGCTCGTCAGCTGCACATGAGTAGTTTCTGGCTGGAGAAGGGGAGCTATGCGCTGGTGGGCGTGCTTGGGCTATTGCTCTGCTGGCGAGCGCTAAAAAAACTGCGCGCATTGCTGCAAAAACCCAAATTCAAAGCGTTTACGCCGCATCATGTTCACGATGCCCACTGCGGCTGCGGGCATCAGCATTTGCCGACGCAAGAACAGCTGCAAAGCGGGGACGACTGGCGCGCACGGCTGATGATCATTCTGTCGATGGGGATGCGGCCCTGTTCCGGGGCGATCATGGTGCTGCTGTTCAGTAAGGTGATTGGGGTATTTAGCTGGGGCGTGATTTCCGCACTGGCGATGGCGGCGGGGACGTCGCTGACGATTACGTCTCTGGCCTTGCTGGTCCACAGTTTTCGCCAGCTGGCGGTGAAACTGAGCGGCAACAAAACGCCGGTACTGTGGCGGCAGGTGGGCTGGACGACGCTGGCGTTAGCAGGCGGGGTAATTTTACTGGTGGCGGCGGTGACGATGTGGGTCAGCGCGGTGCCGGTGGGGCGGGGGTTACGACCGTTTTAAAGGGTGCGGCCTGATGCCCTCACCCTAGCCCTCTCCCGCAGGGAGAGGGAACCGAAAGGAATTAACGCTTCAGCGCTTCACTCAGTTCGTCACGCATGTTCGCCAGCATCGCTTTCACAACACGTGGATTACCGGCAACGATGTTACCGCTCATCAGGTAGTTGTGACCGCCAGTGAAGTCGCATACCAGGGCGCCTGCTTCACGAGCAATCAGTTCGCCAGCTGCAAAATCCCACGGCTTCAGCGCGATTTCAAAATAACCATCAACGCGGCCAGCGGCAACGTAGGCCAGATCCAGTGCAGCAGAACCGGTGCGACGGAAATCCGCGCATTCGGTGTAAAGCTTGCCAAGGATCTTCATGTAGGTTTGAGCGTGTTGTTTGGCTTTGAACGGGAAACCGGTCGCCAGAATCGTGCCATCCAGATCGCGAGAGTTGCTGCCACGCAGACGGTATCCGTTCAGCTGTGCGCCCTGACCACGGGTTGCGGTGAACAGTTCGTTACGCATTGGATCGTAAACAACGGCTACTTCAGTACGGCCTTTGATGCGTACTGCGATAGAGACAGAGAAATGAGGAAGGCGTTTAACGAAGTTGGTGGTGCCATCCAGTGGATCGATAATCCATTGAACATCCTGATCTTCGCCTGCCAGTTCACCGCTTTCTTCGGCGATGATGGTGTGTTGCGGGTAAGATTTGCGAATGGTTTCGACAATAATCGCTTCTGCGGCTTTATCGACGTTAGTCACAAAGTCATTGCTGCCTTTCTGGCTGGTTTCTACAGAATCTGGCGTTTCGTAGTGTTTGGCAATTACATTACCCGCCTTGCGCGCTGCGCGCACGGCGATGGTCAACATAGGATGTTGCATCGGTTACTCTCACTGGATGTTAAAGAACAGGGATACTCGAAAACGGCGCAGAGTATAGCAGCGAGTTCGGATCATGTCTCTCGTTTATGATAATATGGCTGAATATTCTTTAGACACTGGTCTCAGACAAAACTCATTATGCTGCAAAACATCCGAATCGTACTGGTCGAAACATCACACACTGGCAATATGGGCTCTGTCGCCCGCGCTATGAAAACCATGGGTTTAACCAATCTGTGGCTGGTCAATCCGCTGGTGAAACCAGATTCTCAGGCTATCGCACTGGCAGCAGGCGCGAGCGACGTGATTGGCAACGCGCAAATTGTTGACACCCTTGACGAAGCGCTGGCGGGCTGTAGCCTGGTGGTCGGGACCAGCGCACGTTCACGCACGCTGCCGTGGCCGATGCTCGATCCGCGCGAATGCGGCCTGAAAAGCGTCGCAGAAGCCGCGTCAGCGCCGATCGCGCTGGTGTTTGGCCGTGAGCGTGTGGGTCTGACCAACGACGAACTGCAGAAATGTCACTATCACGTGGCGATTGCCGCGAACCCGGAATACAGCTCGCTGAACCTGGCGATGGCAGTGCAGGTTATCGCCTATGAAGTGCGTATGGCCTGGCTGGCGACCCAGGAAAAAGGTGTCACCGCTGAACAGCCAGAAGAAGCTGCGTATCCGCTGGTGGACGATCTGGAGCGTTTTTACGGCCACCTTGAGCAAACGCTGCTGACGACGGGCTTTATCCGCGCGTCCCATCCTGGCCAGGTAATGAATAAGCTGCGCCGTCTGTTTACTCGTGCTCGCCCGGAAACACAGGAGCTGAATATCCTGCGCGGGATGCTGGCGTCGATTATTGAGCAGAAGAATAAAGAATAATGCGGCCTGTTGCCGGGTGGCACAGTACGCACGATTTTGTAGGCCGGGTAAGCGAAGCGCCACCCGGCAAGGCTTTGAGCGCACATATGGCTAAATACTTGACTAAAACAGTCAAGTAAATAGTTGACCAATTTAGTCGGGAATGTCAGACTTGCCCCTGCTATGCAATACCCCCCATTTTACAATAAAAAACCCCGGGCAGGGGCGAGTTTGAGGTTAAGTAAGACATGAGACTGACATCTAAAGGGCGTTATGCTGTGACCGCGATGCTGGACGTCGCGCTCAACTCTGAATCGGGCCCGGTTCCGTTGGCTGATATTTCTGAACGTCAGGGAATTTCCCTGTCTTATCTGGAACAATTATTCTCCAGATTGCGTAAAAACGGACTGGTTTCCAGCGTGCGTGGCCCAGGCGGCGGCTATCTGCTGGGTAAAGACGCGGGCAGTATTGCAGTTGGCGAAGTTATCAGCGCTGTTGATGAGTCGGTAGATGCGACCCGTTGCCAGGGCAAAGGCGGCTGTCAGGGCGGCGATAAATGCCTGACCCACGCGCTGTGGCGCGATCTGAGCGACCGTCTGACCGGCTTCCTGAACAACATCACCCTCGGTGAGCTGGTGAATAACCAGGAAGTTCTGGATGTGTCTGGTCGTCAGCACAATCACGAAAACCAACGCAGCACCCGCGGACAAGACGCGATCGACGTCAAATTACGCGCATAATTTGCCCGTCATATTTCGTGCTGCATGCAACACGAAATATTTAGGTTAGGGCAAAAAAATATAAAGAATTTCAGAATCAGGCCGGGGCGTTAACTCGCCCCGTCTACTCGGTCGTACATCCAGCCGGTTAGCCTGATTCCTTGCATTGAAGCGATGTACGGAGTTTATAGAGCAATGAAATTACCGATCTATCTCGATTACTCCGCAACCACGCCGGTGGACCCGCGTGTTGCCGAGAAAATGATGCAGTGTCTGACCCTGGACGGAAACTTTGGTAACCCAGCTTCCCGTTCACACCGTTTTGGCTGGCATGCTGAAGAGGCGGTAGATATCGCCCGTAATCAGATTGCTGAGCTGGTTGGTGCCGATCCGCGTGAAATTGTTTTCACCTCCGGTGCAACCGAATCCGACAACCTGGCGATCAAAGGTGCTGCCAACTTCTACCAGAAAAAAGGCAAGCACATCATCACCAGCAAAACCGAACACAAAGCCGTGCTGGACACCTGTCGTCAGCTTGAGCGTGAAGGTTTTGACGTCACCTATCTCGCCCCACAGAGCAACGGTATTATCGACCTGAAAGAGCTCGAAGCGGCAATGCGCGACGACACCATTCTGGTGTCCATTATGCATGTAAACAACGAAATCGGCGTGGTGCAGGATATCGCGACTATCGGCGAACTGTGCCGTGCGCGCGGCATCATCTATCACGTTGATGCGACCCAGAGCGTGGGCAAACTGCCTATCGATCTGAGCCAGCTGAAAGTAGACCTGATGTCCTTCTCCGGCCACAAAATCTATGGCCCGAAAGGTATCGGCGCGCTGTACGTTCGTCGTAAGCCACGTATCCGCATCGAAGCACAGATGCACGGCGGCGGTCACGAGCGCGGCATGCGTTCCGGCACTCTGCCTGTTCACCAGATCGTCGGCATGGGCGAAGCCTACCGTATCGCGAAAGAAGAGATGGAAGGCGAGATGGCGCGTCTGCGCACTCTGCGTAACCGTCTGTGGGACGGCGTGAAAGATATGGAAGAAGTGTATCTGAACGGCGATCTTGAACAGGGTGCTCCAAACATTCTTAACGTCAGCTTCAACTACGTTGAAGGCGAATCACTGATCATGGCCCTGAAAGACCTGGCCGTTTCTTCCGGTTCCGCCTGTACGTCTGCAAGCCTCGAGCCATCCTACGTGCTGCGTGCGCTGGGTATGACCGACGAGCTGGCACACAGCTCTATCCGTTTCTCTTTAGGTCGCTTTACTACCGAAGAAGAGATTGACTACACCATCAAACTGGTTCGTAACTCCATTGGCCGTCTGCGCGACCTTTCTCCACTGTGGGAAATGTTCAAACAGGGCGTGGATATCAACAGCATCGAATGGTCACATCACTAATCGGTAGGACAGGAGAGTTAAAAAATGGCATACAGCGAAAAAGTTATTGATCATTACGAGAATCCACGCAACGTTGGCTCTTTCGACAACAGCGACGAAAGCGTTGGTAGCGGTATGGTCGGCGCACCGGCCTGTGGCGACGTGATGAAGTTGCAGATTAAAGTCAACAATGAAGGTATCATTGAAGACGCACGTTTCAAGACTTACGGCTGCGGTTCTGCAATCGCATCCAGCTCCCTCGTTACCGAATGGGTAAAGGGCAAGTCTCTGGACGAAGCTCAGGCAATTAAAAACACCGATATTGCTGACGAACTCGAACTGCCACCGGTGAAAATTCACTGTTCTATCCTGGCAGAAGACGCGATCAAAGCCGCTATTGCGGACTATAAAAGCAAACGTGAAGCGAAATAATTGAGGTTTGAGTATGTCGATTACCCTTAGCGACAGCGCTGCCGCGCGAGTAAGCTCCTTTCTGGCGAACCGTGGTAAAGGCTTTGGCCTGCGACTGGGCGTACGTACCTCCGGCTGTTCCGGTATGGCTTATGTACTGGAGTTTGTTGACGAACCGGCAACTGATGACACCGTGTTTGAAGATAAAGGCGTGAAGGTAGTAGTCGATGGCAAGAGCCTGCAATTTCTCAACGGCACTCAGCTGGACTTCGTGAAAGAAGGCCTCAACGAAGGGTTTAAATTCACTAACCCGAACGTAAAAGACGAGTGCGGTTGCGGCGAAAGCTTCCACGTTTAACGGCGCGTTATCCGAAACCCCACCGTGGCCTGGCTACGTGTGGGGTTTGTTCTAACTGGCTAACCCTGAGATTGTTATGGATTACTTCACCCTCTTTGGGTTGCCCGCCCAGTACCCGATTGATATTCAGAGCCTGACGGTTCGTTTTCAGGATCTGCAACGTCAATTCCACCCGGATAAATTTGCCAGCGGTACCCCGGCGGAGCAACTGGCTGCAGTTTCGCAGTCGGCCACGATCAACCAGGCGTGGCAAACTCTGCGCAATCCGTTAGCACGCGCGGAATATCTGCTCTCCCTGCACGGTTTTGATCTGGCAAGCGAACAGCACACCGTCCGTGACACCGCCTTCCTGATGGAACAGCTGGAGTTGCGCGAAGAGCTTGATGAGATCGAACAGGCAAAAGACGAAGCGCGTCTTGAAAGCTTCATCAAACGGGTGAAAGCGATGTTCGACTCCCGCCATCAGCTGATGGTTGAACAACTGAATAACCAGACGTGGGACGTGGCGGCGGACACTGTACGCAAGCTGCGTTTTCTCGATAAACTACGAAGCAGTGCTGAACAACTCGAAGAAAAGCTGCTCGATTTCTGATTTCGGAAGCAATTATGGCCTTATTACAAATTAGTGAGCCTGGCCTCAGCGCCGCACCGCACCAGCGTCGTCTGGCGGTGGGCATTGATTTAGGCACCACCAATTCCCTCGTAGCGACCGTACGCAGCGGCCAGGCGGAAACCCTGGCAGACGCCGAAGGGCGTCATCTGCTGCCTTCCGTGGTTTACTACCAGCAGCAGGGCTACTCGGTAGGATATGACGCGCGCGCCAATGCCGCGAAAGATCCAGCCAATACCATCAGCTCGGTAAAACGAATGATGGGCCGCTCGCTGGTCGATATTCAGACGCGTTACCCGCATCTGCCCTATCAGCTGCAAGCCAGTGAAAACGGCCTGCCGATGATCGCAACCGATGCCGGTTTACTCAATCCGATTCGCGTCTCTGCCGATATTCTCAAAGCGCTGGCGGCGCGTGCGACGGCAACGCTTGAAGGCGAGCTGGACGGCGTGGTGATCACCGTTCCGGCTTACTTCGACGATGCCCAGCGTCAGGGCACCAAAGACGCTGCACGTCTGGCGGGCCTGCACGTGCTGCGTCTGCTCAACGAGCCTACCGCAGCAGCGATTGCCTACGGCCTCGACTCCGGTCAGGAAGGGGTGATTGCCGTTTACGATCTCGGTGGCGGCACCTTTGATATCTCCATTCTGCGCCTCAGCCGTGGTGTGTTTGAAGTGCTGGCGACCGGCGGCGATTCTGCTCTCGGCGGCGACGACTTCGACCATCTGCTGGCGGATTACATTCGCGAACAGGCAGGCATTGCCGATCGCAGCGACGTCCGCGTCCAGCGCGAACTGCTCGACGCCGCTATTGACGCCAAAATTGCTCTTAGCGACGCGCAGTCTGTCACCGTTACCGTGGCGGGCTGGAGCGGTGAAATCACCCGCGAGCAGTTCAACGAACTGATTGCCTCACTGGTAAAACGCACGCTCCTGGCCTGTCGTCGCGCACTGAAAGACGCCAACGTCGACGCCAGCGAGGTGCTGGAAGTGGTGATGGTTGGCGGATCGACCCGCGTACCACTGGTGCGCGATCGCGTGGGCGAATTTTTTGGCCGTACGCCGCTCACCTCCATCGACCCGGACAAAGTGGTGGCGATTGGCGCGGCGGTGCAGGCGGACATTCTGGTCGGCAACAAGCCGGACAGCGAAATGCTGCTGCTCGATGTTATTCCGCTCTCGTTAGGGCTGGAAACGATGGGCGGCCTGGTCGAGAAAGTGATCCCGCGTAACACCACTATTCCGGTGGCGCGCGCGCAGGAGTTCACCACCTTCAAAGACGGTCAGACGGCGATGTCCATCCACGTGATGCAGGGCGAGCGCGAGCTGGTTCAGGATTGCCGTTCGCTGGCGCGTTTCGCGCTGCGCGGTATCCCGGCGCTGCCAGCGGGTGGGGCGCATATCCGCGTCACCTTCCAGGTGGATGCCGACGGTCTACTGAGCGTCACGGCGATGGAAAAATCGACCGGCGTGGAGTCTTCCATTCAGGTGAAACCGTCCTACGGACTGACCGATGGCGAAATCGCCACCATGATTCAGGAGTCAATGAGCTATGCCGAACAGGATGTGAAGGCGCGTATGCTGGCTGAACAAAAAGTCGAAGCCGCGCGCGTGCTGGAAAGTCTGGAAGGCGCACTCACTGCTGATGCCGCGCTGTTAAGCGCCGCCGAGCGTCAGGTTATCGACGATGCTACCGCGCAGTTACGCGCAGTGGCCGACGGCGATGACGCTGACGCAATAGAACAAGCGATTAAAAACGTTGATAAACAAACCCAGGACTTCGCCGCACGCCGTATGGACCAGTCTGTCCGTACCGCGCTGAAAGGCCAGTCCGTGGACGAGGTTTAATATGCCAAAGATTGTTTTTCTGCCTCATGCGGACCTCTGTCCGGATGGCGTAGTTCTGGAAGCTGAGACCGGCGAAACTATTCTCGATGTTGCCCTGCGCGGCGGTATCGAAGTTGAACACGCCTGTGAAAAATCCTGTGCCTGCACCACCTGCCACTGCATCGTGCGTGAAGGTTTTGACTCCCTCGCGGAAAGCACCGAAGACGAAGACGACATGCTGGATAAAGCATGGGGTCTGGAGCCAGACAGCCGTTTAAGCTGCCAGGCGCGCGTCACCGATGAAGACCTGGTGGTCGAAATCCCGCGTTACACTATCAACCATGCGCGTGAGCATTAACAGGGGGTAGTATGGGACTGAAGTGGACCGACAGCCGCGAAATCGGCGAGGCGCTATACGACGCCAACCCGGATCTCGACCCCAAGACCGTCCGATTCACCGATATGCATCAGTGGATCTGCGATCTTGAAGATTTTGACGACGATCCTAGCGCATCCAATGAAAAAATTCTGGAGGCGATTCTGCTAGTCTGGTTAGATGAAGCAGAGTAGTTCCACGTCATGCTTCACGCTGCAGATGCGTTGGCCGCGCTCGCTCACCCCAGTCACAGAGTAATCTCTGCTCCTGGGGATTTGCTCGCTTGCCGCCTTTCTGCAGCGCGAATCATTTAGTGGAATGAATATACGGGCTGCCTCTGGCGGCCCGTTTGCTAGTTGCTAATAAGGAAAAATAAAATGACCGAAGCGATGAAAATTACGCTCTCTACACAGCCTGCGGACGCACGCTGGGGCGACAAAGCCACCTACAGCATTAACAACGACGGTATTACCCTGCACCTGAACGATTCCGATGATTTGGGTCTGATCCAGCGCGCCGCGCGTAAAATCGACGGCCTGGGCATCAAGCATGTCACTCTAGCTGGTGAAGGCTGGGACACGGATCGCAGCTGGGCCTTCTGGGCGGGTTACAAAGGCCCGAAAGGCACCCGTAAAGTCGAGTGGGCAAACCTCGATGAAGCCGCGCAGAAAGAGCTGGAAAACCGTCTGACCATCATCGACTGGGTGCGCGACACCATCAACGCCCCGGCGGAAGAGCTCGGTCCAGAGCAGCTGGCGCAGCGCGCGGTCGATCTGCTGTGCAAAGCGGCAGGCGATAAAATGTCGTACCGCATCACCAAAGGTGAAGATCTGCGCGAGCAGAACTACATGGGTATTCACACCGTGGGCCGTGGCTCTGAGCGCCCACCGGTACTGCTGGCGCTGGATTTCAACCCAACGGGTGACAAACAAGCGCCTGTCTTTGCCTGCCTGGTCGGGAAAGGTATCACCTTTGATACCGGCGGCTATAGCCTGAAACAAAGCGCATTCATGGACTCTATGAAGTCCGACATGGGCGGCGCGGCGACCATCACTGGCGCACTGGCGTTTGCCATCACCCGTGGTCTGAATAAGCGCGTGAAACTGTACCTGTGCTGCGCCGACAACATGGTGAGCGGCAACGCGTTCAAGCTGGGCGATATCATTCGCTATCGCAACGGTAAAAACGTTGAAGTCATGAACACCGACGCCGAAGGCCGTCTGGTGCTGGCCGATGGCCTGATTGACGCATCTGCGCAGAAACCAGAGCTGATCATCGATATGGCGACCCTGACGGGTGCGGCGAAAACCGCCCTGGGCAACGACTATCACGCCCTGTTCAGCTTCGACGACAAACTGGCCGCCCGTCTGCTGGCGAGTGCCGCCGCCGAGAACGAACCGTTCTGGCGTCTGCCGTTGGCCGAATTCCACCGCAGCCAGCTGCCATCTAATTTTGCCGAGCTGAACAACACTGCGAGCGCAGCCTATCCGGCAGGCGCAAGCACCGCGGCAGGTTTCCTGTCCCACTTTGTTGAAAACTATCGCGAAGGCTGGCTGCACATCGACTGTTCCGCCACCTACCGTAAAGCGGGCGTGGAGCAGTGGTCTGCGGGCGCCACCGGTCTGGGTGTGCGCACTATTGCGAATCTGTTGACGGCTGAGTAATTGGCTTAATGCCGGGTGGCGCTGCGCTTACCCGGCCTACAAAACCCGTAGGCCCGTGCAAGCGCAGCGCCGCCGGGCGATTAACGTAACGAAACTATGTCCGAAACCAAAAACGAATTAGAAACTCTGCTGGAGCAGGCGGCGACTGAGCCCGCCCATCGTCCGGCATTTTTCCGCACCCTACTGGAGTCCACCGTCTGGGTTCCAGGAACGGCGGCGGAAGGCGAGCAGGTTGTTGAAGACAGCGCGCTGGATCTGCTGCACTGGGAAAAAGACGACGGCACTTCCGTCATCCCGTTCTTCACCTCACTTGAAGCCTTACAGCAAGCGGTTGAAGACGAGCAGGCGTTTGTGGTCATGCCCGTGCGCACATTGTTCGAAATGACGCTCGGCGAAACCCTGTTCCTCAACGCCAAACTGCCGACCGGAAAAGAGTTCACCCCGCGCGAAATAAGCCATCTGATTGGCGAAGAGGGCAACCCGCTGAGCACGCAGGAAGTGCTGGAAGGCGGCGAAACGCTGCTGCTGTCCGAAGTGGCCGAACCCCCGGCGCAGATGATCGACTCCCTGACCACGCTGTTCAAAACCATCAAACCGGTGAAACGCGCGTTTCTCTGCTCGATCAAAGAGAGCGCGGAAGAACAGCCTGTTCTGCTGATTGGGATTGAAGCGGACGGTGATATCGAAGAGATCATTCAGGCGACAGGTAGCGTTGCTACCGATACTCTGCCGGGCGACGAGCCGATTGATATCTGTCAGGTCGTTAAAGGTGAGAAGGGCATCAGCCACTTTATTACCGAGCACATCACGCCGTTCTACGAACGTCGCTGGGGCGGCTTCCTGCGCGATTTGAAAACCACCCGCATTATCTAAAGTGAGCGGGGTGAACATTCACCCCGTTGCTTCCAGCAGCAGTAAATCCATCAGTAACACCAGATTCGATTCAAACGACGTCACGCCTGCGGCCTCGGCGGCGTAATGCACCGCTTCGTCATACAACGCAAAATGCAGATCCGCCATCCCGGCAAGGGTATTCGCTGACGCACGGGTAAAGGCGATTACCGTCATGCCGACGTTTTTAGCGATCCGCGCTTTATCCAGAACCTGTTCTGTTTCGCCGCTGCGCGACACCGCGATAAACACCTGATAGCGCGCGGCGTTGCTGAGAAAAATATTCCGACTGTCGCCCGGCCCGGAAATAAACGCCGTTTTGCCCAGCACCTGCAGCTTTTTGGTCAGGTACTCGGCGAACAAATAGGAAAACCCGGCCCCGTACAAAAAGAAACTCTCTTTCTCGCGCAGCAGCGTCGCAAACTGACGGCGCTTCTCTTCCGTCACCCACTGAAAGGTCTGCTGATAGTTGGCGATAAACTGGCTGAACAGGGCGGGCAGGTGGGGTAAATCCTGAGCCTGGCTCGCAATGTGCGGCGTATCGGTGAGTAACTGCTTGCAGTGCCAGATGAACTCACTAAAGCCGCTAAACCCCAGCTTCTGACACAGGCGCATAATGGTCGCCGTCGAGACAAATGTCGCCTGCGCCAGCTCGCGCACCGTGATATTACCCACCAGCAGGGGATGCTCCGTGAGATGCGACAGGACGCGATATTCCGCGCGGGTCAACGATTCCCCGCGCGTGAGCAGTGTCGCCAGCCGGTTATCCATTATTGAGCGGGTTCAATCGGCAGATCGTCACGCGCACCCCATTCGCTCCACGCGCCGTCGTATAAGGTCACGTCGGTCACGCCAAGGGTCGCCAGCGCCAGAATCACCACGCAGGCGGTGACGCCAGAGCCGCAGCTGGCAATAACCGGTTTGTGCAAATCCACACCCTGACGTTCAAAAATCTCGCTCAGTTCATCGGTGGTTTTCAGCTCGCCTTCAAAGACCAGATCGCCCCACGGCACGTTAAGTGCGCCGGGAATATGGCCGCGTTTCAGGCCAGGGCGCGGCTCGTCGGCCTGGGCAGTAAAGCGAGGCGCAGGGCGGGCATCGACGATTTGCGCCGTTTTCTCGTGGCTCGCCAGTAATACATCGGTCAGACGTTTCACGACGGTCGGATCGAGCGTGGCGTCGAAATCCCCTTCCGGCAGAGCGACATCCCCCTGCTGAAGCGGCAGTTCGTCGCGCTGCCAGGCCGCCAGTCCACCGGCCAGAATAGACACATTCTCGACGCCAAAGGTTTTCAGCATCCACCACGCGCGTGGGGCGGAGAACAGATTGCCCTCGTCATACACCACCAGATGCTTGTCACGACTCACGCCCAGCTCGCGCATTGCCACGGCAAAGGCTTCCGCGCGCGGCATCATGTGCGGCAGAGGAGAGGTGTGATCGGAGAGGGCTTCGATATCGAAAAAGACCGCGCCCGGGAGATGTCCGGCGCGGTATTCAGCGGGAACGTCGCGATGTTCTTGCCCTGGAGGGGCCATTCGCGCATCAAGAATTTGCACTTCCGGGTCGTCGCTGTGTTCGAGAAGCCAGTCGGCTGCGACAAAATATGAGGTGGACATGGGTGCCTCCATTTCATTTTTGAATTGAAAGGATTGTCGGTGTTTTTTCTGACACCGACAAGCACACCACGTTCAACTCGCGAGCAAGCCCTTATTTTTTCACCGCTTCGCCGTCCTGCCACGCTTTTTGCAGCGCAGGCCAGTAGTCGCGGTTGGCCTCAATCATCTCATCAAGAATGGCTTTCGCGTGTTCCATCGTCGGTACGGTGCGGTTCAGGGTAAATGCCTGCAACGCCTTTTCGTAACTGCCTTCGATAGTCGCTTCCACCAGCAGTTGCTCAGAGGCGAGCTGCTGCTGGAGCAGCGTCTGATGGAACAGCGGAACCTGGCCCACGCGAATCGGCTCTGGCCCTTCGGAGGTAATATAGGCCGGGACTTCTACTACGGCGTCGTACGGCAGATTGGTGATCGCCCCACGGTTTTCAACCATCACCAGATGGCGCTGACGCAGGTTGAACGCCAGTGAGCGCGCAACATCGACAATAAACTCGCCGTGTACACCGACGTGAAAAGCGTCGGACAGAATGCCGGTACGCTTGTACTCTTCCGCCGCCGCGAACAGTTTTTTCTCTCGCCCGTTCATCACTTCATTAGCGCGGGTGTAGTCCGGGTTCTGATGCTCAACAATCTGATTTGGCATCAGGTAATACTGCAGATACGGGTTCGGCAGGTATTCCGGGAAGTTATCCATGATTGGCTTAATGTTGCGCCAGGTTTTCACCCACGAGGGGTCCGAGTGCTGCGGGTCGGTTTTGGCCGCGTCTTCCGTCAGCAGGCCGTATTTCGCGATGTGGCGACGCAGTTCCGGCAATCTGTCGACGCCGTCCACCAGTACGCGGGTAAACCAGCCGAAGTGGTTCAGGCCAAAATAGTCGACTTCCAGCTTGTGACGATCGACACCCAGAATCGCGCCCATATTGCGCATCGCCGCCACCGGCATATCGCAGATATTCAGTACGCGGGCATTTGGGCGCAGGCGGCGCACGCCTTCTGCCACAATTGCCGCCGGGTTGGAGTAGTTCACGATCCACGCTTTTTGGTGAGCGTAACGCTCCACCAGATCGATAAGCTCCACCATCGGTAAAATGGTGCGCAGACCGTAGGCTAGCCCGCCAGGACCGCAGGTTTCCTGGCCGACGACGCCGTGGTGCAGGGGGATCTTCTCATCCTGCTCGCGCATTTTGTACTGACCGACGCGCATCTGAGCGAAGACAAAATGTGCCCCGCTGAACGCCACTTCCGGGTTGTCGGTCACGGTAAATTTGATGCTCTGGCTGTGGTCGCGAATTACTTTTTCGACCACTGGCGCGATGGTGTCCTGGCGTGCGGCGTCGATGTCGTAGAGGCGAATTTCCGCCAGCGGGAAATCCTGCAACTGGACCATCAGGCTTTTCACAATGCCCGGCGTGTAAGTGCTGCCGCCACCGGCAATGGACAGAATAAAGGGAGGTTTAAACATGTTTGGCTCCTTCAGAGAAACGTCTCAACGGCTTCTCGCATTTTTTTGACGTGCAGCCCGTAGACCACCTGAACGTTGTTACCTTGCTTGATAATGCCTTTCGCGCCTGTCGCCTTAAGACGGGGTTCGTCGATGATGTCGACATCTTTGACGGTGACGCGCAGTCGGGTGTAGCAGTTATCCACCACTTCAATGTTTGCTCGCCCGCCGAGACCGACCACGATGGACTCGCCCAGCCCGTCGTTGCTGCCTTTCGCCTGATACTCTTGCTTGCTGTACAGACGGGTCTCTTGTTCGTCATCCTCGCGGCCCGGCGTTTTCATGTTGAAGCGCAGGATCAGGAAGCGGAACACGATGAAGTAGAGGGCGAACATGATCATCCCGACCACGATGTATATCGGCCAGTTGGACTTTTCGGTGCCGAGCGGCAGGTTGTACAAAATGAAATCGATAATGCCGTTAGCGCCGATAGCATGAACGCCAAACAGGTAGAACAGCATCATGCCAATCCCGGTCAGTACCGCATGCACTACAAACAGCAGCGGGGCGACAAACAGGAATGAGAACTCCAGCGGCTCAGTCACGCCGACCAACAGGGAGGTCAGTGCCGCCGGGATCAGAATGGCTTTAGCGAGCGCTTTACGTTCCGGGCGGGCTGTCATATACATTGCCAGCGCTGCGGCGGGCAGACCGAACATCTTGCTGATCCCGCGCGCATCCCACACCACCGTGCTGCTTAACTGTTTTACTTCCGGGCAGGCCATTTCAGCGAAATAGATATTCCGTGCGCCCTGATACACCGTGCCGCACACGTCCTGCGTGCCGCCAAGCTCCGTATACAGGAACGGGGTGTAGACCAGATGATGGAGTCCTGTCGGCACCAGAATGCGCTCCAGGAAACCATAAATCGCCACGCCAAACGCGCCAGAACCCTTAATAGCCAGAGCCATCGCGCTGATACCGTGCTGGGCGAAGGGCCACAGTTCGCTCATTAACACGCCGAGCAACATCGATACTGGCAGCATCACAATCGCCACGAAGCAGTGCCCGGAGTAGATCGCCATCGCACCGTTAAACTGTACGCCGGAGTATTTGTTGTACAGGTATCCCGACAATGCACCCGTCAGGATCCCGGCGAACACGCCCATCTCCAGCACTTGTACACCGAGTACCATGCTCTGCCCGGCGGCTTTCATCTGATCGGCTGGAGCCACATGCCCTTGCAGCTGGAGCGTCACATTCATGGCGTTGATGAACACCACAAAGGTCACTAGCCCTATGAGCGCGGCGTAACCTTTGTCCCGCGTCGCAAGACCAATAGGAATGCCGACCGCAAAGACCAGCGCCAGGTTTACCAGCACAGAGACCGCTGATTTGGCGATCAGTTGGCCAATGTTTTGAATCAAAGGATGGCCGAGAAACGGCACATATTCTGCTAGATTACCGTTACCGAATACGTTGCCGAAGGCGATGAACAGCCCGACAATCGGTAAGATAAGTACCGGTCCGTATAATGATTTTCCGAAATTTTGTAGGGCGTTCACGGCTCGTTTCATGGCTATCTCTCTAAGTGAACCGCGCACTCTGGGTGCGTCTCAGGTTTAAACTAGCAGGTGGGTGACCTTTACATCCAGCTATCTTATTGTTTTAAAAACAAATGACGCGAAAGGTAACATGTAACCTTTACCACTGTGATCTGAGTAGCAGTTGCCCCTTGCCGGGAGTAATATGCGAGGCGCTATCCAGATTCTAAAATTGGACTTTTGTATTCGTGAAACTTGCGGATAATACTTAGTCGGACGACTAACAGGCTCTACGGACCAGGGATATAGGATGACACCGTTTCGCTTAGCTGCGCTTTCTCTCGCGCTACTCACCACTTTTACGCTTGTTGGCTGTGATAACAGTGACGACAAGTCTCAGGCGACGGCACCCGCTGCGTCCACTCCGACAGAAAAAGCCCCTGTAAAACCCGATGCTGATAAGCTGGCGAAACTGGCCGCGCTGAGTCAAGGCAAAGAGCTGACGCTACTGGATGCCTCGGAAGTGCAGCTTGATGGTGCATCAACGCTGGTGCTGACTTTTTCCGTTCCGCTCAATCCCGATCAGGATTTCGCCCGCACGGTTCATGTCGTCGATAAAAAGAGCGGCAAAGTGGATGGTGCCTGGGAACTTGCCCCGAATCTGAAAGAGCTGCGCCTGCGTCACCTGGAGCCGAATCGCAACCTGGTTGTCACCGTGGAGCGCGATCTTCAGGCATTGAACAAAGCGACGTTTGGCATCGATTACGAAAAAGCGATCACTACGCGAGATATTGAACCGACCGTGGGCTTTGCCAGCCGGGGTTCGCTCCTGCCAGGAAAAGTCGTCGAAGGCCTGCCGGTGATGGCGCTCAACGTCAATAACGTGGACGTGAACTTCTACCGCGTGAAGCCGGAATCGCTGGCGTCATTTGTCAGCCAGTGGGAGTACCGCAACTCCCTGACCAACTGGGAATCCGACAATCTGTTGAAGATGGCAGATTTGGTCTATACCGGGCGTTTTGATCTCAATCCGGCACGCAACACGCGTGAAAAACTGCTCCTGCCACTGCGTGATATCAAACCGTTGCAGCAGTCTGGCGTCTATATCGCCGTGATGAATCAGGCCGGGCATTACAATTACAGCAACGCGGCAACCCTGTTCACGCTGAGCGACGTGGGCTTATCCGCGCACCGCTATCACAACCGTCTGGATATTTTCACCCAGAGCCTGGAGAACGGCGCGGCGCAGTCCGGCGTTGAAGTGTTGCTACTGAACGATAAAGGCCAGACGCTGGCGCAAGGCACCAGCGATACTGACGGCCACGCGAAGCTAGAAACCGATAAAGAAGCCGCGCTGATTCTGGCCCGTAAAGACGGGCAGACCACGCTTCTTGATCTCAAACTCCCGGCGCTCGATTTGGCGGAATTTGATATCGCCGGTGCGCCAGGTTACAGCAAGCAATTCTTCATGTTTGGTCCGCGCGATCTTTATCGTCCGGGCGAGACGGTGATCCTCAACGGTCTGCTGCGCGACAGTGATGGCAAGCCGCTGCCAGACCAGCCAGTGAAGCTGGAAGTTCTGCGCCCGGATGGACAAGTGGCGCGCACGGTGGTTAGCAAACCGGAAAACGGTCTGTACCGTTTTAACTACCCGCTGGAGAGCGGTGCGCAAACGGGCATGTGGCACGTTCGTGCCAATACCGGCGACAACCAGCAACGTCTGTGGGATTTCCACGTCGAAGATTTCATGCCTGAACGCATGGCGCTGAATCTGACCGGGCAGAAAGCCCCGGTTTCGACGCAGGACGAGGTGAATTTTGATGTTGTCGGATATTACCTTTACGGTGCTCCGGCCAACGGTAATAACCTGCAGGGGCAGTTGTTCCTTCGTCCGCTGCGTGAGGCGGTCAGCGCCTTGCCAGGCTTCCAGTTTGGCGACATCGCTGAGGAGAATCTCAGCCGCAGCCTGGATGAAGTGCAGTTAGCGCTCAATGATCAAGGCCGGGGTCAGGTCTCGACCGAAAGCCAGTGGAAAGAAACTCACTCGCCGCTGCAGTTGATTCTCCAGGCAAGCCTGCTGGAATCGGGTGGACGTCCGGTGACGCGCCGTGCGGAACAGGCTATTTGGCCTGCCGATACGCTGCCGGGGATTCGCCCGCAGTTTGCCAGTAAGGCGGTCTACGACTATCGGACCGACACTACGGTGAACCAGCCGATTGTCGATGAAAATGGCAACGCCAGTTTCGACATTGTTTATGCCGATGCCAGCGGCGCCAAAAAAGCGGTCTCGGATCTTCAGGTGCGCCTGATTCGCGAGCGTCGTGACTACTACTGGAACTGGTCCGAAAGCGATGGCTGGCTGTCGCAGTTCGACCAGAAAGATCTGGTGGAAGGCGAGCAGGAATTGACGCTTAAGGCCGACGAAACGGGCAAAGTGACCTTCCCGGTGGAGTGGGGGTCTTACCGCCTGGAAGTCAAAGCCCCAGATAACATGGTCAGCAGTGTGCGCTTCTGGGCGGGCTACAGCTGGCAGGATAACAGCGACGGCACCGGCGCTGCGCGCCCGGACCGGGTGATGCTGAAACTCGATAAGCCCTCCTATCAGCCTGGCGACACCATTAAGTTACACGTTGCTGCACCTGCTGCGGGTAAAGGCTATGCGATGATCGAATCCAGCGAAGGGCCGCTGTGGTGGAAAGAGATCGACGTTCCGGCCAATGGCCTGGATATCTCTATACCAGTCGACAAGGCCTGGAAGCGTCACGATCTGTACCTCAGCACGCTGGTGGTGCGTCCGGGAGATAAATCCAAATCAGCGACGCCAAAACGCGCCGTAGGTCTGTTACATCTGCCGATGGGTGATGAAAACCGTCGCCTGAATATTGCGCTGGAAAATCCGCAAAAAATGCGCCCGAATCAGACGCTGTCGGTGAAAGTCAAAGCCAGCGTGAAAGACGGTGCTGTTCCGCAGAAAGTGAACGTACTGGTGTCTGCTGTGGACAGCGGCGTACTGAATATCACCGATTACGTCACGCCCGACCCGTGGCAGGCGTTCTTCGGCCAGAAACGCTACGGCGCAGATATCTATGACATCTACGGCCAGGTTATCGAAGGACAGGGACGCATGGCGGCGCTGCGCTTTGGTGGCGATGGTGATGAGCTGAAACGCGGCGGTAAACCGCCGGTGAATCACGTCACGATTATTGCTCAACAGGCTCAGCCTGTGACGCTGGACGCGAATGGGGAGGGGACTATTACCTTACCGATTGGCGATTTCAACGGCGAGTTGCGTTTGATGGCCCAGGCCTGGACCGAGGATGACTTTGGTAGCAGCGAAGGAAAAGTAATTGTCGCCGCCCCGGTGATTACCGAGTTGAACACACCACGTTTCCTGGCCAGCGGTGATTCCACGCGGTTGACGCTGGACTTGACCAACCTCACCGACAAGCCGCAGACGTTGAACGTATCGCTCACCGCGTCGGGTTTAATGTCTCTTGAAGGGGCGCAGCCGCAGCCTGTTCAACTGGCGCCTGGCGTACGCAATACGCTGTTTATTCCGGTGCGTGCGCTGGATGGCTACGGCGACGGTGAAATTACCGCGCAGGTGACCGGCCTTGAACTTCCGGGCGAAACCTTCGCACCGCAGCAGAAAAGCTGGAAAATCGGCGTGCGTCCGGCGTTCCCGGCGCAGACGGTCAATACCGGCACGATGCTCAACCCAGGCGAAAGCTGGACGGCACCGACGCAGCATATCACGGGATTCTCTCCGGCCACGCGGCAAGGGCAGTTGCTGCTCAGCGGTAAGCCGCCGCTGAATCTGGCGCGCTATATTCGCGAATTGCAGGCGTATCCGTACGGCTGTCTGGAACAAACCGCCAGCGGCCTGTTCCCGTCGCTCTACACCAACGCCGCGCAGCTGACCGCGCTTGGCATCAAAGGGGATACCGATGACAAACGTCGCGCGGCCATTGATATCGGCATCTCCCGTTTGCTGCAAATGCAGCGCGATGACGGCGGTTTTGCCCTGTGGGATAAAAATGGCCCGGAAGAGTACTGGTTGACGGCCTACGTCACCGATTTCCTGGTGCGCGCGGGCGAACAGGGTTACAGCGTGCCCGTGGATGCTGTGAACAATGCCAACAGCCGTCTGCTGCGCTATCTGCAAGACCCAGGCATGATGTCCATTCGCTACAGCGATGATACTCAGGCCAGTAAGTTCGCCGTACAGGCGTATGCCGCCCTGGTGCTCGCACGCCAGCAAAAGGCTCCGCTCGGCGCTCTGCGTGAAATCTGGGATCGTCGTGCTCAGACCGGTTCTGGTCTGCCATTGATGCAACTGGGGATGGCGCTGAAACTGATGGGCGATGCGCCGCGCAGCCAGCAGGCGTTGGATCTGGCGATAAAAACCCCGCGCAGTGACAGCAAAAATTGGATGGCAGACTACGGCAGCCAGCTACGCGATAACGCCCTGATGCTCTCTCTGCTGGAAGAGTACAAACTGCTGCCGGAAGCGCAAAACACGCTGCTGAATACGCTCTCTCAACAGGCGTTCAGCCAGCGCTGGCTTTCGACTCAGGAGATCAATGCTCTGTTCCTGGCCGGACGTTCGCTCCAGACGCTTTCCGGTGCCTGGCAAGCAACGACCAGCGTCTCTGATAAAGCGCTGAGCAGCGACAAGTCTCAGGTGCAAAATGTGACGGGCGATCAGTTGGGCGCATTGCAGGTCACCAACAGCGGCACTACGCCACTGTGGGTGCGTCTCGACAGTACAGGTTATCCGGAATATGCCCCAGAGCCATCGTCTAATGTCCTGCAAATCGAGCGTCATATTCTGGCGACCGACGGCAGCAGTAAATCCCTCTCCTCCCTGAAGAGCGGTGAACTGGTTCTGGTCTGGCTGGAAGTGAAAGCCAATCAGAATGTCCCGGATGCGCTGGTGGTGGATTTACTCCCGGCAGGTCTTGAGCTGGAAAACCAGAATCTCGCCAGCAACAGCGCCAGCCTTCAGGACAGCGGCAGTGAAGTGCAGAACCTGTTAAACCAGATGCAACAGGCCGATATTCAGCATATGGAGTTCCGCGACGATCGCTTTGTCGCGGCGGTTCCGGTGAACGACGGGCAGCCTGTAACGCTGGTGTACCTGGCTCGCGCTGTTACGCCTGGGACGTATGAGGTTCCGGTTCCGATGGTGGAATCTATGTATGTTCCACAGTGGCGGGCAACGGGTGCCGCAAGCGGCCCGTTGATTATCGTTCCGTAACGTGACGTTATCTCGACTCATTCGCTCCCGCTGGCTGTGGCTGGCGGGGGCGATTCTCATTTTATGGGGACTGATTTTTGTCGCCGACCGCCTGTGGCCGTTGCCTTTGAAAGAGGTCAACCCGGCGCGGGTGGTGGTTGATGAAAAAGGTACGCCACTGTGGCGGTTTGCCGATAGCGACGGGATCTGGCGCTATCCGGTTACGATCGAAGAGGTTTCTCCCCGCTATCTCGACGCCCTGATCCAGTATGAAGATCGCTGGTTCTGGGATCATCCGGGCGTCAATCCGTTCTCCGTTTTGCGTGCTGCCTGGCAGGATCTGAGTTCTGGCAAAGTGGTGTCGGGCGGCAGTACGCTCACCATGCAGGTGGCGCGTCTGCTCGATCCGCATTCGCGTACCTTTGGCGGCAAAGTGCGTCAGCTCTGGCGGGCGATGCAGCTGGAATGGCATCTTTCCAAACGCGACATTCTCACCCTCTATCTCAATCGCGCACCTTTTGGTGGAACACTTCAGGGAGTGGGGGCGGCAAGCTGGGCCTATCTTGGGAAATCACCGGCTCAGCTAAGCTACTCCGAAGCCGCGCTGCTGGCAGTGCTTCCACAGGCACCGAGTCGTTTGCGCCCGGACCGTTGGCCAGACCGCGCTGAAGCGGCACGCAATAAAGTGCTTGAGCGTATGGTGACGCAGGGGGTCTGGAGTGAGCAGCAGGTGAAAGAGTCGCGTCAGGAGCCGGTCTGGTTGGCTCCACGACAAATGCCGCAGCTGGCGCCGTTGTTCTCCCGCATGATGCTGAGCAAAAGCCGCGACAATAAAATCGTGACCACGCTGGATGCCTCGCTTCAAAGACAGCTCGAAGAGCTGGCGATGAACTGGAAATCTCGTCTGCCCCCGCGCAGCTCTCTGGCGATGATCGTCGTTGATCACACCAACATGAAAGTGCGTGGCTGGGTAGGATCGGTGGACATCAATGACGACAGCCGGTTTAGCCACGTCGATATGGTGAGCGCGATCCGATCGCCGGGATCGGTGCTGAAACCCTTTGTCTATGGCATGGCGCTGGATGACGGTCTGCTCCATCCTGCTTCTCTTTTACAGGATGTGCCAAGGCGCACGGGAGATTATCGTCCCGGCAACTTTGACAGTGGATTTCATGGCCCCGTCAGTATGAGCGAAGCGCTGGTGCGCTCACTCAATCTTCCTGCTGTTCAGGTGCTGGAAGCCTACGGTCCCAAACGTTTCGCCGGGATGCTGAGCAACGTCGGATTACGCCTGATCTTGCCTGCTGGTGCGCAGCCCAATCTATCCCTGATACTGGGCGGCGCGGGCGCCAGGCTTGCAGATATCACTGCCGCCTACAGTGCCTTTGCCCGTCAGGGGAAAGCGGGACAGTTACGTTTGCGGCCTGGTGACCCGCTGATTGAGCGCCCGCTGCTTTCGCCCGGTGCGGCGTGGATTATTCGCCGCATTTTAGGTAACGAAACGCAACCGCTGCCGGATGGTGCACTGCCACAGTTTGCGCCTCTGGCGTGGAAAACCGGCACCAGCTACGGGTATCGTGATGCCTGGGCCGTTGGCCTGAATGCGCGTTACATCATCGGTATCTGGACTGGTCGCCCGGACGGCACACCGGTTGCCGGGCAGTTTGGCTTTGCCAGCGCCGTGCCGTTGCTGAACCAGGTCAATAACATGCTGCAGTCGAGTTCGACAGTCGACGAGGGGCGTTTGCCGCGCGATCCACGTCCAGCCTCCGTAAGTCGGGGTGTGATCTGCTGGCCTGGTGGACAGACGCTGCCTGAAGGTAGTGAGAACTGTCGTCGCAGGCTCGCGACCTGGTTGCTTGATGGCAGCCAGCCGCCCACGCTGTTACTTCCCGAGCAGGAAGGCATTCGCGGGATTCGTTTCCCGGTCTGGCTGGATAAAGCAGGCAAACGCGTCGCGGCAGATTGCCCTGATGCGCAGGAGAAAATCCTCGACGTCTGGCCGCTGCCGCTGGAGCCGTGGCTACCTGCATCTGAGCGCAGAGCCGCGCGCGTTCCTGCGTCTTCTGCCGTTTGTCCTCCACTGGCGCAAGATTCCCCCGCGCCGCTGATGTTATCTGGCATACGTGAAGGCGCGTTGATTAAACGTCTACCCGGTGAGACTCGGGTGTCGCTGCCGCTACAGGCCATCGGCAGCGACAGCGTGCGCTGGTGGTTCCTGAACGGCGAACCGCTGAATGTGAAGGGACGCGCTTACACTTTGCAGCTTGATAAAGCAGGGGATTATCAGTTACTGGTACTGGATGAGACGGGGCAAGTCGCCACGGCGAATTTTACCTTGCAGTAACGAAAAGAAAATCGTAGATGTGACCTGTTGCTAAAACTCGTCTTATTTTAAAAAAATGTTACGTCGAACCATAGGCAATGGCGCTATTGCTCTCTATAATCCGCGCCATCATATACAGACGTATGCAAAACAACAGAACACATAACAGAGGTAATCATGGCTATTGAACGTACTTTTTCCATCATCAAACCAAACGCGGTGGCAAAAAACGTTATTGGCAGCATCTTTGCTCGCTTTGAATCTGCAGGGTTCAAAATCGTTGGCACCAAAATGCTGCATCTGACCGTTGAACAGGCTCGCGGTTTCTACGCTGAGCACGACGGCAAACCTTTCTTCGACGGCCTGGTTGAGTTCATGACTTCCGGTCCAATCGTGGTTTCCGTACTGGAAAGCGAAAACGCAGTACAGCGTCACCGCGATCTGCTGGGCGCAACTAACCCGGCTAACGCACTGGCTGGCACCCTGCGTGCTGACTACGCGGACAGCTTCACCGAAAACGGCACCCACGGTTCCGACTCTGTTGAATCTGCTGCGCGCGAAATCGCTTACTTCTTCGCAGAAGGCGAAGTGTGCGCACGTACGCGCTAATTCCGCTGGAATACTAATTTTTCGTAAATGCCGCGTGCAAACGTGGCATCCCTGCGTCAGACTTTGTACAATGCAACGCCCCGGAAGAGCAGATCGCCTACCGGGGCGTTTCTTTTCAACCCTCCACGGGCCATAACGTGTAACAACGAGGCCGGAAAATATTATGTCTGAACTAGTTAACACCTCTGAAGTCGCCATTGCCGCGGTTCCAAATAAAAATGGAAAAATTAACCTGCTGGATCTGAACCGTCAGCAGATGCGCGAGTTTTTCAAAGAGATGGGCGAGAAGCCGTTTCGTGCCGATCAGGTCATGAAATGGATGTACCACTATTGCAGCGACAACTTTGATGACATGACTGACATCAACAAAGTGCTGCGCAACAAACTCAAAGACGTCGCTGAAATCCGTGCACCGGAAGTGGTGGAAGAACAGCGTTCTGCTGACGGCACCATCAAATGGGCGATTGCGGTTGGCGATCAGCGCGTTGAAACGGTGTATATCCCGGAAGAAGATCGCGCGACGCTGTGCGTCTCCTCCCAGGTGGGTTGTGCGCTGGAGTGTAAATTCTGCTCAACAGCGCAGCAGGGCTTCAACCGAAACCTGCGTGTGTCTGAAATTATTGGTCAGGTATGGCGCGCGGCGAAAATCGTTGGCGCGGCAAAAGTCACCGGCACGCGTCCAATCACCAACGTGGTGATGATGGGCATGGGTGAGCCGTTGCTGAACCTGACTAACGTCGTTCCAGCGATGGAAATCATGTTGGATGACTTCGGTTTTGGTCTGTCCAAACGCCGTGTAACGCTCTCTACTTCTGGCGTTGTACCCGCTCTGGATAAACTGGGCGATATGATTGACGTGGCCCTGGCCATTTCTCTCCATGCACCAAACGACGAAATCCGTGACGAAATTGTACCGATCAACAAAAAGTACAATATCGAAACCTTCCTGTCCGCTGTGCGTCGTTATCTTGAAAAGTCCAATGCTAATCAGGGTCGCGTGACTATCGAATACGTAATGCTGGATCATGTGAATGACGAAACCGATCATGCGCATCAGCTGGCGGAATTGCTGAAAGACACGCCATGCAAGATCAACTTGATCCCCTGGAACCCGTTCCCTGGCGCACCGTATGGTCGCAGCTCGAACAGTCGTATCGACCGTTTCTCCAAAGTGTTGATGGAGTACGGCTTCACCACTATCGTGCGTAAAACGCGTGGTGATGATATCGATGCTGCCTGCGGTCAGCTGGCTGGCGATGTGATTGACCGTACCAAGCGTACGCTGCGTAAACGCATGCAGGGCGAGGCGATTGAGGTCAAAGCGGTGTGATTCTTATGCGGTCACGGCGCATATTTGCGTCGTGACGCATTAGCTTACTGAATATTCAGTTAGATTCATTGGGATTGCTGAATAATTACGGTGCGTTTCCGACGACTTTAAGGCAGTATGTAACGTCGCAACAACAGTTTAGCCTCATGAGTAGCGCTGCACTGTCAACTAAGGCCGGACAGTCTTATACTTAGTGTCCGACTACGGTTAAATGACCAGAAGTTTCGCGGTGCGGGTGGCATTGTGACTCACCGGCGCCTGAACCCTAATTTACACGTACCAGTAAGTAGTTGTAGCGAATGAATACTGAAGCCACTCACGACCAAAATGAAGCACTCTCCACCGGCGTTCGTCTTCGCAACGCCCGTGAACAACTCGGACTCAGCCAGCAAGCCGTTGCAGAACGCTTGTGCCTGAAGGTTTCCACGGTTCGCAATATTGAAGAAGATAAGGCTCCCGCCGATCTCGCTTCAACGTTTCTGCGTGGTTACATCCGCTCTTATGCAAAACTGGTGCATATCCCTGAAGAAGAACTGCTGCCTATGATGGAAAAACAGGCACCGGTTCGTGCGGCGAAAGTCGCGCCGATGCAGACTTTTTCTCTGGGCAAACGTCGTAAAAAACGTGATGGCTGGCTGATGAGTTTTACCTGGCTGGTGCTGTTTGTAGTGATTGGTCTGACGGGCGCATGGTGGTGGCAAAACCACAAAGCGCAGCAGGAAGAGATCACCACGATGGCCGATCAGTCATCCGCTGAGCTGAACAATTCCGGTAACGACGGCGCGCAAAGCGTGCCGTTAAACACCGAGAGCAGTACTTCTGTCGAGCCGCAAACGGCTGCGACAGATTCTCAGACCGTAGAGCCTGTACAGACGCCTGTACCAGCGACTACACCGGATCAAACGACGGCGCAAAACGCCGTCGTTGCGCCTTCTCAGGCCAATGTTGATACCGCTCCAGCCACCACGGCATCGGCTAATACGGCGAATACCGCTCAACCACTGCCAACGGATCAGGCGGGTGTTGCAGGGACCACAACTGCTGACCCTAACGCGCTGGTCATGAACTTTTCTGCCGATTGCTGGCTGGAAGTGACAGACGCAACCGGCAAAAAGCTGTTCAGCGGCTTGCAGCGTAAAGATGGCACGTTAAATCTTACCGGTCAGGCACCGTATAAGCTTAAAATCGGCGCTCCGGCTGCGGTGCAGATCCAGTATCAAGGAAAACCTGTCGATCTGAGCCGTTTTATCAGAACTAACCAGGTTGCGCGTCTTACCGTTAATGCCGAACAATCAGCAGCACAGTAACAGGCGAGTAGCGCGGGAGACTTTTCATGCATAATCAGGCTCCGATTCAACGTAGAAAATCCAAACGGATTTACGTTGGGAATGTGCCGATTGGTGATGGTGCACCCATCGCCGTTCAATCGATGACCAACACCCGAACTACGGATGTTGAGGCCACAGTCAATCAAATCAAAGCATTAGAGCGCGTAGGTGCGGATATTGTCCGTATCTCCGTGCCGACTATGGATGCTGCAGAGGCATTCAAACTTATCAAACAGCAGGTTAGTGTTCCGCTGGTCGCTGATATCCACTTTGACTACCGTATTGCCCTGAAAGTCGCGGAATATGGCGTGGATTGCCTGCGCATTAACCCAGGTAATATCGGCAGCGAAGAGCGTATTCGCGCGGTTGTTGATTGCGCCCGTGATAAAAACATCCCTATCCGCATCGGCGTAAACGCCGGATCGCTGGAAAAAGATCTGCAAGAGAAATACGGCGAACCGACGCCACAGGCGCTGCTCGAATCTGCGATGCGCCATGTGGATCACCTTGATCGTCTTAACTTCGATCAGTTCAAAGTGAGCGTGAAAGCCTCTGACGTTTTCCTTGCCGTTGAATCCTATCGCCTGCTGGCGAAACAGATCGATCAGCCGTTGCACCTCGGGATCACCGAAGCAGGTGGCTTGCGTAGCGGTTCCGTCAAATCGGCGATCGGCCTTGGGCTGCTGCTTTCCGAAGGGATTGGCGACACCTTGCGTGTTTCGCTGGCGGCAGATCCAGTTGAAGAGATCAAAGTCGGTTTCGACATTCTGAAATCGCTGCGCATCCGCGCTCGCGGGATCAACTTCATCGCGTGTCCAACCTGTTCGCGTCAGGAATTTGACGTCATTGGAACAGTAAATGCGCTGGAACAGCGTCTGGAAGATCTGATTACGCCGATGGATGTCTCCATTATCGGCTGCGTCGTGAACGGTCCTGGTGAAGCACTGGTATCCACGCTCGGCGTGACCGGTGGCAACAAGAAAAGCGGCCTTTATGAAGACGGGATTCGTAAAGATCGTCTGGACAACAACGACATGATCGATCAGCTGGAAGCTCGCATCCGCGCGAAAGCAACGATGCTGGATGAAGCCCAGCGCATCAGCATTCAGCAAGTTGAAAAATAACGTGTTGGGAAGCCAAAGGCTTCCCATGTATGATTGAACCCTGGATTAATGAATCTTCGGGTTCTTTTTTGTATATAGAAAGAGAATAAACGTGGCAAAAAACATTCAAGCCATTCGCGGCATGAACGATTATCTGCCTGGCGAAACCGCCATCTGGCAGCGCATTGAAGGCACCCTGAAACAGGTGCTCGGCAGCTACGGTTACAGCGAAATCCGTTTGCCGATTGTAGAGCAGACCCCATTGTTCAAACGCGCGATCGGTGAAGTCACTGACGTCGTTGAAAAAGAGATGTATACCTTTGAGGACCGCAACGGCGACAGCCTGACTCTGCGCCCGGAAGGTACAGCGGGCTGTGTACGCGCCGGCATCGAACATGGTCTCCTGTACAATCAGGAGCAGCGTCTGTGGTATATCGGCCCGATGTTCCGCCACGAACGTCCGCAAAAAGGTCGTTACCGTCAATTTAATCAGCTGGGTGTTGAAGTCTTTGGCCTGCAAGGGCCGGATATCGACGCTGAGCTCATCATGCTCACTGCGCGCTGGTGGCGTGAGCTGGGGATTTCCCAGCACGTTGCGCTGGAGCTGAACTCTATTGGTTCCCTCGAAGCGCGTGCCAACTACCGTGATGCGCTGGTCGCGTTCCTGGAACAGCACAAAGATAAGCTGGATGAAGACTGCCAGCGCCGCATGTACAGCAACCCGCTGCGCGTTCTGGATTCCAAGAACCCGGAAGTGCAGGCGCTGTTGAACGATGCTCCGGCGCTGGGTGACTATCTGGATCAAGATTCCCGCGAACACTTCGCTGGACTGTGCAAACTGCTGGAAGACGCGGGTATTGCCTATACCGTTAACCAGCGTCTGGTTCGCGGTCTGGATTACTACAACCGCACCGTGTTTGAGTGGGTCACCACCAGCCTCGGATCGCAGGGTACTGTCTGTGCAGGCGGTCGTTATGACGGTCTGGTTGAACAGCTCGGCGGTCGTGCCGCCCCAGCGGTGGGCTTCGCGATGGGTCTTGAGCGACTTGTTTTGCTGGTTCAGGCAGTTAATCCGGAATTTAAAGCAGAATCTGTTGTCGATATATACCTGGTGGCTTCAGGTGCGGATACGCAGTCTGCGGCAATGCAGTTTGCCGAACGTCTGCGCGATGCGCTGCCGGGCGTTAAACTGATGACCAACCACGGTGGTGGCAACTTCAAAAAGCAGTTTGCCCGTGCCGACAAGTGGGGCGCAACTATCGCACTGGTGCTGGGCGAGTCCGAAGTGGCTGCTGGCGAAGTGGTGGTAAAAGACCTGCGCTCTGGTGAGCAAACAACCGTAACGCAGGAAAGCGTTGCCGCGCACTTGCGCACTTTGACTTGGTAAGGGGAAAAACAGCGTGGAAATGTACGAGAACGAAAACGACCAGGTTGATGCGATCAAACGCTTCTTTGCCGAAAATGGCAAAGCCCTGGTGGTTGGGGTGATTTTGGGTGTTGGTGCGCTACTTGGCTGGCGCTACTGGAACAGTCATCAGGCTGATTCCGCGCGTGATGCTTCCCTGTCTTATGAAAATACCGTGAGCGCAATTCGCGCCGATCAGCCTCAAACGCTGGCCGCCGCTGAAAAATTTGCAGCTGACAACAAAAATACTTACGGTGCACTGGCTGCACTTGAAGTGGCTCAGCAGTTTGTTGATAAAAATGAACTGGATAAAGCGGCTGCCCAGCTGACTCAAGGTCTGGCTGCTGCCAGCGATGACAATCTGAAAGCAGTGATCAACCTGCGTCTGGCCCGTATTCAGGTACAGCAGAAAAAAGCCGATGATGCGCTGAAAACGCTCGATACGGTGAAAGGCGAAGGTTTTGCAGCCATTGTTGCTGACCTGCGCGGTGAAGCGCTGTTGAGCAAAGGCGACAAACAAGGCGCGCGCAGCGCGTGGGAAGCAGGCGTGAAAAGCAACGCCTCACCTGCGCTGAGCGAAATGATGCAGATGAAAATAAATAATTTGTCCGTCTGAGAGGGACCCGATGCAATTGCGTAAATTACTTCTGCCAGGACTGCTTTCTGTTACGTTATTGAGTGGCTGTTCACTGTTCAGTGGCGAAGAAGATGTTGTAAAAATGTCCCCGCTGCCGACTGTTGAAAACCAGTTTACCCCGTCAACCGCGTGGAGCTCCTCCGTGGGTGATGGTATTGGTGATTTTTATTCCAACCTGCATCCTGCGTATGCTGATAGCGTTGTTTATGCAGCCGATCGCAAAGGCACCGTGCGTGCGTTCAATGCGGATGATGGAAAAGAAGTCTGGTCTGTGAATCTGGCCGAGAAAGACGGTTGGTTCTCCCGTTCTCCTGCACTGCTCTCAGGTGGCGTGACCGTTGCCGGTGGGCATGTCTATATCGGTAGCGAAAAAGCGCAGGTTTATGCACTGAACGCCAGCGATGGTTCTATTGCATGGCAGACTCGCGTTGCGGGCGAAGCCTTGTCACGTCCGGTTGTCAGCGACGGCCTGGTGCTGATTCATACCAGCAACGGCCAGCTGCAGGCGCTGAACGAAACTGACGGCGCAGTGAAATGGACCGTCAACCTGGATATGCCAGCCCTGTCTCTGCGCGGTGAATCTGCACCAGCAACGGCTTTCGGTGCAGCAATCGTCGGCGGTGACAACGGTCGCGTGAGCGCCGTGCTGATGCAGCAAGGACAAATGATCTGGCAGCAGCGTATCTCTCAGGCCACTGGCCCGACTGAAATCGATCGTCTGAGCGATGTGGATACCACTCCCGTTATCGTGGATAACGTCGTTTACGCACTGGCTTATAACGGTAACCTGACGGCGCTGGATCTGCGCAGTGGTCAGGTAATGTGGAAACGTGAGCTAGGTTCTGTGAACGATTTCATCGTCGATGGCAATCGTATTTACATCGTTGATCAGAACGATCGCCTGCTGGCGCTGAACACCGATGGTGGCGTAACGCTCTGGACGCAAAGCGATCTGCTACACCGCCTGTTAACGGCACCTGCGCTGTATAATGGCAGCCTGGTTGTGGGTGATAGCGAAGGTTATATGCACTGGATTGATCCGGAAACGGGTCGCTTCGTGGCGCAGGAAAAAGTCGACAGCTCCGGTTTCTTGACCGATGCAGTAGTGGCTGACGGCAAACTGCTGATCCAGGCAAAAGACGGTACGCTCTACGCGATCACGCGTTAATCGTCTCGTTTGTAGTATAATAAACGGCTCCTGTTAACTCAGGGGCCGTTTTGACTTTTATAAAAACGTCGCACCTGCGACGTTTCTTTGAATTTTATGAGGCTTCAAACATGGTACCTGTGGTCGCGCTTGTCGGGCGCCCGAACGTTGGAAAATCCACTCTTTTTAACCGTTTAACACGCACCCGTGATGCGCTGGTGGCGGATTTCCCGGGGCTGACTCGTGACCGTAAGTACGGTCGTGCTGAAGTTGAAGGACGCGAGTTTATCTGTATCGATACCGGTGGTATCGACGGGACAGAAGACGGTGTGGAAACGCGCATGGCAGAGCAATCTCTGCTGGCGATTGAAGAGGCGGACATTGTTCTGTTCATGGTAGACGCACGTGCGGGCCTGATGCCTGCCGATACGGCTATCGCCAAACACCTTCGCTCCCGCGAAAAACCAACCTTCCTGGTGGCGAACAAAACTGACGGTATTGATGCCGATCAGGCGGTGGCTGATTTCTGGGCCCTCGGTCTGGGCGAAATCTACCCGATTGCTGCGTCTCATGGTCGTGGTGTTACCAGTCTGCTCGAAACCGTTCTGCTGCCGTGGGTTGATGAAGTGAACCCGCCGGAAGAAGTGGACGAAGATGCCGAATACTGGGCACAGTTCGAAGCCGATCAAGAGGGCGCAGAAGAAGAGCCTGAGGATGATTTCAATCCGCAGGATCTGCCTATCAAACTTGCGATTGTCGGCCGTCCAAACGTGGGTAAGTCCACACTGACTAACCGTATCCTCGGCGAAGACCGCGTGGTGGTCTACGACATGCCGGGCACGACGCGTGACAGCATTTACATCCCGATGGAACGTGATGAGCGCGAGTATGTGCTTATCGACACCGCAGGTGTGCGTAAGCGCGGGAAAATCACCGATGTGGTGGAAAAATTCTCTGTTATCAAAACGCTGCAGGCGATTGAAGATGCCAACGTGGTCATGCTGGTCATCGACGCGCGTGAAGGTATCTCCGATCAGGACCTTTCCCTGCTGGGCTTTATCCTCAATAGTGGGCGCTCACTCGTTATCGTCGTCAACAAGTGGGACGGCCTGAGCAATGAAGTGCGTGAGCAAGTTAAAGAGATGCTGGACTTCCGTCTGGGCTTCATCGACTTTGCCCGCGTACACTTCATTTCCGCACTGCACGGCAGCGGCGTGGGTAACCTGTTCGAATCCGTTCGCGAAGCCTACGACAGCTCCACCCGTCGTGTGAGCACGGCGATGCTGACACGCATCATGACGATGGCAGCAGAAGACCATCAGCCGCCGCTGGTTCGCGGTCGCCGCGTGAAGCTGAAATATGCCCACGCCGGTGGTTACAACCCGCCAATCGTGGTGATTCACGGTAATCAGGTGAAAGACCTGCCAGATTCCTATAAACGTTATCTGATGAACTACTTCCGTAAATCGCTGGACGTGATGGGTACCCCTATCCGCATTCAGTTTAAGGAAGGGGAAAACCCGTTTGCCAACAAACGCAACACCCTGACGCCGAACCAGATGCGTAAGCGTAAGCGTTTGATCAAGCACATCAAGAAAGGCAAGTAATTGCACAATAAAACCCGACTGAGTCGGGTTTTTTGCCTTTTGTCGCCCGACAATCAGATGAACGGAGTGGAAAATGCGATTTGGGTTTATTGGTCTTGGTGCGGTGGTTGAAACGGCCTATTTACCGGCATTGCGTCAGATTTTTAACCAGCCTGTGAGTTGTCTTGGTTTTGATATTCGCCCGGAGCGTGAACTGGAAGGCGTAACGCGCTGCCGTACGCTTGAACAGTTGCTGGCGAGCCCAATTGACACGTTGTTCATCACCACCTCTTCACTAAATCACCTCGACGCGTTAGAGCAGGCATTAGCCTCGCCGATCCAGCGAATCGTGGTGGAAAAACCGGTGGTGGCGAGCCTGACGCAGGTTGAACGGCTGAAGCATCTGCTGGCGCAGCCGGAGGATGCTTCTCGGGTGCTGGCACTCGATCACTGGATGGCACGCACGGGGGCTATACAGATCGCGCAGGGCCAACTTGATGAAATTGTCAAAATCGAAGGATTTCTCCAGGAGCCAAGCGGCTTCAACGCGGCGGGGGAGCCTGTCGCCCTCAATTTTGCTACCGGCGAGCCTGATACCCGCCAGCTCCAGCATCCTGACGGCGTGATTATCGATATTGGTACTCACGTACTGGCGATGATGCGCGATACCCTGCATGGTCTGGGGGGAAGCGGTGAATTGTCGTTGCAGTTAATTTCAGCAAAAGACAGGCTAGGCCGCCCGATATCCAAAGGCGATCTGCACACCGCTGAAGGCGAAGCGCAGCTTCGGGGGACCGTGAGCGGTATTCCAGTCGATATCTGGCTGAATAAATACGCCGGACCCGCGGGCGGGCAAAAAGGGCTCCGCCTGCATCTGCGCGATGGCCGAATCATTAGCCATGACCGGCGCGGCGCTGAGGATGTGATTGAGTTGATTGAGGGTGAAAACGTGCAGCATTGGACGCTTCCGGGCACGATCTACGCGCGCTGCCTGGCGGAGCATATCCTGGCGGAGAAGAGCCTGTATGAGCGAGCGCCGGAAGAGGTGAGCCGCATCACCCAGCGCCGGCTGGAAGAGGTCGAATTGCTTCTGGAATTACAGCAGCTGCTGCGTGGCCCGCACTGAGCGGCGTGGTAAAATAACTACAAAACTTTTTAAGGAGTCACGATGTCTGTTATCTGTCCGGATTGTCATTCCGAGCTGGAACCCGTCAACGGAATGGCGCACTGCGAAACATGCGATAAAGATATCGCGCTGCAAGCGCTATGCCCCGACTGCCATCAGCCTTTGCAGGTGTTGAAAGCCTGCGGCGCGGTCGATTATTTCTGCCAGAATGGGCACGGTTTGATTTCGAAGAAACGCGTGGAATTTAAGCCGGTGTAAATAATTTCAGATTGTGCCAACACTGCCCGGCGGCGCTTCGCTTGCACGGGCCTACGGGCTTTGTAGGCTGGGTAAGCGAAGCGCCACCCGGCAACATCTGATGCGTCAAAGCCGGTTAAACCACCTTTTTCTTGCGCGTCTTTTTGGCGGGCGTAATGCCTTTCACTTCACTTTCTACCCAGCCGTCGGCCAGACGGGTGGTCAGCACATCCCCGGCTTTCACCTGTTTGGTCTGCTTCAGCACCGTGCCGTCGGTCGCCGTGGTCACGCTGTAGCCGCGCGCCAGCGTCGAGAGCGGGCTAACGGCTTCCAGATGCGTCACCGCGTTGCCAAAGCGCTCACGTGTGCTGCTCAGACGTGCACGGATATTCTCGCCCAGACGATACTCAAGCTGCTGCATGCGGGTTTGTGCACGGTAGATGCGCGGCTGCGGATTTTGCTGATTCAGGCGCTGGGTCATGCGTTGCTGGCGCGAAACGGCGCGCTTAAGCTGATTATCCAGCGCGAAATTCATCCGCTGGCGCAGACGTTCCAGCACCGTCTGCTGACGCGCAAGACGCAGCTGCGGATGCTGCTGTTGCAGGCGATGTTGAAGCTGGGTGAAACGACGATTGCGGTTAGCGAGGAAATAGTCCATCGCCATCTCCAGACGCTGCTGTCCGTTCTGCAACTGGCGCAAGAGTTCCAGCTGGTTCCGGCTGACGATTTCAGCGGCAGCCGATGGTGTTGGTGCGCGCATATCGGAAACAAAATCGGCGATGGTGACGTCGGTTTCATGTCCGACTGCGCTGACGATAGGGATCTGACTGTCGAAAATCGCCCGCGCTACGCGTTCGTCGTTAAAGCTCCACAAGTCTTCCAGAGAACCGCCGCCGCGCCCGACGATTAAGACATCGCACTCCTGACGGGCGTTTGCCAGCGCAATGGCGCGAACAATTTGCCCTGGCGCATCATCACCCTGGACGGCGGTTGGATAAATCACAACGGGTAGCGACGGGTCACGACGCTTTAGCACATGCAAAATATCATGCAGCGCCGCACCGGTTTTGGAGGTGATCACCCCCACGCAATGGGCAGGTGAGGGCAGTGCTTTCTTGAACTGCTGATCGAACAGGCCTTCTGCGGAAAGTGTCGCTTTCAGTTGCTCGTATTTTTGTTGCAGCAACCCTTCGCCCGCAGGCTGCATGCTCTCGACGATAATTTGATAATCACCGCGCGGTTCATACAATGTGATATTAGCGCGTACCAGAACTTGCTGACCATGCTGAGGGCGGAACGTCACCCGGCGATTGCTGTTGCGAAACATCGCACAGCGCACCTGAGCGGTGTCGTCTTTCAGCGTAAAGTACCAATGGCCGGAAGAGGGCTGCGTGAAATTAGATATTTCTCCGCTGATCCAAACCTGTCCCATTTCCTGCTCGAGCAGCAAACGAACCGATTGATTGAGGCGGCTTACGGTATAAATTGAGGGGCTCTGAGAGGATAACATGTGAGCGGGATCAAATTCTAAATCAGCAAGTTATTCAGTCGATAGTAACCCGCCCGGAGGTAATCGCAAGCATTTTTTATAAAAAAGTGTGGATGCAATCGGTTACGCTCTGTATAATGCCACGGCAATATTTAACCACCCAGGTCAGAGATATTGCCCATGCTACGTATCGCTAAAGAAGCACTGACGTTTGACGACGTCCTCCTCGTTCCCGCTCATTCCACCGTTCTGCCGAATACTGCCGATCTCAGCACGCAGTTGACGAAAACCATTCGTCTGAACATTCCTATGCTCTCTGCGGCAATGGACACCGTGACTGAAGCGCGCCTGGCTATCGCCCTGGCACAGGAAGGTGGCATCGGCTTTATTCACAAAAACATGTCCATCGAGCGTCAGGCGGAAGAAGTTCGCCGCGTGAAGAAACATGAATCCGGTATCGTCTCCGACCCACAGACCGTTTTGCCAACCACCACCCTGCACGAAGTGAAAGCGCTGACCGAGCGTAACGGCTTTGCGGGCTACCCGGTTGTGACTGAAGACAACGAACTGGTCGGCATCATTACCGGTCGTGACGTGCGTTTCGTGACCGACCTGAACCAGCCTGTCAGCGTGTACATGACGCCGAAAGAGCGTCTTGTGACCGTGCGTGAAGGCGAAACCCGTGAAGTCGTGCTGGCTAAAATGCACGAAAAGCGCGTCGAGAAAGCGCTTGTGGTGGATAACGGCTTCCATCTGCGTGGCATGATCACCGTGAAAGATTTCCAGAAAGCAGAGCGTAAACCGAACGCCTGTAAAGACGAACGTGGCCGTCTGCGCGTAGGTGCAGCGGTTGGCGCAGGTGCAGGCAATGAAGAGCGCGTAGATGCGCTGGTTGCAGCAGGCGTTGACGTTCTGCTGATTGACTCCTCTCACGGTCATTCCGAAGGCGTTCTGCAGCGTATTCGTGATACCCGTGCTAAATACCCGGACCTGCAAATCATCGGCGGTAACGTGGCGACTGGCGCAGGCGCTCGTGCCCTGGCAGAAGCGGGTTGCAGCGCAGTGAAAGTGGGTATCGGCCCTGGCTCCATCTGTACTACCCGTATCGTAACCGGCGTGGGCGTTCCACAGATCACTGCGGTTTCCGACGCGGTAGAAGCGCTGGAAGGCACCGGTGTTCCGGTTATCGCCGACGGCGGTATTCGTTTCTCCGGCGACATCGCGAAAGCGATCGCGGCAGGTGCAGCAGCGGTGATGGTGGGTTCCATGCTGGCTGGTACTGAAGAATCTCCTGGCGAAATCGAATTGTTCCAGGGCCGTTCTTATAAATCATACCGTGGTATGGGTTCCCTGGGCGCGATGTCCAAAGGCTCTTCCGACCGTTACTTCCAGACCGACAACGCCGCTGACAAACTGGTACCAGAAGGTATCGAAGGTCGCGTGGCGTATAAAGGCCGTCTGAAAGAGATCATTCACCAGCAGATGGGCGGCCTGCGTTCCTGTATGGGCCTGACCGGCTGTGGTACTATCGACCTGCTGCGTACTAAAGCGGAATTCGTGCGTATCAGCGGTGCGGGTATCCAGGAAAGCCACGTTCACGACGTGACGATCACCAAAGAGTCCCCGAACTACCGTCTGGGCTCCTGATAAGTTTCCGCGCCCGGCTTATGCCGGGCGCTTTGTTTCACTTGCCTCGGAATTAGCGTCAATAATGGAAAACATTCATAAACATCGCATTCTTATCCTGGATTTCGGTTCTCAGTACACACAGCTGGTGGCACGTCGCGTGCGCGAACTCGGCGTTTACTGTGAACTTTGGGCATGGGATGTCACGGAAGCACAAATCCGTGAATTCAACCCAAGCGGCATCATTCTTTCCGGCGGCCCGGAAAGCACCACCGAGCACAACAGCCCACGCGCACCGCAATATGTGTTTGAAGCTGGCGTTCCTGTATTTGGCGTGTGCTACGGCATGCAAACCATGGCGATGCAGCTGGGCGGCCACGTTGAGTCCTCTAACGAGCGTGAATTTGGTTACGCGCAGGTCGAAGTACTGACCGACAGCGCCCTGGTTCGCGGGATCGAAGATTCCCTGACCGCTGAAGGCAAACCTGTGCTGGATGTGTGGATGAGCCACGGCGACAAAGTGACCGCCATTCCGTCTGACTTCGTGACCGTTGCCAGCACCGAAAGCTGCCCGTTTGCCATTATGGCAAACGAAGAAAAACGCTTCTATGGCGTGCAGTTCCACCCGGAAGTCACCCACACCCGTCAGGGCCAGCGTTTGCTCGAGCGTTTCGTGCGTGAAATCTGTGGCTGCGAAGCGCTGTGGACGCCTGCAAAAATCATCGAAGACGCGATTGTTCGTCTGCGTGAGCAAGTCGGCGATGACAAAGTTATTCTTGGCCTGTCCGGTGGCGTTGACTCCTCCGTGACCGCGATGCTGCTGCACCGTGCTATCGGCAAAAACCTGACCTGTGTGTTCGTGGATAACGGTTTGCTGCGTCTGAACGAAGCCCAGCAGGTCATGGACATGTTCGGCGATCATTTCGGTCTGAACATCGTTCACGTCGAAGGCGAAGAGCGTTTCCTTTCCGCGCTGGCGGGTGAGAACGATCCTGAAGCCAAACGTAAAATCATTGGTCGCGTGTTTGTTGAAGTGTTCGACGAACAGGCGCTGCGTCTGGAAGACGTGAAGTGGCTGGCGCAAGGTACCATTTACCCTGATGTGATCGAATCCGCTGCCTCCGCAACCGGTAAAGCACACGTCATCAAATCTCACCACAATGTGGGCGGCCTGCCGAAAGAGATGAAGATGGGTCTGGTGGAACCGCTGCGCGAGCTGTTCAAAGACGAAGTGCGTAAGATCGGTCTTGAGCTGGGTCTGCCGTACGACATGCTGTACCGCCACCCATTCCCGGGTCCAGGTCTGGGCGTGCGCGTGCTGGGCGAAGTGAAGAAAGAGTACTGCGACCTGCTGCGTCGTGCAGATGCAATCTTCATTGAAGAACTGCATAAAGCTGACCTGTACAACAAAGTGAGCCAGGCGTTCACCGTGTTCCTGCCAGTCCGCTCCGTCGGCGTAATGGGCGATGGTCGTAAATACGACTGGGTTGTCTCTCTGCGCGCCGTCGAAACCATCGACTTCATGACCGCTCACTGGGCGCACCTGCCGTACGACTTCCTGGGGCGCGTATCCAACCGCATCATCAATGAAGTTAACGGTATTTCCCGTGTCGTTTATGACATTAGCGGTAAACCACCAGCGACGATTGAGTGGGAATAAGTTTCCCTCTGTTATCAAAAAAACCTCTGTTGATTCAGAGGTTTTTTTTTGCATATACCCATTGTTCACCCATTTTTGACGGTATGGATGACGGTATCAATTAGGGGAAATGACCGACGTGCGCGAGTGGGCTATCGGATTGCAGCATCCAGCGGTTGACTCACCTGCTGAGACTGAATTTTGTCCTGATGGTGATACCAGGCGCCAATGGAGGAATAAACGAAGCGGCCAAAGAAAAACAGGAAGCTGATAAGCAATATAATGCGGGTCATTCGAGTGTTAAATCGATTTCGTTTGTGCATGTTCGTTGCCTGACTCACTGTATTTTCCTGGGCATACCCTTATTGGGCGATGGGACTATTAAGTCACAGTGGGAACGAGGGGTCAATTGTGAGATGTGTAAAAAATCGTCAGACTAAAAATTAATTATTGTTATCAATGGTAATTGAACTATTTAACGCACTGATAGAAAACTGAAAACTCAGCGGGAAAATTGTAATAATTGATTTTTTGACCATCTTGCTTTGATTTACGTCAATCCTCACCTGCCATTGATCACTAAAATCCTCCCTCCACGACGTTTTCTATGAAAACAGTGTGGGTCAATACGTCAGGTTGGATGCCTGTCTGAAAAACAATCTTCGGATAAAAAAGGCTTAGTCAGGCATCTATGAAAATAATACCCTTCCTGAAACGACACAAAGACCGCTGGTGGGCGCTTCCTCTTGTTTTACCTGTGATCTTTCTGCCCATCCTGAGTTTTGCGAGTACCTATACGCACTTAAACGGCGGAATTATTGCCCTTTACTATATGCCACTGGCATTTCTGCTTTCCACGTTGCTCTTTTTTGGCTTTGCCGCATTGCCGGGGATCTTGCTGGCACTGTTTCTTCGTTATTATCCTGACACCAGTGTTTTTGAAACCATCGCTGTTATTTGTCATTTTATTGTTCCTCTGATCATCAGTTGGGGCGGTTATCGGGTGTTTGCTCCCCGGCGAAATATGGTGGCGTACGGCGATATCAGACTCATGTCGCAGCGTATTTTCTGGCAGGTTCTGTGTCCGTCAACGTTATTTCTGGTGCTCTTCCAGTTTGCTGTTTATCTGGGGATTTATGAGAGTCGCCAGAGCCTGGCCGGGTTGAATCCGCTCAGTATTCACACTTTGATTAACTACCAGGGACTGCTGGTTGGCGGGCTAACGGGTGTACCGCTGAGTTATTTACTGATCCGGGTAATCCGCCATCCGCGCTATCTCAAACGGTTAGCTTCTCAGATTCGCGCGCAGATAGATAAGAAAGTCACGGTGGCAGAGTTTATTCTTTGGGGAGCCGCCCTGGCGAGTCTGCTGTGCCTGCTGCTGTTCCCTATGAGCGATAACAGTTCCATTTTCAGCACCAACTATACGCTGTCGTTACTGATGCCGCTGATGCTATGGGGATCGATGCGCTTTGGCTATAAGCTGATATCGATAGTCTGGACGCCGGTGTTAATGGTTGCCATTCACTACTTTTACCGCTACATCCCTCTCGGCCAGGGTTACGACGTTCAGCTGGCAATTACCTCATCCAGCTATCTGGTTTTCTCTTTCGTGGTGATTTACATGGCGATGCTGGCCACGCGCCAGCGAGAGATAACGCGACACGCCAGTCGTCTGGCCTTTCTCGACCCTATGGTGCATATGCCGAATCTGCGGGCGTTGTCGCGATCGCTGGCTAAATCGCCCTGGTCGGCGCTGTGTATGCTGCGTGTACCTGAACTTGAAGTGCTGGGGCGTAATTATGGGGTGCTACTGCGCATCCAGTACAAACAAAAGCTGGCGGAGTGGCTCAACGGCTCGCTCCAGCAAAATGAGTGCGTTTATCAACTGTCTGGACACGATCTGGCGATACGACTGAATACGGAGTCACACGCGGCGCGCATTGAAGCGCTGGATGAACATATCAAGCAGTTTCGGTTTATCTGGGATGGTATGCCGTTGCAGCCTCAGGTCGGCATTAGCTATTGCTGCGTACGCTCGCCGGTTAACCATCTTTATCTGCTGCTGGGTGAGCTGAGTATCATCGCGGATTTGTCGTTATCCACCAATCATCCCGAGAGTCTACAGCAGCGTGGCGCAGCGAATTTGCAGCGTAGCCTGAAAGATAAAGTGGCGATGATGAATCGCTTGCAACGAGCACTTGATCATAACGAATTTCAGCTGGTAGCTCAGCGAGTACAAGGTATCCGTGGTGACCACTACCACGAGATCTTGCTCCGCATGCAGAGCGAAAATGGCGCACTTATTGCGCCCGATAAATTCTTGCCGGTGGCGCAGGAATTCGGTCTTTCATCACGTGTTGATCTATGGGTTCTGGAGCGCACGCTGCAGTTTATGGCTGAGCATCGCGACAGGCTGCGGGGCAAGCGGTTTGCGATTAATCTTTCCCCTTCAACGCTCTGCCGTTCGCACTTTCCTGTTGAAGTTCACCGGTTGCTGAAGAAGTATTCAATCGAAGCGTGGCAGCTGATATTTGAAATTACTGAATGCAGCGGCTTTGGCAGCGCGGATCTGCTCAATCAAATCGTGAAACAGCTACAAAAAATGGGCTGTCGGATTGCGATCGACGATTTTGGTACGGGTTACGCGAGCTATGCGCGCCTGAAAAGTGTCGACGCGGATATCCTGAAAATTGACGGTAGCTTTATTCGCAATATTGCCGACAACAGCCTCGACTATCAGATTGTGGCGTCCATCTGTCATCTCGCCAGAATGAAAAAAATGCTGGTGGTGGCTGAATTTGTGGAAAGTGAAGCGATTCGCAGTGCGGTGGATTCGTTAGGAATTGACTATCTGCAGGGGTATTTGATCGGTAAACCTGAAGCGCTGGAAACATTACTGCATTCTCAGGCGTCACCGATAGACGCCTGAGAACCACAGATTACGCCGCGACGTCTGGCGACTGCTCTTCTTCAATTTTCAACAACCAACCGGTCACGCCTTCCCAGTACTGCTGCTCTTTTTCGAGATCCAGCAGCACCAGGGCATTCTGGCTAAACCAGTCATGCGGGAAGCTCAACGTCCAGTGATGGTCGTCGGTTTTCAGAATCAGCGTCGGCGGTGTGGTCGTCGCCTGGCGCTGGTTGTTCAGCAGCACGCCTAAGCGCAGCAACTGGATCAACGGCAGGAACTGTTTTTTCTTGAACAGCGTAAAGCGCGGCAAATCATCCAGTTTGATGGCTTTACGGTGATAGCGCACCAATGTCGCCATCATCATTTGTTGCTCCTGGTTGAAGCCCGGCAGATCGCTGTTTTGCAGAATATACGCCGAGTGACGATGCATTCCGCTGTGGTTAATATTCAGGCCCACTTCGTGCAGCATCGTTGCCCATTTCAGCAGGGCAGCCAGCTGCGGATGAGCGAGCTTCGGATTCTGCGCTTCCCACTGCTCATAAATATGCGTGGTGGTTTCCAGAACGCGTTTTGCTTGTTCCCGGTCGATGTTGTATTGATTCGCCAGGCTTTGTGCGGTGCGGCTGCGAATATCCTGATGACGGAAGCGACCTTCCATTTCGTACAGCACGCCTTCACGCAGCGCACCGTCGGACAGACGCAGCTCGCGGATCGCCAGCGCATCAAATACCCCACACAGAATTGCGAGGCCAGGTACAAATACGGCCTTACGTTCGTCGGATAAACCCGGCAGGCTCAGCGCTTCAAAGCTTTTATGTTTAAGCACCTCTTCGCGCAGCAACTCCAGACGTTCCGGGGTGATAATCCCGTCTTTTTCGCCCATCGCCAGCAGCACTTCATGCGCTGCTTTGATGCTGCCGGACGCACCAAGCGCAACGTTCCAGCCCTGAATGCGATACTGCCAGGCGAGGGATTCCAGCTTTTGCACCGCTGCCATTTTCGCGCGCTGGAAGTTTTCTCGGTTTATGGTGCCGCCAGGGAAATACATCTGCGCAAAGCTGACGCAGCCCATACGACGGCTTTCAACCAGCTTCGGCTCAAAATCTTCGCCAATGACCAGCTCGGTAGAACCGCCGCCGATATCGATCACCAGCTTGCGGCCTTTTTCAGGCTGAGTGTGTTCCACGCCCATGAAAATCAATCGCGCTTCTTCGTTACCCGAGATTATCTCAATAGGATAGGGGATAACTTTTTCCGCGCGTTTGAGAAACTCCGGTGCGTTCAGCGCCTGGCGCAACGTGTGCGTTCCGACGATGCACACGCTGGACGGCGAAAAGCCTTGCAAGCGTTCGGCGAACAGTGACAGGCAGGCTAAGCCACGCTCCATCGCCTCTTCGCTGAGCATGTTTTTGTCGTCAAGACCATCGGCGAGATGAACGCGCTGCTTGAGGCGCCCGATGATCTGCATGGCGCCGTCGACCTCGCGGGCGATGACCATATGGAAGCTGTTAGAACCTAAATCGACCGCAGCGAACTCCTGCGGGCGTGGGGTCTTATCATTTATCGGCATAGGTTAATCAGGTTGCTCGAGTGATTTGATATAGTCGTAAATCGCCAGCTGTGAGCGCACTTTACGGCGGTTGCCGCGCTGCACGTAGCGGTTACTCAGTTCTTTGTCGATATAGCGAGCCTTAACAGTGTCACTCAATTGCAGCTCAATAATATCGAGGATCTGCTGCTTCAGACGTGGGTCGAGCAGCGGAGTGGCGACTTCAATTCGGTAATCAATGTTTCGCGTCATCCAGTCCGCTGAAGAGAGATAAACCTGTTTGTCGCCACCATTTTCAAAAATATAGATCCTGTCGTGTTCCAGATAACGGTCAACGATGCTGATCACGCGGATATTTTCGCTGATGCCTTCCAGTTCTGGAATCAACGAACACATGCCGCGAATCAGCAGATTCACCGGCACACCGGTACTGGAGGCGGCATACAGACGATCCACCAGCCCTTTGTCGACCAGATTGTTCAGTTTGAGTGTAATACCCGACGGCTCGCCTTTCTGCGCGGCAGCAATCTCTTTGTCGATCATCGCGTACAACAGGCGGCGCGAGTTCTGCGGGGAGACCAGCAGATAGTCGAAACTCACCGGGCGGTACGGGTTTTCGATGAAGTTAAACACCCGACGCACTTCGTTGGTGATGCGCGCGTCGGCGGTCAGCAGCGAGTAGTCCGTATAAAGTCGCGCGGTTTTCTCGTTAAAGTTACCGGTCCCGATGTGGGCGTAGCGCACCACGTCGTCACCTTCTTTACGGGAAATCAGGAATAGTTTGGCATGAATTTTCAGGCCAGGCGCGGAGAATATGACGTGTACACCGGCTTCCGTCAGACGACGCGCCCAGTGGATGTTCGCTTCTTCGTCGAAACGGGCCTGCAGCTCAACCACTACCGTCACTTTTTTACCGTTGTGGGCAGCGTGAATCATCGCATCTATGATGCGCGAGTCTTTCGCCACGCGGTAAATGTTGATCTTAATAGCCAGTACGTTCGGGTCGAACGACGCCTGACGCAGCAGTTCCAGCACGTGCTCAAAGGTGTGGTAAGGATAGTAGAGCAGCACGTCACGCTCACGGATGGCGTCGAATCCGTTACGGAATTTATCGAACCAAATATGGCGCAGACGCGGCAGCGGCTTGTTGACCAGGTTAGCTTTACCGACGTTCGGGAAGCCAATAAAGTCTTTAAAGTTGTGGTAACGCCCGCCCGGCACGATGGAGTCGTAGCGGGAGATGGTCAGCTTGTCGCGCAGCATTTCTACCATTGCGTCCGGCATATCTCGCTGATAAACAAAGCGCACCGGTTCGGCGGTCAGACGCTGTTTCAGGCTGGAGGACATCAGCTCCATCAGACTGGCTTCCATCTCGTGCACCAGATCGTATTCGGCGTCGCGGGTCATTTTCATGGAGTAGGCGTTCAACGCATCGTAATCGAAGAAGCCTTTGAAAATGTCGTCCAGGCAGTAGCGCAGAATGTTGTCCAGTAGGATCATCGGCTTGCGGCGGCGCGGCGTTTCCGGCGGCAGGTTCACAAAGCGCGGGACTTTATCCGACGGGATCTCCAGCAGCGCGTAGCGAATGGAGTCGCCACGAATAATTTCAACCGCCAGATAGGTGTAATCATCTTTCAGGAACTGCACCAGATCGGTTTCGCGATTGATAAGAATAGGGGTGATGTGCTGGCGCAGATAATGCTTGAAGTAGTGGCGTAGCCAGGTTTGTTGGTTGGCGGAAAGCTGGCGTTCGTTAATCAGGAAGATCTGGTTACGCGCCATTTCGAGCAGCAGCTCGTTGTACAAACCGTCAAATTCCTGGTCTGCTTTCAGGACGCGCGCCTGGATTTTACCCAGAAGGTGGCGCGAATGGGAGTTCAGGCCTTGCTCTTCGCTGATGATGATCCGCCGCTTCAGTTCAGCAAAACGGACTTTATAGAATTCATCCAGGTTATTGGAATAAATACCCAGAAAACGCATACGTTCAATCAGCGGATTGCTTTTATCAGCCGCTTCCTGAAGTACGCGCTCGTTAAACGCTAACCAGCTTAGCTCTTTCTCGATGTATAACTTTTCCTGACCCATTACAACTTACACTCCGTTTCAATCACGGGACGCAGCAAATCCGTCTCGATTCTATTATGGCGAGCTTTGACACGAGATGTCCAACTGTGCCAGAAAAGTATGACAGTTAATTTTTTTTCTGGGGGAATTTAGGGAGTTGGTGGGGATAAATGCGGGACCGCAAAATAATACCCGGCGGCGCTGTGCTTGCAAGGGCCTACGGTTTTGTAGGTCGGGTAAGCGTAAGCGCCACCCGACAAACAGACTACTCGTCCGCCGCATGTCCCTGCGCGGGCAGCTTAACGCCATCCAGCCAGGCGGCGTTATCGCGCATCTCAAGACGCCCGTCGACAAACCAGCTCACCACTAAAGGATAGATGGCGTGTTCCTGAGACTGGACGCGTTCGGTGATATCGTCTTCGTCATCGCCATCAAACACCGGGATTTTCGCCTGCAGGATTACCGGCCCGCCGTCCAGCTCGTCGGTGACGAAATGCACGGAAGTACCATGCTCCTCATCGCCATTTTCCAGCACCTGACGATGCGTATGCAGGCCAGGATATTTCGGCAGAAGAGAAGGGTGGATGTTCAGCAGGCGCCCGGAATAGTGCGAAACAAACGCCGGGCTTAAGATACGCATATAACCGGCTAGCACCACGACATCCGGCGCATAGGCGTCGATCTCCTGCACCAGCTCCCGGTCAAACGCTTCACGACTGGCAAACTGAGAGGCTTCCAGCGCGTGCGCTGGGATATGTGCATCCCGCGCCCGCTCAAGGCCGAACGCGTCGGCCTTGTTGCTGAATACTGCGCGAATGGTGCCATTGATCTGTTTCTGTTTGCAGGCATCGATAATAGCCTGCAAATTGCTTCCGTTTCCGGAAATGAGCACCACGATATTTTTCATTCAATGACCACGCGCTGTTCGGAATCAGACGCTTTGATGATACCGATTTTCCACGCGTTTTCACCTTTCGCCTGCATCAGCTCAACGGCTTTATCCGCTTCGCTGGCAGGCAGAGCAATCAGCATGCCGACGCCGCAGTTGAAGGTGCGATACATTTCGTGCTGGCTGACGTTGCCCGCGGTTTGCAGCCAGTTAAACACAGCCGGCCACTGCCAGGAGGACTCGTCGATCACCGCCTGCGTATTGTCAGGCAGAACGCGCGGAATATTTTCCCAGAAGCCGCCACCGGTCAGGTGCGCAATGGCGTGAACGTCAACGTTCGCAATCAGCTCAAGAATGTTCTTCACGTAAATACGGGTAGGTTCCAGAAGATGATCGGCCAGCGGTTTACCTTCGAGCTCGGTGGTTTCCGGGTCGCAGCCGCTGACTTCAAGAATTTTACGCACCAGGGAGTAACCGTTTGAGTGTGGGCCGCTGGAGCCCAGCGCAATCAGGACATCGCCATCGGCCACTTTGCTGCCGTCGATAATTTCTGATTTTTCTACTACACCGACGCAGAAGCCTGCGACGTCGTAATCTTCACCGTGGTACATCCCCGGCATTTCTGCGGTTTCACCACCGACCAGTGCACAGCCAGACTGCAGACAGCCTTCAGCGATACCGGTAATCACGCTGGATGCAGTATCCACGTCCAGTTTACCGGTCGCGTAATAATCGAGGAAGAAGAGGGGTTCCGCACCCTGCACCACGAGGTCATTCACACACATGGCCACCAGATCGATGCCGATGGTGTCGTGGCGTTTGAGATCCATCGCCAGACGCAGTTTCGTGCCCACGCCGTCAGTGCCAGAAACCAGAACAGGCTCACGATATTTTTGCGGCAGTGCGCACAGCGCGCCAAATCCACCCAGACCACCCATCACTTCAGGGCGACGGGTCTTTTTGACCACACCTTTGATTCGGTCAACCAGCGCATTACCTGCGTCAATATCAACACCGGCATCTTTATAGCTGAGAGAAGTTTTGTTGGTCACGGCTTAAGTCCCCACGCATAGCATAGTAAGAAAAATCGGCGCAATTCTAACAGTCCAGGCAAACGTTTGCGAGCCTATTCTGCGGTCAAAAAAAGTCGCTGCAAATTTACACATTTATACATCGGGCGCAGACAAACTTGATGCCGTTCACGAAAATGAAACCGGTTTCGGTAATCTGCTTGCAACAGGCTAAACCATTGCACATGATTTGACTGAAACCGGTTTCTGTAATTGTTTTTGCAGAAAATAACGCAGAATGAGGGAAAAGGCATGCCAGGATTTAAAGAAGGTTTTCTGTGGGGCGGCGCGGTGGCGGCGCATCAGCTGGAAGGCGGCTGGAAAGAGGGCGGTAAGGGGATCAGCGTCGCAGACGTAATGACCGTTGGGGCGCACGGCGTACCGCGTGAAATCACCCAGGGCGTCATTCAGGGCAAAAATTACCCGAACCACGAAGCCATCGATTTTTACCATCGCTACAAAGAAGACATCAAACTTTTTGCCGAACTGGGCTTTAAATGTTTCCGCACGTCCATTGCCTGGACGCGCATTTTCCCGAAAGGCGACGAGCTGGAGCCGAACGAAGCCGGTTTGAAATTCTACGACGACCTGTTTGACGAGTGCCTGAAACACGGCATCGAACCGGTAATTACCCTGTCGCACTTCGAAATGCCTTTCCACCTGGTCACCGAATACGGAGGCTGGCGCAACCGTAAGCTGATCGACATGTTTGTGCGGTTCGCCAGCGTCTGCTTCAAGCGTTATCAGCACAAAGTGAAGTACTGGATGACCTTTAACGAGATCAACAACCAGGCTAACTTCCACGAAGATTTTGCGCCGTTCACCAACTCCGGCCTGAAGTATGAAGAAGGCGAAGATCGCGAGCCGGTGATGTTCCAGGCTGCACATTACGAACTGGTGGCCAGTGCCCTGGCGGTAAAAGCCGGACGTGAGATCAATCCGTCCCTGCAAATTGGCTGCATGATTGCCATGTGCCCAATCTATCCGCTGAGCTGCGCGCCAAACGACATCATGATGGCGATGAACGCTATGCACCGTCGCTACTGGTTCACCGACGTGCACGTGCGCGGGAAATATCCGCAGCATCTGCTGAACTACTTTGAGCGTCGTGGTTTTGAACTGGATATTACTGAAGAAGACGTTGCGGCACTGAAGCAGGGCTGTGTGGATTACATCGGCTTCAGCTATTACATGTCGTTCGCCACCAAAGCCACGCCGGATAACCCGCAGCTGGATTATGACGAGAGCAAAAGCCTCGTTTCCAACCCGTACGTGCAGAAGTCCGACTGGGGCTGGCAGATTGACCCGGTGGGCCTGCGCTACTCCCTGAACTGGTTCTGGGATCACTACCAGCTGCCGCTGTTTATCGTTGAGAACGGCTTCGGCGCGATCGACGTGCAGGAGAGTGACGGCACGGTCAATGACCAGTACCGCATCGATTATCTCGACGCCCATATCCGCGAGATGAAAAAAGCGGTCGTCGAAGATGGCGTGGATCTGATGGGCTACACCCCGTGGGGCTGTATCGATCTGGTCTCTGCCGGCACCGGTGAAATGAAAAAACGTTATGGCTTTATTTTTGTTGATAAAGATAACGAAGGAAACGGCACCCTGAACCGCAGCAAGAAAAAATCTTTCGACTGGTATCAGAAGGTGATCGCCACTAACGGCGCAGACCTGTAATCGCCCGGCGGCGCTGCGCTTGCACGGGCCATAAGCCTCTGCGGTCTGGTGCCCTCACCTCGACCCTCTCCCACGGGAGAGGGCGCAAACACCAAAAACGGCAACCTGGTTGCCGTTTTGCCTTTACCTCCACCCGGCAAAACTCCCTTCTTTTTTTTCCTGTTTTATACTCACTATCGCTCCCTAATCCACTTTGCTTGATCCGCATCAAGCAAGATGGGTATGGCGATCCCGGAAAAAAGCGGTATAATCCGGCGATTTTTTTTGCGGTAGCCACCTCAGAGGAGAATGAGAATGAAGATTGTGGAAGTGAAACACCCACTCGTTAAACACAAGCTGGGCCTGATGCGTGAGCATGACATCAGCACGAAGCGTTTTCGCGAACTGGCCTCTGAAGTTGGAAGCTTACTGACTTACGAAGCAACGTCTGACCTGGAAACTGAAAAAGTGACCATCGAAGGCTGGAACGGCCCGGTACAGGTTGAGCAGATCAAAGGTAAGAAAATTACCGTGGTGCCAATCCTGCGCGCAGGTCTGGGCATGATGGAAGGCGTGCTGGAGCACGTACCGAGCGCGCGTATCAGCGTGGTCGGTATCTACCGTAATGAAGAAACTCTCGAGCCAGTCCCGTATTTCCAGAAGCTGGTGTCCAACATCGACGAGCGTATGGCGCTGGTCGTTGACCCGATGCTCGCCACCGGCGGCTCCATGATCGCCACCATCGACCTGCTGAAAAATGCCGGCTGTAACAGCATCAAGGTGCTGGTACTGGTTGCGGCACCGGAAGGTATCGCGGCGCTGGAAAAAGCACACCCGGACGTTGAGCTGTATACCGCCTCTATCGATCAGGGCTTGAACGAGCACGGGTATATCATCCCTGGGCTCGGCGATGCCGGCGACAAGATTTTTGGTACGAAATAATCGAATAACGATAAAGAAGCCGACTTTGATAGTCGGCTTTTTTTTGAATAAAACACAAACAACTCACAATACTTAGAGGAAAACACTATGACGCGCCGTACTATCGGGGTGAGTGAAAGACCGCCGCTTTTGCAGACGATCCCGCTTAGTTTGCAGCACTTGTTTGCCATGTTCGGTGCAACCGTACTGGTGCCCATTCTGTTTCACATTAACCCGGCCACCGTGTTGCTGTTCAACGGCGTCGGCACGCTGCTGTACCTTTTCATCTGTAAAGGCAAAATCCCGGCGTATCTGGGCTCCAGCTTTGCGTTTATCTCCCCGGTCTTGTTGTTGCTGCCGTTAGGCTACGAAGTGGCGCTGGGCGGCTTTATCATGTGTGGTGCATTGTTCTGCCTGGTGGCCTTCATTGTGAAGAAAGCCGGGACCGGCTGGCTGGACGTGATGTTCCCGCCTGCGGCGATGGGCGCAATCGTTGCCGTCATCGGTCTGGAGCTGGCGGGTGTGGCAGCCAACATGGCTGGTCTGCTGCCTGCGGACGGACAATCCCCGGAATCCAAAACCATCATTATTTCGCTGGTGACTCTGGGTGTAACCGTCTTCGGTTCGGTGCTGTTCCGCGGCTTCCTGGCGATTATCCCGATTCTGATTGGGGTGCTGGCGGGCTACGCGCTCTCCTTCGCGATGGGCGTGGTGGATACTTCTCCGATTGCGCAGGCGCACTGGTTCGCACTGCCAACCTTCTACACGCCGCGCTTTGAGTGGTTTGCGATCTTCACCATTCTGCCTGCGGCGCTGGTAGTGATTGCCGAGCACGTTGGTCACCTGGTGGTGACGGCGAATATCGTCAAAAAAGATCTGATCCGCGACCCAGGCCTGCACCGTTCGATGTTTGCTAACGGCCTGTCGACGATGATTTCCGGTTTCTTCGGCTCCACGCCAAACACCACCTACGGTGAGAACATCGGCGTGATGGCGATTACCCGCGTCTACAGTACCTGGGTGATCGGCGGGGCGGCTATCTTTGCGATTCTGCTCTCCTGTGTCGGGAAACTGGCGGCGGCGATCCAGATTATCCCGGTTCCGGTGATCGGCGGGGTTTCTCTGCTGCTGTACGGAGTCATCGGTGCGTCCGGTATTCGCGTGCTGATTGAATCCAAAGTGGATTACAACAAAACGCAGAACCTGATCCTGACCTCCGTTATCCTGATCATCGGCGTGAGCGGTGCGAAGGTGCATATCGGCGCGGCAGAGCTGAAAGGGATGGCGCTGGCGACTATCGTTGGTGTAGGTCTGAGCCTGATCTTCAAGCTGATCTCTGTGCTTCGCCCTGAGGAAGAAGTGCTGGACGCTCAGGAGAGCGAAAAAGCATCACATTGATCCTAAAACCGGGCGGACGATCCGCCCGGTTCTCTCATCGCGGGTTCCGTGATAAACTCCCTCCCGATTTTATGTGAGACCTTGATCGAGGTATTTCTGAACGGACCGGCACAGCTCTCTCTGCCACTTTATCTTCCTGACGACGAAACTTTCGCGAGTTTTTGGCCGGGCGATAACCCCTCTTTACTGGCTGCGTTGCAAAACGTGTTACGCCAGGAGCACAGCGGATACATTTATATCTGGTCACGCGAAGGCGCGGGACGCAGCCATCTGCTGCACGCCGCCTGCGCGGAGCTTTCCCAGCGCGGGGACGCGGTAGGCTATGTGCCGTTGGATAAGCGAACCTGGTTTGTCCCGGAAGTGCTCGACGGTATGGAACATCTTTCGCTGGTCTGTATCGACAATATCGAATGCATCGCCGGGGATGAGCTGTGGGAAATGGCGATGTTCAACCTCTACAATCGCATTCTGGAATCGGGTAAAACCCGGTTGCTGATCACCGGGGATCGCCCGCCGCGTCAGCTAAACCTCGGATTACCGGATCTGGCGTCGCGCCTCGACTGGGGACAAATCTATAAACTCCAGCCACTCTCTGATGAAGACAAGCTTCAGGCGCTGCAGTTGCGCTCGCGGTTACGTGGGTTTGAGCTGCCGGAAGACGTGGGACGTTTTCTGTTAAAGCGGCTGGATCGCGAGATGCGAACTCTATTTGATACGCTGGATCAGCTCGATCGCGCGTCCATTACCGCTCAGCGCAAGCTGACCATTCCGTTTGTGAAAGAAACGCTCAAGTTATAGCAAAAACCGACGGTCCTGTAGGCCGGGTAAGGCGAAGCCGCCACCCGGCTTTGTTGCCCGGCGGCGCTTCGCTTGCACGGGCCTACGATTCGATATCCGCTAACAAATGCTCGACTAATAACGGAATCGGTCTTCCTGACGCCACGCTTCTCCCGCCTTCACGCCACAACGCGGTCCCGCTGATATCCAGGTGCGCCCACGGAATCGTCGGCGGACAAAAATGATGTAATAACCATGCAGCCGACGCGCTGATCGCCGCATTGTTGGTCGGCGTATTGCACAGGTCGGCAATCGTGCTCTCCGTCTGCTTTTTCAGCCGCGCGTCCAGCGGCAGCGACCATACGTCATCGCCGCTCGTTTTGCCTACGAGGGACAACGCCTGGCGCAGTGGCTCGTTCTGCGTCATCAACCCACTCAGCTCATACCCCAGCGCTTTTACCACCGCGCCGGTTAATGTCGCCATATCAATAATGTAGTGCGCCTGCGGATGCCGCTGACTGGCCCAGGCGATGGCATCGGCCAACACCAGCCGTCCTTCGGCGTCGGTATTGTTGATTTCCACCGTCAGACCGTTACAGGCGCGTGCCACCGTTCCCGGCTGCATGGCATCCGGGCCAATGGCGTTTTCCGCCAGCGCCAGCACGCCCATGATCCTCACGGGAAGATTCAACTCCGCCACGGTCAGCATCAGGCCCAGTACGTTGGCTGCACCGCACATGTCGTACTTCATGGTGTACATGCCCGCGCCTTCTTTCAGCCACAGACCGCCCGTATCAAACGTGATCCCTTTGCCTACGTAGCAGCGCACCGGACCGTCATTTGTGCCGTCATAATGAATCGCCAACAGGCGCGGTGGGCAGGTGGCCCCTTTGCCGACGGCGTGTAACAGTCCCAGACCTTGCTCTACGATCTGTTTTTCATCGAGCACTTCGCAGCGCAGGGCAGGGAAGGCGGCACAGAGTGTTTGCGCCTCGTCGACCACATACTGCGGCGTACAGCGATCCGACGGCGTATCTGCCAGACGGCGTGCGGCGATCATACCGTTGGCGATGGCCCGCTGCTGCTCAATGATTTTGCTCAGGTGTTCCTGCTGCTCAGGCAAACACAGGACGGTGACGTGGCGAATCCGAAGGTCAGTGTCGGCTGTTTTCTTCAGCTTTAAATCGCTGAGTCTGTGCGCCTGATTGAACAGAAAGCGCAGCAACTGCACCAGAACGGTGTCGTGAATGTTGCTGACATCCAGCACCACATTCTCGCTGGCCGGTGCGGCGAAAAGTGGGCGCAGCGCGGCGAGTAATCCATCGGTCAGCGCGTCATGCCAGAGTGCGTCCGGCAGGAGGGTAATACGGGAAAACGGCGCGCAGCCGAAGCGCGCATCCGCCACGTTTTTCTGTTCGCGCATTTCGTTGATAAGCGCAGTATCTGGCAGCAGGGCGCTGGACGGGTACGCCAGCAAATGGCTGTGCGGTTTTGCTTTTGCAAGAGTGGTTATAAGCTCACAGGAAATCATGATTGTTCCTCAATCGGGGCGCGGATCCGCGCGGCATAGGCCTGCATCCATTCGTCATCCACGGCCTGATAATGGGTTTTCTCGCGCAGGCGTTCGGTGCGGAAAACGGTCAACGGTTGATTTGCGGTAGCGACGACAAACGAGAAGGTTTTGATATTGGTCGCTGCGCCAAACTCGCCTTTGTTATTCATACACACCACCGAAAGATCGCCCACGCGACCAAAGCGCGACATCAGTTTGTCTTCCAGTTCGAAGACCACGGAATCTGCAGCGCGTTGTGGTGTCATCCCCTGCGCCATACGGCGCACGATCTCGTAGCTGGTGCAGCCTTTCATTAAATCTTCCCCCACACCAGTGGCAGTGGCGGCACCTGTTTCGCTGTCGCAATAAAAGCCGGAACCGATGATCGGTGAATCCCCGATGCGTCCGCGTTTTTTCATAAACAGGCCGCTGGTGGAGGTGGCGACGCTCATCGACCCCTGTTTATCAAGCCCGATAATGCCGACGGTGTCGTGTCCATCGTAGGGGCTTAAGCCTTTATCCAGCGTTTCGCGACAGCGTTTGCGGTAGTGCTGCATCGCCCGGTCGGTGAGCATGGTCTTGTCGGCAAAGCCCTGGCTGAGCGCCCATTCCCGCGCGCCCTGGCCGACCAGCAGGCTGTTGTAGCGCTGGCGGCTAAGCGCCTGCGCGACGCGCACCGGGTTGGCGATATCCACCAGATTCCCTACCGCACCAAAGGCCAGCGTATCGCCGTCCATATAGGCGGCGTCGAGTTCCACGTCGCCATTTTCGGTGGGCAGCCCGCCGTAACCGACCGACTTGTAATACGGGAAGTCTTCAACGGTGGCAACGGCATCCACTACCGCCGATGAAACTGGCTTCCCCGCAGCCAGCGCAGACGCAGACTCCGTCACGCCTTCCAGCGCCATTCGCCAGGTTGCGATAATTCCCCACATGCTTTACTCCTGTTTCGCCAGTGTGGCTTCGGGTTGCGTCGCGGTGGCAATTTCCGCCGCGCGGTACTGTTTGTCCAGAATCCGCATGAAAGGCAGATAAAGCATCGCGCCAATCAGCAGGTTAAGCAGCTGCATCACGCTGCCGCTAATATGCCCGGTGACGATAAATCCGCTGATCACCGGCGGCAGCGTCCAGGGAATAAAGACTCCCGTTGTAACCGCCACGGCGCCCAGTTTCATCGCCGCGTATTGCACGGTGACTAATACCAGCGGCACCAGGTTAAACGGAATCAGCATGATCGGGTTCATGATCACCGGCAGGCCGAACAAAATCGGTTCGTTGATATTGAACACCGACGCGCCCGCGCCGAGCCGCGCCACTTCGCGCATGTTTTTACTGCGGGCAAAAATCAGCATCGCGATCACCAGCGACAGGGTGGCACCCGCGCCGCCCATCCAGATCATGTCAAAAAACTGCTCGGTGATAATGTGCGGCGGCGTCACGCCTGCCTGAATGGCGGCGATGTTGTCGGTCTGGTTCTCCATCCACAGCGGACGGATGATGCCGTTGATCATCGACCCGGAGTTAATACCCACAGACCACAAAATGGTGATGCTGAACACCGTCATCAGCGCGCCGAAATAGGACGTGCCATAGTGGCGCACCGGCGTGGCGACCACTTCATAGATGAACTGATGAATGGTGTGATAGTGGGTGTTTCCAAACACGATGCGAATGACCAGCACCAGGATCATCACCAGCAAGGCGGGGATCAGCGCGGCGAAAGATTCCTGCACCGCAGGCGGCACGCCGTCTGGCATTTTGATCACCAGGTTTTTGCGCTTCAGCCAGCAGAACAGCTCCGTCCACAGCAGCGAACCAATCATCGCCACGAACAGCCCCTTGCTGCCAATCCATTCGACCGGCATGACGGTTATGCCGCCGTTCTCCGCGACTTTGATAAATGGCGTGAGGATCAGGAAGCTAACCAGCGCCAGAATACCGCATGAAATGCGGTCCTCGCCGTAATGCTCCGCCAGACGGAAGGCAACCAGGAAGCTGATAAACAGCGACATGGTAGAGAAGACGGCGTTAAACGGGATTTCAATGATCGAGCTCCAGCTTTCGCCAAAGGCCGAGGACATAAACTGCTGATACGTCTGATTCGGGAACGAGGAGATCACCAGCAGAATTGAGCCGACGATGATAAATGGCATGAATGATACGTACGCGCCACGAATGGCACCCAGATGACGCTGCTGAGCCGTTTTGGCCGCCAGCGGCATCAATTTTGCTTCCATAAATCCCAGAACATTGTTCATTGTGAACTCCGTACAAGATCGAGTGACGTTGTTTGTGTTATGTCTGAGGATTATCAGCGAAGCGTTGCGACCGAAAGGTGAAACAGGTCACAATGTAATCGCCTTGTTAATATAAATCTCACAAGATTGGTTATAAGAAATTCCACTGAGGGCTCGCGATGGAAATTAAACTGCACGCCAATGCCACGACCACGCCGCGGACGCGTCGCTACCTTCAGCAGTCCGAAAAAAGCGACAGAGAGCTGGCTGTTGAACTGGGGATTTCAGTGACCACCGTCCGGCGCTGGCGTAAACGAGACCAGGTTTCAGACAATCACACCACCCCAAAAGTGATACACAAAGCAATGAGACAAGAGCAGATTGCGTTGATTAATGCTCTACGCGACGCTACCGGTGCGCCGCTGGACGAGCTTTTGTTTTTGGTGACGGAAGGATTGGGGATCAGCGTTTCGCGGGCAACGCTCAATCGCTACCTGAAACCGGCTGCGGTGCAACGGCAGGGCGCGCCGTTGCAGGGTAAAAAAGCCTTAAAAGCAGGCGGGGTGCCGCATCGGCTTGAATTGCACCATCTGCCGCTCTCGTTGCACATGGACGATGGCGGCGAGCAACATCTTTTGTGGGCACGGGAGCCGATCAGCGGTTGGTGTTTTGCCCGGCTTTACGCAGGCATCTCGGTGCAGCTGGTGGCTAACTGGGCGAATGAATTGTTAAAAGCCTGTCCGGCTGATATCCAATCTGTTGAGACTTTTGGGTTTACTGCACCGTTAACGCTTGAAGGGATTGGGGTAAAAAGAAGTGCGGCCCGGTATTGCGCGGTGCAGGTGGCGATCCCGTTAGGCGAGATTATTCCTCGGATGAATATGGAACCGGCAGGGCAACTGCTGATGCGGATCTGTGAATTTTATAATCAGGGTAAAACGCAGAAAAAGCTGGGAGACAGTACGCCGCAGGCTTTTCTCGAAGCGCTGCGGCGGTCGAATTAATTGAGGATTTCGAGCACGTCTTCCGGTGGGCGACCAATGCGCGCCTGACCGTTAGCCACCACGATCGGGCGCTCAATCAGCTTTGAATTCTCGACCATCGCCTGAATGAGCGCATCTTCGGACAGATGGCTATCGTCAAGGTTTAACGACTTATACAGATCCTCTTTCTGGCGCATCAGTTCCCGCGCGCTCGTCATGCCCAGCATACTCAGAAGCTGGCGAAGGGTTGCGGCGTCCGGAGGGGTGTCCAGATACAATACGATTTCAGGATCGATACCGTTAGATTTCAACAGGCTCAGCGTATCGCGGCTCTTGGAGCAGCGAGGGTTGTGATAAATTTTTACCGCGTCTGACATGACTTCTCCTTATTACATCTTTTCGTACGGCTTGAAGCGTTGCTGCAAGGCGCGCAGCTGATCGATTCGGGCGTCGTAACGTGCCTGCTGCAGGCTGCCCAGTTTAACCTGCGAACTGGCGCTGCTGAGCAAGGAAATCGACTGATCCAGTCGCCCAACCAACGCAAAACCTTCGGCGCGGGCTGCTAATTCCTGGTCACGGTTGCCGAGCTGCCCTTCGACTTGCGCCAGCAAATCCCAGCCGTTTTGATCGTCTTTATGATCAAACGTATAACGATTCAGAATGGTTGCCGCGTCTTTAGGCTGGCCGCCCTGTAAGTAAGCGTTCGCCAGGTTGAGCTGTAACACCGGATTGGTGCGCAGATCTTTAGCATTTTTCAGACGGTTGATCGCGTCAGCCGTTTTCTTCTGCCCTAAATCGATGTCGGTTGAGAGGTCGAGATACCAGGCATTGTTCGGATCAGCCGACAAAAGCGGCTGGAGCGCTTTACGCGCCTCATCGTATTTGTTGGCTTCCATCGCCTGAAGCGCCCGACCATATTGCGCCGCATTCTGCTCACGGACGTTGCCTTTCGCCAGCGTATCAAGCAGATCGCTGGTTAGCTGGTTACGCCCGGAGTTATACATGCCGAGGGTTCTGACCTTTGCCATGTAAAAATCTTGCGATGACTGGACGACGACCGGGCGCATCTGGTTGGCACGGTTACGCGCATCCGACAGACGGCTTTCCGGCAGGGGGTGCGTCAGCAAAATTTCCGGTGGGCGTGTGGAATAACGCGCCTGGTCGAGCAGTTTTTCGAGGAACGAGGGCATTGCCTGCGGATCAAACCCGGAGCGCTGGAGCACCTGAATGCCGATGCGGTCCGCTTCCTGTTCGTTCTGCTGAGTAAAGCTGATCATCCCCTGGCGCGTCCCGGCGAGCGTGCCAGTCAGCGCCGCCATGCCGGCCTGCGGGCTGGCCATCGCCAGCAGAATCGAGCCTAGGGCACCGACCCAGGTCAATGGCGCATTCTTTTTCTGATCTTCCATAGCACGCGCCAGATGGCGCTGGGTGACGTGGGAGATTTCGTGTGCCATCACCGATGCGAGCTGGCTTTCGTTATCGGAATAGCGGAATAACGCCGAATGCAACACCACATTTCCGCCGAAGAAGGCAAAGGCGTTAATTTCGTCGTTATTGATTAAATAGAAGTGGAAGGGCGTTTTAACCGAGTCAGCATGGGCAACCAGGCGCATCCCCAGCCCGTTGATGTATTGCACCAGCAGCGGGTCATTGATTAGCGGCGCGCTGCCACGAAGCTGGCGCACATAATAATCCCCCATCTGCATTTCTTGTCCGATGGAAAGCGTGCTGCCTGCTGAGGTTCCCATATCCGGCAATGTATCGGCGGAGTCAGCGAAAGCTGGCGCCATCTGACCGACAGTCAATGCGGCAATAAGCGTTGCAACCAGAGTTTTTTTCAACTGCCTGAACATAACCTCTGCCCTGTATTTTGGATGTAGCCATTTGACCGAAGAACGTGCATATCGTTCACCTTCAACTGCTCTGCGAGTGTAGCGGTGTTGTGGCGTGAAGAAAATCCCAAACAACGGCCTTTTGCGTTTCGTGACCCAGAGTCAAAAAGCGAAAGTCTTTTGAGTGACAGTTAGATACAATTCGCCTCTCGCTCCAGCCATCAGATTCAGGGAAGGGTTGTATGCTCGAAATGTTAATGCAGTGGTATCGGCGTCGTTTCAGCGATCCCGAAGCTATTGCTTTGCTGGTTATCCTGGTTGCCGGGTTCTGTATCCTGTTCTTCTTCAGCGGCCTACTGGCGCCTTTGCTGGTGGCTCTCGTGCTGGCTTATCTTCTCGAATGGCCAACGGTTCGTCTGGAAAATATTGGCTGCTCACGCCGCTGGGCGACCAGCATCGTGCTGATCCTGTTCGTGGGTATTCTGCTGCTGATGTCGTTTGTGGTAATGCCTGTTGCCTGGCAGCAGGGGATTTACCTGATTCGCGATATGCCCGGCATGCTCAATAAACTCTCCGATTTTGCCGCTACGCTGCCGCGACGTTATCCGGCTCTGATGGACGCGGGCATTATTGATGCGATGGCGGAAAACATGCGCGCCCGCATCATGACAATGGGCGATTCAGTGGTGAAATATTCTCTCGCCTCGCTGGTCGGGCTGCTGACGCTGGCGGTCTATCTAGTGCTGGTCCCGCTGATGGTCTTCTTCCTGGTAAAAGATAAAGAGCAGATGCTTAACGCCGTGCGCCGCATTCTGCCGCGCAATCGCGGTCTGGCAGGGCAGGTGTGGAAGGAGATGAACCAGCAGATAACCAACTACATTCGCGGCAAAGTGCTGGAGATGATTGTGGTTGGTGTTGCGACCTGGATTGGTTTCATCATTTTCGGCCTGAACTATTCGCTGCTGCTGGCGGTGCTGGTGGGCTTCTCGGTGCTCATTCCCTATATCGGCGCATTCGTGGTGGCGATTCCGGTGGTCGGCGTGGCATTGTTCCAGTTTGGTCTTGGAACGGAGTTCTGGAGCTGCTTCGCGGTATATCTGATTATTCAGGGGCTGGACGGCAATCTTCTGGTGCCGGTGCTGTTCTCGGAAGCGGTAAACCTGCATCCGCTAGTGATTATTCTGTCGGTGGTGATTTTCGGCGGCCTGTGGGGATTCTGGGGCGTATTCTTTGCGATTCCTCTGGCGACGCTCATCAAAGCCGTGGTTCACGCGTGGCCGGATGTGCCAGCTGTCGAAGAGTAAATTTGCCGGGTGGCGCTTTGTGCTGCCTGATGCCCTCACCCCGGCCCTCTCCCACGGGAGAGGGTGAACACATAAAAAACGGCAACCGAAGGTTGCCGTTTTGCCTTTATCTTGCCGCCGGGCAGCAGACGGCTCAAGTGACTCAGGCGTTCGCTTTCAGCCAGTCGAGCACCACGTCGTGGTGGTTGCTGGTTTTGAAATCATCAAACACATGCTCAACTTTGCCGTCGGCATCGATCAGGAAACTGATGCGATGAATACCGTCGTAGGTTTTGCCCATGAAAGACTTCTCACCCCAGACGCCAAACTGTTCGCACACTTGATGGTCTTCATCGGAGAGCAAGGTAAAGTTCAGCAACTCTTTTTCAGCGAAGCGTGACAGTTTTTCTGACTTATCGGTGCTGATACCCAGCACGTCTACGCCTGCTTTTTTCAAATCATCCATGTTATCGCGTAAGCCGCACGCTTGTACGGTACACCCTGGCGTCATGGCTTTCGGGTAGAAATAGACCAGAACACGCTGTCCCTGGAAGTCGGTCAAATTTACTTGCTCGCCGTCTTGATCGGGCAGGCTAAATTTCGGTGCGATGTCACCGGCTTTCAGTGGATTCATTACTCAACTCCATCCTGTTCGTGCTGCGAATAATTGACGACGTTTATACTGCCTTGCGCATTGAGTTCTGTACAGAGTGCTTTGAACGCTTGCTCAATATTTGATGCATCGTGTGAAGCAGGGCTGTGTGCTGTTATCTGAATAAACAGGGTTGGCGTTGGACCAGGCTGTGTGCGTGACACCAGTTCCGCGATGTTCATCTGATGGCTGTCAAAAAGTGCGGTGAAACGTTCGATTAAATGCGGGGAGTCGGTGACTTCAACCTGCACCCAGACGGTCGCCGGCATGGCCGGACGCGGGCGTGCAGTTGTGCGTTTCATCACGATCAGCAAATCCAGCTCCGCGCCTTTAAGCGGTAAAGTGGATTCAATGAGCGTAATCGCGTTCCATGTCCCGGACAGCAGCATGATAAACGTGAACTCATCGCCCAGCATCGCAAGGCGGCTGTCTTCGATATTACAGCCGCAACTGCTGACGTGGCGGGTGATGGTGTTCACAATACCGGCTCTGTCGGCACCCAGCGCAGTGATAACCAGGTAATGTTGTGATGAGGTTGTCAAACCTGTTCTTCCTTTGCGTGGTTAAGTCATCATAAGGAAAGCATAAAAAAAACGTGCATACAACAGCCTGGACACCTTACGTCGCTTGCTTTTATTACAGTTCCAAACGTACCATTGAGAATCTTGTTTGCACAGAGGATGGCCCATGTTCACGGGAAGTATTGTTGCGCTTGTTACGCCGATGGATGAGAAAGGTAATGTCTGCCGGTCAAGCCTGAAAAAACTGATTGATTACCATGTCGCCAACGGGACTGCGGCGATCGTTTCGGTAGGGACTACCGGTGAATCCGCCACCCTGAGCCATGAAGAACACGGCGATGTGGTGATGATGACCGTCGAACTGGCTGACGGGCGTATTCCTGTTATCGCCGGGACGGGTGCAAATGCAACCGCAGAGGCCATCAGCCTGACCCAGCGTTTCAACAACAGCGGTATTGTCGGCTGCCTGACGGTAACTCCGTACTACAACCGTCCTACTCAGGAAGGTCTGTTCCAGCATTTCAAAGCCATCGCTGAACATACTGACTTGCCACAAATTCTGTATAATGTGCCGTCGCGCACTGGCTGCGATATGCTGCCGGAAACCGTAGGCCGTCTCTCGAAAGTTAAAAATATTATCGCAATTAAAGAGGCGACCGGGAACTTAAGCCGCGTTCACCAGATCAAAGAGCTGGTTTCAGACGACTTTATCCTGCTCAGTGGTGATGACGCGACCGCGCTGGACTTCATGCAGCTCGGCGGTCACGGCGTGATTTCCGTGACGTCTAACATCGCGGCGCGTGATATGGCCGAAATGTGCAAACTGGCTGCGGCGGGTCATTTCGACGAAGCTCGCTTGATTAACCAGCGTCTGATGCCGCTGCACACAAAATTATTTGTCGAACCCAATCCGATCCCAGTGAAATGGGCATGTAAGGAGTTGGGACTTGTAGCGACCGACACGCTGCGTCTGCCGATGACCCCCATCACCGACCACGGTCGTGAAGTGGTCACCGGGGCGCTGAAGCATGCCGGTTTGCTGTAGAGTTTAGGGAGATTTGATGGCTTACTCAGTACAGAAGACGCGCCTGGCGAAGGTTGCGGGTGTTTCGCTTGTTATGCTGCTCGCTGCCTGTAGTTCAGACTCGCGCTACAAGCGCCAGGTGAGCGGTGATGAATCCTATCTGGATGCAGCTCCGCTTGCTGAACTTCATGCGCCAGCGGGTATGATCCTGCCGATTCAAAACGGCGATTACAACATTCCTGTCACCAATGGCAGTGGCGCTGTCGGTAAAGCGCTGGATATTCGCCCACCTGCGCAGCCATTGGCTCTGGTGAGCGGTGCGCGCACCCAGTTTACGGGTGACACCGCAACGCTGCTGGTCGAAAACGGTCGTAACAACACGCTGTGGCCGCAGGTCGTCAGTGTAATTCAGTCGAAGAACTACACGATTGATAAGCGCGACGACGCGGGTCAGACCCTGACCACCGACTGGATCGAATGGAACCGTCTGGATGAAGATCAGCAGTACCGTGGTCGTTATCAAGTCTCTGTCAAACCACAGGGTTATCAGCAGGCCGTTACGGTCAAGCTGCTGAACCTGGAGCAGGCGGGTAAGCCAGTTGCGGATGCCGCTTCTCTGCAGCGCTACAGCACCGAAATGCTGAACGTGATTGCGTCTGGTCTGGATAAAAACGCGACCGATGCCGCGAACTCTGCGCAGAGCCGCAGCGGCGTGACATTTGATGTGCAGAGCGCAGCCGATGACACCGGTCTGCCAATGCTGGTGGTGCGTGCACCGTTCCAGCAGACCTGGCAGCGTTTGCCAGCTGTGCTTGAAAAAGCCGGTATGAAAGTGACCGACAGCACCCGTTCTACGGGCAGCATCACGGCCACCTACAAACCGCTTTCTGATAGCGCATGGCAGGAACTGGGCGCGAGCGACCCAGGTCTGGCTTCCGGCGATTATAAAATTCAGGTCGGTGACCTCGATAACCGCAGCAGCTTGCAGTTCATCGATCCGAAAGGTCACACGCTGACCCAGTCGCAGAACGATGCGCTGGTCGCGGTCTTCCAGGCTGCATTCAGCAAATAAAAAGAAGGGCTGGTTAATCCAGCCCTTTTTATTTTAGTGTCACGCAAACGTGTGCGTGGCATAATATCCCGAGATTTTGACCATATCATCACACCAGGAGTAATGAAGATGCAGAAGCAAGCTGAGTTGTATCGTGGCAAAGCGAAGACCGTATACAGCACCGAAAACCCGGATCTGTTGGTGCTCGAGTTCCGCAATGATACGTCAGCAGGGGATGGCGCACGCATTGAGCAGTTCGACCGTAAAGGCATGGTGAACAACAAGTTCAACCATTTCATTATGAGCAAACTTGCCGAAGCCGGTATCCCAACTCAGATGGAAGCGTTGCTGTCCGATACGGAATGTCTGGTGAAAAAACTGGATATGGTTCCGGTGGAATGCGTGGTGCGTAACCGTGCTGCTGGCTCTCTGGTGAAGCGTCTGGGTATTGAAGAAGGCATCGAGCTGAACCCGCCGTTGTTCGATCTGTTCCTGAAAAATGACGAAATGCACGATCCGATGGTCAACGAATCTTACTGCGAAACCTTCGGTTGGGTGAGCAAAGAGAATCTGGCGCGTATGCAGGAACTGACCTACAAAGCCAACGACGTACTGAAAAAGCTGTTTGACGATGCAGGCTTAATCCTCGTCGATTTCAAACTGGAGTTCGGTCTGTACAAAGGCGAAGTGGTGCTGGGTGATGAGTTTTCTCCGGACGGCAGCCGCCTGTGGGACAAAGAAACCCTCGATAAAATGGACAAAGACCGTTTCCGTCAGAGCCTGGGTGGCCTGATTGAAGCCTACGAAGCCGTCGCGCATCGTCTGGGCGTTAAACTCGATTAATTCCCTTGCAGGCCAAAGGATCAGCGTATCCTTTGGCTTCTTACCTTTGTTTCCTATGGTAATCCGCCCGTTAACCGCCTACGATCACTCTATTGATGACGAGATAGTTTCGAGGTGGTTATGCGCTGGCAAGGGCGTCGTGAAAGTGACAATGTAGAAGACAGGCGCAGCAGTAGCGGCGGCATGGGGCCTTCTATGGGTGGCGGTGGAATGCGGCTTCCCGGCGGTAAAGGCGGCATTGTTCTGTTGATTATCGTACTGGTGGCGGGCTACTACGGCGTCGATCTGACCGGTTTAATGACCGGCGAACCCATTCAACAACAGCAGCAACAATCCCAGCGCTCCATCAGCCCGAACGAAGATGAAGCAGCTAAATTCACGTCAGTGATTCTGGCGACCACTGAAGATACGTGGAGCCAGCAGTTCGAAAAAATGGGTCGCACCTACCAGCAGCCAAAACTGGTGATGTACCGTGGCGCGACGCGCACGGGATGCGGCACCGGACAATCAGTGATGGGCCCGTTCTACTGCCCGGCAGACAGCACCGTCTATATCGATCTCTCCTTCTATGACGACATGAAACGCAAGCTCGGCGCTGACGGCGATTTCGCCCAGGGCTATGTGATTGCCCATGAAGTCGGCCATCACGTACAGAAACTGCTCGGCATCGAGCCGAAAGTGCGTCAGCTGCAGCAAAACGCCTCTCAGACTGAAATCAACCGCCTGTCCGTGCGTATGGAACTTCAGGCCGACTGCTTCGCTGGCGTCTGGGGTCACAGTATGCAGCAGCAGGGCGTGCTGGAGTCGGGCGATCTGGAAGAGGCGCTGAATGCCGCTCAGGCCATCGGTGACGATCGCCTGCAACAGCAGAGCCAGGGCCGCGTGGTGCCGGACAGCTTCACCCACGGCACATCCGAAGAACGTTACACTTGGTTCAAACGCGGGTTTGCGAGCGGCGATCCGGCCCAGTGCAACACCTTCGGTAAAACCATGTGAATCTGAGCCTCAGGGATGAGAGTGTCGTGATGGTTGAACGTCTGGCGGCTCGGCTACAGCGCGAAGGGCATCGTCGACTGTGGGTAATAAGCGGTGATGATACGTGGTCACAGACGCAAGCTTTATCGCTGCGCGACGTGCTAGTTGGTGACTGGCTGTGGGTTGGAAACGACGCGCCTGTCGACCCGAGCTGCGCACCGCAGGCGTTAAAAAACCTGCTCGGGCGGGAATACCACCACGCCATTTTCGATGCCCGTCGCGGCTTTGATGTCTCCGCTTTTGCCGCACTCAGCGGTACGTTACGCGCCGGAAGTCTGCTGGTGTTACTCACGCCGCCTTTTTCTGTCTGGCCTGAAAAACCCGACAGCGATTCTGTGCGCTGGAGTGACAGCGAAAAACCGATAGCGACCCCGCATTTTGTCCGCCACTTTTGCCGAACGGTGAGCCACGATCCCGGCATGCTGGTCTGGCAACAGCATCAGCCTTTCCCCGATTTTTCTCTCTCTCCAGCACCCGACTGGCAGCCTGCCAGCGGCGAGCCGCAGCGCGAGCAGGCTGAGATTCTGGCGGCATTAATTGAGATGAACGCAGGCGTGGCGGTGGTGACTGCACCGCGTGGTCGCGGCAAATCTGCCCTCGCGGGAATGTTGTTAAGCCGCATTCCGGGCCGCGCTATCGTCACCGCGCCAGCGAAAGGGGCGACGGAAGTGATCGCCCGTTTCGCGGCAGATAACTATCACTTTATGGCACCTGACGCGCTGCTGGCCTCTGACCAACAGGCCGACTGGCTGATTGTCGATGAAGCCGCCGCCATTCCCGGTCCGCTGCTGGAACAGCTGGTGTCGCGTTTTCCGCGCGTATTGCTGACCACGACCGTACAAGGTTACGAAGGCACCGGGCGCGGTTTTTTACTCAAATTCTGTGCACGCTTTAGCGGGCTGAAACACTTCACGCTCTCTGCGCCCATTCGCTGGGCGGCGGGGTGTCCGCTTGAGCGCGTCGTGGCTAACGCACTGCTATTTGATGATGTCGTCAATGAGACCGCCGTTGATTCGCCAGAAATTATCCCGCTGGAACAAAATGCGTGGGAGAGTCAGCCGCAGCTCGCGGCAAACATTTACACGCTACTCTGCTCTGCCCATTATCGAACCTCACCGCTGGATTTACGTCGCATGATGGACGCGCCGGGCCAGCATTTTGCCGTCGCCCGCGCGGGTGATGGCCTGGTGGGTGCGCTGTGGCTGGTCGATGAAGGCGGGTTAGCGCCACCATTGAGTCAGGCGGTATGGGCGGGTTATCGACGCCCACGCGGCAATCTGGTGGCGCAATCTCTGGCTGCTCACGGGGGATCGCCGCTGGCGGCTACCCTGATAGGGAGGCGCGTCACGCGGGTAGCCGTTCATCCGGCGCGTCAGCGAGAAGGCATCGGTCAGTCATTAGTCCTCGGCGCAAGTCATCATGCGCAGCAGGATTATCTTTCCGTTAGCTTTGGCTACACGCAAGAGCTATGGCGCTTCTGGCAGCGCTGCGGTTTTGTTCTGGTGCGAATGGGAACTCACCGTGAGGCCAGCAGCGGGTGTTACACGGCGATGGCACTGAAGCCCATCAGCGAGGCGGGGCAGGCGCTTTGTGCGCAGGAACATCAACGGCTGTGTCGCGATGCGCGAATAATTGAAAAATGGAACGCCGAAAAGATCCCAGTGGAAGATTGCTGGGAGTCTACCCTTAACGATGATGACTGGCTGGAGTTGGGTGGTTTCGCCTTTGCGCATCGTCCGCTTTCTACCTCTGCGGCGGCGCTCACGCGGCTTTTGCTGGCGGTGGATTTGCCGCTTCAGGGACTGCGCGGGAAGCTTGAAAACGACAACGATCGCGCGATGTCCGGTCGCAAAGCGTTGCTGGCACAACAGCGCAGCGAAGCCGAGCAGGCGCTTGATTTTATTGATAGTCGCCGCTGCCAGCAGCTCAAAACTGATATTTTGCAATGGCAATTTTTTCAATGACTTCTTCAATGAAGTGGCATGGTCATTACCCCCCAGAGGCGTAAAATCCTGACTATCAATTAAGGAGACTGCCATGAAACACGACCATTTTGTTGTCCAAAGCCCTTCCAGCCCTGCGCAGCAATTGCTGCTGCTGTTTCATGGCGTCGGTGATAATGCGGCGAATATGGGGCAAATTGGCAGCTGGTTTGCGCCGATTTTTCCGGACGCGCTCATCGTCAGTATCGGTGGCGTAGAACCTTGTGGCCCCCAGGGGCGTCAGTGGTTTTCCGTACAGGGCGTAACGGAAGATAATCGTCAGGCGCGCATCGATGCCATCATGCCGACCTTTATCGATACCGTGCGCTACTGGCAAAATCAGAGCGGTGTGGGTGCCGGGGCTACCGCGCTGATTGGTTTTTCGCAGGGGGCGATTATGTCGCTGGAGAGCGTGAAAGCGCAGCCAGGGCTGGTGTCGCGCGTGATTGCCTTTAACGGACGCTTCGCGACGTTACCGCAGAGCGCGACGACAGCGACGACGATTCACCTGATCCACGGCGGGGAAGATCGCGTGATTGAGCTTTCCCATGCGGTGGCCGCTCAGGAAGCGCTGATTCGTGAAGGGGGAGATGTGACGCTGGATATTGTTGATGAACTGGGTCATGCCATTGACGATCGCAGCATGCAGTTCGCCCTGAATCACCTGCAATTTACCGTGCCGAAGCACTATTTTGATGAGGCATTAAGCGGCAGTAAACCGAACGATGACGATATCGTTGAGTTTATGTGAGTTATTACCCCTCACCCTGACCCTCTCCCCATAGGGGAGAGGGGACAGTTGGGTGCGGAGTTTGACGATTACTTCTGATCTTTCTGATCTTTCTTCGGCCAGTTGTCGTCATCATCCCACTTATCGTTAAAGTCACGATGAGGGGGAAGTTCAGGTTTGTTGGCGAGAAACTTCTTGTGGTCCACGCGCTTCAGATCTTTGATAACGTTCAGCAGTACGCCTACCAGAAACACCAGTACCAGAATCCACCAATATTTAGCCAGCCAGTCCATTCGCTATTCCTTCTCAGAGCAGTCGTCAGGCGACGAGTTGCTCCATAATGCGTTGATACATACGAGCCAGTAGCTGCAAATCAGCCGCGTTCACGCATTCATTGATTTTATGAATGGTGGCGTTCACTGGGCCCAGTTCGACAACCTGCGCACCCATTCGGGCAATAAAGCGTCCGTCAGAAGTGCCGCCGGTGGTCAGGAGTTGCGGTTTAATTTCATTATAGTGCGCGATAGCGTTAACCACCGCATCAACCAGCTTGCCGCGCTGCGTCAGGAACGGTTGGCCAGAAAGCCACCAGTCCAGGGTGTAGCGCAATTCATATTTATCCAGCAGGGCAATAACGCGAGATTTGATCATCTCGTCGGTCAGTTCCGTACTAAAACGGAAGTTGAACTGTACGAAGAAATCGCCCGGAATGACGTTATTGCTGCCGGTGCCTGCCTGAACGTTGGCAATCTGCATACTGGTCGGCGGGAAAAATTCGTTGCCTTTATCCCACTCAATGCCCACAAGTTCGTTCAGCATTGGCGCGGCGCGATGAACCGGGTTATCGGCCAGATGCGGATAAGCCACGTGGCCCTGAACGCCGTGAACGGTCAGATTACAGGTCAGGGAACCGCGACGACCATTTTTCACCACGTCACCGACGATCTCAGTGCTCGACGGTTCGCCGACCAGGCAATAATCGAGACGTTCGCGACGTTCCATCAGCGCTTCGACGACTTTCACCGTGCCGTTTTTGGCGCTGGCTTCTTCGTCGGAGGTAATCAAAAACGCGAGGCGGTTTTTGTGGTTCGGGTGCTGGGCGACAAAGCGCTCAGCGGCCACGACCATTGCCGCCAGCGAACCTTTCATGTCAGCCGCACCTCGGCCAAAGAGCATGCCGTCACGGATAGTCGGTTCGAAAGGGGGATTAATCCAGCGGTCAGCGTCGCCCGCAGGCACCACGTCGGTGTGTCCGGCGAAGGCCAGCGTTTCGCCCTGGCCGCGCCATGCCCAGAAGTTCTGGGTGTCGCCAAAATCCATACGCTCGACGGTAAAACCAATAGCGCGCAGGCGCTCAATCATTAATGCCTGACAACCTGCGTCGTCCGGGCTAAGGGAAGGACGGCGAATAAGCTGCTGAGTCAGCTCAATGACCGGGCAAGACATAGACTACACCTCAAATGATTTGTGTATAACTGGATTCACTGAAACCCAGCAGCATAGGCTGCCCTGGCGCGCAGAGCAATGGGCGTTTGATGATCGCGGGCATTTCGAGCATCAATTTTGCTGCGCTGTCGGCGTCAGTGATGGAATTGCGCACAGATTCATCCAGTTTACGCCAGGTGGTCCCGCGCGTATTCAGCAGCGCTTCCCAGCCGAGTTCCGCGATAGCGCTATGCAGAAATTCTGCGTCAAGGCCGTCCGCGCGATAGTCATGAAAGCGATACTCGATATTATTAGCCTCCAGGAAGCGACGCGCTTTCTTGATGGTGTCGCAATTTTTAATGCCGTACATCACAATCATGGTGAATCCTTTTGTCTTTATTTATCCGAAATGTTCAATATTTTCGATTTTAAATTGTTTTGAGAAATATAACACATTCGCTTTATGACTGAATCGACTATGCGGGTTAATTCAACTTACAGCTGTTAGCTGAATAGTGTTTCATCTTTTACGCATAAATGTCCAGTCACCTTAAATCTCCTTTAAAGTCAGTCCAAAATAAGATTATCACCCGCGAGTATGGTTGTTTCTAAATATTGCGATTGGTCACATAAAATTAAAGGAGATAGGACCATATTTGTCTCAGGGCCAGCACAGCAGTAGGGGGAGGCAATCGGAGTCATTGATTAAATTATCTTCACAATGCCAATATATTCTCATAGAATACGCATAATAATAAGAGAGGTTGTTATGATTGAACGTGAACTGGGGAACTGGAAAGATTTTATCGAAGACATGCTTCGTAAATGACATTCAGGAAGAACTGCAAGAGCACTTAATTTAGTTATAAAAATGATGTGATTGTCCCTAAATAAATCACACGCTAAAAAGGCGGCCCTGGAGCCGCCTTTTTTATGGCTGTTACTCTGGCCGCTCTTTTAGCGGGAAGCGTTGACGCACCAGCACAAAGAACAGCGGAACGAAGTAAATAGCAAGGATGGTTGCAGAGATCATCCCGCCCATCACACCGGTACCGACCGCGTGCTGGCTGCTTGACCCGGCGCCGGAACTGGTCGCCATCGGCAGAACACCAAACACAAACGCCAGTGAAGTCATCAGAATGGGACGCAGACGCTGACGACAGGCGTGCAGGGTAGATGACAGCAGATCGTGTCCCTTCGAATTCATCTCATTGGCAAACTCGACGATCAAAATGGCGTTTTTCGCCGATAGCCCGATAACCGTTAACAGCCCGACCTGGAAGTAGACGTCATTTTCCAGCCCACGCATCCAGGTGGCGAGCAGCGCACCAATCACCCCGAGCGGAACCACCAGCATTACCGAGAACGGCACCGACCAGCTTTCATACAGCGCAGCCAGACACAGGAACACCACCAGCAGCGAGACGGCATACAGGGCAGGGGCCTGCGCGCCGGAGAGCCTTTCCTGATAGGACATTGCCGTCCACTCCAGGCCAAAACCGGCAGGGAGCTGCTGAACCAGTTGTTCCATAATATCCATCGCCGTCCCGGTGCTTACGCCCGGCGCGGCTTCACCGACGATTTCCAGCGCGGAATAACCGTTGTAACGCTCCAGTCGCGGTGAACCGCTCTCCCAGTGGGAAGTGGCAAAGGCGGAGAATGGCACCATTCCGCCGGCGTTATTCCGCACATACCAAAGATTAATATCGTCCGGCAACATGCGATACGGCGCGGCGGCCTGAACGTAGACCTTCTTCACGCGGCCCCGATCCATAAAGTCGTTTACGTAGCTGGAGCCCCAGGCGGTTTGCAGGGTATCGTTCACATCGTCAATGGAAACACCCAATGCCTGCGCCTTACGCTGGTCGATATCGATTTGCAGCTGCGGGCTGTCATCCAGGCCGTTGTGACGCACGCGGGTCAGCTCATGGTTTTTACCCGCCAGCTCAAGCAGCTGATCGCGCGCGGCCATCAGCGCATCGTGTCCGGCCCCGGCGTGATCCTGCAATTCCATATCAAAGCCCGCCGAACTGCCGAGACCACTGATTGCCGCCGGGCTACTGGCAAAGACGCGCGCCTCTTTGATGTGGTTAAACGCTTTTGTCGCCCGCTCAATAATGGCGAAGGAGGAGCCGGTTTTACTGTCGCGCTCATCCCAGTCTTTCAGGCGCACAAACATTCGCGCGACGTTCTGCCCGTTCCCGCCAGGGCCAGAACCGACGGTGGAGAACACCGACACGATGTTGTCTTTCTCATGAGTGAAAAAATATGATTCAACGTTCTCAACCACTTTCAGCGTCTGCTGCTGGGTCGCGCCGCTCGGAAGCTGAACGGAGGTGATAAACATTCCCCGGTCTTCCAGCGGTAAAAATGAGGTCGGCAGGCGCAGGAATAAGAAGACCATGCCGCCCAGCAGCAGGACGTAAATCAACATCCAGCGCAGGCTGCGGTGCAGGATTCTGGCCACGCCCGCTTCGTAACGCGCCGCATTGCGGTTAAACATGCGGTTAAACCAGCCGAAGAAGCCTTTTTGTCCGTGCTGTTCGCCCTTGTGTAACGGCTTAAGGAGCGTGGCGCAGAGCGCTGGCGTCAGTATCATCGCCACCAGCACCGACAGCACCATCGCCGAGACAATAGTGATGGAGAACTGGCGATAAATCGCGCCAGTGGTGCCACCAAAGAAGGCCATCGGCACAAAGACGGCGGAAAGCACCATCGCGATACCCACCAGTGCGCCCTGAATTTGTCCCATCGATTTTCGCGTCGCTTCACGCGGCGACAAACCCTCTTCGCTCATGATGCGCTCGACGTTCTCAACCACCACGATGGCATCGTCCACCAGCAGGCCGATCGCCAGTACCATTGCGAACATGGTCAGGGTGTTGATGCTGTAGCCAAAGGCGTACAGCACGGCGAACGTCCCAAGCAGCACCACCGGAACGGCGATGGTCGGAATCAGCGTGGCGCGGAAGTTTTGCAGGAACAAATACATCACCAGGAACACCAGCGCGATGGCTTCGATCAGCGTTTTGACCACGTCCTCAATCGAGGCTTTTACGAACGAGGTGGTTTCATAAGCCACCTTGTATTCCAGCCCATGCGGGAAATACTGCGATAGCTCATCGAGGCGGTCGATGACCAGTTTCGCGGTGGCCATTTCGTTCGCACCGGACGCGAGTTTCACACCCAGACCAGACGCCTGGTTGCCGTTAAAGCGGCTCAGATAATCGTACTTTTCCGCACCCATTTCGACGGTCGCGACGTCGCCGAGACGTACTTCTGAACCGTCCTGATTCACTCGCAAAGTGATATCACGGAACTGCTGCGGCGTCTGAAGTAGGGACTGGGAGTTAATGGTGGCGTTCAGCGCCTGCTTGTCCACTGACGGCGTACCGCCCAGTTGCCCGACGGCAATTTGAGCATTCTGAGATTTAATGGCGTTGGTGACGTCTGTAGCGGTCATCTGGACGCTGTTCAGCTTGGCCGGGTCCAGCCAGATGCGCATTGAATACTGTGAACCGTAAGCGTCGATATCGCCGACGCCGTTAATACGGCTCAGCGGGTCCTGAATATTACTGGCGACGTAGTCCGAAATATCCTGCTTATCCATCGACCCGTCGGTTGAGACGAAGGCAATGGTCAGGATGTTGGAATCCCCGGTTTTACGCACCGTCACGCCCTGGTTTTGCACTGCCTGCGGTAGTTTTCGCATCGCAGATTGCAGCTGATTCTGCACCTGCTGCACTGCTTCATCAGGATCGGAACCGGCGGTAAAGCTCAGCGTAACGGTCGCCTGGCCAGTTGCACTGCTCTGCGACGACATGTACATCAGGTTATCCAGCCCGGTCATGTTTTGTTCAATGACCTGCGTGACGGTGTTTTCCAGCGTTTGTGCCGACGCGCCCGGATAGTTCGCGGTGATGCGCACGTTCGGCGGAGCCAGATCGGGATATTGCTCAACGGGAAGTGACAAAATAGCCAGAGTGCCCGTCAGACATAAAATAATTGCCAGCACCCAGGCAAAAATGGGGCGATCAATGAAGAAATTCGCCATGAAAATAAGACCTCGTTTCGCTTCGAATCGTTATTGTTTATTGCCCGCTTAACTCTAGCGGCAAGGCGGATGCCAAACGTGGAGAAAAAAAGGAGATAGTGTAAATTATCATGCGCATTTACAGCGCCTTGTTAACTTTCCGCCCTGTCGATTATTGCCTGGTGGCGTCGCATGGGTATGACGGCTTCCCGCAATTTACCGTTATTTACCGACATCCGGTTCCGGGGTGCGAAAACGAATGCACACCTGCGTCCCGCCATTTTGCGGCTGTGAAAAGCCCAGCGTGCCGCCAAGCCGTTCGGCGCGCTCACGCATGATGTTCAGACCGTAGTGTCCCGGCGGTTCGCTGGCGTCGCCAATGCCAATGCCATTATCCCGTACATATACCGTATGTTCGCCGTCCGGCGCGGTGACGCAGCTCACCGTAATCTCGGTCGCCTCGGCATGTTTGATGGCGTTCAGCACCGCTTCGCGCACAATTTGCAGCAGATGGACCTGCTTTTGTGCGTCCAGCGCCAGGGAGGATAACCGGCAGTCGAGATCCAGCTTCGCGCGGGTCTGGCTTTGCAGACCTTCCAGCGCTTCCTGCAAGGCTGCCGGTAGATTGGAATGATTCAGCGTCAGGCGGAAAGTGGTCAGCAGTTCTCGCAGCTGGCGCCAGGCGTTATTCAGCTCGCGTGAAAAGTCGGTGATGATGGTTTGCGCCGGAACGTTATCGTCCGGCACCGCGCGCTTGAGCAGCGTCAACTGAATGCGCAAATAGGAAAGCACCTGCGCCAGAGAATCGTGCAATTCGCGGGCGATGGTCGCGCGTTCTTCCATTAACAGTAGCTGCTGGAAGTGCTTCTGTGCCTGATTAAAATAGAGGCCGCGTCCGAGCATCGTCGCCACACTTTTCATCAGCGGCTCCGGCACCACGCTTTCGCTCTGCCAGCGCAGCTCGCCAAAGCGTGTTTCTTGCATTACCACCGGCAGGGAGAACGTCTCTTGCTCTGGTTTTTTCACCCCTTCGCAAAGCTGCCAGTTGTCGCCCGCCTGCAGTTCCAGGAAGCTCATTCCCGTGTATTCCTGAACGATCTGGATGATATGGCGGAAACAATGCGCATCTATCTGGCTGGTATTCAGCGCCTGTGAACACTTGAACAGCATTTCGAGCTGCTGGTGGGCTTCGTTTAAATGCCGAGTCTTCTCTTCGACCGAAATTTCCAGCGAGCGGTAGTGCTTATGCAGCTCGGCTGACATGTGATTGAAGGTGCGCGACAGCAACCCCAGTTCGTTCGGCAGGTGGGTGTCCTGAGCCTGTATGTCAAAACGGCCTTGTTCCATGTGCTGGCTGGCGTTCACCAGATGATTGAGCGGCGCGACCACCTGACGGCGGATCCCGCGCAGGGTCATAAACACCAGCAGTAAAATCCCTACACCACCCGCCAGAGAAATCGCCACCACCAGCTGCATTTTATGTTCCGCGTAGTGCTGGAGCGCGAGCACGAAGGTGTCGATACGTTCGACATATTGCTGAATATGGTCCTGATACCAGGCTTTATCTCCCGTTTCAAGATGACTGTCCATCTCGGCCCAGGCTGTTTGTAACTGCTGATAGCCCGTTTTCACCGATTCCGGCACGTACCAGCGATCGAGTTCTTTCAGTACCGGAGAGTTGAGGGTGCTTTGCCAGTGCTGGCGATGTTCGGAGAAAGCGGTGCTGTTGCGCTCAAGATCGTAGCCGAGTCGATAGCTCTGCATCCGCAACGAGCCCGCGATATTAATCGCTTCAGCATCCCGCAGGCTGCTGGCGAGCGTCATCAACGCAATCCCGCTGGTCAGAACGGAGAGCAAAATAATCGAGATAAAAGCCCTGGCCAGGCTTCCTGATACAGGACGTTTAACGATCATGACACGGTTTCCAGAACGTTATTGAAACGCAATTTCACCTGCGATGAAATAAATTGATCTGCCACAGGTAAGTCGTAATTAGTCCCGGTTTTTGGGCATTTGAACATTGCCTGGAACCCCCGGGGTCGGTAAATACCATATGCTTATAAAAAACAGGGTTAATGCTACCAGAACAGGTGCTTCTATGAATCGTTTTATTATGGCCGATAACCTGCAATGTATTGGCTGTCACGCCTGCGAAGTGGCCTGCGTGATGGCGCACAATAATGAGCAACACGTCTTAAGCCAGCGCCAGTTTGTTCCGCGCATAACGGTGCTCAAAGAGGGCACGCGGCGCAGCGCGGTGACCTGTCACCACTGTGAAAATGCGCCCTGTGCACAAAGCTGTCCAAACGGCGCGATTGCCAAAAGCCACGATAGCGTACAGGTGAATCAGCAAAAATGCATTGGTTGTAAAGCCTGCGTTGTCGCCTGTCCTTTTGGCACGATGGAGATCGTGGTGACGCCGATATCTAACGGTCACGTCAAAGCCACGGCGCATAAATGCGATCTCTGCCGTGACCGGCCGAATGGCCCGGCGTGCGTGGAGAATTGTCCGGCTGATGCCCTGACGCTGGTGACGCCAGAAGTACTGAACCGCCTGGCCAAAGCGCGGCGTCTGCGCACGGCCTGCCAGGAGGCGCAGCCGTGGCACCGCGCGGCGACAGCAGTCGAATCACGACAGAGTAAAATTCAGCAGATGCAGGCTCTACCAGCGCGCGGGGAACCGGACAAACTCAGCCCGACCGCGCGCGCCGATAATTTCGACGAGATCTATTTACCGTTCAGCGCGGATCAGGCGAACCACGAAGCGGCGCGTTGCCTGAAATGCGGCGAACATTCCATCTGCGAATGGACCTGCCCGCTGCACAACCACATTCCCCAATGGATTGAGCGTGTCAAAGCCGGAGATATTGACGCGGCCGTCGCGCTTTCTCATCAAACGAACTGTCTGCCGGAAATCACCGGACGCGTCTGCCCGCAGGACCGTTTATGCGAAGGTGCCTGCACGGTTCGCGATGAATCTGGCGCGGTGACGATTGGCAATATTGAACGCTACATTTCCGACCAGGCGCTGAGTAAAGGCTGGCGGCCCGATATGAGCGGCGTCACGCCCGTTGATAAACGTATTGCGATTATCGGTGCAGGTCCGGCGGGGCTGGCGTGTGCGGATGTGCTGATTCGCCACGGCGTGAGCGTCACGGTCTACGACAGACACCCGGAAATCGGCGGATTACTCACCTTCGGCATTCCGGCCTTTAAGCTGGATAAATCGCTGCTGGCGCGACGCCGCGAGATTTTCACCGCGATGGGCATTCACTTCGAGCTCAACTGCGAAGTGGGTAAAGACCTGCCGATGACTCAGCTGTTGAGCGAGTATGACGCGGTATTTATCGGCGTCGGTACCTATCGCTCAATGAAAGCGGGCATCCCGCACGAAGATGCGCCGGGCGTACATGACGCGTTACCGTTCCTGGTGGCTAACACTCGCCATCTGATGGGGCTGCCGTCATTGGAATCCGAGCCGTTTATCGACACCGCAGGATTAAACGTGGTGGTGCTGGGCGGGGGCGATACGGCGATGGACTGCGTGCGCACCGCGCTGCGCCAACACGCGGCAAAAGTCACCTGTGCCTATCGTCGGGATGAGGCCAACATGCCGGGCTCGAAAAAAGAGGTCAAAAATGCCAAAGAAGAGGGCGCGCACTTTGAGTTTAACGTCCAGCCCGTCGAACTGGTGCTGGACGAGGCGGGTAAGGTCAACGGCATTCGCCTGCTGCGCACCGCGCTGGGTGAGCCCGATGCGCAGGGCCGTCGTCGTCCGGTGCCTGTCGCAGGCAGTGAGTTTGTGATGCCGGCCGATGCGGTGATTATGGCGTTTGGTTTTAATCCGCATTCTATGCCGTGGCTACAGGCGCAGGGCGTGAACGTCGATGACTGGGGGCGGATCGTCGCCAGCGTGGAAAGCCGCTATCGCTACCAGACCAGTCATCCGCAGATTTTTGCCGGGGGTGACGCGGTTCGCGGGGCAGATCTGGTGGTCACGGCGATGGCGGAAGGGCGTCATGCCGCGCAGGGCATGATGGACTGGCTGGAAATCGCAGCGCCAAAAATCCATTAAATCAGCGGGGCGACAAAGCGGGTTTCACGGCGTACTATGAATAGCTCATTACGTCCTGGAGCCCGTATGAGTCTGAAAATTGAGATTATCAAAGATAAAATCCTCTCTGAAAATTACTTTGTCCTGCGTAACATTACCTACGATTTAAGCCATAAAGGCGAAGTCGTCCGCCACAAGCGCGAGGTCTACGATCGCGGCAATGGCGCAACCATCCTCTTATACAGCCGTGAAAAGCAGACCGTGGTGTTAATCCGCCAGTTCCGGGTGGCAACCTGGGTGAATGGCAACGCCGATGGCCGCCTGATCGAAACCTGCGCCGGTCTACTGGATAACGACGAACCCGAAGTGTGCATCCGCAAAGAAGCCATTGAAGAGACCGGCTTTGAAGTGGGCAACGTCACGAAGCTGTTCGAGCTGTATATGTCGCCGGGCGGGGTGACGGAGCTTATCCACTTCTTCATCGCTGAATATACCGACGCGCAGCGCAGCAATGCCGGTGGTGGCGTGGAAGATGAGGCCATCGATGTGCTGGAAATTCCGTTCACTCAGGCGCTGGAAATGGTCAAAACGGGTGAAATCCGCGACGGTAAAACGTTGATACTGCTTCAGTATTTACAGCTGTCAGGCCTAATGTCTTGATTTTTAAATCATCGGTAGAATGCCTTTCAGATAAATCTATCCGATAAATCCGATTGAGCAATTCCGGGCAGAACCCGAAGATACCGCCAGTTTTCGAGTTTCTGTTTCCGGGATTGTGCCTTTCATGCGTCACTGCGTACTTCTTATTTTATTCCTCAGCGTGCTGCCAGTGCCTCTGGTCTGGGCGGCACCTGCACAGCAATCGTTCTCCGACTGGCAGGTGACCTGCAATAATCAGAACTTTTGCGTGGCCCGTAACACCGGTGAGCATCACGGTCTGGTGATGACGTTGAGCCGCAGCGCGGGCGCAAAAACGGATGCCAATCTGCGTATTGATCTGGGTGGTCTGGAATCGTCGCCGGTAAAAGAGGCGCCCATCGCGCCACGCCTTATGCTGGACGGCGCACCGCTCACGCTGGATGCGCTGCACTGGAAACTGACGCCGTGGCATCTGACAACCGATGACACTGCTACCATCACCGCGTTTCTGAAAACCATTCAGGAAGGGGAGGCGCTCGAGCTCAAAGACGGCAAACAGATTATTTCGCTGGCCGGGCTGAAGGCGGCGCTGCTGTTTATCGATTCTCAGCAAAAGCGTGTGGGCAGCGAAACCGCGTGGATTAAAAAGGGCGACGATCCGCCGCTGAGCGTACCACCGGCCCCAGCGCTCAAGGAGGTGGCGGTGGTTAACCCGACGCCGACGCCGCTGACGCATGAAGAACTCAACGATCTGCTGGATTACGGCAGCTGGCGGATGAATAACAGCCAGTGTTCTCTCGACCCCAACCGCCGCGAAGTGCGAGTTACCGCCTTAACGGATGATAAAGCGCTGCTGATGATCAGCTGTGAAGCGGGGGCGTACAATACGGTGGATCTGGCGTGGCTGGTGTCGCGTAAAAAACCGTTCGCCGCTAGAACCGTGCGGTTGCGCCTGCCGTTTGTTTCGTCGAGCGAGAGCAGCGATATGGAGCTGATGAACGCCCGCTTTGACGAGAAAACGCGCGAGCTGACGACGCTGGCGTTAGGACGCGGCATGGCGGATTGCGGTATCCAGACGCGCTGGCGTTTTGACGGCCAGCGTTTTCGTTTGGTGCGATATGCAGAGGAGCCGAGCTGCGATAACTGGCACGGTCCAGACGCATGGCCGACGTTGTGGATCACGCGCTAACGTTTTGTCGGGTGGCGGCTGTGCGCGCCTGTCATCATTCAGTGTAACGGCCACCCTGTTAAAGGTGATTGCTCAGACGGTCACCGAACTTTTATTTACAGCCTCTGTCTGCTTTTCTATAGACTCAATAAAATTTCGGGAAATTCTTTATAATTCTTATAAGTTTTCCATACTGGATATCCACATACTCTCCATCACGCAAATCAGCCAAAATTTTCATCATCGTACTGCGCCTTATATGACTTCTTTCAATGATGAATTTCGCAATGCCTGTTTTTAATCTTATCGATTCAGGTAATGCAGCAAGTTCGCAGAGAATCGCACACACAATACCATAGGGCGTTTGATTGATTAGACGGTTACTGTATTTTACTTCCATATCAGAAATATAGGCGTGATAGTTGAAAACGTCACGACACAGATTGTGCTCATTAATTATATCTATTGCCATATCTCTGGGTAGAACGTAGACATCACAGTCACCCACCGCGACATATTTGAAAACCTCGGCTTTGAAGCTGGAACCCAATAATCCAAATACAGAGGGTGCATCGGCAGTACCAAAGAGTATTCCCCCAGAGGATTTTCTTATAAAATTAATTTTTCCCTTTAATAACAAAATGACCGATAGCCCTCCCTCATTTTTATTGAGAAGCTGCAGGTTGATAACCCCTCCACCTTCCTGCATGAAGACCGGCGTCGCTGCCGGAAGCAAACTCTCAATGATGCGTTTCACCTCTGCTACGGGTTTTTCCAGGTTAAAGTAGGGATCTTGATAAACAGAAGCACTATTATGTAATACTGATTTCATAACTCTCTCCAGATAACAGTTTATAATATCACAATGCCAGGTAAAAGTTCTCTGCTGAAATAACAAGCAACCAATGTAAAAATGATTCAATATTTTGATTGTCATATGAATGCGGATTATTTTAAACGCATCGTTCAATTAAAATAAAGTGTCCGGGAGTGTTTGGTAAAGTGTCTATAATTGGATATTGCACTATCCAGAAAAGGTGTGAATTTTCTATTTAATTAAAAATAAATGTCTGCATAATTGTTGGCGTAACAAATAATCTTCGTCATGCTCAAATAACATGAATTCCTACATATTCATGTGACGGGTTATTTGTCATCAATTATTTAACAATGTTTCCGGGCTATTAGACGATAGCTTATTTAAATGATAAAGGAAGATATACATGACTACTTCACAAAAACTGAACACTTTATTCGCAGCAACCCTATTGGCTTTATCCGGTTCTGCACTGGCAGCGGGAACCACGTCAGTGACCGGTGGGCAGGTGCATTTTAACGGAACTGTTGTGGATGCTGCGTGTTCAGTGGATGAAGACTCTGTCGATTTTAACGTCGACATGGGCCAGGTTCGCACCGCTAAATTCGCGGGTGCGGACGGTAAAGTCGCAGCAGGTACCGCGGCTAACCAGAAGCGTCCGTTCACCATCAAACTGTCTGACTGCGATTCATCGGTTTCCACCAACGCCTCTATCACCTTCAGCGGCAACGCCCCAGCCGCCATGCCAACGGCGCTGGACAACACCGCCGGTGCCGGTTCTGCGGTGGGCATTGGCATCCAGCTGTATGACAACGTAGGCAAAGCGCTGGGTCTGGGTACCGCTTCTCCGGCCTATACCCTGATCAATGGTGAAAACTCACTGATCTTCGCTGCGGATTACATTTCTACCGGTGACACCGTCAAAGCAGGTGATGTGCAGGCGACAGCCACATTTAACGTGACCTACTCCTGATCCTGAAAACATGATTCAGGGATGAATGAGACGCCACGGATGGCGTAATGATGCTTCGTTTCAAGGATCTGAAGATGACGTATCAGGCATATACCTGGCAGCCTTTTCTTATTGTCGGGCTGCTTTTGATGACTCGTTTCGCCCCGGCGGCTGAGACCGGAGGGCAAATCCACTTCGGCGGTAGCGCGGTGAATTCAGGCTGTGCTGTCGACGCTCGCAGTACTGACCAAACCATCAACATGGGCCAGGTACGGAAGGATGCCTTTAACGGCGTCGGCAGCTGGGCCGATCCTATCGGCTTCACCCTGACCATTACAGACTGCGACAGTACGGTCAGCCAGTCTGCAGGCGTGGCCTTCCAGGGGGTCACCGACAGCCACGATCCGATGGTGCTCGCGGTCACCGATGGGCCAGGCTCCGCCATTGGCGTCGGCCTCGGTATCTACGACGAGCAAACCAACCTGGTGGTCCCTAACAGTGCCCCTCGCTCTTACAAAACACTGATTGATGGCGAAAACGTGCTGCATTTTCTCGCCAAATACCGTGCCACGGCGCGCATCGTCGCCGGGGATGCCAGCGTGGTGGCCAATTTTATTGTTATCTATCCGTAGCTACTGAGGTGAATGTGTTGACTCATCGTTTTATTCGGCCCTTCGCGTTAACAGCCCTGATGCTCTGCTTCAGCCAGCATGCTACTGCCGGGGGAATTTCCCTGGGCGGCACGCGGCTTATCTATCCGGCAGGCAGCAGCCAGGTCTCTATGAGTGTCAACAACAGCGATGATGACGCCGTGTTTTTAATTCAGAGTTGGGTGGAGAACGAGAACGGCGAGAGAAGCTCAGATTTTGCGATCACTCCACCGCTGTTTGTCATTCAGCCGCAGAAGGAAAATACCCTGCGGGTGATGTACATCGGTCAGAAAACCCTGCCCGCCGATCGCGAAAGCGTGTACTGGCTGAACATGAAAGCCGTGCCGTCTGCGCCGGATAACAGCAAAGCCAAAAACACCCTCCAGCTGGCGGTGCTGAGCCGAATCAAGCTGTTCGTACGCCCGAAAAATCTGCCGATGAAATCGGTGGAGGCTCCGGCGCTGCTGCGTTTTCATCGCACTGGCCTACAGCTGACCATCAAAAACCCCAGTCCCTATTACGTGACGCTGGTGCAATTCACTGTCGGCGGTAAAAAACTGCCAAACACGATGGTACCGCCGAAAGACAGCCTGACGGTTCTGGTGCCCGACAACGCTCCGGGTGAGATAACCTTCCAGACGGTCAGCGACTTCGGCGCTAACTCAGCCGGGCAAAAAGGCATAATGGAATAGCGTGATGCGGATGAGCAAGGACACTCAGTTGACGCTGCTCACGCGGGCTATCTGTCACGCCCTCCGCTGGCGGCATATGATGCTGCTGACGCTGGCGCTTTCACCCGCGACGCGTGCGGCGGGCTACTTCAATCCGGCGTTTTTGTCGGACGATCCGTCGGCGGTTGCCAGCCTAAAACGCTTTGAAAAAGGCAGCGGGCACGGCCCCGGAAAATACCGCGTCGATCTCTACCTGAATGAAAACTTCATCTCGACAGAAGATATCGAGTTCAAAGCGCCCGCTGAGAAGAAAGGTGATGTGATTCCCTGTCTGACACGCGTGCGCCTGGACGCGCTCGGCGTGGAGATGAAAGCCTTTCCCGACATCGCGGCCCTCTCGCCGGACGACTGTGTTCCTCTGACGACCATGATCCCCGGCGCACGTACCGATTTTGATTTTGAGCAACAGCAGCTGAAAATCAGCCTGCCGCAGGCGGCGATGAAACAGAGCGCGCGCGGCTACATTCCCCCGGAGCAGTGGGATGACGGCATCACTGCGCTGCTGCTGAACTACGATTTCACCGGCAGCAACAGCTGGGGCGACAGCGTCAGCAATAACTATTACCTCAACCTGCAAAGCACCCTGAACGTCGGGCCGTGGCGGCTGCACGACTACTCATCCGGCACCTACAGCGGCGGGCAAGACAGCGGCAGCGCCAGCCGTTGGGATCACGTCAGCACCTATTTGCAACGCAGCATCATTCCACTGAAAGGCGAGCTAACGGTGGGCGACAGCTATACCCCGTCAGACGTTTTCGACAGCGTCGGCTTTCGCGGGGTGCAAATTGCCTCCGATGACAACATGCTGCCCGACAGCCTGCGCGGCTTCGCGCCGACGGTGCGCGGCATCGCCAAAAGCAACGCCAAAGTGACCATCAAGCAGAACGGCTATGTGATTTATCAGACCTATGTTTCACCGGGCGCGTTTGAGATTAACGATCTGTATCCGACGTCATCGAGCGGCGATATGGACGTGGACATTACCGAAACCGACGGCACTCACACCACCTTTTCAGTGCCTTATTCCGCCGTGCCGCTGTTACAGCGCGAAGGCCGGATTAAATATGCCTTCACCGGCGGGCAGTACCACACCAACACCGACAATCAGGACGACGAGAATTTCGCCCAGGGCACCATCATCTGGGGGCTGCCGTACGGGTTAACCGCCTACGGTGGCGTGCAGCACGCCGACAACTATCAGGCCGAAAACCTTGGGCTCGGGCTGAACCTGGGCGATTTTGGCGCCTTCTCAACCGACCTGACCCAGGCCAACAGTACGCTTGCAGATGACAGCAAACATACCGGCCAGTCGCTGCGTTTTTTGTATGCGAAATCGCTGAGCGCCACCGGCACCAACTTCCAGCTGCTGGGCTATCGCTACTCCACGCAGGGTTACTACACCCTGAGTGATACCACCTATACGCGAATGAGCGGGCATCATGTCGATACGCTGGACGAAGCCGGGAATGACAACGAAGACGACCCGGCGAACTGGACCGATTACTACGATCTTTACTACAACAAGCGCGGCAAAATTCAGGTCAACATTTCGCAGCAGGTCGGCAGCGTCGGCTCGGTGTACGTCACCGGCAGCCAGCAAAGTTACTGGAACACCAGCGAAACCGATTCGCTGTTTCAGGTGGGCTACAGCGGTAATCTGCATGACGTCAGCTATAACCTGAGCTTCAGCTACAACAAAGCCCAGGGCCAGCCAGATTCAGACCAGCAGTTCGCGCTGAGTATCTCCCTGCCGCTGGGTAAGTGGCTCTCCACCGGCGGCGACAACAGTGAGGTGGGCAACTCACCGAACAACGCCTACGCCACCTACAACAACAGCACCGACAGCCACGGCAAAATGACCCAGGCGGCGGGTGTAAGCGGCACTTTGCTTCGCGATAACAACCTCAGCTACACCGTGCAGCAGGGTTATGCCAATAGAGGTGTAGGAGCTAACGGCAACGCGTCGCTGGATTATCAGGGCGGGCTTGGCAACAGCAATATCGGCTACAACTACAGCTCGGGCTATCAGCAGGTGAACTATGGCCTGAGCGGCGGCATCGTTGCTCATGCCAACGGCATCACGCTGAGCCAACCGCTCGGCAGCACCAACGTGCTGATCAAAGCGCCGGGGGCGGCGGGCGTGGATATTGAAAATAGCACCGGGGTGAAAACCGACTGGCGCGGTTACGCCGTCGTGCCCTATGCCACCACCTATCGCCAGAACCGCATTGCACTGAACACCGATACGCTTGGCGATAAAACCGATATCGACAATGCCGTGGTGGACGTCGTACCGAGCGAAGGTGCGCTGGTGGTGGCAAATTTCGCAGCCCATACCGGTCTGCGGGCGCTGGTGACGCTGATGTATCACAACAAACCGGTGCCGTTTGGCGCCACCGTTAGCCGCAGCGACGGCGGTAATTCCACCATCGTCGGCGACGACGGGCAGGCCTATTTAATGGGGCTGCCTCTGACGGGCGAATTAACCGTCCAGTGGGGCGATGACGACACCGAACAGTGCAAAGCGAAATATCAGCTTGCCGACAGTGAAATGAATAAACCGATTAGTTTGTTTAAAGTTGAGTGTCAATAATGAAATATAAGCGTTATTTAAAAAACATATTCCTTTCCTTATTATTAATTTTTGGCGGAAGTCAGGCCGCGAAGGCATATACGGGAGCCTGCTCGCCAACAAATGGAACTTATAATTTCACCTACAATTTTGGTAATATCACAGTGGTTGATCCTAAAGGAAACAAACCCGGTTATCTTTTTCCTCGGCCATATGAATGGAATCTTGGAGGGAAATATAATGCTAGTTGCGATTGTGATCCTGTCAAAGAAGATGAAAGTAATACCAATTCTGATACCTATTATTCCACAGCGACTATTCTAAATACTGGGCATTCAGATGGAACATATCAATTTTTTACTGTCAATGATTATCTGGAAGTCACTACTTCTATTTGGATGGCAGGAACGCGCCTTGCATTTATCCCAACTCCTTGGAATGATGAAAATAATCTCTTCTCAAAGGGTGGTTTTGCTAGGGCATACAAATGTAAGGATCCCACTAACCCCAATCGGACATCGGGATCAACCTGGACTACAGGAAGTCAAGGAAAGCTATTGTTATATATCGCCAAGCCGTTTGTCGGAACCATTTTTGTTGAGAATGTAAAAGTGGTAGATATTTATGCTTCTTTAACACCTGGCTCTTATGGAAGTATTCCAATGTCGTCCGTGTGGATCAACGGACTTATCAGCGTGCCGCAAAACTGCATCATCGACTCCGGGCAAATTATCACCGTGGACTTCGGGAAAATATGGTCCGGCGATTTCACCACCAAAGGCCAAAAACCTGTGGGTTATATCGAGAAAAAAATTAAAGCCTCAATGAAGTGCAACAATATTGCGGCTTATACCAATCTGACGCTGCGTTTTCAAAGTGAAGTATCCCCTGATGATTCAACTTTTATTAAAACCGATAACGCTGATGTCGGCGTGGAATTGCTCGATGAAAATGGGAAACTGGTTCTACCCAACAACGGATTAATGCCATTCACCATCAATGAAAATTATGAAGCTAGCGTCAGCTTCCAGGTCGCTCCGGTCAGCACTACCGGGAATGTGCCCACCGCCGGACAGTTTAAGGCGCTGGCCTATATTCGCGTCGATTTCGCATGAGGGATATTCCGATGAAAACGTGGCTTCTCTTCTGCGTATTATTCTCCCCGCTGGCGGGGGCGGATTTGGCGCACTTTAACCTCATCATGACGGGCACCATTTTAAAAGAGAGCTGCGATATCGACGCCGGAAGTAAAAATCAGACCGTGCATCTGGGCGATTTTTCAGAAAACGCGTTCAAGGCGATCGGCGCGGTCAGCACCCAAACGGCCTTCACCATTGAGCTGACCAAATGCTCGCCGGATATTATCAACGCGGCGATCACGTTTACCGGCGCGCAGGACGGCGGTTCAGACCCGTCGCTGCTGGCGCTGTCCGACACCGGCGGCACCGGCAATATGGCAAAAGGCGTGGCGGTTCAGCTACTGGACGAACACGGTGAGCCGCTGGCGGTGAACAGCCTCTCACCCATTCGTTACACCCTGCATGGCGGCAGTAACAGCCTGAACTTTGCCCTGCGCTACAAGGCCACCGCGCACCCGGTCACGCCGGGCAATGCCTCCGCCGTGCTCTATTTTGCGATGGACTATGAATGATGAAAATGCTCTGCGCCGTCTTGCTGCTCGGTTTCGCGCCCCATTGTTTCGCCTCGGACGATGGCCTTGGCACCGTCAATATCACCGGATTTATCCATGACAACACCTGCACCGTCAGTACCACCGATCTGCAAATTACAATGGGGAATATTTCTGATAAGCAGCTGGAGCCTGCGGGTAAAAGCGGCAACCAAGTGAAATTCACCATTGGCCTGAAAGACTGTGGCAGTGCTGCCAGTAACGTCGCCGTCACGTTTATCGGCACCGCGCCTGCGCCCGGCAGCCCACTTATCGCTGTGGATGATAACCCCGGTGCGGCCAAGGGCGTCGGCATTGCCCTGCTCGATGACCAGCATCACACCATCCCGGTGAACAGCAGTAGCCGTAACTATCCACTGACGGCGTCGTCGCCTACCGCTTCGCTGGACTTCTTCGCGCAGTACACCTCTTTCACTGACACCGTCACTTCCGGCCCGGCATCGGCCAGCGTGACGTTTAACCTGACCTATCAGTAAGATGAAAATTCCCCTTCTGGCTTTAGCGTTATCCTGCAGTTTCACCGCCCACGCGGGGATCGTGATTGGCGGCACGCGGTTTGTTTTCCCGGAGGCGGCAGAGTCCATCACCGTCGACATGAAAAACACCACCAGCGCAGATTATCTGGTACAGACCAAAATCAGCTCGCTTGAGGGGAAAACGATTTTTGTCGCCACACCGCCATTGGTGATGGTTGAAGGTGGACATGCAGGAAAGATCCGTATCATCCGCACTGGCGGTATTTTACCCGCCGATCGTGAAAGCCTGTTTTACCTGACCATAGCGGCGATTCCGGCGGGCAGGCCCGACGCCAACAGTCTGCAAATTGCGGTGAAATCGCGGATGAAACTCTTTTACCGGCCTGCGGGGTTAACTAAAGGGGCAGATTTGGCCTATCAGAAAGTGCAGTGGAAAATGAATGACGGGGTGCTACAGGTCAGTAATCCTACGCCTTATTATGTCACGCTCAGTCAGCTTAAAATTGATGAACAGCCTGCGGAACAAAACACGATGGTCGCCCCCTTTAGTGCGCTAAAAGTACCGGGGTGTCACAAAAATGCGACCTGCCAGGTGCAATGGCAAAGTTTGAATGATTACGCCACCTTAATGCCAGTCCGCAAAATTTCAGTGGCGCCCTCATCCCAATCTTCTCCCCGCGGAGAAGGGGAAAAGCAGGGAAAGTGAGCACTGAACTATCCCCTCTCATTTCGGAGAGGGGAGGGCCAACATAGCGCTACATCACGCCTAACGCCTTCTCAACCACATTCTCAACCGTAAAGCCAAAGAACGGGAACAGCTTATCGGCAGGTGCCGATTCGCCGTATCCCGTCATCCCGACAATCGCCCCTTTCAGGCCGACGTATTTGTACCAGTAGTCGGCAATCCCGGCTTCCACGGCCACCCGCGCTGCCACGTTCGACGGCAGCACCGATTCGCGGTACGCCTCGTCCTGCGCATCAAAAATATCCGTTGAAGGCAGAGACACCACGCGCACGGCGTGTCCTTCGGCGGTGAGTTTTTCTGCCGCTTTGACGGTAATTTCAATCTCCGAGCCGGTGGCAATCAAAATCACATCCGGCTTGCCGCCGCTGTCTTTCAGAATGTAGCCGCCACGGGCGATATTTTTCACCTGCTCCGGCGAGCGCTCAATTTGCGCCAGATTCTGTCGCGAGAGGATCAGCGCCGTCGGGCCGGTGTGGCGCTCAACCGCCAGCTTCCAGCCAACGGCGGCTTCCACCTGATCGCACGGGCGCCAGGTGCTGAAGTTTGGCGTCAGGCGCAGGCTGGCGAGCTGTTCAACCGCCTGGTGCGTCGGCCCATCTTCGCCAAGCCCGATGGAGTCGTGGGTATAAACCATAATTTGCCGCGCCTTCATCAGCGCCGCCATACGCGCCGCGTTGCGGGCATACTCGACAAACATCAGGAAGGTGGCGGTATAAGGCACAAATCCGCCGTGATGGGCGAGACCATTGGCAATCGCTGTCATCCCGAACTCACGCACCCCGTAGTGAATGTAGTTCCCGGAGATATCCTCTTTGAGCGATTTCGAGCCGGACCAGATAGTCAGGTTACTCGGGGCCAGATCCGCCGAGCCGCCGAGCAGTTCCGGCAGGATGGGGCCGATCACGTTGAGGGTATTTTGCGAGGCTTTACGGGTGGCAATTTTTGCCGGATTAGCCTGTAAATCTTCAATCAGTGCCTGTGTTTTCGCTTCCCATTCTTGCGGTAATTCCCCGCTCATACGGCGGGAGAACTCTGCCGCCAGGTCAGGATGCGCTTTTTTGTAAGCACTGAATTTTTCGTTCCATGTCTGCTGCGCTTTCTCGCCGTCTTCGCGCGCATCCCAGGCTTTGTAGATCTCTTTCGGGATCTCAAAGGCCGGGTATTTCCAGCCCAATTTTTGTCGCGTCAGGGCCACTTCTTCTTCGCCCAGCGCCGCGCCGTGCGCCTCTTCTTTACCCGCTTTGTTTGGCGAGCCGAAGCCAATCACCGTGCGACAGATAATCAGCGACGGTTTGTCCGTCACGCTCTGCGCTTCGAGAATCGCTTTTTTTATCGCTTCCGGGTCGTGGCCGTCGATTTCATGTACCACGTGCCAGTGGTAGGCTTCGAAGCGTTTTGCCGTATCGTCGGTGAACCAGCCGTCGGTTTCGCCATCGATGGAGATGCCGTTGTGATCGTAAAAACCGATCAATTTGCCTAATCCCAGCGTCCCCGCCAGCGAGCTGACCTCGTGAGAAATCCCCTCCATCAGACAGCCGTCACCCATAAAGACGTAGGTGAAGTGATCGACAATCTCATGATCCGGGCGATTAAACTGCGCACCCAGCGTGCGTTCGGCAATCGCCAGCCCAACCGCGTTCGCCAGCCCTTGTCCGAGCGGCCCGGTGGTGGTTTCGACGCCCGGCGTATAGCCCAGTTCCGGGTGGCCTGGCGTTTTGGAGTGCAGCTGACGGAAGTTTTTCAGCTCCTCTAACGGCAGGTCGTAGCCGGAGAGATGCAGCAGGCTGTAGAGCAGCATCGAGGCGTGGCCGTTGGAGAGAATAAAGCGGTCGCGGTCATACCAGGTCGGGTCGGTTGGGTTGTGTTTCAGGAAGTCATTCCACAGCACTTCGGCGATATCGGCCATGCCCATCGGCGCGCCGGGGTGGCCAGAATTGGCTTTTTGTACCGCATCCATGCTGAGGGCGCGAATGGCATTGGCTAGCTCTTTACGGGACATAGTTCACTCCATGCATGATTAAAGTTTGGCGGCGAGTAGATCTTCCAGTTTGCGTTGGTCAACGGCGAACAGGCGGATGCCTTCGGCCAGTTTGTCTACGGCCATCGCGTCCTGATTATGTTCCCAGCGGAACTCAGCTTCGGTCAGCGGTTTAGGTTTTGGCAGGACGGTGGACGTCGGGATCAGTTTGCGCACTACCGGCTCCTCTTTATCCTGCAGATCTTTCAGCAGGTTTGGCGAGATGGTCAGACGGTCGCAGCCCGCCAGTGCGAGGATCTGCTCAGTGCGGCGGAAGCTGGCGCCCATCACGATGGTGTCGTAGCGGTGCTGCTTGAAGTAATCGTAGATATTACGTACCGATTTCACGCCCGGATCTTCGTCCACCACGTACGGGTCCATCGGCTGTTTGGCCTGATACCAGTCGTAGATACGCCCGACAAACGGCGAGACGAGGAACACGCCCGCTTCGGCGCAGGCGCGCGCCTGGGCAAAGGAGAACAGTAGCGTCAGGTTGCAGTTGATCCCCTCTTTTTCCAGCACTTCGGCGGCGCGGATACCCTCCCAGGTGGAGGCGAGCTTAATCAGAATGCGCGATTTATCGATGCCCTGCTCCTGGTACAGCTCGACCAGGCGGCGCGCTTTGGCAATGCTCTTTTCTTTGTCGAACGATAAACGGGCGTCCACTTCCGTCGATACGCGACCAGGAATACTTTTCAGAATTTCCGCACCGATAGTGACCGCCAGTTTGTCGCTGGCCTCCGCCACCTTCTGCTCCTGGGTCTTGCCGCGCTGTTTGCCGTAGGCGATAGCGTCGTCGATCAGGTGGCTAAAGTGCGCAAGGCCGGCCGCTTTTAGCAGCAGTGACGGGTTGGTGGTCGCGTCCTCCGGCTGATAATGGCGGATGGACTCGATATCGCCGCTGTCGGCGACGACCGTGGTGAATTTTTTGATGCCGTCTAACTGGTTCATAGAAATGACTCCTTCATACCCGTCATACTTCAAGTTGCATGTGCGTTGGCTGCGCCTGCTCACCTCAGTCACTTACTTGAGTAAGCTCCTGAGGATTCTCAGGCTTGCCGCCTTCCTGCAACTCGAATTATTTAGGGTATGTACATGAAAAACTCAGGCGAGTGCGTTGGTTCACACTTCTGCGAAATACATGACGTACTTAACAAAAAAGCATAGCAGACGGGGGAGGCATTGCTTTCGGGAGTGGGTAACATGGTTGTTATAAATTGATAACAAATTTTGCCCCGCGATGGTGAGAGTTTGGCAGCCTTCAAAGTTTGCGCCGTCAGCAGGGGCGATACTAAGCGCCACTCCAGGGTGAGCATCAGGAACGTGAGTACGCCACCCTTTTTGATCGATACGTGAAAGGAACAATAAGATGGATGATCAGTTAAGACAGAGTGCCCTCGATTTTCATCAATTCCCTGTACCGGGCAAAATCCAGGTTTCCCCCACCAAGCCACTCGCCACGCAGCGCGACCTGGCCCTGGCCTATTCACCGGGCGTCGCCGCGCCGTGCCTTGAGATCGAAAAAGATCCGCTGGCCGCTTACAAATACACCGCGCGTGGCAACCTGGTGGCGGTGATTTCCAACGGTACCGCGGTGCTGGGGCTGGGCAATATCGGCGCGCTGGCCGGTAAACCGGTGATGGAAGGGAAGGGCGTACTGTTCAAGAAATTCGCCGGTATCGACGTGTTTGATATTGAAGTGGATGAGCTGGACCCGGATAAGTTTATCAACGTCGTCGCCGCGCTGGAGCCGACTTTTGGCGGCATTAACCTTGAAGATATCAAAGCGCCGGAATGTTTCTACATTGAGCAGAAACTGCGTGAACGCATGAACATTCCGGTGTTCCACGACGATCAGCACGGGACGGCGATCATCAGTACGGCAGCCATTCTGAACGGCCTGCGCGTGGTCGAGAAAAACCTCTCCGATGTGCGCATGGTGGTGTCCGGTGCGGGTGCGGCGGCGATTGCCTGTATGAATCTGCTGGTGGCGCTGGGCATGCAGAAGCACAATATCGTGGTCTGCGACTCTAAAGGCGTTATCTATAAAGATCGCGAGCCGAACATGGCGGAAACCAAAGCCGCCTACGCGGTGGAGGACGACGGCAAACGCTCGCTGGACGACGTGATCGACGGGGCAGATATCTTCCTCGGCTGTTCTGGCCCGAAAGTGCTGACCCCGGAAATGGTCAAGAAAATGGCGCGTGCGCCAATGATTCTGGCGCTGGCGAACCCAGAACCGGAAATTCTGCCACCGCTGGCAAAATCCGTGCGTGAAGATGCGATTATCTGTACCGGTCGCTCCGACTATCCGAACCAGGTCAACAACGTGCTGTGCTTCCCGTTCATCTTCCGCGGTGCGCTTGACGTGGGCGCGACAGCGATCAACGAAGAGATGAAACTGGCGGCGGTCCATGCCATTGCCGAGCTGGCCCATGCGGAGCAGAGCGAAGTGGTGGCCTCGGCGTATGGCGATCAGGATCTGAGCTTTGGCCCGGATTACATCATTCCAAAACCGTTCGACCCGCGTTTGATCGTCAAAATCGCGCCAGCCGTGGCGAAAGCGGCGATGGATTCCGGCGTGGCGACGCGCCCGATTGAAGACTTTGATGCTTACGTCGATAAGCTGACCGAGTTTGTCTACAAAACCAACCTGTTCATGAAGCCGATTTTCTCCCAGGCACGCGCCGACGCGAAACGCGTGGTGCTGGCCGAAGGCGAAGAGGCGCGCGTATTGCATGCGACGCAGGAGTTGATCACCTTAGGTCTGGCGAAGCCGATCCTGATTGGTCGCCCGAGCGTGATCGAGATGCGCATCCAGAAACTCGGCCTGCAAATCAAGGCGGGCGTCGATTTTGAAATCGTGAACAACGAATCCGATCCACGCTTCAAAGAGTACTGGAGCGAGTACTACGCGATCATGAAACGCCGTGGGATAACCCAGGAGCAGGCGCAGAAAGCAGTGATCAGTAACACCACGGTGATCGGCGCGATCATGGTCCATCGCGGTGAAGCGGATGCGCTGATCTGCGGGACGGTGGGTGACTATCATGAGCACTTCAGCGTGGTGCAGGAGATCTTTGGCTATCGTGACGGCGTGCATACGGCGGGGGCGATGAACGCGCTGCTGCTGCCAAGCGGCAACACCTTTATCGCCGATACCTACGTTAACGACGATCCGACGCCGGAACAGCTGGCGGAAATCACCGTGATGGCGGCGGAAACGGTGCGTCGTTTCGGTATCGAACCGAAGGTGGCGCTGCTGTCGCACTCGAACTTTGGCTCGTCCAAATCAGCGGCGGCCTGCAAAATGCGCCAGACGCTGGAGCTGGTGCGTGAACGTGCGCCAGAGCTAATGATTGACGGTGAGATGCACGGCGACGCGGCGCTGGTGGAGAGTATCCGCAACGAGCGGATGCCGGACAGCCCGCTGAAAGGCTCAGCGAACGTGCTGATTATGCCGAACGTGGAAGCGGCGCGTATCAGCTATAACCTGCTGCGCGTGTCGAGTTCGGAAGGGGTGACCGTCGGGCCGGTGCTGATGGGTGTGGCGAAACCGGTGCATGTATTAACGCCGATTGCGTCCGTGCGTCGTATCGTCAACATGGTTGCATTAGCGGTGGTTGAGGCGCAGACGCAGCCGTTGTAAGAGAGGAGTCGTCTGTGTTGTCGGGTGGCGCTGCGCTTACCCGACCTACGGGTTCGGTTGTGTTGTCGGATGGCGCTGCGCTTACCCGACCTACGGGTTCGGTTGTGTTGTCGGGTGGCGCTGCGCTTACCCGACCTACGGGTTCGGTTGTGTTGTCGGGCGGCGCTGCGCTTACCCGACCTACGGGTTCGGTTGTGTTGTCGGATGGCGCTGCGCTTACCCGACCTACGGGTTCGGTTGTGTTGTCGGGTGGCGCTTCGCTTACCCGACCTACAATACCCGTAGGCCGGTGCAAGCGTAGCGCCGCCCGGCGTTAAACCCAGTCCCGAACTTTCAGAAACTCACTCAAGGCAGCCTCCGGGCTGCCTTCTTTTGGCTCAAAATTGTATTCCCAGCGCACCAGCGGTGGCATCGACATCAGAATCGACTCCGTGCGCCCGCCGGTCTGCAGGCCAAACAGCGTTCCGCGATCCCACACCAGATTAAATTCTACGTAACGCCCGCGACGATACAGCTGAAACTCACGCTCGCGCACGCCGTAATCGGTGTCTTTGCGTCGTTCAACAATCGGCAGATAGGCCTCCGTATAGCCTTCACCCACCGCCTGCATAAAGGCAAATGCGGTATCAAAATCCGGCGTGTTCAGATCGTCGAAAAATAGCCCGCCAATCCCACGTTGTTCATCCCGGTGCTTGAGATAAAAATAGTCGTCGCACCACTTTTTGTACTTTGGATAAATGTCCTCGCCAAACGGCAGACACAGGTCGCGCGAGGTGCGGTGCCAGTGAATGGCGTCTTCTTCGAAACCGTAATAAGGCGTTAAATCGAATCCGCCGCCAAACCACCACACCGGATCGGCACCCGGCTTCTCGGCGATGAAAAAGCGCACGTTGGCGTGGCTGGTCGGCACAAACGGGCTGTGCGGATGCACCACCAGTGACACGCCCATCGCTTCAAAGCTACGTCCGGCAAGTTCCGGGCGATGCGCGGTGGCAGACGCAGGCATTGCGTCGCCGTGGACGTGAGAGAAATTGACGCCCGCTTGCTCAAACACGCCGCCGTTACGCAGAACGCGGCTACGTCCGCCGCCGCCGGCCTCGCGCTGCCAGTTATCTTCCTGAAACTCACCGCCGTCAACGGCAGCCAGTTGCTGGCAAATTGTGTCCTGTAATTGCAGCAGAAACGCTTTGACCTGCTCAGTATTCGGTTTCATTTACGTCTCGACGAATGCGCTTTTTGATTATCAAACCAGTTGAAGTAACTGATCACCCCAGAAGCGATGGCATTGGCGATTTTCTGGCGAAATGCCGTAGTGCCGAGCAGGCGCTCTTCGTCCGGGTTGGTAATGAATGACGTTTCGACCAGCACAGACGGAATCGACGGTGACTTGAGTACCACAAACGCCGCCTGTTCTGTGCCTTTGCTGTGCAAACGATGCACCGGCTTAATCTTCTTTAAGATGTGCGAGCCGAGCGTCAGGCTGTTTTTGATGGTGTCGGTCTGAACCAGATCGAACAGCACCTGTTGCAGCAGATGGTCTTTATCGGTGGTTTTTTTACCGGCCACTTCGTCCGCGCGGTTTTCACGATCGGACAGGTATTTTGCCATCGCGCTACTTGCGCCACGGTTGGAGAGGGCAAAGACTGAAGCACCCGCGGCGCTTGGGTTGGTAAAGCCGTCGGCGTGGATCGACATAAACAGATCTGCGCCGTGCTGGTGAGCGATTTCCACGCGATCGTACAGCGGGATAAAGGTGTCGCCGCTGCGCGTCAGGCGCGCGTCGATTCCGTTGGCGCGTAAAATCGAGCGCACGTTTTTGGCAATCGCCAGCACCACATGTTTCTCTTTCGAGCCGTTGCGACCAATCGCGCCGGTGTCAATCCCGCCGTGGCCCGGATCGAGCATCACCACGCGTTTAGCACCCGCTTTTTTGGCTTTCGGTTTGCTGTGGCCGTTACTGGTTTTCAGGGTGCTATCGTCTTTAGCCTGCGCCTGAGCGATGCCCGTTAACGTCAAGGCCGCCAGCCCCGCTTTGAGAACCTGACGACGCGATGTGAGTGTTTTTAAAGGTTTGAATGTGCTCATGCGGCCTGAATTGTAAAAAATTGGGGGTCCTGGTGTTATATCGTATCGCGTTTCGCGTGACGACAGTCCTTGTTGAGAATTGTTTTACTTTTCATTTCAATACGTGACAGAGTGACATTATGCCAAATTTTTGCACATTTTTCGCCGCTTATTGGCTAATGGCGGCGTTCGCGCCATAATCACTGTTTTTAAACCCAAAAAGGCGGTTAATACCATGGAGATACGCGTTTTTCGCCAGGAAGATTTCGAAGAGGTGATTACCCTTTGGGAACGCTGCGATCTGCTGCGTCCGTGGAACGATCCGGAAATGGATATCGAACGTAAGGTGAATCACGACGTGAGCCTGTTCCTGGTTGCTGAAGTGAACGGCGAAGTCGTGGGCACGGTGATGGGCGGTTACGACGGACATCGCGGCTCGGCGTATTATCTGGGCGTACACCCGGAATATCGCGCGCGCGGCATTGCCAACGCGCTACTCAATCGTCTGGAAAAGAAGCTGATTGCGCGCGGCTGTCCGAAAATTCAGATAATGGTGCGCGAAGACAACGACGTGGTGCTCGGCATGTACGAGCGTCTGGGCTATGAACATGCTGATGTCCTGAACCTCGGTAAGCGCCTGATCGAAGATGAAGAATACTGAGTTTCACCCGGCCCACTATGACAGCCAGGGCCGCGTCAAATTGCCGTTTTTGTTCTGGTGCGTTTTGCTCTTACAGGCACGAACCTGGGTACTGTTTGTGGTAGCGGGAGCATCCCGCGATCAGGGCAGTACGCTGCTGAATCTGTTCTATCCCGACCACGATAACTTCTGGCTCGGACTGTTGCCTGGCGTCCCGGCAGTGCTGGCGTTTTTACTTAGCGGTCGTAGGCAACTTTTTCCACGCCTGTGGTACAGCCTGCGCTGGCTGCTGATTCTGGCCCAAGTGGTGCTGTTATGCTGGCAACCGCTGCTGTGGTTTTACGGTGAGCCAATGAGCGGTATTGGCATCGCGCTGGTGGTGGCGGATATTGTCGCACTGCTTTGGCTGCTGACCCATCCGCGTCTGCGCGCCAGTTTCGCCATCGAAAAAGATTAAAGGCACTTTTTATCGATGCTGCACTCCAACAAGCGTTGAATTAACAAGAAAGGACGTTTCAATGAAATCGCTGCGTTTAGTTTTATGCGCTTTGCCGCTGGTATTAACCGGGTGTTCAACGCTCTCGTCAATCTCCTCCATCAACTGGTCGGCGGCGTATCCGTGGAACTGGTTTGGTTCCTCATTTGAAGTGACCGAAAAGGGCGTCGGGAATATCAACGCGACAACCGCCCTGGACCAGGATGCCATCCAGTCAGAGCTCAGCAGCGACTACCGCCTGCGCAGCGGTATGAAAACCGAGAACGGCACCATCGTGCATTACTTCGAAGCGCTGAAAGACGACAAACTGGCGCTGATTATCACCGGCGATAAAGGCACCGTGAACCGCGTTGAGGTGCTGGACAGCGATGTGGAAACCGACAGCGGCGTCAAAGTGGGCACACCGTTTAGCGACCTGTATCAGAAAGCATTCGGCAACTGCGAAAGCGCGGTGGCGGACGATAAAGTCGCCGTGGAGTGTAAAGCCAAAGACAGTCAGCATATTCGCTATGTTTTCACCGGCGAATGGAGCGGTCCGGAAGGGTTGATGCCTGCTGATGACACCCTCAAAAACTGGAAAGTCAGCAAGATTATCTGGACGCAGTAATTTGCGCCTGAACAAACCGCCTCGCTGAAATCCAGGTATAATAGCCGCCATCAATGCCACGAACGCGTGGCATCTTTTTTTCAGGAGGAGCGATGTCTCAGGTTCAGAGTGGCATTTTGCCAGAACATTGCCGCGCGGCGATTTGGATTGAAGCCAATGTGAAAGGGGATGTGGATGCCCTGCGTGCGGCCAGTAAAGTATTTATCGATAAACTGGCGACCTTCGAGGCCAAATTCCCGGATGCGCATCTTGGCGCGGTGGTGGCTTTTGGCAATAACGTCTGGCGTCAGCTGAGCGGTGGCGAAGGCGCAACCGAGCTGAAAGACTTTATCCCTTACGGTAAAGGCCTGGCCCCGGCGACTCAGTACGACGTGCTGATCCATATCCTCTCTCTGCGTCATGACGTGAATTTCTCGGTTGCTCAGGCGGCAATTGAAGCCTTTGGCGACAGCATTGAAGTGCAGGAAGAAGTTCACGGTTTCCGCTGGGTGGAAGAACGTGACCTGAGCGGCTTCGTCGACGGTACCGAGAACCCGGCAGGCGAAGAAACCCGTCGCGATGTGGCTGTTATCAAAGATGGCGTGGACGCGGGCGGCAGCTACGTGTTTGTGCAGCGCTGGGAGCACAACCTCAAGCAGCTGAACCGCATGAGCGTGCACGATCAGGAGATGATGATCGGTCGTACCAAAGAAGCCAACGAAGAGATCGACGGCGACGATCGCCCAGTGACCTCTCACCTGACCCGCGTGGATCTGAAAGAAGACGGCAAAGGTCTGAAGATTGTCCGCCAGAGCCTGCCGTACGGCACGGCGAGCGGCACCCACGGCCTGTACTTCTGCGCCTACTGTGCGCGTCTGTACAACATCGAACAGCAGCTGCTGAGCATGTTCGGTGACACCGACGGTAAACGCGACGCCATGCTGCGCTTCACCAAACCGGTGACCGGCGGCTACTACTTCGCGCCGTCCGTTGAGCGTCTAATGGCTCTGTAATTGTTTTTCTTCCTCTCCCTGTGGGAGAGGGCCGGGGTGAGGGCATCAGGCCGCACCCCGCCTGGTACCCTTATTCCCTTTTCTGCTGCTAAATCACCAAACGGTATATAAAACCGTTACTCCTTTCGTACCCGTTATAAATATTATGGCAATAAGTTAGTCATCACATTTATAAGGGTGCGCAATGGCCGTTACTGTACTGAAAAAAGGATATCTGGCGCTGGCAGCTTCCGTGCTGCTGGTTGCACAGGCGCAGGCGACTGAGCTGCTCAACAGTTCCTATGATGTTTCCCGCGAACTGTTTGCCGCCCTGAACCCGCCGTTTGAACAGCAGTGGGCGAAAGATAATAACGGCGACAAGCTGACCATCAAGCAATCTCACGCGGGCTCTTCCAAGCAGGCGCTGGCGATTTTGCAGGGTCTGAAAGCCGATGTGGTGACCTACAACCAGATTACCGACGTGCAGATCCTGCATGACAAAGGCAACCTGATCCCGGCGGACTGGCAGAGCCGTCTGCCGAACAACAGCTCGCCGTTCTACTCCACCATGGCGTTCCTGGTGCGTAAGGGCAACCCGAAGAACATCCACGACTGGAACGATCTGGTGCGTTCAGACGTGAAGCTGATCTTCCCGAATCCAAAAACCTCCGGTAACGCGCGTTATACCTATCTCGCGGCCTGGGGTGCAGCCGATAAAGCCGACGGCGGCGATAAAGCCAAAACCGAACAGTTCATGACCCAGTTCCTGAGAAACGTCGAAGTGTTCGATACCGGCGGTCGCGGGGCGACCACCACCTTCGTGGAGCGCGGTCTGGGCGATGTGCTGATAAGCTTCGAATCGGAAGTGAACAACATCCGTAAACAGTATGAAGCGCAGGGCTTCGAAGTGGTGGTGCCGAAGGTCAATATCTTTGCGGAATTCCCGGTGGCGTGGGTGGATAAAAACGTCAAATCCAACGGCACCGAGAAAGCGGCGAAAGCGTACCTGAACTATCTCTACAGCCCACAGGCGCAGACCATCATCACCGATTACTACTATCGCGTGGCGAATCCGGACGTGATGGACAAGCTGAAAGACAAATTCCCGCAGACCGAGCTGTTCCGCGTGGAAGACCAGTTTGGCTCCTGGCCTGAAGTGATGAAAACCCACTTCACCACCGGCGGTGAGCTGGACAAACTGCTGGCGACGGGGCGTAAGTAATGTTAGCCGTCTCCTCCAGACGTGTGCTGCCGGGCTTTACTTTAAGCCTCGGGACCAGCCTGCTGTTCGTCTGTCTGATTTTGTTGTTGCCGTTAAGTGCGCTGGTGATGCAGCTGGCGCAGATGAGCTGGGCGCAGTACTGGGAAGTCATCACCAACCCGCAGGTGGTGGCGGCCTATAAAGTGACGCTGCTTTCGGCGTTTGTGGCATCGATTTTCAACGGCGTATTCGGCCTGCTGATGGCGTGGATCTTAACCCGCTATCGTTTTCCGGGCCGCACGCTGCTCGACGCGCTGATGGATTTACCTTTCGCGCTGCCGACGGCGGTCGCCGGTTTGACTCTGGCGTCGCTGTTTTCGGTGAACGGATTTTACGGCCAGTGGCTGGCGCAGTTCGACATCAAAGTAACGTATACCTGGCTTGGGATCGCGGTGGCGATGGCCTTCACCAGCATCCCGTTTGTGGTGCGTACCGTGCAGCCGGTTCTCGAAGAGCTGGGCCCGGAATACGAAGAGGCCGCCGAAACCCTCGGCGCGACGCGCATTCAGAGCTTCTGCAAAGTGGTATTACCGGAGCTCTCTCCGGCGCTGCTGGCGGGTGTGGCGCTGTCGTTCACCCGCAGTCTCGGGGAGTTTGGCGCGGTCATTTTTATCGCCGGTAACATCGCGTGGAAAACTGAAGTCACCTCGCTGATGATTTTTGTGCGTTTGCAGGAGTTTGACTATCCTGCGGCAAGCGCGATTGCCTCGGTGATCCTCGCCGCGTCACTGCTGCTGCTGTTCTCGATTAACACTCTGCAAAGTCGCTTTGGTCGGCGTGTGGTAGGTCACTGATGGCGGAAGTTACTCAATTGAAGCGCTACGATGCCCCCCGCATCAACTGGGGAAAATGGTTTCTGATTGGCACCGGAATACTGGTATCCGCCTTTATTCTCGTGGTGCCGATGGTTTACATCTTCGTGCAGGCGTTCAGCAAGGGGATTATGCCCGCGCTGCAAAACCTGGCCGACCCGGACATGCTGCACGCGATTTGGCTGACGGTGATGATCGCCCTGATTTCCGTGCCGGTGAATCTGGTGTTCGGGATTTTGTTGGCGTGGCTGGTGACGCGCTTTGACTTTCCGGGCCGTCAGCTGTTGCTGACCCTGCTGGATATTCCGTTTGCCGTCTCGCCGGTGGTTGCCGGTCTGATTTATCTGCTGTTTTACGGCTCCAACGGGCCGCTCGGCGGCTGGCTCGACGAGCACAACCTGCAAATTATGTTCGCCTGGCCGGGCATGGTGCTGGTGACGGTATTCGTGACCTGTCCGTTTGTGGTGCGTGAGCTGGTGCCGGTGATGTTGAGCCAGGGCAGCCATGAAGACGAAGCGGCGATCCTGCTGGGCGCATCCGGCTGGCAGATGTTTAAGCGTGTGACGCTGCCGAACATTCGCTGGGCACTGCTGTACGGCGTGGTGCTGACCAACGCCCGCGCGATCGGTGAGTTTGGCGCGGTGTCGGTGGTTTCCGGATCGATTCGCGGCGAAACCCTGTCGCTACCGTTACAGATTGAATTGCTGGAGCAGGACTATAACACCGTCGGTTCCTTTACCGCCGCAGCCCTGCTGACGCTGATGGCTATTTTGACCTTGTTTTTAAAGAGTGTGGTGCAGTGGCGTTTAGAGAATCAGGAAAAACGCCTGCAGCAGGAGGGAAATCATGAGCATTGAGATTGCCAATATTAAGAAGTCTTTTGGTCGCACCCAGGTGCTGAACGATATCTCGCTGGATATCCCTTCCGGACAGATGGTGGCGCTGCTTGGGCCATCCGGCTCCGGAAAAACCACGCTGTTGCGTATTATTGCCGGTCTTGAGCATCAGACCAGCGGGCACATTCGTTTCCACGGAACCGATGTCAGCCGCCTGCATGCCCGCGATCGTAAAGTCGGTTTTGTGTTCCAGCATTACGCCCTGTTCCGCCATATGACGGTGTTCGATAACATCGCCTTTGGCCTGACCGTATTGCCGCGCCGCGAGCGCCCAAATGCCGCGACCATCAAAGCGAAAGTGACCAAACTGCTGGAAATGGTGCAGCTGGCCCATCTCGCTGATCGCTACCCGGCGCAGCTTTCCGGTGGGCAGAAACAGCGTGTGGCGCTCGCCCGTGCCCTGGCGGTTGAGCCGCAAATTCTGCTGCTCGACGAACCTTTTGGTGCGCTGGACGCCCAGGTGCGTAAAGAGCTTAGGCGCTGGCTGCGTCAGCTACATGAAGAGCTGAAATTCACCAGCGTCTTCGTGACCCACGATCAGGAAGAGGCGATGGAAGTCGCCGATCGCGTGGTAGTGATGAGCCAGGGGAATATCGAACAGGTTGATGAGCCTGAACAGCTGTGGCGCGAGCCAGCGACCCGCTTCGTGCTGGAGTTTATGGGCGAAGTTAACCGCATGCAGGGCAATATTCGCGGCGGACAGTTCCATGTCGGTGCGCACCGCTGGCCGCTGGGCTACACGCCTGCCCATCAGGGACCGGTCGATCTGTTCCTGCGTCCGTGGGAAGTGGACGTTAGCCGCCGCACCAGCCTCGATTCCCCGCTGCCGGTACAAGTACTGGAAGCGAGCCCTAAAGGTCACTACACCCATCTGGTGGTACAACCGTTGGGCTGGTATACCGAGCCGTTGACGGTGGTGATGCGTGATGAAGAGGCTCCGTCACGCGGCGATCGCCTGTTTGTCGGCTTGCAGCATGCCCGAATCTATTACGGCAACGAGCGTATCGAGTCGCGCGAGAGTCTTGCTCTGGCGGAGTCGGCCTGATAGGTTAATTAGACGTGGTATTTGCCGGGTGGCGCTGCGCTTACCCGGCCTACAAAACGATCCCTGTAGGCCCGGTAAGCGAAAGCGCCACCGGGCTTTTTATTGGACAGAATTCGTGAACACATTAGAACACACCATCGGCAACACCCCTCTGGTCAAACTGCAACGTATGCATCCCGGTAACGGCAGCGAAATTTGGGTCAAACTGGAAGGCAATAATCCTGCGGGTTCTGTTAAAGACAGGGCGGCGCTGTCGATGATTGTAGAGGCGGAAAAGCGTGGGGAAATCAAACCCGGCGAAGTGCTGATTGAAGCGACCAGCGGCAACACCGGCATTGCGCTGGCGATGATTGCGGCGCTGAAAGGCTATCGCATGAAGCTGCTGATGCCGGACAACATGAGCCAGGAGCGTCGTGCTGCGATGCGTGCTTACGGTGCGGAACTGATTCTCGTGACCAAAGAGCAAGGGATGGAAGGCGCGCGCGATCTGGCACTCGACATGGCCCAGCGCGGCGAAGGAAAACTGCTGGATCAGTTCAATAATCCCGATAACCCTTACGCGCACTACACCACCACCGGCCCGGAAATCTGGCGTCAAACTGACGGACGCATCAGCCATTTCGTCTCCAGCATGGGGACTACCGGAACCATTACTGGCGTGTCGCGTTTTTTGCGCGAACAGCAAAGCAAGGTGACGATTGTTGGCCTGCAACCGGAAGAGGGGAGCAGCATTCCGGGTATTCGGCGCTGGCCTGCGGAATACATGCCAGGGATTTTTAATGCCCAGCTTGTGGACCAGGTGCTGGATATTCATCAGCGTGAGGCGGAAAATACCATGCGTGAACTGGCGGTGCGTGAAGGCATTTTCTGTGGCGTCAGTTCGGGTGGCGCGGTAGCTGGAGCGTTGCGCGTGGCGCAGGCGAATCCGGGCGCGGTGGTGGTCGCAATTATCTGCGATCGCGGCGATCGCTATCTATCTACCGGGGTCTTTGGTGAAGAGAGTTATTCGCAGGGGGCGGGGATTTAAGCGTCATGGAGATGATTTTATTTCGGGATAAAACCCGTGCGCAGCAGACGGATATCGTGGCTGTGCAGTCGCAGGTGGTTTACGGCAGCGTGGGCAACAGCATTGCGGTGCCGAATATCAGACAACATCAGTTGACCGTTACGGCAGTTCCAACGGTGCTGTTCAGCAATACCCCGCATTACGACACGTTTTACGGCGGCGTGATCCCCGACGACTGGTTCAGCGGCTACCTGCAAGCGCTGGAAGAACGCGATGTGTTGCGCGAGCTTAAAGCGGTGACCACCGGCTATATGGGCAGCGCCAGCCAGATTAAAATCCTGGCCCAGTGGCTTGTCGCGATCAAAGCAAAACACCCGGATTTGCTGGTACTGGTCGACCCGGTGATTGGCGATATCGACAGCGGTATCTACGTGAAGCCTGAAATTCCTGAAGCCTATCGCCAGCATTTACTGCCGCTGGCGCAGGGAATTACGCCGAATGTTTTTGAGCTGGAAGTGCTAAGCGGTCAACCGTGCCGCACCCCGGAGAGCGCTGTGGCTGCGGCAAAAAGTTTGCTGTCCGACACGCTGAAATGGGTAGCGATTACTAGCGCGCCGGTGGAGTCTGACCCGGAGAACATTCACGTGGTTCTGGTGACGAAAGACGCTGTGACGGTAACGGATCATCCGCGTGTTGCGACTGACCTGAAAGGAACCGGCGATCTGTTCTGTTCCGAGCTGGTAAGCGGCATTGTGCAGGGCAAGGACGTGGCCGATGCAATCCGCTGTGCAGGCGATCGGGTCACTGAGGTGATGAAGTACACCCAGGAAAAGGGCTTTGACGAGCTAATCCTCCCCGCATAAACAAAAATGGCGCCCGAAGGCGCCATTTTTCTGTGCGGCAAGAATTACTTCTTGATGCGGATCACCGGGGTTTCGCCCACGGTCACGCTGCCAGACAGTTTGATCAGTTCTTTGATTTCGTCCATGTTGGAGATAACAACCGGAGTCAGGGTAGACTTGGCTTTCTCTTCCAGCAGCGCCAGATCGAATTCGATCACCGGGTCGCCGACTTTCACACGCTGGCCTTCTTCAGCGATACGCTTGAAGCCTTCGCCTTTCAGCTCAACGGTGTCGATACCGAAGTGTACGAACAGTTCGATACCGCTATCAGATTCGATAGAGAACGCATGGTTGGTTTCAAAAATTTTACCGATGGTGCCGTCAACTGGCGCAACCATTTTGTTACCAGTTGGTTTGATAGCAATACCATCACCAACGATTTTTTCGGCAAATACTACATCCGGCACGTCTTCGATATTGACGATTTCGCCAGACAGCGGAGCAATAATCTCAATAGTTCCGGTGTCTTTCTTATCATCAGAAACCAGAGATTTCAGTTTATCGAACAAACCCATGATCTTCTCCTAAGCAGTAATTTGGGCCGCATCTCGTGGATTAGCAGATTGTTTTTTCTTCAATGAACTTGTTAACCAGCGTCATTAACTCGTCCGTTGTCGGTTGAGCAAGAGCCTGCTCTGCTAACACCTTCGCATCTTCGAAGTTCGTGTTACGGATAATCTTCTTAATGCGCGGGATGGAAATGGCGCTCATAGAGAATTCGTCCAGACCCATACCCAGCAACAGAAGTGTAGCACGTTCGTCGCCTGCAAGCTCACCACACATGCCTGTCCATTTACCTTCAGCATGAGAAGCATCAATAACTTGCTTGATTAGCGTGAGTACGGACGGTGACATTGGTTGGTAGAGATGTGAAATCATATCATTACCACGGTCAACTGCCAGGGTGTACTGCGTTAAATCATTGGTGCCAATACTAAAGAAGTCGACTTCTTTGGCCAAATGACGAGCAATCGTTGCTGCCGCTGGTGTTTCCACCATCACGCCCACTTCGATAGTTTCATCAAAGGCTTTACCTTCTTCACGCAGCTGCGCCTTCATGATTTCGATCTCAGCTTTCAGTGCACGCACTTCTTCAACAGAGATGATCATTGGGAACATGATGCGCAATTTACCGAATACAGAAGCACGCAGGATTGCACGTACCTGCGCGTACAGGATCTCTTTACGATCCATCGCGATACGCACTGCACGCCAGCCCAGGAATGGGTTTTCTTCTTTCGGGAAGTTCATGTACGGCAGCTCTTTGTCGCCACCGATATCCATAGTACGTACGATAACCGCTTGTGAGCCACAGGCTTCAGCAACCGCTTTGTACGCCGCAAACTGCTCATCTTCAGTTGGCAGTGAGTCACGGTCCATGAACAGGAACTCAGTACGATACAGACCAACACCTTCCGCGCCGTTGCGCTCAGCGCCGTCAACGTCACGGACGGTACCGATGTTCGCGCAAACTTCCACCTGATGACCGTCCAGCGTAATGGCTGGCAGATCTTTCAGTTTGGCCAGTTCCGCTTTTTCAGAAGCGACTTGCTCCTGAACGGCACGCAGTTGTTCGATTTCTTCGTTGGTTGGGTTGACGTAAACCAGATTGTTTACGGCATCCAGAATCAGATAGTCGTCGTTTTTCACCTGAGAGGTGACGCTACCGGTACCCACGATGGCTGGCAATTCCAGAGAACGCGCCATGATTGAGGTGTGGGAAGTACGGCCACCGGCGTCGGTGATGAAACCCAGCACCTTTTTGAGGTTCAGCTGTGCGGTTTCAGACGGCGTCAGGTCAGCGGCAACCAAGATAACTTCGTCCTGGATAGAGCTGAGGTCGATAATCGCCAGACCCAGGATGTTGCGCAGCAGGCGCTTACCGATATCACGTACGTCAGCCGCACGTTCTTTCAGGTATTCATCATCCAGTTCTTCGAGGGCAGTAGCCTGGCCTTCGATAATTTCATGTGCAGCCGCGTCGGCCGTCATGCCCTTATCTTTAATCAGGGCTATGATTTCCTGCTCCAGCTCCTCATCTTCGAGCAGCATGATGTGCCCTTCGAAGATGGCTTCTTTTTCTTCACCGAAAGTTTCGCCAGCTTTAGTTTTGATCGCTTCCAGCTGCGCTGATGCCTTGGCACGACCGCTCAGAAAACGCTCAACTTCCTGATCAACCTTGTCGGCAGAAATTTTTTTCCGGTCGATGACGATCTCGTCTTCTTTCAGCAGAAGTGCTTTGCCGAAAGCGATACCCGGGGATGCTAAAATGCCTGAAATCATAACCCTACCTTACTTGTGACTGATATTAAAAAGAACCCGGAACTTACTCGAGCTCAGCCATCAGTTTAACCAGATGCTCAACTGCTTTCTGCTCGTCTTCACCTTCCGCAGAGATGGTGACAACGGTACCCTGAGTCAGGCCCAGAGTTTGCAGCTTAAACAGGCTTTTTGCGCTAGCGCTTTTGCCGTTGGAGGTCACAGTGATCTCAGAAGTGAAGCCTTTTGCTTCTTTAACAAACTGAGCAGCAGGGCGGGTGTGCAGACCGTTTGGAGCAGTAATGGTAACTTCTTGCTGGAACATTGTATTTCCCCAACTTATAGGTTTAGTGTTGTGGAACTAAAGTCTAGCCTGGCGGCTTAACTTTAGCCTGTCTTGTTAGCGCTGACGTTTCGCTCGTCATTAAACATTATGCAGTGAAAGCAAGACTTGAACCAAATCATAAAATCGATTCAGCTTCGCTATTTCCGACATTGATTAATTTCGCGCTTCAAAATAATTGTCAGGTTAAATACCAGACCCGACGGGGTGAATCAATGCCAGGAGGAGTAAAAGTTTGATGCAGGCCACAAAAAAGCACCCTTTTGGGTGCTTTTTTACGCGTTCTTAACATGCTGGCATTACTGTTGCAGTTCTTTTTCCGTGAACAGATCGGCAAACAGTGCAGTGCTTAAATAACGCTCACCCGAGGACGGTAGGATAACCACAATATTCTTATTGGTAAAGGTTTCATCTTCCTGAAGCTTAAGCGCAGCAGCCACTGCTGCACCGGAAGAGATACCGGCCAGAATACCTTCTTCGTCCATCAGACGACGCGCCGTAGAGATGGCTTCTTCATTGGTAATGGCGACCACTTTATCAATCAGCTTGAGATCGAGGTTGCCCGGAATAAAGCCTGCGCCGATGCCCTGAATTTTGTGCGGGCCTGGTTTTATCTCTTCGCCAGCCAGCGCCTGGGCGATGACAGGGGAGTCGGTTGGCTCAACGGCAACGGTGATGAGATCCTTTTTGCCTTTCGTGCCTTTAATATAGCGGCTCACGCCGGTCAGCGTCCCGCCAGTGCCGACGCCGGAGATAAACACGTCAACCTGGCCATCCGTATCTTCCCAGATTTCAGGGCCGGTGGTTTTTTCGTGGATTTCCGGGTTTGCCGGGTTGCTGAACTGCTGCAGCAGCAGGTATTTGGCCGGGTCGCTGGCGACAATTTCTTCTGCTTTCTGAATGGCACCTTTCATGCCTTTCGCGCCTTCGGTCAGAACCAGATTCGCGCCCAGTGCTTTCAGCAGCTTGCGACGCTCAATGCTCATGGTTTCTGGCATCGTCAGCGTTAATTTGTAGCCACGCGCAGCGGCAACGTAGGCCAGAGCGATACCGGTGTTGCCGCTGGTCGGTTCAACCAGTTCAACGCCAGGCTTCAGAACGCCACGTTTTTCGGCATCCCAAATCATGTTTGCACCGATACGGCATTTTACGCTGAAGCTCGGGTTACGTGATTCTACCTTCGCCAGAATGCGTCCATTACCGATACGGTTCAGTCGAACCAGTGGCGTATGACCGATAGTCAGCGAGTTGTCTTCGTAAATCTTACTCATGGCCTGTCCTTAACTGTATGAAATTGGGATACCGTCCCAGCATACCCGTTGGATAAGTATGCGGAAGTAAGGAAATCGCATATCTATATGCTGCAAGGAAATAATGGCTATCAGTATGGAATAAGGAGGGCATAAGCCGCACCCATTTACACAGTTTTGCATTACTTCCATAACGCGTGCTTAGCACGGTAGCAATCTACCCACATCGCGGTCGCACCGCAGACGGCGACCGGCATGATGAACAGGTTAAGGAAAGGGATCATTGTGAACAGGCTGGTCAGGGCACCAAACTGCATATTGATGACCTTTTGCGAGCGCAGCGCCGTGCGCATCTCTTTAAACGGCACTTTATGGTTGTCGAATGGATAGTCGCAATACTGAATCGCCAGCATCCAGGCGCTAAACAGGAACCACAGCACCGGCGCAACGGTCTGGCCAATGCCGGGGATAAAATAGAGGATCAGCAGGACAATCGCGCGTGGCAGGTACCATGCAAACTTTTGCCATTCGCGCTTCATGATGCGCGGCACATCTTTCATTATGCCGAGTACGCCGGTATCAGGCGGTGTGGCCCCCGTCAGTCGTGCTTCGAGTTGTTCTGCCAACAGCCCATTAAACGGGGCGGCGATCCAGTTGGCTATCGTTGAGAAGAAATAGCCAAAAACTAACAGGACGGAGATGACCACAATCGGCCACAGCAAATAGCTCAGCCATTGCAGCCAGTCGGGGACGTGGCTCATGATGGCCGGTACCCAGCCTTCGAGTTGCGTAAACAGCCACCAGAAAGCACCACCCATCAGCAGAATGTTGATCAGCAGGGGCAGGATCACAAAACGGCGAATGCCTGGCAGGGAGACCAGTTTCCATCCCTGAGAAAAGTACCAGATACCGCTGCGCGGAGTCGTTGTTGATGTTGAAACCATAACCAGGCTGTACTCCTTTTTTCACAACCAGTGGAATTGCACGCCTATATTATCGAGTTATGGACCAATGACCAGTTCGGAAATGTTCGAAAAAACAGCAAAAAGCACGATTTCGTTCATCTTTATGCTTTGAATGCTCTGCACACACTTGCACTTGACGTAATCGGCAAATACTCTTAGTGAGTAAATGTTTGCCGTGGTGGCAAGGTGTTAGAACAACAGAGAATATAATGATGCAGGATTTGCGTCTGATATTAATCATTGTTGGCGCGATCGCCATACTCGCTTTACTGGTACATGGTTTCTGGACCAGCCGTAAAGAACGCTCCTCGATGTTTCGCGATCGCCCACTGAAGCGCATGAAGTCCAGTCGTAACGACGATGACGGTGATGACGACATCGAAGATACCGACGACGAAGGCGTGGGTGAAGTCCGCGTTCATCGGGTCAATACAACTGCGCCTGCTGCAGGTCATGGGGAGCATGAAGCGCCTCGTCAGCCTCCACAGCACCAGTACCAGCCGCCTTACGCGTCTGCACAGCCGCGCCAGCCTGTTGCTCCGCAGCCGGTTGAAGAGCCGGTGCGCCAGCCACAGCAGCCGCCTGTGCAACAGCAACCTGTGCCACAGCCCGCGCCGCAAGCGCCGCGTCCTGTTCAGCCACTGCCGCCAGAAACACCGCCGCAGCCTGTTCACACGCAGCCAGCCCCGCAGCCTGAGCCGGTCTTTGAACCGGAGCCGGTTGTTGAAGAAGCGCCAGTGACTGAAAAGCCGCAGCGGAAAGAAACGGTGATCATCATGAACGTCGCTGCTCATCATGGCACTCAGCTCAACGGTGAAGTGTTGCTTAACAGCATCCAGCAGGCGGGTTTCAAGTTTGGCGACATGAACATTTTCCACCGCCATCTGAGCCCGGACGGCAGCGGCCCCGCGCTGTTTAGCCTGGCCAATATGGTCAATCCGGGGACTTTCGACCCGGAAATGAGCGGTGATTTCACCACGCCTGGTATCACTATCTTTATGCAGGTGCCGTCTTACGGCGATGAACTGCAAAACTTTAAGCTGATGCTGCAATCCGCCCAGCATATCGCCGATGAAGTCGGTGGTGTGGTACTCGACGATCAGCGTCGCATGATGACGCCGCAGAAACTGCGCGAGTATCAGGATCGCATCCGCGAAGTAAAGGAAGCTAACGCGTAAACGCTGCGTTCTCTTCCACTCCTCCTCAACCCCCGCCTGTCGGGGGTTTTTCTCATTGATGGTGCGATATGGACTCAATCGAACAACAACTCACACAGCTACGAACCACACTTCGCCATCATGAATATTTGTATCACGTGATGGACGCACCGGAGATTCCGGATGCGGAGTATGACCGTCTGATGCGCGAACTGCGCGAGCTAGAAACACAACACCCCGATCTCATCACCCCGGACTCACCGACGCAGCGCGTGGGTGCGGCTCCGCTGGCCTCTTTCAGTCAGGTGCGTCATGAAGTGCCGATGCTGTCACTGGATAACGTTTTCGACGAAGACAGTTTTCTCGCGTTTAACAAGCGTGTCCAGGACCGACTGAAAAGCGCTGAAGTGCTGACGTGGTGCTGCGAGCTGAAGCTCGATGGTCTGGCGGTGAGCATCTTGTATGAAAACGGCGTGCTGGTGCGCGCCGCCACGCGCGGCGATGGCACAACCGGTGAAGACATCACCACCAACGTGCGGACCATCCGCGCAATACCACTTAAGCTGCGCGGCGAGAACATTCCCGCACGCCTCGAAGTGCGCGGTGAAGTGTTCCTCCCGCAGGCTGGCTTTGAAAAGATTAACGATGAAGCGCGTCGCACCGGTGGGAAGCTGTTTGCTAACCCGCGTAATGCTGCGGCAGGATCTCTGCGTCAGCTTGATCCACGGATAACGGCGAAGCGCCCACTGACGTTCTTCTGCTACGGCGTGGGTATTCTTGAGGGCGGAGAACTGCCTGATACCCATCTGGGTCGCCTGCTGCAATTTAAAGAGTGGGGACTGCCGGTCAGTAATCGGGTGAAACTTTGCGACTCACCGGAAGCGGTGCTGGCATTTTATCATCAGGTCGAAGCGGACCGTCCGTCACTCGGGTTTGATATCGATGGCGTGGTCATCAAAGTGAACTCGCTGGCGCTTCAGGAACAGTTAGGTTTTGTGGCCCGTGCACCGCGTTGGGCGGTGGCCTTTAAATTCCCCGCTCAGGAACAGATGACCTTCGTGCGCGACGTGGAATTTCAGGTAGGCCGTACCGGGGCGATTACCCCGGTCGCACGTCTGGAACCTGTTCAGGTCGCGGGTGTTTTGGTCAGCAATGCGACTCTGCATAACGCTGATGAAATTGCACGTCTGGGCCTGCGGATTGGCGATAAAGTCGTTATTCGTCGCGCGGGTGATGTGATCCCCCAGGTGGTGAACGTTGTCGAATCTGAACGCCCTGATGACACCCGTGCCATTGAATTTCCGACCCACTGTCCTGTATGTGGTTCTGACGTTGAGCGCGTAGAGGGCGAGGTCGTGACGCGCTGCACTGGCGGGTTAATCTGCGGGGCTCAGCGCAAAGAAGCGCTCAAACACTTCGTCTCCCGTCGGGCGATGGATGTCGACGGGATGGGCGATAAAATTATCGATCAACTGGTCGAGAAAGAGTATGTCCACACGCCTGCTGATCTGTTCCACTTGACGGCTGGAAAGCTGACAGGACTGGATCGCATGGGGCCAAAATCCGCGCAAAACGTGGTGAATGCGCTGGAGAAAGCCAAAGAAACGACCTTCGCACGGTTCTTGTATGCTCTGGGTATTCGTGAAGTCGGCGAGGCGACCGCTGCCGGACTGGCTGCTCATTTCGGTACGCTTGAGCTGCTCGAAAAGGCCTCGATTGACGATCTGCAAAAAGTGCCGGACGTCGGTATCGTCGTTGCCACTCACGTCTTTAACTTCTTTGCGGAAGAGAGCAACCGCGAAGTGATCGGTAAATTGCTGGAAGAGGGTATTCACTGGCCCGCACCGGTTGTCGTCAACGTCGAAGAGATCGACAGCCCGTTTGCGGGCAAAACCGTGGTACTCACCGGCAGCCTGAGTCAGTTGTCCCGTGACGACGCCAAAGCGCGACTGGTGGCGCTGGGTGCAAAAGTGGCGGGCAGTGTATCGAAGAAAACCGATCTGGTGATTGCCGGTGAAGCGGCAGGCTCGAAACTGGCGAAAGCGCAGGAGCTGGGCATTGAAGTTATCGACGAAGCCGAAATGATTAGGCTATTGGGAGAGTAACGTGGAGAAAGAACAGCTCATCGAGATTGCCAATACCGAAATGCCATTCGGAAAATACAAGGGACGTCGATTGATTGACGTGCCGGAAGAGTATTTTCTGTGGTTTGCGCGTAAGGATCAATTCCCTGCCGGGCGACTCGGCGAGCTGATGGCTATCACACTGCTCATTAAAAGCGAAGGGCTGAGCCATCTGGTTCAGCCCCTCAAGCGTCCTTAAGCTTTCGCGGCGCGGGTCTCTTCCTGCGCCAGCTTCTCTGTCTCGCGCTTGTAACGACGCGCCATCACCGCACAGACCATCAGCTGAATCTGGTGGAAGATCATCAGCGGCAGCACCATCATGCCAATCACCGACGTCGGGAAGAGAATATTGGCCATCGGGATACCGTTGGCGAGACTCTTTTTCGAGCCGCAGAACACAATGGTGATTTCATCCGCTTTATTGAAGCCAAATTTACGGGCGGCAAAAGTATTCACTGCGATCACAATCGCCAGTAACACGATGCTCACCAGCGCGATAAACAGCAGCGAACCAATCCCGACCTTGTGCCAGATCCCATTCACTACGGCTTCGCCAAAGGCGGAGTAAACCACTAACAGAATCGAGGTCTGGTCGGTTTTGCCAATCCACTTTTTGTTTCGCGCGACGAAATCCCCGGTCCACGGACGAGAAAGATGCCCAAGCACGAACGGCAGCAACAGTTGCAGGCAGATTTTACCAACTTGCTCAAGGTTACCTTCTGCGCCATGCATATTCATCAGTAGGCCAACCAACAGCGGCGAGACAAAAATCCCCAACAGGCTTGAGGCTGATGCCGAGCAGACTGCTGCCGCAACGTTGCCGCCTGCCAGTGACGTAAACGCGATGGCCGACTGGACGGTCGCGGGCAAAATGCACAGATACAGGAAGCCGGTATACAGCGCCGGATCGACATTCACTGGTGCCCACCAGGCGAAGAGCACGCCGAGGATCGGGAACAGAATGAAGGTGCTGCACATTACCCACAGGTGAAGTCGCCAGTGGCTGCCCCCGGCGATGATCGCTTCACGAGACAGCTTTGCCCCGTGCATGAAGAACAGCAGGGCAATAGCTGCCGTCGTCAGCCCTTCGATAAACGGAACAAAACTACCGCGCGCCGGGAAGAAAGAGGCCAGCAGGACAACGGCAATCAGCGTAAGGGTAAAGGGATCGAGAACACGAAACAGTTTCATAAACGCTCCTGAAATCAGATTTCGCTATTGTGCTTTGTTCCGTTTGAGAAATAAAATCGATTTATTGCATCCATTCATGAATAAAAAAGATGAATTATTCCCTTCGTCAGCTTCGTGTTTTTGTCACCGTCGCCCAGGCCCGCAGCTTTAGCCGTGCCGGGGAGATGATCGGACTGAGCCAGTCGGCAGTGAGTCATAGCGTAAAAGAACTGGAATTACAGACCGGCGTGCGCCTGTTGGATCGTACCACGCGTGAAGTGGTACTCACCGAGGCGGGGCAGCAGCTGGCTGCGCGTCTGGAGCGCCTGCTGGATGAACTCAACAGTACGCTGCGTGATGTGGGCAGGGTGGGGAAGCAGCTTTCCGGGACAGTCCGCGTTGCGGCCAGTCAGACGATTTCTGCACATTTGATTCCGCAATGCATTGCCGAAAGTAATCGCCGCTATCCCGATATTGATTTTGTACTGCACGACAGGCCGCAGCAGTGGGTTCTGGAGAGTATCAGGCAAGGTGACGTTGATTTCGGCATTGTTATCGATCCCGGTCCAGTGACAGATCTCGAATGTGAAGTCGTGCTGTCAGAACCATTTTTACTCTTGTGCCGCGAAGACGATCCTCTTGCATCGATGCCTCAGGTGACATGGCAGTCGTTGCAGGGCGCAAATCTGGTATTACAGGATTATGCATCGGGAAGCCGACCGCTGATAGATGTGGCACTTGCTCAGCAGAGAGTGAACGCGACAATTGTGCAGGAGATTGGACATCCCGCGACGCTTTTCCCAATGGTGGAGGCCGGGATTGGCATCAGCGTGTTACCCGCGCTGGCGCTGCCGTTGCCGCAAGGGAGTCGGCTTGTTGTCAGGCGTTTCACGCCATGTATTGAACGTAAACTGATGCTGGCGCGGCGTAAAAATCGCTCGCTTTCTGGTGCGGCTCATGCGCTTTGGGAGGTAGTACGTATGCAGGCACAGCGGTTAATGGAGGCCCGCATACGCGATCCGTTATTTAATGCACCAGAGGATTAGATGTAGATATCAATCTGGTGATCGGCGGAAGGTGAGTTAACGCCTTCCATTTTGCCCTGACTATTTTCCTGCTTTTCTTGTGCTTCTTCGGCCTGCTGATGCTGCAACTGGGCTAGCTGCGCCTGCAGCATGGCCAACTGGGACTGAAGAAGTTCCTGTTGTTTTTGTTTCTCTTCCGCTGTACCGCTTCCGCTTGCGACATCTTTAAGCTGCGCTGTGACTTTGGTTATTTGCACAGTAAGCCGGCTTATTTGAGAGGCAATGTCGTTTCCACCAGAGCTACTTTCGCCGCTACTGCGAGTTTGAATGGAAGGTGCTGATGCCTGAATAGTCGTCATGTTAATTCCTTTTCCCATAAAACAGCATTATCGGCATAAAGGGTAGTAGCTTGAGAGAACCTGCCAGATCTGGGAGGGAGAAAATTCGGGAATCGCAGATAGCAAAAAAGCGCCTTTAGGGCGCTTTTTTACATTGGTGGGGCGTGCAGGATTCGAACCTGCGACCAATTGATTAAAAGTCAACTGCTCTACCAACTGAGCTAACGCCCCGAATGGTGGGTGATGACGGGCTCGAACCGCCGACCCCCTCCGTGTAAAGGAGGTGCTCTACCAACTGAGCTAATCACCCAAACTTCGGTACTGCTATTACAAGAGAAGATAATGGTGGGTGATGACGGGCTCGAACCGCCGACCCCCTCCGTGTAAAGGAGGTGCTCTACCAACTGAGCTAATCACCCAAATCTTATCTCTTGCTACACTGCGGTATCACTCACAAATGAATGGTGGGTGATGACGGGCTCGAACCGCCGACCCCCTCCGTGTAAAGGAGGTGCTCTACCAACTGAGCTAATCACCCCCGCTGTGTGGAGTCGCATTATAGGGAGAGTTGAAAATGAGTCAACGCCTTTTCTAAAGATTTTGTTTGTTCGTCGTAAAATTAAACAAACGGATCACAAAATGGCCCGCGCAGCATGATTTCTAAACAAATTTAGTAAACCTGCACGTCAATAAGGCAACATCATTGAGGAATCGGCCCACAGTGATAGAATATTGCCCATTGTTTTTATCCCAGCATTTGCCGGTCGTCGGCATCTTTATAACGTAAGGCCATTTCATGAAAATCAAAACTCGCTTCGCGCCCAGCCCGACAGGCTATCTGCACGTCGGTGGTGCACGTACTGCTCTCTATTCCTGGCTTTTTGCACGTAACCACGACGGTGAGTTCGTGCTGCGTATTGAAGACACCGATCTCGAACGTTCCACACCGGAAGCAATCGAAGCCATTATGGATGGGATGAACTGGCTGAATCTGGAGTGGGATGAAGGCCCGTACTTCCAGACTAAACGTTTTGACCGTTACAACGCCGTTATCGACGACATGCTGGTCGCGGGTACCGCGTATAAATGCTACTGCTCCAAAGAGCGTCTGGAAGCTCTGCGTGAAGAGCAAATGGCGAACGGTGATAAGCCTCGTTACGATGGCCGCTGCCGCCACAGCCACGAGCACCATGCCGATGACGAACCCTGCGTTGTGCGTTTCGCTAACCCGCAGGAAGGTTCTGTTATCTTTGACGACCAGATCCGTGGCCCGATTGAGTTCAGCAACCAGGAACTGGACGATCTGATCATTCGTCGTACTGACGGTTCACCGACCTACAACTTCTGCGTAGTGGTTGATGACTGGGACATGGAAATCACCCATGTTATTCGCGGTGAAGATCATATCAACAACACACCACGTCAGATTAATATCCTGAAAGCGCTGAATGCGCCGGTGCCAATTTATGCGCACGTATCGATGATTAATGGCGATGACGGTAAAAAACTGTCCAAACGTCACGGCGCTGTCAGCGTGATGCAATACCGCGATGACGGTTATCTGCCGGAAGCGTTGCTGAACTATTTAGTCCGTCTGGGCTGGTCCAGCGGTGACCAGGAGATCTTCAGCCGCGAAGAGATGATCAAACTGTTCTCCCTGAATGCAGTGAGCAAATCCGCCAGTGCATTTAACACCGATAAACTGCTGTGGTTGAACCATCACTACATCAACACCATGCCGCCGGAATACGTTGCAACCTACCTGCAATGGCACATTGAGCAGGCGAACATTGATACCCGCACTGGCCCAGAGCTGGCGGATCTGGTGAAACTGCTGGGTGAACGCTGCAAAACGCTTAAAGAGATTGCGGAAAGCTGCCGTTATTTCTACGAAGAGTTCGAGGCGTTTGATCCTGACGCAGCGAAAAAACACCTGCGTCCGGTTGCTCGTCAGCCGCTCGAAGTCGTGCGTGATAAACTGTCTGCACTGACTGACTGGACTGCGGAAAATGTTCACAACGCGATTCAGGCCACGGCAGACGAACTGGAAGTCGGTATGGGGAAAGTTGGTATGCCACTGCGTGTTGCCGTGACTGGTGCTGGGCAATCCCCAGGACTTGATGTCACCGTTCATGCAATTGGCAAAACGCGCAGCGTTGCGCGCATTAACAAAGCTCTGGATTTTATTACTGAGCGCGAAAGCCAACAGTAAATACGTCGGGCAGACGAAGAGCAAAAACGGCAGGCTATCCTGCCGTTTTTTTATGCCTGTTCTTCAGCAATACCGAGGCGGGCGAGGAAGCCCTGAATACCTTCGCGGGCCAGCAGCACGGCAAGTTTTTCTTGCTCAATGAGCGTCATACTTTCCAGTGCGCCGGTCACCTGGCGTAACAAGCTGGTGGTGTTCGCCCCCTCATATTCGGCGGACGTTTCTGCAAGCTGATAAATAGCCTGTCGGTTACGAATCGCAGGGATATTCATAATGTGTTCGCGTACGCGGGCGTCGATATGGATCAATCGTGCTCGTCCGCCTTTTACACCATGTAGACTTTCGGTTTTCCACCCTTGCTTACGCACCCAGCGGTTAATCGTTTGTTTGGCGACGCCAAGGCTATCGGACAACTCTTCCGTGGTCATTTTGCTCCGTAATTTTTTCATATCAGCTCTGTTCGCGTATCCCTAAACGTTGTAACAATCCGGTAATCCCTTCCCGCAGTAATAAAGTCGTCAGCTGTTTTTGCTCGTCTGGGGTCATTTCATTGGCCAGTGTCAGCAGCAGAGCGTTAAGTGAGCTATTATTGGCTGTGCTTTCAATGAGCTGAGGTTCATCCGTCATCCTGGATGCGCTGCGGATAAACTCTCGCACTTTTTCGTTAACGTGAACCAGGCGCGCCTTACCACCCTGAACACCTGGTCTTGGAGATGTTTTCCAACCCTCCTTGCGTACCCATTTATTGATGGTCTGTCGGCTATAGCCAGTGAGTCGCGACAACTCCTCTGGCGTCATTCGTTCCTTGATCATGCAATTACCTGAATATCAGTAGGGTTAATGAGTGGTTCATGTTATAGCACCCTTTTATGCGAAAATGTGACAGGTTTAACTACTGGCTGCGAGCAGCTTCGCATTGTGACTCATTTGCATGATTTTTCGACGATTGAAAGGGCTGCGTTGATTTTGCCGTTGACACTCTGCAATGGAATTCATATTATGCCGCCCGTCAACACGACAGCTTTACGTTGGGGCTATAGCTCAGCTGGGAGAGCGCTTGCATGGCATGCAAGAGGTCAGCGGTTCGATCCCGCTTAGCTCCACCAAATTCTTATCCAGGGGAGTTTGGAACGTAAAACACTGTGGGGCTATAGCTCAGCTGGGAGAGCGCTTGCATGGCATGCAAGAGGTCAGCGGTTCGATCCCGCTTAGCTCCACCAAAATTCAGACCCTCGCCGAAAGGCGGGGGTTTTTTTATGCATTTGTTATCATCTCCTGCCTTTTTTGTTGCCATCCGTGTATGTTTATCAATCTGACCTCAATCGAAATCAAGAAAAGCATTCATTTAAAAACCGGGAACTTGATTCGCTCAATTAATAAACTTACCATTTCTTCAACCAATGATTCGACTGGGAAATAGCCCCTTGTTGCGAGCAAAAAGTCACCTTACAAATAATTTACGAATATTTATGCTGGCATTCATTTTATGTCTGCTGGCGGTGCCTTTCTCTCGTTTTATTTCCCCTCGCTCCATCCTTGACGGCCATTACGTCTATTTAGCCTGGCTTCCCTTAAGCGTGATGCTGGCAATGATGTTATTGTTTGGTCGCCGCGCGGTTCTTCCTGTTGTCTTGAGTTTTGCCTTAACCAATTTATATTACTTCCAGCTCACTCCTCTGCAGCACGCTGTTGTGCTTTTTTGCCAGACGTTTTCTGTCTTTGCGGTCTGCGCGATCCTTGGCTTCACGATGGGTAAGCGCTGGCGCTATGGGCTGCCGAACCGGCAGATCGGATTACGCATTTTCTGGCTGGGATTTGTCATTCCCCTGGGTATAAAGTTGTCGATGTATCTGGCTGGATATTTCTTTGATTTCCCGCTTTCAATTTCTAACTTCTTTGGCGATGGCACCGCGATTTATAATATTGTTGATATTCAGAGCCTGATTTGTGCCAGCCTGATATTTACGATGATGTTCTATTATCCGTTAAGAATGATAATTAATCCGCGCTATGCCAGAACCTTCTGGTTACGCAGCGTTAAGCCCTATCTTATTCATAAACATTCCGTATTTACATTCGGCTGGCTGATATGTCTGACGCTGGGGTTAGTGGTTTTATGCTCCCCGATTGAGGCCAGTTTTATCGCCGGCTATCTGGTTCCGGTAATCTTTATCCTTTTCACGGTTGCTATAAGTCGCTTGAGCTACGCCCTTGTTTCTCTGAGCTGGGCGATTTCTGCTTTCCTGCTCCTGTCTTACAACAAAAATTTCCTCAACGGCGTACAGACGGGCTATGCGCTGGCGTTCGTCCTGTCGGTGCTGATCTCCTTCGCCATCTGCCTGATGTACATGTCGCGGATTTACCACCGCAGCGAATGGCTAAAGAAGGGCTGGCATGAAAGGGCATTGACCGACCCGCTCACGGGCCTCGCTAATATGCGGGCGCTGGAAGACTATTTGCTGCGGCACCCGGATGCCAAAATCTGCTGTCTGCGCATGGGGAATCTGGGCTTTCTCAGCCGCCATTACGGCATGTTGATGCGCATCCACTGCAAGCGCGCCATCACGTCGGCGGTGCAGCCTTTATTGCAGGCGAATGAAAAATTCTTCCAGCTGCCGGGCAGCGAATTGATTTTAGTACTCTCAGGGCCAGATACCGGTGAGCGTTTACAGCACATCGTCGATCGGTTGAACAGCCGTAAAATCTACTGGAACAATACCGGGCTGGACATCGAATTTGGGGCGTCCTGGGGAGAGCTGGAAGGGCATGATGGCGAAAACCTTCACCACACGCTGGGGCAACTGAGCTGGCTTTCTGAGCAATCTTGTGTGACGCACAGAGTGCTGGCGCTGACCAACAGCATTGAGACGGTCGCGGGGCAAACAACCGATCGGGTATTAATGCTCAGCCGTGTAAAACGGGCCCTTGATGAGGGAGGCGTGCGTTTATATGCTCAACCAATTCAGAACGCAGCAGGTGAGGGCTACCATGAAATTTTAACCCGTCTGGAGAGCGATGGTGAAATCATTACCCCGGATCGGTTCATCCCTCTGATTGCACAGTTTAACCTCAGCCACCGTTTCGATCTGTGTGTACTCGAGAACCTGCTTAAGTGGCTCCGCGATCACCCCACGACGAATTGCGGAGCCCGTTTCTCCGTCAATCTGATGCCGATGACGCTCAATCAAAAAGAGGTGGCCGCTGAAATTGTGGGACTGTTTAAACGCTACGCGGTTGTCCCTCAGGCGGTCATCATTGAAGTCACTGAAGAACAGGCTTTTTCAGATTCAGAGTCCAGTATTCAGAATATCCAGCAGCTGCGTGAGTATGGTTTCAAAATTGCGATCGATGATTTTGGTACGGGATACGCCAACTATGAGCGGCTTAAACGACTGCAGGCTGACATCATTAAAATCGATGGTTGCTTCGTGAAAGATATCTGTACGGACAGCATGGATGCGACGATCGTGAAGTCGATTTGTAATCTGGCGAAGACTAAATCGTTGTGTGTGGTGGCGGAATTTGTCGAAACGCCTGAGCAGCGACAGATGTTACTGGATATCGGCGTGGATTATTTGCAGGGTTATTTGCTGGGAAAACCTCAGCCGCTTGACGAACTGCAGGCGTAAAAAACCGGGGGCGCAAACCCCCGGTTTTTTATTTGGATTACAGTACCAGCGCAGCGATAGACGCGGACAGTACGCTCACCAGAGTAGAACCGTAAACCAGTTTCAGGCCGAAGCGAGAAACCACGTTGCCTTGTTCTTCGTTCAGACCTTTAATCGCACCGGCGATGATACCGATGGAAGAGAAGTTAGCGAAGGAAACCAGGAACACAGACAGAATGCCTTCTGCGCGCGGAGAAAGCGTGCTGGCAATTTTCTGCAGATCCATCATTGCAACGAATTCGTTGGAAACCAGTTTGGTGGCCATGATGCTGCCCACTTGCAGCGCTTCGTGAGCAGGAACACCCATCACCCAGGCAATTGGATAGAAGATGTAGCCCAGGATGCCCTGGAAGGAGATACCCAGCACCGCAGCGAATAGTGCGTTCAGCGCAGCGATCAGGGCGATGAAGCCGATCAGCATCGCAGCAACGATGATCGCCACTTTGAAGCCTGCCAGAATGTATTCACCCAGCATTTCGAAGAAGCTCTGGCCTTCGTGCAGGTTAGACATCTGAATGTTTTCTTCGCTGGCGTCAACACGGTAAGGGTTGATCAGCGACAGAACGATAAAGGTGCTGAACATGTTCAGAACCAGCGCGGCGACCACGTATTTTGGTTCCAGCATTGTCATGTATGCGCCCACGATAGACATGGAAACAGTAGACATTGCGGTAGCCGCCATGGTGTACATGCGGTTACGGGACATTTTGCCGAGGATATCTTTATACGCGATAAAGTTCTCAGACTGACCCAGAATCAGGGAGCTGACTGCGTTGAAAGATTCCAGTTTACCCATGCCGTTCACTTTGGATAACAGGAAACCGATCGCGCGAATCACAACCGGCAGAACGCGGATGTGCTGCAGGATACCAATCAGCGCAGAGATAAAGACGATTGGGCAAAGCACTTTCAGGAAGAAGAATGCCAGGCCTTGATCGTTCATGCTGCCGAAGACAAAGTTCGTCCCTTCGTTAGCAAATCCGAGCAGTTTTTCGAACATTTCGGAGAAGCCTTTCACGAAGCCCAGGCCTACGTTGGAGTTCAGGAAGAACCACGCAAGTAAAACTTCAATGACGAGCAGCTGTACAACATAACGAATACGAATGTTTTTGCGGTCTGTGCTGACCAGCAATGCAAGTGCAGTAACGACAACAAGTGCCAGGACAAAATGAAGGACGCGGTCCATATTTGCTCCAAATATGAGGCAGGTTTAATTTCCGTGCACATTCTATGTAACAAGCACAAAGAAAACGAGATCAAGACCACACTATAGTTACATCCTGTGACGAGTCTCAAAAATAGTGATCAACCATACACTTCTGTTATGTTATGTAAATGAGTGAAAAGTTACGTTTGTGTGCTACGCTTCACAAATGACTGTCGATTTCATCTCCTGTGAGATCGTTTCATTGCACCCGCCCCAGCTATCGTTCTTTGCTATCAGAGAAATCACTATAAACATCTTAAATGATCTTGATAATCATTCTCATTTTGATAGCATGAAACATAGCAAAGGCTATATTTCCAGAGGCAGAAATGACTAACAGTCGCGTAGAGGGTAGCAGTGGCAGAGCAGCGCGCAAGCTGAGGTTTGCATTAATGGGACCTGCGTTCATTGCCGCCATCGGCTATATCGATCCGGGCAATTTTGCGACCAACATTCAGGCCGGGGCCAGCTTTGGCTATAAATTACTGTGGGTCGTGGTGTGGGCCAATTTCATGGCGATGCTCATTCAGGTGCTGTCTGCAAAGCTCGGCATTGCGACAGGGAAAAATCTCGCAGAACAGATTCGCGATCACTATCCGCGTCCGGTGGTTTGGTTTTATTGGGTGCAGGCAGAGATCATTGCGATGGCGACCGACCTGGCGGAGTTTATCGGCGCGGCCATCGGCTTCAAGCTGATCCTGGGCGTGTCGCTCCTGCAAGGCGCCGTGCTGACCGGGATTGCCACTTTCCTGATTTTGATGCTGCAACGGCGCGGGCAAAAGCCTCTTGAGCTGGTGATTGGCGGTCTGCTGCTGTTTGTCGCGGCGGCTTACATTGTCGAGCTGATTTTCTCTCAACCGAATCTGGTGCAGCTCAGTAAAGGAATGATTATCCCAAGCTTGCCGACGTCGGAAGCGGTATTCCTGGCGGCTGGTGTGCTGGGTGCGACCATCATGCCGCACGTCATTTATCTTCACTCTTCCCTGACGCAGCACGCCCATGAAGGTTCGCGCCAGGAGCGTTATTCGGCCACCAAATGGGATGTCGGGATCGCCATGACCATCGCCGGGTTCGTTAATCTGGCGATGATGGCGACGGCGGCGGCTGCGTTCCACTTTAACGGTCACACGGGGATTGCCGATCTCGATCAGGCTTACCTGACGCTGGAACCTCTTCTGAGCCACGCGGCGGCAACCATTTTTGGCCTGAGTCTGGTGGCGGCAGGGTTGTCGTCAACGGTCGTCGGGACGCTGGCAGGGCAGGTGGTCATGCAGGGATTCGTGCGTTTCCACATTCCTCTGTGGGTGCGCCGCTCCGTCACGATGCTGCCTTCGTTTATTGTCATTCTGATGGGGCTGGATCCGACGCGCATTCTGGTGATGAGCCAGGTTTTATTGAGCTTTGGTATCGCGCTGGCGTTGGTTCCACTGCTGATCTTTACCAGCAATAAAACCCTGATGGGCGATTTGGTGAACACTACGCTGGTCAGACGCATCGGGTGGATTATCGTGGTGCTGGTGGTGGCGTTGAACCTATGGCTGTTGATCGGGACGGCGCTGGGTCTTTAAGAGCCCATGCATGAAAAAAGGAGCCATTTGGCTCCTTTTTGTATTTAGTGGCGATGACCGCCGTGTCCGTGGCCGCGTCCATGACCGTGTGGTCCGCGACGATCGTCCCGGTCACTCCAGCCTTCACGGTAGCCACGCTCGTACGCTTTGCGATTATCCCAGCCACGATGGCGGCCATTATCATGCCTCCACCAGCGGTCTTTTCGCCATTCATAGTTGCGGTGCCAGTAATCACGGTCGCGCCAGCCACCGCCGTCCCAGTAGTTACCATAATTGTCACGATCGCCAATTTGTAATTTTACTGATGGCAACAGGGTGATTTCGCCAGCATTAGCGATCAGCGGGGCTGAAGCCAAGAGTACTGCTGCAAGAATCAGTGACCTGAACATTGTTCTTCTCCTTCACGATCGGGGCCTTAGACGGCCTGTTAACGCAATATTACGGGGCCGTAAAGCCCCGTTTAATCGCCTCAACTCCTAATTCGTCAAGGGGAGCACGTTTTGCTAAAAGTGCATTTATTTTGTCCGATTCAGGATCGCGTCAATGGCACTGAGCTCATCGGCGCTGAAATGAAGGTTAGTTAACGTACCCACGGCGTCTTCAATTTGTGCGGTCTTACTGGCACCAATTAGCACCGTAGTGACCGCGTCATGGCGCAATACCCACGCCAGCGCCATCTGTGAGAGTTTTTGACCACGACCTTCAGCCAGCGCGTTTAGCGCGCGCACCTGGCTGATTTTTTCTTCCGTAATTTGATCCGGATTGAGGAAGCGGCTCCCGCTGGCTGCGCGAGAATCCGCCGGAATTCCGTTCAGATAACGGTCGGTCAGTTGGCCCCCGGCCAGCGGAGAGAACGGAATACAGCCGACGCCTTTCTCCTGCAAAACAGACAGCAACCCTTGCTCCGGCGCACGTTCAAACATGGAATATTTAGGCTGATGGATAAGACACGGCGTACCCAAATCTTCCAGGATCTCAATCGCCTGGCGCGCCAGCTCGGCCGGGTAATTCGACAACCCGACGTACAGGGCTTTCCCCTGACGCACCACGTGGTCGAGCGCTTTAATTGTCTCGCGCAGCGGCGTTTCCGGGTCCGGGCGGTGATGATAGAAGATATCAACGTATTCCAGTCCCATACGTTTGAGACTTTGATCGAGGCTTGAGATCAGGTATTTACGCGAACCCCAGTCGCCATAGGGACCCTCCCACATGGTATAGCCCGCTTTGGTCGAGATAATCAGTTCATCGCGATAGGGCTGAAAATCTTCCCGGAAAATACGGCCAAAATTACTTTCCGCCGAGCCTGGAGGCGGACCATAGTTGTTGGCCAGATCGAAATGGGTAATCCCCAGTTCAAATGCCCGCTGTAAAAGTTGGCGACTGGTGTCAATGAGCGTGGTATCACCAAAGTTGTGCCATAAACCCAGTGAAATGGCGGGCAGCTTTAAACCACTCTGGCCACAACGACGATACTGCATTGACTGATAACGCATTTTATCCGCCTGAAAAACCATTGCTTAACCCCTCTGACCTGAAATATTCCAGCAGTGTATACGTTTACACCGTGGCGCTGTAAATCAGATTACACTGCCATTTTTCGTAAAGCATTCTTTCCAGAGCCATCTTGTCGCCGTTTCTGGACAGCCATCACGCTTCTTTAATACTCAAGGTGAGGTCAACGTCAGAAGGACACCTGCTATGCGAACCCCATACTGCGTCGCTGATTATCTGCTTGAACGACTAAAACACTGTGGCGCTGAACATTTGTTCGGCGTGCCGGGCGACTATAATTTGCAGTTTCTCGACCATGTTATCGACAGTCCCGACATTCGCTGGGTGGGCTGTGCAAACGAACTGAACGCGGCCTATGCTGCTGATGGATATGCCCGCTGCAAGGGCTTTTCCGCGCTGTTGACGACCTTTGGGGTCGGGGAGTTAAGCGCAATGAACGGCATCGCTGGCAGCTTTGCAGAGTACGTTCCAGTGCTGCATATCGTCGGGGCGCCGGGGAGTGCCGCTCAACAGAAAGGCGAGCTTTTGCACCACACGCTGGGAGACGGTGAGTTTCATCATTTTTACCGCATGAGTGAACCCGTAACGGTGGCACAGGCTATTCTCACCGAACAAAATGCCTGCTATGAAATCGATAGGGTGTTGTCGGTCATGCTGCGAGAGCGGCGTCCGGGGTATTTGATGTTACCCGCAGATGTGGCAAAAAAACCGGCGATACCGCCTGTAAACGCTCTCACAGAACGTACATCTCACGCCGACAGCGCTTGCCTGAAAGCGTTTCGCGATGCCGCGGAATCACGCCTCGTTACCAGCAAACGTACCGCGCTTTTGGCTGATTTTTTGGTTCTGCGTTATGGGTTGAAAGATCAATTGCAGAAATGGGTTATTGATTCACCGATGGCTCATGCGACGATGCTGATGGGCAAAGGGATCTTTGATGAGCGCCAGCCCGGTTTTTACGGCACCTACAGCGGCGCGGCCAGCGCAGAGCAAGTCAGAGAAGCCATAGAAGAGGCGGATACTGTCATTTGTGTAGGCACGCGTTTCACCGATACGCTCACCGCCGGTTTTACGCATAAACTCCCTCCTGGAAAAACGATTGAAGTCCAGCCACACGCGACGCGAGTTGGGGACCGCTGGTTCACCGGGGTACCGATGGCTAAAGCCGTCGATATTCTCTCTTCGCTATGTCAGCAGCATCTCGTGAGCCAGACAACTCCGGCCCGGCAGGCACCGCTTACCCACCAGCATCACGATGAAACCCTCACCCAGGATAATTTCTGGCATACCCTGCAACCCTTTATCCGCCCCGGCGATATCATTCTTGCTGATCAGGGAACCTCCGCTTTTGGCGCAGCTGCATTGCGCCTGCCAACCGATGTGAACTTTATCGTTCAGCCGCTGTGGGGTTCAATTGGTTTCACCCTGGCGGCGGCATTTGGTGCGCAAACCGCCTGTCCTGAGCGACGGGTGATTGTCCTGACAGGCGACGGAGCAGCGCAGCTAACGATACAGGAAATGGGGTCGATGCTGCGGGATAAACAGCATCCGGTGATTCTGGTGCTGAATAACGAAGGTTACACGGTTGAGCGGGCGATTCATGGGCCGAAGCAGCGCTACAATGACATCGCCCTGTGGAACTGGACGCAAATCCCGCAGGCGCTGAGCCAGAATAATCAGGCACAGTGCTGGCGGGTGAGCGAAACGGTGCAGCTCGCAGAGGTTCTGGAGAAAGTCGCGCACAGCGAAAAGCTGTCGTTGATTGAGGTTATGCTGCCCAAAGAGGACATCCCTCCGCTGTTGAGCGCCATCACCCAGGCGCTGGAAGCGCGAAATAACGCCTGACTATTTCTTTGGTCGCCAGGCCATCAGCATCGGTTTGCCCGCCAGCAGGAGCCAGGCGGGCAACATCACAATACACAGCAACGGCAGCAGATTAGTATCCGGGACCACCACCACGGCCATAAACAGGCTCAGCCAAGCATCACGCGTCACCACCAGTACCAGTCCCAGAATTGAACAAGAAACGGTAATGGCCGCTGGGACTGCATCGACGTGTTCATGCAACATCAGGCCCAGCGCCACGGCAATGAACACCGCCGGGAAGATACGCCCGCCACGAAAACCGCACGCCGCTGCCACCACTACGGCAGCCAGTTTCACTACCGCGAACATGAAATAGTCCGACACGCTAAAGACCTGACTAAACGACATCTGCTGCATCTCATCCAGGCCTTTGAAGAGGGTGATTGGCCCGCCAATGGCGCCCAAAATACCGAGCAAAAATCCGCCGACGCCCAGAATCAATACCGGGTGTTTTAGCTTGTGAATCAACAGGTGCAGGCGCGGTAAGCACCATACAGCAACCATACCGAGTGCAATGGCGATAGCGGCGACAATGGCTCCGCTGAAAATATCCGCCAGCTGCATGTGTCCATAGTGCGGGATGGGCAGCGAAAAATGCGGTTGGAAGAACAGGCTGGTGGTCAGTGCACCGGCAGCCGCAGCCATCAGCGGGGCGAACAACCGATCCCACAGCGGAACGTCGTTATCGGAACTGAGCGTTTGAGAAAAGATCAGCGCGGCGGCGACGGGCGTGCCAAACAACGCGCCAATCGTGCCTGCCGACGCCAGAATGGTCCAGTCGAGTGCACCCACTCGTGGTAAAACTCGCGCCCCGAGATACACCGCGAGGGCAATATTCACCGCCATAATCGGATGTTCTGGCCCGAGGCTCACACCGCCCGCCAGGCCAATTACCAGAGCCAGAATCAGCCCCGGAAGGGCCGCCGGGTTAACGGGGGCGCCAATCAGTGGCTCAAGTGCAGGGTCGGGGCCTGCGTGACCTGGACTAAAGCGAATCACCAGACCCACCGCAATACCCGTTAGCGTTAACATCAGGATAATCCAGACCGGAGAGGCCGCATCGATACCGAATTGTCCCGGAAGAGAGGTCCATAATAACGTTTGCAGCACCGAGGCGACTTTCATCACCACGATTAACACCAGGCTTGACGCAATACCGATGATTAGCGCAGGCGTCGCTAACAGCAGCATGGTTCGGGCGCGCGGATGAAGCATGATGATTTCCTTGTACAAAAATAGTAAGCGTGGTTTTGCACAATCAGTTTGACGGCAATAGTGCAAAAGCTGCTGAAACGGTAAAGTTATTCTGTGACGTAGATCGATTATCCTGGGCCACACGCATTCGGGTCGTTGTTGTTATCCCGCCTTAAACTTACAGTGTCCCAAAGATTTATTCTGACTTTAGCGGAGCAGTAGAAGAATGACAAAGTATGCTTTAGTAGGCGATGTGGGCGGCACCAACGCCCGACTGGCGCTATGTGATATTAATACCGGTGAAATCTCTCAGGCAAAAGCTTACTCAGGGCTGGATTACCCAAGCCTTGAGGCGGTAGTGCGCGTCTATCTGGATGAGCATAAGGTCAGCGTAGAGGATGGTTGTATCGCCATTGCCTGTCCGATAACCGGCGACTGGGTGGCGATGACCAACCACACCTGGGCATTTTCGATTGCCGAAATGAAAAAGAACCTCGGTTTCGCGCATCTGGAAATTATTAACGACTTTACGGCGGTATCGATGGCGATCCCGATGCTCAAACCGGAACATCTGATTCAGTTTGGCGGGGATAAACCGGTCGAGGGCAAACCGATTGCCGTTTACGGTGCAGGCACTGGGCTCGGGGTTTCACATCTGGTTCACGTAGATAAACGTTGGGTCAGTCTGCCGGGCGAAGGCGGTCACGTTGATTTCGCACCGAACAGCGAAGAAGAGGGCATTATTCTGCAGGAGCTTCGCGCCGAACTGGGGCACGTTTCGGCAGAGCGCGTGCTGTCCGGTCCTGGGCTGGTCTATTTGTATCGCGCGATTGTGAAATCAGACGGTCGCCTGCCTGAAAACCTGCAACCGAAAGATGTCACCGAGCGTGCGCTGGCGGATAGCTGCACCGACTGCCGTCGCGCCCTGTCGCTGTTCTGCGTGATCATGGGACGTTTTGGCGGCAACCTGGCGTTGAATTTAGGCACCTTTGGCGGCGTTTATATCGCCGGTGGAATTGTGCCGCGATTCCTTGAATTCTTCAAAGCATCCGGTTTCCGTGGTGGTTTTGAAGACAAAGGGCGCTTCAAATCCTACGTGCAGGATATTCCGGTTTACCTGATCGTGCATGACAATCCTGGCCTGCTCGGGGCTGGCGCACATCTGCGCCAAACCCTGGGACAATATCTCTGATTCCACACCGCCCTCTTCATCCGAAGAGGGCATCAGAAATGCATCAACTGCCTGAACTCTTTCACTTTGCTGCGACTCACCGGCACCTGAAACTCCAGATCCTTCAGCCGTAAAATATAGGTGTTATTAAACCACGGCTCGATTTCGCGGATCTTATTCAGATTGACGCAAAACGAGCGGTGGCAGCGGAAGAAGTGAGACGCCGGAAGCTTGGCGCAAAACTCGGTAATATTCATCGGCATCACAAACGAATCGCGACGGGTATAGACAAACGTCATTTTCTCGTGCGCTTCGGCATAATAAATATCGTCCATCTTTGTCACGATGATCCGCTCATCTTTGATGAGATTCAGGGTGTCATTCTCGCGCGTGGCAGTGGGCGCAGGCGCGACTGCCGAGCTGTTTTGCTGTCGGAAGGCCAGTTCCAGCTTCTGCAACATACTGATGATGCGCGATTCCTGATAAGGTTTCAGAATGTAGTCGAAGGCTTCCAGTTCAAAAGCTTCAGCAGCGTGTTCTTTCCATGCGGTGACAAACACAATAAACGGCTTGTGGGCGAACTGGTTAATGTTTTGCGCCAGCAACACACCGTCCAGCGACGGGATATTGATATCCAGAAAAATGGCATCGACCCGGTTATGCTGCAAAAATTTCAGCACATCCAGCCCGTCTTCAAACGTGCCCACAATCTCCATCTCGCTGTGCTCTTTAATCAGCCAGCTTAATTCCTGTTGGGCGAGGATCTCATCTTCCACAATGATGACTTTCATGCGTCACTCCGACTCAAGGCAACAACAGCGTCTGCGTATGAACGGGCAGCCGTTCATTGGGGACATAAAAAGCGATTTCAGTGCCAGGCTCCAGGCGGCGGATATGCAGCCCTTCGCCATATAGCAATTTTACGCGGTGGTGGACATTCAGCAGGCCGATTTTATTGCCTGGCATCTCGTTTGATTCCACCCGTGAAATCACGCTGGGATCGATGCCATTCCCGGTGTCCCGTACTGCCACCCGCACGCGATTCCCACACTCTGCCACGCTGATGGTCACCACGCCTTTGCCCTTGCACGGCTGGATGCCGTGGACGATAGCGTTCTCGACCAGCGGCTGGATCAACAGACTCGGGATCACGCAGTGAACCTCTTCATCAATATCATAAATAACCGTGAGCTTATCGCCGAAGCGCGCCTGCTCAATCGCAATGTAATCTTTAATCTGATACAGCTCTTTTTTGATGTCGATCTGCTCGTCGTCCTTCAATTCAATGTTGTAGCGCAGATAGCGCGACAGATTAAAAATCAGCTGGCGAGCGGTGTCTGGATTCATGCGAATCGACGATGAAATAGCGTTCAGAGCGTTAAACAGGAAATGGGGATTGATCTTACTTTGCAGGGCGCGCAGTTCTGCCTTATTTGCCATCTCACGCAATTGCTCAGCGCGGGAAACCTCCAGTTGAGTAGAGATGATTTGCGACAATCCAATGGCCATCTCTTGCAGCGAAGAGGTTATCTGGTGTGCGTGACAATAATAGATTTTCAGGGTGCCTGTAACGATGCCTTTCTCCCACAGCGGGATCACCAGCATCGAGTGGATCTCGGGCGTACGATAGGCCTCATCATTGTTTTTGATGATGATTTTACCGTAATTAATGGCCTGGCGAGTTGTTGGGCTGACGGTATCATCATTGTCGCGATAATTATGTTCGCCCACGCCGACATACGCCAGCACGTGGTCGATGTTGGTGATGGCAACTGCATCGGCGTGAATATCGCGACGAATAATATCGCAAACCTGGCGCAGGGATTCGGCGTTCACATGGCGGAACAGCGGCAGGGTTTTATTGGCAATATCTAGAGCCAGCTTCGCCTGACGCGCGGCGCTGGCCTCTTTTTCACCCTCAACGCTTTGCACCAGCAGCACGATAAAGCCGATACAGACGCTGCCGAGGATCATCGGAATACCGATTTTGGATACGATATCCAGCCCAAGCTCAATGCTTGGCGCCCAGGCCACCACAAGAATCATGGTCAGCGTTTCGCACACCATTCCGGCGGCGATACCCGCTCTCCAGTGCTGTTTTTTTGGAATTTTACGGTTAATCCAGCCGGACAAAATACCCGCGATAATACTGGTGATGAAACAGGGGATCGCCGTAACGCCACCGATATCAATCAAGTAGCGATGTGTCCCGGCAATAATCCCGGTGATAATGCCCACCCACGGACCGAACAAAATACCGCCAGACATCACTGCGATAATACGCACGTTGACCAGCGAGCCTTCAACGTGCACTCCGGACCAGGTGCTGAACAGGGCAAACAACGAGAAGATGGCAGTGACGGCCAGAAGTTCTTTTGGCGAGTGTGCGGATTTATGCAGAAGTTCGCGAAAGAGCCGGATGCGGATCAGGAAGAACAGACAAATCAGCATTAATGCCGCACGATCAAAGACCGCCAGCAGCATATTGAATATTTCGTGCACGAGTAAACCTGGGAAAACGGGAAAAATCTATGATAGGAAACCTGGCGCACAATGACCAGACATCTGGCTTAATTATCAAATGAGGAAAAACCACTTCCTTCAAAGGGGATTGATTTTTGATGACCTTAATACCGACTATTTAGCCTTTATGCTCTCTTTGGGTGTTACTTCATTGATATCGCGGCGTTAAAAAAATGGCGTCATATAAATGTTCTGGAGAGATGACTTCCGCTTTTCATCCCAGCACGCTTCCGGTTTTAGCGGGATAAATATTTTTTCGTTACCCTCTCGACAGCGGCTTTTCAATCAGGCTATTTTCTAAGCATGCCACAATCGTGGCAGCGTCGCTCGGACGGTCCGGGCGCTCACGTGAATCTGAGGAATCTATGGCTGAATCCAGTCCTGAACGCCGTTTTACGCGTATCGATCGTCTCCCCCCTTATGTTTTTAATATCACTGCTGAACTGAAAATGGCTGCGCGTCGGCGCGGCGAAGACATTATCGATTTCAGCATGGGTAATCCTGATGGCCCCACGCCGCCGCATATTGTTGAAAAGCTCTGCACTGTGGCGCAGCGCCCGGATACTCACGGTTACTCCACGTCGCGCGGTATTCCGCGTTTACGTCGGGCGATCTCTCGCTGGTATCAGGATCGCTATCACGTAGAAATCGACCCAGAAAGCGAAGCCATCGTGACCATCGGTTCGAAAGAAGGGCTGGCGCACCTGATGCTGGCGACACTGGATCACGGTGACACGGTGCTGGTGCCAAACCCGAGCTACCCGATCCATATCTATGGCGCGGTGATCGCCGGGGCGCAGGTTCGCTCCGTCCCGCTGGTGGAGGGCGTCGATTTTTTCAACGAACTCGAACGCGCAATTCGTGAAAGCTATCCAAAACCGAAAATGATGATCCTCGGATTCCCGTCGAACCCTACGGCGCAGTGCGTCGAGCTGGAGTTCTTCGAGAAAGTCGTGGCGCTGGCGAAGCGCTACGACGTGCTGGTGGTGCACGATCTGGCGTATGCCGATATCGTGTATGACGGCTGGAAAGCGCCGTCTATTATGCAGGTGCCGGGTGCGCGCGATGTCGCCGTTGAGTTCTTTACGCTATCAAAAAGCTACAACATGGCGGGCTGGCGTATCGGATTTATGGTCGGTAATAAAACGCTGGTTAACGCCCTGGCGAGAATCAAGAGTTACCACGATTACGGCACCTTTACGCCGCTCCAGGTCGCCGCAATTGCCGCGCTGGAAGGCGATCAGCAGTGCGTACATGACATCGCAGCGCAGTACAAACGTCGCCGCGATGTGCTGGTAAAAGGCTTGCACGAGGCGGGCTGGATGGTTGAGATGCCGAAAGCCTCGATGTACGTCTGGGCCAAAATCCCTGAGCACTACGCTGCAATGGGGTCTCTGGAGTTTGCCAAAAAGCTGCTCCAGGATGCAAAAGTGTGCGTCTCTCCGGGCATCGGTTTCGGTGACTATGGTGATACCCACGTACGCTTTGCGCTGATCGAAAACAGCGATCGCATTCGCCAGGCGATAAGAGGCATTAAAGGGATGTTCCGCGCAGACGGGTTGTTGCCGGTAGAGAGAAAATCGGAATAGGCAATGTGCCCGTAAAAATGTGTGCATAAAAAAACAGGAGCCTAATGGCTCCTGTTTTTTTAACTGTATTTTCTTCGCTCAGATCATCAGGGCAAAGGTTCCGGCCCAGACTAAAACAATCACCGAAATGCCCATAAAGAAATATTTCACGTTCATCGCTCCGCGCATCAAAAGATACGCCTTAAAAACAAAGTCCAACTGAGTATAGAGAGTTGAAATCAGACCAAACCGGAAATAAGAATTATCCCGTAACGTCGATGACTCCAGCTCAGAATTCTGTGCGTTCCCGTTGCCAGACGGCGCTAATGTACGCCTAAATACAGGGGGGAGCAAGGGGCATTTTTTCTCATTATTTCCGTAGCTTACGACTGTCGTGGAACGGCGACAGTATAATTTCACAGCGGAATAAATAACGTTGAGCGAAGGGGTAATAAGACAATTTCGGCAGGTGATTACAGGTGACTGAAAAGGTTAGTTTCTTAGCGAAACTAACCGTTCGAAGAGGCTAGATGTAGAGCGAGGTTTCACCCACAGGGCGAGTCTTAAAGCGGCGATGTACCCAGAGATATTGTTCTGGTGCGCGCATGATTTCGTTTTCGATAACTTTGTTAATGTAGGTCGCTGCGGCTTGCTCATCCTGCGGGTAATTATGCAGTTCTGGCGAGATAAACAAACGATAGCCCGACTTATCCGCTTTTCTGATCATGGTAACCGTGAGCATTGGCGATCCGGACAGGCGTGAAATCACAAACGTGCCGTTGGTGGTGGCGACATCTTTCACCGCGAAGAAGGGCGCAAAACTGCTGCCTTTGCGTCCGTAATCTTGATCGGGCGCGAACCACACCGCTTCACCTTTCTTCAGGGCATTGACCAGACCGCGCAGATTGTTGCGGCTGATCATCGCTTTATTCGAGCGCATACGGCCACGTGTTTGCACCCATTCCATCAGCCGATTGTTATGCGGACGGTAGGTTGCCATCATCGGCTGACACAGCCCCATGACGCGGCCGCCCAATTCGAGTGACATAAAATGTACGCCGATGACCATCACGCCACGATTCTGTGCCTGCACCTGCTGCAGGTTTTCCAGGCCTTCGACATCAAACCATTTGCGCACGCGCGCGTCCGGCCAGAACCAGGCCATGCCGGTCTCCAGCAGTGCCATGCCTATGGATTTGAAATTCTCGGCGATCAGTTTGTCACGCTGCTCGGCAGTATATTGAGGAAAACATAATTCCAGATTTCTGCGGGCGATGGATTCACGGCGTTTCAAAAAGTAACGTGAAGCGCTGCCTAAACTTGAGCCAAGCACTTGTATAGCGGGATAGGGCAATTGAACGAGCAACCAGAGCAGGCCAAGACCGAACCATGTGAGCCAGTAACGTGGGTGAAGAAATGCACGTTCAAATTTGCATTGAGACAAAATAGTGGACCTATATAAAACCTGAGAAGGTAGCGCAAACGTTGCGTTACAACATACTGATTTAGACCGTAGTTTAGGGTGATGGTTTCAGGCCTTACCCAACTTTACGGCGTTGCCAGACCACTGCCGAGATAAGGCGGGTTGCGTAGAGTAGCACCCTTATACAATCTGTGCTATGACTTGTTTTTCATGAAATTATGCCGCTCTGGGACCATTTATATTATGGAATAAAAGAAGAGGGGTGATGGCTTTATTTTGTGACGAGTAAGAGTAGTGAAGAGGTGTAAAGTGTCCCCTGCAGGAATCGAACCTGCAACTAGCCCTTAGGAGGGGCTCGTTATATCCATTTAACTAAGGGGACGAAGCGGCACGAGTATAGCCCTATTTATACTTAGCGTTAAGCTCGATACCGCCTGACTGCTTAAAGAGTCGCCGTTTAATCCGCTTTTTTTGGATTTTCGACGTTGTTTTGCTGAGATTTTTCCTTTTCCTTCAGCTCAGCCTTACGCTTGTTGGACATATCATTGCGGATTTGTGCATGGCTCAGCAGGGCAAAGATAAAGGTTCCGCCACAGATATTACCCGCCAGCGTCGGCAGGGCGAAAGGCCAGAAAAAATCGCTCCAGTGTTGGGTGCCATTGAACACCAGATACAGAACTTCCACCGTGCCGACGACAATATGGGTGGTGTCTGCCAGCGCGATCAGCCAGGTCATCAGGATAATCACCACGATTTTGGCAGCCCCGGCAGAGGGGAACATCCAGACCATAGTGGCGATGATCCAGCCAGAGATAATGGCGTTGGAGAACATTTCGAGCGGGGTGTTCTTCATGATGTCCATGCCGATTTTGACAAACGCATCACGGGTAGGCTCATCAAATATTGGCATATACTCGAACGCCCAGGCGGCGACGCCCGTGCCGATGATATTCCCCAGCAGCACCACGCTCCACAGGCGCATCAGAAGCCCGAAGTTCCCCCACGTGGGCTTTTGCATAACGGGCAGAACTGCTGTGACTGTGTTCTCCGTAAACAGCTGTTGGCGCGCCATAATGACAATCACAAACCCAAAGGTGTAGCCCAGATTCTCAATCAGAAACCCGCCCGGCACGCCTTCTAGCTGGACGTGGAATATCCCTTTTGCCAGTAGCGATGCCCCCATCGACAGCCCGGCGGCAATGGCTGACCACAGTAACGCCATCGCATCGCGCTCAAGCTCTTTTTCGCCGTCCTGACGGATATGTTCGTGGATCGCCATCGCCCGTGAGGGGAGCCGGTCCTCATCGACCTCGATTTTGCCCCCGTGCTGTTTTTCTTCGCTTTCCACTTCCAGCTCATCGGTATGTTTATCGATTTTTTCTGCGTTCAGTTCGTCCATCAGAAGCGTCTCGCTGCGTTGTCATAACAGTAATCGTAGCGGTTTTCCGGCCATTGCCCGTGGGGATGCTCTTATTTTCCTGGCAATGGCAATAAACGTGATACATCGACCTCTGACACAGGATAAAATTGGCAAAGAAATGAAATGAAAAAGCCAGGCTATGCTGAGATCAGAGTGATGGCAGCTGACTGCCCGTCATTGTGTGCGTGGACATCCAGAAACGTGCTGTTACAATCACTTGCACGTATGTTAGCGGAGCGCGCGGCGTTCCGTTTCGGATGGCAGTCAACGATAGCCATACTAACAGGGAGAAATATATGAAACTTCGGCTGTCGGCGCTTGCGCTGGGCACCACGTTGCTCGTGGGCTGTGCCAGCTCGGGCGAGCAAACAGGGCGCTCCGATCCCTTAGAAGGGTTCAACCGATCCATGTATAGCTTTAACTACAACGTGCTGGACCCGTATCTGGTTCGTCCGGTTGCTGTGGCATGGCGTGATTACGTTCCGCAACCGGCTCGAAATGGTCTGAGCAACTTCACCAGTAACCTGGAAGAGCCTGCTGTCATGGTGAACTTCTTCCTGCAGGGCGATCCGTATCAGGGGATGGTGCATTTCACCCGCTTCTTCCTGAACAGCCTGTTAGGGATGGGTGGCTTTATTGATGTGGCGGGAATGGCGAATCAGAAGTTGCAGCGTGAGCAGCCGCATCGCTTTGGTAGCACACTCGGCAGCTATGGCGTCGGTTACGGCCCGTATATGCAATTGCCGTTTTATGGCAGCTTTACGATTCGTGATGACGGTGGCGACATGGTCGATACCCTTTATCCGGTGCTGTCGTGGCTGACCTGGCCGCTGTCGATTGGCAAATGGACCGTGGAAGGTATCGAGACCCGCGCTCAACTGCTGGATTCGGACGGCCTGCTGCGTCAGTCTTCCGACCCGTACATTATGGTCCGCGAAGCCTACTTCCAGAATCATGACTTCATTGCTAGCGGCGGCAAGCTGAAACCGGAAGATAATCCGAACGCCAAGGCTATCGAGAATGAGCTTTCTGAGATAGATAAAGAATAAATAAAAAAGGTGAGCAAATGCTCACCTTTTTTAATAACGACGCTTTTAGAACGCGTAGTTGAAGTTGGTACCGAACAGCCAGGCTTTACCTTCAGATTTGAAGGTGTACGCTGCAGGGCCTTCGCCCTCGGTGAAGCTGACGTTCTGGCCGTGCATATAAGACGCGCCCACATCGATAGATGCATCGTCGTTAAACGCATAAGTCATACCGGCGCTCAGCCACAGACGGTCCTGATCCGGGATAGAGATGGAACGCTTGTCAGCCGGAACTGGGCTGTCATCGAACGCGATACCGGTACGGAAGGTCCAGTTCTTATCGTAGTAGTAGGTAGTACCCAGCGCGATACGATAAGCATCTTTGAAGCTTTCATCTTTATAGAACAGCGTCTGGCCGTCGTTGCCGGTCGCTTTCAGTTCCTGGAACTGGCTCCAGCTGGTGTAGGTCAGGCTGTAGTGAATAGCCCACTGCGGTGCAACGCGGTTATAACCAGACACTTCCCACATTTCAGGCAGGTTCAGCGTCAGTGCGCCGTTCTGGGTTCTGCCGCCGGTACCTGCTGGCAGGCCGGTCAGACCCATGCTGGCAAAGATGTTGCTCAGGTTCGGATCGATGGAGCTTTTATAGTCGCCGTCGAAGTCGATTTTGACTTCTGAACGGTAGGTGAAGCCCCAACGGTTGTTTTTGTCCAGCTCATACAGGATGCCTGCGTTCCAGCCGAAGCCCCACTCGTCGCCTTTCAGGTACGCGATCTGGTCGTCTGGAGAGCTAATGCCGTCCAGCATGGAGGGTGGAACCCGGCCTTGCAGCTGACTCGCCAGCAGAGGGCCGAGGGAACCTGCATAGCGTTCAATTTTCGCTTTTGCGTAAACAGCATCAAAGCCCACACCGAAGCTCCAGTTGCTGTCCAGGCGATAAGCACCGCTCAGGTTCAGGTTGATGGTCTGCAGGTCGGTCTTGCCGCCGTAAATGCCGGCCGCGTAGCTGTCGTTAAATTCTGTTGCCAGACCGTAGTTGGAGGTAACAGACGCACCCCAACCAAACTGATCGTTGATTGGCATAACAAAGTGCATGTTAGGAACCCAGGCGACTGGCGCGATGTTGTCCTGGTTAGCACTCTGCCCGGTTAAATTGGATTTCCCGGTGACGTTGACATCGGGATCGATATAGACGGCACCCATAGAGAAGGTAGGGCGATCAAACATGGTGATCAGCGCCGGGTTACGGCTCACGTTGCCTGCGTCATCGGCAATGGCGCCTTCCCCGGAATATGCACGGCCAAGGCCAGAGGAAGAAAATTCGTTAAGCTGGAAGCCCGCTGACCAGGCGGACGTTGATACGATTGCCACTGCGACTGCCAGCGCAGTCTTTTTGAACAGGGTTTTCTGGCTCATGACCATAACCTCATTGAGTTATTTTTATGCAATATATGTTACATACAGTAACAGGAGCGCGAAGTGTAGGGTCTGTGGTAACACTTAGAAATCAGACCAGTGGCGAGAGTATAGGTCGGACCAGATGGGATGTTGCAAGTTTGTTTCTGAAGTTTTTCAAAGATGTTTTTTGAAACGAGATCTATGTGGCAAAAATGCGACCACCCGCACTCATCAGAAAGGGTGATTTTTGCGCCAGATCATTTTTTAGTGTGATATCGGTCACTTATCCCCATTTGCGCCATTAACGGCTGGAGAGACCTTCAGCCAGGGCGTAAAATATCAGCAACGTATTTATCTCGCGCCGTGCGCGAAAACGCAGAGGAACTTGAGCTATGAGTAAATGCAGTGCTGATGAAACCCCGGTTTGCTGCTGTATGGATGTCGGTACCATTATGGATAACACCGATTGCACCGCGTCTTACAGCCGTGTATTTAGCAAACGTTCGGATGCTGAAGAAACCCTGACCGCGTTGACGAAACGCGCGCGCGACGTGGAATCCGATCCTTGTGAAATCAAATCGACCTTCACGGAAGTGGAAGGCGGTGTGCAACTCGACATCGATTTCATTTTTGCGTGTGAAGCCGAAACGCTGATTTTCCAGCTCGGTCTGCGTTAATTTTCTAAGTAATTATGCCGGGTGGCGGCTTTGCCTTACCCGGCCTACGAAATTGTAGGTCGGGTAAGCGAAGCGCTACCCGATAAAAAACATCTCAAATGCCTCTGCTATGCAGGGGCATTTTCTTTTTCTTCTCTGTGCCTTACCTCGCAATTTTTTGCTTCCCCGATTGGCTCAATGTAAAAATATGGTTAAAACTGTTATCAGGTCAGACCACTTTGCGCATAGGTTATTTACAGGGGACTGTTATGAGTCAGGCATTACCGCTCGTCACCCGTCAGGGTGATCGCATTGCCATTGTCAGTGGATTGCGTACTCCGTTTGCACGTCAGGCGACGGCATTTCACGGAATACCGGCTGTCGATCTGGGTAAAATGGTGGTGGGGGAGATGCTGGCACGCAGCGAAATACCCCCTGAGGTTATCGAACAGCTGGTGTTTGGGCAGGTGGTTCAAATGCCCGAAGCGCCCAACATCGCCCGCGAAATCGTGCTCGGCACCGGCATGAACGTCCATACGGACGCCTACAGCGTCAGTCGCGCCTGTGCGACCAGCTTCCAGGCCGTCGCCAACGTGGCGGAAAGCCTGATCACCGGGACTATTCGTGCGGGCATTGCGGGCGGGGCTGACTCCTCGTCCGTTCTGCCAATTGGCGTCAGTAAAAAGCTGGCTCGCGTGCTGGTAGACGTCAACAAAGCTCGCACGATGGGGCAGCGCCTCAAACTTTTCTCACGCCTTCGCCTGCGCGATCTCGCGCCTGTGCCGCCTGCGGTTGCGGAATACTCTACCGGCCTGCGAATGGGCGATACCGCCGAGCAAATGGCAAAAACGTACGGCATTACGCGCGAACAGCAGGATGCGCTGGCGCATCGTTCACATCAACGCGCGGCGCTGGCGTGGTCAGAGGGCAAACTCGCGGACGAAGTCATGACGGCCTACATTCCGCCATTCCGTGAGCCTCTCGTTGAAGATAACAACATTCGCGGGAACTCAACGCTGGCGGATTATGCAAAGTTGCGTCCGGCGTTTGACCGCAAACACGGTACCGTTACAGCGGCGAATAGCACGCCGCTCACCGACGGTGCGGCAGCAGTGATCCTGATGACGGAGTCCCGCGCTAAAGAGCTGGGTTTGGTTCCGCTGGGTTATCTGCGCAGCTATGCATTCACCGCTATCGACGTCTGGCAGGACATGCTGCTGGGGCCGGCATGGTCTACTCCACTGGCGCTCGAACGCGCCGGATTAACGATGGCTGATTTAACCCTGATCGATATGCACGAAGCCTTTGCCGCACAAACGCTCGCGAACCTGCAACTGTTGGCCAGCGAACGCTTTGCCCGCGACGTGCTGGGCCGCGTTCATGCCACCGGCGAAGTGGACGAGAGCAAATTTAATGTGCTGGGCGGCTCCATCGCTTACGGCCACCCGTTTGCGGCTACCGGCGCACGTATGATCACCCAAACGCTGCATGAACTTCGCCGTCGCGGCGGCGGTTTTGGTCTGGTTACCGCCTGCGCGGCGGGTGGCCTGGGTGCGGCGATGGTTCTGGAGGCTGAATAATGGAAACGACTTCCGCTTTTTCCCTGAAAGTCCGTCTGGACAATATTGCTGTCGTCACCATCGACGTGCCGGGCGAGAAAATGAATACCCTGAAAGCCGAGTTTGGTGTTCAGGTGCGGGCTATCCTCAAGCAAATTCGTGAAAACAAAGAGATTCGCGGGCTGATCTTTATCTCAGCCAAGCCAGATAATTTTATCGCGGGGGCAGATATTAATATGATCGCCCGCGCTAACAGTGCGATGGAGGCCGAAGAGCTCGCTCGTCAGGGACAGCAGATCATGGCTGAGATCCACGGATTGCCGATCCCGGTGATCGCGGCGATCCACGGCGCGTGTCTTGGCGGCGGTCTGGAGCTGGCGCTGGCCTGCCACAGCCGAATTTGCACGGATGATGGGAAAACCGTACTCGGCCTGCCTGAAGTGCAGCTTGGACTGTTACCGGGTTCAGGGGGAACCCAACGTTTGCCGCGCCTTATTGGTGTGAGTACTGCGCTGGAGATGATTCTGACCGGTAAACAGCTGCGCCCTCGTCAGGCATTAAAAGCCGGGCTGGTGGACGAAGTGGTTCCGCACTCGATTCTGCTGGAAGCGGCAGTTGAGCTGGCGCTAAAAGGGCGTCAGGCCAGTCGTCATTTGCCGGTACGTGAGCGTATTCTGGCAGGGCCGCTTGGGCGCGCTCTGCTGTTTAATATGGTTGGCAAGAAAACCGAGCAAAAAACCAAAGGCAACTACCCGGCGACTAAACGCATTCTGAGTGTGATTGAAACCGGTCTGTCGCAGGGCAGCAGCAGTGGCTATGCGGCAGAGGCAAAAGCCTTTGGTGAGCTGGCAATGACGCCGCAATCTCAGGCGTTGCGCAGCATTTTCTTTGCCAGTACCGACGTGAAAAAAGATCCCGGAAGTGATGCTTCTCCTGCGCCGCTCACTGCCATTGGTGTGCTCGGCGGTGGGTTGATGGGCGGTGGAATTGCATTCGTGACAGCCAGCAAAGGCAAATTGCCGGTACGTATTAAAGACATCAATCCCAAGGGCATCAACCATGCCCTGCAATACAGCTGGCAACACCTTGATCAAAAGGTCAAACGCCGCCATATCAAAGCCAGTGAACGCGACAAAGAACTGGCGCTGATTTCCGGCACCACCGATTACAGTGGTTTTCAGCATCGTGATGTGGTGATTGAAGCCGTGTTTGAAGATCTGAATCTCAAGCAGCAGATGGTCGCGGAAGTGGAGCAGCACTGCGCGCCGCACACCATTTTTGCCTCAAATACGTCGTCGTTGCCGATTGGCGATATTGCGGAGAAAGCAGCACGCCCGGAGCAAGTAATCGGTTTGCACTTCTTTAGTCCGGTCGAAAAAATGCCGCTAGTGGAGGTTATTCCCCATGCATCAACCAGCGCACAAACGGTGGCAACGGTGGTGAAGCTCGCTAAGTTGCAGGGAAAAACGCCGATTGTGGTGGCCGATAAGGCCGGCTTTTACGTCAACCGTATTCTCGCGCCTTATATTAATGAGGCCATGCGGCTGCTGACCGAAGGCGAGAAAATCGATCACATCGATGAAGCCTTAGTGAAGTTTGGTTTTCCTGTCGGTCCAATCCAACTTTTGGATGAGGTTGGAATAGACACAGGCACTAAAATTATACCTGTGTTAGAAGCGGCTTATGGAGAACGTTTTAGCCCGCCTGCAAACATTGTTTCTACGATCCTGAATGACGATCGCAAAGGCAGAAAAAATGGACGCGGCTTCTATCTTTACGCAGTTAAAGGGCGTAAAAGCAAGAAACAGGTCGACCCCTCGGTTTATGGGCTTATTCGCGCCAGCGGCCAGGGGAAGCTGTCAGCACAGCAATGTGCTGAGCGCTGCGTCATGATGATGCTCAACGAAGCGGCTCGTTGTTTTGACGAGCAGGTCGTTAGAAGTGCGCGAGACGGCGATATTGGCGCCGTGTTTGGCATTGGTTTTCCACCTTTCCTGGGTGGCCCGTTCCGCTATATGGATAGTCTGGGCGCGGGTGAAGTTGTGGCAATATTGCAGCGTCTGGCATCGCTTTATGGTCCGCGGTTTACTCCGTGTGAACCTTTAATGCGGATGGCAGAAAATAATCTGCACTTTTGGCCGACAGAGGAAACTGACCTCGTAACTTAAGGTCCAACAAGAGTATATCCAACGGTGAATGAACCTGTTTTGGTGATTTTGTAAACAGATATTGACTATACTTACACCATTAAGGTAAAAAACAGCGTTTCATTCATCAGATGGATCAGGCACAATGCCCGGCCATCGGGTTTTCTACCTTTTTTGCTGTTATAGCGGGTAGTCAACGCCGGTGATCCTGGTTAACAAAAGCGGTGCAATATGCAAGTTTTTATCATGCGTCACGGCGACGCGGCACTCGATGCTGCCAGTGACTCTGTTCGTCCTTTGACCACCTGTGGCTGTGACGAATCCCGTCAAATGGCGACCTGGCTCAAGGGCCAAAAAGTGGATATCGATCGTGTACTGGTGAGCCCTTTCCTGCGGGCCGAGCAGACGCTGGATGTGGTAGGGGAATGTATGAACCTGCCTAAAGGCGTGGATGTTCTTCCTGAACTCACTCCGTGCGGCGATGTGGGTCTTGTCAGCGCTTATCTTCAGGCGCTGTGCAATGAAGGTGTCGCTTCTGCACTGGTGATTTCCCATCTGCCGCTGGTCGGCTACCTGGTGTCTGAACTGTGCCCCGGCGAAACGCCACCGATGTTTACTACCTCGGCCATTGCTAACGTCACCCTCGACGAAAGCGGCAAAGGGGTATTTAACTGGCAAATGAGTCCGTGCAATTTGAAGATGGCAAAAGCTATCTGACGTGACGAATGATCTGGCGGGTAGCCTGTGCCACCCGCCTGCCTTTCAGGGCAGCTCCGGTGGCTGCCACTCTTCAACTTCAATCAACACCAGTAGCGCGGCATCTCCGCCGTATTCTTTTGGCGCCTGATGAAAAGCCATCACGTGTGGATGCTGAGCCAGCCACAACGGCGTTTGTTGCTTAAGAATATGCTTCCCGTGGCCGTGCATCACACAGGTGCAAAACACGTGCTCGCGACGACACGCCGCAATCAGCGCGCCCAATTCCTGCTTTGCCTGCATCTGCGTCAGACCGTGCAGATCGAGAAACAGCTCTGGCGAATAATCCCCGCGACGTAACTTTTTCAGCTCAAAATGGCTGACATCTTCCCGCACATATTTCACCGCGCCCTGCGTGTTCAGCAGCGGCTGAAATTCGTCTGAAAAATAGTGGCTGTTATCGGCCTGTTCCTGCAGCAGCCGTTTCACTGGCACTTCGGTCACTTTTTTGCGGATCGGGCGGTGGACAATCGTGTCCTGAGTGATTTTGCGCGTCCCGCTCATGAGCTGGCGAAAGAGCGTCTGATCCTCCTCGCTAAGCGGCATTTTCTTTTTCATTAGTCCGTCTCATTTCTTATTTCCCTTAGTTTACCTGAGCGAGCCGCAAGCAAAACGCATTTTTTCACCTATCCCACGCCCTCGCAGTGCTGATTTATCGCCGTCTTCATGGCAAACTAGCCGCCGAAAATTAAGCAAGCATGCCCTGGAGAGAATAATGGATAAAATTTTTGTCGATGAAGCAGTAAACGAACTGCATACCATTCAGGACATGTTGCGTTGGTCCGTCAGCCGCTTTAGCGCCGCCAACATCTGGTACGGTCATGGTACGGACAATCCGTGGGATGAGGCGGTTCAACTGGTTCTGCCGTCCCTGTATCTGCCGCTGGATATTCCAGAGGACATGCGCACAGCACGTCTGACCTCCAGCGAAAAACACCGCATCGTTGAGCGCGTGATTCGCCGCGTTAACGAACGCATTCCGGTCGCTTATCTCACCAATAAAGCCTGGTTCTGCGGCCACGAATTCTATGTTGATGAACGTGTGCTGGTGCCGCGCTCACCGATTGGCGAGCTGATCAACAACCACTTCGCGGGTCTGATCGACCATCAGCCGCAACACATTCTGGATATGTGTACCGGCAGCGGCTGTATCGCGATTGCCTGCGCGTACGCCTACCCGGAAGCGGAAGTCGACGCGGTGGATATATCCACCGACGCGCTGGCCGTTACCGAACACAACATCGAAGAACACGGTCTGATTCATCACGTTACGCCAATCCGCTCCGATCTGTTCCGTGACTTGCCAAAACTGCAATATGACCTGATTGTCACCAACCCGCCGTACGTTGACGCAGAAGATATGTCCGATCTGCCAAACGAATATCGCCACGAGCCAGAACTCGGCCTGGCGTCCGGGTCTGACGGCCTGAAGCTGACGCGCCGCATTCTGGCCTGTGCCCCGGATTATCTGACCGATGACGGCATTCTGATTTGTGAAGTCGGTAACAGCATGGTACATCTGATGGAGCAGTACCCGGACGTGCCGTTCACCTGGCTTGAATTTGACAACGGTGGCGAAGGCGTCTTCATGTTGACCAAAGCGCAGCTCATCGCCGCGCGCGAATACTTCAGCATCTATAAAGATTAATCCAACGGGCTTCGGCCCGTTTCACATTGCTCAAACACAGAACAACGACAACGGAGCCGTGATGGCAGGAAACAGTATTGGACAATTATTCCGTGTAACCACTTTCGGTGAGTCTCACGGCCTGGCGCTGGGTTGCATCGTGGACGGTGTTCCGCCTGGCATCGAACTGACCGAAGCCGATTTACAGCACGATCTCGATCGTCGCCGTCCGGGGACCTCGCGCTACACCACGCAGCGTCGCGAGCCTGACCAGGTCAAAATTCTCTCCGGCGTTTTCGAGGGCCGCACCACCGGCACCAGTATCGGTCTGCTGATTGAAAATACCGATCAGCGTTCCCAGGACTACGGCGCGATCAAAGACGTTTTCCGCCCAGGACACGCTGATTACACCTACGAACAAAAATACGGTTTTCGCGACTATCGCGGCGGCGGGCGCTCTTCGGCGCGTGAAACCGCCATGCGTGTGGCCGCAGGCGCTATCGCTAAAAAATATCTGGCGCAGAAATTTGGCATCGTGATCCGCGGCTGCCTGACCCAGATGGGCGACATTCCACTGGCGATCAAAGACTGGGATCTGGTCGAACAGAACCCGTTCTTCTGCGCGGATGCCGACAAAATTGATGCCCTGGACGAACTGATGCGCGGCCTGAAAAAAGAGGGCGACTCCATTGGTGCGAAAGTGACCGTGGTGGCAGACGGCGTTCCGCCGGGCCTCGGTGAACCGGTCTTCGATCGCCTTGATGCAGACATCGCCCACGCGATGATGAGCATCAATGCGGTGAAGGGCGTTGAGATTGGCGACGGTTTTGACGTGGTGGCGCTGCGCGGCAGCCAGAACCGCGACGAAATCACCAAAGATGGTTTCCAGAGCAACCACGCGGGCGGCATTCTGGGCGGTATCAGCAGCGGACAGCAAATTGTGACCAACATTGCGCTGAAACCAACCTCCAGCATTACCGTTCCGGGGCGCACTATTAACCGCTCTGGCGAAGAAGTTGAGATGATCACCAAAGGGCGTCACGACCCGTGTGTGGGTATCCGTGCGGTGCCGATCGCAGAAGCGATGTTGGCGATTGTGCTGATGGATCATTTCCTGCGCCAGCGCGCGCAGAATGCGGACGTTACGGCCCCTCTTCCACGCTGGTAAACATGAAAAAAACCGCTATTGCTCTGCTGGCACTGCTCGCCAGCGGAGCCAGTCTGGCAGCCACCCCGTGGCAGAAAATTACCCATCCGATCGCGGGCAGCGCCCAGTCGATCGGCGCGTTTGCCAACGGTTGTATTGTAGGCGCGCAAGATTTACCGCTGCAATCTGATACCTATCAGGTGATGCGCACCGACCAGCGTCGTTACTTTGGTCATCCGGATCTGGTGCTGTTTATCCAGCGTCTGGGTAACCAGGTGCACAACCTGGGGATGGGGACGATGCTGATTGGCGATATGGGAATGCCAGCGGGCGGTCGCTTCAACGGTGGTCACGCCAGCCATCAGTCCGGTCTGGATGTTGATATCTTCCTGCAATTGCCGAAAACACGCTGGAGCTCCGCGCAACTGCTGAAACCGCAGGCGCTGGATTTAGTGGCGCGCGATGGCAAAAGCGTAGTGCCATCCCTGTGGTCGCCGGACATTTCCAGCATGATCAAACTGGCTGCAAAAGATAACGATGTCACGCGCATCTTCGTGAACCCGGCGATCAAACAGCAGCTGTGCCTCGATGCCGGAACGGATCGCGACTGGCTGCGAAAAGTGCGTCCGTGGTTCCAGCATCGTGCGCATATGCACGTGCGTCTGCGTTGCCCGGCGAACAGCCTTGAATGTGAAGATCAGCCGTTACCGCCGCCGGGAGATGGCTGCGGGGCCGAGCTGCAGAGCTGGTTTGAGCCAGCAAAACCTGGAACCACCAAGCCTGAGAAGAAGACACCGCCTCCGTTGCCGCCTTCCTGCCAGGCGCTACTGGATGAGCATGTACTGTAATGGATAATTTCGTCGATCTGTTTATGGTGTCGCCGCTGTTACTGGTGGTGCTGTTTTTTGTCGCGATGCTGGCGGGATTTATCGATGCGCTGGCGGGTGGAGGCGGATTGCTCACGGTGCCTGCGCTGCTGGCGGCGGGCATGAGTCCGGCTCAGGCGCTGGCGACCAATAAGCTTCAAGCCTGCGGCGGTTCGCTTTCCGCGTCGATCTACTTTATTCGTCGTAAAGTGGTCAGCCTTGCCGATCAGAAACTCAATATTCTGATGACCTTTATCGGCTCTACCAGCGGTGCGCTGCTGGTCCAGCACGTGCAGTCGGACATTTTGCGCCAGATTTTACCAATCCTTGTGATCTGCATTGGTCTCTATTTTTTACTGATGCCAAAATTGGGTGAAGAGGACAGACAACGTCGCTTGCACGGCCTGCCGTTTGCCCTCATTGCCGGGGGCTGCGTCGGCTTTTACGATGGCTTTTTCGGCCCCGGTGCGGGTTCGTTTTATGCGCTGGCGTTTGTCACGCTGGCCGGTTTTAATCTCGCCAAATCCACCGCTCACGCCAAAGTACTCAACGCTACTTCGAACCTCGGCGGTCTGCTGCTGTTTATTATTGGCGGCAAGGTGATTTGGGCGACCGGCTTTGTGATGATGGTCGGGCAGTTTTTAGGCGCGCGCGTCGGCTCGCGTCTGGTATTGAGCAAAGGGCAACAGCTTATTCGTCCGATGATTGTGATTGTGTCGGCGGTGATGAGTGCCAAACTTCTTTATGACAGCCACGGACAGGAGATCCTCCACTGGTTGGGGATGAACTAATGAACAGTACGCATAAATATGAGCAGCTGATTGAGATCTTCGACGGCTGTTTTGCTGATGATTTTAATACCCGTCTGATTAAAGGCGACGACGAACCGATCTATCTTCCTGCTGATGCCGACGCACCGTACAACCGGATTGTTTTCGCGCACGGTTTTTATGCCAGCGGTTTGCATGAGATTTCTCACTGGTGTATCGCCGGAAAAGCACGCCGCGAGCTGGTGGATTTTGGTTACTGGTATTGTCCGGACGGGCGTGATGCCACGACGCAAGGGCAGTTTGAAGATGTGGAAGTTAAACCGCAGGCCTTCGACTGGCTGTTTTGCGTGGCGGCAGGTTTCCCGTTCAACGTCAGCTGCGACAATCTCGAAGGCGATTGCGAGCCGGATCGCATTACCTTCCAGCGCCGCGTTCATGCGCAGGTGATGGAATATCTTGAGAAAGGCATCCCGGAGCGACCGGCGCGTTTCATCAAGGCACTACAGAATTATTACCACACGCCGGAATTAAAGGCGGAACTCTTCCCGTGGCCGGAAGATCTTAACTGAGGAAAGAAGATGATCGCAGAATTTGAATCACGCATTCTGGCGTTAATTGATGACATGGTGGAACATGCCAGTGACGATGAACTGTTTGCCAGCGGTTATCTGCGTGGTCACCTGACGCTTGCCGTTGCGGAACTTGAAGCAGGCGACGATCACTCACCTGAAGCGGTCCACACTGAAGTGAGCCGTGGTCTGGAAAAAGCGATTCAGGCGGGTGAGCTTTCGCCGCGTGACCAGTCTCTGGTGCTGGGCATGTGGGACAATTTGTTCCAGCAGGCGAATCTGAAGTAAATGTTTTGCCCGGTGGCGCTGTGAGGTAAAAACAAAACGACAACCTTTGGTTGTCGTTTTTAGTGTTTTCTCCCTCTCCCGTGGGAGAGGGCCGGGGTGAGGGCATCCAACCGCACAAGGTAAAAGCAAAACGACAACCTTTGGTTGTCGTTTTTAGTGTTTTCTCCCTCTCCCGTGGGAGAGCGCCGGGGTGAGAGCATCCAACCGCACAAGGTAAAAGCAAAACGGCAACGCCAGTTGTCGTTTTTAATGTTTTCTCCCTCTCCCGTGGGAGAGGGCCGGGGTGAGGGCATCAGGCCGCACCCAGTTTAACTAACTTACCCTTCAATAATTTCCGCACCCACAGTCGATTCGGGTTCAGTCCTGCCAGCGTAATGGCGTCCATCGGGATCGGTTCTTCACTCATCTGCGAAGCCAGAATTTCTGCCGCCAGCGGGGCGGTACACAATCCGCGCGAACCCAGCGCACCGAGCATAAACAGGTTTGGATGCACAGGTGCACTGGCTGCTGATTCCTGGTTTTCAGCCAGATCCTCATAGGTGGTCAGCGTCGCGGCGTAATCCGGTACATTGCCAATCATCGGCAGATGATCGCGGGTGGCGCAGCGAATACCGCAGCGCGCATTCGCGTCGTTAACATCGACCTCTTTTACCCACTCCGCCTGCGGGAAGCAGTCGATCAGGCGCTGGCGGTTTTGCTGCTGATCTTCTTCGCTGTACTGAATTTCCGTCTGACCGCGATGATAGCTTGCGCCAATACAGTGATGACCATTAGCCGGGTTTTGCGGTGTCAGGTAGCCGTCGTAGCACAGAACCTGGCGTAGTTTTTTCAGCTGTGGCGTCGTGGGAATATGGCTGACCTGGCCGCCAACCGGATACACCGGTAGATTTTCTGTCTGCGGGAAGTCGCCAATGCGATGACCGTTTGCCAGTACCAGGCTGGAATGCAGCGCTTCTGAGCCACTGCTAAAACGCAGCTGCCAGCTGTCGTCCCGACGCTCGAACGACTCAAGTTGATAGCCAAAATGCACGGTCAGCCCCTGCGACTGCGCAAGTGTCATGGCTGCCGCCGTCAGCTCTGCCGGGCACAGCCAGCCGCCCAGCGGATAATGAATACCGCCACATCCGGTTGGCAAACCGCTATTTTCCAGAACCTGCTGCGCATCCACTGCCGTGGCAATTTGCGCGGGCATTCCCATGCTCAGCATCTGGTCGATCTTGCGCTGGCTTTTTTCGTCCCAGCCGAGCTGCGTCACGCCGCACCACTGATGATCAAATTTCACCGGCAGGGCATCGTACAGACGGCGGGCGAAGGTAAACGCCGCCGGGAAAAACTGGCTGAGCGCCGGATCGTGGGCGGTCAGAAGGGGATACAGCGCGCCCTGGCGATTGCCGGAGGCACCTGCGGCGGGCGCGGGATCGGCGCAGTACAAAGTCACCTGCCAGCCGCGCTGAATCAGAGCGAGCGACAACAATACGCTGGCAATACCGCCGCCAATAATCGCCGTTTCACGTTTTTCCGCGCCGCTGCGGGCAAACCACGGCGTGCGTGCAGGCTGAGTATTGTCCTGTTCCATTACGCCCGTCAGCATCTCTCGCTTGCGGCCAAATCCTTTGGTTTTACGCATGGTGAAACCGGCGTCCTGCAAACCACGGCGCACAAATCCGGCGCAGGTAAAGGTGGCAAGCGTCGCACCAGGGCGGGCCAGTCGCGCCATCGCCGCGAACAAATTCTCGCTCCACATATCCGGGTTTTTCGCCGGGGCAAAGCCATCTAAAAACCAGGCGTCGACTTTCTGATTCAGTGAATCGTCGAGTTTATCCGTCAGATCGTTGATATCCCCGAGCCACAGATCGAGCGTCACTCGCCCATCGTCCAGTACTAAACGATGGCACCCGCCGATCGGCTGCGGCCACCGGGTCTGTAGCTGCTCGGCCCAGACGCGCAGTTCCGGCCAGTGTTGATGAGCCAGCCTCAAATCCTGGGCGGTGAGAGGGAATTTCTCGAAACTGATGAAATGTAATCTTTGTAGCGTAGCGTCGGGATGCGCCTCGCAGAACTGATCAAACGCCTGCCAGAGGGTGAGGAAGTTTAATCCGGTGCCAAAACCGCTCTCCGCGACCACAAACTGGCTGCGCGGATGCACAGGGAAGCGGGCACTGAGCTGGTTACCGTCGAGGAAAACATAACGGGTTTCTTCCAGTCCGTTATCATTAGAGAAGTAGACATCGTCGAAATCTCGGGAAACAGGTGTACCCTCAGCATTGAACTCAAGGTTGGCGGGTTGTATGGCGTTTTGTTTCACGTAAGTTACTCGTCTGACAGGCAGTGGCACGATCTTAACGATGTGCGCCCGATGGTGCAAATTTCCACAGAAATTGGCTGATCGGACTTGTTCAGCGTACAAGTGTACGCTATTGTGCGACTCGAAACTTTACTAGTGTGAATGACAGAGGTATTGAATGAAACGTGCAGTGATTACTGGCCTGGGCATCGTTTCCAGCATCGGTAACAACCAGCAGGAAGTCCTGGAATCTCTGCGTGAAGGACGCTCGGGGATCACTTTCTCTCAAGAATTCAAAGATTCAGGCATGCGTAGCCACGTGTGGGGTAACGTCAAACTGGACACCACCGGTCTGATTGACCGTAAAGTGGTCCGTTTCATGAACGATGCCTCTATCTACGCTTACCTCTCAATGCAGCAGGCTGTTGAAGATGCTGGTTTGAAAGAAGATGTTTATCAGAACAATCCGCGCGTGGGCCTGATCGCAGGTTCCGGTGGTTCTTCTAAATCTCAGGTATTCGGCGCAGACGCTATGCGTAGTCCGCGTGGCCTGAAAGCGGTTGGTCCTTACGTCGTGACCAAAGCGATGGCGTCTGCAGTTTCTGCGTGCCTCGCAACGCCGTTCAAAATCCACGGTGTGAACTACTCCATCAGCTCCGCATGTGCGACTTCCGCACACTGCATCGGCAGCGCGGTTGAGCAAATCCAGCTGGGCAAACAAGACATCGTCTTTGCTGGCGGCGGCGAAGAACTGTGCTGGGAAATGGCGTGTGAGTTTGACGCAATGGGCGCACTCTCCACCAAATACAACGAAACACCAGAAAAAGCCTCCCGTACTTATGATGCGCACCGTGATGGTTTCATCATCGCTGGCGGCGGCGGTATGGTGGTGGTTGAAGAGCTGGAACATGCTCTGGCGCGTGGCGCACACATCTATGCAGAAGTTGTTGGCTACGGCGCAACGTCCGATGGCGCAGATATGGTTGCTCCATCAGGTGAAGGCGCTGTGCGCTGCATGAAGCTGGCGATGGACGGTGTTGATACCCCAATCGACTACCTGAACTCCCACGGTACCTCGACTCCGGTCGGCGACGTGAAAGAGCTGGGTGCTATCCGCGAAGTCTTCGGCGACAACAGCCCTGCAATCTCCGCAACCAAAGCGATGACCGGTCACTCTCTGGGTGCCGCTGGCGTGCAGGAAGCCATCTACTCTCTGCTGATGCTGGAACACGGCTTTATCGCCCCAAGCATCAACGTTGAAGAGCTGGATGAGCAGGCTGCTGGCCTGAACATCGTCACTAAACCGACTGAGCAGGCGCTGACGACCGTCATGTCTAACAGCTTCGGTTTCGGCGGTACCAACGCCACTCTGGTCATGCGTAAGCTGAAAGCGTAAGTTTTCCGCTGATGTGAAAAAGGAGCCTGAGGGCTCCTTTTTTTATGCGTTGACAATCGGTTGACTGAAAAGGCAAACTTCGGCTTCAACATTATCATTTTGATAATGCGTAAGCGTTTAACGTCAACCAACGCACCTTAATCCTGATCATCAGGTAGAGGGGGCGTGGCATTTCCCCGCCTTACTCTTTATTTCGGAGTAACGCATGACCGCAGTAACCCAAACCGAAAAAACGGCATCAGCGAATGTCTCGCTGTTTCGCATCGCGTTCGCGGTGTTTCTTACCTATTTGACCGTCGGCCTACCGCTGCCGGTAATCCCCTTATTTGTGCATCAGGAGCTGGGCTACGGCAATACCCTGGTGGGCGTCGCGGTGGGAATTCAGTTTTTAGCCACCGTTCTAACCCGTGGCTATGCCGGGCGACTGGCCGATCAGCATGGCGCAAAACGCTCCGCGTTACAGGGGATGTTTGCCTGTGGGCTGGCGGGCGGCGCCTGGCTTCTGGCGGCACTATTGCCGGTGGATGCCCTCTATAAGTTCGCGCTGCTGATTGTTGGGCGCTTAATTCTCGGTTTTGGCGAAAGCCAACTGCTGACCGGGACGCTCACCTGGGGCATGGGGCTGGTCGGGCCGACGCGGTCAGGAAAAGTGATGTCCTGGAACGGGATGGCTATCTACGGGGCACTCGCCGCAGGCGCTCCGCTGGGTCTGCTGATCCACAGCCATTTCGGTTTTGCCGCGCTGGCGGGAACGACGATGGTCCTGCCGCTGGTGGCGTGGGCCTTTAATGGCACGGTGCGTAAAGTGCCCGCGCACAAAGGCGAGCGTCCATCGCTGTGGAGCGTGGTAGGGCAAATCTGGAAGCCGGGTCTTGGACTGGCGCTGCAGGGCGTCGGTTTCGCGGTGATTGGCACCTTTGTCTCGCTCTACTTTATGAGTCGCGGCTGGGCGATGGCGGGTTTCACGCTGACCGCATTCGGTGGCGCATTCGTTCTTATGCGCGTGTTGTTCGGCTGGATGCCGGATCGTTTTGGCGGTGTCAAAGTGGCTGTGGTTTCACTGGTTATAGAAACCCTCGGCCTGCTGCTCCTGTGGCAAGCTCCGGTGGCGTGGATAGCGTTACTGGGCGCGGCGTTAACGGGCTGCGGCTGCTCGCTTATCTTCCCCGCACTCGGCGTGGAAGTGGTAAAACGCGTCGCGCCGCAGATTCGCGGAACCGCGCTCGGCGGCTATGCGGCGTTCCAGGATATCTCTTACGGTATCACCGGTCCGCTGGCGGGCGTATTGGCAACGTCATTTGGTTATCCGTCGGTGTTTTTGGCCGGGGCGGTTTCGGCGGTGGTGGGGATTGTGGTGACGATTATCGCGTTTCGTAAGCGCTGAGCGGGGTTGTCGGGTGGCGGCTGCGCCTTACCCGACCTACAAAACCCGTTATTTCGTCCGCTGGATGTTTAACGAATCAGGCAACCAGCCAGAAGAGCGCCAGGGCAATCATCAGCGCAATGAACATCAGCCCTGGACGTGCCGACAGCGATTTCATCGTTTCGACCACCGGGGCAAACAGTGGGCTATAAATCGGCTGAATGTTGCGTGCTTCTGGCACTCCGCCATCGCGTTCGGCGCGGCGAATGAATATCTGATTGAGCAAATCCTGCACCTGCGCGGTGGTCAGCACCGTTTGCGGCGTCACCTGCCAGTTCTGCTGAGCATATTCGCGCACCGCTTCAAATTCACGTGGTTCCAGCGGCTGCTTGAGCGCCGCCTGCAGGGTATGCAGCGTCGGTGCACTTTGCGTGCTCAACGTCTGGCGCGCCTGCAGCCAGGTGACCAGATGGGTAAATTGTTTCGCCGGGATCAGCTCTCCGGCTTTCACGCCAGAAAGCTCCAGCATTGATTGCCAGATAAGTTTGTTCGATTCGCCCGTGGCGGCAGCCAGCCGTGTGACCATCTGCTTGAGCGTATTATGCTCCGCTGGCTGTAATGGGCGCTCGGTAGCAGGGCGCTGCTGCGGCTGAGGGATAGAAAGCTGGTTGCTTTGCAACAGCGTCAGCACGGTTTTCAGCTGATCTGGCGTGAGCTGGCTCAGCGCCGTCTGGCCAAATTGCTGACGAATAAAATCACTTACTGCCTGGCGATTATTTCCCTGGCTTAACAACTCGGTAAGCTGGGACACAATCTGGCGAGTCGTGTGATTTTGCTGCGCGGTATTCAGGCGCAGGTTGAGATTTTGCTCGGCGGCCGGGAAGTGACGCGACAACAACGGCGTGTCATTTTTCAGCCCTAAATCATGCTTCATTCCCGCCCAAACTTCCGCATTCTGCTGCGAGGTGAGCGCAACCAGACGGGTAATCAGTCGCTCCAGCACGGTGCGCTGCTGCGTCGATAAAGGCTGTTCGCCAATGGCGGAAGCTGTTACGGGGCCTTCACCGGGAGGGCGCGGCGGCGTACCTGAAATGGGCTGCATGGTCAAAATCCTTAAAGTCGTTACTCACCGTAAACCAGGCAAGGCGTTCGGGTATGCCTGGCGGCGAGATTATGGCACACTTGCCCGGTTAACTTCCTCTCAAACAGGTACTCTGTCGTGAAAATCCTTGTTGATGAAAATATGCCTTACGCCCGTGAGCTGTTTAGCCGCCTGGGTGACGTTAAGGCTGTCCCCGGCCGCCCGATTCCGCTGGCGGAACTTGACGATGCCGACGCCCTGATGGTGCGCTCGGTGACCAAAGTAAATGAGACGCTGTTGTCGGGCAAAAGCGTCAAGTTTGTCGGTACAGCGACGGCAGGAACCGATCACGTGGACGATGCCTGGCTGGCACAGGCCGGTATCGGATTTTCAGCAGCGCCGGGCTGTAACGCGATTGCGGTCGTGGAATATGTTTTCTCTTCTTTACTGATGTTAGGCGAGCGCGACGGCTTTGCGCTGAAAGATCGCACCGTGGGTATTGTTGGCGTGGGTAACGTCGGCGGGCGTTTGCAAAAACGTCTAGAAGCGCTCGGCATCCGCACGCTGCTGTGCGATCCGCCGCGCGCCGATCGTGGTGATGAAGGCGATTTCCGCGCCCTGGATGAGCTGGTCGAGCAGGCGGATGTTATCACTTTCCATACGCCGCTGTTCAAAGACGGCCCTTATAAATCCCTGCATCTGGCTGATGAAGCGTTTATTCGCCGTCTAAAGCCTGGCACTATTCTGATAAATGCCTGCCGTGGTCCGGTAGTGGATAATGCGGCGCTGTTGAAATGCCTGGAAGAGGGGCAGGATCTGAGCGTGGTGCTGGACGTCTGGGAGCCGGAGCCGGATCTTAATGTCACGCTGCTCAATCACGTCGATGTCGCTACGGCACACATCGCGGGATATACCCTGGAAGGCAAAGCACGCGGCACGACGCAGGTGTTTGAAGCCTATAGCGCTTTTATCGGTAATCCGCAGCAGGTGTCGTTGGATTCGCTGTTGCCTGCGCCGGAATTTGGCCGCATCACATTGCACGGATCGCTTGATGAGTCTTCGCTAAAAAGGCTGGTACATTTAGTGTATGATGTGCGCCGCGATGATGCGCTGCTGCGTAAAGTGGCGGGCACTCCGGGCGAGTTCGACAAATTGCGCAAGAATTATCTTGAGCGTCGCGAGTGGTCCTCCCTGTATGTCATCTGTGACGATGCCACTGCTGCAACGTTACTGAATCAACTGGGGTTCAACGCCACATATAACCCGGCGCGTTAATGTCTTCTTAATGCTTCCTGCCAGATAATCTGGCAGGGACGCCGTTTCACTTCTGGAGTAAACCACCATGTCTGAAGGCTGGAATATTGCCGTACTGGGTGCCACTGGCGCTGTGGGCGAAGCCCTGCTCGAAACACTTGCGGAGCGTCAGTTCCCGGTGGGAGAAATTTATGCTTTGTCCCGCGCAGAGAGCGCCGGGACGTCCCTGCGCTATGAAGGTAAAACTGTTCGTGCGCAGGATGTTGCGGAGTTTGACTGGACGCAGGCGCAGCTGGCGTTTTTTGCTGGTGGCGCTGAAGCGTCGGCAGCTTACGCTGAAGAAGCGGCTAACGCAGGCTGTTTAGTTATCGACCTGAGCGGTCTGTTCTCACTGGAGCCGGACGTGCCGCTGGTGGTGCCAGACGTGAATCCATTTGTGCTGGCCGATTACCGTAACCGTAACATCATCGCTGTCCCGGACAGCCTGACCAGCCAGTTGCTTACCGCCCTGAAACCGCTGATCGACGATGGCGGTTTAGCGCGCATTAATGTGACCAGCCTGCTTTCTGTGTCTGCACAGGGTAAAAAGGCCGTCGACGCGCTGGCTGGGCAAAGCGCCAAACTGCTGAACGGGATTCCAGTAGACGATGACGATTTCTTTGGTCGCCAGTTAGCCTTCAACCTGATGCCGATTCTGGCCGATCGCGAAGGTAGCGTGCGTGAAGAGCGTCGTATCGTCGATGAGACGCGCAAGATTTTGCAGGATGACGGTCTGATTATTTCCGCCACCTGCGTGCGTGCGCCGGTCTTCTACGGCCATGCGCAGATGGTGAGCTTTGAAGCTCTGCGCCCGCTGGCTGCTGAAGAAGCGCGTTATGCGTTTGAGCGCGGCGAAGATATCTCATTAAGTGAAGAAACCGACTTCCCGACTCAGGTGGGCGATGCTACCGGCAATGCGCGTCTCTCTATTGGCTGCGTGCGTAACGATTACGGAATGCCGGAACAGGTGCAGTTCTGGTCGGTTGCCGATAACGTTCGTTTTGGCGGCGCACTGATGGCGGTTAAAATCGCTGAGAAACTGGTGCAGGAGTACCTGTAAGGATGTCTGAAGTGGAACACAAGCCCGTTCATAGAATTGCCCTCGGCATTGAATACGACGGCAGCAAATACTATGGCTGGCAGCGTCAGAATGAAGTGCGCAGCGTTCAGGAAAAGCTGGAGAAAGCGCTCTCTCAGGTGGCGAACGAACCGATCGGCGTGCTGTGCGCCGGTCGTACCGATGCAGGCGTACACGGAACGGGCCAGGTGGTGCATTTCGAAACCACTGCGGTGCGAAAACATGCGGCATGGACACTGGGCGTAAATGCGAATTTGCCTGGTGACATCGCGGTGCGCTGGGTGAAAGATGTGCCGGATGATTTTCATGCGCGATTCAGCGCCACGGCACGTCGCTACCGTTACGTTATTTACAATCAGCGTCTGCGCCCGGCAGTGTTAAGCCAGGGCGTGACCCATTTTTATGAGCCGCTGGATGCCGAACGTATGCATCGTGCCGCGCAGTTTCTGCTCGGTGAAAATGACTTTACCTCGTTTCGTGCGGTTCAGTGCCAGTCGCGCACGCCGTGGCGAAACGTGATGCACATTACCGTCAGTCGTTATGGCGCGTATGTGGTGGTGGATATCAAAGCCAATGCCTTTGTACATCATATGGTGCGGAATATTGTGGGCAGCCTGATGGAAGTAGGCGCCGGACACCAGCCGGAGAGCTGGATTGCAGAACTGCTGGCAGCGAAGGACAGAACGCTTGCGGCAGCAACGGCGAAGGCGGAAGGGCTGTATCTGGTGTCGGTAGACTACCCGGATCGCTTTGACCTTCCAAAACCGCCAATGGGCCCGCTGTTTTTAGCGGACTAACGCAGTTGCAATTAAGGTTATTCATAATATGGACTTAATACGATTTATTATTGATTTCATCCTGCATATCGATGTGCATCTGGCGGAGCTGGTCGCGCAGTACGGCGTCTGGGTGTATGCCATTCTGTTCCTGATTTTGTTCTGTGAAACCGGTCTGGTGGTCACGCCGTTTCTGCCGGGCGATTCGCTGCTGTTTGTCGCGGGCGCGCTTTCCGCGCTGCCGACCAACGATCTGAACGTTCACCTGATGGTGGTGCTGATGATTATCGCGGCTATCGTTGGCGATGCGGTGAACTACACTATTGGGCGGGTGTTCGGTGAACGGTTGTTCAGTAATCCGAACTCGAAGATTTTCCGTCGCAGCTATTTAGACAAAACGCATGCGTTCTACGAACGCCACGGTGGCAAGACCATTATTCTGGCGCGTTTTGTGCCGATCGTCCGAACGTTTGCGCCGTTTGTGGCGGGAATGGGGCATATGTCCTATCGTCATTTCGCGGCATATAACGTCATTGGTGCGCTGCTGTGGGTGCTGCTGTTTACCTACGCGGGCTACCTGTTTGGCGATCTGCCGATTGTGCAGGAAAATCTTAAGTTACTGATTGTTGCCATTATTGTGCTCTCAATCCTGCCTGGCGTTATCGAAATAATTCGCCATAAACGTGCGGCAGCTAAGCAAGCGAAATAAATACGCATTTGCGGTTCGACCACTTTTTTATCCAAAGTTTCGGGCTGTTATGTTTTAATGTGCAACATTCATGGTCTGTTTGCGGCAAAAATGGCATTATGCGCCGCTTACAGCAAAACTGGCATACGACCAGGTTCAGGCAGAAAGGTTATCAATGAGCTGGATTGAACGAATTAAAAGCAACATAGCCCCAACCCGTAAGGCGAGTATTCCTGAAGGGGTGTGGACCAAGTGTGACAGCTGCGGCCAGGTCCTGTACCGCGCTGAGCTGGAACGCAATCTTGAGGTGTGCCCGAAGTGTGACCACCACATGCGTATGTCGGCGCGTAATCGCCTGCACAGCGTGCTGGACGAAGGTTCGCTGGTAGAACTGGGTAGTGAACTTGAGCCTAAAGATGTGCTGAAGTTCCGTGACTCCAAGAAATACAAAGACAGACTGGCTTCTGCTCAGAAAGAGACCGGCGAGAAAGACGCGCTTGTCGTGATGAAAGGCACTCTGCATGAGATGCCGGTTGTCGCTGTGGCCTTTGAGTTCTCCTTTATGGGTGGCTCAATGGGTTCTGTGGTTGGTGCGCGTTTCATCCGTGCCGTTGAGCAGGCTCTGGAAGACAACTGCCCGCTGATCTGCTTCTCCGCCTCCGGTGGTGCACGTATGCAGGAAGCGCTGATGTCCCTGATGCAGATGGCGAAAACCTCTGCTGCACTGGGCAAAATGCAGGAACGCGGTCTGCCGTATATCTCCGTACTGACCGACCCAACAATGGGTGGTGTCTCTGCGAGCTTCGCGATGCTGGGCGATCTGAACATCGCTGAACCGAAAGCGCTGATCGGCTTTGCTGGTCCACGCGTTATCGAACAGACCGTCCGTGAGAAACTGCCGCCGGGCTTCCAGCGCAGTGAATTCCTTATTGAAAAAGGCGCTATCGATATGATCGTTCGCCGCCCGGAAATGCGCCTGAAACTGGCAAGCGTCCTGGCGAAGCTGATGAATCTGCCGTCGCCGAACCCGGATGAGCCGCGTGAAGGCGTGGTTGTGCCGGATCAGGAACCCGAAGCCTGATAACTCAAAAAGGGCAGGGCCAGACGGCGCTGCCCTTTTCACTTATTCGATTCAGATGAAAGTGCGTATCATGGAAAAAAACATTGCCCCCCAAGCCACGTCACCTCTGGTCACGTGGCTTTCTTATCTGGAAAATCTGCACAGTAAAACCATCGATATGGGACTGGAACGCGTCAGCCAGGTTGGTGCGCGTCTGGATGTGCTCAAACCTGCACCGTTCGTCTTTACGGTGGCGGGAACCAACGGGAAAGGCACCACCTGCCGCACGCTGGAATCGATGCTGATGGCCGCCGGTTACAAGGTGGGCGTTTACAGCTCTCCGCATCTGGTTCGCTACACCGAGCGTGTGCGCGTGCAGAATACCGAGCTGCCAGAATCGGCGCATACGGCCTCTTTTGCCGAAATTGAAGCGGCGCGCGGTGAGATTTCTCTTTCCTATTTTGAGTACGGGACGCTTTCCGCTCTGTGGTTGTTTAAGCAGGCGCAGCTGGATGTGGTGATCCTCGAAGTGGGTCTGGGCGGACGCCTGGACGCCACTAACATGGTCGATGCCGACGTCGCCGTGGTGACCAGTATTGCACTCGATCATACGGACTGGCTGGGGCCGGATCGCGAAAGCATTGGCCGTGAAAAAGCAGGCGTGTTCCGCGCGAACAAGCCTGCCGTGGTGGGTGAGCCGGATATGCCGCACACCATCGCCGATGTAGCGCAGGAGAAGGGCGCGCATCTGATGCGTCGCGGCGTTGACTGGCAGTATGAGATGACGGCTGACGGCTGGCGCTTTAGTGACGCGCAGGGCGTGCTGGACAATCTGCCTCTGCCGCAGGTTCCGCAGCCTAACGCCGCAACCGCACTGGCGGCCATTCGCGCCAGTGGGCTGGAGGTGAGCGAGCAGGCGATACGTGACGGTATCCAGAATGCACTTTTGCCGGGCCGTTTTCAGATTATCAGCGAGTCGCCTCGTCTGATCCTGGACGTAGCGCACAATCCCCATGCCGCGGCCTACCTCGCAGAACGACTCAAATCCCTGCCAAAAACCGGGCGAGTGCTGGCGGTTATCGGTATGCTTCATGATAAAGATATTGCGGGCACGCTGGCCTGCATGGAGAGTGTCGTCGATTGCTGGTATTGTGCTCCACTGGAAGGGCCACGTGGCGCATCTGCCGAACAGTTGATGGAACATCTCGCGCAGGGTGAAGCTTATGAAAACGTGGCGCTGGCATGGCACGCCGCGATGGCGGATGCTAAACCTGAAGATACCGTGCTGGTGTGTGGATCATTTCACACCGTGGCGCATGTCATGGAAGTGATGGAGGCGGGGAGAACCGGTGGCAAGTAAGTTTCAGAACCGTTTAACAGGAACCATTGTGCTGGTTGCGCTGGGAGTGATTATCCTTCCAGGACTGCTCGATGGGCAGAAAAAACATTATCAGGATGAGTTTGCGGCGATCCCGCTGGTGCCAAAACCTGGCGATCGCGATGAGCCCGACATGCTGCCTGCGGCCACGCAGGCGTTGCCCGCTCAGCCTCCGGAAGGCGCAGCGGAAGAGGTACGTGCGGGTGATGCAGCTGCCCCGTCACTCGATCCTTCGCGCTTAACGGCGAACAACAATAGCGAACTGGATCCTGTCCCGGAACCTGTGGCGCAGCCAAAGCCTGTTACGAAACCGGCCGAAAAACCTCAGCCGCAGCCGAAGCCGCAGCGTGATAAAGCCAGCGAGCAAATTGCCGCCGCGACAGAGGCACCGCCGGAAAAACCGGTCCAGGAAGACAAAGCAGCGCCAACCGGCAAAGCCTATGTCGTCCAGCTCGGTGCGCTCAAAAATGCCGATAAAGTCAATGAAGTGGTCGGTAAGTTACGCGCCGCGGGATATCGCGCTTACACTTCACCTTCGACCCCGGTGCAGGGTAAAATTACCCGTATTCTGGTCGGCCCAGATGCCTCAAAAGATAAGCTGAAAAGTTCGCTTGGCGACATGAAGCAAATCTCTGGTCTGAGCGGCGTGGTGATGAATTATAGCGCGAACTAATGAGTCCCTCATCCCGGCCCTCTCCCTCAGGGAGAGGGAGAAAACCGTCCCCTCGCCCCTTTGGGGAGAGGGTTAGGGTGAGGGGAATTCGCCTGCGCCAGATTGCCAGATAAGGCAACAAGGCTGACGGCGTTGAGCATTTTTTCAGCGCCTTTTTTATTTACGCGCGGGAAGGAAATCCCTACGCAAACGTTTTCTTTTTCTGTTAGAATTCGCCCCGAACTGGATGACAGGGCGTTTAATCGTGGGACACATATGGTCTGGATTGATTACGCCATCATTGCGGTGATAGGTTTTTCCTGTCTGGTTAGCCTGATCCGTGGCTTTGTTCGTGAAGCGTTATCGCTGGTGACATGGGGTTGTGCTTTCTTTGTCGCCAGTCATTACTACACTTACCTGTCTGTCTGGTTCACGGGCTTTGAAGATGAACTGGTCCGGAATGGAATCGCCATCGCGGTGCTGTTTATCGCGACACTTCTCGTCGGCGCTATCGTTAACTACGTGATAGGCCAGCTGGTCGAGAAAACCGGTCTGTCAGGAACGGACAGAGTGTTAGGGATCTGTTTTGGTGCGCTGCGAGGCGTGCTGATCGTGGCAGCGATATTGTTCTTCCTTGATACCTTTACCGGGTTTTCAAAAAGCGAAGACTGGAGCAAGTCACAGCTGATTCCACAGTTCAGCTTCATCATCAGATGGTTCTTTGACTATCTGCAAAGCTCGTCGAGTTTCTTGCCCAAAGTGTAAATCGCTTTGAGATGTGGCTTAACGAGGAAAAGACGAATGTGCGGTATTGTCGGTATCGCCGGTTTCATGCCGGTAAACCAGTCTATTTATGACGCGTTGTCGGTGCTTCAGCACCGTGGGCAGGATGCAGCAGGCATCATCACAATTGATGCCAATAACTGTTTCCGTTTACGCAAAGCGAATGGCCTGGTCAACGATGTATTTGAAGCCCGCCATATGCAGCGCCTGCAAGGCAATATGGGTATTGGCCACGTTCGTTATCCTACCGCTGGCAGTTCCAGCGCCTCTGAAGCACAGCCTTTCTACGTCAACTCTCCATATGGCATCACGCTTGCCCACAATGGCAACCTGACCAACGCGCATGAGCTGCGTCAAAAGCTGTTTGAAGAGAAACGTCGCCACATTAACACCACCTCTGATTCTGAAATTCTGCTCAATATCTTTGCCAGCGAGCTGGATAACTTCCGCCATTATCCGCTGGAAGCAGACAACATTTTTGCCGCCATTGCCGCGACTAACCGCCTGATCCGTGGCGCGTATGCCTGCGTGGCGATGATTATCGGCCACGGTATGGTGGCGTTCCGCGACCCTAACGGCATCCGTCCGCTGGTGCTGGGTAAACGCGATCTGGGCGATGGCCGTACCGAGTACATGGTCGCCTCCGAAAGCGTGGCGCTGGATACCCTGGGCTTTGAGTTCCTGCGCGATGTCGCGCCGGGCGAAGCCGTCTATATTACCGAGAAAGGCCAGCTGTTTACCCGCCAGTGCGCGGAAAACCCGGTCAGCAATCCGTGCCTGTTCGAATATGTTTACTTCGCACGCCCGGACTCGTTCATCGACAAAATTTCCGTGTACAGCGCGCGCGTGAACATGGGTACCAAGCTCGGCGAAAAGATTGCCCGCGAGTGGGACGATCTGGATATCGACGTCGTGATCCCGATTCCAGAAACCTCCTGCGATATCGCCCTGGAAATGGCGCGAATCCTGGGTAAACCGTACCGTCAGGGCTTCGTGAAGAACCGCTACGTGGGCCGCACCTTTATCATGCCGGGCCAGCACCTGCGTCGTAAGTCCGTGCGCCGCAAGCTCAACGCTAACCGCGCTGAGTTCCGCGATAAGAACGTGCTGCTGGTGGATGACTCCATCGTGCGGGGTACCACGTCTGAGCAGATTATCGAGATGGCGCGTGAAGCCGGGGCGAAAAAAGTCTATCTGGCCTCCGCCGCACCGGAAATTCGTTTCCCTAACGTCTACGGTATCGACATGCCAACTGCTAACGAGCTGATAGCTCACGGTCGTGAAGTGGATGAGATTCGCCAGATAATCGGTGCAGACGGCCTGATTTTCCAGGATCTCAGCGATCTGATTGACGCGGTGCGCGCCGAGAACCCGGATATTCAGCAGTTTGAGTGCTCGGTCTTCAACGGCATTTACGTGACTAAAGACGTCGATCAGCAGTATCTCGACTATCTCGACTCGCTGCGCAACGACGATGCGAAAGCCGTGCAGATGCAAAACGATCTCGAAAGTTTAGAGATGCATAACGAAGGCTAAGTCTTCGGCAAGTGAGGGCGGGTGCCCTCACTTGCAACTCCTCGCAAAATCCTGCACAGTCTGCCCTGAATCGAGAAAGGGCGAAATCATGAAACAACTCATTGTAGGGATCTCCGGTGCCAGCGGTGCCATTTACGGCGTACGTCTGCTGGAAGTGCTGCGCGACGTGGCGGATGTCCAGACCCATCTGGTGATGAGCCAGGCTGCGCGTCAAACCCTTGCTCTCGAAACCGATCTCTCCCTGCGCGACGTACAGGCGCTGGCCGACGTGGTGCATGACGCCCGCGACATCGCTGCCAGCATCTCCTCCGGTTCGTTTAAAACTGCCGGCATGGTGATTCTGCCGTGCTCGATTAAAACGCTCTCTGGCATCGTCAACAGCTATACCGACACCCTGGTGACGCGTGCCGCCGATGTAGTGCTGAAAGAGCGCCGCACGCTGGTGCTTTGCGTGCGTGAAACGCCACTGCATCTGGGGCATTTGCGTCTGATGACTCAGGCGGCGGAGCTGGGTGCGGTGATTATGCCGCCGGTCCCGGCGTTCTATCATCGCCCGCAAACGCTGGATGATGTGATAAACCAGACCGTCAATCGCGTTCTGGATCAGTTTGATATCGACCTGCCGGAAGATCTGTTCGCGCGCTGGCAGGGCGCATAGGCCGTTGCCCGTTTTGGGTGCATGATAAGCCTGGTTGCCCCGTTGCGGGGCAATTATGCAACCGCGATCATATCCTCGACATTTAATTCGTTTTTTCTCTTTATCCCTCTCCGGTTCGTTTGGCAGACCTGCTATCTTTCCTTATTAAGGCAATATCGCAACGTTTTATTAACATATTTAACGTCGAATTTTTGACCAGTCGGCAATATGGCATAAGACCTGCAAGAGAACGCCTGTTACACAACACACAACATAAACCATAAGAAAATCACGACACTTGAGGGTAAATGTATGAAGAAGACGGTTCTGGCTCTGTCTCTGCTGGTGGGATTAAGTGCGGCAGCGAGCAGCTATGCGGCACTTCCTCAGACTGTGCGTATCGGTACTGACGCCACTTACGCGCCATTCTCGTCCAAGGATGCGAAAGGTGATTTCGTCGGCTTTGATATCGATCTGGGCAATGAAATGTGCAAGCGCATGCAGGTGAAATGCACATGGGTGGGCAGCGATTTTGATGCGTTAATTCCGTCGCTGAAAGCCAAGAAAATCGATGCCATCATCTCTTCACTCTCCATTACTGAAAAACGTCAGCAGGAAATTGCCTTCTCTGACAAGCTCTATGCAGCGGATTCCCGTCTGATCGCAGCGAAAGGCTCCCCGATTCAGCCGACCATTGAGTCGCTGAAAGGCAAACACGTTGGCGTGTTGCAGGGCTCCACGCAGGAAGGCTTTGCTAACGCCGACTGGCGTGAAAAAGGCGTCGATGTCGTCGCTTACCAGAACCAGGACCTGATCTATTCTGACCTCGCAGCAGGGCGTCTGGATGCGGCATTCCAGGACGAAGTCGCGGCGAGCGAAGGCTTCCTGAAACAGCCTGCGGGTAAAGAGTTTGCCTTTGCCGGTCCATCAGTGAAAGACAAAAAATACTTCGGTGACGGCACTGGGATTGGCCTGCGTAAAGACGATAAAGAGCTGAAAGCGGCGTTCGATAAAGCCTTTGCTGAACTGCGCAAAGACGGAACCTACGACAAACTGGCGAAGAAATATTTCGACTTCAACGTTTACGGTGATTAACCATCACTGACGGGTAGCGCTCCCCAAAATGGTGCAAAATACGCACCGTTTTGGGTCGTCAAGTGCATAGTTAAGCACTTATGATGCAAAAATTTCCATCTGACGGGCTTTATGCTTTGCCTTGCCAGGGGAATTAATGGCACATTAACGACACTCCCCCGTCGTAAAATCCCGTAAGAAGACAGTCTGTTGAGGATAAACATGAAAAAACTGGTGTTGTCGCTTTCTCTGGTGCTGGCCTTTTCCAGCGCTACCGCTGCTTTTGCCGCCATTCCGCAAAAAGTGCGTATCGGTACCGATCCGACTTATGCCCCGTTTGAATCAAAGAATTCGAAAGGTGAACTGGTTGGTTTTGACATCGATATCGCCAATGAACTGTGCAAGCGCATCAAAACGCAATGTACCTACGTTGAGAACCCGCTGGACGCGCTGATCCCCTCGCTGAAAGCGAAGAAAATCGACGTAATTATGTCCTCCCTCTCGATCACCGAAAAACGCCAGCAGGAGATTGCCTTCACCGACAAACTCTATGCAGCGGATTCTCGTCTGGTGGTCGCAAAGTCTTCTGACATTCAGCCAACCCTGGAGTCCCTGAAAGGTAAGCGCGTCGGCGTATTGCAGGGCACGACCCAGGAAACCTACGGCAATGAACACTGGGCACCGAAAGGGATCGAAATCGTCTCTTATCAGGGCCAGGAAAACATCTACGCTGACCTGACGGCAGGCCGTATTGACGCTGCGTTCCAGGATGAAGTGGCTGCCAGCGAAGGTTTCCTGAAACAGCCAGTCGGAAAAGATTATAAGTTCGGCGGTCCGTCCATTAAGGACGAGAAACTCTTTGGCGTCGGCACCGGCATGGGCCTGCGTAAAGAAGACAACGAACTGCGAGAAGCACTGAATAAAGCGTTTGCCGAAATGCGTGCAGACGGCACTTACGAAAAACTGGCGAAGAAATACTTCGACTTTGATGTCTACGGCGGCTAATCGCCCCGTTATATAACGTGCGGCCCCTCCCGCGTTTCGGGAGGGGAAAAGACACGGTGTGACCACTCACGACAGGGCAGGCCTTATGCTGTACGGATTTTCTGGCGTTATTTTACAAGGCGCGCTTGTCACGCTTGAACTGGCCCTCAGTTCGGTGGTGTTAGCGGTGCTGATAGGCCTGGCGGGTGCGGGAGCGAAACTCTCAAGTAATCGGGTACTGGCGCTGATTTTTGAAGGCTACACCACGCTGATTCGCGGTGTGCCCGATCTGGTACTGATGCTGCTCATTTTCTACGGTCTGCAAATCGCGCTCAACGGCGTGACGGATGCCGTAGGCATGTCGCAAATTGATATCGACCCGATGGTGGCCGGTATTATCACTCTCGGCTTTATCTACGGTGCCTATTTCACCGAAACCTTCCGTGGCGCGTACATGGCCGTACCGAAGGGCCATATTGAGGCGGCGACCGCCTTTGGTTTCACCTCCTCGCAAATCTTCCGTCGGATTATGTTCCCAGCCATGATGCGCTTTGCCTTACCGGGCATCGGCAATAACTGGCAGGTTATCCTCAAAGCAACGGCGCTGGTTTCTCTTCTCGGGCTGGAAGATGTGGTGAAAGCCACGCAGCTGGCGGGCAAGAGCACCTGGGAACCGTTCTATTTTGCCGTAGTATGTGGCGTGATTTATCTGGTGTTTACCACTGTCTCCAATGGTGTGCTGCTTCTTCTCGAACGTCGCTACTCCGTGGGTGTGAAGAGGGCTGACCTGTGATTGAGATTCTTCAGGAATACTGGAAATCGCTGCTGTGGACCGATGGCTATCGCTTTACCGGCGTGGCGATCACCCTGTGGCTGCTGATTTCGTCTGTGGTGATGGGCGGGATTCTGGCGGTGTTTTTGTCCATTGGCCGCGTGTCAGAAAACAAATACATTCGCTTCCCGATCTGGCTGTTCACCTATGTGTTTCGCGGTACGCCGCTGTACGTTCAGCTGCTGGTCTTTTACTCCGGGATGTATACGCTGGAGATCGTCAAAGGCACCGAAATGCTGAACGCCTTCTTTCGCAGCGGGCTGAACTGTACTGTGCTGGCGCTGACGCTCAACACCTGCGCCTATACCACTGAGATCTTCGCCGGGGCCATCCGCTCTGTGCCGTACGGTGAGATTGAAGCAGCGCGCGCTTACGGTTTCTCGTCGGTGAAACTGTATCGCTGCATTATTATGCCTTCGGCGCTGCGTATCGCTCTCCCGGCGTACAGCAACGAAGTGATTTTGATGCTGCACTCCACCGCGCTGGCGTTTACCGCCACCGTGCCGGATCTGCTGAAAATCGCGCGTGATATTAATTCGGCGACTTACCAGCCCTTTACCGCCTTCGGCATTGCCGCGGTGCTGTATTTGATGATTTCGTACGTCCTGATTAGCCTGTTCCGTAAGGCAGAAAAACGCTGGTTGCAGCACATGAAACCTACTTCGACGCACTGAGAAAACGATGTCTGAAAATAAATTAAACGTTATCGATCTGCACAAACGCTACGGCGAACATGAAGTGCTGAAAGGGGTATCGCTCACGGCGAATGCGGGCGATGTGATCAGTATTATCGGCTCATCCGGTTCGGGAAAAAGTACCTTCCTGCGCTGCATTAACTTCCTCGAAAAACCGAGCGAAGGCTCGATTATTGTCAGCGGGCAGAACATCAACCTGGTGCGCGACAAAGACGGGCAGTTGAAAGTGGCGGATAAAAATCAGCTGCGTCTGCTGCGCACGCGTCTGACGATGGTCTTCCAGCACTTTAACCTCTGGAGCCATATGACGGTGCTGGAGAACGTGATGGAAGCGCCGATTCAGGTGCTCGGCTTAAGCAAACAGGAAGCGCGCGAGCGTGCGGTGAAATACCTGGCGAAAGTGGGGATCGACGAGCGCCAGCAGATTAAATACCCGGTGCATCTGTCCGGCGGTCAGCAGCAGCGCGTCTCTATCGCCCGTGCGCTGGCGATGGAGCCGGAAGTGCTGCTGTTTGATGAACCGACCTCGGCGCTCGACCCGGAGCTGGTGGGCGAAGTGCTGCGCATTATGCAAAAGCTCGCCGAAGAGGGGAAAACGATGGTGGTGGTGACGCACGAGATGGGCTTTGCCCGTAACGTCTCGAACCATGTGATTTTCCTGCATCAGGGCGTGATTGAAGAGCAGGGGCATCCGGACGAAGTGCTGGCGAACCCGAAGAGTCCGCGTCTGCAGCAGTTCCTGAAAGGTTCGCTCAAGTAGTTTTGTTGCCCGGTGGCGCTGCGCTTACCGGGCCTACATAACCCGTCGGCCGGGCAAACGTAGTGCCGCCCGGCAAGTTAGACCGCATTAACCTCCAGCCGATAAACCCAGTCGTCATACCGTACACCGTCAATTTCATAGGCTTGTTCCAGCACCTGAGTGCGCACAAAACCCATCTTCTCCAGCACCCGCACCGAACCGACGTTATCCGCCAGCACGTAAGCATTAATCGCTTTGACGCCCGTCTGATTGAACGCATAGTCACACACGGCGCGAAGTGCTTCGCTGGCATAGCCTTTGCCCTGCGCCTGCGGAATTACCGTATAACCGATATCTGCCTCTTCACGGTATTTTGCGCTGATTTGCAGGCCAATGTCGCCCAGCGGCGTGTCATCGTCGTGAGCACGGATCACAAAGGTATGCGGCGCCGTGAGGCGGATGGCAAACAACCGTCGCGTCTCTTTCTCAGGGGCGATGGCCGCCATATAGCGCATGATGGCGCGGTCTTCGCGCAGCGAGCGAAAGAACGCCCAGTCGGAGGGTTTAAACGGGGAAAGCTGAAGTCGGGGAGTGGTGATTGTCGCCATAGTGTCGCCATTCTGGGGAGCCTGACGTACAACTCTACCATAAGCGACACGGCAGATTTAAGCCACTACATCTCCCAGGGCTTCTTCTAAGTCATACCAGCGGAAGGCAAATCCCGACGCCTCTAGCCGTTTTGGCAGGGCGCGTTGTCCCCCTAAAACGAGCACCGAGGATTCCCCCATCATCAGGCGAATCGCCGTAGCTGGCGCGCGCAAAACCGCAGGGCGTTTTAGAGCGTGGCCCAGGGCATGGGCGAATTGCTCGTTACGCACCGGATAGGGCGAAACCATATTGAACGGGCCGCGCAGATCGTTATCCAGCAGCCAGAGAATACCGTTGACCATATCGTCGATATGTATCCACGCCAGATACTGACGGCCACTGCCCATCGGGCCGCCCAGTCCGAGTTTAAAAACGGGTAACATCTTCGCCAGAATTCCGCCTTTCGGGGCCAGCACCACGCCGGTTCTAAGCAGGCAGACGCGGGTGGTGTCGCTTTGCGCACCGCAGGCGATTTGCTCCCAGCGAGCGCAGAGTTTGTGGGTGAATTCGTTGTGCGGCGGCTCTTCTTCGGTGACGACCACTTCACCGAGGTCGCCGTAATACCCGGCCGCCGAGCCGGAAATCAGCACCGACGGCGGGGTGTCGCTGGCGTGGAACAAGTCGACCAGCTTTTGCGTGATATTCCAGCGGCTGTCGCACAAGCGCTGTTTTTGTTCTTCGGTCCAGCGTTTGTCGGCGATAGGCTCCCCGGCGAGGTTGATGACGGCGTCGAAGCCGTCCAGATTCTGGTGTTCTGCAAGCCCTTTCCAGATGCCCACACTATTGCCGAGCAGTTGACGGGCTTTTTCGGCATTACGTGTCACCACGGTGACATCGTGTTTCAACACCTGCAAACGCGAAATGAGATGACGACCAATCAGGCCCGTACCGCCAGTCACCAGAATCTTCATACAACCTCCAGGGTTGCGCTTAGCGTTGCCAGCCTAGGGTCATCGACACCGAGTCGGCGTAACGCAGCGCGTGAAGTTTATCGATTTCCACTTCAGCATAAGTGACCCAGTGATGTTCGCGTGCGATATCGAGCACATCCTGAGTTAATTTCTCCAGCAAAGAGAAGCGGTTATTCTCCACATATTTAATGATGTTCTTAGTGATAGTGCGATAGTTCAGCGCATCGTTAATATCTTCGCTGGCGCGCGCTTTCTCTGCCGGGTAATGAATAACGACATTAATCACGATGTCCTGACGATTTTCGATCTCTTCGTCTTTGATGCCGATAAAGGTACGTAAGCGTAAGTTTTTTATACGAATAATAGCGTCTTGCTGTGACATTGCAGGCTTCCTCTGTTTATTATTCGCACCATAATACATGAGGATATTCGGCGCGCCCAATCTGGCGGATACTTAAATTTGCTGAGCCTTCTGCATCGCGCGTTCCGTCGCCGGACGGTTGCGAATTCGTTCGAACCAGTTGTTTACGGCTGGATAGTTTGCGAGATCGATTCGCTGGCGCACATGCGCGTTTATCCACGGCCAGCAGGCGATATCCGCGATGCTGTAATGGTCACCACCCAGCCAGGGGGATTTTTCCAGCCGTTTGTTCATCACGCCATACAGTCGTTGCGTTTCAACCTGATAACGTTCTATCGCATAAGGAATGGTCTGCGGCGCAAAGTGATTAAAGTGGTGGTTTTGCCCGAGCATTGGACCCAGACCACTTGATTGCCAGAATAACCATTGCAATGTGTGATGGCGTTCACGCAATTCGCCGCTCAGCAGTTTTCCCGTTTTCTCCGCCAGATATAGCAGGATCTCACCGGATTCAAACAGGCTTAAGGGGCGACCACCGTCCGTCGGGGCGGCATCGACAATGGCGGGGATTTTATTGTTCGGTGAGATGGCGAGAAAATCAGGCCGGAACTGATCGCCCTTGCTGATATCCACTTTGATAATGCGATAATCCAGCTGCGTCTCTTCCAGAAATAGCGTGATCTTGTGTCCGTTGGGGGTCGGGGCAAAATAGAGGTCTATCATCTCAACTCCTGTCGTTACATTCTTTCATGCCATAAAAACGAGTATAGGTGCTGATGATAAATCGTGAGTTTTCATCAAGTGACAGGGACCTAAAGAGATTATATGTTGGATGAAAACCGATCAGCCGATGAGGATATTATGAGCCAACCTGCGATTACCCTGTGGTCCGATGCCAACTTTTTCTCACCCTATGTGATGAGTGTATATGTTGCGCTGGCGGAAAAGGGGCTGACATTTAATCTCAAAACCGTTGATCTGGATCGCGGTGAGCACCTCAAACCACAGTGGCAGGGCTATGCTTTGACGCGTCGCGTACCGGTGCTGGAAATTGACGGGTTTGAGCTCAGTGAATCCTCTGCCATTGCTGAATATCTGGAAGACCGTTTTGCACCTCCAGAGTGGGAGCGAATTTATCCTCATGATCTGCAAAAACGTGCGCGTGCGCGTCAGATTCAGGCGTGGATCAGAAGCGATCTGGTACCGATTCGTGAACAGCGCTCGACGGACGTTATATTTGGCGGGGCGAAAAAGCCCGCTTTAGACGAAGCGGGCGTCGCGAGTGCCAGCAAGCTGTTTGAGACGGCGGGGAGATTGCTGGAACACGGTAATCCGAATTTATTTGGTGAGTGGTGCATTGCCGATGCCGATTTGGCGCTCATGCTAAACCGTCTGGTATTGAATGGCGATGCCGTTCCGCAGACGTTGGTGGATTATGCCTCGTTCCAGTGGCAGCGCGCTTCAGTGCAGCGTTTTGTGGCGCTTTCGGCAAAGCGCGCAGGCTGATAACCCCTGTGTGTTCAGGTATAATAGGGCAGCGATCATTTGAAAGGAGTCACAGATGAAACTGATGTTTGCATCGGATATTCACGGCTCGCTGCCCGCTACGGAACGCGTGCTTTCACGCTTTGTTCAGAGTGGTGCGCAGTGGCTCATTGTTCTGGGCGATGTGCTCAACCACGGCCCGCGCAATGCGCTTCCGGAAGGCTATGCGCCTGCGCAGGTGGCCGAAAAACTGAATCAGTACGCTGACAAAATCATCGCCGTTCGCGGCAATTGCGACAGCGAAGTCGATCAGATGTTACTGCATTTCCCGATAACCGCACCCTGGCAGCAAATTCTGCTGGAAAAGCGTCGTCTGTTTTTGACCCACGGGCATCTTTTTGGCCCGGACAATCTGCCGCCGCTTTCGACTGGCGATGTGCTGGTTTACGGTCATACTCATATTCCGGTGGCGGAACAGCGCGAGGGTGTCGTGCATTTCAACCCAGGCTCCGTCAGCATCCCTAAAGGTGGGAATGTACCCAGCTACGGTATGCTGGAGGACAATCTGTTGAGCGTTATCGCACTTAATGATCAGCAAGTTATTGCGCAGGTCAGCATTAATCCGTAAGTTACACCTCAAAGTCAAACGCGCCACAAGAGCGCTTAACGAGAAGGGTTCCCGATGGTGGAGCAGCGTCATTTGGCAAGTACAGAGTGGGTTGACATTGTCAGCGAAGACAATGAAGTGATTGCACAGGCGAGCCGCGAGCAAATGCGGGCAGAACGCCTGCGTCATCGCGCAACTTACATCGTTGTTCACGATGGAATGGGCAAGATTCTGGTACAGCGACGTACTGACACGAAAGATTTTCTCCCAGGTATGCTCGATGCAACTGCCGGTGGAGTTGTTCAGGCTGATGAAGTTCTACTCGATTCCGCTCGTCGTGAGGCCGAAGAAGAGTTAGGCATCGCCGGTGTGCCGTTTGCCGAGCACGGTCTGTTCTACTTCGAAGACAAGCACTGTCGCGTCTGGGGCGGGCTGTTTAGCTGTGTTTCCCACGGCCCATTTGCGCTTCAGGAAGAAGAAGTAAGTGAAGTGAGTTGGATGACGCCGGAAGAGATCACCGCGCGTTGCGACGAATTTACGCCGGATTCACTGAAAGCGCTGGCGCTGTGGATGAGCCGCAACGCCAAAAATGAATCTGCAAAACCAGAAAAGCAGGAACAAGCCGAGTAACACTCAGCAGCTTTCCCGCAAGCACAGACTGGAAGCGATCGGTTTCTGATCGCGCCAGTCGCCGCCATTTAAGCGCTCCAGCAGCGCGCGTCCTGCCTCAATACCAATCTTACGATGTGGCACTGCCATCGTCGTTAGCGGTGGCTGACAGACCCGGCTGACGTCGGTATCACCAAATCCCACTACCGCCAGATCGTCCGGCACTTTGATGCGTCTGCGCTGGCATTCATACAACACACCGCACGCCAGCTCATCAGAAACGCAGACCAGCGCATCCAGTTCAGGCCAGGCGAGTAAAAACTCCGGCAACTGCGATGTACCCGTTGAGAAATTCGGCGGCAGCGCGGCGTTAATTACTCGATTGGGCGACATATGGTGGCGCAACATGGCTTTATACCAGCCCTGCAAATGCTGCTTGAAAATCCACTGTTCCTGATTTGCACATAGCAGCCCAATGTTCTGATAACCTCGCTGAATCACCAGTTCGGTAAGTTCATACATCGCGGCAACATTATCGATACCGATATTCATATCCAGCGGCTCGGCGCGCATAGCACCCATTTCCATCACCGGAATGGAGGCGTTTTTCAGCCAGTGGCGAACTGTATCGGTGTGTTCAGCGCTGAGTAAAATCGCGGCTGCAATGTTAGAGGCGAGCAGCGTTTCGAGCAGTTTTTCTTCCTGTTCAGGCCGGTGTTGCGATTCTGCCAGCATAATCTGGTATCCGGCAGGTTGCAGGATTTGCTGTAATCCGGCAAACATCTCGGAACAACCGTCTTCGGCAAGATTAGGAACCACCATCGCGATGGTCCATGACGAGGCCGACGCCAATGCGCTCGCCGCAAGATTGGGCATGTACCCTAATTCTTGCACCGCAGCTTCAATTTTTTCTCGCAGCTTATCGGAAACCTGCTCAGGCGTGCGCAATGCGCGGGACACCGTCATAGTACCCACTCCGGCAAGCTGTGCGACGTCAGAGATCGTCACTTTGCCGGTACTACGTCGTTTTCGGGTTAGAGACATACAAATTCCTGGTGACCAGACGCGTTTTTCTTATCATCCTTCGCTTCACATGAATTTGAGTATACGCCTTAAATCCCTTTTTTTACTGTGATTTCCCGTGCGGATTACGATTTGATAGCGCTATCACAATTTTGAATGTTAGAAATTGGTAGCGCTATCTTTGTGATCTTGATCGCAGCTATCCGCGATGGGCTTGCATAAAGTTTGTTCATTGTTGACATCAGGGTGGGAGAAAAAAGTGCTCAAAAGCTGGATATATGATGCCACCATCACGTTGGAAGAGAGCGTTGAAAACTGGCCGCAGGCGCTGGAGCTTTGCGCCAGACCGCTGCTGGAAATGAACGTCATCTCGCCGGAGTACGTGACGGCTATTGTCGAACAGCATCATAAGTTAGGACCTTACTACGTGCTGGCACCAGGGCTGGCGATGCCGCATGCGCGGCCAGAAGAAGGGGCGAAAGGGCTTGGCCTCTCATTATTAAAACTGAAACAGGGAGTCGCATTTGGTGCCGGAGAGTTCGATCCGGTGGATATTATCATCATGCTGGCTGCGCCTGACAAACACAGCCATATAGAAATGATTTCCGCGCTGGCTGAATTATTTTCCAGTGATGAGGATTTAATCGAGCTTCACAACGCCACTACGCGGGAGGAGATTAAAACTATTATCGAACGCTTCTGAATTAATTATCTATCCCCGTAAATTAACTCATTACGTGTATTCGTGATGCGGGCGTACTCTACTCAAAAAAAGGTATAACAATGAAAATAATGGCGATTTGCGGCTCTGGCCTCGGCAGCAGTTTTATGGTCGAAATGAACATCAAAAAAGTCCTTAAGAAGTTAAATATTGAAGCTGAAGTAGAACACTCAGATTTGTCATCAGCAACGCCGGGGGCCGCCGATCTCTTCGTGATGGCGAAAGATATTGCCGCCAGTGCGAGCGTACCGGAAAGCCAGCTGGTGGTGATCACCAATATTATCGACATCAATGAACTCGAAGCGCAGCTCAGCGCCTGGTTCGCGAAACAATAACCCTGTTTAGGCGAGGTGGATATGTTTATCCTTGAAACGCTGAATTTCGTTGTTGATATTTTAAAAGTCCCCTCAGTGCTGGTGGGCTTAATTGCCTTAATTGGCCTGGTGGCGCAGAAAAAACCGTTCTCCGATGTCGTAAAAGGAACCATTAAAACGATCCTCGGTTTTATTGTGCTGGGCGGCGGTGCCACGGTGCTGGTGGGCTCGTTAAATCCATTGGGCGGGATGTTTGAACACGCCTTTAGTATTCAGGGAATTATTCCGAATAACGAAGCGATTGTTTCGATTGCGCTGGAGAAATATGGTGCATCGACGGCGCTGATTATGGCATTCGGGATGGTAGCCAATATTATCGTCGCTCGATTTACGCGCCTGAAATACATCTTCCTTACCGGGCATCACACGTTCTATATGGCCTGTATGATCGGTGTAATCTTGACGGTTGCCGGTTTTGAAGGCGTCGGTCTGGTCTTTACCGGCTCGTTAATTTTGGGTCTGATCATGGCGTTTTTCCCGGCACTGGCGCAGCGCTATATGAAGCGTATCACCGGTAATGACGATATCGCCTTTGGTCACTTTGGTACGCTGGGCTACGTGCTTTCCGGCTGGATCGGCAGTAAATGTGGGAAAGGTTCTCGTTCTACTGAAGAGATGAACCTGCCGAAGAACTTGAGCTTCCTGCGTGACAGTTCAATTTCTATCTCTCTGACCATGATGATCATTTACTTGATCATGGCGGTGAGCGCCGGTCGTGAATACGTTGAAGCGACGTTCAGCGGCGGTCAAAACTATCTGGTTTACGCCATCATCATGGCGATCACTTTCGCGGCGGGCGTGTTCATTATCTTGCAGGGTGTGCGTCTGATTCTGGCGGAGATCGTTCCGGCCTTTACCGGCTTCTCTGAGAAACTGGTTCCCAATGCGCGTCCGGCTTTGGACTGCCCGGTGGTTTATCCTTACGCGCCTAATGCGGTGCTGATTGGCTTCTTGTTCAGCTTCCTCGGCGGGATCGTCGGGCTATTCCTGTGCGGACAGTTTAGCTGGGTGCTGATCCTGCCGGGCGTCGTTCCTCACTTCTTCACTGGCGCAACCGCCGGGGTATTTGGTAATGCCACCGGCGGGCGTCGCGGGGCGATGATCGGTGCTTTTGCCAACGGCCTGCTGATTACCTTCCTGCCGGTGATGCTGTTGCCTGTTCTCGGCGCCATTGGTTTTGCAAACACCACGTTCTCGGATGCCGATTTCGGTGCCGTGGGCATCGTGCTGGGCAACCTGGCGCGCTATCTGTCGCCATTCGCTATCACAGGCCTTGTCGTCGCGGTGTTCGCACTTCTGGTGGCGTACAACGTGTTTGCTAAAACCAAATCTGCGGGCGGTAACGCGCAGGAAAATACCGGAGCCAAATCATGAATGTAAAAGAAGTGACCCGACTGGCGCGCGAGATCCGCGTGGAAACTCTCAAATCGCTGACGCAGCTGGGGTTCGGACATTATGGCGGCAGTATGTCGGTGGTGGAAACACTGGCGGTATTGTACGGCGCGGTGATGAAAATCGATCCGGCCGATCCCGACTGGCCTGAGCGTGACTACTTTGTATTGTCCAAAGGCCACGCTGGCCCGGCACTCTACAGTACGCTGGCGATTAAGGGCTATTTCCCGGTGGAAGAGCTGAGCACGCTGAATCAGAACGGTACGCGTCTGCCGAGCCATCCCGATCGCCTGAAAACGCGCGGCGTGGATGCTACCACTGGCTCGCTGGGGCAGGGGATTTCTATTGCGGGCGGCATGGCGCTCTCGCACAAACTGGCGGGGCGCCCAAACCGGGTGTTTAGCATCGTCGGCGACGGCGAGCTGAACGAAGGGCAGTGTTGGGAGGCTTTCCAGTTTATCGCCCATCATCGATTGAACAATCTGACTATTTTTGTCGACTGGAACAAACAGCAGCTCGATGGTGAGCTGGATGAGATCATCTGTGCGTTTGACCTGGAAGGGAAATTCCGCGCGTTTGGTTTTGACGTGGTGACGGTCAAAGGGGATGACGTGCCAGGGCTGCTGGACGCGGTTTCGCAGCCGCCAGTCGCTGATGCACGACCTAGGGTGGTGATCCTCGACAGTATCAAAGGCCAGGGCGTGCCGTATCTGGAGCAGTTAAGCAACTCCCACCACCTGCGACTGACGGACGATGTCAAAGCCGCGCTTAACGAGACGATTCGCCAACTGGAGGCCGCACATGATTAAGGTTGCACCCGCAGGACAAAAAGACGCCATCGAGATGCGCAAAGTGTATGCCGGTTTCGTGGCCAGCCAGATTGAAGCTGGAAGCGAGATTATCGCCCTCGAAGCGGATCTGATGAGTTCGATGGCGATGGACGGCGTGGCGCGTGATTATCCGCAGCATGTGATCAACTGCGGCATTATGGAGGCCAACGTTATTGGCACGGCGGCGGGTTTATCGCTGACCGGGCGCAAACCTTTTGTGCATACCTTTACGGCATTCGCCAGCCGTCGCTGCTTTGATCAGCTGTTTATGTCGCTCGATTATCAGCGTAATAACGTCAAAGTGATCGCCTCGGATGCGGGCGTCACGGCTTGTCACAACGGTGGCACTCATATGTCATTTGAGGACATGGGGATTGTGCGTGGTCTGGCGCATTCGGTAGTACTGGAAGTAACCGATGCCGTGATGTTCGAAGACGTGCTGCGCCAGCTTATCGATCTCGAAGGGTTCTATTGGGTGCGCACCATTCGTAAGCAGGCACCGAGCGTGTACGCACCGGGGTCGACGTTTACTATTGGCAAGGGTAACGTTCTGCGCGAAGGCAGCGATATCACCCTGATTGCGAACGGCATTATGGTGGCTGAGGCGCTGGAAGCAGCACGTCAGCTGGAGCAGGAGGGCGTGAGTGCCGCGGTTATCGATATGTTTACTCTCAAACCTATCGACCGAATGCTGGTGAAAAACTATGCTGAGAAAACCGGGCGGATCGTGACCTGTGAAAACCACAGTATTCACAACGGATTAGGATCTGCTGTTGCCGAGGTGCTGGTCGAAACCTGTCCGGTACCAATGCGTCGAGTGGGGGTCAAGGAACGTTATGGCCAGGTGGGAACGCAGGATTTCCTGCAAAAAGAGTACGGCCTGACGGCACACGATATTGTCTCGGCGGCGCGAGAGCTACTGTAAATAAAAAAGGCGACCATTTTATTGGTCGCCTTTTTTTGCCGGATGGCGCTTCGCTTATCCGGCCTACAAAACCGTAGGCCCGGTAAGCGTAAGCGCCACCGGGCTTTTTAGCCTTACGCTTGTTGCTGTGAAGACTGAATCGCGGTCAGAGCGATGGTGTAGACGATATCGTCAACCAGCGCGCCACGGGACAGGTCGTTCACCGGCTTGCGCATACCTTGCAGCATTGGCCCGATGGAGATCAGGTCAGCAGAACGTTGTACCGCTTTGTAGGTGGTGTTACCGGTGTTCAGATCTGGGAAGATGAACACGGTCGCGCGACCTGCAACCGGAGAGTTCGGTGCTTTAGATTTTGCAACGTCAGCCATAACAGCGGCATCGTACTGCAGTGGGCCGTCGATCATCAGGTCAGGACGTTTTTCCTGAGCCAGACGAGTTGCTTCACGTACTTTCTCTACGTCGCTACCTGCACCAGAGTTGCCGGTGGAGTAAGAAAGCATCGCCACGCGCGGTTCGATACCAAAGGCAATCGCGGAATCCGCAGACTGGATAGCAATCTCAGCCAGCTGTTCAGCGGTTGGATCTGGGTTAATCGCACAGTCGCCATAAACGTAAACCTGTTCTGGCAGCAGCATGAAGAACACGGAAGACACCAGAGAACTGCCCGGTGCGGTTTTGATCAGCTGCAGCGGTGGACGGATGGTGTTCGCGGTGGTGTGAACAGCACCAGAAACCAGACCGTCAACTTCGTCCTGCTCCAGCATCAGGGTACCCAGAACCACGTTGTCTTCCAGCTGTTCGCGGGCAACGGCTTCGGTCATGCCTTTGCTCTTACGCAGCTCAACCAGACGCGCAACATAGCTCTCGCGAACCACTTCTGGATCCACGATTTCGATACCTGAACCCAGTTCAACGCCCTGAGACGCCGCAACGCGGGTGATTTCATCTGGATTACCGAGCAGCACACAGGTCGCGATTCCGCGCTCTGCACAAATTGCGGCTGCTTTAACGGTACGCGGTTCGTCGCCTTCTGGCAGAACCACGCGTTTACCGGCTTTACGCGCCAGCTCAGTCAGCTGGTAGCGGAAGGCTGGCGGAGACAGACGACGGCTGCGCTCGGAGGTTGCGGTCAGAGACTCAACCCAGTCAGCGTTGATGTAGCTTGCAACGTATTCCTGAACTTTCTCGATACGTTCATGGTCATCAACCGGCACTTCCAGGTTGAAGCTTTGCAGGCTCAGAGAGGTCTGCCAGGTGTTGGTGTTCACCATGAAGACCGGCAGGCCAGTCGCGAAAGCACGTTCGCACAGCTTGCTGACGCGAGCGTCCATTTCATAAGCGCCAGTCAGCAGGATCGCACCGATTTCAACGCCGTTCATCGCGGCCAGACACGCTGCAACCAGCACGTCAGGACGGTCAGCAGAAGTCACCAGCAGAGAGCCTGCGCGGAAATGTTCCAGCATGTGCGGAATGCTGCGCGCACAGAAGGTCACTGATTTCACGCGGCGGGTATTGATGTCGCCTTCGTTAACCACGGTCGCATTCAGGTGACGCGCCATGTCGATCGCACGGGTGGCGATCAGGTCAAAGCTCCACGGCACTGCGCCCAGAACGGGCAGCGGGCTGCTTGCGCTCAGCTGAGCTGGGTCCACTTTCACGATTTTCGCTTTGGAAGAATCGTCGAAAATTTCGGACAGGTCAGGGCGAGTACGGCCTTGCTCATCTACCGGTGCGTTCAGTTTGTTAACGATAACGCCGGTGATGTTGGTGTTTTTCGTGCCGCCGAAGCTGCTGCGGGTCAGCTCAATACGCTCGTTCAGCTGTTCCGGGGTATCGGTACCCTGGGACATCACGAACACGATTTCTGCGTTCAGGGTTTTGGCGATTTCGAAGTTCAGGGACTGAGCAAACTGATGTTTGCGCGTCGGAACCAGGCCTTCAACCAGCACCACTTCTGCGTCTTGCGCATTCGCGTGGAAATTGGCAATGATCTCTTCCATCAGCACATCGGACTGATTGCTGGAGAGCAGAGATTCAACGTGGCTCATTTTCAGCGGTTCAGCCGCTGGCAGACCGGAATTAGCACGCACGATGGCAGTGGTCTGGTCTGGCGCATCGCCACCGGCACGAGGCTGGGCGATAGGCTTAAAGACGCTCAGGCGAACGCCTTTGCGTTCCATAGCACGGATAACGCCAAGGCTGACGCTGGTCAGGCCGACGCTGGTTCCGGTAGGGATCAGCATAATAGTACGGGACACGGTTTATCCTCTTTTGGTTACCGCCGCATCGGGCGGGGTACAAAACAGCACCGCCAGCTAGGCTGGCGGTGTGGTATCAGGCAGTCAGACGGTTCGCGTCTTGCGCGATGACCAGCTCTTCGTTGGTTGGGATAACCAGAGCCGGGCGGGTGCCTTCTTTGTTGATGAAGCCAGACTTGCCGAAACGGGCAGCCAGGTTACGCTCGTGATCAACGTCGAAGCCCAGAACGCCCAGTTTGCCCAGGGACAGTTCACGAACCATTGCCGCGTTCTCACCGATACCACCGGTGAAGATAACCGCGTCCAGACGACCATCCATCAGTGCAGTGTAAGAACCGATGTATTTCGCCAGACGGTGGCAATAAACGTCCATTGCACGTTTAGCGTCAGCTTTGGTGGTGTAGTTGTCTTCAACATAACGGCAGTCGCTGGTGACTTCGGTCAGACCCAGCAGGCCAGACTCTTTGGTCAGCATTTTGTTGATAGCATCAACGCTCATGCCCAGGGTGTCGTGCAGGTGGAAGATGATCGCCGGGTCGATGTCACCGGAACGAGTACCCATCACCAGGCCTTCCAGCGGGGTCAGACCCATAGAAGTATCAACACATTCGCCGTTGCGGATAGCAGAAACAGAACCACCGTTGCCCAGGTGGCAAGTGATGATGTTCAGCTCTTCAACTGGTTTGTTCAGAACCTTGGCCGCTTCCTGAGTCACATAGAAGTGGCTGGTGCCGTGTGCGCCGTAGCGACGTACACCGTGTTCTTTGTACAGGCTGTACGGCAGGGCGTAGAGGTAAGATTCTTCCGGCATGGTCTGATGGAACGCAGTGTCGAACACAGCCACGTTTTTGTCTTTCAGATTCGGGAAGGATTTCAGGGCTTCTGCGATACCGATCAGGTGTGCAGGGTTGTGCAGCGGTGCAAAAGAGGCTGCGTCTTTGATACCCTGAATCACAGATTCGTCGATAACGACAGAACCGGTGTACTTCTCGCCGCCGTGAACAACACGGTGACCGATTGCCGTCAGCTGAGCAGACAGTTCTGGTTTTTGTGCCAGAATAGTGTTAACGATAAAGTTCAGCGCTTCACTGTGAGCGGCGCCTGCACCTAAAGCCGCTTCTTGTTTGCTGCCGTCCATTTTCCACTTAAGGCGTGCTTCAGGAAGATGGAAACATTCGGCCAAACCAGAGAGGTATTCTTCACCGTTGAGCGCATCGATGATGGCGAATTTCAGTGAGGAGCTACCGCAGTTCAGAACCAGTACTAACTTACTCGACATGGAAGTACCTATAATTGATACGTGGCTAAAAAAACGTCAGTGAGTCTCGTAGCGTAGCGCAAGATGACCCAGACATTTATGATTAACATCATGCCAAACCAACTTTCTGGCATGATGAAAGAAATCCATATGATGCTATGCCATTTTGAACGATTTTCAGACAATGGCATAATATGCGATAATTTGACGAGTTAACGATTCTCGTCTAAGGCCCAATCAGGCTGGCACAGAATACCCGATACTGGGTAGCGATGACAAAATATTTTGAACGTTGTCATGGCTTGTTGTGGATTTGCACGAAAATTTTAATTTTTATATGTGAAGTTGAGGTACAGCCATGTCGACACCAGAAAACCCCTCCGTGAGCTTCTTTAGTCTGTTTCGTCGGGGCCAGCTCTACGCAAAGACGTGGCCTCTGGAAAAGCGCCTTGCGCCAGTGTTTATCGATAATCGCGTGATTCGCATTACCCGTTATGCGATTCGCTTTATGCCGCCGATCGCTGTGTTTACGCTTTGCTGGCAGATTGCGCTGGGCGGTCAACTCGGCCCGGCCGTGGCGACGGCGCTGTTTGCGCTTACGTTGCCGATGCAAGGGCTGTGGTGGCTGGGCAAACGTTCAGTCACGCCGCTGCCACCTACTATTTTACACTGGTTTTATGAAGTGCGCGGGAAACTTCAGGAAGCAGGGCAGGCGCTGGCCCCGGTGGAAGGCAAACCGGATTACCAGGCGTTAGCGGATACGCTCAAGCGCGCTTTCAAGCAACTTGATAAAACATTCCTCGATGACTTGTGATTGATCATCGAAACGGTCACGAAAAGAAGGCACAGTAACAATCAGTTACCGTGTCTTTTTTTTTAGTGCAACGCGCAACAGGAGTCGAAAGATGGAAATGACCAACGCTCAACGTCTGATTTTGTCCAATCAGTACAAGATGATGACTATGCTTGATCCCGACAACGCTGAGCGCTATCGCCGCTTACAGACTATCGTTGAACGTGGTTTTGGCTTGCAGATGCGCGAACTGGACCGCGAATTTGGTGAGCTGAAAGAAGAGACGTGCCGCACCGTCATCGACATCATGGAGATGTACCACGCGCTGCATGTTTCCTGGACCAATCTCAAAGATGCTCAAACAATTGATGAACGCCGCGTGACGTTCCTGGGCTTTGATGTGGCGACCGAATCGCGTTACCTGAGCTACGTGCGCTTCATGGTCAACACCGAAGGGCGTTATACCCATTTCGACGCCGGTACGCATGGCTTCAATTCTCAGACGCCGATGTGGGAAAAATATCAGCGTATGTTAAGCGCGTGGCATGCTTGCCCGCGTCAGTACCATTTAAGCAGCAATGAGATTCAGCAAATTATTAATGCCTGAGGGGGTGAATGTGCAGTGTAAAGGTTTTCTGTTTGATCTGGACGGTACGCTGGTGGATTCGCTGCCGGTCGTCGAGCGCTCGTGGTGCCATTGGGCCGACAGGCATGGCATTGACCATCAGGAAGTATTGAATTTCATCCACGGCAAACAGGCCATTACGTCGTTACGACACTTCTTACCGGGCAGAAGCGAAGAAGAGGTTCAGGCGGAGTTCAAGTATCTGGAGCAGATCGAAGCGACAGATGTTGAAGGTATTGCGGCGCTCCCGGGCGCGCTTGAGCTGCTCCAGCATCTTGATGAAATGCAGATCCCCTGGGCTATCGTGACCTCGGGTTCGATTCCTGTTGCCCACGCACGCCACAAGGCGGCAGGCCTGCCGACGCCTGAAGTGTTTGTCACCGCAGAGCGTGTGAAGCGTGGCAAACCGGAACCGGATGCCTTCTTATTGGGCGCAGAACTGCTGGGTATTCATCCGGCTGATTGCGTAGTGGTGGAAGACGCCGCTGCAGGCGTTCTGGCAGGACTTAACGCCGGAAGTCATGTGATTGCCGTGAATGTTCCGGCCGGTTCGCCCCGGCTTGATGAGGTGGACTTTGTGCTCACGTCGCTTGCTTCGCTTGCGGTTCATAAAGCGTCAGACGGAAATGTAACTGTCTCCCTGAAAATGTAATCCCATGATTTAGCCCCACATTGTTGGGGCTTTTTTATGGCAAAATTTCCTTCCCTTTCCCTGACAAGGATATGTTGTGAACGGTGAACTGATTTGGGTGCTCAGCCTGCTTGCTATCGCCATCATTCTCTTTGCAACTGGCAAAGTGCGCATGGACGCCGTTGCTTTGCTGGTGATCGTCGCATTTGTCCTCAGCGGTACCTTGACCCTTCCCGAAGCTTTTTCTGGTTTTAGCGATCCCAACGTTATTTTGATTGCCGCGCTGTTTATCATCGGTGATGGGCTGGTACGTACCGGCGTTGCCACGGTGATGGGGGCATGGCTGGTAAAAGTGGCGGGCAGCAGCGAAACCAAAATGCTTGTTTATCTCATGGTGACGGTCGCCGGACTTGGTGCATTCATGAGCTCGACCGGCGTGGTCGCGATCTTTATTCCGGTGGTATTAAGCGTCTCGATGCGTATGGAAATATCGCCTTCGCGCCTGATGATGCCACTCAGTTTTGCCGGGTTAATCAGTGGCATGATGACTCTCGTCGCCACGCCGCCAAACCTGGTGGTCAACAGTGAACTGCTGCGTGAAGGCTACGCCGGATTTAGCTTTTTCAGCGTAACGCCAATTGGACTGGTGGTGCTGGTGCTTGGCGTGGTTTACATGCTGCTGACCCGCTTTGCGCTGAAGGGCGATACACAACACAAAAAAGTCGATGGCTGGCGTCGTCGCACTTTCCGCGATTTGATCAAAGAGTATCGCCTCACCGGACGCGCGCGTCGTCTGGCAATCCGCCCCGGTTCACCGCTGATTGGTCAGCGTCTTGACGATCTCAAACTGCGTGAGCGCTACGGCGCGAATATCATTGGGGTTGAGCGCTGGCGGCGGTTCCGTCGGGTCATTGTCAACGTGAACGGCGTATCAGAATTCCGTGCCCGCGACGTCTTGCTGATCGACATGTCGACGGCGGAGGTCGATTTGCGCGAGTTTTGCACGGAACAGCTGCTTGAGCCGATGGTGCTGCGCGGTGAATATTTCTCTGACCAGGCATTGGACGTGGGGATGGCGGAAGTCTCGCTGATTCCTGAATCTGAACTGCTGGGCAAAACCGTTCGCGAAATCGGCTTTCGAACTCGTTACGGTCTGAACGTTGTCGGGCTGAAGCGCGACGGTGTCGCGATGGAAGGGGCGGTGGTGGATGAGCCGCTGCAATTGGGTGATATCTTCCTGGTGGTCGGCAACTGGAAGCTTATCAGCCAGCTCGGGCAAAAAGGGCGCGATTTTGTGGTGCTAAATATGCCCATTGAAGAGAGTGACGCATCACCCGCTCACAGCCAGGCTCCACACGCTATTTTCTGTCTGGTGCTGATGGTCGCGCTGATGCTCACCGATGAAATTCCCAACCCGATAGCGGCCATTATTGCCTGCTTGCTAATGGGTAAATTCCGCTGTATCGACGCGGAAAGTGCTTATAAAGCCATTCACTGGCCAAGCATTATTCTGATCGTCGGGATGATGCCTTTCGCGCTGGCACTGCAAAAAACTGGCGGCGTGGATTTGGTCGTGAAAGGGCTGATGGACGTCGGCGGGGGTTACGGCCCGTACATGATGTTGATTTGCCTGTTTGTGATGTGCGCGAGTATCGGACTGTTTATTTCCAATACCGCGACGGCGGTGCTAATGGCGCCGATAGCACTGGCGATGGCAAAATCGATGGGCGTCTCACCGTATCCGTTTGCCATGATGGTGGCGATGGCTGCATCGGCGGCGTTTATGACGCCAGTATCTTCACCGGTAAATACGCTGGTGCTGGGGCCGGGGAACTATAAATTCAGCGATTTCGTGAAGCTTGGCGTGCCGTTCACGATTCTGGTGATGCTGGTATGCGTAGTGTTAATTCCGGTGCTGTTCCCGTTTTGACATCGGTGTGCCGGGTGGCGGCTGCGCCTTACCCGGCCTACATTTGGGTGTTTTGTAGGCCCGTGCAAGCGTAGCGCCGCCGGGCACAACAGATGATTAAAGCGGTGAATCCTGGCTAATCTCGTCCAGCGACAGATGGAAGCTTGGGACAAACACCTCCATGAAGTAATCCATCTCTGCGCTACGGCGCTGCTCCAGGGTTTTTTCCAGCCGCGTTTTCGCCAGCAGAAACTCGTTATTTCCGGCAGACAGCTCTTCCAGACATTTAAGATAAGCGCACAGGGCATCCGCCTGTTTCACCAGCAATCTTTCCTCTTCACTGCACTGATGTTCATCAATCAGTGGGGCAAAAATATCCCGCAGCTCTTCCGGCACCATATCGACCAGCTTCTGTTGGGCTATCTTCTCAATAGCCTTATATTCCTGCGCAATCTGCGAGTTGAAATATTTCACCGGTGTCGGTAAATCCCCGGTCAGGACTTCAGAAGCGTCGTGGTACATCGCCAGCAGGGCGATACGTTCAGGATTAACCTGCCCGTTGAATTTACGGTTTTTGATCGCGGCCAGGGCGTGAGCAACCATCGCCACCTGCAAACTGTGTTCCGACACGTTTTCGGTGCGCACGTTGCGCATCAGCGGCCAGCGGTTAATGAGTTTCAGGCGGGAGAGGTGGGCGAAGAAATGACTTTGACTCATAGAATACCTTTTGTCTTGCACTGCGACAGCGTTCATTGTGCGGCGAGGGGAGGCAAGATGCAAATCAGGCTGCCGATGGCAGCCTGATGGAGGATTACTGATGATAACCGGAGAGGAATCGTCCGAACCGGCTAATCGCCATTTCCAGATCATCCTCGCGCGGCAGAGTGACGATACGCACGTGGTCTGGCCACGGCCAGTTAAACGCGGTTCCCTGAACCAGTAGCACTTTTTCCTGCAACAGGAAATCCAGCACCATTTTCTGGTCATCGTGAATATTGAAACGTTTAGCGTCAATTTTCGGGAACATATAGAGCGCGCCGTTAGGTTTCACGCAGGAGACGCCAGGAATATCGTTAATCAGTTCCCACGCGCGGTTACGCTGCTCGTACAGGCGACCGCCCGGCACGATAAATTCGCTGATGCTCTGGTAGCCGCCAAGCGCTGTCTGAATGGCATGCTGCGCCGGAACGTTGGCGCACAGGCGCATCGACGCGAGCATTTCCAGCCCTTCGATGTAGCCTTTGGCGTGTTTTTTCGGACCGTTCAGTACCATCCAGCCCTGACGGAACCCGGCCACGCGGTAGGTTTTCGACAAGCCGTTAAAGGTCACGGTCAGCAGATCCGGGGCCAACGTGGCGATAGAGTGATGCTGTGCGGCGTCGTAGAGGATCTTGTCGTAAATCTCATCGGCAAAGATGATCAGGTTGTGCTGACGGGCGATCTCGACGATCTCCATTAACAGCTCTTTGGAATACACCGCACCCGTTGGGTTATTCGGGTTGATAATGACGATGCCGCGCGTACGTGGGGTAATTTTCGCACGGATATCGTCAAGATCAGGGAACCAGTCAGCCGATTCGTCGCACAGGTAGTGCACCGCTTTGCCGCTGGAAAGGGATACGGCGGCAGTCCACAGCGGATAGTCCGGCGCAGGTACCAGCATCTCGTCACCGCTGTTCAGCAAAGCCTGCATGGCCTGCACGATCAGTTCGGAAACGCCGTTGCCGATATAGATATCTTCAACGGTGACATCGCGCATCCCACGGGCCTGGTAATGCTGCATGATGGCTTTACGGGCGGAATAAAGACCTTTTGAATCACAGTAGCCTTGCGCAGTGGGCAAGTTACGGATCACATCAACCAGGATCTCATCCGGCGCGTCAAAGCCAAATGGCGCAGGGTTACCAATGTTGAGTTTCAGGACCTTATTGCCTTCCTCTTCCAGGCGTTTTGCCTCTTTGAGAACCGGACCGCGGATGTCGTAACAGACGTTATCTAATTTGCTGGATTTTTCGATTGGGGACATGAATCGTTGACCTTTTAGCTGTTATTGCCACTCCCTGCCGTGGAAGTCAGCACGGAACAATGTACTCCCACCGCGCGGTGTTTTGAAGGGTGTACAGAAGAAGATTTTGCCGGAATGCGAAAACGAGAGGTAATCTATTTGTCTGGAGATGAGCTTATTTTGTCGTCAATAGCGCCGTGATAGTCATCTTTGGTAGTTTATTATTTTGTTTGTTGATGGATTTGTTGTATTTTACCCTGATAAAATCAGAGGCTGCGCGCGAGAAACGATGATATTGCAATGATTTCATCTGGTATCTTTCGTAAAACCGGAATGCTTCTTAATATCTTTGGTGAATGTCCGATTTTGCTTAAGGTTACGCGTGTGAAAATAATGTTAAGCATTATTAATGGATAAACCTATTCTAAATTAATTTTTATTTATTAATGGTGCGTAAATCTTAACTTTCGTTAATTTTAATAAAATTAGTTTAGCCATTAATCAACATCGATTAATCAGGAATGGTGTAATAATACTTATAAATAAAGTGGATTTGGGTTAAGATGTTGTCTCAGGAAAAGAGGGAAATGTTTACATTGCTGTGTAATTCACGCTGCTTTTTCTGAATTAGTTGATTGTTATTGTTAGAATTATCTCTACTATACTGGATAGGCAAGCCTTTACTGCTGTGCCCATGTTGCGGGAAAAGAGGGTAGTGATTTGTAAGTTCTTTAATGGAATTTACCTAAATCAGTAAAACCTCAAAATATCCTGAACATTTAAGAGAATAAAATTATCGTCATGGAACGTTGTTTCTGACTTCTGCTATACACCAGCCAATAACTATCTGTCATGTAGTCTGCCGGTCGGGCAGCTCCGCACGAGCAACTTGTAAGTGAATAGATATGATAAATGCAAATCGTCCGATAATGAATCTCGACCTCGATCTGCTGAGAACGTTTGTTGCGGTCGCTGATCTCAATACCTTTGCTGCCGCTGCAGCCGCTGTCTGCCGTACCCAATCGGCAGTCAGTCAACAAATGCAGCGACTGGAACAACTGGTGGGCAAAGAACTCTTTGCGCGCCACGGTCGTAATAAGCTCTTAACTGAGCACGGGATCCAGCTACTGGGTTACGCACGGAAGATTTTACGCTTCAATGATGAAGCATGTATGTCATTAATGTTTAGCAATCTTCAGGGCGTTTTAACGTTAGGCGCATCTGATGAATCCACTGATACGATATTGCCGTTTTTACTAAACCGGATCAGTTCGGTTTATCCGAAGCTTGCGCTGGACATCAGTGTCAAACGAAATGCGTTCATGGTTGATATGCTAAAAGACCATGAAGTTGATCTCGTTGTCACGGCACACCGTCCTGGGCAATTTGATTGTCTGACGTTGCGAACGTCGCCGACGCACTGGTATTGCGCAGCTGAATATGTTCTGCAAAAAGGTGAACCTATTCCGCTGGTACTGCTGGATGATCCCAGCCCGTTCCGCGATATGGTGTTATCAGCGCTGAATGAAGCGAATATTCCGTGGCGACTGGCTTATGTTGCTTCCACGTTGCCTGCGGTACGTGCGGCGGTTAAAGCGGGCCTTGGTGTCACCGCTCGTCCTGTTGAGATGATGAGCCCAGATTTACGTGTATTAGGTAAATCTGAAGGATTGCCCGTTTTGCCTGATACGGAATACCTGCTGTGTCACAATCCGTCCAGCAATAACGAGCTGGCAAAAATCGTCTTTGAAGCGATGGTGAACTACCACAATCCGTGGCAATTCGAGAATGTTACTCCCGAAGGGGGGGGCGATTCCCTGGTGGTTGAAGGGGATTTTGAGTGATCCAGCGCCTAAAATTCTCGTAACAATTTGTAAGTGTAAAAAAGAACCACTCGAGCGAATTTTTCGCGGAGTGGTTTTTTTTTGGCAAAAATAGCGACATAAAATATAAGGTGATTATAAATAGATTTTTATTTTCATGTGGTTATGTGTGTTTGTTTGAATTTTAGCCATTGCGCGTTTGAACACCCTGCAGGAGGCGCTCATGTTAAAAAACCAGCAAAAATGTTGCCGTTTTTTTGATTGGATTAACAAAAGCGTGTCTCAGATCAAGAAAATACTCCCATTTAGGGGGAGGAATCAGCAGCAAATCCTGTCAAAATAGGGGGGTAATATTTCTTTTACTTCAAAACGGACACGATTCAACAGCATGCAGTTGACGTAAAGTCATCAACCCACCAGGGTTAAAGGGCATGAAATGTTAATGAGAATCGATCTATGTGATTTAATGTGAAGAAACCTTTGTTAAAGTTGACAAAAGGTTATAGAAAGGAGTAAAAAACCACATCATTTTGCTGTCTATGTCTCATTTCTGACAGTCGGTGTAAGGTTATTTGTTCCTCCCCATGAATCGATGTGATGTCCATCTGCCAGCAAGAGCAGAGCTGTAGATATCACTTTTGATGAGTAAGCAATGAGTATGTCAACATCCACAGAAGTCGTCGCTCATCATTGGGCATTCGCAATCTTTCTAATCGTTGCCATTGGTCTGTGCTGCCTGATGTTAATCGGTGGCTGGTTCCTGGGCGGTCGCGCCCGCGCAAGGCACAAAAACACCCCATTTGAATCGGGTATCGATTCGGTAGGTACCGCTCGCTTACGCCTGTCCGCCAAGTTCTATCTGGTGGCCATGTTCTTCGTCATCTTCGACGTTGAAGCGCTCTACCTGTTCGCATGGTCAACTTCAATCCGCGAAAGTGGATGGATTGGCTTTGTCGAAGCCGCAATTTTCATTTTAGTGCTACTGGCCGGCCTGGTGTATCTGGTGCGCATCGGCGCGCTGGACTGGACACCTGTGCGTTCACGCCGTGAACTGGTTAATCCGGAAAACAGTAACTCTAATCGTCAGCAGTAACAGCGAGGCAATAAGATGGATTATACGCTCACCCGCATAGATCCTAACGGTGAGAATGACCGTTACCCCCTGCAAAAACAGGAGATCGTAACCGATCCCCTGGAGCAAGAAGTCAACAAAAGCGTGTACATGGGCAAGCTCGAACATGCCATGCACGATATGGTCAACTGGGGTCGTAAGAACTCCATCTGGCCATACAACTTTGGTCTTTCTTGCTGCTACGTTGAAATGGTGACGTCATTCACTGCGGTGCATGACGTTGCGCGTTTTGGTGCCGAGGTACTGCGTGCATCACCTCGTCAGGCTGACCTAATGGTGGTTGCGGGAACCTGCTTCACCAAAATGGCGCCCGTTATTCAGCGTCTTTACGACCAGATGCTCGAGCCGAAATGGGTAATCTCCATGGGGGCTTGTGCAAACTCGGGCGGTATGTACGACATTTATTCCGTCGTACAGGGCGTTGATAAGTTCATCCCGGTGGATGTTTACATCCCTGGCTGCCCGCCGCGCCCGGAAGCTTACATGCAGGCGCTGATGCTGCTGCAGGAGTCGATCGGTAAAGAGCGCCGTCCGCTTTCCTGGGTGGTTGGCGACCAGGGCGTGTATCGCGCCAATATGCAGTCTGAGCGCGAGCGTAAACGCGGAGAACGTATTGCAGTAACCAATCTGCGTACGCCTGACGAAATTTAATTTGCGCCTGTGGGCCTGGAGCAAAACCTTCGCATATCACTATACAAATAGCGCGAAGCCAGGCTTAACAGTCACCACGGACCATTTGCAATGGTGAACAATATGACCGACTTAACCGCGCAAGAAGCCGCATGGCAGACCAGGGATCATCTCGATGACCCGGTCATCGGCGAGCTGCGCAACCGTTTTGGGCCGGATGCCTTTACTGTTCAGGCCACCCGCACCGGGGTACCCGTTGTTTGGGTCAAGCGTGAACAATTGCTGGAAGCAGTAGAGTTCTTAAAGAAACTGCCTAAACCTTACGTCATGCTGTTTGACTTACACGGCATGGATGAGCGTCTACGCACCCACCGTCACGGTTTACCCGCGGCGGATTTTTCCGTTTTCTACCACCTGATCTCAATAGACCGCAATCGGGATATCATGCTCAAGGTGGCATTGTCTGAAAACGACATGCATCTGCCGACGATCACCAAACTTTTCCCGAACGCCAACTGGTATGAGCGTGAAACCTGGGAAATGTTCGGTATGACCTTCGATGGCCACCCGCACCTGACGCGCATCATGATGCCGCAGACCTGGACCGGCCACCCGCTGCGTAAAGACTACCCGGCACGCGCCACCGAATTCGACCCGTTTGAGCTGACCAAAGCCAAACAGGATCTGGAGATGGAAGCGCTGACCTTCAAGCCGGAAGATTGGGGCATGAAGCGTGGCACCGAAAACGAGGACTTCATGTTCCTCAACCTCGGTCCAAACCACCCGTCTGCGCACGGTGCATTCCGTATTATTCTTCAGCTCGATGGCGAAGAGATTGTCGACTGCGTTCCTGACGTCGGTTACCACCACCGTGGTGCTGAGAAGATGGGCGAGCGCCAGTCCTGGCACAGCTACATTCCGTACACCGACCGTATCGAGTACCTCGGCGGCTGCGTGAACGAAATGCCTTACGTGCTGGCCGTAGAGAAACTGGCCGGTATCAAAGTGCCTGAACGCGTTGATGTTATCCGCGTCATGCTCTCTGAACTGTTCCGTATCAACAGCCATCTGCTCTACATCTCCACGTTCATTCAGGACGTCGGGGCGATGACGCCGGTGTTCTTCGCGTTTACCGACCGTCAGAAAATCTACGATCTGGTTGAAGCGATTACCGGTTTCCGTATGCACCCGGCCTGGTTCCGTATCGGCGGTGTGGCACACGATCTGCCGCGCGGATGGGATCGCTTGCTGCGTGAATTCCTCGACTGGATGCCGAAGCGTCTGGCTTCTTACGAGAAAGCCGCGCTGCGCAACACCATTCTGATTGGCCGTTCCAAAGGCGTTGCGGCTTACGGCGCGAAAGAAGCGCTGGAGTGGGGCACCACCGGTGCTGGCCTGCGTGCGACCGGTATTGATTTCGACGTGCGTAAAGCCCGTCCATATTCTGGCTACGAAAACTTCGACTTTGAAATCCCGGTTGGCGGCGGTGTATCCGACTGCTACACCCGCGTGATGCTGAAAGTGGAAGAGCTGCGCCAGAGTCTGCGCATCCTTGAGCAGTGCCTCAACAACATGCCGGAAGGCCCGTTCAAAGCGGATCACCCGCTGACGACGCCGCCACCGAAAGAGCGCACGCTGCAACATATCGAAACCCTGATCACTCACTTCCTGCAAGTTTCATGGGGCCCGGTCATGCCAGCCCAGGAATCCTTCCAGATGATTGAAGCGACCAAGGGTATTAACAGTTACTACCTGACCAGTGACGGCAGTACCATGAGCTACCGTACGCGTATCCGTACGCCGAGCTTTGCGCACCTGCAGCAGATCCCGTCCGCCATTCGCGGCAGTCTGGTCTCCGACCTGATTGTGTATCTGGGTAGTATCGATTTTGTTATGTCAGATGTGGACCGCTAATTATGCACGAGAATCAACAACCACAAACCGAGGCTTTTGAGCTGAGTGCGGCAGAACGTGCGGCAATTGAGCATGAAATGCATCACTACGAAGACCCGCGTGCGGCATCCATTGAAGCGCTGAAAATCGTTCAGAAGCAGCGCGGTTGGGTTCCAGATGGCGCTATCTACGCGATCGCCGACGTGCTGGGTATCCCGGCAAGCGACGTGGAAGGGGTGGCAACATTCTACAGCCAAATCTTCCGCCAGCCGGTGGGCCGTCATGTGATCCGCTATTGCGACAGCGTGGTGTGTCATATCACCGGTTATCAGGGCATCCAGGCCGCGCTCGAGAAAAAACTCGACATCAAGCCAGGACAGACGACTTTCGACGGTCGTTTCACGCTGCTGCCAACCTGCTGCCTGGGTAACTGCGACAAGGGGCCGAGCATGATGATTGATGAGGACACTCACAGCCATCTGACGCCGGAAGCAATTCCTGACCTGCTGGAGCGGTACAAATGAAAACTGTCATTCGCACTGCTGAGACTCATCCGCTGACCTGGCGTCTGCGCGATGACAAACAGCCAGTATGGCTCGACGAATACCAGAGCAAAAACGGTTACGAAGGTGCGCGTAAAGCGCTGTCTGGCATGGCGCCGGACGAAATCGTTAATGCCGTTAAAGATTCCGGCCTGAAAGGGCGCGGCGGTGCAGGTTTTTCCACCGGTCTTAAGTGGAGCCTGATGCCGAAAGACGAATCCATGAACATCCGTTACCTGCTGTGTAACGCCGATGAAATGGAGCCCGGCACCTATAAAGACCGTCTGCTGATGGAACAGCTGCCGCACCTGCTGGTGGAAGGCATGCTGATCTCGGCGTTCGCGCTGAAAGCCTACCGTGGCTACATCTTCCTGCGCGGCGAATACATTGAAGCAGCGGAAAACCTGCGTCGTGCTATCGCGGAAGCGACCGAAGCGGGCCTGCTGGGCAAAAATATTCTCGGTACCGGTTTTGATTTTGAGCTGTTCGTGCACACCGGGGCAGGGCGTTATATCTGTGGTGAAGAGACCGCACTGATCAACTCCCTCGAAGGCCGCCGCGCGAACCCGCGCTCCAAGCCTCCGTTCCCGGCAAGCTCCGGCGTGTGGGGTAAACCGACCTGTGTCAACAACGTCGAAACCCTGTGTAACGTTCCGGCTATCCTCGCCAACGGCGTGGAGTGGTATCAGAACATCTCGACCAGTAAAGATGCTGGCACCAAGCTGATGGGCTTCTCCGGTCGCGTTAAAAATCCGGGTCTGTGGGAACTGCCGTTCGGGACTACCGCACGTGAAATTCTCGAAGACTACGCGGGCGGTATGCGCGATGGCCTGAAATTCAAAGCCTGGCAGCCGGGCGGCGCAGGGACAGATTTCCTGACCGAAGCGCACCTTGATCTGCCAATGGAATTCGAAAGCATTGGTAAAGCAGGCAGCCGTCTGGGTACGGCGCTGGCGATGGCCGTTGACCATGAAATTGGCATGGTGTCGCTGGTGCGTAACCTGGAAGAGTTCTTCGCCCGTGAATCCTGCGGCTGGTGTACGCCATGTCGTGACGGTTTACCGTGGAGCGTGAAGATCCTGCGCGCCATCGAGCGCGGCGAAGGCCAGCCTGGCGACATCGAGACACTTGAGCAACTGTGTCGATTCCTCGGTCCGGGCAAAACCTTCTGTGCCCACGCACCAGGTGCCGTTGAGCCATTGCAAAGCGCGATTAAATATTTCCGCGACGAATTCGAAGCGGGCATCAAGCAGCAGTTCAGCAATACCCACTTGATTAACGGTATTCAGCCGAACCTGCTGAAAGCGCGCTGGTAGCGATACTGAATTTTGATTAACGCTCAGATTTATTCTGAGCCAACTGGAAGCATGCTAATGGCTACGATTCATGTAGACGGCAAAGAATACGAGGTCAACGGGGCCGACAACCTGCTAGAAGCTTGTCTGTCTCTCGGCCTTGATATTCCGTATTTTTGCTGGCATCCGGCGCTGGGCAGCGTCGGTGCTTGCCGCCAGTGTGCGGTGAAGCAATATCAAAACGCGGAAGACACGCGTGGACGCCTGGTCATGTCCTGTATGACACCAGCGACCGAAGGCACCTTTATTTCGATTGAAGACGAAGAAGCGAAACAGTTCCGCGAGAGCGTTGTGGAATGGTTGATGACCAACCACCCGCACGACTGTCCGGTCTGCGAAGAGGGCGGTAACTGCCATCTTCAGGATATGACCGTCATGACCGGTCACAGCTTCCGTCGCTATCGCTTTACCAAACGTACCCACCGCAATCAGGATCTGGGGCCGTTCATCTCTCATGAAATGAACCGCTGCATCGCCTGCTACCGCTGTGTGCGTTACTACAAAGATTATGCAGACGGTCAGGATCTGGGCGTGTATGGCGCACATGACAACGTCTACTTTGGTCGTCCGGAAGACGGTACGCTGGAAAGCGAATTCTCCGGCAACCTGGTAGAAATCTGCCCGACCGGCGTATTCACCGACAAAACGCACTCCGAGCGTTATAACCGTAAGTGGGACATGCAGTTTGCGCCAAGCATCTGCCAGCAATGTTCCCTCGGCTGTAACACCAGCCCGGGTGAGCGCTACGGCGAACTGCGTCGTATCGAAAACCGCTACAACGGTACCGTTAACCACTACTTCCTCTGCGACCGTGGTCGTTTTGGCTATGGCTATGTGAACCTGAAAGACCGTCCGCGTCAGCCGGTTCAGCGCCGTGGCGATGACCTGATCACCCTCAACGCTGAGCAAGCGATGCAGGGCGCAGCAGATATTCTGCGCCAGTCGAAGAAAGTGATCGGTATCGGCTCCCCGCGTGCCAGCGTCGAAAGCAACTTTGCGCTGCGTGAGCTGGTGGGTGCGGATAACTTCTACACCGGGATCGCCAACGGCGAGCAGGAACGTCTGCAACTGGTGCTGAAAGTGCTGCGCGAAGGCGGTATTCGTACTCCTGCGCTGCGCGAAATCGAATCCTATGACGCCGTGCTGGTGTTGGGCGAAGATCTGACGCAGACCGGGGCACGCGTTGCGCTGGCGGTTCGTCAGGCGGTGAAAGGTAAAGCACGTGAAATGGCAGCGGCCCAGAAAGTGGCTGACTGGCAGATTGCGGCGATCCTGAATATCGGCCAGCGCGCCAAGCATCCGCTGTTTGTCACTAACGTCGACAACACCCGTCTGGACGACATCGCGGCGTGGACCTATCGCGCACCGGTAGAAGATCAGGCGCGTCTCGGTTTTGCCATTGCTCACGCGCTGGATAACAGTGCTCCGGCCGTTGAAGGCCTGGATCGTGACCTGCAAAACAAGATCGACGTGATCGTTCAGGCTTTGGCCGGAGCGAAAAAACCGCTGATTATTTCCGGCACTAACGCCGGTAGCCCGGACGTGATTCAGGCTGCGGCAAACGTCGCGAAAGCGCTGAAAGGGCGCGGAGCGGACGTGGGCGTGACCATGATTGCACGCGCCGTGAACAGCGTCGGTCTGGGTCTGATTGGCGGCGGTTCTCTGGAAGAAGCATTAAGCGAACTCGAATCGGGTGCGGCTGACGGCGTTATCGTCCTTGAGAACGACCTGCATCGTCATGCGTCTGCGGCCCGCGTAGATGCGGCCCTGTCTAAAGCACCGCTGGTAATGGTTATCGACCATCAGCGTACGGCGATTATGGACAAAGCGCATCTGGTGCTGTCGGCAGCAAGTTTTGCTGAAAGCGACGGTACGGTTATCAACAACGAAGGCCGCGCACAGCGTTTCTTCCAGGTTTATGACCCGTCTTACTACGACAGCAACAACGTGATGCTGGAAAGCTGGCGCTGGCTGCACTCTCTGCACAGCACCGTGGAAAACCGTCAGGTGGACTGGACGCAGCTCGATGATGTTATCGACGCAGTGGTGGCCAAACTGCCACAACTGGCAGGCATTAAAGATGCTGCGCCGGATGCGAACTTCCGCATTCGCGGCCAGAAACTGGCGCGTGAACCGCACCGTTACAGTGGCCGTACGGCGATGCGTGCAAATATCAGCGTGCACGAACCGCGTCAGCCGCAGGATAAAGACACCATGTTCGCCTTCTCAATGGAAGGGAACAACCAGCCGTCTGCACCGCGTTCTCAGATTCCGTTCGCATGGGCACCGGGCTGGAACTCCCCGCAGGCATGGAACAAGTTCCAGGCCGAAGTGGGTGGTTCTCTGCGCCACGGCGATCCAGGTGTGCGTCTGATTGAAGCGAGCGAAACGGGTCTGGAGTACTTCACGACCGTTCCGGCAAGCTTCGAAGCGCAGGAAGGCAACTGGCGTATCGCGCCTTACTACCATCTGTTTGGTAGTGACGAGATGTCCCAGCGTTCTCCGGTGTTCCAGACGCGTATGCCGCAGCCGTACATCAAGCTCAATCCGGCGGATGCCGCGAAGCTTGGCGTCAATGCGGGCAGCCAGGTCTCCTTTAGCTATGAAGGCCAGACCATCAGCCTGCCGCTGATTATTGCGGACGGTCTGACAGCAGGGCAGGTCGGTCTGCCGATGGGTCTGCCGGGCATCGCTCCGGTACTGGCGGGCGCGCGTCTTGATAATCTGCAGGAGGCACAAGCATGAGTTGGTTAACACCGGATCTCATCGAAATTCTGTTAAGCATTCTCAAGGCGGTGGTCATTCTGCTGGTGGTTGTCACCTGCGGTGCGTTCATGAGCTTTGGTGAACGTCGTCTGCTCGGTCTGTTCCAGAACCGTTACGGACCGAACCGCGTGGGCTGGGGTGGTTCACTCCAGCTGGTCGCGGACATGATCAAGATGTTCTTTAAAGAAGACTGGATCCCGAAATTCTCGGATCGCGTCATCTTTACCCTGGCACCGATGATCGCCTTTACCTCGCTGCTGCTGGCCTTTGCCATCGTCCCGGTCAGTCCGACCTGGGTGGTAGCGGACCTGAACATCGGGATCCTGTTCTTCCTGATGATGGCAGGCCTGGCGGTTTACGCGGTCCTGTTCGCGGGCTGGTCGAGTAACAACAAATACTCCCTGCTGGGTGCGATGCGTGCGTCTGCGCAGACCCTGAGCTACGAAGTGTTCCTCGGTCTTTCCCTGATGGGCGTGGTGGCGCAGGCCGGTTCATTCAACATGACCGACATCGTCAATAACCAGGCTGATATCTGGAACGTCATTCCGCAGTTCTTTGGTTTTGTCACCTTTGCCATCGCGGGCGTGGCGGTGTGTCACCGTCACCCGTTTGACCAGCCAGAAGCCGAACAGGAACTGGCCGACGGTTACCACATTGAATATTCCGGCATGAAATTCGGTCTGTTCTTCGTGGGCGAGTACATCGGTATCGTCACCATTTCCGCGTTGATGGTAACGCTGTTCTTTGGTGGCTGGCATGGCCCGTTCTTACCGCCGTTCATCTGGTTCGCGCTGAAAACCGCGTTCTTCATGATGATGTTCATTTTGATTCGTGCGTCCTTACCGCGTCCGCGTTATGACCAGGTAATGTCCTTCGGCTGGAAAGTGTGCCTGCCGCTGACGCTCGTCAACTTGTTGGTAACGGCGGCTGTCATTCTCTGGCAGCAGCCATAAGGGGCTATAGAACATGACCTTAAAAGAATTATTGGTAGGCACTGGCACCCAGCTTCGCAGTATCTGGATGATCGGCCTGCACGCGTTTGCAAAACGCGAAACCCAGATGTATCCGGAAGAGCCGGTATATCTGCCGCCGCGCTACCGTGGCCGTATCGTGCTGACCCGCGATCCGGACGGCGAAGAGCGCTGCGTGGCCTGTAACCTGTGTGCGGTAGCCTGTCCGGTCGGCTGTATCTCTTTGCAGAAAGCAGAGACCAAAGATGGCCGCTGGTACCCTGAGTTCTTCCGCATTAACTTCTCACGCTGCATTTTCTGCGGTCTGTGCGAAGAAGCGTGCCCAACCACGGCGATTCAGCTGACTCCAGATTTCGAACTGGGTGAGTACAAGCGTCAGGACCTGGTGTACGAGAAAGAGGATCTGCTGATTTCCGGTCCGGGCAAATACCCGGAATATAACTTCTACCGGATGGCGGGTATGGCAATCGACGGCAAAGATAAGGGCGAAGCAGAGAACGAAGCCAAGCCTATCGACGTCAAGAGCCTGTTACCGTAAGGAGAGGGGCAATGGAATTCGCTTTTTATATCTGTGGCCTTATCGCCATCCTGGCCACGCTGCGAGTGATTACGCACACCAATCCGGTGCATGCGCTGCTGTATTTAATCATTTCGCTGCTGGCCATTTCCGGCGTGTTCTTCTCGCTGGGCGCCCACTTTGCGGGCGCACTGGAAATCATCGTCTACGCCGGTGCCATTATGGTTCTGTTCGTCTTCGTGGTGATGATGCTGAACCTGGGCGGCTCTGAAATTGAACAAGAACGTCAGTGGTTAAAACCGCAGGTGTGGATTGGCCCGGCGATTCTGTCGGCCATCATGTTAGCGGTTATCGTTTACGCGATTCTCGGCGTTAACGATCAGGGCATCGACGGTACGCCGATTAGCGCGAAAGCGGTCGGTATCACGCTGTTTGGCCCATACGTACTGGCCGTTGAACTGGCGTCGATGCTGCTGCTGGCGGGCCTGGTTGTGGCCTTCCACGTCGGTCGCGAAGAGCGTGCTGGCGAAGTGCTGAGCAACCGTGCGAATGACAGCGCGAAAAGAAAAACGGAGGAGCGCGCATGATCCCCTTAACACATGGACTGATCCTCGCCGCGATTTTGTTCGTTCTGGGCTTAACCGGTCTGGTTATCCGCCGCAATCTGCTGTTTATGCTGATCGGTCTGGAAATCATGATCAACGCTTCCGCGCTGGCCTTTGTGGTCGCCGGTAGCTACTGGGGCCAGACCGATGGTCAGGTAATGTACATTCTCGCCATCAGCCTTGCGGCTGCCGAAGCGAGTATTGGCCTGGCGCTGTTGCTGCAGCTCCATCGTCGCCGCCAGAACCTGAACATCGATTCAGTAAGTGAGTTGCGTGGATGAACATGCTCGCCTTTACCATTATTTTCCCGCTGATCGGCTTTATGCTGCTGGCGTTTTCTCGCGGTCGCTGGTCAGAAAATCTGTCCGCCACCGTGGGGATTGGCTCAATCGGCCTGGCTGCGTTGGTGACAGCGTATGCGGGTATCGACTTCTTTAACAACGGCAAGCAGGCATTTACCCTGCCGCTGTGGACCTGGATGTCGGTCGGTGATTTCAACATCGGTTTCAGTCTGGTGCTGGATGGTCTGTCTCTGACCATGCTCTCCGTGGTGACCGGCGTTGGCTTCCTGATCCACATGTTCGCCTCCTGGTATATGCGCGGTGAAGAGGGTTACTCCCGCTTCTTCGCCTACACCAACCTGTTTATCGCCAGCATGGTGGTTCTGGTGCTGGGTGATAACCTGCTGTTGATGTATCTCGGCTGGGAAGGCGTGGGTCTCTGTTCTTACCTGCTGATCGGTTTCTACTACACCGATCCGAAGAATGGCGCAGCGGCCATGAAAGCGTTCATCGTGACCCGTGTGGGTGACGTGTTCCTCGCTTTCGCGCTGTTCATTCTTTACAACGAACTGGGCACGCTGAACTTCCGCGAAATGGTGGAACTGGCACCGGCTCACTTCGAAGCAGGCAACAACATGCTGACGTGGGCAACGCTGATGCTCCTCGGTGGTGCTGTGGGTAAATCTGCACAGCTGCCGTTGCAGACCTGGCTTGCGGACGCGATGGCAGGCCCAACGCCTGTCTCCGCGCTGATCCACGCCGCGACCATGGTGACCGCCGGTGTTTATCTGATTGCGCGTACTCATGGCCTGTTCCTGATGACCCCGGAAATTCTGCACCTGGTCGGTATCGTGGGTGCGGTAACGCTGGTGCTGGCGGGCTTTGCCGCGCTGGTTCAGACCGACATCAAACGCGTTCTCGCTTACTCCACCATGAGCCAGATTGGCTACATGTTCCTGGCGCTCGGCGTACAGGCATGGGACGCGGCGATTTTCCACCTGATGACGCACGCGTTCTTCAAAGCGCTGCTGTTCCTCTCGTCCGGCTCCGTCATTCTGGCGTGCCACCACGAGCAGAACATCTTCAAGATGGGCGGTCTGCGCAAATCTATTCCGCTGGTTTATGTCTGCTTCCTGGTGGGTGGCGCGGCGCTGTCGGCTCTGCCGATCATCACCGCGGGCTTCTTCAGTAAGGACGAAATCCTTGCGGGTGCGATGGCAAATGGTCATATCAATCTGATGGTGGCAGGTCTGGTCGGTGCATTCATGACCTCCCTGTATACCTTCCGAATGATTTTCATCGTGTTCCACGGTAAAGAACAAATTCACGCTCACGCAGGGAAGGGGATTACCCACCACCTGCCGCTGCTGGTGCTACTGGTGCTGTCTACCTTCGTTGGCGCGATGATTGTGCCACCGCTGCAGGGCGTACTGCCAGACACCACCGAGCTTGAGCACGGTCGCGTTCTGACGCTTGAAATCACCTCGGGTGTGGTCGCTATCGCGGGCATCCTGATCGCTGCATGGCTGTGGCTGGGCAAACGTACTCTGGTCACTGCGGTGGCTAACAGTGCGCCGGGCCGTCTGCTGGGCACCTGGTGGTACAACGCGTGGGGCTTCGACTGGCTGTACGACATGATCTTCGTTAAGCCGTTCCTCGGCATTGCGTGGCTGCTGAAACGCGATCCAATGAACTCCATGATGAACATCCCGGCGGTGCTGTCCCGCTTCGCAGGTAAAGGCCTGCTGTTGAGCGAGAACGGTTATCTGCGCTGGTATGTGGCTTCGATGAGCATTGGTGCGGTTGTCGTGCTGGCGCTGCTGATGGTGTTGCGTTGATTTGAGATGGGGTTTCGCCCGGTGGCACTGCGCTTACCGGGCCTACAAGACCGTAGGTCGGGTAAGCGTAAGCGCCACCCGACACAACAAACCCCATCCGAACTGAATTTTCCGTGAGAATTCGTTGAACATCGGCCTCTGCTGAGGCCTTAAAAAGGAATAAAAATCGCCATGTTACTACCCTGGCTAATATTAATTCCCTTCATTGGTGGGTTCCTGTGCTGGCAGACCGAACGCTTTGGCGTGAAGATGCCGCGCTGGATTGCGCTGATCACCATGGGATTGACGCTTGCACTTGGTCTGCAACTCTGGTTGCAGGGCGGCTATTCACTGACCCAGTCTGCGGGCATTCCGCAGTGGCAGTCTGAATTTATCCTGCCGTGGATACCGCGCTTTGGTATCACGATCCACCTCGCCATCGACGGACTGTCGCTGCTGATGGTGGTGCTGACCGGCCTGCTCGGCGTTCTGGCGGTACTGTGTTCCTGGAATGAGATTCAAAAATACCAGGGATTCTTCCACCTGAACCTGATGTGGATCCTGGGCGGCGTGATCGGCGTGTTCCTTGCCATCGACATGTTCCTGTTCTTCTTCTTCTGGGAAATGATGCTGGTGCCGATGTACTTCCTGATCGCGCTGTGGGGCCACAAGGCATCCGACGGTAAAACGCGTATCACGGCGGCGACCAAGTTCTTCATCTACACCCAGGCGAGTGGTCTGGTGATGCTGATTGCGATCCTGGGGCTGGTATTTGTTCACCACAACGCGACCGGTATCTGGACCTTCAACTACGAAGACCTGCTGAAAACGCCAATGTCTCACGGCGTGGAATACCTGTTGATGCTGGGCTTCTTCATCGCGTTTGCGGTGAAAATGCCGGTGGTTCCGCTGCACGGCTGGCTGCCAGACGCGCACTCCCAGGCACCAACGGCGGGTTCTGTCGACCTGGCGGGGATCTTGCTGAAAACCGCGGCTTACGGTCTGCTGCGCTTTGCGCTGCCGCTGTTCCCGAATGCTTCCGCTGAATTTGCGCCGATTGCGATGTGGCTCGGTGTTATTGGCATCTTCTACGGCGCATGGATGGCATTCACGCAGTACGACATCAAACGTCTTATCGCGTATACCTCCGTTTCCCACATGGGCTTCGTGCTGATTGCCATCTACACCGGCAGCCAGCTGGCGTACCAGGGCGCGGTGATTCAGATGATTGCGCACGGTCTCTCTGCGGCAGGTCTCTTCATCCTCTGCGGTCAGCTGTACGAACGTCTGCATACCCGTGACATGCGCATGATGGGCGGTCTGTGGAGCAAAATTAAGTGGCTGCCAGCCCTGTCGATGTTCTTCGCAGTGGCGACGCTGGGGATGCCGGGCACCGGTAACTTTGTCGGCGAATTTATGATTCTGTTCGGCAGCTTCAAAGTGGTTCCGGTGATTACGGTTGTCTCCACCTTCGGCCTGGTCTTCGCGTCCGTTTACTCGCTGGCGATGCTGCATCGCGCTTACTTCGGTAAAGCGAAAAGCCAAATCGCGGCGCAGGAACTGCCGGGGATGTCACCGCGCGAACTGTCCATCGTTCTGCTGATTGTTGTACTGCTGGTGCTGCTGGGCTTCTATCCGCAGCCGATTCTGGATACGTCGCATTCCGCGATGGGTAACATCCAGCAGTGGTTTGTTAATTCTGCTTCTACTACAAGGCCGTAAATCGCCATGACAATAACTCCACAACAACTGATTGCGCTGCTACCGCTGCTGATCGTCGGATTGACGGTGGTGGTTGTGATGCTCTCCATTGCGTGGCGACGCAATCATTTCCTGAATGCGACGCTGTCGGTTCTGGGACTGAACGCTGCGTTAGTTTCCCTCTGGTTTGTTGGCCAGGCGGGCGCAATGGATGTCACCCCGCTGATGCGCGTTGACGGCTTTGCGATGCTTTATACCGGGCTGGTTCTGCTGGCGAGTCTGGCGACTTGTACCTTTGCGTACCCGTGGCTCGAAGGCTACAACGACAACAAAGAAGAGTTTTACCTGCTGGTTCTGATTGCCGCTCTCGGTGGGATCCTGCTGGCGAATGCCAACCATCTGGCGGCCCTGTTCCTCGGTATTGAGCTGATCTCTCTCCCGCTGTTCGGCCTGATTGGTTATGCATTCCGCCAGAAGCGTTCTCTGGAAGCCGCTATCAAATACATGATTCTGTCTGCTGCGGCATCGTCCTTCCTGCTGTTTGGTATGGCGCTGCTGTATGCACAGTCCGGTAACCTCTCTTTCGTGGCGCTCGGTAAGAGCCTCGGCGACACCATGCTGCATGAACCGCTGCTGCTGGCGGGTCTGGGCCTGATGATTGTTGGCCTCGGCTTTAAACTTTCTCTGGTTCCGTTCCACCTGTGGACGCCAGACGTGTATCAGGGCGCTCCGGCTCCTGTTTCCACTTTCCTGGCGACGGCGAGCAAAATCGCTATCTTCGGCGTGGTGATGCGTCTGTTCCTGTACGCGCCAGTCGGCGACAGCGAAGCGGTACGCGTAGTGCTGGGCATTATTGCCTTCGCCTCGATCATCTTCGGTAACCTGATGGCGCTGAGCCAGACCAATATCAAGCGTCTGCTGGGTTACTCGTCTATCTCTCATCTGGGCTATCTGCTGGTGGCACTGATTGCGCTACAGAGTGGCTCAATGTCGATGGAAGCCGTCGGCGTTTACCTGGCAGGTTATCTGTTCAGCAGTCTCGGCGCGTTCGGCGTGGTGAGTCTGATGTCCAGCCCGTACCGTGGTCCGGATGCAGATTCACTGTACTCTTACCGTGGTCTGTTCTGGCACCGTCCGATTCTGTCTGCGGTGATGACCGTGATGATGCTGTCTCTGGCGGGTATCCCGATGACGCTTGGCTTTATCGGTAAGTTCTACGTGCTGGCTGTCGGTGTGCAGGCGGGTCTGTGGTGGCTGACCGCTGCGGTGGTTATCGGTTCCGCAATCGGTCTGTACTACTATCTGCGTGTTGCTGTGAGCCTGTATCTGAACGCGCCGCAGCAGTTGAACCGCGATGCGCCAACCAACTGGCAGTACAGCGCTGGCGGTATTGTGGTGCTGATCTCCGCGCTGCTGGTGCTGATCTTCGGTATCTATCCGCAGCCGCTGATTACCCTGGTACAGCACGCGATGCCGCTGATGTAAGAGTGACAGACGTAAAAAAACCCGCTTCGGCGGGTTTTTTATTGCCGGGTGTCGCTTCGCTTACCCGGCCTATGTTCTTATCGCTTTTGTAGGCCGGGTAAGGCGAAGCCGCCACCCGGCAATCAGGCACAAATCACGCCAGCTGTTTACGACTGATCAACGGCCCATCAATCTTCTTCATCGAACGATCCAGCACTTCCTCAATCACCGATGACAGCTCGTTAAGCTCAAACTTTGCCACATAACCGTCGGCCTTCACCTTGCGGATATGATCTTCGTTGGCGTTCCCGGAAAGGGAGGAGTGAATGACAACCGGAATGTGCTTGAGGATTTCGTCTGATTTGATTTTGCGCGTCAGCGTAAATCCGTCCATCTCCGGCATTTCAAGGTCGGTCAATACCAGTGCGATTTTATCGGTAATCGGCACGCCTTCAGCCTGTGCCTGTGCAGCCAGAACGCCGATTTTTTCCCACGCTTCTTTGCCGGTGATATGCAGCTGGGCCGGAATATTCATCGCCTCCAGCCCTTTTTCCAGCATTGAACGGGCGACTTTTGAATCTTCAGCCACAATCGCCACCGCGCCAGGCTTGATGTTGAATTTGTTGGTTTTCAGATTGGTGGCGTGCAAATCGTGGTTGGCCGGGGTGATGTCATACAAAATCTGCTCGACGTCGAGGACCATCGCCAGATTGTTAGAATCGGCGCCTTCATCCAGGCTGGCGATGCTGGTGATATAACGCCCGCTGACGGCGGTTTCGGCCGCATGTACCTGCTTCCAGTCCAGTCGCATGATATTGTCCACCGACTCCACGGCAAACGCCTGCACGCTGCGGGCATATTCGGTAATCAGCAAAATATTCAGACCCGTTTTGGGTGTACAGCCCGCGACCGCTGACAGATCGATAACCGGAATCACCTGATCGCGGATATTCACCATCCCCATGAGTGGCGATTTCATGCCTGCGGGTTTGGTGAATTCCGGCATCGGAACAATTTCGCGCAGCTTAAAGACGTTAATGCCAAACAGCTCAGACTTGTTCTCATTCATCGAGGTGCCGAGACGGAACAACAACAGCTCAAACCGGTTCGACAGGGTCAGATTCGCCCTGTCATCAATATCTTTCTGGAAATTATCCATTTTACCCTCAAGTGAGATGCTTGCCTTTTAATCGTTATCGGCACGCCGAGGGAAAAGTGAAGGGCTAAACGCAAACCTGCAAGAAATCGTGGGCCAACTCGCACTCTGCGAACACATCCCGGCATTCAGTCAGTAGCGCGGCACAGCCCTGCGCGTCGTAGCGTGAGCTTAAGTGGGTGACGATCAGTTTCTTCACGCCGGCTTCCTGCGCGAGTGCAGCGGCCTGTCGCGTTGAGCTATGTCCCCGGCTGTTGGCTTTCTCTTCCATTGCCGCCTCAAGCGTCGCCTCGTGGACCAGAACATCGACGCCGTGAGCCAGAATCAGCGCCTGCGGACAAGGGGCCGTATCGCCAAAAATCGCCACTTTTTTGCCAGCAACAGGGGCCGCAAGATAGTCCTGTCCGTTGACGACACGCCCGTCATCCAGCGTCACGGTTTCACCGTTTTTCAACTGCTGGAACAGTGGACCCGGCTTGATGCCGTCCCTGATAAGCGCTGCGGCATCGAGTGCGCCAGGTTTATCGTGCTCATCAACGCGATAGCCGTAACACTCCACCGGATGATTCAGCGATTGTGCAGTGACCGTATAACGCGGGTCTGCAAAAACCACGCCTTCGGTGATTTCAATGACTTCCAGCGGATAATCGGTCCACGACCCGCTGAGGCGCAGGGTGGTTTCAACAAACTCTTTAATTCCTGCCGGGCCGTAAATCGTCAAAGGATTTGCATTTCCGGCCATCGAACGGCTGCACAGCAGCCCCGGCAAACCAAACAGATGGTCGCCGTGCAGGTGGGTAATAAAAATCTTACCCAGTTTGCCAGGGTGATAGGTGGTGCGTAACAGCTGATGCTGCGTCCCTTCACCACAGTCGAAAAGCCATAAACCGGCGTGCGTGGGGTGCTGCAAATCGAGCAGAATCGCCGTCACATTTCGTGATCGGGTTGGCACGCCCGCGGACGTACCGAGAAAAATCAGTTCCATAACATCATCAAACTCTATGACTCCCGAGAAGTGTTTAGTATAACGGGATGAAACCCAAGAAGGAGACTGACATGATCCAGTGGCAAGATTTACATCATAGTGAACTGACCGTTTCTGCCCTGTACGCATTACTCAAATTACGCTGCGAAGTATTCGTCGTGGAACAAACCTGCCCGTATCAGGACATCGACGGTGATGACCTGGTGGGTGAGAACCGCCATATCCTCGGCTGGAAAGATGACGAGCTGGTAGCGTATGCGAGGATTCTGAAAAGCGAAGACGATTATGACCCTGTCGTCATTGGCCGGGTGATTATCAGCGGCAACGCGCGCGGCGAAAAACTCGGTTATGCATTGATGGAGCACACGCTAGCCTCTTATGAAAATCAGTGGCCAGACAAGGCGTTATATCTGGGCGCACAGGCACATCTGCAACCGTTCTACGCTCACTTTGGCTTCGCTCCCGTCACGGAAGTGTATGACGAAGATGGCATTCCGCACATCGGGATGGCGCGGGAAGCGAAACAGGCGTAATGCGCGGTCGTTGTCTATAGTTAGCGGACTGAAGCACTCACATGGAGAAAAATATGTCATTTCAATCCTGGGATTCCCGTATCGACGACGACCTGGCGCTGCTTAGCGAAACGCTGGAAGAAGTGCTGCGTTCTTCAGGCGATCCGGCTGACCAAAAGTACATTGAGTTAAAAGCACGTGCGGAGCAGGCGCTGGAAGAGGTGAAAAACCGCGTCAGCAATGCGTCCGATAATTACTATTACCGGGCTAAAAAAGCAGTCTATCGCGCCGATGATTATGTACACGAAAAACCGTGGCAGGGCATTGGTGTTGGGGCTGCGGCAGGCTTAGTGTTAGGGCTTCTGCTCGCTCGCCGCTGATTCTGCGCACAAACGGTGACCCCTCCCTAAACGTGGGTACTGCTTTTTAGGCTAAGTACCCCGTATAATGTGAGGTTTTAACAGGGAGAGGTCAGCGTGCATTCGATTTCAGTCGCGATGGAACGTCTTTGCAGCTTTCTGGCGCAAGACTTTCCGGCAACCCCCGGCGTACGCCATATCGACATTGCTTTCCCGTTAAACGATGCCTTCGACCCGCTGGCCTGGCTGGGCGCTCAGGCGTGTTATCCCCAATTTTACTGGCAGCAGCGTAACGGTGAAGAAGAACTTGCCGCCCTCGGCGCGGTGCAGCACTTCTCCTCACTTTCTCTCGCTCGCCAGTTCTTGCAGAACCCTTCGCTTCCCGACGATACCCGTATTTGCGGGTTGAACGCGTTTACTCCGGAAAAAAGCCATCTTTTTCTGCCGCGCCTGCTATGGCTGCGCCTCGGTGGGGTGGCGACGTTGCGCCTGAATCTGGCAAGCGACCATTCGCTACAGGATGATGCGCAACAGGCCCGTGATTTCGTGCAGCAGCTCTGCAATCTCAAACCTATTGCATCTCTTTCGCTGAATAAGGTGCGCGAAACCCATCAGCCAGCGAAGACGGAATGGCTACGTCTGGTTTCACAGGCCACCGATACCATCGAGCGTGGCGCATTCGATAAAGTGGTGCTGGCCCGCGCGACCGATCTGCACTTCGACCGTGGCGTGAACGCCATCGCGCTGATGGCCGCCAGCCGCCGTTTGAATCTCAACTGCTACCATTTCTGCATGGTATTCGACGCCCACAGCGCGTTTATGGGCTCCTCGCCGGAGCGCTTATGGCGCAGGCGTGGCAAGCATTTGCGCACTGAAGCGCTGGCCGGTACCGTGGCCAGCCATCCTGATGACGGTCAGGCTCAGCGTCTTGGCGACTGGCTGCTGGCGGACGACAAAAACCAGCGTGAAAACATGCTGGTGGTGGAAGATATCTGCCAGCGGTTACAACACCACACGCAGGCGCTGGAAGTGCTTCCGGCGCAAATTGTTCGCCTGAGAAAGGTACAACACCTGCGTCGCTGTATCTGGACTGAATTACACGACGCCAACGACGAACAGTGTTTGCAGTTGTTACAGCCGACGGCCGCCGTCGCAGGTTTGCCGCGTCTGCCTGCGCGCGATTTTATTCAGGCGTTTGAACCCTTCGACCGGGAATGGTACGCCGGTTCTGCCGGATATCTTTCCCCCGCACAAAGCGAGTTTTGCGTTGCGCTTCGCAGCGCGCGCATCACTGATTGTGCAGTGAGACTCTACGCCGGTGCGGGGATCGTCAGTGGTTCCGTGCCCGAGGAGGAGTGGCAGGAGATAGAGAACAAAGCCGCAGGGCTGAGGACACTGCTCCTTAATGATTAAGACTGAGTCGCGCATTCCCGATTCATATCAAAATTCAATCACTCTCTATTATTTATACTGTGTCTCAATATTGATACCGGACAATTTCATGTCAGTAAGTTCTTTTAACCGACGCTGGGCGACGGTGATCCTTGAAGCCCTGACTCGCCATGGCGTCAGGCATGTGTGTATTGCGCCGGGCTCACGTTCTACGCCGCTGACGCTGGCAGCGGCAGAAAACCGTGCGTTTATTCATCACACCCATTTTGATGAGCGCGGTCTTGGCCATCTGGCGCTGGGGCTGGCAAAAGTCAGCCAGGCGCCCGTGGCAGTCATTGTGACGTCCGGTACGGCGGTCGCGAATCTCTATCCGGCGCTGATTGAAGCCGGGTTGACGGGCGAAAAGCTTATTCTGCTTACCGCCGACCGTCCGCCTGAGCTGATCGACTGCGGCGCCAACCAGGCGATTCGTCAGCCGGGCATTTTTGCCTCTCATCCGTCTCAGTCCATCGCGTTACCGCGCCCGACCCAGGACATCCCCGCCAGCTGGCTGGTCTCAACGATTGATAACGCGCTGGGATCGCTGCACAGCGGGGCGCTGCACATCAACTGCCCGTTCGCTGAACCGTTGTATGGCGAAATGGATAACACCGGCGTGGAGTGGCAGCAAACCCTCGGCAACTGGTGGCGCAGCGACAAACCCTGGCTGCGCGCACAAACCCATCTCGAAAGCGCAAAACAGCGTGACTGGTTCTTCTGGCGGCAAAAGCGCGGCGTGGTACTCGCCGGGCGGATGACTGCCGCTGAAGGTAAACAGGTGGCGGAGTGGGCGCAAACCCTGGGCTGGCCGCTGATTGGCGACGCGCTCTCGCAAACCGGGCAGCCGCTGCCGTGCGCCGACCTTTGGCTGAGTAACGCCAAAGCAGTGACAGAACTGGCGCAGGCGCAGATTGTTGTTCAACTGGGATCGAGCCTCACCGGTAAGCGCGTGCTGCAATGGCAAACCACCTGCGAGCCGGAAGAATACTGGCTGGTCGATCCGCTGGAAGGTCGGCTCGATCCGGCGCACCATCGCGGGCGTCGTCTGGTCAGCAATATCGACGACTGGCTGGATGCTCATCCGGCGGAAAAACGCCAGCCGTGGGCGACAGATATCCCGATGCTGTCGCGCCAGGCCTGGGAGTTAACCGCTCAGCAGTGCGAAGGGTTTGGCGAGGCCGAACTGGCGCACCGTATCCGCCAGTATCTGCCTGAGCAGGGCCAACTGTTTGTCGGTAATAGCCTGGTGGTGCGTCTGATTGATGCCCTGTCTAAGTTACCTGCCGGATATCCGGTCTACAGTAACCGGGGCGCCAGCGGTATCGACGGATTGATCTCTACGGCGGCAGGCGTACAGCGCGCGAGCGCGAAATCGACACTGGCGATTGTCGGGGATTTATCGGCTCTGTATGACCTTAACGCGCTGGCGCTGCTGCGCCAGGTCTCCGCGCCGTTCGTGCTGATTGTGGTCAACAATAACGGCGGGCAGATTTTCTCCCTGCTGCCGACGCCGCAAAGCGAGCGCGAGCGTTTCTACCTCATGCCGCAAAACGTGAATTTTGAGCACGCCGCCGCAATGTTTAGCCTCAAATACCGCCGCCCGGAAAGTTGGGCCGATCTGGATGAAGCCATGAACCGCGCCTGGAAACAGCCCGGTGCCACGCTGATTGAGCTGGTGGTGAACGATTCTGACGGCGCGCAGAAGCTGCAAAATCTTCTCGCCCAGTTGAGCCACCTATGATCCTCGCCGGTGAAACACGCGCTGGAAAGCCAGGTTTCCCCTGGCTGGTTTTCCTGCACGGTTTTTCCGGCGATAACCGTGAATGGCAAAATATAGGCAAGAAACTGCCGGACTATCCGCAGCTGTATCTCGATCTCCCTGGCCACGGCGGTTCACAGGATATCGCGGTGACAGGATTCAACAACGTAAGTCAGCTGCTGAGCAAAACGCTGCTTAGTTACAACATACTTAAATACTGGCTGGTGGGGTACTCCCTCGGCGGCCGCGTGGCGATGTTTCATGCCTGCCAGCAGCCGGAAGGATTGGCGGGGCTGATCGTCGAGGGCGGGCATCCTGGCCTGCGCGACGCCACAGAGCGAGAGGCGCGAGCCGATTCCGACACCCGCTGGGCGATGCGTTTTCGCGATGAACCCCTGGCATCAGTCTTCAAGGACTGGTATCAGCAGCCGGTCTTTGCCTCTCTGACCGACGCGCAGTGCGACGAACTGGTTGCCCTGCGTAGCCAAAACAACGGCGCGACCCTGGCGGCCATGCTGGAAGCCACCTCTCTGGCGGTACAGCCTGATTTACGTGTGGCGCTCTGCGCCAGCAAAATTCCTTTTCACTATGTGTATGGCGAGCGCGACGAGAAGTTTGCAGCCCTCGCGGCTGAACTTCACGCCGAACGCCATGTGATTCCCAATGCCGGACACAACGCCCACCGGGACAATCCCGCTGCGGTTGCCGCGTGTCTGGCGCAGATACTGCGTCTTCGAATAAAGGACATCCCATGATCTACCCTGATGAACAAATGCTGTATGCACCCGTTGAATGGCAAGACTGCTCCGAAGGCTACACGGATATTCGTTACCACAAATCTGCCGACGGCATTGCCAAAATCACCATTAACCGTCCGCAGGTGCGTAACGCGTTTCGTCCTCTGACCGTCAAAGAGATGATGCAGGCAATGGCCGATGCGCGCTACGACGATAACATCGGCGCGATCGTTCTGACCGGCGAAGGCGATAAAGCCTTCTGCGCGGGCGGCGATCAGAAAGTGCGTGGCGACTACGGCGGATACCAGGACGACTCCGGCGTGCATCACCTGAACGTGCTCGATTTCCAGCGCCAGATCCGCACCTGTCCAAAACCTGTTGTCGCAATGGTCGCGGGTTACTCCATCGGGGGCGGTCACGTGCTGCACATGATGTGTGACCTTACGATTGCCGCTGAAAACGCCATTTTCGGCCAGACCGGCCCGAAAGTCGGCTCCTTCGACGGCGGCTGGGGCGCCTCCTATATGGCGCGTATTGTTGGCCAGAAAAAAGCGCGTGAAATCTGGTTCCTGTGCCGTCAGTACGACGCCAAAGAGGCGCTGGATATGGGCCTTGTTAACACCGTGGTGCCCATTGCCGATCTGGAAAAAGAGACCGTCCGTTGGTGTCGCGAAATGCTGCAAAACAGCCCGATGGCGCTGCGCTGCCTGAAAGCCGCACTGAACGCCGACTGCGACGGTCAGGCCGGCCTGCAGGAGCTGGCGGGTAACGCCACCATGCTGTTCTACATGACCGAAGAAGGGCAGGAAGGCCGCAACGCGTTTAACGAAAAACGCCAGCCAGACTTCAGCAAATACAAACGGAACCCGTAATGCGTCGCGCGCAGGTTTACCGCTGGCAGATACCGATGGACGCGGGCGTGGTGCTGCGTGAACGGCGGTTAAAAACCCGTGACGGTCTGTTCGTCCATTTGCAGCAGGGCGAAAAGCAGGGCTGGGGCGAAGTCTCGCCGCTGCCGGGCTTTAGCCTGGAAACGCTGGACGATGCCCAGGCGGCGCTGCTGACCTGGGTTAACGCCTGGCGCGACGGCGCTTCTCCGGCGCTGCCGGATGTGCCGTCTGCCGCGTTCGGCATCAGTTGTGCGCTGGCGGAGCTTAACGGCACGCTGCCGGAGGCGGCAGATTATCGCGCCGCGCCGCTCTGTTCCGGCGATCCGGACGAGCTGTTTGCCGCACTTGCCGCCATGCCCGGCGAGAAAGTCGCTAAGGTCAAAGTGGGCCTGTACGAAGCGGTGCGCGACGGCATGGTCGTCAACCTGCTGCTCGAAGCGATTCCCGATTTGCGTCTGCGACTGGACGCCAACCGCGCCTGGACGCCGCTCAAAGCGCAGCAGTTCGCGAAATACGTCAATCCGGATTACCGCGACCGCATCGCCTTTATGGAAGAACCGTGCAAAACCCGTGACGACTCACGGGCGTTCGCTCGCGAAACCGGGATTGCGATTGCCTGGGACGAAAGCCTGCGCGAGGCGGATTTCGAATTTATCGCCGAGCCTGGTGTGAGTGCAGTGGTGATCAAACCAACGCTCACGGGCAGTCTGGACAAGGTGCGCGAGCAGGTCACGGCGGCCCACGCGCTGGGCTTGACTGCAGTGATCAGTTCGTCCATCGAATCGAGCCTCGGCCTGACGCAACTGGCGCGGATTGCTGCGTGGCTGACCCCAGACACCATTCCGGGACTGGACACACTTAACCTGATGCAGGCTCAACTGGTGCGTCGCTGGCCGGACAACTCGCTGCCACTGGTGGACGTTGAGGTGCTGGAGCCGCTGCTATGAGTTTTACCGACTGGCCGTGGCGACACTGGCGCGGGCAAAACGCCGACAAACCGGCGTTGCGCCTGAACAGTGAAGTCCTGACCTGGCATCAGCTGTGTCAGCGCGTCGATGCGCTGGCCAGCGGCTTCCACCAGCAGGGTGTGCAGGACGGTAACGGCGTGATGCTGATGGCGCAAAACCATCCCGGCACGCTGCTCGCCTGGCTGGCGCTGCTGCAATGCGGCGCGCGGATTTTACCCGTCAACCCGCAGCTTCCGCGTCCTCTGCTGGATGTGTTACTTCCGCAGATGACTCTGCGCTTTGCGCTGGCGCTGGACGGCGGGTTCGACGGATTATCGTCACTCTCAATGCAAGAATCCGCAGGCCAATACGCAGCCCAATGGCAGCCTGAGCGGCTGGCGTCCATGACGTTAACCTCTGGCTCCACTGGCCTGCCAAAAGCGGCGGTACACACCTGTGAGGCGCATCTTGCCAGCGCACAGGGCGTGCTTTCCCTGATGCCGTACGCCGAAGACGACGACTGGCTGCTCTCGCTCCCGCTGTTTCACGTTTCCGGGCAGGGAATTCTCTGGCGCTGGCTGCGGGCCGGTGCCCGTTTAACCGTATGTGAAAAACAGCCGCTGGAGCAGATGCTACAGGGCTGCACGCATGCGTCTCTGGTGCCGACGCAGCTCTGGCGCTTACTGAATAATCACGAGCCTGTCGCCCTCAAAGCCGTACTGCTGGGCGGTGCCGCCATTCCGGTGGAGTTAACGCTCAACGCGCAACAGCAAGGCATCAGAACCTGGTGCGGCTACGGGCTGACGGAATTTGCGTCGACTGTCTGTGCGAAAGAAGCCGACGGCCAACCTGATGTCGGGTATGCGCTACCAGGACGCGAAGTCAGGATTGTTGATGGGGAAGTCTGGCTGAAAGCGAAAAGCATGGCCAGTGGTTACTGGCGCAACGGGGGATTAGCGCCGCTTGCCAACGAGCAGGGCTGGTTCGCTACCCGCGATCGTGGGGAATTGCACGATGGCCGTCTGACGATTGTTGGACGGATGGATAATCTGTTTTTCAGCGGTGGCGAGGGCATCCAACCGGAAGAGCTGGAGCGCGTAATCGTCGCACATCCTTTGATTCATCAGGTGTTTGTTGTTCCGCTGGATGACATTGAATTCGGTCAGCGCCCGGTGGCGGTGATAGAGTGTGCAGAAAATGCAGACATCTCGACGTTCCCCGAGTGGGTGAGCGACAAACTGGCGCGATTTCAGCAGCCGCGACACTGGCTGGTGTTACCCGCCGAGCTGAAAAGCGGTGGGATCAAAATCTCCCGTCGGGCGTTGCAGCAGTGGGTTAATGCTTTTCTGAAAGGGTAGTCCGTTAACTGACCTTAACACTGCTTGCAAAAAAGCCAGAAAGTTTCAAATCGTTACAATCTAAACGTCATACGCACTGATAGCGCATTGATCCCACGCACGCTCGGGTTAAAATCGCGCGGTTTTGGGACATCTATATTTAATAAGTGCGGGATCACGACAATGAAAAAAGTGGCATTACTGGGCTTCGGCCTGATGGTTGTATCTGCGGCGGCAAACGCGATTTCAGTGAGCGGCCAGGCGGGTCAGGATTACACCCACCTCGGTTTTGGCATGGGCACGGAAACCTCCGGCCTGGCGATGACCGGCGGCTGGACGCACAACGATGACGACGGCGATGCGGCAAGCCTCGGCCTCGGCCTGAATGTTCCGCTGGGACCCTTCCTGGCGACCGTTGGCGGGAAAGGTATTTATACCAATCCGAACGATGGCGACGAAGGCTACGCGGCGGCAGTGGGCGGCGGTTTACAGTGGAAAATCGGCGACAGCTTCGGTCTGTTTGGTGAGTACTACTACTCTCCGGATTCACTCTCCAGCGGTATCGACAGCTACGAAGAAGCCAACGCCGGTGCGCGCTGGACCATCATGCGTCCAATCACCATCGAAGCAGGTTATCGTTACCTGAACCTCGCCGGTAAAGACGGCAACCGCGACAACGCGCTGGCCGATGGCCCGTACGTTGGCGTGAGTGCAGGTTTCTGATTTTAGGGCGCGGCGTTCTGCTGCGCCTGTTTCTCTCTTCCCCCCACATCCGTTTGCGCTATAGTGTTTCCACTAAATAAGTGGGAGAACACGATGATAAGCGTGGAAATGTTGTCCACTGGCGACGAAGTGCTGCATGGACAAATTACTGATACCAATGCGGCCTGGCTGGCCAATTTTTTCTTTGAGCAGGGATTACCGTTAACGCGCCGCAATACCGTTGGCGACAGTCTTGAATCGCTGGTTAACGTTCTGCGCGAGCGCAGCGAACATGCGGATGTGCTGATCGTCAACGGTGGGCTTGGGCCGACCAGCGACGATCTCAGCGCACTGGCTGCCGCGACGGCAAAAGGTGAGGGGCTGGTGCTGCATGAGCCGTGGCTGGCAGAAATAGAGCGTTTCTTCAACGATCGTGGTCGGGTGATGGCTCCCAGCAACCGCAAACAGGCGGAAATCCCCGCCAGCGCCGAATTTATCAATAACCCGGTCGGCACGGCCTGCGGGTTTGCCGTTAAGCTGAACCGCTGCCTGATGTTCTTCACGCCTGGCGTTCCCTCTGAATTTAAAGTGATGGTCGAGCAAGAAATCATGCCGCGCCTGCGCGAGCGTTTCACGCTGCCTGAGCCGCCGATCTGCCTGCGTCTGACCACTTTTGGCCGCTCGGAAAGCGATCTGGCGCAAAGCCTCGACCATCTTGCGCTGCCGGAAAGCGTGTCTATGGGTTATCGCTCTTCGATGCCAATCATTGAGTTAAAACTCACCGGCCCGGCCAGCGAAAAGGCAGCCATGCTGGCGGCATGGCCTGAAGTGCAGCGCGTGGCAGGTGAAAACCTGATCTTCGAAGGCACCGAAGGATTACCGGCGCAAATTGCCCGTCATTTGCAGGAGCGTCAGCTAAGCCTGACCTTAAGCGAGCAATTCACTGGCGGTTTACTGGCGCTGCAACTCTCGCGAGAAAACGCGTCGCTGCTGGCGAGCGAAGTGGTGCCCTCGCAGGAAGAGACGTTGGCACAAACCGCTCACTGGGCAGCCGATCGTCGGGTGAATCATTTCGCCGGGCTGGCGCTGTCGGTCAGTGGGCTTGAAGACGAGCATCTCAACTTTGCCCTCGCCACGCCGCAGGGAACTCATGCCCTGCGGGTGAAAATGAGCGCGACGCGCTACAGTCTGCCGGTGCGTCAGGAAGTGTGCGCGATGATGGCGTTGAATATGCTGCGCCGCTGGTTGAATGGCAAAGATGTTGCGAGCGATCACGGCTGGATTGATGTGGTGGATACTCTGTTTATTGAGTAGAGCTATGTAGGGCCGTGCTGTTTGATGCGCTTTGGGAAATGAGTGGAATCGTTCCGTTCACTCTTAGTTCGCTGCTTTTTGTCTGTTTCTCTGCGGTGAACGTGTTAAGGGGGCTATCGCCGCCCCCTTAACAATCCCGGCTCCCGGCAATGAAAATCGCCGCTTCGCGGTGCCCTCAGCTTATTCCTTCAGACTTTCGGGTCGGGCGCGATCCTGCATCCATGCAGGTCGCACCCTCTCCGCGCATCCCTGCGCGTCGCCCCGGCCTTACGGAAACGCTTCGGCGATTTTCTGCCGGACTCACGATCCCTCAGCCTTCACAACTGTTTGAATGTGGCACCGGTGTTGGGTCCCCGCAGAAATCGGCGAACCGGAGGCCGGATGACAAGGGCTGGACGCCAGGGATGGCGGCCAGAGGCGAAACGAGACAGGGACGTCGAGTCGAGCCGACCGCAGGCAGCAGGCCGGGAGGTGAGCGCAGTGCGAAGCACCGATTTCATGGAGGGGCGCGGGGATTGATAAGGGGGCCGCGCAGCCCCCTTATCACGTTCACAGGTTAGAGAGTGATTATGTTCTGCTGAACATAAGGTGAACGGGAAAACCTCAGGTGTTTAACAAATTGCTACCGCAATGCCTTCGCCAGCAGCGAAATCGGATGTTCGCAGCGCTTGCTGGTGGACATCTCAATCTGCCATTTACAGGTTTCGCAGTCGGTCACCACCAGGTCGGCGCCGCTTTCTTCAATTTGCCGGAACAGCGGTGCGCCGATGGCCTGCGAGGTCGGGTAGTTTTCGCTCTTAAAGCCGTAGGTTCCCGCAATCCCGCAGCAGCGCGAATCCAGCACCGTAAGTTCCAGCCCCGGAATGAGGCGCAGCAGCTCCAGCGTATAGATCGCCCAGCCCATTTTCTCCATATGACAGGGCGTGTGATACACCACTTTTAGCGGCAAGGGTTTGAGCGGCAACGTCTGGCCATTATCGAGCTTGCGCCAGATAAAGCGCGTTGCCAGCTCGATGTGCTCGCGCAGGCCGCTGTTATCGACATCCAGCAGGTGCGGATACTCATCGCGAAGGGTAAAAGTGCAGGTGGATGAGGTGGCGAGCACCGGAATGCCTTTGTCGACAATCGCTTCGCGTAGGGAGGTCACGTTATGCTGCGCCTGTTTACGTGCTTTGTCGGTAAAGCCGTTGGCAATCAGCGGCACCCCGCAGCACTTCTCTTTATTCAGAAGTTGCACGCCGGTTCCCATCGCATTCAGCACCGTGAGCAGATCTTTGCCCAACTGCGGGTGGTTATAGTTGACGTAACAACCGTGGAAAAACGCGGCCTGGTCGGTGTATTGCGCCTGTTCAGCGGCGACAGATTGAAACCAGCGGCGGAAGGTGCCGTGGGAGTATTTTGGCAGGCTGCGATGATGGTCAATTTTAAGCGCTACGTCGAGCAATTTGCGCACGGGTTTTAACGCCGTGGCGGCGTTGACCAGCGGAGCGAACGGCGTTGAGACGCTGCCCATCAGATCCGTGTGGCTCAAAATGGCGTCGCGCAGGGTCGGCTTTTGTGTGCTGTACTGCGCCCGCGCGCGCTGAATAATGTCGCCGATTTTCACGTCAGACGGACAGGCAACTTCGCAGCGCTTGCAGTTGATGCAGTATTTGAGCGCTTCGTCGTACAGCGCGCCATCTTTCAGGCGCAGGCGCTCCCCGTCTGGCCCGGCCTGTTTCGGGCCAGGATAGCGAGGATTCACGCTGCTGACCGGGCAGACTGTGGTGCAAACGGTGCACTTAATGCAGCTTTCAAATCGGGTGTCGTTCATGGGTGTTCTCCCGCACGCTGGCAAATCTGTTCGGCAACCGCCAGTGCGGTGATGGCGCAGACGCCGCCGCCGCAGCCCTGGGCTATCGGATCAAAACCGCCGAGTACTGAGCCAATGGCATAAAGATTATCTACCGCTACCCCGGAAAGCTGCGGGCGTAAATGATCGTCGGTGATCACGCCGAACTGTTGCCACGGCTGCGGGGTGAAGAAGTCACTCTGATACCAGTCGGCGCGGGAGGCGCTCTGGCGCACGTCGAGGCCCATCACCGCCTCACGAATCCCATCACGGGTGCTGAGCAAACCGTTGCTGAAGAAACTGCCGCTCGCCAGCACCACGAAACGTGCGCGAAGCGGAATATCGTCGTGATTTCGTGTCCAGACGGCGCGGGCTTTTCCCTCCTCCAGAGACACTTTTTTAACTTCATCACCTGCCATCCACACGCCGCCCTGCGCGACAAACTGGCGCTGGAGCTGATTATGCAGACGGATTCCGGGCACCGACGGCGGAAGCGTGGGCAACAGATGCAGCGGGCAGGGTAGTCGGTCGGAGAGCCAGCGCCACAAACGGTTATCCGTCAGGCCAAAGCAGGCGGGCAGATACAGCGCATCGACATCCGCAGCCAGCGGTTTTAAGGCATCAAACAGCATCGTCCAGTGAACGTCGTTATCCAGCAAGCGGGCGATATTCACCGCGCGAAACTCGCTGGCGTTTTCGCGCAGGACATCCAGCTCCGGCAGCTCGATTTCTACGGTGTCCGCCTCGATTCCCTGATGCCTCAGAGAAGCAGCGGCGAGGTGAGCCTGAAAATCGAGAAATCCGCTGATGCCGACCACACGAACGCGCTGAGTTTGCGCGGGTGCGACAGGCACCTCTTCCGGGCTGAGCCATGCACTGCGCAATGTGCCCAGCGGTGTGACGCGCTGATGATTATTCCCGGCGTGACCCTTTAAGCGCGTGCCGCAATGGGCGAGCAGCGCCTCGGTTTCCAGTGCCAGGCGGGAAATTTTGTCGATACCCACCCGACGATAAGGATGTTCAGGCGGCAGTGCCTGTGGATTTTGCAGCGCGGTGAGTGGATTCTGCACGGGGGACCCGTCGGCCATTGCGCCGAGTAAGTCCAGTGACCCGGAGGAAAAATGCAGCGCACTTTGACCGCGCGTGATGATGGCGCAGCGCTGACCATTTTGCGTCAGTTTCAGGCCACACAGCAGTCCGGCCAGACCGCCGCCGATAATCACCGTATCAAACTTCATCGTGCTGCTCCTTTTCCAGCCCGCACAGCCCCTGATAGACCCAGCGGGTAAATTCGCTTTCGCGCAGCGCGTCGCCCCAGGCGATAGGCTGCACCCCTTTCCAGCGCTCATTGAGGAACTCGCTGAGCTGCGTCAGAGATTGCGCTGACGTGGTGACATTAAACCGTTGCAACAGACCCGCCGCGCGGCAGGCGCACAGTTCGCCCTGACAGGTCCCCATGCCTACACGGGTGCGACGGCGCAGATCGAGCAGATTGTTGACCGTCAGATTTTCCACCGCGTACTGCACTTCGCCCGCCGTCACTGCCTCGCACTCACACACCAGGCTGCGGCTCAGACGGCCCTCTCCAAGCCATACGGGCGTGCGATCGCCGTGTCGATAAATGGCTGAGCCGCGCAGTGGGGCGGGCAGTGAGATGATTTTTTGCAGCGTTTTTTCGGTCGGCTCCTGTGAGCCAGGCAGCGGGCGTTCGGCGGTGGTGCAGGGCTGCGTATTGCCAAGCTTGCGGCACACGGCGTCCGTCGCCCATTGGGCCATTAAACGGTAGGTCATCAGCTTGCCGCCGGTAATGGTAATGAACCCTTCCAGCCCGTCGCGGGCGGCGTGATCCAGCAAGACAATGCCACGGCTGACGTTACGCCCGCTTGGATCGTCATCGCTGGCGACCAGCGGACGCACACCGGAATAAGCCCGCAGAATGCGGGTTTGCGCCATGATCGGCGCCAGTTTTTCCCCTTCGCGCAGCAGGATGTCCACCTCTTCCGCGGTGACACGGTTGCTGTCGATATCCTTGTAATCAATGTGCGTCGAGGTGGTCCCAATCAGGGAAATGGTATCGCCGGGTACCAGAATGTCGGCGTCGGACGGCTTACGGCAGCGGTTGATGACGTGATTGTTTATGCGGTGATCGAGGATCAGCAGCGAGCCTTTGGCCGGGAACATGCGAATGGACAGCTCGGCATATTCGGCAATACGCTGCCCCCAGATCCCCGCGGCGTTCACTACCACACTGGCGTACAACTCGCTGTGTTCGCCGTAGAGGTGGTCGTAGACGCGTACGCCCCGCACTCTGTCGCCTTCGCGGATCAGCCCCGTCACTTCATGCGCTGTTAGAATAGTCGCGCCGTGCTCGCGGGCATCGAGCATATTAGCGGCCGTCAGACGGAAGGGGTCAACGGTGCCATCGGGAACGCGGACCGCGCCGAGCAGGGCAGGGTTCACGGCAGGTTCGATACGCCGCGCAAGTTCAGGGGCGATCGCTTCGGCGGTAATACCCGCTTCGGTACAGGCGGTGATAAAGGTTTTCTGAAAGGCGAGATCGTCTTCGGGGAGGGTGATAAACAGGCCGCTGGTCGGCTCGATGCAGTGGCGGGCGATGCGTTTGAGGATCTGGTTTTCAGCAATGCACTCGCGCGCCGACTCGTTATCGGTGACGGCATAGCGCGCGCCGCTGTGAAGCAGGCCATGATTGCGTCCGGTGGCGCCAGTGGCAATATCGTGGCGTTCCAGCAACGTAACGCTTAATCCTCGCAGGGCGCAGTCCCGCGCCATTCCGGCACCCGTTGCGCCGCCACCAATGATAATCACATCGCTATAACGGGGATCGCGGATTGTCATTGTCTTCCCTCATGTTCGTTTTTTTACCATTTAGCCACATAAAAAATGTGGTTTGTTTGATTTCGAACACATTCGAGCATGAAACGAAATTGAAACGTGATTCCGTGCGCCTTTTTGCGCACTATGTCATATTTCTGTAACAATTCGTGCGTTGATTCACAGTAACAATCGTTGTGATTATTTAACATCGCCGCCTCTCTGGAGCTGGGGTGCTGTGATACGCCCCGGCAATTCAAAATATGGCCACGGAGGCTATTATGCTCAGTATCTTCAAACCTGCCCCGCATCGGGCGCGTCTGCCTGACGCAGAAGTTGACCCGCTCTATCGCCGCCTGCGCTGGCAAATTTTCCTCGGGATTTTCTTCGGCTATGCCGCCTACTATCTGGTGCGTAAAAACTTCGCGCTGGCGATGCCTTACCTGGTCGAACAGGGATTTTCGCGCGGTGATTTAGGCTTTGCCCTGTCGGGTATTTCCATCGCCTATGGATTTTCCAAATTCATTATGGGGTCCGTTTCGGATCGTTCGAATCCGCGCGTTTTCTTACCCGCGGGGTTGATTCTCGCCGCTGCGGTGATGCTGTTTATGGGCTTTGTGCCGTGGGCGACATCGAGCATCGCGGTGATGTTTGTTCTGCTGTTCCTCTGCGGCTGGTTCCAGGGGATGGGGTGGCCGCCGTGCGGGCGTACCATGGTTCACTGGTGGTCACAGAAAGAACGCGGCGGGATTGTGTCGGTATGGAACTGCGCGCATAACGTCGGCGGCGGTATTCCTCCGCTGCTGTTCCTGCTGGGGATGGCGTGGTTTAACGACTGGAAAGCCGCGCTGTACATGCCGGCGTTTGGCGCGATTGTCGTCGCGATAATTGCCTTTGCGCTAATGCGCGATACGCCGCAGTCCTGTGGCCTTCCGCCGATTGAAGAGTATAAAAACGACTACCCGGATGATTACAGCAAAGAGCACGAAGAAGAGCTGACGGCAAAGCAGATCTTCATGAAATACGTGTTGCCGAACAAGCTGCTGTGGTACATCGCGGTGGCGAACGTGTTTGTCTATCTCCTGCGCTACGGCATTCTCGACTGGTCTCCGACCTACCTGAAAGAGGTGAAACATTTCGCGCTGGATAAGTCATCCTGGGCTTATTTCCTGTACGAATACGCCGGGATTCCGGGCACGCTGCTGTGTGGCTGGATGTCGGACAAAGTGTTCCGGGGTAATCGCGGTGCAACGGGCGTGTTCTTTATGACGCTGGTGACCATTGCGACCATCGTTTACTGGCTCAACCCGCCGGGCAATCCGGGCGTAGATATGGCCTGTATGATCGTCATCGGCTTCCTGATTTACGGTCCGGTAATGCTGATTGGCCTGCACGCCCTTGAACTGGCACCGAAGAAAGCCGCAGGAACCGCTGCGGGCTTTACCGGGCTCTTTGGTTATCTAGGGGGATCGGTCGCGGCCAGCGCCATTGTTGGTTATACGGTCGATTTCTTCGGCTGGGACGGTGGCTTTATGGTGATGATTGGCGGCAGCATTATGGCGGTGCTGTTGTTGATTGTGGTGATGATTGGTGAGAAGCGTCATCATGCCGAGATGATGCAGAAACGCGGATAATTAGACGCATGTATTGCCGGGTGGCGCTGCGCTTACCCGGCCTACAAAACCCGTAGGCCCGTGCAAGCGAAGCGCCGCCGGGCGTGTCTTTCAGGCATTACATCTCGATTTCGATATCGCCTTTTGCCCGGCAACAGCAGGGCAAAATTTCCCCTTCGCTGATAAACGCCAGCGGCTCCGTCAACCAGTCCACCTGGCCCGCCACTAAACGACAGCGGCAGGAGCCACAGTAACCGGCGCGACACTGGTATTCGACCTCGACCTGGTGCGATTCGAGCGCGACCAACAGAGAAGGGTGCTCTTCGCGGCACAGAACTTCTGTGCCGGAAAGGCTTAGCGTGACACGACTCATCAGAGCTGGAAATCGCTCAGGTCGTCAGTGTTCACTTCGGAATCAATCTGACCGACCAGGTACGAACTGACTTCCACTTCCTGCGGCGCAACCTGGACGTTATCGGACACCAGCCAGGTGTTGATCCACGGAATTGGGTTGGAACGCGTTTTGAACGGCAGATCCAGGCCCACCGCCTGCATGCGGATGTTGGTGATGTATTCCACGTACTGACACAGAATGTCTTTATTCAGACCGATCATCGAACCGTCGCGGAACAGGTAATCTGCCCACTCTTTTTCCTGCTGAGCCGCCAGCACGAACAGGTCATAGCACTCCTGTTTGCTCTCTTCAGCAATTTCTGCCATTTCCGGATCGTCAATGCCGCTGCGCAGTAGGTTCAGCATGTGCTGAGTGCCGGTCAGGTGCAGGGCTTCGTCGCGAGCGATTAGACGGATAATTTTGGCGTTACCTTCCATCAGCTTACGCTCGGCAAAGGCAAATGAGCAGGCGAAGCTGACGTAGAAACGGATCGCTTCCAGCGCGTTGACGCTCATCAGGCACAGATACAGCTGTTTTTTCAGCGCGCGCAGATTCACGGTGACGGTTTTACCGTTCACGTTGTGCGTCCCTTCGCCGAGCAGGTGCCAGTAGCTGGTCATTTCGATCAGCTCATCGTAGTAATGGGCGATGCCCTCAGCGCGTTTCTGGATCTGCTCGTTGGTGACGATATCGTCAAATACCACCGCCGGATCGTTGACGATGTTACGGATGATGTGAGTGTAAGAGCGCGAGTGGATCGTCTCAGAAAACGCCCAGGTTTCGACCCAGGTTTCCAGCTCAGGAATCGAGATCAGCGGCAGCAGCGCCACGTTCGGGCTACGACCCTGAATAGAATCCAGCAGCGTCTGGTATTTCAGGTTGCTGAGGAAGATGTGTTTTTCATGGTCAGGCAGCGCCTGGAAATCGATGCGATCGCGTGAGACATCGACTTCTTCCGGACGCCAGAAGAAGGAGAGTTGCTTTTCGATCAGCTTTTCGAAGATGTCATATTTTTGCTGATCGTAGCGTGCCACGTTGACCGACTGGCCAAAGAACATTGGCTCTTTGAGCTGATCGTTTTTCGTCTGTGAAAAGGTGGTATATGCCATTAATGTGGGTCCTGTAGGAGTGTAATGCCGGATGGCGCTTCGCTTATCCGGCCTACAACACCACGTAATTATGTAGGCCGGAGAAGGCGTTTACGCCGCCATCCGGCAAAAGGCAAAACTAGATCTTACATGCGCCGCTTTCGCAGCCATCATCCTGAATGGACGGTGCCATATCATCCTGCGCATCTTCTGCACCGTCACGGGTGTTGTGATAGTACAGGGTTTTGACGCCAAATTTGTAGGCGGTCAGCAGATCTTTGAGCAACTGCTGCATCGGCACTTTGCCAGACGGGAAGCGCGTCGGATCGTAGTTGGTGTTCGCAGAGATCGACTGGTCGATAAATTTCTGCATGATGCCCACCAGCTGCAGGTAACCGTCGTTATTCGGCATTTCCCACAGCAATTCATAGTTGTCTTTCAGCAGTTCGTAATCCGGCACGACCTGACGCAGCACGCCATCTTTCGACGCTTTAATGCTCACGTGACCGCGCGGCGGCTCAATGCCGTTGGTGGCGTTGGAGATCTGCGAAGAGGTCTCAGACGGCATCAGTGCGGAGAGCGTGGAGTTACGCAGGCCGTGAGTTTTAATGGACTCACGTAACGCTTCCCAGTCGAGATGCAGCGGTTCGTTAACGATAGCATCCAGATCTTTCTTATAAGTGTCGATCGGCAGAATGCCTTTCGCGTAAGTGGTTTCGTTGAACCACGGGCACGCGCCTTGCTCTTTCGCCAGCTCGTTCGAGGCTTTCATCAGGTAATACTGAATCGCTTCGAAGGTTTCGTGCGTCAGATTGTTAGCGCTGCCATCGGAGTAACGCTTGCCGTTTTTCGCCAGCCAGTAAGCGAAGTTGATCACACCAATACCCAGCGTACGGCGGCCCATTGCGCCACGTTTTGCCGCAGGAATTGGGTAATCCTGATAATCCAGCAACGCATCCAGCGCACGAACCGCCAGCACAGCCAGTTCTTCCAGCTCGGACAGGCTTTTGATTGCGCCAAGGTTGAAGGCGGACAACGTACACAGCGCGATTTCGCCGTTTTCGTCGTTAACGTCGTACAGCGGTTTGGTCGGCAGGGCGATTTCCAGGCACAGGTTGGACTGGCGCACTGGCGCGATGGCTGGATCAAACGGGCTGTGGGTGTTGCAGTGGTCGACGTTCTGGATGTAGATACGGCCAGTGGAGGCACGTTCCTGCATCATCAGAGAGAACAGGTCAACGGCTTTCACACGCTGTTTACGGATGCTGTCGTCGTTTTCGTATTGGGTGTACAGACGCTCGAACTCATCCTGATCGGCGAAGAACGCATCGTACAGGCCAGGGACGTCAGACGGGCTGAACAGGGTGATGTCCTGGCCTTTCAGCAGACGGGTGTACATCAGTTTGTTGATCTGTACGCCATAGTCCATGTGACGAACGCGGTTGCCTTCGACGCCACGGTTGTTTTTCAGAACCAGCAGGCTTTCAACTTCCAGATGCCACATCGGGTAGAACAGAGTGGCCGCACCGCCGCGAACGCCGCCCTGAGAGCAGGACTTCACCGCAGTCTGGAAGTGTTTATAGAACGGAATACAGCCGGTATGGAACGCTTCACCGCCGCGAATCGGGCTACCCAGGGCACGAATACGACCGGCGTTGATGCCGATTCCGGCACGCTGGGAGACGTATTTCACAATGGCGCTGGAGGTGGCGTTGATAGAATCCAGGCTGTCGCCGCACTCGATCAGCACGCAGGAGCTGAACTGACGAGTCGGGGTGCGCACGCCAGACATGATCGGCGTAGGCAGAGAAATTTTGAAGGTCGAAACCGCATCATAAAAACGCTTCACGTAGCTCAAACGCGTCTCACGCGGATAGCCAGAGAACAGGCATGCGGCAACCAGAATGTACAGGAACTGCGCGCTTTCGTAGATTTCGCCGGTGACGCGGTTCTGAACCAGGTATTTCCCTTCGAGCTGTTTAACCGCTGCGTAAGAGAAGTTCATATCGCGCCAGTGGTCGATAAACCCGTTCATCTGCTCGAACTCTTCTTCCGTGTAGTCTTCCAGCAGATGCGTGTCGTATTTGCCCAGTCCGACCATTTTCACCACGTGATCGTACAGCTTTGGCGGCTCAAACTGGCCGTAGGCTTTTTTACGCAGGTGGAAAATCGCCAGACGTGCCGCGAGATACTGATAATCCGGCGCTTCGCGGGAGATGAGGTCAGCCGCCGCCTTGATGATCGTTTCGTGGATGTCAGAGGTTTTGATGCCGTCGTAGAACTGAATGTGAGAACGCAGCTCAACCTGGGAGATAGATACGTTATTCAGTCCTTCTGCTGCCCAGTCGAGAACTCGATGAAGTTTATCGAGATTGATACGCTCAGTGGTACCGTCGCGCTTTGTCACCAGCAGACTCTGATTCATGTGGGTTTTTACCTGTCCGTGAATTACCGTGAAATAGAAATATCCCCCGCTTATCCACAGAATGGTCTTGTGACTAAGTCTGTGGATAAATACTACATGTAGGGGTTTTGCGATTAGAAGAACGCTATATGGTGAGTATTCTAGTATCGAATCATTTCAGTACAAGGGTTGATTTTGACGTTAAATTGAGGTTGTGAAAGGGTAAAAAAGCCTAAGTCCTCGTACTGTAAGGCCTGGACGACATGTCAATATTTAAGAAAAAAAATTCAAAATTTGATCGAGTGCTGATTTCTTCAACGAGAGGTCAAAATTGCGCAACATGATGCTGCGCAATCTTTATAAGATTATCGAATGACGTTAGTCGTTTTTTGCGGTTGTGTGCAACATATAATTAACATCTACACCCGGCGCCAGCTTGAATTTATCCGTTAACGGATTGTAATGCAGACCGGTGATGTGCTGCTCTTTGAGCCAGGTGCCATCGACCCAGCCTAACAACTCTGCTGGTTTAATGAATTTTTTCACGTCATGGGTGCCTTTTGGCACCATCCGCAGCACATATTCCGCGCCGACCACTGCCATCAGCCACGCCTTGCCGTTGCGGTTAATGGTCGAGAAGAAGACCTGTCCACCGGGTTTGACCAGTGCGGCACAGGCTTTGACAACCGACTGTGGATCAGGAACGTGTTCCAGCATTTCCATGCAGGTGACGACGTCATACTGATGCGCATGTTTCGCCGCGTGTTCTTCTACAGTCTCCTGCACATATTCCACCTGAATACCGGTTTCTAAAGCGTGCAGACGCGCCACCTGTAACGGCTCAAAACCCATATCCAGCCCGGTGACCGTTGCGCCTTCGCGCGCCATGCTTTCTGCCAGGATGCCACCACCACAGCCGACATCGAGCACTTTTTTACCGAACAGACCGCCGGAACGCTCCGCGATATAGCCCAGACGCAGCGGGTTAATACGGTGCAGAGGTTTGAACTCACCTTCGAGATCCCACCAGCGGGATGCCACCGCTTCAAATTTGGCGATCTCGTTGTGGTCAACGTTGTGAGCTACCGGGGATTTTTCGGCATTCATGGGCGCTTTTACTCCTTATTTCGCAAGAGGATCGAGTATATCAGGCTCTCCCCATGAATAAAGCATACAGGTTTACCTGTCTGAGAGCGGTTGTGTTATAATTTGCGACCTTTGAATCCGGGACACAGTAGAGGGATAGCGGTTAGATGAGCGACCTTGCGAGAGAAATTACACCGGTTAACATCGAGGAAGAGCTTAAGAGCTCCTATCTGGACTATGCGATGTCGGTCATTGTTGGCCGTGCGCTGCCAGACGTCCGAGATGGCCTGAAGCCGGTACACCGTCGCGTACTATACGCCATGAACGTATTGGGCAATGACTGGAATAAAGCCTACAAAAAATCTGCCCGTGTCGTTGGTGACGTAATCGGTAAATACCACCCTCATGGTGATACCGCCGTTTATGACACTATCGTGCGTATGGCGCAGCCTTTCTCCTTACGTTACATGCTGGTGGATGGCCAGGGTAACTTTGGTTCTGTCGATGGCGACTCCGCTGCGGCGATGCGTTATACGGAAATCCGTATGTCGAAAATCGCCCATGAGCTGATGGCCGACCTGGAAAAAGAGACGGTAGATTTCGTCGATAACTACGACGGCACCGAGCGCATCCCAGACGTCATGCCAACTAAGATCCCGAACCTGCTGGTGAACGGTTCTTCCGGTATTGCCGTGGGTATGGCGACCAACATTCCGCCGCATAACATCACGGAAGTGATCAACGGTTGTCTGGCCTTTATTGAAGATGAAGACATCAGCATTGAAGGTCTGATGGAACACATCCCTGGCCCGGACTTCCCGACTGCCGCGATCATCAATGGCCGTCGTGGTATCGAAGAAGCGTACCGTACCGGTCGCGGCAAAATTTATATTCGTGCCCGCGCGGAAGTGGAAGCTGACGCGAAGACTGGCCGCGAAACCATTATCGTCCACGAAATTCCGTATCAGGTGAACAAAGCGCGCCTGATCGAGAAAATCGCGGAGCTGGTAAAAGATAAACGCGTTGAAGGCATCAGCGCGCTGCGTGACGAGTCTGATAAAGACGGTATGCGCATCGTGATTGAAATCAAACGCGACGCCGTGGGTGAAGTGGTTCTGAACAACCTTTACTCCCAGACTCAGCTGCAGGTTTCCTTCGGTATCAACATGGTTGCTCTGCACCATGGTCAGCCGAAGATCATGAACCTGAAAGAGATTCTGAGCGCGTTCGTGCGCCACCGCCGTGAAGTGGTGACGCGCCGTACCATTTTCGAACTGCGTAAAGCGCGCGATCGTGCGCACATTCTCGAAGCACTGGCTGTTGCACTGGCGAACATTGATCCGATCATCGAACTGATCCGTCGCGCGCCAACGCCTGCAGAAGCAAAAGCGGGCCTGGTTGCACGTTCGTGGGAGCTGGGCAATGTTTCTGCAATGCTGGAACGTGCGGGCGATGACGCCGCGCGTCCTGAGTGGCTGGAACCTGAGTTCGGTGTGCGTGACGGTCAGTATTACCTGACTGAACAGCAGGCACAGGCGATTCTGGATCTGCGTCTGCAGAAACTGACTGGCCTTGAGCATGAAAAACTGCTCGACGAGTACAAAGAGTTGCTGGAGCAGATCGCTGAACTGCTGCACATCCTGGGTAGCGCAGATCGTCTGATGGAAGTGATTCGTGAAGAGCTGGAGCTGGTCCGCGATCAGTTTGGCGATGAGCGTCGCACTGAGATCACCGCTAACACCGCTGATATCAACATCGAAGATCTGATCAACCAGGAAGATGTGGTTGTAACCCTGTCTCACCAGGGCTACGTGAAGTATCAGCCTCTGACCGACTACGAAGCTCAACGTCGTGGTGGTAAAGGCAAATCTGCTGCACGTATCAAAGAAGAAGACTTTATCGACCGCCTGCTGGTGGCCAACACCCACGATACGATCCTGTGCTTCTCCAGCCGTGGTCGTCTGTACTGGATGAAGGTTTATCAGCTGCCGGAAGCGAGCCGTGGGGCACGTGGTCGTCCAATCGTCAACCTGCTGCCGCTTGAACCGAATGAGCGTATTACTGCGATTCTGCCGGTGCGTGAGTACGCAGAAGGTGTCAACGTCTTCATGGCAACCGCCAGCGGTACCGTGAAGAAAACCGCGCTGAAAGAGTTTAGCCGTCCACGTTCTGCCGGCATCATTGCCGTCAACCTGAACGAAGGCGATGAGCTGATTGGCGTCGATCTGACATCCGGTACTGACGAGGTCATGCTGTTCTCTGCCGCTGGTAAAGTGGTGCGCTTTAAAGAGAGCGCGGTGCGCGCAATGGGTCGTACGGCGACCGGCGTGCGCGGCATCAAACTGGCGGGCGAAGACAGCGTTGTTTCCCTGATTATTCCACGTGGCGAAGGCGCAATCCTCACCGTGACGCAGAATGGTTACGGTAAACGTACGGCGGAAGGGGAATACCCAACCAAGTCTCGCGGCACGCAGGGCGTTATCTCGATCAAAGTCACCGAGCGTAACGGCTCCGTGGTCGGCGCAGTGCAGGTTGATGATTGTGACCAGATCATGATGATCACCGATGCGGGCACGCTGGTGCGTACACGCGTCTCTGAAATCAGCGTCGTCGGTCGTAATACTCAGGGCGTTATCCTCATCCGTACTGCGGAAGACGAAAACGTTGTGGGTCTGCAGCGTGTAGCTGAACCAGTGGATGACGAAGAACTCGATTCTATCGACGGAAGTGTGGCAGAAGGCGATGATGAAATCGCGCCCGAAGCTGATACCGATGCCGATGATGAAGCGGCAGATGATGCCGAAGAGTAATGTCTCCTGACAGAAAAAGGGCCGGTTTCCGGCCCTTTCTTTTTTGCAGACAAGCGAGCATTGCGGCAAGCCGCGTTTACCGCTACCTTAACCACATTCCTTTTTGACCCTGCTGGCGGAGCTTCGCCCCCTTGAAATACCTCGTCTCCTTTCGTACCACGCTTAAAGTCTCTCGCTATCTGTTTCGGGCGCTGGCGTTATTGCTTTGGTTGCTGGTCGCGCTGTTCTCGGTGTTCTATATCGTTAACGCGCTGCATCAGAAGGAGTCCGAGATCCGCCAGGAGTTTAACTTAAGCTCCGATCAGGCCCAACGCTATATTCAGCGAACGTCTGATGTGATGAAAGAGCTTAAGTACATTGCTGAAAACCGTCTGACGGCGGAAAACGGCATTCTTGCCACGCGTGGGCGGGAAGACAAATCAGAAGTTCCGGACTTTGAGCCTTTGTTCCCGGATTCAGACTGCTCGGCGATGGGCAATGCGTGGCGAGGCTCTCTTGAGTCACTGTCCTGGTTTATGCGCTACTGGCGCGATAATTTTTCTGCTGCGTACGACCTTAACCGCGTGTTCCTCATCGGCAGCGAAAATCTGTGTATGGCTGATTTCGGCCTGCGGGATATGCCCGTTGAGCGGGAAGATGCGCTGAAAAGTCTGCACGAGCGTATTCTTAAATATCGTAATGCGCCCCAGGATGAGCGCAGCAATAATATCTTCTGGATAAGTCAGGGGCCGCGTCCGGGAGTGGGGTACTTCTATGCCCTGACGCCGGTGTATCTGGCCAATCGCCTGCAGGCGCTGCTGGGCACTGAGCAGACGATCCGCATGGAGAATTTTTTCACGCCGGGCAGCTTACCGATGGGCGTGACCATTCTCGACGAAAATGGTCATAAGCTGATTTCCCTGACCGGACCGGAAGATCGTTTGAAGGTCGATCCACGCTGGATGCAGGAACGCTCCTGGTTTGGCTACACCTCAGGGTTCCGTGATTTGGTGCTGAAGAAAAGCCTGCCACCGTCCTCCCTGAGCATCGTCTATTCCGTACCGGTTGATATGGTGCTGGAACGTATTCGGATGCTGATCCTCAATTCCATCTTACTGAATGTGCTGGTGGGCATTGCGTTGTTTACGCTGGCGCGAATGTATGAGCGTAAGATTTTCATTCCGGCGGAAAATGACGCCCAGCGACTGGAAGAGCACGAACAGTTTAACCGCAAAATTGTGGCCTCTGCGCCTGTCGGTATCTGTATCCTGCGTACTCAGGACGGGACAAATATCCTCAGTAATGAGCTGGCGCATAACTATCTGAACATGCTGACGCATGAGGACAGGCAGCGGCTGACGCAGATTATCTGCGGTCAGCAGGTGAATTTTGTCGATGTGTTAACCAGCAATCACACTAATCTGCAAATCAGTTTTGTACATTCCCGCTATCGCAACGAAAACGTGGCGATTTGCGTGCTGGTGGATGTCTCCTCGCGCGTGAAAATGGAAGAGTCGTTGCAGGAGATGGCGCAGGCGGCGGAGCAGGCCAGCCAGTCGAAGTCGATGTTCCTTGCGACCGTTAGCCATGAATTGCGTACACCGCTTTACGGTATTATCGGCAACCTCGATCTGCTGCAAACCAAAGAGTTACCGAAGGGCGTTGAGCGCCTGGTGACCGCGATGAATAACTCATCAAGCCTGTTGTTGAAAATCATTAGCGACATTCTCGACTTCTCTAAAATTGAATCTGAGCAGCTGAAAATCGAGCCGAGCGAATTTTCTCCGCGTGAGGTTATGAACCACATCAGCGCCAACTATATGCCGCTGGTGGTGCGTAAACAGCTCGGCCTTTACTGCTTTATCGAGCCTGATGTGCCGGTAACGCTGCTTGGCGACCCGATGCGCCTGCAGCAAGTTATTTCGAACCTGCTCAGTAACGCCATCAAATTTACCGATGTGGGTTGTATCGTACTGCACGTTTCCCGCGCCGGAGATTATCTGAGCATTCGTGTCCGTGATACGGGAACGGGTATCCCGGCAAAAGAGGTGGTAAAACTGTTCGATCCATTCTTCCAGGTGGGGACCGGCGTTCAGCGTAACTTCCAGGGAACGGGGCTGGGGCTGGCAATTTGCGAGCAGTTGATCAGCATGATGGACGGCGATATTTCTGTGGATACCGAACCGGGCATGGGCAGTCAGTTCACGATTCGTATACCGCTCTACTCGGCAAAATATCCAGTGAAAGCACCAGCGGAAGGCTTGAGCGGCAAAACCTGCTGGCTGGCAGTCCATAACGCTTCGCTGTATGCCTTCCTGGAATCAATGCTGACGAACAGGGGTCTTCGCGTTGTGCGCTACGAAGGGCAAAGCACGGATGCAGACGATACATTGATTACGGATGTGGACGTTGACCCATCGTGGCAGGGCAGAGCCGCCATCATCTTCTGTCGCCGTCATATTGGTATTCCGCAAGAGCGTGTGCCGGGAGAGTGGACGCATAGCGTCGCAACGCCGCATGAGCTGATGCACCTGCTGGCGCATATTTATCGCGTGGAAGTGGACGAGCACGACGGCGTTAACGCGCTACCGTCGCCGGACTCAACGGTGGCAATGAATGACGATATGATGATTCTGGTTGTGGACGATCACCCGATCAACCGCCGTCTGCTTGCCGATCAGCTCGGATCGCTGGGATATCAATGCCTGACGGCCAATGACGGTGTGGACGCCCTCAATGTGCTGAGCAAAAATCACATCGATATTGTGCTTAGCGACGTGAATATGCCGAATATGGACGGCTATCGTCTGACGCAGCGTATTCGTCAGTTGGGCCTGACGCTGCCGGTTGTCGGCGTGACGGCGAATGCGCTGGCGGAAGAGAAACAGCGCTGTCTGGAGTCGGGCATGGACAGCTGCCTGTCGAAACCGGTGACGTTGGATGTGATTAAACAGACGCTGACGGTGTATGCCGATCGCGTCAGGAAATCCAGGGTATAAAAAAACCCGGTAAGCGCGAGCGCTGCCGGGTTTTTTATGAGAGGCGCAGAATCAGTCTTTATCAACCGCGCTCAGCGTAACCGAAGAGAGATAGTTCAGCAGGGCGATATCGTTTTCCACACCCAGCTTCATCATGGCCGATTTCTTCTGGCTACTGATGGTTTTAATACTGCGGTTCAGCTTCTTGGCGATCTCCGTCACCAGGAAACCTTCGGCGAACAGGCGCAGCACTTCACTCTCTTTCGGCGACAGACGTTTGTCACCGTATCCACCGGCGCTAATTTTCTCGAGCAGACGAGAGACGCTTTCCGGCGTGAATTTCTTACCTTTCTGCAGCGCAGCCAGCGCTTTTGGCAGATCGGTTGGCGCGCCTTGCTTCAGGACAATCCCTTCAATATCGAGTTCCAGCACGGCGCTTAAAATCGCCGGGTTGTTGTTCATCGTCAGAACGATGATCGAAATGCTCGGGAAGTGGCGCTTAATGTATTTGATAAGCGTAATCCCATCACCGTATTTGTCTCCAGGCATGGAGAGATCGGTAATGAGAACATGTGCATCAAGTTTCGGGAGGTTATTGATAAGTGCTGTAGAGTCTTCAAATTCACCGACAACATTCACCCACTCGATCTGTTCAAGTGATTTGCGAATACCGAACAGTACAATCGGGTGGTCATCGGCAATAATTACGTTCATATTGTTCATGTATAAGGCTACCTTGCTACAGCAAGCTTTTGACGTAGGCGTCAATGTCGCTGATGTATTTTTCTGTGCCAGAAGCATCCTTCTCGCGAATAAGATGTTCCAGCGTTTCACATAACTGCTTGCCCGGAACCAGATTAAGCATGGCAAACACCCCTTTAAGCCGGTGTGCTGTCTGCGCCAGCGCAGCGAAATCCTTCGCCGCGGACTCAGTATACAACCGCTTAACATCATCTGGTACTGTATCTACAAAGAGCGAATAATATCCACTGGCATGGAGTTCGGCATTTTCATCACCACCCAACGGGGACTCCAGGATCTCTTCTTGTGCCAGTTGCTCCTCTATTAGTTGTAGTACAGCCTCCTGCATAGCATTGCTCATATTAAAGTTGACGCGCATCTGGCCAGGGCCGATTTTTCGCACGCCTGACTCATCATCGCTTAAAAGCAAGCCCGAGGCAGTAAGATTAGACGGATTATCAGTTAAAAACAGATCATATTCTTGACTCGTGAGCCTTTCATCCGGCGTTATGCAGGACGCGCCCCAGTTTTCCAGCTGGCGTACCACGATGTTGCGGATCTCACTCGAGGTCACATCCACCATGATAACCACATCATCCAGTAGTCGTTCTTCATCTTCTTCCTGCGGAGTGGCGGCCATTTTGACGTGCAGTGAATAGCGTGTGCCAAGCGACTCGCGGGCTTTAATGTTCAGATGGCCGCCAAGTTTGCGCGCCAGTTGATCGCACAGCCAGAAGGTGAGGGCGTTGGCTTTGCCGTAACTGTCGCTCTGGGTATCGTTCAGGAACGGGAAGTGCAGATTGTCGACTTCGCTCAGCGTAACGCCTTCGCCGGTGTCCAGAATACGGAACGTCAGACGATCGTCGGCGGATTCGTCAGTGCTCACTTCCAGCGTAATTTTACCGATTTGCGTGGTGGTGACGGCATATTGGATAAGCATCAGCACAATGCGGCGCAGCGCATCACGATCGCCGTGACGCTTATCGTTGGCAGGCAGGTTGTTGTTAATCAGCAGCTGCAGCCCTTTGCGCTTGATAACCGGCAGGACTTCAGGCACCACTTCGTTAATCAGATCCTGAATGGAAAACAGGGTGGCGTTGCCTTTCCAGGTGTCATTTTCCAGCATATTGGCCAGCTGGATTTCATCTACCAGGTGTACCAGCGCATCCGCCTGGCTGGCGAGCTGATGGTTTTCCGGGGGGCTGACCATCGCCGCCTGGCTGGCAAGCTCTTTCAATGGGCGTTTAAACGCGTCGCTGATGTTTTGCATAAACGCCGCGCGGCCCTGCTGGTTTTTCTCGTACAACCGCTGGGCCTGCTTCAGCTTTTTGTTCACCAGAACTTCACGGTCCTGGTCACGAATGATAAAGATCTGCGTGCGAGAAGCGACCTGACTGCGGAACTGACGGATTTCGTACAATTCATTATTTATGGTGGCCTGAATCACCCCCTGATGCTGATCGGCCATCGCAGTGATGTTCTGTAAATTCAGGTGCGGCAGCAGGTGATCGGCAATCTTGTTGCTCATGATTGTACGATTGGCTTCCTGGTCATGCACCAGCAGTCCGAGGGGCAGAATGGAGACGATCTCTTCATTTAGCGCTCGCAAGACACGTAATTCATTGTTTGAACCGGATGACGATACGCTTTCGCTTTGACGTCCAGGCTGGAAGCGGAAGGTGCTGTAGCCAAACAATGCCAGCGCCAGCAGACCAATATTCAACAGCAGCGGCAACAGAATATTTTGTAGGGTATCGAGCAGCAGCGTGCCAAACGGGACTTGCCAGACCAGGCGCATCCCTGTCGAATTAAGCGGCGAGGCGATTTCAATTTTCGAGCCATTAAAGGTGATGGATGCGCTCTCGGTGCTCTCTTTTTTATCCGGTGGCGTACGCAGATTTTGTGCGGAGTTGTCGGGTTCCAGACGGAAGCTATCCAGCTGCATATCAGGAGGAATCAGATCGTTAATCGGTAAATCGAACGCGACGACGGTGGCGAGATGCCCCGGCTGATTAAAAGTGGTACGCAGCGTAAAGTAATGCCCGTTTTGCCACGCCAGACGGCGCAGGGAAGAGAAGCTTTCGCGCTCATCCAGGGCGTTGGCCTGCTGGAGCATCTCCGCACGGCGAGAATCGACAATCGACCCGATAGTGGACTCTTTAAACCCGGAAGAGAGATCTTTAAGAGGCAGCGTGGAAATCAGGATCATGCTGTTATCCTGACCGTTCAAATAGTACATCGACCAGGGCACGGTTTCTGCGCCCCACAGGGTATCGAGATAGGTCGAGATCCGCTGCGTCATCTCAAGCGTTGCGCTATCGTGCGAGCCAAATATCAGCGCTTCGGTCTTACGGCGCGTTTTTTCAAGGTAGTAAACGTCCTGTTTCAGGCGCGTTTCCTGCAAACCTTCCCCTGATGATGCTCCCGGTGCGGCAGCGATGTTGTCGTAAATCTGCCAGGTAGCATAGCGCCAGGTATCAATACGCTTATGCACCGCGTGGGTGATGTCAACAATCTGGTAGCTTCTGTCCTTCAGCCAGGTATTGACCGCGCTTTGAACCATAACGCCCATCGTCACCAACAGCACAATGATCAAGAGAAGAAAGAAGCGGGTGATGCTCCCAGGAAGGAGGGAGAACTTACCTGGCGCTGAGGTTTCAGACTGACTCATTGATATGTTTAACCCGATTTGGCCGCACGTAAAGGGGGATAGGGCAGTATAAAGGGTAATACCTGAATTTCCAGCATCGTAGCCCGAGCAGGAGGGACTTTTTGTACATTGAATTGCGCGTGGCTGAGTGATTCAGAAAGTGTACAAGAGTGATAGAACTGTACAAATATTTGGCAAGATGCTCGAAAAATAGCACTAATTAACAAGAAATTAAAGATTGTTAAATTTCAGGAAAGAATCAGAAAGGCAATTAATGATTAATTAATAGTCGTTATAATTTCAGTGCGGTAGCACAAATCAATTCATTTTACGTAAAGAAGAGTAAAAAAAAACCGAATGCAGTGCACTCGGTTGAATTAGGGATAAACAGACATTCAAAGCTGAATGACGGTAATAAATAAAGTTAATGATGATAGCGGGAGTTATTTTAGTGATTTGGATGGATTTTGTTTTGACAATCAGTGCGGTAATGTATTCTTTCGCTAAGTCTTTGGTATTACATGGATTAAATGGGTTGTTGCTTTAAAGTGCTATATTTTTTAGCTATTCGTGCTAATGAAAAGTTCCCTCTTATTTACAAAATGAAACATGTTCGTAGATAAATGAAACATCTTCAAAGTTTTAGTATCATAATCTTATTGGATTATTCTGTATTTTTGCGGAGAATGAAGTTGCCGACTGGTTAAGAGGGTTAATCAGTAAGCAGTGGTAATAATAAGGCATATAACAGAGGGTTAATAAAATGAAAGTTAAAGTACTGTCCCTCCTGGTACCAGCTCTGCTGGTAGCAGGCGCAGCAAATGCGGCTGAAATTTATAACAAAGACGGCAACAAATTAGATCTGTTCGGTAAAGTCGACGGCCTGCACTATTTCTCCGACGACAAAGGTAACGACGGCGATCAGACCTACATGCGTATCGGCTTCAAAGGCGAAACTCAGGTTAACGATCAACTGACCGGTTACGGCCAGTGGGAATATCAGGTTCAGGGCAACACCACCGAAAGCGACAACCAGTCCTGGACGCGTGTTGCGTTCGCGGGTCTGAAATTCGCTGATGCGGGTTCTTTCGATTACGGTCGTAACTACGGCGTGATCTATGACGTGACCTCCTGGACTGACGTTCTGCCAGAATTTGGCGGCGACACCTATGGTTCTGACAACTTCCTGCAATCCCGTGCTAACGGCGTAGCAACTTACCGTAACCAGGACTTCTTCGGTCTGGTTGATGGTCTGAACTTCGCTCTGCAGTATCAGGGTAAAAACGGCAGCGCAAGCGGCGAAAACGACACCGGTCGCAGCACGCTGAAACAGAATGGTGACGGTTACGGTGGATCCCTGACTTACAACCTGGGCGAAGGCTTCAGCATCGGTGGTGCAGCGTCTTCCTCTAAACGTACTGCTGACCAGAATGGCGCGGTTGTGTATGGTCAGGGTGACCGCGCGGATGTTTACAGCGGTGGTCTGAAATACGATGCCAACAACATCTACCTGGCAGCGCAGTATTCTCAGACTTACAACGCAACGCGTTTCGGTAACTCTCAGAACAACAGCACTGTTTACGGCTTCGCGAACAAAGCGCAGAACTTCGAAGTGGTTGCTCAGTACCAGTTCGACTTCGGTCTGCGTCCATCCGTGGCTTACCTGCAGTCTAAAGGTAAGGACGTAAGCAACAGCACCACCAACTTCGGCGATCAGGATCTGCTGAAATATGTTGATGTTGGCGCGACTTACTACTTCAACAAAAACATGTCCACCTACGTGGATTACAAAATCAACCTGCTGGATGAAAACACCTTCACCAAACAGGCTGGTATCGGTACTGATGATATCGTCGCTCTGGGTCTGGTTTACCAGTTCTAAGACACGCTCAGTAACACAAAAGGGGCCAAATGGCCCCTTTTTCTCTTCTCTTTTTGCGGTCTTACCTGCGTCATGTTTTGGTATACTCTTGCCGCCCAGGCATGAGGATAATAACCAATGGACATGACTTTTTGGCGCGCCGGACTTCTGGCGAGCGTTTTATTACTGGCGGCATGCGACTCTTCCACCTCAGCGGTAAAAACCGAAACCCCTGCGGCCACCGTGCTCGAAGGGAAGACCATGGGGACGTTCTGGCGTGTCAGCATTATCAATGTTGATACCAAACGCGCGGACGAACTACGCGATAAAATTCAGTCACAGCTCGACGCTGACGATCAACTGCTCTCTACGTATAAAAATGACTCAGCGCTGATGCGCTTTAACCTGTCGAACAGCACTTCCCTGTGGCCGGTCAGCGAAGCGATGGCCGATATCGTGACCGAGTCTCTGCACATTGGCTATAAAACCAATGGCGCAATGGATATTACCGTCGGGCCGTTGGTCAATCTGTGGGGTTTTGGCCCAACAAAACAACCTGAACATGTGCCCGATCAGGCACAAATCGACGATGCCCGCGCGCGTACCGGTTTGCAGCATCTGACGGTGATCAATCAATACGGGCAGCAGTACCTGCAAAAAGACATTCCCGATCTGTTTGTTGACCTGTCGACAGTCGGAGAAGGCTACGCTGCGGATCATCTGGCTACGCTAATGGCGCAGGAAGGTATCTCACGCTATCTGGTCTCGGTGGGCGGTGCGCTGGTGAGTAGGGGCCTGAACGCCAGCGATAAGCCCTGGCGTGTAGCGATCCAAAAACCGACCGATACCCAAAATGCGGTCCAGGCGGTGGTGGACATTAACGGCCACGGTATCAGCACGTCTGGCAGCTACCGCAACTATTACGAGCTGGATGGAAAGCGAGTTTCGCACGTTATCGATCCAAATACCGGTCGTCCGATCGAACACAATCTGGTTTCCGTCACCGTCATCGCGCCAACTGCGCTGGAGGCCGATACCTGGGATACGGGGCTGATGGTCCTCGGCCCGGAGAAAGCCAAACAGGTGGTGCGACAAGAAGGGCTGGCGGTGTATATGATAACCAAAGAGGGCGAGAGTTTTAAAACCTGGATGTCGCCACAGTTCCAGGGCTTCCTCGTCAGCGAACAAAATTAAAAAGCAAGGTTGCGGGTTTTTGTTCAGTGGCGCTCAGGCATTGTATGAGTATGCTTGTAAGAGGAGCCGATGATGAAAAACCTGACCCTGAATACAGATGAACAACGCTGGCTGGCTGTGCTGGCCCGCGATGTTAATGCCGATAATCAGTTTGTCTTTGCCGTCCAGACAACCGGCATCTATTGCCGTCCCTCCTGTCGGGCGCGTCACGCGCTGCGTAAGAATGTTCATTTCTATCCCGATTCTTTTCATGCCGAACAGGCAGGGTTTCGCCCCTGCAAACGCTGTGCGCCGGATAAAGCTGATCCACTGGCGCAAAAAATGGCCAAAATCGAAAGGGCCTGCCGCCTGCTGGAAAGTGATTCGACGCTAACCCTGAATGCACTTGCCGATCAGGTGGCGATGAGTCCGTTTCATTTTCACCGTCTGTTTAAATCGGTGACGGGCATGACGCCCAAAGCCTGGCAACAGGCGGCACGAGCCCGACGTTTGCGCACGTCTCTCACGGCGGGAGAAAAAATTACTGACTCAGTATTAGCCGCCGGATTCCCCGACAGCAGCAGCTATTATCGAAAAGCCGATGACGCGCTGGGTATGACGGCGAAACAGTATCGCAGCGGCGGAAGCGACGTGACCGTGCGCTACGCCATCAGCGACTGCGATCTGGGCCGTTGTCTGGTCGCAGAAAGCCAGCGTGGGATCTGCGCAATTCTGCTGGGCGATAATGATGATTCTTTGATCGAAGAAATCCACACGCTCTTTCCTCTGGCGCACTCAGAATCGCCAGAGGGTGAATTTGCAAAAAGGCTCCACCAGGTCATTAACAGCCTGGATAACAGCAGTAATACTTTGGCACTCCCGCTGGATATTCGCGGGACTGCGTTTCAGCAGCAGGTCTGGCAAACCCTGCGCTCTATACCTTGCGGTGAAACGGCCAGCTATCAGCAGATCGCCAGCGCTATCGGTAAACCGAAAGCCGTGCGGGCAGTCGCGAGCGCCTGTGCCGCAAATAAACTGGCAATCGTCATCCCCTGTCACCGCGTGGTGCGAAACGACGGCGCTCTGTCCGGCTATCGCTGGGGAACGGCGCGAAAAGCGCAGTTGTTGCAACGTGAAGCAAAAAACCAGGAGGAGTGATGCTGGATCTGTTTGCGGATAGCGATCCCTGGGAAGAGCCTTTAGCGCCCGGCGCGGTGATTTTGCGCCGCTTTGCTTTAGCACGCGCAGAGACCTTATTTCAGGGCATTGAAGCCGTAGCTGCTATTTCGCCGTTCCGCCACATGGTCACGCCGGGCGGCTACACGATGTCGGTGGCGATGACCAACTGTGGCAATCTGGGCTGGGCGACGAACGAAAGAGGATATCTCTATTCGCCCGTCGATCCCAAAACGGGTCATCAGTGGCCGAAAATACCTGAGGTTTTCAGTTCGCTGTGCCATGACGCAGCGGTTGCAGCAGGCTATCCGCATTTTCGGCCCGACGCCTGCCTGGTCAACCGCTACGCGCCAGGGGCGAAACTGTCGCTGCATCAGGATAAAGACGAGCCCGACCTGCGCGCGCCGATTGTATCTGTTTCGTTGGGCCTGCCCGCTATCTTTCAGTTTGGCGGTTTACGTCGCAGCGATCCGCTTAAACGCCTGATGCTTGAACACGGCGATGTGGTGGTGTGGGGCGGAGAGTCACGGCTGTTTTATCACGGGATTCAACCCCTTAAACCCGGTGTGCATCCGCTGGCGGGGGAGTATCGCTATAATCTGACTTTCCGTCAGGCGGCTGATAGCGAATAAAAATAAGAATTATTCTTGATGTAACCGTTGGGCAGTTTACACTGCTGGCTGTTTTTTCTTGTCCGGATTGCTTTGCATGCAACTACTTCTCCTTGTCTGGCGTCAGTACCGCTGGCCGTTTGTCGCGGTCATGGCGCTCAGCCTTGCCAGCGCCGCGCTGGGCATTGGGCTTATCGCCTTTATAAACGTGCGTTTGATTGAAATGGTCGATACCCAATTGTCGGTTTTGCCGGAGTTTCTCGGCCTGCTGCTGCTATTAATGGCAGTCACCCTGGCCTCACAGCTGGCGCTGACGGCGTTGGGGCACCATTTTGTTTATCGCCTGCGTGGCGAATTTATCAAACGGATCCTCGACACCCAGGTTGAGCGTATCGAACAGCTGGGCAGTGCGTCATTGCTCGCGGGGCTGACCAGCGATGTGCGTGCCATTACCATCGCGTTCGTGCGCTTGCCGGAGCTGGTACAGGGCATCATTCTGACTTTCGGGTCAGCGGCTTATCTGGCCTGGCTGTCGACCAAAATGCTGGCCGTGACCACAATCTGGATCGTAGTCACTATCTGGGGCGGTTATCTGCTGGTGTCGCGTGTGTACAAACACATGGCGGTGCTGCGCGAAACAGAAGATAAGCTCTATAACGATTATCAGACGGTGCTGGAAGGGCGTAAAGAGTTGACGCTGAACCGCGAACGCGCCGAGCACATTTTCAATAATCTCTATATCCCGGATGCGCGCGAATATCGGCATCACATTATCCGCGCCGATACTTTCCACCTGAGCGCGGTGAACTGGTCGAATATCATGATGCTGGGCGCAATTGGTCTGGTGTTCTGGATGGCGAACAGCCTCGGTTGGGCCGATACCAACGTGGCGGCGACCTACTCGCTGACGCTGCTGTTCCTGCGCACGCCGCTGCTTTCTGCCGTTGGCGCACTGCCGACGCTGCTTAGTGCGCAGGTGGCGTTCAGAAAGCTCAATCAGTTTGCGCTGGCGCCGTTCCGCGCAGAATTCCCGCGCCCACAAGCCTTTCCGAACTGGAAAACGCTGGAACTGCGTAACGTCACTTTCCATTATCAGGACCATAACTTTGCCGTCGGGCCGGTCAACCTGACCATCCACCGTGGTGAACTGCTGTTCCTGATTGGCGGTAACGGTAGCGGGAAATCGACTCTGGCGATGCTCCTGACCGGGCTGTATCAACCGCAGTCGGGCGAAATTTTGCTGGATGGTCAAGCCGTGTCGGTCGAGAAGCCGGAGGATTATCGCAAACTCTTTTCTGCCGTCTTTACCGACGTGTGGCTATTCGACCAGCTGTTAGGTTCCGAAGGCAAACAGGCCGATCCTGAGCTGGTGGCAAAATGGCTTGAACAGCTGAAGATGTCCCATAAACTGGAGCTACAGGACGGGAAAATCCTCAATCTCAAGCTGTCGAAAGGGCAGAAAAAACGCGTGGCGCTGCTGCTGGCGTTAGCGGAAGAGCGTGACATCATTTTGCTGGACGAATGGGCAGCCGATCAGGACCCGCACTTCCGCCGCGAGTTTTATCAGGTGTTGCTGCCATTGATGCAGGAAATGGGTAAGACTATTTTCGCCATCAGCCATGACGATCACTACTTCATTCACGCCGACCGCTTGCTGGAGATGCGTGACGGTCAGCTCAGTGAACTGACCGGCGACGAGCGCGATGCGGCGTCGCGGGATGCGGTGGCGCGAACCGCATAAACTGTTTTGCCCGGCGGCACTGCGTTTGCCGGGCCTACAAAACCGTAGGCCGGCTAAGGCGTAGCCGCCACCCGGCACAAAACCTCTCACTATCCGCCGCTTTTTTATCCATTCCGGCTATTTGTTTATTATCATTTACATTCCCCCGCGCTATGCTTGATATCACCTTATTTCATGGATTTATGATTGATGTCGTTGATAAACAAAAACAGCGCAAGGCTGCGCGATCAGGAGCGTGCCCGACTTATCTGGCTTCTCACTACTGATAAAGCAGTCACGTCGGCGTTATTAGGTAAATTAACCCTGGCTGAGCAATATGACGTCGGTACCTTGTCCGACGATATTGCTGAGGTAGGGGCGCTGGTAGCCCATTTGCCGCCGCCGGATCTGGCGGATACCCTCGAATCTCTTCCCTCTGAAGAGCGTCATGCCCTATGGCGACTGGTGCAGGATCATGAACGTGGTCAGGTACTTCTGGAAGCTTCTGAAAACGTCTGGGACGATCTCATTGATGAGATGAGCGACCGGGAACTTCTTGATGCCGTACAGACCCTGGATATCGACGAGCAGATCTACCTGGTCCAACACCTGCCGCGAAATCTGACTGGCCGGTTGCTAGCGTCGCTGCCAGCCGAAGAACGTGCCCGCGTGCGGCAGGTGATGAATTTCGATAAGGACAGCGTCGGCGCGATCATGGAATTCGAAGTGATCATGGTGCGCCCGGATGTCACGCTGGCGACCGTGCAGCGCTATCTGCGCCGACTGGGGAAAATGCCTGAGAACACCGATAAATTGTTTGTCACGGCGCGCGACAAAACGTTGCTCGGTGAGTTAACGCTGCAAACCATCCTGCTCAAAGGTACGCAGTGCCGGGTGAGTGAGGTTATGGAAACCCAGCCGATGGTTTTCTCACCCGAAGACGATGCCGAAAAAGCCGCGCGTACCTTCGAACGTGACAACCTGATCAGTGCCGCCGTGGTCGATTCTGTCGGCAAACTGATGGGCCGTGTGACGATCGATGAGATCGTTGACGTGGTGTACGAAGAAACCGACAACGATTTACGTGCGTTAGGCGGTTTAAGCGCCGAGGATGACGTTCACGCCTCCGTTGGTAAGGCGGTTAAAACGCGCTGGGCGTGGCTGGCCATTAACCTTTGCACCGCTTTTATTGCTTCTCGTGTGATCGACGGCTTCGAACATACCATTTCACAGCTGGTGGCGCTGGCCTCGCTGATGCCCATTGTGGCGGGGATTGGCGGTAACACCGGTAATCAAACCATTACTATGATTGTACGTGCTCTGGCGCTGGAGAAAATCCAGCCCGGTAACTTCACGTTTCTGATCTTCAGAGAGATGGGCGTAGCGCTGATTAACGGCCTGGTCTGGGGCGGAATCATGGGCGGCATCACCTGGTGGCTTTACGACGATATGGCGCTGGGCGGGGTGATGATGCTGGCAATGGTGCTAAACCTGTTGGTGGCGTCGATGATGGGAGTCATTATCCCACTGGCTATGACCCGCTTTGGGCGCGACCCCGCAGTGGGGTCGAGCGTGATGATCACCGCAATTACCGATACCGGCGGCTTCTTTATTTTCCTTGGTCTGGCGACGATTTTCCTGCTTTAACCCTGTGTTTGTGTTTTAGGCGGGCAGGGATTATCGCCATCACGATAATTCCGCCCACTACGCCAATCGCCAGATTGCCGGTGAATACGGTGGCTGCAACGGTTACTAGCATCACCGCCGTTTCCGCGACTGGTACAGCCTTAACGGCTGCTGGCTGAACGCTGTGCCAGTTGAAGGTTTTGAACGCCACAATAGCCATGATACCGGCCAGCACCGCCATCGGGATTTTGGCCATCACTTCACTCAGTGCCGTCACCAGAAGCAGCAAAATAACCCCCGCAGCCAGCGTAGAGATACGGCTGCGACCTTTCCCCATCTCCACATTGACGATGGTTTGCCCGATCATCGCGCACCCGGCGATACCGCCATAAAAACCCGACATAATGTTCGCCACGCCCAGCCCGATGCTCTCCCGGCGCTTGCTGGACGGCGTCAAGGTCAGTTCATCAACCAGTTTCGCGGTCAGTAGCGATTCCATCAGACCGACAAACGCGATACTCAATGCGCAGGGCCAGATAATGCTCAGGGTTTGCATATTCAACGGCACCAGCAGCTGCGTCAGGCCTGGCAAACCGCCGCTCATGGAACCTTCATCGCCGACGGTCGGCAGAATTTGCCCGCTGGTCACAGTGAATATCGTTAATATCACAATGGCGATCAGCGGCGAGGGAATACTTTTGATAAAGCGTGGTGCCCAGATAACAATCAGCAATGTGAGCACAAACAGGCCGACGATCAGCGGGCTTTTGCTCCAGAAATGGGGAACCTGAGCAAAGAAAATTAAAACGCCAAGGGCGTTAACAAATCCGGTCATGACCGCTTGCGGAATAAAGCGCATCAGACGCGCCATGCCCAGTGCGCCAAACAGGATTTGAATGAGTCCGGCGAGGATCACCGCAGGCAGAATGTACTGCACGCCATGCTGATGCACCATCGGGCCGATCACCAGCGCGACGGAACCCGCAGCAGCCGTAACCATCGCCGGGCGGCCGCCGAAAACGGACATCGCCAGACACAGCACCACTGACGCAATCAGGCTCACCTTCGGATCAACCCCGGCGACCACAGAAAACGAAATCACCTCGGGGATCAGCGCCAGTGCGGTAATCACACCCGCTAATGTTTCTCGCATAAACAATTTGGGGGAGCGCAAAACGCTCGCCACACGGCCATCGTCAGGCGTCAGGGCAGGAGAGTGGGGTAATGACATAGGCATTCACTGGTTAGGGCAGGCTTCCGTGCGCGCGATCACAAAGTGCAGCATAGTAGCCACAAAAACCTCGCCTTGCCAGCCGCCTCTGTGGGTATCCCTACAATAATTCCAACATTTAATTTCACAATTACAATAATTTCTTAACCTTTAAACAATGTTTAAAAATTGTTAAGTTTGCCCCGCAGTTTATTTCACCTGCAATTTCCACCTAAAAAGCACGACTACAAGTAAGGCATAAATGATGAAAAAAATGACTGCCATGCTCTTTTCTATGGCTGTAGGGCTGAGCGCCATCTCGATGGCGGCGAAAGCTGATACCCCGAAAGAGCAGGAAACGGACGTCCTTTTAATTGGCGGCGGCATTATGAGCGCCACTCTGGGCACCTACTTACAAGAATTGCAGCCAGACTGGTCGATGACCATGGTTGAGCGCCTCGACGGCGTCGCGAAAGAGAGTTCGAACGGCTGGAATAACGCCGGTACGGGCCACTCGGCACTCATGGAACTGAACTATACCCCGCAGAAAAAGGACGGTTCCATTAGTATCGAGAAGGCGGTGGAGATCAATGAAGCATTCCAGATCTCCCGCCAGTTCTGGTCGCATCAGGTCAACAGCGGCGTGATGCACGATCCGCACTCGTTCATTAACACCGTTCCGCACATGAGCTTTGTCTGGGGCGACGATAACGTCAATTTCCTGCGCGCGCGCTATGCGGCACTCCAGCAGAGCAGCCTGTTCCGCGGCATGAAATATTCTGAAGATCATGCTCAGATCAAAGAGTGGGCGCCGCTGGTGATGGAAGGTCGCGACCCGAATCAGAAAGTGGCCGCCACGCGCACTGAGATCGGTACGGACGTGAACTACGGCGAAATCACCCGTCAGCTGGTGGGCGCTCTGCAGAAAAAAGACAACTTCAAACTGCAGGTCAGCACCGAAGTGCGCGGTTTCAAGCGCAATGCGGATAACAGCTGGAGCGTGACAGTCGCCGATCTGAAAAACAACGAAGCCGAGCACGTGATCAAGGCGAAGTTTGTCTTTATCGGTGCCGGTGGCGCAGCGCTGAAACTGCTGCAGGAGTCTGGTATTCCTGAAGCGGACGATTATGCAGGCTTCCCGGTTGGCGGCCAGTTCCTGGTATCTGATAACCCGGAAGTGGTGAATCGCCATCTGGCGAAAGTGTACGGTCAGGCCTCTGTTGGCGCACCGCCAATGTCTGTTCCGCACATCGATACCCGTATTCTGGACGGTAAACGCGTGGTGTTGTTTGGGCCGTTCGCGACCTTCTCCACTAAATTCCTGAAAAATGGTTCCCTGTGGGATCTGCTCAGCTCCACGACCACCTCTAACTTTATGCCGATGGTGGACGTGGGCCTGGATAACTTCGATCTGGTGAAATACCTGATTAGCCAGGTGATGCTGTCCGATGATGACCGCTTCGCTGCCCTGCAAGAGTATTACCCGCAGGCTAAGAAAGCCGACTGGCGCTTGTGGCAGGCGGGCCAGCGCGTGCAGATTATTAAACGCGATCCGAAAGAGGGTGGTGTACTGCGCCTCGGTACTGAAGTGGTGAGCGACAAAGACGGCACCATTGCGGCGCTGCTTGGCGCATCGCCTGGTGCATCAACTGCCGCACCGATCATGCTGCATCTGATGGAAAAAGTGTTTAAAGACAAAGTCGCCAGCCCGGAATGGCAGGCGAAGCTGAAAACGATTATTCCTTCTTATGGCACTAAGCTGAACGGGAATGTTGCCGCGACGGAACAAGAGCTGGAATACACCAGCGGCGTTCTGCAGCTTAAATACGAAAAACCGCAGAGAGCGGATGCGGCTCCACAGGCGCAACCGCAGGCAAAACCTCAGCCGGAATCTAAACCGGTCGCGGATATTGCCCTCTGAGTTAACGCAATACAAAAAGGCCGGGTATCGCTACCCGGCCTTTTTTTAGCGCACGACGGCGTTTTCGACTTTTTCGTCTGCTTTCCAGACGCGGTATTTCACGTCGATATTCTCAGGCGTGTAGACCACAATCGGTAATTTACTGTTGTAGCGCAGCAGGCTGTTATCACCCAGATAGGCCGTCACGAACTGCTGAGTTTTCTTGCCATCCGGGCAGGCCATCATGGTTGAAACCGGTGACGTCACGTTATCAAACACGTAGTAGTCATAGCCCCAGCCTTCGAGGGTTTTGCTCTCCAGTTTGCCACCCAGGCGATGACGGTTACAGTCCACTTCCAGGTTTTGCCCAATCAACAGCTCGACTTTAAACGCCGATTCATCTTCCTGAACCGGGAGCTGGATGACCTGGCGCTTCATGCCTTTTTCCGCCTGTGGATACGGCGCAGTCTTTTCAAGAGGCTGTGGCTTCTGCGTTTCGCTTGCGAAAGCGCTGGTGCTCATGCAGGCAGCGGTCAGAAGGGCAATGGCAAATTTAGGTGTGTTTTTCACATTCATTCCTTTTATGTCAAACAATCGATGCAAGATTAGCATAGCGCAGGCCAGTGTTTGGTTTGATTTACTTATATTTTGATTTCATAAGGTGGATTGAACTGCTTTGGTGGCGATGGTGCAGATTTAAATGCTGATATGGAATGAAAAGGACGATCGTGTTAGGGTAAGCGGAAATAATGTTATTCATCTGTAAAGGAAAGAGAGACATGGTCCGCGAAAAACTTAACACTCCGCAAGGCAGGAAGTTTTTACTGGCGCTGTTTGTGGTGTTTTTGATTGCCGCAGCTGGCGTTGGGCGAGCGACAATTGTCGGCGTGATTGAGCAGTACAACATTCCGCTCTCGCAGTGGACCACCAGCATGTATGTGCTGCAGTCTGCGATGATCTTTGTTTACAGTCTGGTATTCACGGTTCTTCTGGCTATTCCCCTTGGGATCTTTTTCCTCGGCGGCCCCGATAAGCGCTAAACACGAATACCTGATAGAAGAAGCCAGCCTGTGAGTTGGCTTTTTTATGCCTGATTGTTAGCTAATATCGTTTTATCATCGTTAAAAAGTTACTCGTGCGTTAAGTTGTTTAATGTCAGAAATATATTTAATTAACACCTATTATGTATACATTAAATAATGGTCATCCTATAAAAAACTTTCATTTATTGTATTCGTTGAGATGATTGCTTTCATTTTGTAATAACTCTATTCTTTGTCATACAAATCTAATTCACACAGTAATAGATTTAATGTAAACATTTTCAGCCCCACGAATAATGATGAAATTTTTAACGCATTTAATCTATGCGGGATTTTCTATTAAATAAATTTGATGAGTAATGCAATGAATAAAACAATTATTTCTCTGGTGGTACTTTCTGCTTTATCGATGTCTGCGCATGCAATGTCTATTGCGGATGCTGATGCAGAAGTCGCTCGCTCTGAGCGAGCCGTAGAATCTGCCCATGAGCAAGTTATTCACAATATACACAGTGTCTCTCATACGACGATGCAAGACGATCGCGATTTAATGAATGCTGCAGGTGAAATGCGTGCTCAGGCGTATGCTGACCAGCGTGCGGCAGTACAAGAAGCGCAGAATAAACAAGACACCGCTGATAAAGCTGAGATGATTGCAGAGCGAGATGCCAGAACGGCTGCAGCTCGTTTAAATACGCCGTCTGCAACGGCCAGCCGAAGCCTTGGCTGGACGATGGCGCCGGGTATCATCAAAGAATCCAACCCTGAAGGGCATCCCACTCATCAGGTTGACCCGATGGACCCTCACCACTGGACGCAAACGCCAGGCGTTGTGAAAGAGAGTAATCCGGCGGGGCATCCAACCCATCAAATTGGGCCAGCGACTCGTCTTGATAGTAGTACTGCGGATCATCAGGCAGCTAAAGCTGCGGCGAAAGCAGCAATGGCCCAACATAAGGCTGAGTTGTCTCAATACGGAATAAAACAGTCTGGCACCGCGACGTATTCAGAGCCTGCTCATGCGGTTAGCTATTCAGGCACCTCTTCTCGTCCAAATACCGGGGCGACGAATACGATGTTGTCCGGAATTAAAAATGACCCAACAGGTACGCCGACACATCAGCAATCTCCCGATATGGGCAAAAGCCTGACACAAGCGAATATTGCCCGAACAGAGCAACAAGCCGTAGCCCTTGCTGATGCGCGCCAGGCTGAAGCAGATAGTCAGGTTAAAGAGCATGCAAAAGACATCGCTAACTACGGTGTCAAACGCACGGGCACAGCAACTTACAATGAACAGCCTCACGCGATGACTTACAGTGGTATCACGACGCGCCCAAACACCGGCGCGACAATCAACGTTGCCGCCAATACTCTTAAACCTGACACCCGCATTCAGGTTACCGATCGCGCAACTGGTCGCAAAAGCGTGGTAAAAGCATCAACTCTGACGCCGTCTACTCAGATTAGCGTGCCGTTCCACGACGTTTTCCAGCATTCCGTAAAAGGTGGTAACAGCCATGAGAACGCCGTTTCTCACGGTGATCACGGCACGGGTACGGGTGCTGACAATGCGCATGACCACGCTTTTGGTGGACATGACGGTGCCGGTGGTGGATTCCATATGTAATTGCCGCGTTAGTAAAATTAAAAAGGCCATCAGTTGATGGCCTTTTTAATCGTTGCGATGTGAGTTCTGCTCATCATTAATAAAAATAAGCACCCCTCTCTGGATCCCAATGATGTTTTCTTTTTTCATGTCTGCCAGAATCCCCATCACGCCGCTGCGTGACAGTGCCGTTTTTTCAATAATATATTTGCAGGCATTCGTTTTCAGGCGATATTGTTCATTCTCGTTCATCAAATCAAACAGACAGTCACGAATGATATCGCGTGAACGAAGCCCGATACTATGATTACTCAGAGTGGAATGTAATCCCATAATATAAAGAAGATAATTACTGTAGTCCTCCCATAACTTCTGCTCTCTGATTATCGTCATCGCACTTTTATATGGCAGGATAGCGACTTTGACCGCCGTTGCACTCATTAAATGGAATGCGTTTCCCATATAGTCTGGATGTGATATCCCCGCCACAAATGGCGCTTTCAATGTTCCTTTTAGAATGCCGTCATCGATGCGGGAAATATCGACCAGACCCTCGAGCAGTATTAAGCATGCCCGTTCTCCCTTGCGATCAAGATGAAGGAGACGATTAGCGGAAAAGTGTTCAATTTCTGCATGCGGAAGGAAGTGGTGAATCAGGCTGTCAATCTGAGCGAAAGGCTTAAAACGTGTCAGAGTGTGGAGCGGCATGACGACTTTGGGATTCATGATGTTGCCCATCAGCTGTTTACATCATTATTGCAGAAGTTATAAAGCGCGCAATCACGCGCTAAATCTGCACTAAGAATTACTCAGAAACCATCCACATATCGGCTTCATCAAACATTTCTTCGAGCATTCGGTTGAGCTTTTCACGATCGCTTTTGCTGGCATCGCTGTTTAATCCGTTAGCTTGCATGGGTTTAACCTTCACGACGGCATCCGGGAAAATCCGATGCACACGCTTTGTTAATTCATTCAGAATAATGTCACTCGCGCCGGGTAAACCTGCAACGTTGCGCTTGTCATACACCAGTTCAACAAACATAACTGCCTCATGATAACTGTTTTTATGTACAGTATTTTCACTGTAAAATGGGTGAGAGTCAAGAGGCGTGGATATGCAGGTATAAAAAAACCAACCGTAAAAGGTTGGTTTTTTTATATGTTTTGGTCGGCACGGAGAGATTTGAACTCTCGACCCTCGCCACCCCATGTTTGTCTCAATCAATGTAAAATAATGAGTTGCACTAATTCGAGTGTCACGTGTCACAATTTTAGAGAGTGCAGTGATATAGAAAAAAATAAGGTTTAATGTAACTCACTGAAATAGAGATAGTTGCAGCTTGATGGTGGTCGGCACGGAGAGATTTGAACTCTCGACCCTCGCCACCCCATGACGATGCGCTACCAGGCTGCGCTACGTGCCGACGTATGAAAAAGATACTACCTGTTTGCTAATTGATTGCAAGTCCGTACAGCGCTAACTGATTTAAAATTAATCAGTTAGCGATAAACCGTTTCTCATCGGTTAGTACTTGCAACAGCAGACTAAGCTGTGGTTTTTGGTCGTGTATCTTCTCACCCTGCAGGTTGTATGTCTGGTAATTCCCGTTGCTGTTCAGCACCAGAGTCAGCATAGGCGTTGTTACCGCCAGAGTATTTCCGCTGGCTGCCGTTACCCAGTTATGGCGACGTGTGGCGCTAAACAGGTCTTGCCCCTGTGAGTATTCATTAGCCGGGGTGCTGACATGCAGCAAACGTTGCATCAGCGTGGTCATTACATCTTTGTGTTCCGTCAGCATATTGATGCGCTGCGCGGGCGTGCCCGGCCAGTGAACCACGAGTGGCACGTGCAGGTTAGGGCGAGTCCAGTTCATGTCATTCGCTTCATCACCCAGCGGTACGCCGTGGCCCGCGGTAATAATGACTACCGTATTGTCCAGTTTGCCGGATTCGCGCAATGCCGTAATGACCCGTGCAATCTGAGTGTCGACATCGCCAGCTGCGCGGGCGTAGCGGCGAACAAAGCCTTTTTGATTGCTGTCATTAAGCGTGGTGCCGTTGAATGCTACCCATGAGAACCAGCGGTTATCTTCCTGCGCATAACGGTTAAGCCAGTTAACCCACTGACCGGCGGTTTGTTCGTCGGACTGATTTTTTGCCGCAGGCAGAGAGAAATCAGACAGCAGTGCCTGGCGATAGAGCGGGCTACTGAAACCGTCAGATGAGAACAGCCCAAGCTGATAACCCTGTTGGTTCAGAGACGTAATCAGCGCCGCAGGGGTACGCGAGGAAAGTACGCCGTCCATATAGCCTGCGGAAATACCGTAGAACAGACCAAAAATCCCGGCATCGGTGTTATTACCCGAACTCATATGCTGCGTGAAATTGATGTTTTGTTCAGCGAATTGTGCCAGCGCAGGCATCTGCTTCTCGTAGCGAGAATAGTTCAATCCATCGACGGTAATGAGCAGAACGTTCTGGCCCTGGCCCATATCGCGATAGCGCAATTCACTCAGCGGATACTGAACCGACACCGCTTCCGGATTGCCTTGTTCTACCAGACGACGCTGGTATTCCTGGGCATCCAGTAGACCGTGTTTCTCAAGGAAACGACGGGCCGTCATTGGATAAGAGAGCGGCAGGTTGGCGCGCTGCATGGTAATCGGGCGATAGAAGTTCGCATCTGCCCAGATGTACATAATGTGTGAGCTGATAAACGCCACAAAAAACAGGGCGGCAATCGGCTGCGCGTAGTGACGACGTCGGGTCAGGCTACGCAGTTTTTGCCAGCTCCAGGTGGCAAACAGCATCTCAATCAGCAGGATAATCGGCACGCTGATAAACATGAGCTGCCAGTCACGTGCGGTTTCGTTCTGGTCGGGATTGATCACCAGTTCCCAGACGATCGGATTGAGATGGAGATGAAAACGGGTGAAAACTTCACTGTCGATCAGCAACAGGGTCATGCCGACAGTGGCGAGGATGGCGGATAAGAACCGCATCAGCCGCTGCGACATCACAATAAACGTCAGAGGGAACAGAATCAGCAGATAGGTGGCGAAAACCAAAAAGCTAAAGTGCCCGACAACGCTTATCCAGGAGTAAATACGCCCGGTCAACGTCGTCGGCCAGTCGGCCACTAACAGATAACGGCTGCCGAGCACCATGGCCAACAGAATGTTGAACAAGGCGAACCAGTGCCCCCAGCTAACCATCTGGGAGACTTTTTCACGGTAGCGCTGACGATTCGTCACCATAGACTGTCGTTCGTTTCCCTTAGTGCGCCTGGTCGTCGCTCACTGAAGACTGCAAAGCCTGGGCGAATGATTTTGCGATCGCCTGACGTTGAGCCGGAGCAACGCTGGTATTGATAAGGTTGGTGACCATATTTCCCAAAACCATCAGGGAAAGATCGGTCGGCGTTTTATGTTTTTCAAGTACGTTGACCATCTCACTGAGGAGTTGTTCAACGTGTTCATCACTATAGCGGGAATGTTGTGGCATAAATCGAAATCAGTTTGTTGATGAAAGGGCAACATATTACCGTAGCAACAGCTTTTTTTCCCCTTTTTTATCTTCTATTGCACACATGCGTGGGTGGTGGTTGAATACCGCCCGGTCTTAAAGGAGAGTTTATCATGAGTCTGGATATCAACCAGATTGCCTTGCACCAGCTTATCAAGCGCGATGAGCAAACCCTGGAGCTGGTGCTTCGCGATTCGTTACTGGAATCTACGCCTACCGTTACGGAAATGATGGCGGAGCTGCATCGCGTCTACAGCGCGAAAAATAAAGCCTACGGCATGTTCAACGAAGAGAGTGAACTGGCCGAAAGCCTGCGTCTGCAACGCAAGGGCGACGAAGATTTCCTGGCGTTTAGCCGCGCGGCGACCGGTCGTCTGCGTGACGAGCTGGCAAAATATCCTTTTGCTGACGGCGGGATTGTCCTGTTCTGCCAGTATCGCTACCTGGCCGTTGAGTATTTGTTGATAACGGTTCTCAGTAATCTGAGCAGCATGCGCGTTAACGAGCAAATGGATATCAGCTCCACCCACTATCTGGATATCAATCACGCCGACATCGTGGCGCGTATCGATTTGACCGAATGGGAAACCAATCCGGAATCGACCCGCTATCTAACCTTCCTGAAAGGACGCGTAGGCCGCAAAGTTGCCGATTTCTTTATGGATTTCCTCGGCGCCACCGAAGGTCTGAACGCCAAAGCACAGAACAAAGGGTTGCTGCAAGCAGTGGATGATTTCACCGCCGAAGCGCAGCTCGATAAATCTGAGCGTCAAAACGTGCGTCAGCAGGTTTACAGCTACTGCAACGAACAGCTGCAGGCCGGGGAAGAGATTGAACTGGAATCCCTGTCGAAAGAGCTGTCAGGCGTCAGCGAAGTTAGCTTCCACGAATTTACGGCGGATAAAGGCTACGAGCTGGAAGAGAGTTTCCCTGCGGATCGCAGCACGCTGCGTCAGCTCACCAAGTTTGCTGGTAGCGGCGGTGGGTTAACGGTGAATTTTGATGCCATGCTGCTGGGCGAGCGTATTTTCTGGGACCCGGCAACGGACACCCTGACCATCAAAGGCACCCCGCCGAACCTGCGCGATCAGCTGCAACGCCGGACTTCTGGCGGTAAATAACAGCCATAAAAAAACCCCGCAATGCGGGGTTTTTCTCAACTTGTTGGCGATTAAGCGCGAACGAAGTCGACGTGAGACAGTTTTGGCTTGAACGGGTGACGCTGAACAGCCTGAACTTTCACTTTTTCTTCTTTACCATCGAAAACGATAGTCAGAACTTCAGTGTAGAACCCTTCTTTAGTCTGCTGGTTCCAGACTTTGTCCTGGTCCAGTTCGATTGCGACTGGAGCAGCATCGCCACCATAGATGATAGCCGGGAACTTGTTAGCTGCGCGCAGGCGGCGGCTCGCACCCTTACCCTGCACAGAACGTACTTCTGCATTGATAGTAAACATTGATTTCTCTCTGTAAATAAGTCCTGCTACAGGCGACCCAGCAGCAGGTGAGTGTTCTGCCTCACGGATGTGAAGCGGGCGGCATTTTATACTCAAACGCCTTTCACATCAATCAAAAGTCCCTTAACCGCGCAATTCATTGGCCCGGCGGAAGCGTCCTTCGTAATCGAACACCTTTTCGCGCACCTGCCAGAACTGGCCTTTTTTACGTGCGACAACAAAATCAGGCTGACGCAACAGCGCCTGATGATGAACGATATCAGCGGCGGTGATCCAGCGCAGAGGCACCCCCGGCGTGCGGGTGTGCGGGCGTATAAAGAGCTGCTCAAAGGCCATGCGCTGGGCGGGTGTATGCAGACGGAAACGTTCGCTGACGTCTGCGCCATCTTCATCGTAGTAGGTGATTTTCAGCCATTCGCCTTTCTCGTCGGCACCGGTTTGCAGTGCCATGCCGGAGCAGCGCAGCACCAGCGCGTCTTTGAGTTTCAGCGCGGCTTTAAGCATATCATCGGGGTCGACCAGCACCGTATCGCACTCGCGACAGCGCCGCGCTGCGATGTCATTTTCAGCGTTACATTGCGGACAATTTTTAAAGCGGAAGCGATAATCGCACTGCTCGCGATGGCCTTCGTCATCTTCAAACCAGCCCTGACAGCGGCGGCCAAAATGTTCAATCAGCGTGCCGTCGGCGGTGGTTTTCCCCCAGAAAGTATTGGCGAAACCGCATCCTGGACAAAATACCTGCACCGGAACGTTACCGCTTTTGCCTTTTGGCGTACCTACCTCGGGCGAATAGAGATCGTGCGGATTCCCGGCGTAATCCAGAATCAGGCAGTCGGTCTTGCCGGGAGCCAGCCGTAGCCCACGCCCGACAATCTGCTGATACAGGCTGACGGATTCGGTTGGGCGCAAAATGGCAATCAAATCGACGTGTGGGGCGTCAAAGCCGGTGGTCAGTACCGAAACGTTGACCAGATAGCGGAACTGCTGCGCCTTAAACGCGTCAATGAGCTTGTCGCGCTCAGGTCCCGGTGTTTCGCCGGTGATCAGCGCCGCGTCGTTAGCAGGGAGCAGGCCGGTCACTTCCCTGGCATGTTCGACGGTAGCCGCGAAAATCATCACCCCTTTGCGGGTCTGGGCGAACTCCTCAATCTGACTGATGATGTGCGGCGTGATGCGCTGCTGTTTTTTCAGCTCCTGATTCATGTCCGCCTCGCTGAACAGACCGTTACTCTGGGCCTGCAACCGGCTGAAATCATACTGAACGACGGGCATATCAAGACGCTCAGGCGGCGTAAGGTAGCCATGTTTGATCATGTAGCGCAGCGGCAGTTCATAGATGCAGTCGCGGAACAGCGCTTTTTCGTCACCGCGCACCATGCCGTGATAGTGGAACTGATAAATCCACCCTTTGCCAAGGCGAAACGGTGTGGCGGTCAGCCCAAGCAGACGCACCTGCGGGTTCACCTCTTTCAGGTGGTTGAGGATTTGCTGATACTGGCTTTGGTCGTCATCGCTGATGCGATGGCACTCATCGACAATCAATAGCGAGAATTCGCTGCGAAAATGCGGCAGATTTCGCGCCACCGACTGCACGCTACCGAATACCACTTTGCCGTGGCTCTCTTTACGCTTCAGCCCGGCAGCGAAGATATCGGCCTCCAGACCCAGCGCGCAGTATTTGGCGTGGTTTTGCGCCACCAGCTCTTTGACGTGAGCCAGCACCAGCACGCGGCCACGCGCCAGTCGCGCCAGTTCGGCTATCACCAGGCTTTTACCCGCCCCGGTGGGCAGGACGATGGCGGCAGGATCTGTGTGTTTGCGAAACCAGGCTAAGGTGGCGTCAACGGCTTCCTGCTGATAGGGGCGAAGTGTAAAAGTCATGGGCTCTCTAATTTGTTATCTCGCACATAGTATGCCACGAAACTTTTTCCCTTGAGTGGCGCAACCAGACCGCTATACTGGACAGTTCTTGACTGCTTCTTTTTCGGACATGTTGTCCGACTTCCAGCACCATAAAGGCTATAAGATTTCATGCGACTTGATAAGTTTATCGCTCAGCAACTCGGCGTAAGCCGCGCTATTGCCGGGCGTGAAATTCGCGCCAGCCGCGTTACCGTGGATGGCGATATTGTGAAAGACAGTTCTTTCAAACTCCTGCCAGAACATGACGTGGAGTTCGACGGCAACACGTTGGCTCAGCAGAACGGCCCGCGCTACTTCATGCTCAACAAGCCGGTAGGGTACGTGTGCTCTACGGACGACCCGGATCATCCGACGGTGCTCTATTTCCTCGATGTACCGGTGGCGCACAAGCTGCATGCGGCGGGGCGTCTGGATATCGACACCACCGGCCTGGTGCTGATGACCGATGACGGTCAGTGGTCGCACCGCATTACCTCTCCGCGTCATCACTGCGAAAAAACCTATCTGGTCACGCTCGAATCGCCGGTGTCTGACGATACCGCCGAGCAGTTTACCCAGGGGGTGCAACTGCACAACGAGAAAGATCTCACCAAACCTGCAGTGCTGGAAGTGATCACCCCGACCGAAGTACGCCTTACCATCAGCGAAGGTCGTTATCATCAGGTGAAACGTATGTTCGCTGCTGTGGGTAACCGCGTGGTCGGCTTGCACCGCGAGCGCATCGGTGAGATTGCCCTTGATCCCGAGCTTGAACCCGGTGAATACCGCCCGTTGACGGAAGAAGAAATTGCCAGCGTTGGCATGACTTCCCGCTAATTTCAGGAGCACACTGTGACCACCAGGCCACACTCATCAATCAGCATCGTGTTTATCCTTGGTCTGCTGGCCATGTTGATGCCGCTGTCTATCGACATGTACCTGCCTGCACTGCCGGTGATTTCCGCGCAGTTTGGCGTACCGGCCGGCAGCGCGCAAATGACGCTCAGCACCTATATCCTCGGTTTTGCCGTTGGCCAATTGTTGTATGGCCCGATGGCGGATAGCATTGGCCGCAAGCCGGTGATCCTCGGGGGAACGCTGGTGTTTGCGGGTGCGGCGGTGGCCTGTGCGCTGGCGCAGACGATCGATCATCTGATTATCATGCGTTTCTTCCACGGTCTGGCGGCTGCGGCGGCGAGCGTGGTGATAAATGCCCTGATGCGCGATATCTATCCGAAGGAAGAGTTCTCGCGCATGATGTCTTTCGTCATGCTGGTGACCACCATCGCGCCGCTGTTGGCTCCGATGATTGGTGGCGCAGTATTGGTATGGTTTAGCTGGCACGCGATTTTCTGGATTCTGGCGATTGCCGCACTGCTGGCCTCAGCGATGATCTTCTTCTTTATCGATGAAACCTTACCGGTAGAACGTCGGCAGAAGTTTCATATTCGCACCACTATCGGAAACTTTGCGTCGCTGTTTCGTCATAAACGCGTCCTGAGCTACATGCTGGCGAGCGGCTTCAGCTTTGCGGGAATGTTCTCCTTCCTGAGCGCCGGTCCGTTCGTGTACATCGAAATCAACCACGTCTCACCGCAGCATTTCGGCTACTACTTCGCGCTAAACATCGTGTTCCTGTTTGTGATGACCATCATTAACAGCCGCTTTGTCCGTCGGGTTGGGGCCATCAATATGTTCCGCGCGGGGCTGTGGATCCAGTTTGTAATGGCTATCTGGATGGTGCTAACCGCTTTCTTTGGCGTCGGTTTCTGGGCGCTGGTGGTCGGTGTAGCGGCGTTTGTCGGCTGTGTGTCGATGGTGTCATCCAACGGCATGGCGGTAATTCTCGACGAGTTTCCTCACATGGCGGGAACCGCATCGTCCCTGGCGGGGACATTCCGTTTCGGCATTGGCGCGATTGTCGGTGCGCTGCTCTCAATGGCGACGTTTAACACCGCCTGGCCGATGATTTGGTCGATCGCGTTTTGCGCCACCAGTTCGATTCTTTTCTATCTCTACGCCAGTCGGCCACGAAAATCGGCAAGCTGATGAAGAAAAGGGGCCAATGCGGCCCCTTTTTTTGACGCTCGTCAACCAAACTCTCGTTTGTTTACCCCTTGTTTGTTTCTTTTATGTAAAATCTATTTATGTAAAAAGTCACATCGTTGTAGTTAAAAAGGTTGAGTTAGATCGCAGAAACGGGTACATATAGCGCCAAAGCGAGCCTGTAACTCACAAAATAATGCCCTGTAAAATCAGACTTCATAGCTTGTAACATCAGGCTGTATGCGGTTTCTCAGGAAAATAACGGCAGGTTAGCAACGATGTGTTACTATAAATGTAAATAAATTGTGAAGGCTTTTTTGCTTCCGGGGAAAGAACGTGAATACATTACAACTCTCTATAGTCCATCGCTTGCCCCAGAGCTATCGCTGGTCGGCGGGTTTTGCAGGTTCGAAAGTTGAACCGATTCCGCAAAGTGGAAAAGAGGGCGAAAACAGTCTGGTTGCGCTGAAGTTACTCAGCCCGGATGATGAAAATGCATGGCCGGTTATGGAGCGTTTGAGCCAGGCGCTGACCGATATCGAAGTCGTCAGCTCTGTGCTGGAGTGCGAAGGCGAGCCGTGCCTGTTTGTAAACAGCCAGGATGAATTTGCGGCGACCTGTCGTTTGAAAAACTTTGGTGTTGCGATCGCCGAGCCGTTTTCCGGCCAGTATCCTTTCTGAGCGTCAGCTCAACGCTAGCAGCTGACGCGTATACTCATGCGTCGGCGCGGCAAAAACGCGCTGACAATCACCCTGTTCGACCACTTCTCCCTGTCGCAACACAATCACCTGATGGCACAACGCGCGCACTACGTGTAAGTCGTGGCTGATAAAGATATAGGCCAGCCGGTGCTTTTCCTGTAATCCCTTCAGTAATGCCAGAATCTGCGCTTGCACCGTTCTGTCGAGGGACGACGTCGGTTCATCCAGAATAATCAACTCGGGCTTCAAAATCAGCGCGCGGGAGATGGCAATTCGCTGGCGCTGACCGCCGGAAAAGGCCGCCGGATATCGATGGCGTGTCTCTGGGTCCAGTCCAACTTCCCGCATCACACGAATCACTTCATCTTCTCGCTGGCGAGCGCTCAGTTCCGGGTGATGAACGCTCAACCCTTCCTCAATAATTTGCAGCACGTTCAGCCGGGGATTGAGCGACGAGTTCGGGTCCTGAAATACCACCTGCATTCGTGGTCGCACGGGTAACATCTGCCTGCGGTTCCAGCTGTGAAGCGGTTTACCATCAAACATAATGGTGCCGCGAGAGGCAATCAGGCGCAGCAGTGCCAGGCCAGTGGTGCTTTTCCCGGAACCTGACTCGCCAACCAGCCCCAGCGTTTCACCTGGACGCAGCGAAAAGCTGACGTTCTTCAACACGGTATTCTCTGCCACCTGGCGGCGGAAAATACCTTTACGCACCGGGAAGGCGACGCCAAGGTTTTCGACGTTCAATAGCGGTGGGCTGCCCGCCGTCAGCGGGACCGGATCGCCCGATGGCTCGCTGTCGAGCAGGCGCTGTGTGTAAGGGTGTTGAGGCGCATGGAACAGGGCGCTCGCTGTGTTCTGTTCGACGCAGCGGCCGTTTTGCATCACCGCCACATTATCCGCCAGCTTCTTCACAATGCTGAGGTTGTGGGTGATAAACAGCAGGCTCATGTTGAGCTCATCGCGCAATTCGCGCAGCAACTGCAGGATTTGCGCCTGCACCGTGACATCCAGCGCAGTCGTCGGCTCGTCGGCAATCAGCAGTTCCGGGCGCGTCAGCAGTGCCATGGCAATCATCACACGCTGGCGCTCTCCGCCCGACAGCTGATGCGGAAAGTCCGTCAGCCGTTTGGCGGCATTGCGAATGCCGGTACGCTCCAGACAATCAAGAATCTCGCCACGGGCGGCTTCTTTGCGCATTCCCCGGTGCAGGGACAGCACTTCGTACAGCTGTTTTTCCAGGGTGTGGAGCGGGTTTAGCGACACCATTGGTTCCTGGAAGATCATCGCGATTTTATTCCCGCGCACCCCGCGCAGGGTATGTTCATCTGCGTGCAGCAACGACTGGCTGTGGAACAGGATATCGCCCTGCGGATAAACCACCGGCGGTGAGGGGAGCAGACGCAACACCGACAGCGCCGTCACACTTTTGCCGGAGCCGGATTCACCGACCAGCGCCAGCGTTTCCCCGGCGTGGATTTGCAGAGATAAATCACTCACCACGTCACGCGTCTCACCCTGCTGGGTAAAAGCGATAGAAAGATGTTCAATGCTAAGAAGAGGCTGGGTCATCTTATACCGCCTTGTTAGGATCGAAGGCATCGCGGACCGCTTCGCCAATAAAAATCAGTAGCGACAGCAATATGGCCACGGAAAGAAATGCCGTAATACCCAGCCACGATGCCTGCAAATTGTTTTTGCCCTGCAACAGCAGTTCGCCTAATGACGGTGAGCCGAGCGGTAAACCGAACCCCAGAAAATCGAGCGAAGTCAGGGTGGTAATCGAGCTGCACAGAATAAACGGCAGAAAGGTTAGCGTCGCCACCACCGCGTTGGGCAGCATATGGCGGAAGATAATGCTGCGATCGCTGACGCCTAATGCCTGTGCTGCGCGGATATAATCGAAGTTACGGGTGCGTAAAAACTCTGCGCGTACCACGCCCACCAGCGCCATCCAGCCAAACAGAACCGTAATGCCCAGCAGCCACCAAAAGTTAGGTTGTAATACGCTTGAGAGCAAAATAATCAAAAACAGCGTCGGCATTCCGGACCAGACTTCAATAAAACGCTGGCCCCACAGATCGATTTTGCCGCCGTAATAGCCCTGAACTGCGCCTGCCACCACGCCCATCACGCTTGAACACAGCGTCAGCATCAGGCCGAACAGAATGGAGATCCGCGTACCGTAGAGAATACGTGCCAGCACATCCCCGCCGTTCGCGTCGGTCCCTAGCCAGTTTTGCGCCGAGGGAGCAGAAGGGAAGGGCGTCGAGGTGGAGAAGTTAATGCTGTTCGCGCCAAAACGAATCGGCGCCCACAGCGTCCAGCCGTGGTTGTCGAGCCGATCGCGCAGCCACGGGTCCTGATAATCCGCCGGTGTGGCAAACGGCCCACCGAAATCGCTTTCGCTGTAGTTACTGATAACCGGTGTGTACCAGCGATCGTTAAAATGCACCAGCAGCGGTTTGTCGTTGGCGATAAGTTCTGAACACAGGCTCAGGATAAACAGCACGGCAAAGATCCACAGGGACCAATAGCCGCGACGGTTATGGCGAAAACGCGCCCAGCGGGCCTGGTTGACGGGGCTTAAATGCGGCATCAGCGGCCCTCAAAATCAATACGGGGATCGACCAGCGTGTAGCTGATGTCGCTGATAATATTCAGCAGCAGGCCGATCAAGGTGAAAATATAGAGTGTGCCAAACATCACGGGATAGTCGCGTGAGACGGTGGCTTCGTAGCCGAGCAGGCCAAGGCCATTGAGGGAGAACATCACCTCGATTAGCAGCGAGCCGGTGAAAAACATGCTGATGAAAGTGGCCGGAAAACCGGCGATCACCAGCAGCATGGCGTTGCGAAACACATGCTTCCACATGATTTGCTTTTCGCTCACCCCTTTTGCCCGCGCGGTCACCACGTACTGCTTGCGGATCTCATCCAGAAACGCGTTTTTGGTCAGCATCGTCAGGGCGGCAAACCCACCGATAACGGTCGCCAGCACCGGCAGGGTGATATGCCACAGATAATCGGTGATTTTCTGATACCACGGCAATGAGCTGAAGTCAGCTGACACCAGTCCGCGCAGCGGGAAGAGGTCAAAATAACTGCCGCCAGCAAAAAAGACGATCAGCAGAACCGCGAACAGAAACGCCGGGATCGCGTAACCAATGATGATGAAAGTGCTGCTCCAGATGTCGAAGCGGCTGCCGTTATGCACCGCTTTGCGTATTCCCAGCGGAATCGACACCAGATAGATAATTAGCGTGCCCCACAACCCGAGGGTTATCGATACCGGCAGGCTATCTTTAATGAGCTGGATCACCGAGGCGCTGCGAAACAGGCTGTCACCGAAATCGAAACGTACGTAATCCCAGAGCATTTTGAAATAACGTTCGTGAATCGGTTTGTCGAAGCCATAGCGATGGGTGATCTCGGCGATCACTTCGGGATCTAGCCCACGTCCGCCGCGATAGTGACTCTCACTGATATTCCCGGTGCCTGTTTGTGCGTGGCTGGCGCGTAGGCCTTCGCCACCGCCGCCGGGTAAGCTGCCGCTGTGGCCAAACTCGATGGCGGCAATAGCCTGATCGACCGGGCCGCCGGGAGCAATCTGCACGATGAAAAAGTTAATGGTAATAATCGCCCACAGCGTCGGGATAATCAGCAATAAGCGGCGAATCAGGTAAGCACCCATTTTTATTCCTTAACGCCGTTCAGCGGGCAGTCTGGCGGCTTTATTGACGTCATACCACCAGTTATCGAATCCCAGCGAGTAGATCGGGCGAACGGACGGCTTCGAGAACTTATCCCAGTAAGCGAGGCGATCTTCCCCCATAAACCACATCGGCAGCATGTAGTAGTTCCAGGTCAAAACGCGATCGAGTGCGCGGCCCAGAGGAACCAGTTTATCTTTATCTCCCTGCGCGGCGATAATCTGATCAATCAGGTTGTCGATGACCGGGCTTTTGACGCCAGGCGCATTGTAAGAGGAGTTGATATAGTCCGACGCCCACGAAATCCGCAGATTGGTGTTGGGCCACGGTTGGGCCTGCCATAAGCGCGGCATCATGTCGTAATCACGGTTGCGCATGCGGTTGGTTATCTGCGCATTATCAACCTGGCGGATCTCCACGGTGACACCTAAACGTTCCAGATTGTGCTGGAACGGCAGCACCCACTGATTATTGCCCGCTGAAGAGAGCAGCAGCTCGAAGCTGAGCGGTTTCCCGGTTTGCGCATTCACCCGCTTCTGGTTTTTAAGCGTCCAGCCAGCGTCGTCCAGCAGTTTGCTGGCTTTGAGCAGGTTATCCCGGTCGTAGCCATCGCCTTTCGACGTCGGTGGCTCAAAGATGCTGGTAAAGACTTCTGGAGGAACCTCCGCTTTGAGTGGTGCAAGCAGGGTCAGTTCGGCGGCGTCGGGATAACCCCGCGCTGCGTACTCAGTGTTCTGGAAATAACTATTGGTGCGGCTGTAAGCCCTGTAAAACAGCGCTTTGTTCATCCATTCAAAGTCAAAGGCCAGGGTGATTGCCTGACGCACACGTCGGTCGGCAAATACCGGACGCTGGATGTTGAACGCCAGCCAGCGGGTGTCCTGCGCGGATTCGTTTTTTTGCTCATCTTTCACGATGAAGTGGTTAGCAAAGTTTTTGCCCACGTAGCGGGTCGCCCAGTTTTTAGCGCTGACTTCCTGGCGCATATCGTACGCTCCGGCTTTGAACGCTTCGAAGGCGACGTTGTCGTCCAGATAGTAGTCGTAGCGGATGGTATCGAAATTCCAGCGCCCACGGTTGACCGGTAAATTAGCCGCCCAATAATCTTTCACGCGGGAGTAGACGATGTATTGCCCCATCTTCCAGCTGGTGATGCGATAAGGGCCGCCAGCCAACGGTGGTGTGGAGATCGGGTCGCTGAGCTTATGGTCTTTCCAGAACGATTCTGGCATCACCGGGAGCGAGAAAAGACTCAGCATGTTCTCTTTGCCCGGCTCAGCCAGTGCGATGCGCACGGTAAGTGGGGCGATGGCTTTCACTGTGGCACCTTTGAACACCAGGCGAAACTGCGGCACACCTTCAGTCATAAATTTATGAAAGGTAAAAGCAACATCGCTGGCTTTGACGGGGGAACCGTCATGAAAACGTGCGCGGGGATTGAGCGTCACTTCCGCCCAGGAAAAGTCATCTGCGTAACGGACGGAATCGGCGATAAGCGGGTAGTAGCTTCCTGGCTCGTCATCAGAGGTGACAAAAAGCGTGTCATACAGCGAATCGGTACGCTCAGCGGCGACTCCGCGTAGGGCAAAACGGTTGAAATTGTCAAACGTCCCTAGCGAAGAGAGAGTGATATTCCCGCCTTTAGGTGCCGCAGGGTTAACGTAATCGAAGTGGGTAAAGTTTGCCTCATACTTTGGCTCGCCAAGCACGGCAAACGCATAGCTCTCTTTAATATTCTGCGCCTGGCAAGTCACGCTGATGAACGCCATTAACAGCAAAACAAAGCGCATAGTCATTCGCAGCGTATCCCTCTTCTATTCTGGCTCACCGTCAGTGAGACTTATGGTTAGCTGATAATAAGTGACGAAACCGCCATTGTGAAATCATTCACTGTCTTTAACAAAATCAGGTTCCCATTTCAGGAATTGTGCCAGCGGCATGGGGCGGCTAATCCAGTAACCTTGCAGGTAGTTCACGCCATGTTGGCGGAGCCAGGCTGCCTGCTCGGGCGTTTCGACGCCTTCAGCAACTGTCACCATATTCAGGCGTCGTGCCAGCGTCAGCACGGCATCCAGAACCGGAGAAGTGACCGTTTCCGTACCGATGGCATTCACAAAACCGCGATCGATTTTGAGGTAATCCATCGTGAAGCGTTCCAGATAAATCAGCGCGCTGTGGCCAGTCCCGAAATCATCTATCGCAATTTCAAAGCCTTCATGGTGCAGCCATTCGAATAGCGGGGCGGCTTCGAGCTGATTTATCATATCGCGCTCAGTCACTTCCAGTACCACCTGGAAATGATCCGGCGGCAGAGAGGCCGCGAATTTACGCATGTCGTCTTTGAAGCTGTCGGCATGAAGATGACCTGGCGCGATGTTAATCCCTAGCTTCGCCCCCGGTGGCAGCACGGTTTGTAGCTGCGGAGCATCGCGGATAATCAGATCGAAAAGATGTAGCGTCAGCGGGACAATCAGCTTTTGCGCTTCGGCAAAATTGATAAACGCATCCGGCGGGATTTCGCCCATCGTCGGGTGCTTCCAGCGCATCAGCACTTCGCAGCCCTGCATCTTCAGCTCTTTCGCATCTACCACCGGCTGATAGACCACATAGAACTGGCCACGTTTTATGGCGGTCAGGATCTCTTTGCCGGGATGCAAACGAATGGTGAGGATATAAAAAGTGAGCGTGCCCGCCAAAATGCCGCATATCAGGCCAAAGAGCAGTGCAAACAGGATTTCGTAGGGCGTCCACTCCTGGGCATACAGGTTTATGGTGAGTGGGACCTCTTTCAGGGTAGCGCTGCGGATAGGGTTTTCATGCAAATCGTTGACGTTGATCAGACGGCCTGACGCGGTGGATAACGCCGTTTTGCCAATGATTACCGCGATACCGGCAAACTCATCCTGACGCGAGGTATAGAGCAAATAGGGGGTTAAATTGATATTGATTGAGGTGAATACGCCACCGCCTTTGATCAGCGGATTTTGATACCAGACGACGATCGCGGGTTTGTCTGGCAGCATTGGTGTACCGGGCAGCAGTGCCATATCCACGGATTTAGTGGTATCCAGATCCGGTATCAGTTCCTTCATCGGCACGTCCATCGGCCCGGTGGCCGAAGAGCAAAATGCAGCATTATCCCGGACCAGTAAAAAGGCGCGAACGTTAACGCTAAAGGCGGCACGGGAGGTTAGCTCTGCGCCCACGTCCTGGCAATTGCTCAGGGTGAAGGGTTGCAGGGTATCAATAGAGGTTTTGAGATCGGAGAAATAGCTCTCCATGTAGACTTTAAGGTCAACAATAAGGGTATCGAACTTCACTTCCCGCTTATGGTAGCTCAGAAAAAACTGCAGCATTCCGCAGAGGAGGGCAACAATAATGCCCGCGAGGATGCTGCCTGTCAGAACTTTGCGGCTGGTGGAAAAGAAACGAGTGAGCATAAACGTCATTGTTCCTGGATCGTCGTGGTTCCGGCAGGACGACTAATCTTACGTATTTACAAGACTATAGCCTGGTTTAATATAACCAGTGATATATGAGAAAAGAGCGCGCGGGGTTAAACGGGCAAAAAAAAACACTGCCGAAGCAGTGCTTATTTTTTATCGCGTTGCCAGCCAAGGGATAACCAACAACACGACAGATTAACTGCGACTCAGCACACGGCGCGCTTCGTTATAGCGCTTCTTCCAGTAAGGCTCATTCATGCTGGAAATCGTCACACCACTACTTGTGGAAGCATGAACAAACTGGTCGTTGCCGATGTAGATACCGACGTGACGGCCTGTTGAACCGGCGCGGAACAGAACCAAATCACCGGTACGCAATTTCGTACGCGAGATGGATTTACCCATTTCCTGCTGTTCGTAAGTCGAACGTGGCAGATCCAAGCCAAACTGCTCGCGGAATGTACGCTGTACAAAGCCGGAACAATCGATACCTTTTTTGGTGCTGCCGCCCAGGCGATAGCGCACGCCTTTCCAGCTAGCATACTGGTCCATAATGCGGGACTTAACGTCCAGATTACGTACCATATTCTCAAATTCATCCTGAGAGGCTTGCAGTGACGAGGCATCTTCCATGCCCACAACACGCGTCTCAGGATGCATATTCTTTGCGGTGTTTGTCGTGCTACATGCAGATAACAGTACCGCTACTGCTATTGCCGGGATTCCCCGCAAGATATATCTCAAAATCGGTTGAGATTTGACCATTTTGATTATTTTCCCTTGAAGTCCTTAACGATAAATACCGTTATAAAAATGCCAAACGTGACGAGACTAATTACCTGCGCACAATGAGACAATTCTTTATGGCCAAATCTGTGGTCTAACGCACAAACTTATTCACCCTGAGAATAATTATCTCTGTGAGGCAAAACGAGTTCGAGATTACCCGATCCCCTTAGGCATTGAAAGCAAAAATAGGGGCTTTTTTATAAGAAAATGTGATAGGCAAAGCGATTAACCGGGATTGACTAAAATAGCGGCAATTTAGGTTAAATCTTATGCAAGGCATTCATTTGTCAGGTGAATGATATTACGAGAAGATGACAAAATAGGGCATAAGCGGCGGGAAAAGCATCAGGGATCGAAATGATCCCTGATGGATGATGTTAATTTAGGTGGGTTATTTGTTTTGGTTTTGTTGCATTTTACCCGGAAGATAGCGATCAAATAACACAATCAGACGATCGCTGAGCGGGGTCATTAAGCACCACGGCGCGCCAATCAGCACTGCAGAAAGTGAACCGATAACAATATCCGTTAGCCAATGCGCGCCAATCATTACGCGTGGGAAAGCGAAAACCACAACAATAATCAGGGCAACTACGAAGGCTTTTTTGCCGAAATAGCGAAGCATGAATGAAGAGAAAATAAGCAACATCATTCCATGATCCCCAGGGAAGCTGTCCTTTGACGCATCCTTGGTGGAGATATGCAGTAATTCACTGACCCGATGAACATTTGGGAAGAACAGCGACGGACTGGAGCGCTTAACCGGCATCAGCCCTTGCGCGAGCTGGTTAATCACCACGGCGGTGAGCAGCATCACCAGACCGATCATAATGATTCGGCGGCGTCCCGCGGCATCTTCTTTGAGCCAGAATGAGAGCATTAGGCAGCCCATTGCCAGCAGGGAACAGCCATCGAAGGCGCGATTGTTAGTGATCGCGACAAGCCACAGAATCACCTGGCTCTTGACCAGCTGTTCATTGAAGAAATGGAAGATACCGGAATCAATCGGGAACCAGAAACCGTGATTTACCGGCAGATACCAGGACAAAAAGAGCGCCACACCGGCGGCGTTGAGCAATAATATCAGGGGAAGTTTTTTAATCATCGTCATATGCATAGCAGTTTAGTCGGGGGCAACGTTAGTGGCTTCAACTTAAACGAAGCCTCAACAAGCTCGCCTGAAGTGCGTTCCAGTCGGTGTTAACCGCACTAATTAACTCTATTCGGCTGTCAGGTGGCGCAACGTTTTGGGTTTCAATGAAGAAGTCCGCTCCCTGACGGTTAATGCGAACCAGGCCATCCTGGGTGCGCATAACACCTTTGACGCGATCCACCGGCGCGAGCCTTGCCCACTCAAGAATACCAATGGTGTCGAAGCAGGTATCGGCATCAAAAATCCAGCCACAGGCCTGATGGCCTTGCCCGCTGTTCAGGCTGCGACGCCAGCGCTGATGTTCCGGCAGGCTCAACGCCGCCAGCCCTTTTTGTGGGGCGTGACTGTGGGAATGTGCGGCGCTGGCAGGCAGTTCGGCCATATTCCGACGCGGCAGGTCGAGCAGCGCATTATCGATTTTTCCCTGCGTCGCCATCACAAACTGACGATCGTTGCCAAAATTCTGCCACCAGAAATCAAAGGCGTCGCGGCTTTCCTGGGAAGCACGGTCCTCTTTATTCGCCACAATGATGTCTGCTGAAGCCAACTGATCGCGGAAGTTCTCATTTTTCACCGCTTTCTCATCCAGTAGCTGGCGTGGATCGAGAATACACAGCGTGGCGCGAAGATCGATCCACGGCTCATACACCGGGGCGGTGAGGAGATCGAGAATTTGCTTAGGATGGCCCAAACCGGTCGGTTCAATGATTAAACGGTCCGGCTTTCCCTGGCGCAGCAGAGTGTTCAGCCCCACCTGCATCGGCAGGCCGTTAACGCAGCACATGCATCCACCGGGGATCTCTTTGACCATCGCGCCACTGTCAGCCATCAGCGCGCCATCAATGCCAATCTCACCGAATTCGTTCACCAGTATGGCCCATTTCTCCGCCGGATCTTTATTGGCCAGCAGATGAAGGATTGAGGTGGTTTTGCCGCTGCCGAGAAAACCGGTTACGAGGTTAGTTTTGGTCACATGCGCTCCAGGAATAATTGTAATGCTGTAACAATTATCAATAATCCTGGCGAAAATTAACAGCGTTGGGAAGGGGTGAGGCGAACAGAGGCGCTTCTGTTCGCCTTAAACGCACGATGGGTTAAACGACCAGAGTCTCGAGCACTGCCTGACGCGCACCGTGTTGGACAATGCGTTGATACGCCTGATTTATCGCCTCGACAAACTGCGGATGCTGCGGTAAATCCGTGCCAAACACTTCGCTCAGCGCCAGCAGGGCGCTGACGCGTTCTTCTTCATTGCTGGTTTCCACAATCGCACGAATTTTATCGCTTAGCGGATCGCGAATATCAATGCTGTTGCCGTTGTCATCAAAACCGCTGACGTAGCGCATCCAGCCCGCAATCCCCAGTGCCAGCAGCGGCCAGGCGCTTTCTCGCGCTAAATGAACTCGCACGCCCTCCAGCATACGCTGAGGCAATTTCTGGCTGCCGTCCATCGCGATCTGCCAGGTACGATGCTGTAGCGCCGGGTTGGCAAACCGATCGATCAGGCTGTCGGCATATGCAGTCAGGTCAACGCCAGTAATTCGCAGCGTTGGAGCCTGTTCATTCAGCATCAGGCGGCGCGCGGCCTCACGGAACGCGTCGTCCTGCATACAGTCGCTGATATGCGCAAAACCGGCCAGATAACCCAGATACGCAAGGAACGAGTGGCTGCCGTTAAGCATCCGCAGCTTCATTTGCTCCCAGGGCAACACATCCTGCACCATTTGTACGCCTGCCAGCTCCCATTCCGGCCGCCCGGCCACAAAGTTATCTTCGACGACCCACTGGATGAACGGTTCGCAGCTGATGGCACAGGGATCTTCCACGCCCAGTTCGCGGGTTATTTCCGCCAGCGACTCTTGCGTGGCGGCGGGGACAATACGGTCAACCATAGTGCCAGGGAAGCTGACGTGTTCAGCAATCCACGCGGCAAGTTCCGGCGAGCGTTTTTCCGCCATCCCCAGCACCGCGTTTTTCACCACATGTCCATTATCAGGAATGTTATCGCAGGAGAGTACTGTGAACGGAGCCAGTCCACGCTCGTGGCGCCGATGCAGGGCTTCCACCAGAATGCCCGGTGCCGAGTGCGGCTCAGATGGATTTTCCAGATCGTGAACGATCCGCGCATTTTGCGTATCCAGTTTGCCCGTCGCCGGATCGATGCAATAGCCTTTCTCGGTTATGGTGAGTGACACAATCGCCACCTGCGGCTCACAAAACTTCTCAATAATGGCCGCCAGCGAGTCGAGTTTTGCATTCAGACATTCATTCACTGCACCGATGATAATTGGCTGATTACCGTCGGCCCCTTTTTCCAGCACAGTAAAGAGATGATCCTGTGCGCGAAGCTGGCTCATCAACGTATCTCCGCTGAACAGGCTAATCTCGCAGATCCCCCAGTCGCCTCCTTTGGCATTTAGCACGCGGTTTGTTAACAACGCCTGATGCGCGCGATGAAAAGCACCAAAACCGAAGTGAACGATGCGGGAGCGCAGCTGCTGGCGATCGAACTGCGGCAGCTGGACATGAGAAGGGAGCGCGGTCGAGGCAATTGTCTTCATGAAATACACACCTGATTAACCATTAATTAACAAGGTCAGTGTAAAGTTATATGACAGCAAATTGAATTGGTAAGCCGTAAATATCCAGATTCTGTGAGATCGATCAATCAATGTCGCCGGCTGTATTGACCGTCAGAACCAAACATGTATGGTAGTCGTCATTGCATTAAATATATTGGTATAACAACTTGAGAGGGTGTGGCAATGGAACAAACCTGGCGTTGGTACGGGCCGAATGATCCGGTTTCTCTTGATGATGTGCGTCAGGCTGGCGCAACGGGTGTTGTCACGGCACTGCACCATATTCCGAACGGTCAGGTCTGGCCGGTGGACGAAATTAAAAAGCGTCAGGCGGTGCTGGCAGAAAAAGGGCTGACCTGGTCAGTCGTTGAAAGCATCCCGGTACACGAAGAGATCAAAACCCACTCCGGTGAGTTTGAAACCTGGATTGCTAACTACCAGCAAAGCATTCGCAATCTGGCGGCCTGCGGCATTGATACCGTGTGCTACAACTTCATGCCGATACTGGACTGGACGCGTACCGACCTGGAATATCAGTTACCGGACGGCTCTAAAGCGCTGCGTTTTGACCAGATTGCTTTTGCCGCTTTTGAATTACATATCCTCAAGCGTCCAGGTGCAGCAGCGGATTATTCTGCTGAAGAGCAGCAGCAGGCGCAGCAATGGTTTAACGATGCCACCGAAGCAGACATCGAGAAGCTCACCCGCAATATCATCGCCGGTCTGCCGGGTGCGGAAGAGGGTTATACCCTGGATCAGTTCCGCGCGCGTCTGGCGGAATACGGCGATATCGACAAAAATCAGCTGCGCGAAAACATGGCCTATTTCCTGCGTTCGATTGTGCCGGTAGCAGAGGCGTGCGGTTTACGTCTGGCGGTTCACCCGGACGATCCACCGCGCCCAATTCTCGGCCTGCCGCGTATCGTTTCCACTATTGAAGATATGCAATGGCTGAAAGAAACCGTCGACAGCATCAACAACGGTTTTACCATGTGCACCGGCTCCTATGGCGTGCGCGCGGACAACGACCTGGTACGTATGATTGAAACCTTCGGCGATCGCATTCACTTCACCCATTTACGTGCGACCTGCCGCGAAGGTAACCCGAAAACCTTCCACGAAGCGGCGCACCTCAACGGTGATGTGAATATGGTGGCAGTGGTTGATGCGATTCTGAGTGAAGAGCAGCGCCGTAAGAAAGCGGGTGATTTGCGTCCGATTCCGTTCCGTCCGGACCACGGGCATCAGATGCTGGACGATCTGCGTAAGAAAACCAACCCAGGCTATTCGGCGATTGGCCGTCTGAAAGGGATGGCGGAAGTGCGCGGCGTGGAGCTGGCGCTGAAGATGACCAAGTATCCAGAGTTGTTGTAGCTTTTATCGTCGGGTGGCGGCTTCGCCTTACCCGACCTGCACAACAGGCATAAAAAAACCGGCCCAGAAGCCGGTTTTTTTGTAGGCCGGATAAGGCGAAGTCGCCATCCGGCAAAAAACGCAATCAGTCCGCACGACCCATATAACGTTTTTCTTCGATATGGATGCGGATCTTCTCGCCAGCAGACAGATATTCCGGAACCTGCACCACCAGACCAGTGGTCAGGGTCGCTGGTTTGTTACGTGCACTGGCAGAAGCACCTTTGATGCCCGGCGAGGTTTCTACGATTTCCAGATCCACCGTCTGCGGCAATTCCAGCGCCAGCAGCTGGCCATCCCAGGTCAGAACCTGCATATCCGGCATACCGCCTTCAGGAATGAACTGCAGCTCGTCTTCAATCTGATCTTTGGTGAAGATGTACGGTGTGTAGTCTTCTTTATCCATGAACACGTATTCGTTGCCGTCGATGTAAGAGAAATCAACGAAACGACGGGTCAGGGTCACGGTATCTACGATATCGTCGCCTTTAAAGCGCTCTTCCACTTTCAGGCCGGTACGCACATCAGCAAAGCGCATTTTGTACAGCGTTGCTGCGCCACGGGCGCTAGGGGACTGAACATCGATATCTTTCACAATCAGCAGTTTGCTGTTGTAGTTCAGTACCATACCTTTCTTAATTTCGTTCGCTCTTGGCATTGCAATGATCCTGTTTACTGGGAGGTAAAAAATATCGCGCCAAATTACTCGCGCGCAGCCTTTCAGGCAAGAGGAATTAGTGGCTTTTGCTATCAATACGCAAAAGGTGTTACTGTGCGCGCCACGCCCGACCCTGCGGGCATCTGTCACTCATTGAGAGGGTTTATGGATTGTCGTCCAGACTGTGGTGCTTGCTGCACCGCGCCGTCCATCTCAAGCCCGATTCCAGGGATGCCAGAGGGCAAGCCTGCGAACACCCGCTGCGTTCAGCTTTCTGAAGCCAATATGTGCAATATCTTTGGTTCGCCGCTGCGGCCAAAAGTTTGCGCAAGTCTTAAGCCTTCCGTGGAGATGTGCTCGACGGACCGTCACAAAGCGATGGCGTGGCTTATTCACCTGGAGCAACAAACGGCTCCCTGAAATTATCATTCATTCAGGTTAAACCTTCTAAGTCTATTCTATGGGAAAAACAAATCCCATATTGACCCTTTACTTAGTGCGTGTAATAGTCGTGCGGCACTTTTGTATAATAATGAGTTGGAATTTTCTTGCAGGGAAATATTATGATTCAACGATATATAATAACGACGCTATTATTTTTGGTAGTGGCACTGACCGTGTCCACCCGGACATATGCCACTACACCGGAAGAATATGAACAAGATATTGAACAGCACCTTGCGGGGCTCAAGCCTATAACTTTTCGGGCTGAAAATGAAAAAGATCATATCGTAATCTTTGTCGAAAACCAGTGTTACTACTGCGCCGATGTGCTCAAAAACGTTAAAGCCTATACGGATGTCGGTTTGACAATGTCATTCCTGACGGCTGCTCCTAAGAGCATTCGTGACAGCGTCATTGAGGACATGTCCCGGGTTTGGTGTGCTGCCGATCCGGCAAAGAGCCTGCAAAATTCGATGAAAGGTTTTTTGCCTGATAACGACAGTACGCCAGCATGCACACAGTTAATTGAACAACAGGCGGCACTCGCTGATCGTTTAGAAATCCAGGCCACACCCGCGATGATTGTGCTAAGGCCAACCCCAGTTGTCTTTATGGGAAATGTAAGACCAGAAATTATATTGAAAGAATTATCAAAATAGTAAACGTTCTGCTAATGCACGAAAGAGGCTCCGTTATTTAATATGAGTAATTTGCTTCTTGGCAAAATAACCTTCGCCATACTTCTGATGCTGTGGGTATGGCGTATTTTGAGAAAGCGAAAAAAAGAAAAGTACTTTAGTTCAGCTATCTCTGAAGCTGATGCGAAAGAGTGCTATCAATGGCGATATTTCCGCTGGGGTTTTCGGCTTGTTCAGGTTATCTGCGGTGGATATTTTGTCTGGCTATCGATCACGTTTCTGCTGTCATAACTCAGCGGGTAGCGATTGATAATGGTGACACTTTGCCGCAGTGTCACCTCTTTGGGAATGAGGATATCTTCCTAAACGTCTTTAATCCGCGTCAGGCACCCAGTAGTAATGATGCACATCACCAGCGCTATCCAGAACACTGTGTGATAGCTCCAGATTTCCGCCACAATTCCAGCCAGCGATCCCGCGATAATCCAGCCGACACGGGTCGTATTAGTATAAAGAGTGGTTGCTGCACCAGCCTGGCCAGGCATTAAATCCTGGAAGTAGAGCATGCCGATACCTGCCAGGATACCAATATAGATAGCGTTCAGCAGTTGTAACGCCAGCAGTAGCGCCGGGGTATGAACCGTCAGCATCCCGACGTAAAACAGCAAGCCTGCGACGACCGCAATCCGCATCAAAAAACGCTTTCCGAAGCGCTTCGCGTAGTAACCGGCGATCAGCATCGTCGGGATTTCCAGACCCGCCGCCGTGCCCATCATGATGCCCGCCAGTTTTTCCGGCAGGTGCAGTTCATCAATAATAAACAGCGGCATATTGATGATATAGAGGCTGTTGGTGCCCCACATCAGCGTGCAGACGACAAACAGCAGTAGGGCATCGCGACGGTTACGGCGCGGGGCTTCCAGCGCACCCGTTGCCAGTTTCGGCTCTTTGCGCATCGACGGCAGGAAAAACCACACCATGGCCCCGCACACCACAAACGCCACGGCTGCACTCAAATACATCACCGTAAAGCCAAAACCCATCGCCAGCGCGTAAGCCAGCGGCGGGCCAATCACCCACGCCAGCGAGACCTGGGCGCGCAGGATGGAGCTGAACATCACCGCTTCGCGGCCCGTGTGATCCGCATGTTCGCGCGCAAGGGCAAACATCTGCGGGTTGGCGGTCGAGCCAAAGCTGCTCAGAAACACCCCGACAAACAGCAGAACAAAATAGTTTCGGTTCCAGGCAAACAGCACGCAGGCAAACACGCCGAGCAGGCAGCAGAAGACAATCAGGCTTTTGCGATCGCCTTTCCTATCCGATCGTCCCGCCAGAAACTGGCTGACGAGAATGCCGATGATGGCACTGCCGGTAAAGAAAAAGCCGACCATCGCCGGACGGGCGTGGACTTCGTTGGTCAGAAACAGGCTCAGCGTTGGCGTCTGTAACGCACCGGCGATCCCGGTGAGAAAGGCAACAATCAAAAACGCCGATGACGTCAAATCAAATGGCTTTGGTGAGGCGGCAGCGGGGGAATTGTGCATGGTTTGATATCGGTGATGTGAAGAGTCGCGGAGTTTACGCCGCTTGTCAGAAAATAAACAGGTGGTACGGTCAAATTACCCACGAAAAATCAAAATAGCATTTCAAAATTATATCTGGCTGAAGTGTGCTGAAGCGAAGCGGTAAACGTCCTTGTCCTATCAGCAAATGTTGAAGAAATGTGCTGCACTTCTAAATTCTGAAACGTGAAATGTAACTTTCCTTGCAAGCCATAACATTAAGCGCAAGACTTCTTGAAACGTTTCAGCGCTATCTTGTTTTAACTGACGGAGCAGGTTAGCGCATTTTTTCTCATTAAGGCTGAAACGATTCAATTCAGCGAGAGAGGAGAACCATGTTCCAGTTATCAGTGCAAGACATCCATCCGGGCGAACAGGCCGGTAATAAAGAAGAGGCCATTCGCAAGATTGCCGCTGCCCTCGTGCAGGCGGGCAACGTGGCGGACGGCTATGTAGACGGCATGCTGGCGCGTGAGCAGCAGACCTCCACTTTCCTCGGCAACGGTATCGCCATCCCGCATGGCACCACCGATACCCGCGACCAGGTGCTGAAAACCGGTGTTCAGGTTTATCAGTTCCCGCAGGGCATTTTGTGGGGCGAAGGGCAGGTGGCTTACGTGGCAATCGGCATCGCCGCCAGTAGTGATGAGCATCTGGGCTTGCTGCGTCAGCTGACGCATGTGCTGAGCGACGACTCTGTTGCTGAACAGCTGCAATCCGCGACCACCGCAGATGAGCTCCGCGCTCTGCTGATGGGTGAAAAACAGAGCGAAGCGCTGAAGCTGGACAACGAGACGCTGACGCTCGACGTGGTGGCTTCCGATCTGGTGACTTTACAGGCGCTGAACGCCGGTCGTCTGAAAGAAGCGGGTGCTGTCGATACCGCTTTCGTCGCCCGCGTGATTAACGATAAGCCGCTGAATCTGGGCCAGGGCGTCTGGCTGAACGACAGCGCGGAAGGCAACGTGCGCAGCGCTATCGCCGTGAGTCGTGCCGCAACGGCATTTGAAGCCGATGGCGAACACGCCGCTCTGCTGGTGACCGTCGCGATGGCCGATGAACAGCCGGTTGCCGTGCTGAAACGCCTGAGTGACCTGTTGCTGAATAACAAAGCTGAACATCTGCTGAAAGCGGATGCAGCGACGTTGCTGGCACTGCTGACCAGTGACGATGCCCCAACCGATGACCTGCTGACCGCTGAGTTTGTGGTGCGCAACGAACACGGTTTGCACGCGCGTCCTGGCACCATGCTGGTCAACACCATTAAACAGTTCGAAAGTGAGATTACCGTGACCAACCTGGATGGTTCGGGCAAACCGGCCAATGGCCGCAGCCTGATGAAAGTCGTCGCACTGGGTGTGAAAAAAGGCCACCGCCTGCGCTTCACTGCCCAGGGTGCGGATGCTGAACTTGCGCTGAAAGCGATTGGCGATGCCATCGCGGCCGGTCTGGGGGAGGGCGCATAATGAGCAGACGTGTCGCAACTATTACGCTGAATCCGGCTTACGATCTCGTTGGCTTTTGCCCTGAAATTGAACGCGGCGAAGTGAACCTCGTTCGCACCACCGGTCTGCACGCTGCCGGTAAAGGCATCAACGTGGCTAAAGTTTTAAAAGACTTAGGCATCGACGTGACCGTGGGCGGTTTCCTCGGCAAAGACAACCAGGACGGTTTTCAGCAGCTGTTCAGCGAGCTGGGTATAGCCAACCGTTTCCAGGTGGTTCAGGGCCGTACCCGTATTAACGTCAAGCTGACGGAAAAAGACGGTGAAGTGACCGATCTGAACTTCTCAGGTTTTGAAGTCACCGGCGCAGACTGGGAGCGTTTCGTGAACGATTCCCTGAGCTGGTTGGGTCAGTTCGATATGGTTTGCGTCAGCGGCAGTCTGCCGTCAGGCGTCAGCCCGGAAGCGTTCACCGACTGGATGCTGCGTCTGCGTAGTCAGTGCCCGTGCATTATTTTTGACAGCAGCCGTGAAGCGCTGGTGGCGGGTCTGAAAGCCTCTCCGTGGCTGGTCAAACCCAATCGCCGCGAACTGGAGATCTGGGCGGGCCGTAAGCTGCCAGAATTAAAGGATGTGATTGAAGCAGCCCATGCGCTGCGTGAACAGGGTATCGCTCACGTGGTCATTTCGCTGGGTGCAGAAGGCGCGCTGTGGGTTAACGCGTCTGGCGAATGGATCGCCAAGCCACCGTCGGTGGAAGTGGTCAGCACCGTAGGTGCCGGGGATTCAATGGTGGGCGGCCTGATCTACGGCCTGCTGATGCGCGAATCCAGTGAGCATACCTTACGTCTTGCTACCGCTGTTGCCGCCCTGGCCGTAAGTCAGAGCAATGTTGGAATTACCGAACGTACCCAGTTGGCCGCGATGATGGCGCGCGTTGACTTACAACCTTTTAACTAACAGCAGGAGAGGCATAATGAAAACGCTGCTGATCATTGATTCCGGTCTTGGACAAGCTCGCGCCTATATGGCGAAGACCTTGCTGGGCGCGGCGGCACACAAAGCGCATGTTGAAATGGTCGATAACCCAAATGATGCCGAACTGGCGATTGTTTTGGGCGATAAAGTTCCTGCTGACAGCGCGCTGAACGACAAAAAAGTGTGGCTGGGCGATATCAATCGCGCAGTGGCACATCCTGAATTATTCCTGAGCGAAGCAAAAGGCCATGCGGCAGTTTATACCGCACCTGTTGCTACCGCTGCGGTTGCATCTGCGACTGGCCCGAAACGCGTCGTGGCCATCACCGCTTGTCCAACGGGCGTGGCGCACACCTTTATGGCGGCTGAAGCCATCGAAACCGAAGCGAAAAAACGCGGCTGGTGGGTGAAGGTTGAAACCCGCGGTTCCGTGGGTGCAGGCAACGCGATCACACCTGAAGAAGTGGCGGAAGCGGATCTGGTTATTGTGGCCGCTGATATCGAAGTAGACCTGGCGAAGTTTGCCGGTAAGCCAATGTATCGCACCTCTACCGGACTGGCGCTGAAGAAAACGGCGCAGGAATTTGATAAAGCACTCACGGAAGCGAAGCCTTATCAGGCGACGGGCAAATCTGAGTCCTCAGCAACCGAAGGCAAAAAAGAGTCTGCGGGCGCCTATCGTCACCTGCTGACCGGCGTGTCTTACATGCTGCCGATGGTCGTGGCGGGCGGTCTGTGTATCGCGCTGTCCTTCGCGTTCGGTATCGAAGCCTTCAAAGAGCCAGGCACGCTGGCGGCGGCATTGATGCAGATCGGTGGCGGTTCGGCGTTTGCGCTTATGGTGCCGGTGCTGGCGGGTTATATTGCCTTCTCCATCGCTGACCGTCCGGGTCTGACGCCGGGTCTTATCGGCGGTATGCTGGCCGTGAGCACCGGTTCTGGCTTTATCGGCGGTATCATTGCCGGTTTCCTGGCGGGTTACGTGGCGAAAGCCATCAGCTCTAAGCTGAAATTACCGCAGAGTATGGAAGCGCTGAAACCGATCCTAATAATCCCGCTGATTTCCAGCCTGGTGGTTGGCCTGGGTATGATCTACCTGATTGGTAAACCGGTTGCCGGTATCCTGGAAGGCCTGACCCACTGGCTGCAAACTATGGGTACAGCGAACGCGGTACTGCTGGGCGCAATCCTTGGCGGAATGATGTGTACTGACATGGGTGGCCCGGTCAACAAAGCGGCGTACGCGTTTGGTGTTGGCTTGCTGAGTACCCAGACTTATGCCCCGATGGCGGCAATCATGGCGGCCGGTATGGTGCCACCGCTGGCGCTGGGTCTGGCGACTATCATTGCACGTCGTAAGTTTGATAAGGCGCAGCAAGAGGGTGGTAAAGCGGCTCTGGTTCTGGGGCTGTGCTTCATCACCGAAGGTGCGATTCCGTTCGCAGCCCGTGACCCGATGCGCGTTCTGCCTTGCTGTATCGTGGGTGGCGCGGTGACAGGTGCAATCTCGATGGCGATTGGCGCGAAACTGATGGCACCGCACGGTGGTCTGTTTGTTCTGCTGATCCCTGGCGCGATTACCCCGGTTCTGGGTTATCTGTTCGCGATTATCGCGGGTACGCTGGTGGCGGGTCTGTCTTACGCGGTGTTGAAACGCCCGGAAGTCGAAGCGGTTGCTAAAGTAGCCTAAACCTATTGTCGGGTGGCGCTTCGCTTACCCGACCTACAAAAAAAGCCGGGTGCTTACGCTGCCCGGCTTTTTTATTTACGCTTCCGGCTTAATTTCCGGTGGATAAACATCCAGATGATTCTGTCCATTGCTGCCATTTTCCATGATGTCTAATTCTGGTGACATTTTTCAATGTTATCATGGGTAAACTCCGCTAATGCAGAGTTTCCGTGAGCATGAGCTTTTTATGAGGCGCTTCCAGGAGAGAGAAACTTCGGAATGCCATGATCTATTTTTACAACAATAAAGAATTAAGAAATAGATATGCTCTCAATAATTTTCTTCATACCCTCAGGCTTTGTATAATAATATTAATCGACTCTGATGTTTCTCGTATAATTGCCCGTGTACTATCGACCAGACTAAGCTACCTCGCTAAAAGAATGCAGTCTTGAGGATTATCGAGGCGGTTTATTTAGTCGTCTAACATAAACCTCAGGCGCTGAAGAAACACGACCAGAACGGCAACTGACCAGCCAACCATCAATGCTCCTACCAGCCCTTCAGATGCTCCGATAAGACGCCATTCTCCTGACAGGGTGACATCCCCGTAACCGACGGTGGCATAGCTGACCAGTGAAAAATAGAGGCTGCTTTCCCAGGTGCTGAGCGCACCGGAGTGGAAATAGTAGAGGGCAAAAACACCGGCTTCCAGGATATGGGCAACAAGGGCCGTGGAAACAACGAGGATGTTCCTGAGGATGATTCGAAACGCAGATGTTCTGGTAAATTTTACATACCTCATGATCCACAGCATCCAGAGGGAGTGAATAATTACCGTGATAATCAACAGCATTAATATACTGAAAAACATAAATGAGATGCCTCTTTCAGCTTAGAGTGAGTTATTACTCCTCGTCTTAAAGATGATAGCCGCTAATGCCGATGATGTGATAGAGGTAAATGAGAGTTAAAAATTGGATAATATTTTAATAAAACAATCAGGTAATATTATAGATAATGACACGCATTAAATGTTTAATTCCATCATGCTAAATAATTAAGATGGTTTCCCCCAGATGCGGCAGGGGGAAATGGCTGACGGGCTCTATGGATACCGGGATAACGATGACTTCTTCCTGAAAATCAAAGCCGCGTTCCCCGGTAAAGCGCGATGAACCTTTTTTATGCGGCTTGTTCAGCCGTTTGCTGGGCTTTCAGCCAGGCAATCTCTTCCGCCCAGATATCGGGGTTCACCGTTTCGAGCACCATCGGGATGCCGTCAAAACGGTCGTCCTGCATGATAAAGCGGAACGCGTCATGACCGATGTTGCCTTCGCCAAGGCTGTGATGGCGGTCAACGCGACTGCCGAATGCGCTCTTGGCGTCGTTCAGGTGCATACCGCGCAGATACCTAAAGCCCACGATACGTTCGAACTCCGCAAAAGTTTTTTCACACTCTTCGCGCGAACGCAGGTCATAGCCAGCAGCAAACGCGTGGCAGGTATCGATACATACGCCAACGCGGGATTTGTCTTCCACACCGTCGATGATCGCTGCCAGATGTTCAAATTTGAATCCCAGATTGCTGCCCTGACCGGCGGTGTTTTCAATGACTGCCGTCACGCCCTGAGTCTGGGCCAGCGCAATGTTGATAGACTCGGCGATGCGCGCCAGACAGGCGTCTTCGTCGATTTGCATCAAATGGCTGCCTGGATGGAAGTTCAGCAGCGTCAGGCCAAGCTGCTCGCAGCGTTGCAGTTCATCAAGAAACGCATCACGGGATTTTTCCAGCGCTTCTTCGACCGGATGACCCAGGTTGATGAGATAGCTGTCGTGGGGAAGGATCTGACCCGGCCCGAAACCATACTTTTCGCAGGCGGCTTTGAAATCATCAATCACTTCAGCGGTGAGCGGTGCCGCGCGCCACTGACGCTGATTTTTGGTGAACAGGGCGAAAGCGGTCGCCTCGATTTCGGCGGCGCGAATGGCGGCATTCGCAAGACCACCTGCTGCGCTCACGTGCGCTCCAACGTATTTCATAAGGGACTCCTGTTAACCCGAAACGCTTATGATAGCGGGTTAACAGGAGAAGGATGTAGTGGTTTATGCCATCAGGCTATGAACCGCCAGGTTAATCGCGCCCCCGCCAACAATCAGCCAGGCGAAGAGCATCAGCGCCATCAGCAGCGGTTTTGCGCCGGCTTTTTTCAGTGCACTCACGTGAGTGGTCACGCCCAGTGCCGCCATCGCCATCGCCAGTAAAACCGTATCCAGCGTGACCAGCATATCAACCACTGCTTTTGGCAGCAGATGGAAGGAGTTAAAAATCGCCACCACGATAAACAGAATCGCAAACCACGGAATGGTGATTTTACTTTTCTCGCCTTTGCCCGCTGGAGTCAGCTGTTTAACGCGTGCCGCCAGAATCAGCAGGAACGGGGCCAGCATCATGACGCGCAGCATTTTAGCAATCACTGCTGCATTTTCAGCGTCCGGGCTGATGGCATGGCCCGCTGCGACCACTTGTGCCACTTCATGCACGGTCGAACCAATGTAGATGCCGTACGCTTCCGGGGTGAACCAGTGCGCCAGCAGCGGGTAAATGGCTGGATACAGGAAAATTGCCAGCGTACCGAAAATAACCACGGTGGCTACCGCAACGGTCACTTTACTGGATTCCGCTTTGACCACCGGTTCCGTCGCCAGAACTGCCGCTGCACCGCAAATACTGCTACCTGCGCCAATCAACCAGCTGGTTTGTTTGTCGAGACCAAACACTTTTTGCCCGATAACGCAGGCCAGCAAGAAGGTACTGGTCAGCGTCAGCACGTCGATGGCGATGCCGCTCACGCCGACATCCGCAATTTGCGCGAAGGTCAGGCGAAAACCATACAATATAATCCCCAGGCGCAGCAGATGCTGTTTCGCGAACAAGACGCCGCCGTCGCATGAGCTCCAGATTTTAGGGTAAACCGTATTCCCGACGACCATCCCCAGCAGGATCGCCAGGGTTAATGCGCTGAAACCTGCCCCGGCGATGGCTGGAATGCTGCCGCCCCATAATGCCGCGCCGGTGATGAGTGCGCTCAGCGCAAGCCCCGGAACGTAATGCCACAGCGTACGATGATGATGCACAGTGAGTTCAGTCATAGCCTTCTCCTTTCAATGGTTAAAAGGTTACGGCGCTCTGGCTTAAAAATAAAATTGATTATATATTTATAATTAATCTTTATAAGTGGTAAGCAACGCGCTTACCCGCGCGGAAGGCCACTATGCACATTACATTGCGTCAACTCGAAGTCTTTGCCGAAGTCCTGAAAAGCGGGTCAACCACTCAGGCTTCGCAGCGCCTTGCGTTGTCCCAGTCAGCGGTCAGCGCGGCGCTGACCGATCTGGAAGGGCAGCTTGGGGTGCAGCTTTTCGACAGAGTAGGGAAGCGGCTGGTAGTGAACGAACACGGGCGTCTGCTGTATCCGCGCGCGCTGGCGTTGCTCGAGCAGGCCATCGAAATTGAACAACTTTTCCGCGAAGACAACGGTGCTATCCGCGTGTATGCCAGCAGTACGATTGGCAACTATATTCTGCCGGAAGTGATAGCCCGCTATCGCCGCGATTTCCCGACGCTGCCGCTGGAGATGAGCGTCGGTAACAGCCAGGATGTGATCAACGCGATCATCGATTTCCGCGTCGACATTGGGCTGATCGAGGGGCCATGTCATAACGTGGATATCATTGCCGAACCCTGGCTGGAAGATGAGCTGGTGGTGTTTGCCTCTCCCGCATCGTCTCTGCTACAGGGCGAAGTGACGCTGGAGCGCCTGGCGCAGGCGCCGTGGATTTTGCGCGAGCACGGTTCCGGTACACGCGAAATCGTCGACTATTTGCTGCTTTCCCATCTGCCGCAGTTCCAGCTCGGTATGGAACTGGGCAATTCCGAAGCCATCAAGCACGCCGTGCGTCACGGTCTGGGGATCAGCTGTTTATCCCGCCGGGTGATTGCCGAGCAGCTTGAGAGCGGGTCGCTGATTGAAATCCCGGTCCCGCTGCCAAAGCTGGTGCGCACGCTATGGTGCATTCACCATCGCCAGAAACACCTGTCGAACTCGTTGCAGCGCTTTTTGCGCTATTGCGAAATGTAGACCAGGCTCTGCTTTACTTATAATTCCTGGGCAGTCATGAAGCTCTCTTATAACAGAGCATTTCTGCCGGAAGGTTCGCGGATCGTCTGCTACAATCTCGCCTCATTTTTTGAATGGACAGCATTTTCATATGGTTTCCGAAACTAAAACCACAGAAGCGCCCGCGCTACGCCGCGAACTCAAGGCGCGTCACCTGACGATGATCGCTATTGGTGGATCAATCGGTACAGGTCTTTTTGTTGCCTCTGGTGCAACCATTTCAGCGGCAGGCCCCGGTGGCGCGCTGTTTTCTTACATGCTGATTGGCCTGATGGTGTACTTCCTGATGACCAGTCTGGGCGAACTGGCCGCTTACATGCCGGTCTCTGGCTCCTTCTCTACTTACGGCCAAAAATACGTTGAAGAAGGCTTCGGCTTCGCGCTGGGCTGGAACTACTGGTACAACTGGGCGGTGACCATCGCCGTTGACCTCGTGGCCGCACAGCTGGTGATGAACTGGTGGTTCCCGGACACGCCAGGCTGGATCTGGAGCGCCATCTTCCTGGCGGTGATTTTCCTGCTGAACTACATCTCCGTGCGCGGTTTTGGCGAAGCGGAGTACTGGTTCTCACTGATTAAAGTCGCGACCGTGATCATCTTTATCATCGTCGGCGTAGCAATGATTGTCGGCATCTTCAAAGGGGCGCAGCCTGCGGGCTGGAGCAACTGGCAGATAGGCGAAGCGCCATTTGCCGGCGGTTTTGCGGCGATGATCGGCGTGGCGATGATTGTCGGCTTCTCCTTCCAGGGCACTGAGCTTATCGGTATCGCAGCGGGTGAATCTGAAGATCCTGAGAAGAACATCCCGCGCGCGGTGCGTCAGGTGTTCTGGCGTATTCTGCTGTTCTATGTGTTCGCGATCCTGATTATCAGCCTGATTATTCCTTACACCGATCCAAGCCTGCTGCGTAACGATGTGAAAGACATCAGCGTCAGCCCGTTCACGCTGGTATTCCAGCATGCGGGTCTGCTCTCTGCGGCGGCGGTGATGAATGCGGTAATCCTGACGGCGGTGCTGTCGGCGGGTAACTCCGGGATGTACGCGTCAACGCGTATGCTTTACACCCTGGCCTGCGACGGTAAAGCGCCACGTATTTTCTCTAAACTGTCTCGTGGCGGCGTACCGCGCAATGCGCTGTATGCGACCACGGTAGTGGCGGGTCTGTGCTTCCTGACGTCGATGTTTGGCAACCAGACGGTTTATCTGTGGCTGCTGAACACCTCCGGTATGACCGGTTTCATCGCCTGGCTCGGTATTGCTATCAGTCACTATCGTTTCCGTCGCGGCTACGTGATGCAGGGACATGATATTAATGACCTGCCGTATCGCTCCGGGTTCTTCCCGCTGGGACCGATCTTCGCCTTCATTCTGTGCCTGATCATCACGCTCGGCCAAAACTACGAAGCCTTCCTGTCTGACACCATCGACTGGGGCGGCGTAATGGCGACCTACATTGGTATTCCACTGTTCCTGATTATCTGGTTTGGTTACAAACTGACGAGAGGAACCCGCTTCGTTCGCTACAGCGAAATGGAATTCCCAGGACGATTCAAACAATAATCGCACTTCCTCTCTTTTAGCCCGCTCATTCGAGCGGGCTTTTTTATCTCCACAGTATGCATAAAAGACATAATTGTTAACAATTGAATTGATAATAATTATCGTTTGTTTTATCGTTATCGCCGTTATCAAAAGGATGAAGGAGTCAGCGTCGCGTTGTGGGTTAGACGATGACGTTACTGCCACACCTGCAAATAAACACACAGCCGACCAGCCAAAGAAGCCGGCGGTATGCAATGCACTGTGAGCAATAATTATTTGATATTGTTGTGTTTACCTCATGGAGATATGGAATGTTTAGGTTAAATCCCTTCGTACGGGGAGGACTTTGTGCGTCTGCAATGTCCCTGGCGTTACCGGTTATCGCGGCTGAATCTGGCGATACGCTGGTTGTCACGGCGTCTGCCACCGAACAAAACCTCAAAGATGCGCCAGCCAGTATCAGCGTCATTACTCAGGAAGATCTGCAGCGTAAACCCGTTCAGAATCTGAAAGATGTGTTACAGGACGTGCCAGGCGTGCAGCTCACCAATGAAGGGGATAACCGTAAAGGGGTCAGCATCCGTGGGCTGGACAGCAGCTACACCCTGATTCTGGTGGACGGTAAGCGCGTCAACTCCCGCAACGCCGTCTTCCGCCATAACGATTTCGATCTCAACTGGGTCCCCGTCGATGCTATCGAGCGCATCGAAGTGGTGCGCGGCCCGATGTCCTCCCTGTATGGCTCCGATGCGCTGGGTGGCGTGGTGAACATCATCACCAAAAAAATCGGCCAGAAATGGACCGGCACCCTGACGGCAGACACCACTATTCAGGAACATCGCGATCGCGGTGATACCTACAACGGTCAGTTCTTTACCAGCGGTCCGCTGGTGGATGGCGTGCTGGGGCTGAAAGCCTATGGCAGCCTCTCTAAACGTGAAAAAGACGATCAGCAGGAATCCTCGACCTCTGCGACGGGCGAAACACCGCGCATCGAAGGATTCACCAGCCGCGACGCCAACGTCGAGTTCGCCTGGACGCCGAATCAAAACCACGATTTCACCGCAGGCTACGGTTTCGACCGTCAGGACCGCGATTCAGACTCCCTCGACCAGAACCGCCTCGAGCGCCAGAACTACTCCCTGAGCCATAACGGGCGCTGGGATGTCGGCAATAGCGAGCTGAAATTCTACGGCGAGAAAGTGGATAACAAAAATCCAGGCAACAGCAGCCCAATCACCTCGGAAAGCAACAGCATCGACGGGAAATATGTCCTGCCGCTGGCTGAAATCAACCAGTTGCTGACCTTCGGCGGGGAATGGCGTCACGATAAGCTAAAAGATCCGATCAACCTGACCGGCGGCTCCAGCAGCAACACGTCCGCCAGCCAGTACGCCCTGTTTATCGAAAACGAATGGCGCATCTTTGAGCCGCTGGCGCTGACCACCGGCGTGCGTATGGACGATCACGAAACCTACGGCGACCACTGGAGCCCGCGTGCGTATCTGGTGTATAGCGCCACCGACACCGTGACGGTGAAAGGCGGCTGGGCGACGGCATTCAAAGCGCCATCCCTGCTTCAGTTAAGCCCGGACTGGACCACCGGCTCGTGCCGTGGTGCCTGTGAAATTGTCGGTAGCCCGGATCTGAAACCCGAAACCAGCGAAAGCTTCGAACTGGGTCTTTACTATGCCGGGGAAGAGGGCTGGTTAGAGGGCGTGCAGGCCAGTATTACCACCTTCCAGAACGATGTGGATGACCGAATCAGCATCAGCCGCACCGCGAACGTGAACCAGGCGCAGAGCTACCCGAACTACGTTGGGCTGAATGCCGACGGCGAGCCGATTTTCCGCTACTACAACGTCAATAAAGCGCGTATTCGCGGCGTGGAAACTGAGCTGAAATTCCCGCTGGCGGAAGACTGGAAAGTGACGCTGAATTACACCTATAACGACGGACGTGATATCAGCAACGGCGGCAACAAACCGCTCTCCGAGCTGCCGTTCCATACCGCGAACGGAACCGTTGACTGGCAGGCGACGCAGGACTGGTCGTTCTACATGCAGGGTAACTATTCTGGTGAAAAACGCGCTCTCACCGACGGTGCGGCGACGCCTGGCGGATATGTGGTCTGGAATACCGGTGCAGCGTGGCAGGCCACCAAAAATGTGAAACTGCGTGCTGGCGTGCAAAACCTGCTGGATAAAGATCTGAGCCGCGACGACTACAGCTACACGGAAGATGGTCGTCGTTACTTTATGGCGGTGGATTACCGGTTCTGATAGCTGAGCTGTCTGTTTTGCCGGGCGGCACTTCGTTTGCCCTGCCTACAAAACCTGAACGTAGGCCGGGTAAGGCGAAGCCGCCACCCGGCAAAACCACGCACTTATCCGAACAAATGCTCCGCATGGAAGCGGAGATGATCCTCAATAAACGACGCAATAAAGTAATAGCTGTGATCGTGTCCCGGCTGAATGCGCAGGGTCAACGGCCAGCTTTTCTGTCGCGCTACTTCTGCCAGAACGGCGGGCTGCAGCTGATTTGCAAGGAACTGATCCGCATCGCCCTGATCGATAAGGGTCGGGATCGCGTGTTCCGCATGACTTGCCTGCATCAGTGCGCAGCTGTCCCATTCCTGCCACGTTGTTTCATCATTACCCAGATAATTCGAGAACGCTTTCTGTCCCCACGGCACCTGCGTCGGGTTAACGATAGGCGCAAACGCCGATACGCTGGTGAACGTGCCAGGATTTTTCAGCGCCATAATCAGCGCTCCGTGGCCGCCCATCGAATGTCCGCTGATAGCCGCGCGATCGCTCACCTCAAACTGTGCCTTGATCAGAGCAGGCAATTCGTCGCGGAGGTAATCGTACATCCGGTAGTGGTTCGCCCACGGCTGTTGGGTGGCGTTAAGATAGAAACCAGCACCTTTACCCAGATCGTATCCGGCGTCGTCGGCGACATCATCCCCGCGCGGGCTGGTGTCGGGCATCACCAGCGCAATGCCTAATTCGGCGGCCACGCGCTGTGCCCCTGCTTTAGTGGTGAAGTTTTCATCGTTACAGGTGAGACCGGAAAGCCAGTACAACACCGGCGGTTTAACATTTTCTGCCGTCGGCGGGAGGAAAATGCTAAACGTCATGGCGCAATTTAGCGTGGTGGAGTCGTGCCGCCAGCGCTGCTGCCGACCTTCAAAACAACGGTGCTCTTCGAGCAGTTCCATGCAAGGCTCCTGATAGGTATTGATATTCACTCAATCCATAATACAGATTATTCATTCACCTGTGAGTAACTTTCACTTCCGCTCAAACGTCAGATGTTGCATCATGAATTAACTAAATTTTAACAATTGAGGCAATCATGGCGCTGCGTATCGCGCTCAGCGGATTTGTGGTGTTAGTGGTAGCGATGGGGATAGGGCGTTTTGCCTTTACGCCGCAGGTTCCACTGATGATTGCGGCTGGACAACTGACGCTAACCAGCGCCGGGCTGGTGGCCGCCATGAACTATCTGGGCTATCTGGTCGGCGCGTGGGATGCCATGCGTGCGCACCGGTTTGTCGAAGGGCGTCTGTACCTCGGGATTTTTGGCGCAGTGGCACTGACGCTGCTGTCAGCCGTGGCGGATAACGCTGTTATTCACGGCCTGATTCGATTCGTGATCGGCTGCATGAGCGGCTGGTCGATGGTACTGATTGCCGCGTGGACCAACGAACGGCTGGCGCACTACGGCAAGCCGGGACTCAGCGCGGCAGTCTTTGCCGGGCCGGGGGCGGGGATTGCGCTCAGCGGCCTGCTGGCGGTTTACATTCAGGCGCGTTCGCTTTCAGCCGGAGCGGCGTGGCAGATTTACGGCGTGCTGGCGCTGATATTAATTGTGCTGGTGGCGCGTTATCTCCCGCGTGGTGGGCAGTTGCATCGCCCTGGCACCACGCCGGAACCGCTGGTCTTGACCCCTGATTTACGTCGCCTGGTCTGGAGCTACAGTCTGGCAGGGTTTGGCTACATTCTGCCCGCCACTTTTTTATCGCAGATGGCGGCGGTGCGCTTCCCCGGTAGCCTGTTTGCGCAGTTTGTCTGGCCAGTGTTTGGTGCAGCTGCCGTGGCTGGCATTGCGTTAAGCATTGCCCTGCGCCATGTTTCAACGTCGAACCGCCGCCTGTCGATAGTGCTGTGGTTACAAGGGGTGGGCGTCTTTGCCGCCTGGCTGATGCCGGGAATCAGTGGGCTGGTTACAGGGGCGCTCTTGGTCGGTGGTGGATTCCTGTGCGCCGTTCAGTTGTCCCTTCTGTGTGGGCGCGAACTTGCGCCGAATCACACCCGTTACATGGCCGGGTTACTGACCACCGGGTATGCGCTGGGCCAGTTGGTTGGCCCGGTCACGTCGGCGATATCGACCTGGCTCACCCATCAGCTTGAACCCGCGCTGGGCCTTGCGGGTGTCGCGCTGATCGTCGGGGGGGCATTGGTCTGGGATCGACAAGCCGAAAGGCAGCAACAATTGCAATAATAATCGCCGTGAATACTGGATTATGTGCGCCGCCTCACGCACAATGAGCGCACACTTTTGCTTCAAAGAGGGCAAAAGGCAGCCACACCTGCAGGAGACAATAATGCCATCACTCAGTAAAGAAGCCGCTCTCGTTCATGAAGCGTTAGTCGCGCGTGGTCTTGAAACCCCGCTGCGTCCGCCCGTTAATGAACTGGACAAAGAAACACGCAAACGTCTTATTTCCGGGCACATGACCGAGATCATGCAGTTGCTGAATCTCGATCTGAGCGATGACAGCCTGATGGAAACGCCGAATCGCATTGCAAAAATGTATGTCGATGAGATTTTCTCCGGCCTGGATTACGCCAACTTCCCAAAAATCACCGTCATCGAAAACAAGATGAAGGTTGATGAAATGGTGACCGTGCGCGATATCACGCTGACCAGCACCTGCGAACATCATTTTGTGACCATCGACGGTAAAGCCACCGTGGCCTATATCCCGAAAGATACGGTGATTGGTCTGTCGAAGATCAACCGCATTGTGCAGTTCTTCGCCCAGCGTCCGCAGGTTCAGGAACGTCTGACACAGCAGATCCTGACGGCGCTGCAAACGCTGCTCGGCACCAACAATGTGGCTGTATCCATTGATGCCGTCCATTATTGCGTGAAAGCGCGTGGCGTTCGTGATGCAACCAGCGCGACCACGACTACGTCGCTGGGTGGTCTGTTTAAATCCAGCCAGAATACTCGCCAGGAGTTTCTGCGCGCCGTGCGTCACCACAACTAATTACAGGGCAGGATAAATGGAGCGTAATGTCACGCTGGATTTTGTACGTGGCGTTGCCATCCTCGGTATCCTGCTGCTGAATATCGCCGCGTTTGGTCTGCCAAAAGCGGCGTATCTCAACCCTGCCTGGTATGGCGAAATCACCCGCAGCGACGCCTGGACGTGGGCAATCCTCGACCTTTTCGCACAAGTTAAATTCCTCACTCTTTTTGCACTCCTCTTCGGCGCAGGGCTGCAGCTGCTGCTCAAACGCGGCAAGCGTTGGATCCAGTCTCGCCTGACGCTGCTCGTTTTACTCGGGTTTATCCACGGTCTGTTTTTCTGGGACGGCGATATTTTGCTGGCTTATGGATTAGTGGGTCTGATTTGCTGGCGAATGATTCGTGACGCGCACGACGTGAAAAATCTGTTCAATACCGGCGTCATTCTGTATCTCATCGGTATCGGCGTGTTGTTGCTGCTGGGGATGATTTCTGGCGGAGCGACCAATCGGTCGTGGATACCGGATGCCGCGAATCTTCAGTATGAACAGTTCTGGAAACTCAAAGGTGGTGTCGAAGCCGTCAGCAATCGTGCCGATATGCTCGGCGATAACCTGATCGCGCTGGGTGCACAGTATGGCTGGCAGCTGGCCGGGATGATGTTGATGGGCGCGGCGCTGATGCGAACCGGTTGGCTGAAAGGGGAGTTTAGTCTCTCTCATTATCGCCGGACGGGGGCTGCCCTGGTGTGCATTGGCGTCGTCATTAATCTTCCCGCGGTTGTCGCGCAGTGGGTGCTGGACTGGGATTATCGCTGGTGTGCCTTCCTGCTACAGGCCCCGCGCGAGTTAAGTGCACCGTTTCAGACTATCGGCTATGCGGCGTTGATTTACGGCTTCTGGCCGCAGATGGCGCGCTTCAAGGTGGTGGCTGCCGTGGCGTGTGTGGGCCGAATGGCATTGAGCAATTACCTGCTGCAAACGCTCATTTGCACCACGCTTTTCTATCGATTCGGTCTGTTTATGAAATTCGACCGACTCCAGCTGCTGGCATTTGTTATTCCGGTCTGGGGGATAAACATGGTGTTTTCTGTTATCTGGCTGCGCTTTTTCCGCCAGGGCCCGCTGGAATGGCTGTGGCGTCAATTAACCGCACGTGCTTCAGGTGTATCATTGAGTAATACATCCAGATAACGATCTGGATCACAATCATTAACAAAACGGATGTAACCGTTTTCATCTGTGTGACCTTCTTCACGTAGTCCCCTCTTCGTCACTGCCAGAATAGCCTCCTTGCTAAACACAGGGGGTGTCTGTGAGTTGCTGCAATCCATATAAGGATGGTGAATATGATCACCATTCGTGACGTAGCCCGCATCGCGGGTGTATCTGTCGCCACTGTCTCCCGCGTACTGAACAACAGCGCGCTGGTGAGTCCTGAAACTCGTGAAACTGTGATGAAGGCGGTGACGCAACTCGGCTATCGCCCGAATGCTAACGCCCAGGCTCTCGCCACCCAGGTGAGTGACACCATTGGCGTGGTGGTGATGGACGTGTCAGATGCCTTTTTTGGTGCGCTGGTCAAAGCCGTGGACGTTGTCGCCCAGCAGCACCATAAATATGTGCTGATCGGTAACAGCTATCACGAGGCTGAAAAAGAGCGTCATGCCATTGAGGTGCTGATTCGCCAGCGATGTAACGCCCTGATCGTCCATTCAAAAGCGCTCAGCGATGAGGAGTTGGCTGGGTTTATGGACCAAATCCCCGGAATGGTGCTCATCAACCGTGTGGTGCCGGGTTACGCCCATCGCTGCGTGACGCTGGATAATGTCAGCGGGGCGATGATGGCGACGCGTATGTTGCTCAACAACGGCCATCAGCGCATCGGCTATCTGGCGTCCAGCCATCATATTGAAGATGACGATATGCGCCGGGAAGGGTGGCAAAATGCTCTGAAAGAAGCCGGAATTTCGCCCGCTGACAGCTGGATTGGCACTGGATCGCCTGATATGCCGGGAGGGGAGGCCGCAATGGTTGAACTGCTCGGACGTAACCTGCAACTGACCGCCGTCTTTGCCTACAATGACAGCATGGCCGCCGGTGCGTTGACCGCCCTGAAAGACAACGGCATTGCCGTGCCGCAGCATCTGTCATTGATTGGTTTCGATGATATCCCGATTGCCCGTTACACCGACCCGCAGCTTACCACCGTGCGTTACCCGATTGCGTCAATGGCTCGCCTGGCCACTGAACTGGCGTTACAAGGGGCCGCAGGGCAGCAGGATCTCAGCGCAACACACTGTTTCATGCCGACTTTAGTGCGTCGCCATTCGGTTGCTGTTCGGCAAATTGTGGCTCCGATCACTAACTGATTATGTTGGGTGATGTAACCGTTTTCAATCTGTGAGTAAATTCACAGTATCTTAACAATCCGCTGACTATGATGTCAGCGTTTTAGGGACTGAAACGCTATGTAACGGTGATTAATCACTTTCACTATAGCCAAAGTGCCACAAACAACCAATAAAACGCATTACTGGAGCGTTACCGAACACGGAAGATAGAAATTTTATAAGTGAACTTCGGCTGTCAGTAACGTTTTCTTAACATCTGCCCGCCGACCGTTATTCACAAGAACTACCCTGCATAAAAAAAACCGGAGATACCATGAATAAGAAGGTTTTGACTCTGTCTGCTGTTATGGCAAGCATGCTTTTTGGTGCGGCTGCGCACGCTGCGGATACCCGTATTGGTGTGACAATCTATAAATACGACGACAACTTCATGTCTGTTGTGCGTAAAGCTATCGAGAAAGATGCTAAAGCAGCGCCAGATGTTCAGCTGCTGATGAATGACTCCCAGAACGACCAGTCCAAACAGAACGACCAGATCGACGTTCTGCTGGCGAAAGGTGTGAAAGCCCTGGCCATTAACCTGGTTGACCCGGCTGCAGCAGGTACAGTGATTGAGAAAGCGCGTGGCCAGAATGTGCCAATCGTATTCTTCAACAAAGAGCCATCCCGCAAAGCGCTGGACAGCTATGACAAAGCCTTCTACGTCGGTACTGATTCCAAAGAGTCCGGTATTATCCAGGGCGATCTGATCGCAAAACACTGGGCTGCTAACCCAAACTGGGACCTGAACAAAGACGGTCAGATTCAGTTCGTGCTGCTGAAAGGCGAGCCGGGCCATCCGGATGCTGAAGCGCGTACCACATATGTTATCAAAGAGTTGAACGACAAAGGTCTGAAAACCCAGCAGCTGGCATTAGACACTGCAATGTGGGATACCGCTCAGGCGAAAGATAAGATGGACGCATGGCTGTCTGGCCCGAATGCTAACAAAATCGAAGTGGTTATCGCCAACAACGATGCGATGGCAATGGGTGCAGTTGAAGCGCTGAAAGCACACAATAAATCCTCTATTCCGGTCTTCGGCGTGGATGCACTGCCAGAAGCGCTGGCACTGGTTAAATCTGGCGCAATGGCCGGTACCGTTCTGAACGATGCCAACAACCAGGCGAAAGCGACCTTCGATCTGGCGAAAAACCTGGCCGATGGTAAAGCAGCGGCAGAAGGCACTACCTGGAAAATCGAGAACAAAATTGTTCGCGTACCTTACGTGGGCGTAGACCAGTCAAACCTGGCTGAGTTTATCGGTAAATAAGTTAGATATTGCCTGTTCTCACAGGGCGCAATTCGTTGCGCCCTTTTATAACGCGATATGCGAGGCCGTCAAGGTATAATTATGGTCAGCACAAATACTCAGTCCTCAGGTGAATTCTTGTTAGAAATGAGCGGTATTAACAAGTCTTTTCCGGGCGTTAAGGCTCTCGACAATGTTAATTTAAAAGTACGTCCTCACTCTATTCATGCGTTGATGGGAGAGAACGGTGCAGGTAAATCGACATTATTAAAATGCCTTTTTGGAATCTATCAAAAAGATTCTGGTAGCATTCTTTTTCAGGGGAAAGAGATCGACTTCCATTCCGCTAAGGAAGCACTGGAGAATGGTATTTCGATGGTTCACCAGGAATTAAACCTGGTGCTTCAACGTTCTGTTATGGACAATATGTGGTTGGGTCGTTATCCAACCAAAGGCGTATTTGTCGATCAGGACAAAATGTATCGTGATACGAAAGCGATTTTTGATGAACTGGATATTGATATCGACCCGCGCGCACGCGTAGGCACGTTATCCGTTTCACAAATGCAGATGATCGAAATTGCCAAGGCCTTCTCCTATAACGCGAAAATCGTGATTATGGATGAGCCGACCTCATCACTGACGGAAAAAGAGGTTAATCACCTTTTCACCATTATCCGTAAGCTGAAAGAGCGCGGCTGTGGCATCGTTTATATCTCGCACAAAATGGAAGAAATCTTCCAGCTGTGCGATGAAATCACCATTCTGCGTGACGGTCAGTGGATCACCACTCAGCCCCTTGAAGGGCTGGATATGGACAAGATCATCGCGATGATGGTGGGCCGTTCCCTGAACCAGCGCTTCCCGGATAAAGAGAACAAGCCGGGTGAAGTGATTCTTGAAGTGCGTAACCTCACATCCCTGCGCCAGCCGTCTATTCGTGATGTGTCTTTCGATTTGCACAAAGGCGAAATTCTGGGCATCGCGGGCCTGGTCGGTGCAAAACGTACCGATATCGTGGAAACCCTGTTTGGTATCCGTGAAAAAGTTGCGGGTACGATTACGCTGCATGGTAAGAAAATTAATAATCACAACGCCAATGAAGCCATTAATCACGGTTTCGCCCTGGTGACCGAAGAGCGCCGCTCAACGGGGATTTATGCTTATCTGGATATTAATTTTAACTCGTTAATTTCTAATATTCGGAACTATAAAAATAAAGTCGGTCTTTTGGATACTTCCCGCATGAAAAGTGATACCCAGTGGGTTATCGATTCAATGCGTGTGAAAACGCCGGGACATCAAACGCAAATTGGCTCACTTTCCGGCGGTAACCAGCAAAAGGTTATTATTGGTCGCTGGCTATTAACCCAACCAGAAATTTTAATGCTTGATGAACCGACTCGTGGTATTGACGTAGGTGCAAAATTTGAAATCTATCAGCTGATTGCTGAACTGGCGAAAAAGAATAAAGGGATCATTATTATTTCTTCCGAAATGCCGGAATTGTTAGGGATCACAGATCGTATTCTGGTTATGAGCAATGGTCTCGTTGCCGGAATTGTTGACACCAAAACGACAACGCAAAACGAAATTCTCCGTCTTGCGTCTTTGCACCTTTAAGATCAGGGGCTCCTCATGAGTGCGCTAAATAAAAAGAGTTTTCTCACTTATCTGAAAGAAGGCGGTATTTACGTTGTTCTTTTAGTGTTGCTGGCCATTATTATTTTCCAGGACCCTACGTTCTTAAGTTTGCTTAACTTGAGTAACATTCTGACCCAGTCCTCAGTGCGTATCATCATCGCCCTCGGGGTAGCCGGGCTGATTGTGACTCAGGGTACTGACCTGTCAGCCGGGCGTCAGGTCGGTCTGGCAGCGGTTGTCGCGGCCACGCTCTTGCAGTCGATGGAGAACGCCAACAAGGTGTTCCCGGAAATGGCGACCATGCCGATCATCGTCGTCGTGCTGATTGTCTGCGTGGTTGGCGCCATCATCGGTCTGATCAACGGTATTATCATCGCCTACCTGAACGTGACGCCGTTTATCACCACGCTGGGCACGATGATTATCGTTTACGGCATCAACTCCCTGTACTACGACTTCGTCGGCGCATCGCCGATTTCAGGCTTCGACAGTGGCTTCTCGACGTTCGCGCAAGGTTTTGTGGCGCTGGGCAGTTTCCGCCTTTCCTACATCACCTTCTACGCGCTGATCGCCGTCGGTTTTGTCTGGGTACTGTGGAACAAAACCCGCTTCGGTAAAAACATCTTCGCTATCGGCGGTAACCCGGAAGCGGCAAAAGTATCTGGCGTGAACGTGGCTCTGAACCTGCTCATGATTTATGCCCTGTCCGGCGTGTTCTATGCCTTCGGTGGTTTGCTCGAAGCAGGCCGTATCGGCTCGGCGACCAACAACCTCGGCTTTATGTATGAACTGGATGCGATTGCAGCCTGCGTGGTGGGCGGCGTGTCCTTCAGCGGCGGTGTGGGTACCGTAGTCGGCGTGGTGACCGGTGTTATCATCTTCACCGTTATCAACTACGGTTTGACCTACATCGGCGTGAACCCGTACTGGCAGTACATTATCAAGGGCGCGATCATCATCTTCGCCGTCGCCCTGGATTCACTGAAATACGCGCGTAAGAAGTAATCTTCACGACGCTTATGAGGCCCGCTGACTCAGCGGGCCTTTTTATTTAGTAGAGTTTTTGCGGCGTGAAAACGCCGTAATGGGAAGTTATGAACACCGGTGCCGCAGGCCGGGTTTTATCCTCCAGCGCCTCAATAAAGGTTCGCCCCCACCACAGGCTGTCGTAGCGCAGAACCTTCTTCAGCATCAATCCGTGACGCCGTTTGCGCTCATGCAGCGGCATCGAGAGCGCAGAGTGCAGAGCATCGCTGGTTTCGTTGGCATCGTAGGGATTAACAATAATCGCTTCGCTCAGTTGTTCCGCCGCACCGCTAAACATCGAGAGGATCAGCACGCCAGGATCGTCGACATCCTGCGCCAGGATAAAGGCCTTGGCGCTCAGGCTGGTGCCTTCCGATAGTGGTGTAAACAGCGCCACCTGGGCTTTGGCGTACAGCTCCTGAATCAACTTCTGGCTGCACAGGGTGTTGTGGATGTAATTCACCGGATACCACGAAAAATCACCGTACTGGCCGTTTAACTCACCGCAAAACCTTTCCAGACGCGTACAGAGATTGCTGGTCGAACGAGGATATTCACGCGACGGATCGGATATCTGTAGCAAACTGACATTGCGGATGTACTGCGGATGGTGGTTCAAAAAGGTTCGCATCGCATCCAGCCGGTAATGAATACCGCTAATATCGCTGATCACATCGTTGCTGATAATTATCTGACGTGGATAGTCATCAACCTGACGATGTATGGGCGGTGCCACGTTCTGAGCATCAGCCACAATCCCGCAGGGGAAAATGCCGATGCGGATGGTTTTGCCATTGAGCTGAATAAGGTCAGGTGCCAGACGTGTGACCCGATGGTATCGCAGCACGTAGGTCAGAAAATTACTGACGTCGGCGCTCGACTGAAAGCCAATCACGTCATACTCCAGTAACGCGTGCACCAGCCAGTTATGCTCCGGGATGCTGCGCAGGACGTCACCCGGCGGGAAGGGTTGATGCAGGAAAAAACCGCTCAGATTGTGATGCCCTCCATCACGCAGCATTTTGCCCACCGGGAGCAAATGGTAATCATGCACCCAGATAATCTCTTCATCGCGGAGATCGTGCGCGATATCCTCTGCGACGTTTTGCGCATTCATTTTATAGGTCGTGAAATACTCTTTTTGATATTCCGCAAGGTCGGGGCGATTGTGAAATACCGGCCACAAGACTTTATGGATGTATCCGTGATATCCATTCTCGTATTCGTTGGCGGAAAACGGTCTGCTATATACGGTAAAAGTATTAATATCATGGCGGCTTCGTTGTGGTCCTTTTCGGCTGGTCTCTATTTCACCGTCCCATCCGTACCATTTAGCGGAATAATTAATGGCTATTTTTTCCAGAACGTCCAGTAGCGGATCGGTAAATGTCGTCTTTCGCGTAATGCAACGGTTCGAAACAATAATCAACGTAGACATAATATATCCAGCGAATCTGGCCTCGGGGAAATGATATTCCAGAACGGAATTAACTCAGGGTGGATTCTTCCTCTGTCACGATACTTTCGAACCAGGCTAATTCCGACAGTTTGCAGGCGATCCACTGCTGCGAAAACGCATGTCCCAGGCTGTCGGTCAGATACTGACACTGGGCAAACTGTTCGATGGCCTGCTGCTGAAACAGTGGCAGGGCCGGGGCGGCGTTCTGCGGGTCGGCAAGGTCGTGCTCGTCGAAGCACTCCAGTCCGTACAACATGCCGGTGAGAATGGTCGCGACCACCAGATAGGGGTTGGCATCGGCGCCTGCAAGACGATATTCGATGCGTCGGTTTCCCTCGTCAGAGCACGGAATACGCAGGGCGGCGGAGCGGTTGTTATATCCCCATGAGTTAAACAGGGGCTCATCGAGGTTCTTGCGCAGACGGCGAAACGCGTTCACACCGGGCGCGAGGATGGCTACCGAAGCAGGCATCAGCGCCAGCTGACCGGCAATACACAGGCGCATCATGCTGTTGAGCTCATCGGCGGAGGAGGCAAACACGTTTTCTCCGTGTACATCCTGCAAACTGAAGTGAAAATGCAGACCATTGCCAGACTGTAGGCTGTAGGGTTTCGCCATAAAGTTGGCTTTAAGACCCTGTTTTTCAGCGACATAACGCGTCAGGCGGCGCAAGGCCAGCACGTTATCACAGGCTTCTAAGATGCGGGAACTGTGCTTAAGATTCAGTTCAAACTGGCCAGATTCGGCCTCTGCCACAATACCGGTCAGCGGGATTTGCTGAACCTGCGCGAGCTGCTCAAGGTCATTAAAAACGGCGCTACGGGCTGTGGAATTCTCCATATTAAAACATCCCTGGCCGCGGATATCCTCTGGCTGCGGGCTGGAGAGATAAAACTCAATTTCGGGGGCGACCACCGGATAAAGCCCATGCTGATGAAAGCGCGAAAGCACGTTCTGGAGAATAACGCGCGGTTCCAGCTGACACGGAGCCTGATGGTTGTCGGTCATCGTCAGCAGGATCTGCGCGGTATGCAAGGGGTCCTGAGGCGAAGGGCGCAGCGTGCCCGGCACTGGCAGGCACAGGTGATCGGGTTCGTCATGAAGGGGTTGTGCTGGGGAATGACACGAAACCTTGCCTTTCTGATCCATCGAATAGACGGAAAGCGGAAAATAACATCCTTTTGAAAGCGTAAAAAGACTCTCAACAGAAAGACGTTTTCCGCGCATCGTGCCATTGATGTCATAAAGATAAACATCCACATGTTGAGTCAGTGGATAATCACTTAAATAATCGTTAACTTCCGACTGTAAATAACCGGGCAGAGATGCGACCGGGAAATTAAGATATGAGCGGATATTTTTCAGAAATAAAGTACTGATGATGGAGTTCATAATTGCGCTTCAGTGAGGCCGTGATGGCGATGAATCCAGCATAAAATAGCCGTTTATTTTAAGATATAAACGGGCTGTAAAAATGCCACTCACTACTATAAAGAAAATATAAAAATGACTTATTTTTTCTCTTTCTTTTGCAATTCAAGAAGCTGTTCCGGCGTCACCGCTGGATAATCCTGCGCATCTTCAGGCACCTGATGCATCGCCGGAATCGGAACTAACGGGCCGAGGAAACGCGGTTCACGTTTGAACAGATAGAGATCGGCCAGCGCGCCAAAGCGGGCGCCAAATTCACGTACCCGAACGCTCCACATATCTTTCGGTGAGGGAACGGCATAACACTGGGCCTGAATGCCCATGTGCAGGGCGATAAACAGTGCCCGTTCGCAGTGGAAGCGCTGGGTGATAATAATAAAATCGTTGGTATCAAAGACCTTGCGCGTGCGGACGATGGAATCCAGGGTACGGAATCCGGCGTAGTCGAGCACGATATCTGCCGGATCGACACCTGCGGCAATCAAATCCTTTCGCATGGTCATCGGCTCGTTATAACTTTGTTGGGCGTTATCGCCACTCAGCAGCAGGTAATTGACCTTTCCGCTGTTATAGGCGTTAAGCGCGCCCTGAATGCGGTAGCGATAATACTGATTAATAACGCCAGTACGGTAATACTTGGCGGTACCCAGCACCACGCCGACCTGGCGATAAGGTAAATCCTGCAGATCATCAAAGATGTAAGGGGCGGTTTTCCAGCTCATCCAACGGTCGAGGCCAAGTGCAGTCAACAGCAGAATGCCGACCAGGACAAACAGGCTGTAAAACACGCGCTTTAACATGAAGATGGCTCGTTCCGTGAAGGGAAATTTCACTCAGGCTACTTTACCCGCCTGGTAAGCGCAAGAAACAGCGGTTTGATTGGGGGGATTTTCATCAGCAGAGCGGGCATTTCTGCCCGCACAGGATAATTACGCCAGCAATGTCCGGTCGATGCTGTTACAGCCCAGCGCTTTCAGCGTGGCGGCGGTGGCGTCCCACTGGATCAACGGCGCATCGGCAATTTCAGCCAGAATCGCGCGCTGAATATCCGGATAGTCGTACCCGTTCAGGCTCAGCAGATTCAGTGCGCCTTGCAGCGGTGGCAGCGTTGGGTTGAAGGCGGCGTTTTCAGCGTAGCTCCCGGAGAAAATTTGCCCATCACGCAGCTCCAGCGCCACGCCGCTCGGTGATTTGCTGTAAGGGGTGTGGCTTTTGTTCGCCGCAGCGATTGCGGCCTGGGACAGCGCATCACCTGTCAAAGCGTAGCCGTGATCCTGGTCATCCATCAGCAGAGTTTTGATATCCAGATCTTTCGGGCCAAAGGCATCCGGCAGATAGTCACCCAGCGTATGTGGCTCACGGCCAGGCAGATTGATGCGCAGTTGCAAACCGCTGTTCAGCTCATTCATAAACTGGCGGCAGTGGCCGCAAGGAGTGTAGTTCACGGTGATGGCCTGCAGCGCTTTTTCACCGCGCAGCCAGGCATGGCTGATGGCGCTTTGTTCGGCGTGGACGGTCTGTTGCATGGTCGCACCCAGGAACTCCATGTTCCCGCCGAAATACCAGGTCCCGCTCACGCCGCGCGCAATGGCACCAACGTTAAAATGGGAGAGATCGGCTCTGGCGCAGGCGGCAGCCAGCGGCAGCAGTGCGAAAGCCAGCGCGTCTTCGTCCAGTCCCGTTGCCTGTTTAAGCGTCGTGACCTGCTCTGCGCTCAGCAAGGCGGGGAAGTGCGTATCCGCCAGAACCGGAGCCAGGGCTGATTGCAAATTCTCTGCTAACTGGGCAAAAGCAGTTTGAAAACGTGGGTGCATGGCAATGCCTCATAAAGGTTAATGGATCGGTAGTGTACGGAGCCATCAGGGCTTTATATGTGATCCACTTCTCATTATGTATGCAACTTATGAAAACAAAATGAAATTTGCGCGACACATCGCAAATTTTAGCCAACGATCGCCAGAATAATTGGGAACAGGAAGGGAGCGATGAGCGAAGTCATGATCCCGCAAATCACCAGCGCCAGCGAACTGAACGCGCCTTCCTGATAATCCAGTTCAGCACAGCGCGCAGTGCCAAGGGCGTGCGAAGCGGTACCCATCGCCAGGCCGCGCGCAGCTTTGGTCCGGATACGCATTAAATTTAGCAAAGTATGACCAAACACCGCGCCTAAAATACCGACAAAAATAACGCACATGGCGCTGATCGCCGGTATCCCGCCGATGCTGCCGCCAACGGCCATTGCAATGGGTGTGGTCACGGATTTCGGCAGAATAGAGGCGGCAATTTGCGGAGATGCGCCCATCAGCAGCGCCACTGACGTGCCAGTGACCATTGCCACCACGCTGCCAATCAGGCAAATGGTGATGATTGACTTCCAGCGTGCGCGGATTTGATGCAATTGCTCATACAGCGGGAACGCCAGTGCCACAACGGCAGGCTGGAGTAAATCGTTCAGAATCTTGCTACCGGCAAAATAGCGCTCATAAGGAATACCGGTGAACAGCAGGAACGGAATAATGACCACCATGGCAATGAGCAGCGGATTGAGCAACGCCATCTTAAAGCGGGCCGCAAGTTTACGCGCAGCGAAAAACACCACCAGGGTCAACGGCAGCGACCACCAGATATTGGCTATCATTCTTTAGTCCCTTTTTGCCCAATGACTTTGCGTTCGCCGTGCACCAGATGCGAGCTCCAGCTCACCACCAGGAACACCACCAGCGTACTCACCGCACATGAGACCAGAATCGGGCCGTACTGGGCTTTAAGCAGATCGTAATATTGCATCACCCCGACACCAATAGGCACAAACAGCAGCGCCATATAGCGGATCAGCACGTAGCAGCCGGGATTGACCCATTTAGCGGGCAGGATTTGCAGCGCCAGCAGCAAAAACAGAATCAGCATCCCGATAATACTGCCAGGTATGATGATAGGCAGCAGGGAGGCGATGAAAATCCCGGCGTAAAGGCAGGCATAAATCAGCACAAATGCACGCAGGTACTGCCAGAGGGTATTGAATGTTTTGGTCATGGTGAAAGTCCTTGATGGAACGCATTCATCATACAATTAAACATAGAAACGTGCTACGGATCACAACATGAAATTTGAGCATACCAGACATTCCTTTTTGGAACGTTAGGCATTTCCACAGCATTCACAGTAAAAGCCAGTTAAAACAGTGTAGTTGCGGTGACTATTTTTGAAGCGATGATATGATAAAAGGCATTATCGTGGTCAGGAGATTCCGGTGAAAGATTTCATTTTTTTCAAAAAGGGAACACAGATTTCGGCAGTGGAGAAACGTAACGCGGAGGCCGCTTCGCTTCTGAAAGAGCAGGGCTATGAACAGCAGTTTGAAGAGGTTACGGCGTTGGATGCCGCAAGCGCCCTGGTGCGTTTCAATGATATAAAAAAAGAAGAAGACCTGAACTGGTATGCCTTCGCAATGGGGCCGGCTTTCACGATACTCATTGTTATCGTATTGGGCATATTGGCCTACTGGTTTGTGAGATAGACTCGCGTTAAAGCCTTTGCACGCCTGTAGAGAGCGGCTACTATAGCGCGTCTTTTTTCACAGGTACTGAGAATGCGTGTTTTACTGGCGCCGATGGAAGGCGTGCTCGACTCATTAGTGCGCGAGCTGCTGACCGAGGTTAACGATTACGATCTCTGCATCACCGAGTTTTTGCGGGTGGTCGATATGCTATTGCCAGTAAAGTCGTTTTACCGACTCTGCCCGGAGCTGCATCGCCAGAGCCGCACCTCATCCGGCACGCTGGTACGCATTCAGCTATTGGGACAATACCCTGAGTGGCTGGCGGAAAATGCCGCCCGCGCCGTTGAACTGGGTTCATACGGTGTGGATCTCAACTGCGGCTGCCCGTCGAAAATGGTCAACGGCAGCGGCGGTGGGGCGACGCTCCTCAAAGATCCTGAACTCATTTATCGTGGCGCGAAAGCAATGCGCGAGGCGGTGCCAGCCCATTTACCGGTCACGGTGAAAGTACGCCTGGGCTGGGACAGTAGCGATCGCCAGTTCGAAATTGCCGATGCGGTACAGCAGGCCGGAGCCACAGAGCTGGCCGTTCATGGGCGAACCAAAGATGACGGCTACAAAGCCGAGCGTATTAACTGGCAGGCGATCGGCGAAATCCGCCAGCGACTCTCTATTCCGGTAATCGCCAACGGCGAAATCTGGGACTACGAAAGCGCGCAGGCGTGCATCAAAGAAACGGGCTGCGAGTCGGTAATGATCGGTCGCGGCGCGCTCAATGTGCCCAATCTGAGCCGGGTGATTAAGTACAATGAACCGCGTATGCCCTGGCCTGACGTGGTCACGCTGCTGCAAAAATATTCTCGTCTGGAAAAGCAGGGCGATACCGGGCTATATCATGTGGCGCGTATTAAGCAGTGGCTGAGTTATTTACGCAAAGAATACGCCGAAGCGCTGACGTTATTTCAGGAGATTCGCACTCTGCAAACGTCGGCGGAGATTGCGCGGGTCATTCAGTCCAAATAATCTTGCCCCGACAGGCCAAAGCCTGTCGGGTGACCCTCAGAAAATCATTTTAAAGACGCCTGTCACAACCAATAAACCAATCAGGAAAATAATCAGAATAACCCACAGTAGTATTTTCATTCCCTTCGCCCTCTCTACTTCGCCATAGAAATCAAATCACTTAAAGTGTAGCAGCCTGACGGCGCACTCAAATAATCAGTGCGATGAATGAATGCAATCGATTAATTCATAAGGGAAATATTTTTCTGATTATGTGCGTGTGTTTCAAAGTGCGGGTTGCCACGGGTTACTAAAAAAAAGAAAAGCATCAGGCGTAATTTGCGTCTTTCTATTTTGCGTGAATGGCGTGATGAAACGTTCAATTATTTATTCTTTGAGTTTACCTCTCTCTTTACTTCTTGTGGCGTGTGCTCCTGGCCACGACACTGCGGCTTCACTGAAACCGCAATCGCCAGTGACCCAAATCAGCACTCAGTTTAGCCATACCCAGTGGCCCAAAAACGAATGGTGGAAAGATTTCCACGACCCTGAGCTGGATTCCCTGATTGCGAAAGCGCAGGCCGATGCGCCGGATATGCAGATCGCGCATCAGCGTATCGCGCTGGCAGAAGCACAGGCCAAAATGGCAATGGCAGCGGGTGGTCCTCAGGTTGATTTCTCTGCTGATGCCGAGCGGCAAAAAATGTCAGCTGAAGGGCTGATGGGTCCGTTTGCCTTCACCGATCCAGCGGCGGGCACTACAGGGCCGTGGTACACCAACGGTACCTTTGGCCTGACCGCGGGCTGGGATTTGGATCTGTGGGGGAAAAACCGCTCTCAGGTCGAGGCACGCATTGGCAAAGTCAACGCGCAGAAAGCGGAGATGGAACAGACCCGGCAGCTGCTCGCCAGCAGCGTGGCGCGTTTGTACTGGGAGTGGCAAACGCAGGCCGCCATCGGCAATGTGCTCACCCACATTAAGCAAGAACAAGAGTCAATCATCGCCGTCGATCGCGAGCTGTATCAGCAGGGCATCAACTCTTCTGTTGAAGGCGCCGTCACCGATATCAACGCCAGCAAAACCGAGGAGCAGATGGCTGAAGTCCACGGGAAAATGAAAGCCATCGAAGCGCGCCTGCAGGCGTTGACCAACACCTCGTCGATGAAGCTGGCCCCGCACGACCTGCCGAAAGCTGAGGCTTCGCTACCGTCGACGCTCGGTTACGAATTGCTGGCACGCCGCCCGGATCTGCAGGAAGCGCACTGGTATATCGAAGCCTCTATGAACGAAGTGGATGCGGCGAAGGCGGCCTTTTATCCTGACGTCAACCTGATGGCGTTCCTGCAACAGGATGCCCTGCACTTAAGCGATTTGTTCCGCTCGTCGGCGCAACAAATGGGCGTAACGGCAGGTTTGACGTTGCCGATTTTCGACAGCGGACGCCTGAATGCCAATCTGGATATCGCCCAGGCGCAAAGCAATCTGTCCGTCGCGAATTACAACAAAGCGGTGGTCGATGCGGTGAATCAAGTCGCTCGCACAGCCAGTGAAGTGGACACGCTGATCAGTAAGACCCAGCAACAGCAGAAAATTGAAGCCGATACCGCGCGCGTTGTAGCCCAGGCACAGGCTCGCTTTAACGCCGGGATCATTGCTGGTTCGCGCGTCAGCGAAGTGAAAATTCCTGCTCTGCAGGAGCACATCGCCGGGCTGACGCTGCAAGGGCAGTACGTCGATGCCACGCTGCAACTCACCTCCGCGCTGGGCGGCGGATACCACCACAGCTAAACGCGTGCGGGAGTGATACTTTTACTCCCGCGCACTATCCCGATGCTTGCGCCACAGTCGCCAGGCTACCACCACGACCACCACCACGATTAACCAGATCCAGTGCTTCAGATGCTTATCGAAATTGTGCAACCACGGGCCGATCACTTCCCCGCCGACGTACCCAAGCGTGGTAAAAATCAGCGCCCAGGCAATGGCCCCGATGATGTTGAGCGGCAGGAAGATTTTCGGCGGCAAACGACTGGCACCAATCAGCAGCGGACCGATAATACGAAAGCCGTACATAAACCGGGTGCCGATAACAAACAGGTAAGGATGACGCTGAATCAGCCGCTGGGCGCGGTTGATTTTTTTCTGATGCTTTGAGAAACGTTTGAGCAGGGTCGGGCCAAAGCGTAATCCCAGCAAATAGAGCAGTTGATCGCCAATCATCCCGCCGAGCGCCACGGCGGCCACCACCAGCGGAAAACGGAGTAAACCCTGATGGGCCGCCACCCCTCCTAGAAGCGTAATGGTTTCACCTTCCGCCACGCTGCCTATCACCAGCGCCGCATACCCGTATTGTTCAATCAGACTATTGATATCCATAAGGTCAGCGTTGTCTCCCTCTGTGAACCTCTATTAAGCATACACCCTGTGAATCAATGGCGCGGCAACCAGCGTGATTTGCCCGTAAGCGGCATTTTTATTGCTGGTCATAAAATAATCTAAAGCTGAATTATACTTAGGGTATCGCCTGACGGGCCGACAATGAGGGGGCTGTATGAACCATGTCTGGGGGCTGTTTTCCCATCCCGATCGTGAGATGCATGTCATCAGAAGCGAGAACGAAACGGTCGCGCATCACTACACGCACCATGTCCTGCTCATGGCTGCCGTACCGGTGATCTGCGCGTTTATAGGCACAACACAAATTGGCTGGAATTTTGGCGATGGCACTATCGTGAAGCTTTCCTGGATGACCGGGCTGGCGCTGGCGATAGTGTTCTACGGACTGATGCTGGCAGGCGTGGCGGTGATGGGACGGGTTATTCACTGGATGGCGCGTAACTATCCGCAGCGTCCGTCGCTCACGATGTGCATGGTCTTCGCCGGATATGTGGCGACACCGCTGTTTATGAGCGGCATCGTGGCGCTCTATCCGCTGGTCTGGCTGTGCGCGCTGATTGGGACCATCGCGCTGTTTTACACCGGCTATCTGCTGTACGTCGGTATTCCGACCTTCCTCAACATTAACAAAGAAGAAGGTTTAAGCTTCTCCAGTTCAACTCTCGCCATTGGCGTGCTGGTGCTGGAGGCGCTGCTGGCACTCACGGTCATTCTGTGGGGTTACGGCTACCGTCTCTTCTGAGGTAAAAGCATTGCTGGCGTAAATGCCAGCAATGCAGCATCTGTTCATGATTCTCCACTGGCGACAACTCAACAGGGCCGCTATGATGCCTTTGCCAGCCTGTTTCGCTCGATGTGACAGGAGGCGTACGTCATCACGTGCATGAATAATTATCAGAAGTCTCACCATGCTGAAATTCCGAATTTCTTTGCTTAGCCTTGCGCTGATCCTGGCTGTGCCTGTTGCCGCGCCAGCGATTGCTAAAACAACTGCAGTCACCACTGCCGCTCAACCGGAAATTGCCTCCGGTAGCGCAATGATTGTCGATCTGAATACCAATAAGGTGATCTATTCCAGTCATCCGGATCTGGTGCGTCCGATTGCGTCTATTACCAAATTAATGACCGCGATGGTGGTGCTTGATGCACGACTGCCGCTGGATGAGAAACTGAAAGTCGATATTAGCCAGACGCCAGAGATGAAAGGAATCTATTCTCGCGTGCGTCTGAACAGCGAAATCAGCCGTAAAAATATGCTGCTGCTGGCGCTGATGTCCTCGGAAAACCGTGCGGCCGCGAGCCTCGCGCACCATTATCCGGGCGGATATAACGCGTTTATCCGCGCGATGAATGCGAAAGCCAAATCACTGGGCATGACCAACACCCGTTTTGTCGAGCCGACCGGTCTGTCGATTCATAACGTCTCGACCGCACGGGACCTGACGCAGCTTCTGCTGGCCAGCAAACAGTATCCGCTGATCGGCCAGCTCAGCACCACGCGCGAAGAGATGGCAACCTTCTCCAATCCGGCGTACACGCTGCCGTTCCGCAATACCAACCATCTGGTGTATCGCGATAACTGGAATATTCAGTTAACCAAAACCGGCTTTACCAATGCGGCAGGTCACTGTCTGGTGATGCGCACCGTCTTTAACGGTAAACCGGTCGGGCTGGTGGTGATGGATGCATTCGGGAAATACACCCACTTTGCTGATGCGAGTCGTTTACGCACCTGGATTGAAACCGGGAAAGTCACACCCGTTCCTGCGGCGGCGATGAGCTATAAAAAGCAAAAAGCGGCGCAGATGGAAACCGCGCAAAACGATTGATCGTCTGCTGTGGTTATGTTGGTTGTGGTTTTGTAGGCCGGGCAAACGCTGTGCCTACAAGGTCAAAGCAAAACGGCAACTTCGTTGCCGTTTTTAGTGTTTTCTCCCTCTCCCGTGGGAGAGGGCCGGGGTGAGGGCACCAGACCGCACAAAAGCTATTCCGGCAGCGTCCAGTCACCGTCATTCAGCGGACGCTGCATAATCAGCGTATCCCGCCAGTTCCCTTTCTTATACCCCACACTTCTGAGCTGTCCGGCCACTTCGAATCCATGTTTTTTATGCAACCGCAGAGAGCCAGCATTGTTATGCCCGTCACCGACCACGGCAATCATCTGTCGCCACGGACCTTGTTCGCAACGGGCGATAAGTGCGTCCATTAATGCACTGCCAAAGCCACGCCCCGTCGCGCTGGCATCAACGTAAATCGACTCTTCCAGCGTGTAGCGATAAGCCGGGCGCACACGATACAGGCCCGCGTAGCAATAACCGACCACCACGCCGCGGTACAGCGCCACCAGCCAGGGTAAACCGTCAGCGGCAATCGTGCTCATACGCTGGCGCATTTCATCAATAGTCGGGGGAACTTCTTCGAACGAGGCACGCCCGTTGAGCACATGCCAGGCATAAATCGCGGCAATGGCATGAACGTCGTCAGGTTGGGCGTCTCGTACCTCAACTTCACAAGCAGATAAGATATCAACGGCCGACATGGTGGGCTTGCTCCTCAGAATAAAATGCCGGAGAAAGGTTTCTCCGGCGATGTGAAACTACTCTAGTACGATTGTTAAGAGCTTAACAACAGTTTCAATGGGGCTTTACTCTTTGATCAGCAGCTTGCGTCTCGCCATGCTCTGCATCTGACGCCTCTTTCCAGTATTTGTGCTTTGTGGTCTTACCAATGCCGGGATTCATGCTATTGGTTGGGTCATTCTCGCGATAAAAATGTTTAAGCGTCTCAGGCGCTTCATACAGATGCCCCACGTTGTGTTCCGCCGGGTATTGCGCCCCGCGCGCGCGCAACAGTTCCAGCATCTGTTCTTTCAGCTCATGCGCGTCCACGCCTTTTTTGACAATGTAATCCTGGTGGAAAACGTGACACATAAAGTGGCCATAATAGAGTTTATGCACCAGCTTGCTGTCGATTTCCGGCGGCAGATGTTCAAACCATTCGGTGTCGTTACGACGCAGGGCGATGTCCAGCGCCAGAATATCTTCCACTTCGTCGGCGTGAACCGCCTGGTAGCGAATCGCTGCGCCCGCCGCGGCAAAGCGGTGTAAGAACGCCTTGCTGCCTTCTTCCGGCGTACAGGCGAAGAAATCGCCTTCGGCAGTTTTAAAGTAATCCGCTAGCCAGGTCTGCGCTTCGGCAATTCCATCGCCCGACATCTTCAGCAGCAGGTGATGTTCGTACTTATCGCGCCAGCTTTTCATGCGCGGCGGCAGATGCGCCGGGAAGGCGGTGCCGAGTTTCTGCATAAAGCGGTCGGTGAAGTGCGGTTTGAACAGCGACACTTTACCGAGCATCGCGTCGGCGCGGCCTTTCATGGTGAAGAAGAACGGCATTTTGTCGGTGCCGAGCTTGTCGATCATCAGGAAGGTGTCTTTTCCGTAACGCTCGGCGATATCGTAAATATCGCGGTGCATATACTCGCCCGCCACCGGCAGATTTTTGAACTCACCTAAAATATGGCGACGGATTTCGGTCAGCACGTCCGGCTGGTTGGTGCCGATATAAAAGACCTGCTGATTTTTCTCTGCCGGGAAAGTGTCGAGGCGTACGGCAAACACCGCCAGTTTGCCCGCGCAGCCGGAGGATTCAAACAGACGATCCGGGTCAGCGTTATAGCGTGCTGGGGTATCGGCCTCGATATCACGCACGCGTTCAACGTAATCATGATCGTGGGCGTGACGGCCATCGTGCTGCACGTCGGCGTCGTTGACACGCTCGTCGTCGAGCTTGCTGAGGATCTGCTCCGGCGTGACGCCAAGATTGATCCCCAGATGGTTCACCAGCTGGAGCTTGCCGTTTTCATCAATACGCGCAAACAGCGACATTTCGGTATACGCCGGGCCGCGCTGCACCAGCGAACCGCCGGAGTTATTGCAGATCCCGCCAACCACCGACGCGCCAATACAGGAGGAACCAATCACCGAATGCGGCTCACGACCGAAAGGCTTGAGCGCTTTTTCCAGTGAATACAGCGTGGTGCCAGGATACGCCAGCACCTGCTCGCCTTTATCCAGCAGATGCAGTTTATCGAGGCGCAGGGTGCTGATAATGACGATATCCCGGTCGTAATCATTGCCGTTTGGCGTTGAGCCTTCCGTCAGGCCGGTATTCGCCGCCTGCATCAGAATAATTTTGTCGGCGGCGACGCAGGCGCTGAGGACGCGCCACAGTTCCAGCAGCGTGCCGGGGAACACCACCGCCAGCGCTTCGCCCTGACCAGAACGGAAGCCCTTGCGATAGCGGGCGGTTTTTTCCGGGTCAGTCAGCAGGTGAGAGTGACCAACCAGGCGAGACAGTTCGTTAATGAAAGTGTTGTTATTTTGTGTGCGAACAGACGTCATCTTCCACTCCTTGTGGTGGGGCAAATTTCTCGCTGTAAAGCATAGCGCGATTAACTGTTAAACGAACAAGTATTCATGAGAAAAATCAGAGAATAACCCTGCAACGTTTAAAGGGTTTGTGGCACACTGCGCTTTTCGCACGGTCTGGCCGAGTTTTCCGGCGGTTGATGATGAGAGAGTACAACAACATGAAATGGCTTTGTTCTGTAGCTGTCGCAGTAAGCCTGGCGCTGCAACCCGCGCTGGCTGAAGATCTGTTTGGCAACCACCCGTTAACCCCGGAAGCCCGTGACGCCTTCGTTACCGACTTGCTGACCAAAATGACGGTCGATGAAAAAATCGGTCAGCTGCGTTTGATAAGCGTCGGCCCGGATAACCCGAAAGAGGCGATCCGTGAGATGATCAAAGAGAGCCAGGTCGGGGCGATTTTCAACACCGTCACCCGGGAAGATATCCGCAAAATGCAGGATCAGGTGATGCAGCTCAGCCGCCTGAAAATTCCTCTCTTCTTCGCCTACGACGTGGTGCACGGCCAGCGTACCGTCTTCCCGATCAGCCTGGGGTTGGCCTCGTCCTTTAACCTCGATGCGGTCAGAACCGTCGGGCGCATTTCGGCCTATGAAGCCGCCGACGATGGCCTGAACATGACCTGGGCACCGATGGTCGATGTCTCGCGCGATCCGCGCTGGGGCCGCGCGTCTGAAGGCTTTGGTGAAGACACCTTTTTAACCGCCACTCTCGGTAAAACGATGGTCGAAGCGATGCAGGGTAAAAGCCCGGCGGATCGCTATTCAGTGATGACCAGCGTTAAACACTTCGCTGCCTACGGCGCAGTGGAGGGCGGGAAAGAGTACAACACCGTCGATATGAGTCCGCAGCGCCTGTTCAACGACTACATGCCGCCGTACAAAGCCGGGCTTGACGCGGGCAGCGGCGCGGTGATGGTGGCTCTTAATTCCCTCAATGGCACCCCGGCGACCTCCGATTCCTGGCTGCTGAAAGATGTGCTGCGCGACCAGTGGGGCTTTAAGGGTATTACCGTTTCCGATCACGGCGCGATTAAAGAGCTGATTAAACACGGTACCGCCTCTGATCCGGAAGACGCGGTGCGCGTGGCGCTCAAAGCCGGGATCAACATGAGCATGAGCGACGAGTACTACAGCAAATACCTGCCAGACCTGGTGAAAACCGGCAAAGTCACGATGGCGGAGCTGGATGACGCCACCCGTCACGTGCTGAACGTAAAATACGACATGGGGCTGTTTAACGATCCGTATAGCCACTTAGGGCCGAAAGATTCTGACCCGGTTGATACCAACGCCGAAAGCCGCCTGCATCGTAAAGATGCCCGTGAAGTGGCGCGCGAAAGCCTGGTACTGCTGAAAAACCGCCTCGAAACCCTGCCGCTGAAAAAATCTGGCACTGTCGCTGTGGTCGGCCCGCTGGCTGATAGCAAACGCGACGTGATGGGCAGCTGGTCCGCAGCGGGTGTCGCCGATCAGTCCATTACCGTGCTGACCGGTATTAAAAACGCGCTGGGTGAAAACGGCAACGTGGTGTACGCCAAAGGGGCGAACGTCACCAACGACAAAGATATCGTTACCTTCCTGAACCAGTACGAAGAGGCGGTGAAAGTCGATCCGCGCTCTCCTCAAGAGATGATCGACGAAGCGGTCAATGCGGCGAAACAGTCTGATGTGGTCGTGGCGGTTGTCGGCGAAGCGCAGGGTATGGCGCACGAAGCGTCGAGCCGTACCGATATCAACATTCCGCAGAGCCAGCGTGACCTGATTAGCGCCCTGAAAGCGACCGGTAAACCGCTGGTGCTGGTGCTGATGAACGGTCGTCCACTGGCGCTGGTGAAAGAGGATCAGCAGGCAGACGCGCTGCTGGAAACCTGGTTCGCCGGAACTGAAGGCGGTAACGCCATCGCCGACGTGCTGTTTGGCGATTACAACCCGTCGGGCAAACTGCCGATGTCCTTCCCGCGTTCCGTTGGTCAGATTCCGGTCTATTACAGCCACCTGAACACCGGTCGTCCGTATAACGCGGATAAGCCGAACAAATACACCTCGCGCTACTTCGACGAAGCGAACGGCCCGCTGTATCCGTTCGGTTATGGTCTGAGCTACACCACCTTCAAGGTGTCGGACGTGAAAATGTCTACGCCAACGATGAAACGTGACGGCAAAGTGACCGCCAGCGTGGACGTGACCAACACCGGTAAACGCGAAGGCGCAACGGTGATTCAGATGTACGTTCAGGATGTCACCGCGTCCATGAGCCGTCCGGTGAAACAGCTGCGCGGCTTTGAGAAGGTTGACCTGAAGCCGGGTGAAACCAAAACAGTGAGCTTCCCGATTGACGTCGATGCGCTGAAGTTCTGGAATCAGCAAATGAAATATGATGCGGAAGCGGGCAAGTTCAACGTCTTTATCGGCGTGGATTCTGCGCGGGTGAACAAGGGCGAGTTCGAGCTGTTGTAGTGGTGGTTTCCCCCCTCACCCTAACCCTCTCCCTGTACGGTCCGGGGACATGGTAGACAGGTGTTCGGGGACATGGTGAACACTATTTAACATCCTTTACCCATGGTGATCGACTTTTTCTTCAGGTCGATCACCCCCACTTTCGTGCTGTACCACCACACCTCATAACAGCCATCTTCAGCCCCTTCCTTCAGTCCCACATATTCGCCCCTGAACGCTTTTCCTGCCTTCAGCGTTACCCCTCTCAGGCTCAGCTTTCCGCTGATATCCACTTTCCTGACCATCACGCCCTCGTCGTATTCCGGGAGTTCAGCGTGACTGTTGTACTGCCGCGCTGATGGCTGATACCGCGAAGCGGGCACTGCCATATCCAGCGAGGTGTGCGGCCGTTCAAGGTTATAGACGTTGCGCCAGTGGTCAAAGGCACGCTGCAGCTCACCCCTGTCCGCGAACCACTTCCCCTGCAGAACTTCCGCCTTCAGGCTGCGGTGAAAACGCTCCAGCTTGCCCTGCGTCTGTGGATGATATGGCCGCGAGTGGCCCACCCGGATACCCTGGCGCATCAGCCACAGCTCCAGTGCCGTCCAGACTCCGGTGGTGTCGCCCCACGGTGCCCCGTTATCCATCGTCATCCGCTCCGGCAACCCGTAGTGCCTGAACACGTTAATCAGCTGTGACTGCACGGTCTCCCGGCGCTCATCGTCGCAGTGCACCAGACAGAGGGAAAAACGGGAGTGGTCGTCGAGCAGGGTCAGTGGATGGCAGCGCCCGCCCCCAAAGGGAAAGTGGCCCTTAAAGTCCATCTGCCAGAGGCGGTTGGGGGCGTCATGCTCAAAGCTGCCGGTGGCCGGAATGCCCGGTGTCGTGCCCGGCAGCAGGCCGTGACGGGCCATCAGGTTATGGACAGTGCTGAAAGCGGGCATCCTGTGTCCCTGGTCTTCGAGCCAGCGCTTAATCTTGCGCGCGCCCCAGCGTTCATGACGGGCATGCGCCAGGCGCAGCAGGTCAGTGATGGCGTCAGATGAGCGGTTCGGCGAATGATGAGGCACGCGGGAGCGGTCAGCCAGGCCGGCAGCGCCGTGTTCAGACCAGCGGGCGAGCCACTTGTAGCCAGTAGCGGGCGAAATGCCGTAGTGACGGCAAAGAGAACGGATGTTCGCCCCGTCTTGCGAGGCGAACAGAACAAACTCGGTACGTAATGACATGGTATCTCTCGCATCCCAGGGCATAAGCGACTCCAAAAACGGGTTCGTATGCCTTAGTTGTAAGTGTCTACCATGTCCCCGAACAAGTGTTCATGATGTCCCCGGACCGTACACTCCCTAAGGGAGAGGGAACCGCACGGAGCTGGTTTTCACCCTCGAGGGAGAGAGGACTTAATTCTCCCTCTCCCTCGAGGGTGAGGGGACGTAATTCTCCCTCTCCCAGTGGGAGAGGGCCGGGGTGAGGGCATCAAGCCGCACAACCCCCAATCCCACACTCCCCGCCCAATCTGTGACCCACCCCGCAACATTCCTCCCTCTCATCCCAAAATCTCACCGAAACGCACTTTTCACCCCCTCAGCCACCCGCCAAACGTGATCCCATTCACACTTCATTTTTCCCTCACCGGTGAAAACGTGAACAAGATCAAATGCGCAACCTGCCGCGTCGGACAGGCGTGACTCTCTTCACTCTTCCCACAAAACCCCGCTAAACATGCCACTTACCCGACGCAGAAAACCCGTTTAATCCCTGTCACATCACAGCAGACAGGTATTCACATGAAACTCTCATTAGAAAATGTCTCCCTCGATCGCAGCGGCCAGACGCCGGTGACGTCCACACTCCAAAGCCTAATTGACCAACTTGCCGCAGCCGGAGGCGGCACGCTGGTGGTCACGCCGGGAATTTACCTCACCGGTACGCTGGTGCTGCCGTCGAATTTCACCCTGCATCTTGAGGCGGGTGCACGGCTGCTGGCCAGCCAGAATGCGCGCGATTACCACTCCGCCGAAACGCAAAGCATGGCCGAGCTGTCTCGCATGGCGCTGATCTACGCCCGCGATGCGCGCAACGTGACGCTGAGCGGTGCGGGCTGTATCGACGGCAACGCCACAGCCTGGTTTGAAGCACAGGCGGATTCTCAGGGCTATCGCCAGCCGAAAGAGCAGCGTCCGCGCCTGCTGGTGCTGGAAGGGTGCGATCAGGTACGCATCACCGATATCACCCTGTACGACTCGCCGATGTGGACCGCCCATCTGGTGAGCTGTAACCACGTGTTTATCCGCAATATCAGCATTGATAATGATCTGACGCTGGCGAATACCGACGCGCTGGATATCGACAGCTGTCAGCATGTCCACATTAGCGACAGCTATTTTAGCGCTGCCGATGACGGCATCTGCCTGAAAACCACCGCTAAAACGCCGGAGCTACAGCAGCCGATTTATAACGTTACAGTGAACAACTGCATCATTCGCTCCAAAAGCTGCGCGATTAAAGTCGGGACCGAAACCTTCGCCGACATCACCCATCTGGCGGTCAGCAACTGCGTGATCTTTGAATCCAACCGCGGTATCGGCCTGGTCTCCCGCGACGGCGGCCATTTCAGCCAGATGAGCTTCAGCAACATCATTTTCGACTGCCGCCACGCCAATCCGTGCCACTGGGGGAAAGCCGATCCGGTGTTTATCTCCGTGCGCCACCGCGCGCCGGACGTTACGCCAGGCGATATCAGCCAGATTGTCTTCGCCAGCCTGAACGGTGTAGGTGAGGGGGCGATTAATCTGCACAGCGAAACGTCGGGTGCGATCCGCGATATCACCTTTAACGGTCTGACCTTCAATCAGCAAATCGCCGAATCCGATGAGCAAGGCTACTACGACGTGCGCCCGCCGTGTAACCCGGAGCGTCCAACTGGAATGGGGCTGGATAACGCCTATCTGATGAATCCACAAACCGGGCGCGCCCACGGTGTGGAAATGTACCCGCACGGCCTGCCTGCTATTTACGCGCACGGCGTCGACGGGTTGCATCTTCATGCCATCACCATTACGCGCCCAACGCCGCTGCCGACGGGCTGGGACCCAGAGAATATCCGGAGTTCAAAATGATCAAAAAAGTGCGGGAAATCAAACTGCGGAACTACGTCTGTTACGGTCTGGCGGATGTGATCGGTTCCGGGGCCTTTACGCTAGTCAGTGCCTGGCTGCTGTTTTTCTTAACCACCTTTTGCGGCCTGACGCCAATCCAGGCGGGCTCGCTGTTTGCGGTGGCGAGAATTGTCGACGTGATCATGTGTCCGGTGATTGGCTACGTTTCCGATAACTTCCACAAAACGCGTTTAGGGCGTCGTTTTGGCCGTCGCCGTTTCTTCCTGTTAGCCAGTATTCCGCTGGTATCGGTCTACAGCCTGTTATGGGTAGAAGGCTTCAACTACTGGATGTACCTGCTGTTCTACATCCTGTTTGAAATTGTCTACACCATGATCATCATCCCGTACGACACCCTGTCAGCGGAGATGACGTCGGATTTCAAAAAGCGCTCAAAACTGACCAGCGCACGCATGTACATCGCCCAGCTTGCGGGCTTTGCGGCGGCGTTTCTGCCGGGGCGTCTGGTGGCGTACTTTGGCCCTGACTCATCCGATTCGTTCTTCTACACCGGGGCGATTTTTACCGTCTCCTTTATGATCGTGCTGTTCTTCGTTTACTTCGGCACCTGGGAACGCTCGCTGGAAGAGATCCAGCAAAATGAGCAACACGACGAGGACGAAGAGAAAGAGCCGTTCGCCACCCGCGCGTACCATATCTATTACGATTTCGTTTCGACGTTAAAAATCAAAACTTTCCGTTCGCATCTGGGGATGTATCTCGGTGGCTCGGTGGCGCAGGATATTTTCAACTCAGTCTTTACCTACTTTGTGGTTTTCGCCCTGATGACCTCGTCGGTGATGGCTTCTAACCTGCTCGGCGTGGTCAATGGCCTGCAATTCTTCGGCGTGGGCATCGCGACCTGGCTGACGTTGCGCTACTCCCCGTCACGCGCGTTTGCAACCCAGGCCACGATGGCGCTGGTGGCCTTCGCGCTGTTTGTCTCGGCGTACTTCAGCGGCACCAGCGGGATGACGCTGCTGTACGTCGGTGCAGCAGTGGCTGGGCTGGCGCGTGGCGGTATCTACGCTATTCCGTGGAACAACTACACCTTCGTTGCGGACGTGGATGAAATTCTCACTTGCCGCCGTCGGGAAGGGATCTTCGCGGGCTTTATGAGCCTGCTGCGGAAAGCCTCGCAGGCGCTGTCGATTTTCCTCGTCGGCGTGGCACTGCAAATATCCGGTTTCGTCTCCGGACAAAGCGCACAGCCGCAGTCGGCCATCAACATGATTCTGGTGATCATGATTGTGCTGCCGGTCATTTTGACGATGTGGGGGATCTGGTCGGCCTTCCAGTTCAAAGTGAACAGCCGCACCCACGCGATTCTCAACGAAGAAGTGGCGCGCCTGAAGCAGGGCGGCAGCAAGGCAACGGTCAGTGCAGAAAATAAAGCGGTGATCGAAAGCCTGACCGGGATGCCGTACGACCACTGCTGGGGAGAAAACAGCGTCGGATATATGAATCGTAAACGCATGAATGCACGCACGCTGCGAGACAAAATGGCATGACGGAACAAGGACTTTTTATCCAGCAGGGCCTGTGGGCCAGGCTGGGGTTGCCCAGGGAATTGTGCTGGGGTTTTGTCGGGATTTTTCTGTTTATCACCGGGGCCACCATCGAGCAGAGTTGGCTGGCATCGATGCTACAGCACCGGGGTTTTGATGCGGTACACATCAGCCTGCTGTCGTCGGTGTTTGGTTTGTGCGTCGCGGCGGTATCGTGGTTCTCCGGGATTGGCGCGGGCGTGCTCGGTCTGCGCCGCCTGATGTGGGCCGCGACGCTGATTTACTTCATCGGTTCGATTCCGTTTATCGGTTACGCGCTGCCGCAGGGGAATTATCCCTTGATGGTCGCGAGCTACGCCCTGCGCGGCGTGGCATATCCGCTGTTCGCCTATTCGTTTCTGGTGTGGATTAACCAGCGCTGCGAGCCGGGCATTCTTGGGCGCGCGGTGTCGTGGTTCTGGATAGCGTTCGGCGTGGGGATGACCATCGTTGGACCGTGGTACTCCAGCCTGATGCTGCCGCGAATTGGCGAAACCTCAACGCTGCTGAGCGGATTTGCGTTTGTTGCAGCAGGCGCATTCTGCGCGCTGGTGCTCAATCGCGATCGCCCGACCTGGCAGCGCGAAGGCCATCTCGGCGCGGCCTTTGCCGAGGGAATTCTGGTGCTGGTGCGCGAGCCGAAAATGCGTCTGGCGGTGATCGTCAAAACCATCAACGATATCGGCAAGTTTTCGCTGGTGATCCTGATGCCGGTCTACCTCCCGCGCTTCGGCTTTAGCATCGCCGAGTGGCTCACCGTCTGGGGGCTGGTGAATGTGCTCAACATCTTTGCTAACTACTTTTTCGGCTGGCTGGGCGACACCATTGGCTGGCGTAACACGGTGGTCTGGTTCTCTGGCTCCCTGTGCGGCCTGGCGATGCTGGCGGTGTGCTACGCCCCGGTACTGTTCGGTGACAGCGAAACGGCGCTGTTTCTGGCCCTGGCCCTGTACGCCATCGGGCTGGGAGCCTTTGGCCCGTTGAGCGCGCTGATCCCGTCGCTGCTACCGGAGAATAAAGGCGCAGCCATCTCGTGCCTGAATCTCGGATCGGGGCTGAGCAATTTCGTTGGCCCGCTGATTGTGACGCTGTGCGTGTCACCTTTTGGCGTTGAGGGGACGTTGTGGGTGATTGCGGTGCTCTATTTTGCCGCCAGTTTGCTGACGGTTCCGCTCCGGTTGCCAGAAGAAGGATGATTTTCCGATTTTAGTCTACGCTTTTCTCTCAAGCCCCTGATAAAGGCGGCAAATTAATGAGGAAAGTGGAATGACAATCGCAAAGGGGATATGGGGTTCAGCGGCGTTACTGGCGGCGCTGAGCTTGCCTTTACAGGCGGCAGAGCCGGTAAAGGTGGGGTCTAAGATTGATACGGAAGGGGCGTTGCTGGGCAATATTATCCTGCAAGTGCTTGAAAGCCACGGCGTGAAGACCGTCAATAAAGTGCAGCTTGGCACCACGCCAGTGGTTCGCGGGGCGATTACCTCTGGTGAGCTGGATATCTATCCGGAATACACCGGTAATGGGGCTTTCTTCTTCAAAGATGAAAACGACGCGGCGTGGAAAAACGCCAGCGCGGGCTACGAGAAGGTGAAAAAACTCGATGCCGAACAGAACAAACTGATCTGGCTGACGCCTGCGCCCGCCAACAACACCTGGACCATTGCGGTTCGTAAAGACATCGCCGAGAAAGGCAAGCTGACGTCGCTCGACGATCTCAGCCGCTATCTGAAAGACAAGGGCGATTTCAAACTGGCAGCCTCGGCGGAATTTATCGAACGCCCGGATGCGCTTCCGGCCTTTGAAAAAGCCTATGATTTCAAACTCGACCAGAAGCAACTGCTGTCTCTTGCGGGCGGCGATACGGCGGTGACCATCAAAGCCGCCGCGCAGCAAACGTCGGGCGTGAATGCGGCAATGGCCTACGGCACCGACGGCCCGGTGGCGGCGCTGGGTCTGCAAACCCTGACCGATCCGAAAGGCGTGCAGCCTATCTATGCCCCGACGCCGGTAGTACGTGAGGCGGTGCTGAAAGAATATCCGCACATCGGCGAGTGGCTGAAACCGGTATTTGAAAAACTCGATGAGAAAACCCTGCAACAGCTGAATGCGAGTATTGCGGTGGAAGGGCTGGATGCCAAAAAAGTGGCGGCAGATTTCCTGAAGCAAAAAGGACTCGTGAAGTAACAGGACAACGCTTTGCCAAAAACATGTCATAACCGCGTACTGCTGCTGCTCGCGTTTGTCGGGCTGGCAGCGTGCGCGCTTCCGTTCGTCAATTTTGCACCGAACCGGCTGATGTCCGGCGAGGGGCTTTCAGTCTGGCAGGTGTGGGCGGTTTCGCCCTTCCTGCTGGCGCTATCTCTGGTATGCGTTACCGTGCTGTCTTTTTGCGCCGGGCGCGTGCCGCTCATTCTCACGCTGATAGTTTGCGAACTGCTTTTTGTGCTGCTGGCCTGGAGCGCCGGACTGGCGGCGAATCATCTTGCCACAGCCGACACTCCGCTAGCGCGTACCTCAACAGGCAGCGGTTTGTGGCTGTGGATGGCGCTATGCCTGCTGGCCTGTAGCGATGCGATCCGCCGTCTGACGACGCGCCCGGTCTGGCGCTGGCTGCTGAATGCGCAGATCTGGATTTTACCGCTGGCGCTGCTGTTCAGCGGTGAACTGAACACCCTTTCGCTGCTGAAAGAGTACGCCAACCGTCAGGAGGTGTTTAACGATGCGCTGTTGCAGCATCTGACCATCCTGTTTGGCACACTGGTTCCAGCGCTGCTCATCGGCGTGCCGATCGGCCTGTGGTGCTACCGTCATCCTAAACGCCAGGGGCCGGTATTTACGGTGCTGAACGTGATCCAGACCATCCCGTCCGTGGCCCTTTTCGGCCTGCTGATTGCACCGCTCGCAGGCCTGGTGAAATCTTTTCCCGCGCTCGCCGCCATCGGAATCGCGGGGACCGGGCTAACCCCTGCGCTGATTGCACTGGTGCTGTATGCATTACTGCCGCTGGCGCGCGGGGTGGTTGCAGGATTGAGCCAGGTGTCGCCCGATGTGCTGGAAAGCGCCAGCGCGATGGGGATGAGCGCCAGCCAGCGATTCTGGAAAATCCAGCTTCCGCTGGCGCTACCGCTTCTGCTGCGCAGCCTGCGCGTGGTTGCGGTGCAGACCGTCGGCATGGCGGTGATTGCCGCGCTGATTGGGGCTGGTGGCTTCGGGGCGCTGGTGTTCCAGGGCTTGCTCAGCAGCGCGCTGGATTTGGTGTTACTCGGCGTCATTCCGACCATTGCACTGGCGGTGGTAGTGGACGCACTCTTTGCCCTGTGGCTGGCCCTGCTGAAGGGGAAAAATAATGATTGAATTTCACGATGTGAGCAAAGAATTTGCCGGGCAGACGGCGGTAAAAAACCTGAATCTGCGCTTTGAAGAAGGGGCGTTTTCGGTGCTGATCGGCACCTCCGGTTCAGGGAAATCGACCACCCTGAAGATGATCAACCGGCTGGTGGAACACGACAGCGGGCTGATTCGCTTTGCCGGGGAGGAGATCCGCAGCCTGCCAGTGCTGGAGCTGCGCCGCCGGATGGGCTACGCCATTCAGTCGATTGGCCTGTTTCCGCACTGGACGGTGGCGCAAAACATTGCAACCGTGCCGCAACTGCAAAAATGGTCGCGGCAAAAAGTGGCCGACCGGGTGGATGAGCTGATGGCGCTGCTGGGGCTGGAGCCATCGCTTCGCGAGCGCTATCCGCATCAGCTGTCCGGTGGGCAACAGCAGCGGGTCGGGGTGGCGCGTGCCTTAGCTGCCAATCCTGAAGTACTGCTGATGGATGAACCCTTTGGCGCGCTGGACCCGGTGACCCGCAGCGCGCTGCAAACGGAGATGACCCGCATCCACCGCATTCTCGGGCGCACGATTATTCTGGTGACGCACGATATCGACGAAGCCCTGCGCCTCGCCGATCGTCTGGTTTTGATGGACAGCGGGGAAGTGGTGCAACAGGGCACGCCGCTGGAGCTGTTAACGCGTCCTGCGACGGACTTTGTACGCGAATTCTTTGGCCGCAGTGAACTGGGCGTGCGGCTGCTGTCTCTGCGCACCGTTGGTGAGTATCTGCGCCCGCAGGATGGCGCTGTCACTGGGGAGCCGCTTCAGGCTCAGATGAGCCTGCGTGATGCGCTGTCGGCGTTTGTCGCCCGTCAGTGCGAAGTGTTGCCGGTGGTGGATGAGCAAGGCTTTCCGTGTGGGACGCTGCATTTTCGGGATTTACTGGCGGGAGAGGTGGCACATGAAATGGCTACGTGATCCGCTCCTGTGGCTGGTGCTGCTGTTCGTCGCGCTATTATGGCTAATGCCTTACAGCGGTGGGCTGTTTAGCGCGTTGTTCCCCGGATTGCCGCGCCCCGTTTATTTGCAGGAGAGTTTTATCAGCCTGACGCTGGCCCATTTCTGGCTGGTGGGCGTTTCGAGCGCCATCGCGATTGTGATCGGCGTTGGGGCCGGGATTGCAGTGACGCGACCTATGGGCCGTGAGTTTCGCCCGCTGGTGGAGACGATTGCTGCAATTGGACAGACATTTCCCCCGGTGGCGGTGCTGGCGATTGCGGTACCGGTGATTGGCTTTGGTCAGGAACCGGCGATTATTGCGTTGATTTTATACGGCGTGTTGCCGATTTTGCAGGCGACGCTGGCAGGATTGACGGCTGTGCCTGCGGCGGCGACAAGCGTGGCGGAAGGGATGGGCATGAGTGCGGGGCAACGTCTGCGAAAAGTGGAGTTGCCGCTGGCGGCACCGGTGATTCTGGCTGGGGTGCGCACGTCGGTGATCATCAATATCGGCACGGCGACCATTGCGTCAACGGTCGGGGCGAACACCCTGGGCACGCCGATCATCATCGGATTAAGCGGATTTAACTCAGCCTATATTGTGCAAGGTGCGGTGCTGGTTGCGCTGGCAGCGATTGTAGTCGATCGCGGGTTTGAACGGCTGGCGCAGTATCTCAGCCGACACCGCCACGCACGATAAATGAGTAGCCGGCGAGCATAACGCCGCCAATGCCACTGATGGCCATTAAAGCGAAGAGGGTGATTGCGGCCACTTTGGTTGCCTTCATAATGTGCTCCTTTTGTTAACCGCCCAATTATACGGTGAAGCACACCTGTTAATGAACCATTAAATGCCGTTAAGACATTTACGGGCCGAGGGTAATGACGGGATAGCCGTGTTCGCGCCATTCATTCAGCGACTGCTGTTGGGCGGCAGTGGGGATATCTCCGCACCAGACCAGCAGGGTTTGCCCTTCGAAAAGCTCCGGGCGAAGCTGAGCTAATGAATGCGCCAGCACGTCTACACGCCAGCCTTGCTGCGTGGCTATCCAGGCTTCGAGCCATAAGCGGGTGGTGTCGTGAACATTCCAGCCGACCACCAGGGCGTCCTTTCCGCTCTTCTTGCGTGCCGTCGACAGGCACACGGAAATGTAATTGATCAACATCCCATCGAGCATGCTCAGCAGCGCCTGCAGTGCCGGTTGCTGAGAAAGACGGCGACGAAGCGGTATAAACAGATGTGTGATTAACGTCTGGGCGGGATAACCCCGGCCCTGCTCCTTGATCCAGGTTCGCAGACGCTGAAAGTTACCGGCCTGTAGCAGCCGGAGCAGTGTTTCCTGATGTTCACGCCACTCGGCCAGACTATCGGCATCGTGTTCACATAACAACGATTTGACCTTGCTGACCTGGACGCCGTTATCGATCCAGCTTTTGATCTCGCGGATCCGGTCGATATCCGCTTCGTTAAACAGACGATGTCCTCCGTCCGTTCGCTGCGGTTTTAGCAGCTCATACCGCCGCTGCCATGCTCGCAGCGTCACAGGATTGATATCACAAAGCAGTGCCACTTCACCTATCGTGTAAAGCGCCATGTTCGCCCCCTGGCTTGCGCATCCCCAGAATAACTGTAGACGCTGATTCGCGAACCAGGAAGAATCGACCGTTTTTTGAACAAATAATGCGAAGGGTGGAAGTTGTACCGCTAAAGGATGTGATGACGGGCACGAATTGCAGCTTTTTTGGAATGCTTCAAAGAAAGTTAATGTGTATCAGTGTATGTTACGCGTTTTTAGACAGTGCGGTTTGCAGTCATGTACGAATTTAATCTGGTGTTGCTGCTGCTTCAGCAGATGTGCGTTTTCCTGGTCATCGCGTGGCTGATGAGCAAAACGCGGCTGTTCATTCCCCTGATGCAGGTCACCGTTCGCCTGCCGCACAAGCTCCTCTGCTATGTCACCTTCTCGATTTTCTGCATTCTTGGCACCTATTTTGGCCTGCACATTGAAGACTCGATTGCTAACACACGCGCCATCGGGGCGGTGATGGGCGGGCTGCTCGGCGGCCCGGTGGTGGGGGGATTAGTCGGGCTGACGGGCGGATTGCACCGCTATTCGATGGGCGGCATGACCGCGCTCAGCTGTATGATCTCGACGATCGTCGAAGGGCTGCTCGGCGGCCTTGTCCACAGCTATATGATCAAGCGTGGTCGCCCGGATAAAGTCTTTAGCCCGCTGACCGCCGGAGCAATTACGCTGGTGGCGGAGCTGGCGCAGATGCTGATTATTCTGCTTATCGCCCGCCCGTTTGAAGATGCTTTGCATCTTGTAAGCAGCATCGCTGCCCCGATGATGGTGACCAATACCGTCGGCGCGGCGCTGTTCATGCGCATCCTGTTAGATAAACGTGCGATGTTTGAGAAATATACCTCGGCGTTTTCGTCGACGGCGTTAAAGGTGGCGGCCTCGACGGAGGGTATTCTGCGCCAGGGCTTTAACGAAGAGAACAGCATGAAAGTGGCGCAGGTGTTGTATCAGGAGCTGGACATTGGCGCGGTGGCGATCACCGACCGTGAACGGCTGCTGGCCTTTACCGGCACCGGCGACGACCACCACCTACCGGGCAAACCGATATCTTCAGCCTATACGCTGCGCGCTATTGAAACCGGCGAAGTGGTGTACGCCGACGGAAATGAAGTGCCGTACCGTTGTTCGCTGCACCCGCAGTGCAAGCTGGGTTCGACGCTGGTGATTCCTCTGCGCGGTGAGAATCAGCGGGTGATGGGCACCATCAAATTGTATGAAGCCAAAAACCGGCTGTTCAGCTCCATCAACCGTACGCTGGGAGAGGGGATTGCCCAGCTGCTTTCGGCGCAGATCCTGGCGGGGCAGTACGAGCGGCAAAAAGCGCTTCTGACTCAGTCAGAAATCAAGCTGTTGCACGCTCAGGTGAATCCGCATTTTCTGTTTAATGCCCTGAATACACTCAAGGCGGTAATCCGCCACGACAGTGAGCAGGCGACGCAGCTGGTGCAATTTCTGTCGACTTTTTTCCGCAAGAACCTGAAGCGGCCTTCAGAGATTGTGACACTCGCCGATGAGATCGAACATGTGAACGCCTATCTGCAAATCGAAAAGGCGCGGTTCCAGTCGCGGTTGCAGGTCTCGCTGTTTGTGCCTGATGAACTGGCCCATCAGCATCTTCCGGCGTTTACCCTGCAGCCGATTGTGGAAAACGCCATTAAACACGGCACCTCGCAGCTGCTGGGCACTGGCGAAATCCGCATTTCTGCCAGCCAGTTTAATCACCATCTGGTGCTGGATATCGAAGATAACGCCGGGCTGTATCAGCCTGGCGCCGAGTCGGGCGGGCTGGGAATGAGCCTGGTCGACAAACGTCTGCGCGCGCACTTTGGCGATGATTGCGGCATTACCGTAGACTGCGAGCCGGACAGTTTTACCCGTATTACCTTACGATTGCCGCTGGAGGAAAACGCATGTTAAGCGTGCTGATTGTCGATGATGAGCCGTTAGCGCGGGAAAACCTGCGGGTTTTGTTACAGGAACAGAGCGACATTGAAATCGCGGGTGAGTGTGCCAACGCCATCGAAGCCATTGGCGCGGTGCATAAATTGCGCCCCGACGTGTTGTTTCTCGATATCCAGATGCCGCGCATCAGCGGTCTGGAAATGGTCGGAATGCTCGATCCAGAGCATCGTCCGTACATCGTTTTTCTGACCGCATTTGATGAGTATGCGGTCAAAGCTTTTGAAGAACATGCTTTCGATTATCTGCTGAAACCTATCGAAGAGAAGCGACTGGAGAAAACCCTTAACCGCTTGCGCCAGGAGCGTACCGCGCAGGACGTGACGCTCCTGCCGGAACATCAGCAGGCGCTGAAATTTATCCCCTGCACCGGACACAGTCGTATTTACCTGTTGCAGATGGACGATGTGGCGTTTGTCAGCAGTCGCATGAGCGGGGTGTTTGTCACAAGCTCCGAAGGCAAAGAGGGCTTTACGGAGCTGACCTTGCGCACGCTGGAGAGCCGCACGCCGCTGATCCGCTGCCATCGCCAGTATCTGGTGAACATGGCGCATCTGAAGGAGATTCGTCTCGAAGAGAACGGCCAGGCGGAACTGGTGTTGCGCGCGGGGCAGACGGTGCCGGTGAGTCGGCGCTATCTGAAAACCCTGAAAGAGGCGATTGGGTTGTAAAACTGGTACACTGCGCCCCATCGCATCACCGACAGTTGAAGGCTCTATGTTAAGTAACGATATTCTGCGCAGCGTGCGCTACATCCTGAAATCCAACAATAACGATCTGGTTCGTATTCTGGCGCTGGCGGAGGTCGAGACGACCCCGGCGAATATTGCCAGCTGGATAACCAAAGAGGACGAAGAGGGCTTCGTTCGCTGCCCGGACATCATCCTGTCTTCGTTTCTGAACGGGCTAATCTACGATAAGCGCGGCAAAGAGGAGTCTGCGCCGGTGCTGTCACCAGAGCGCCGCGTGAACAACAACATCGTGCTGAAGAAGCTGCGTATCGCGTTTTCGCTGAAATCCGACGACGTAATGGCGATCATGACCGAGCAGAAATTCCGCGTGTCGATGCCGGAAATCACCGCCATGATGCGTGCGCCGGATCATAAGAATTTCCGCGAGTGCGGCGACCAGTTTATGCGTTATTTCCTGCGCGGGCTTACCCATCGGGTGCATAGCGCGAAGCCGTCAGCCTAAGCACGGGCCTACGGGTTTAGTAGGCCGGGTAAGGCGAAGCCGCCACCCGGCAAAATAGGCAAAAAAAAGCCGGAGATAATCTCCGGCTTTTTCGTTTATTTCACCTGCTGACCCGGCTTCGCGCCTTCGTCAGGGCTTAACAAGAAGATATCTTTCCCGCCAGGGCCTGCGGCCATCACCATCCCTTCCGAGATACCGAAGCGCATTTTGCGCGGCGCAAGGTTAGCGACCATCACCGTCTGGCGACCAATCAGCACCTGCGGGTCCGGATACGCAGAACGAATGCCGGAGAAGACGTTACGCTTCTCACCGCCCAGATCCAGCGTCAGACGCAGGAGCTTGTCGGAGCCTTCCACGAATTCCGCGTTTTCAATCAGCGCAACGCGCAGGTCGACCTTAGCGAAATCATCAAAGGTGATAGTTTCCTGAATCGGATCGTCTGCCAGTGGGCCAGTCACTGGCGCAGCGGCCGCTTTCACTTCTTCTTTCGACGCTTCAACCAGAGCTTCAACCTGTTTCATCTCAATGCGGTTATACAGCGCTTTGAAGGTGTTTACCTTGTGGCCGAGCAGCGGTTGCTGGATTGCATCCCAGGTCAGTTCGGTATTCAGGAACGCTTCAGCACGTTCGGTCAGCTGCGGCAGTACCGGCTTCAGGTAGGTCATCAGCACGCGGAACAGGTTGATACCCATCGAGCAGATTGCCTGCAGATCCGCATCGCGGCCTTCCTGCTTCGCAACTACCCACGGAGCCTGTTCGTCAACATAGCGGTTCGCCAGGTCGGCGAGGGCCATGATTTCGCGCACCGCTTTACCGAACTCACGCGCTTCCCAGGCTTCACCGATGGTCGCTGCCGCGTCGGTGAAGGTTTTGTACAACGCCGGGTCAGCCAGTTCAGCCGCCATCACGCCGTCGAAACGCTTGGCGATAAAGCCTGCGTTACGCGACGCCAGGTTCACCACCTTGTTCACGATGTCCGCGTTCACGCGTTGCACGAAATCTTCCAGGTTCAGGTCGATATCGTCGATGCGCGAAGAGAGCTTCGCGGTGTAGTAGTAGCGCAGGCTGTCAGCGTCGAAATGGTTCAGCCAGGTGCTGGCTTTGATGAAGGTCCCGCGTGATTTGGACATCTTCGCGCCGTTCACCGTTACGTAGCCGTGCACGAACAGGTTGGTTGGCTTGCGGAAACCGCTGCCTTCCAGCATCGCTGGCCAGAACAGGCTGTGGAAATAAACGATGTCTTTACCGATGAAGTGATACAGCTCAGCGCTGGAATCTTTTTTCCAGAACTCTTCAAAGCTGGTGGTGTCGCCACGCTTGTCGCACAGGTTCTTGAACGAGCCCATGTAGCCGATTGGCGCGTCCAGCCAGACGTAGAAATATTTGCCCGGTGCGTCAGGAATTTCGAAGCCGAAGTACGGCGCATCGCGGGAGATATCCCACTGCTGCAGACCGGATTCGAACCACTCCTGCATCTTGTTTGCCACTTGCTCCTGCAACGCACCGCTGCGGGTCCACGCCTGCAGCATTTCGCTGAACGACGGCAGATCGAAGAAGAAGTGTTCAGAATCACGCATCACTGGGGTCGCACCGGAGACCACGGACTTCGGCTCGATAAGCTCGGTCGGGCTGTAGGTTGCGCCGCACACTTCGCAGTTATCGCCGTACTGGTCCGGGGATTTACATTTCGGACAGGTGCCTTTCACAAAACGGTCCGGCAGGAACATGCCTTTTTCCGGATCGTACAGCTGAGAGATGGTGCGGTTTTTGATAAAACCGTTCTCTTTCAGACGGGTGTAGATTAGCTCTGACAGCTCGCGGTTCTCGTCGCTGTGCGTCGAGTGGTAGTTGTCATAGCTGATGTCAAAGCCAGCAAAATCGGTCTGATGCTCCTGACTCATTTCGGTAATCATCTGCTCCGGGGAGACGCCCAATTGCTGTGCTTTCAGCATAATTGGCGTGCCGTGAGCATCGTCCGCGCAGATGAAGTTTACCTGGTGGCCGCGCATTCGCTGGTAACGGACCCAGACATCAGCCTGGATATGCTCCAGCATGTGGCCGAGGTGGATTGAGCCGTTTGCGTACGGCAGGGCGCACGTTACCAGAATTTTTTTCGCGACTTGAGTCATAGTGGGCATTACTTCTTTTACAGTAAAAAGGGTTTTTGATAGTACCAAAAGGGTCATTATTAAGTAAGCACAAACCACGGCCTTTCAGGTAAACTTGTTCAACTAAGGTCTTATTCACAAGAACAAAGGAGTCGGGATGAGTTCTCAATCCCAGGCCAAATCGCCGGAAGCCTTACGAGCAATGGTCGCCGGGACGCTGGCTAATTTTCAGCATCCAACCCTGAAGCACAATCTCACCGCGCTGAAAGCGCTGCACCACGTCGCGTGGCTGGATGATACGCTGCACGTCGAATTGCAAATGCCGTTCGTCTGGGCCAGCGCCTTCGAAACCCTGAAAGAGCAGTGCAGCTCTGACTTGCTGCGCATCACCGGGGCGAAGGCGATTGACTGGAAGCTGACGCACACCATCGCCACGCTCAAGCGTGTGAAAAATCAGCCGGGCGTCAACGGCGTGAAGAACATTATTGCCATCAGCTCCGGCAAAGGCGGCGTGGGGAAATCCTCCACTGCCGTGAACCTGGCGCTGGCGCTGGCCGCCGAAGGGGCCAAAGTCGGTATTCTGGATGCGGATATTTACGGCCCGTCGATCCCGAACATGCTGGGTGCGGAAAATCAGCGTCCAACGTCACCGGATGGCACCCACATGGCGCCAATTATGGCCTATGGCCTGGCGACCAATTCGATTGGTTATCTGGTAACAGACGATAACGCGATGGTCTGGCGTGGCCCGATGGCCAGTAAGGCGCTGTTGCAAATGCTGCAGGAGACCATGTGGCCGGATCTTGATTATCTGGTACTGGATATGCCGCCGGGTACGGGGGATATTCAGCTGACGCTGGCGCAAAACATCCCGGTGACGGGTGCAGTCGTTGTGACGACGCCGCAGGATATCGCGCTGATTGACGCCAAAAAAGGCATCGTGATGTTCGAGAAAGTGGAAGTGCCGGTTCTCGGCGTGGTCGAGAACATGAGCGTGCATATCTGTAGCAACTGCGGGCACCATGAGCCGATCTTCGGCACCGGTGGCGCGGAGAAACTGGCCGCGCAATATCACACCCAACTGCTGGGGCAAATGCCGCTGCACATTACGCTGCGTGAAGATCTCGACAGCGGTAAACCGACCGTGGTGAGCCGTCCTGAGAGTGAGTTTGCGGGAATGTACCGTCAGCTGGCAGGGCGCGTGGCTGCGCAGCTGTACTGGCAGGGTGAAGTGATTCCGAGCGAGATCGCGTTTCGTGCGGTTTAATTTTTAGATTGTTGTGCCGGGTGGCGGCTTCGCCTTACCCGGCCTACAAAACCCGTAGCCCCGCAGCGCAGCCAGACCGCACCAAACCCGTAGGCCCGCGCAAGCGAAGCGCCGCCGGGCGCAAGACCGCACGGAACCCGCAATTACCGCAACCGGTAATGCATCAGGTAATACTCTCCGTCCGGAGAATCCCCCGTGGCTTCGATATGCCAGCCGTGCCGCTGGTAAAACGCCACCGCCCGCTCATTTCTGACCAGACACTTAAGCGATCCTGTACTGGTGAACCTCTGTTGTACGTGTTCCAGCATTAGGCTCCCTGCGCCACCGCCCTGATACTGCGGGTCGACAAACAGATTATGCAGAAAATTATCGTTGCTCCAGACCGAAGCAAACCCGACGCGATGACCATTTTGCATCGCCACCCAGATCTGCTCGTCGCGCGTGGCTGCGTCGAAATCCTCAAGCTTCCAGTCGGCGCTATCCAGCCACGGCCACGCTTTACGACGGGCCTGTAAAAAGAGGGTACGCAGGAAAGGCCGATCGCTTTCCTGCCACAGTCTGACGGTGATGGGATCAGCGGTGATAGAAAATATCCCCGTTGTACGCTTTGAGAATTTTCCCGTCAGTATCATTAATCAGGACATAGTTCTCGCCCATGTAAGTCCAGTGCGTTCCCGCGTCAGGCGCAGGCAGATTACGCAGCTGAAATTGCTTAATGATGTACTCAGGCGTTTGATACATCGCCGGGGCCGTGTCGCCAATTTTGAATTTTGTGAAATCGGCAATGAACTCTTGTTCTTCGTAAGCCTGAATGCCGGAAGGCGCAGCGGCCGGTTGCGGAGCGGCATATACGGCACCCGCCAGTGACATCAACACACCCAGAAGCAGCAATTTACTCTTAGCCATTTTTTCTCCAGTTAACCCTTTTGCTGATACCTCAGCCCGCTGTGGTATCACAGCGCAGCAAGCGTCACATTTTAGGTATCACCGCCGCAGATGTTTGAAAAAAAATGTAACAAATCTGAACAGCTTTGCCCAGGCGTTACTGACACGAGGGGTAAATGAATAATCCGAATTTTAGCGTGGACACGCTTTATTGCGTTGGCGCGGTGGCGGAGAAAAAGGGGGATTTTGAGGGAAGATAAAGAGGAAGAACAAAACGAACATTACCCCCGCACCAGGCGGTGCGGGGGTAAACGAAAGTTACTTCGCCAGAATTTCGTGCGCCGTGCGTTCGACCAATGACAGCAGGACTTTCACATCATCCAGCGTCACCGTTGGATTCAGCAGCGTCAGCTTCAGACAGGTCACGCCGTTGTGCTCAGTCACACCGACGTTCGCACGACCGGAGTCGAGCAGGGCGTCACCAATTTTCTGGTTCAGCAACGCGATGGTAGCCTCGTTCAGCTCAGCGTTAGGACGGAAGCGGAACAGCACGCTCGCCAGCTGAGGCTGCATGACCAGCTCAAGGTTATCCTGAGTTTGTACGTACTCCGCCACATCCTGCGCCAGCGTTACGCCGTTGTCGATGATCGCCGCGTACTGCTCCTGACCCAAGGCTTCCAGGCTCATCCACAGCTTCAGCGCGTCGAAACGGCGCGTGGTCTGCAGTGATTTGGAGACCAGGTTCGGTACGCCCGCTTCTTCGTCAAACTCGGAGTTCAGGTATGCAGCCTGGTAGCGCATCAGCTCGTAATGACGCTCTTCTTTCAGCAGGAATGCACCACAGCTGATGGTCTGGAAGAACTGCTTGTGGAAGTCCAGCGTGATGGAATCCACCAGCTCGATGCCGTCCAGATAGTCGCGATATTTATCGGACATCAGCAGCGCGCCGCCCCAGGCTGCATCCACGTGCACCCAAATCTGCTGTTCTGCGGCCATCTCAGCGATAGCACGCAGCGGATCGATAGCGCCCGCGTCGGTAGTCCCGGCAGTGGCAACAATCGCCAGAATCTGCTCACCGTTGGCATTGCACTGGGCAATTTTTGCCGCCAGATCGTTCAGGTCCATGCGCGAACATTCGTCGGTTTTCACCTGAATGACCGACTGGTAGCCCAGACCGAGCAGCGCCATGTTCTTCTGCACTGAGAAGTGTGCATTTTCAGAACACAGCACGCGGATCTTACGCAGGTCGCCAATCAGGCCGTCCTGCTGGATAGAGTGGCCCTGACGCGCGAAGAACGCGTCACGTGCCAGCATCAGCCCCATCAGGTTACTCTGAGTGCCACCGCTGGTGAACACGCCCGCATCACCGGCCTGATAGCCCACGCGGGTACGCAGCCAGTCGATCAACTTCATTTCAATAATGGTCGCTGACGGGCTTTGATCCCAGGAGTCCATGCTCTGGTTGGTGGCGTTGATCAATACTTCCGCCGCCTGGCTTACCACCAGGCTCGGGCAGTGCAGGTGCGCCACGCACTGCGGGTGGTGAACCGACAGACTGTCTTTCAGGAAGTACTCGACCGCGCGGGCAATCGCCGCTTCGTTGCCGAGGCCTTTCTGACCGAAGTTCAGAGAAATGTTATCGCGCAATTCGGCGACGGTTTTCCCCTGATACATCTCAGACTGTTGCAGCCATTGCATCACCGCTTGAGAACTCTGCTCGATGGCCTGCTGATAGGCCTCGATGCTTTGCGCCGACGACGACAGAATTGGGTTTACATCAGACATCGTTTTCACTTACTCCGGTGAAACGGGGCGAACGCCCGCAGCAAGCAGCGCCTGCTCAAATTTATCCAGGAACACGTTCAGTTCCTGCTCGTTGATCAGCAGGGACGGCAGCAGACGCAGAACCACGCCATCACGACCACCGCGCTCCAGAATCAGGCCCGCTTCGAAGCATTTCTTCTGGATCAGGGCAGACAATTCGCCATCACCCGGGAAGCAGCCCATGTGGTCTGGCGCTTCGTGCGGTTTCACGATCTCGATACCGATCATCAGGCCCAGGCCGCGCACGTGGCCGATCACCGGATAACGTTTCTGCAGCTCTGCCAGCTGGCCTTTCAGCCATTCACCCTGAGCGGCGACTTTGTCAGCGATATTCTGCTCTTTCAAAATTTTCAGCGTGGTCAGGCCGGTCGCCATTGCGAGCTGGTTGCCACGGAAAGTGCCGGTGTGATGTCCCGGAGCCCAGGCATCGAACTGTTTTTTGATACCGAGGACGGCCAGCGGTAAACCGCCACCGACGGCTTTAGACATCACGATGATGTCCGGCTCGATGCCTGCGTGTTCGAAGGCGAACTGTTTGCCGGTACGGCAGAATCCAGCCTGAACTTCATCAAGAATCAGCAGAATGCCGTGTTCCTGAGTCACTTTACGAATGCGCTGCAGCCACTCAGCCGGAGCCGGGTTCACGCCGCCTTCGCCCTGAACCGCTTCTAAAATCACGGCCGCAGGTTTACGCACGCCGCTTTCGACGTCGTTGATCAGGTTATCGAAGTAGTAAGTCAGCGCTTTCACGCCCGCGTCACCGCCGATACCCAGCGGGCAACGGTACTGGTGCGGATACGGCATGAACTGCACTTCTGGCATCATGTTATCGACCGCTTCTTTCGGTGACAGGTTACCTGTCACGGACAGCGCGCCGTGGGTCATCCCGTGATAACCGCCAGAGAAGCTAATGATGCTGCTGCGCCCGGTGACTTTTTTCGCCAGCTTCAGCGCGGCTTCTACCGCATCTGCGCCGGACGGGCCGGTGAACTGCAGGCAATATTCTTTGCCCTGGCCTGGCAGCAGGGAGAGCAGGTATTCCGAGAACTCGTCTTTCAACGGAGTCGTCAGATCGAGCGTATGTAACGGCAAGCCGCTGGTAATGACATTTTGGATGCTTTTCAGCACATCAGGATGGTTATGGCCAAGCGCGAGGGTGCCAGCGCCGGCAAGACAGTCAAGGTATTCTTTATTATCTGCATCGGTTATCCACACGCCGTCTGCTTTAGTGATAGCTAAAGGCAGCTTGCGAGGATAACTCCTGACGTTCGATTCAAACTCGGCCTGACGGGCCAGATAGGTTTCGTTGCTTTTGCGGGCATCTGCGGTGTCAATACGGACTTTATCCGTCATCATATCACTCCTACAACCGGGGCAGTCTTATGCGCCTCGATTGAATAAATAGTTAGTTAAGGATGTAGCGAGTAAAAAACGCGGCCAATATAGAGCCTTTTGGCGCGTGGCTCAATGGTTAATTTGTTTACTGTTTTGTTACAAAAGAGGGGGGTTAAAGAGTAGCCAATAACTCGATGTTTTTGATAGCAAAAATCTGCCGCTTCGCAGTCCAAACCCCTCACCATGCGCGATACAAAAAAGGCGGCACGTTAGCCGCCTTAACATTACTTCTGCGTAAACTGCAATAAACCATGATCGCGACCGTGGGTTCTGTTCCAGGACGCGTCGGTGATGCCGTTATCATCGAGGGTGACCGAGAGAACGTATCCCGCCCCTTTGATTTCATAACTATTCGCATTAAAACGTTTCACGACGGCTTTCTTACCGTTGATTTTCGCGGTGAAAAAACCGTTACTGACCGTGGCGTTAATGCCGTTGGCGGTAAATGACGCCTCACGCAGCGGGTCCTGCACTTTGGCACTTTGCGCGTGTTGCACGGCGTTAGCGGCATTCTCCATAGCCTGTTTTTCGGCCACTGCATTCATCGCCGTGGTGCGGTTTTGTTCCGCCAGATAACAGGTATCACGGCTAACGCCCTGAGCTTCACACTTCGCCATGCGTTCAGCAGGGGAGGTGCAGGCAGAAAGCGCGGAAACCGCCAGGGCAATCATCAGTAACTTCTTCATTTATTAACCTCATTACAATGAACACAATTTAAAGCCAGGGAAAACTGACGGCAGGAGAAATAATCGCTATACAGGGTGCCGAGCCAGAAGCCGGTCAGCGTCAGTAAAATATAAAGAACGGCAGAACAAATTATTATTTTAGTCACGATGGCTATCATCAAAGAGTACAGGTGAAATATTTAATTAAGATGAGCCGGTTTATCAAAACCCAATTCCAATTCCCGCGCCCATCGCAAAATCATTATTCGTGGAGTCACTGACACCTGCTTTAATGACCGTTGAAGCCCCGGCATGGAATGATGCGCCCACGCTCAGCGCCTGTTCATCTTTGAACGTCCCCGCGCCTGCGGAGAACATCACCGATTGTCCTGCTTCCACCTGAGGCATCGACGCAATCGCAATGGCAGAAGCCGCGCCGCTGCGGGACTCTTTCTTGTTGTCGTCGACTTCGTCTTTCAGGTTTTTGAACTGGCTGTTGCTGCTGGCCTGCTGCTGGTTGAAGAACTGTTTTGCGTCCTGGAGATCTTTGGCGACATTCGCAGACTGTTTAGCCGTTTCAATGAGAGATTTGCTATTACTGGCGACTTTCGCTTGTGTCGCTGTATCAACTTTAGTGATAGTGGTATTCACACCCGCTAAACCACGTTCTCCGCGATCGCCTTTATCACCTTTATCACCCTTAGCCCCGTCCTTACCGTTTACACCATCTTTCGGCTTAGGCTGGTTCTCAAGTGCTTTAATGCGGTTGGTGTTACCGTTAATCAACGTATCCTGATGAATATTAACGTCAGTCAGCGCGTGGTTTACGGCTTGCTGATCGGCTTTGTCCTGAGTGGCGTTATTCGCCAGGATAGCAATTTGCTGATTATTAGAGGTGATTTCAGCGTTCTGCAAAGAACTATCACGTCTGAAATCGGTAATATCCGTTTTATTGTTATTGATTTCGCCTTGCAGATCTTGCACAGCAGTTGTGCGGCTTGCTGATTCAGCAGAGATAGCGTGAGTATTAGCTTCAATCTCATCCAGGTCATACCTTTTAGCGCTCTCATCTTGCCCTTTAATAGCAATAACGATATTCGTGGTAGGGCTGGTGTTGATAAATGCAGTATCCGTATTCGCAGCCTTAGCACCAGACAGACAAGCCATAAACACCATTACCGCAATTGTAGACTTTTCAACATTAACTAACTTCATTTTGCTATCCACCAATAAATAATCATAAATGTTCCAATGTTTAATTTTGTACATTGGTAATAGCGGTGAAATATCATGGAATATGAGAGTGAAATTATTGATCTACATCATGCGAATGTTCTTATGTGAAACTGTTTAAGGTGATAAAACAGGCGGTTCACACCCCTGTTTTATAATGATGATTAGGCAACTACAATATAGATACAACTTAATTTCGTTATATCAATGTATACTTACAGATGAAAGGGAGGGCGCTTTTTATGATGTTTAATAAGTTTGAGGGGAGGGGGGTAAAGCTCCTTGAATCGTTGCCTATAAGATTAATTTTCTCACTTGCCGTTTATAGTCCGTATCTGGGCTTACCAGGTGCCTACTTTTTCGTGTCAAGGCACAGCGTGAAGAAGCGATAAACGGTAGGGGGGCTTACGCCAACAAGCAGCTTCCCCTAAGCTGGGAAAAGTAAGCTGTTTTGTACCAAATGACTCGGGGTGCCCTTCCACGTTAAGGCTGAGAAATACCCGTACCACCTTCTAAGGACGATCCTCTAGCCAGCAATACTGCCACTCGACGCCGTTACGTATCCAAACAAGCAAACAATCTAAGCGATAACAGCTGCAACACACATTTTTTACACCTCCTCATTGAAAAAGAGATTTAAATTGTTAGCCTGTATAGTAGATGCAGTGACGAAAAGTGTCATGTTGGTCAGATAGCTATGAGCGGGATGGTTATGGATAACAAACTAAAAGTAATTGCATTAAACAGTCTTGATCTCTTTCGTAATGAATTATTAGCGACTAAAGAACCAGAAAAAGTGGAAGGGCTAATCAGATGGTATCTTCAATCATATGGAGGGATTAATTTTCAGTTTGGTTATGATAGACCAATTTTTAGAGCAAGAAAGTGCTTAAGCGAATATGGATATGATAATATAAGAGAAATATATCCTCCTCCTCTAGAGAAATGTAAAATAGGCCGGATGAATGAGGATAAACAAGCTATCTTCTATGGTGCCTATAGCATCGGAACTGCTTTGGCTGAAATCAATGCAAAGGAAGGCGATTATGTACATATAGCCCATTTTAAATTGCCTGAAAAATCGGAACATGGAGTGCGATGTTTTGCCTTTGGTGAAGTGTATAATGCTTATCACGGAACTAATACCATTTCAATGGTAGCATTTAATGAGATGCGTGATTTTATCCAGCGAATTGGGAAGGATGATATTCGTGCTTTATTATCATATTTGTACATGGATGCTCTTTCTGCTGAATTACTAAATAGCGTCAACGCCCATGAAATAAATTATATTTATTCAAGAGTTTTTTGCCGTCTGCTTCTTGAAAAACATCCGGATGTAGAGGGTCTTATTTATCCTAGCGCTAAAATAAAAGGGACGTCAAACATCGTTTTGCGTCCTGAAGTTGTTAAATCAAAAATGCAATTAGTTTCCAATCTTGTGTTTAAAGTAAATAAAATATATCCCTATGTAATAGTTGATTTCAGTATAGTAAAAAATGCTAAAGGCCATACATCAAACGGGCGCATCGTCTGGTAAATCGTGCTGCCGTTAACTAGTTGGGCAACCGATGCATTAGATTATGATTGTGCCGCTCCGTGTCATTATAACGTATTGAAGCTTGCTAACGCGATATAGATTATTTGGCGTTGCTCTGATTGAGCGCGAAAAAAACGCAGTTGATCTAGTTCATATTTAGTCATTAATAAAATAACACCCTGGACACCTATTTATGTATCGGAGGGGTAATTAAACCCCTGCACAGGTTACGCTACTGTATCAAGTATCGCTGATAAGAAATCGGTGAAGTTAGAAAAGGAACCAAAGACATTTTCTGTACCAATATTATCTCTAATTTCAAATAGATTTGTTATTGAAGCCCCATGATTTCTTATTTAGCATTCTGACTTTCTGGCGCTGGTTTCATCCATGCGTCATCATATTTGATATTCCCTCTAACATAATTCCATTCAATCCCACGGAATCTAAGTCCTACAACCTCGTGCATGTTAGAGTTAGAGCTACCCGGATAGTACACATGGGTAAAATCTACCGATGAGATAACGACACTTTCAAGCGTGATATTATAGATTTCTACCACTATCCCTGCTTCTACAATCTCATAATATTTAATTACGGCTTTCTGTAACCGTTTTGATTGACATACAGCAACTGCAAGATAAGGACTCACTTTATCTAATTGCTTGTGAATGATAACGGGATCATGTTGTCGTGAACCCGTCATACTTCCTGTAAAACCGTCTACTCCTTGCCTAACTCCATAACTACTATTCATAACCTCTATAGCGCCTTCTCTACCTAACACCATACAATCCCCTACTACTTGCATTCCATTTTCATCATATAAAAACAAATAAGCTGGTAATGACATATTTTAATTCCCGTCTTTATCAATAAAAAATGAATCTGAATAACTTTTACCATTAAGGCTATATGCAATATTGTACTGATAGCCATTATGTAACTTAACTTTAAAACAGGTATCAGGGTATGTTAAAGAAACTCTATCATCAGCTTTGATAACTGTATATTTTCTGTCAGGCCAATAGTAAACGCTATAACGCTCAAGCACGTCTGTTTTATTTACAGTGAAACAAATAGTATCACCTTCTCTAAATACGCTAAGATGTTCAGCTACTGGCATACCTCCACCGGGGCAGCCTGAAAGAAGGAATATCACAGGTAGTATTAGTAATTGTTTCATCCGGGGAAACCCTTTAATACGGCTTTGTATCTTCTTATTAATTCATGAGTAGATAAGCTAGGGTTGTAATCTTTGTATTCTGCTAAATAAGATGTGTCTCTATTAAAGCCATATGTGATGAGTAGCCAATAATCACTAGCTATTGATGCTTGTTGTTCTAATCCATAATGGAGGAAATCAGCTTTATCTAAGGTATAACTGTAATCAGCAAAGCGAGAAAATAAGCCTCTTGTTCTAACAAACATAGCTTTTTGTGCTTGCCATGCGTGAACCATTTCGTGCATGAATCTATGTTTCTTTTGTAGATCTTGCTCTAATGAAAAATCAGGTGAATAGGTTCCTTCTCTAAACCATAGTTCGCCGTTAGGAGTCATAGCAACATCTACAGGTTGCATGTTGAAGGGGAGGTAGCTTTCACGATGTGCCCAAATGCGGCTATAAATGAGGCTTCCACCGAAAAGCGTTTTAGCAAGAGCTATCTCACCTAACGTAAGTTGCCTGATCCCTCCAGCTACAATGGGTGTTCCTGATGTGGGTTTTATACTTTCATCAACTGGCATTCAATATCCCTCTGATTACTGTCAGTATTGATCGTTGATCGTACTACCAAAAGGAACAAGTAAGGAAAAGGTTTTTCCGAGAAGGCTCCTAAAATCAAAGATATTTAAGTGAAATCACATCAAGCTTTAGTGTTGCTAAATATCGCCAGCTAAGAAACGGATTCGACGAAAGCCAGAAGCCACGATAGAGGGAAGGGCATAAGGGAACGATAAAGGAAGAGCATAATAGTTTACTTTTATTATTCCTCTAATGTTGATTTTAGGTGTTTGGTTTTCTTTTATTGGTGTTGTTAGTCTTTTGGTTACCTCCTGCCTGGTGGTGAAGAAGCGATACCGGGCGTAGGATTTGCTTGTCAAATCCGTACGTTCCTATGCTCCTGATTCATTCATCGACTATTCGAGCGGGTGAACACATTGAGCTGATTGATTACGTGATTTGCCTATTTCCGGTGTGATAACCACTGTGATAAATCGAAAATTCTTGCTCCTGTGGCTATGCCCCGGTTACACTAAACACCTACACATTTTCAATGTGTAACTGATTGTTTTATAAATGATTTGACTCGGGGTGCCCTTCCACGTGAAGGCTGAGAAATACCCGTACCACCTGATCTGGATAATGCCAGCGTAGGGAAGTCAGATGCCTTTCACGGTTATCGCTTCTTCACGCAAGGCAGGAGCGAAACCATGCAGCCTGACCTGCTCGATTTACACGTCTTACATCACTTCCGCACGCGATCTCCGCTCACCCACTGCATGACCAACGATGTGGTGCAAACCTTTACCGCTAACGTTTTACTCGCGCTTGGCGCGTCTCCGGCGATGGTTATCGAAGCCGAAGAAGCAGAGCAGTTTGCCGCACTGGCCGATGCACTGTTGATCAATGTCGGGACGCTGACTTCGCCACGCGCGCAGGCCATGCGTCGGGCGATCGAAAGTGCGGTTGCCGCCGGAAAACCCTGGACTCTCGATCCCGTCGCCGTTGGCGCACTGGCGTTTCGCACCCGCTTTTGCCAGCAAATTCTCACCCTCAAACCGGCAGCCATCCGTGGGAATGCGTCGGAAATCCTCGCTCTCGCCGGAATGAGCGCGGGCGGTCGCGGAGTAGATACCACCGATACTGCTGCCAGCGCGTTACCCGCAGCGCTGGCGCTGGCTCGCCAGACCAACGCGATTGTCGCGGTCACAGGAGAAGTGGATTACGTCACCGACGGCCAGCGAACCAAAACTATCGTTGGCGGCGATCCCATGATGACCCGCGTGGTCGGCACCGGCTGCGCCCTGTCGGCGGTGGTCGCGGCAAGCTGTTCGCTACCGGGCGACAGGCTGGATAATGTTGCCGCCGCCTGCGGATGGATGAAACGCGCGGGAAGCGTCGCGCTTTCGCAAAGCACCGGGCCGGGCAGTTTTACCAGCGCCTTTATCGACGCACTCTGGAACCTGGAGGCGCAGGCATGAAACGTATCAACGCACTCACCATTGCAGGCACCGATCCGAGCGGCGGGGCGGGCATTCAGGCCGATCTCAAAACGTTCTCGGCGCTCGGGGCCTACGGCTGCTCGGTCATTACCGCGCTGGTGGCACAAAACACGCGCGGTGTGCAGTCGGTGTATCGCATTGAGCCGGATTTTGTCGCGGCACAGCTGGATTCCGTGTTCAGCGATGTGCGCATAGATACCACCAAAATCGGTATGCTGGCTGAGACGGATATCGTCGAAGCCGTCGCCGAACGTCTGGCGCGGTATCAGGTGCAAAACGTGGTACTCGACACGGTAATGCTGGCCAAAAGCGGCGATCCGCTGCTCTCGGCATCTGCCGTTGAAACCCTGCGCAAAAAGCTATTGCCGCAGGTGTCGCTGATTACGCCGAATCTACCAGAAGCGGCGGCGCTACTGGATGCGCCACATGCCCGCACCGAGCATGAAATGAAAGAGCAGGGCCGCGCATTACTGGCGCTCGGCTGCGACGCGGTACTGATGAAGGGCGGTCATCTGGAGGATGCCGAAAGCCCGGACTGGCTCTTTACCCGCGACGGTGCACAGCGATTCACCGCCCCGCGCGTGATGACCAAAAACACCCACGGTACGGGCTGTACGCTCTCGGCTGCGCTGGCGGCACTGCGTCCACGCCATGAAAACTGGGCCGATACGGTGCAAGAGGCCAAAGTCTGGCTTTCGCTGGCGCTCGCTAAAGCCGATAGTCTGGAGGTCGGTCACGGTATTGGCCCGGTTCACCATTTTCATGCATGGTGGTAACGGGTTGAGCGAGTATACTGGCTAGAGATTTTCGGCCAGGAAAACAGAGATGGAACAAGCGCATACCCGGTTAATTGCTCAACTGAATGAACGGATCGCGGCGGGGGATAACACCCCGCTGTACCTCAGGTTTGCTGAGACGGTCAAAAACGCCGTGCGCAGCGGAATACTGGAGCATGGCAATATTTTGCCGGGCGAGCGCGATCTGAGCCAGTTGACCGGGGTGTCACGCATTACGGTGCGCAAGGCGATGCAGGCGCTGGAAGAAGAGGGCGTGGTGACGCGTTCTCGTGGCTACGGCACCCAAATCAATAACATCTTTGAATATTCGCTCAAGGAAGCGCGAGGATTTTCCCAGCAGGTGGTTTTGCGCGGTAAAAAGCCCAATACCCTGTGGGTGAATAAGCGGATCGTTAAGTGTCCGGACGAGGTGGCGGCGGAGCTTGCCATCGCGCCGCAAAGCGAGGTGTTTATGCTCAAGCGCATTCGCTACGTGGACGACGATGCCGTGTCGATTGAAGAGTCGTGGGTGCCGGTTGGGCTTATCCACGATCCCGACGCCATCGGTATTTCCCTGTATGACTATTTCCGCAGTCAGAATATCTTCCCGCAGCGCACGCGCTCCCGCGTTAGCGCCCGGATGCCGGACAGCGAATTCCAGTTACACATCAAAATGGACGAAAAAATACCGGTGCTGGTGATCAAGCAAGTTGCGCTTGACCAGCAACACCGGCCGATTGAGTACAGTATTAGTTACTGTCGCAGCGACTTATACGTCTTTGTGTGCGAGGAGTAGTTCCTCGCGCGTCGGCGCACAATCGCCACCGCGATGGCTCACCACCCACGCCGCGACTGCATTTCCCAGCGTTATCGCCTCCGGCAATGTCCAGCCTGCCGCCAGCCCGGCCAGGGTTCCGCCTGCGTGACTGTCTCCCGCGCCAATGGTATCCACCACCGTCGCGGTAAAGGCCGGAACATATCCTGCGTTTTCGCCGTCGTAATACCAGGCGCCGTCTTTATCGTGACGCACAATCAACGGGCAGCCGTAGCGGTCTTGCCACGCTTCGCCCAATGATTCCACTGCTACGCCAAGGCGCTCAGCGGCGATCTGCGCTTCCTGACGATTGAGCGACACAACCGGTTTGCAGGCCATAATTCGCGCCATCAGCACATCAGGGATATCCGCGATCCGCGGACCGAAATCGATAAACGCGGTGACGTCGTTCAGTTCTTCCAGCCAGCGCGTCAGTAGTTCACCACACGGCGAGGCCAGCTGATAGCCTGAAAGATACACCAGGCTTTTTGCCGGAATCACCAGCGCATCCAGCCAGCTCTGCTGCCACTGGTTTTCCACACCGCTGAAGGACATAAAGGTGCGTTCGCCGTCAGGCTCTACCAGCGCCAGACACCAGCCGTTATCGCCACTGTCGGCTTCCACTGCGCTGTGCAGATCCTGTTTCGCCATTGCGTTGCGAATAATATCGGCCCACACGCCGTGCCCGACCGGCAGCGCGTTTTGCGCTTCAATGCCGAGGCGTTTAAGCGCGATGGCGATATTCAGCGCACAGCCGCCGATGTTCACGCCCTGCTGTTTTAATTCGATGTCACACCCGCGCCAGGGCAGGGCGTAGGCGTCGGCGATCACATCAATAACCGCCGCGCCCAGCACCGTCACCGGGCGCTGTGCCGTTAATGTTTCAAGACTGTGAGAAAGTCCGGTTGTCATGCGCCCTCTCTTTGTTCCCGATAGTTCAGCAGATGGTCGCAGTAGTAGTTGAAATCAAGCTGATTCACTGCGTCCAGCTCGGCTTTCAGCGCCGGATCAATTGCCTGAACGCCGTGCAGCGCGCCGCAAATGGCGGTGGCCATCGCGCCGATGGTGTCCGTATCGCCGCCGAGATTCGCGCACAAAATCGCGCAGCGGTTTGGGTCGGTGCCGGCCAGTTCGACCATTGCAATCGCCGCCGGAACGGATTCGATGGTGCTGGTGCCCGCGCCGATCAGCTGATAAATCTGCTCGCTGGCGGAATCAATGCCGTTAGCCTCGCGAACGGTTTTGAGCGCCAGTTCCAGACGTGCGGCCAGAGACGCGCTAAACGTAGTGGTTTTGGCCTCCTGGGCATAACGCGCGATGCCGGGCAGGGCGTCGACAATGTTTTGCCAGCTTTCGCCGTCGATGGCGCGGGAGATGGCCCAGGCGATCACCACCGCCCCGGCAATCGCCAGATCCGATTTGTGCGTCGGGCTGGACGCCAGCGCCACCTGCTCGACAAAATGCTCAAGACGGGTCGCCGGGAGCAGGCAGCCCAGCGGCGATGCACGCATTGCCGCCCCGTTGGTGACACCATTGTTTTCCAGCTCGCTCACCGGCTTGCCCGCGCGAATGGCATTCAGCGCAATTTTCGACGTCGGGCCGAGTACGTTCTTGTTAAAGGCATCAAACTCTTCCGCCCACAGCAGGATATGTCTGCCGATGGCGTCTGGGTTGATCTGTCCGTCGCATTCGATAATCGCATCCGCCAGGCTCAGGGCCATCGACGTATCATCCGTAAACTCCGCGCGGCCAAAATAACAGGCGGCATTATTCTCTGCCGGACCGGGTAAAAAGCGGTCGATCCAGCCAAAGTGGGCTTTCACGCGGCTTCTTGGCCACAGCTCTGACGGCATGCCCATCGCATCCCCCAACGTCTGCCCGTACAGGGCTCCGAGAATACGTTCTGCTTTCATTTAACTTCCCCTCGTGTCAGCGCGGTATCGCCATCGACCACCTCGATTGCGGTGATCTCTTTGTCCGATTCGCGGAAAAACAGCATAAACAGAACGGCGATGACGGCAATCATGATGCCACCGAACGCCCACATTCCGGCCCAGTTGAAGGTCAACCCATTCACAGGCTCTTTATAAGCAAACATTTTTTCCATCATCACGCCGCCCAGGCGGTAGCCCAGCAGGCTGCCAAAGCCCTGGCAGCACAGCGTGATCAGCCCTTGTGCTGCGGTGCGCATATGCACCGGCGCTTTTTTGTCCACGTAGATATAGGCGGTGACGTAGTAAAAGTCGTAGCTCACGCCGTGGAGCAAAATGCCGAGGAACAGCAGGGCGTAAGTGAAGTATTGGTCCGCGCCGCCGAAGACAAAGAAGCCGTAGCGGATGGCGGCGGTGATCAGGCCCAGCAGCAAGACCTTTTTGATACCAAAGCGCTTAGTGAAGAACGGCAGCGCCAGCATAAAGAAGATTTCAGAGAACTGGCCGAGCGTCATCCAGCCGGTGGCGTTTTTCATCCCCACTTCGGTGAGATAGCCCGTGGCGAAGATGTAATAGAACGCCAGCGGCATCGCAAACAGGAACGAGCAGAAGAAGAACACGAGGAAGTTTTTATCGCGCAGCAAAATCAGCGCGTCCAGCCCCAGCATCACTTTGATGTCCAGCTTGCCGGTACTCTTCGGTGGCGTATTCGGCAGTGTCAGGGCAAATACGCCCAGCAGCGCGGAGCTGGCTGCCGTCATCAGCAGAGGAATATTGGTGTCCGAAATGTCGTTAAAGCCGAGCATTTCCGGCAGGAATCCGCAGGCCAGACCGGAGGCAATCCAGCCAATAGTCCCCATCACGCGGATGCGCGGGAAATCGGCCTCGACGTCGTCGACGTTAGCAAAGGCAATGCTGTTGGTCAGCGCGATGGTCGGCATGTAGGTCAGAGAGTAGAGCAGCAGCAACGGGAAGAAGGCGCTGAATTCGGTCTGCTGGGCGGCGAAGTACATCAAAATCGCCCCGGCAAACATCAGCACCGCCAGCACTTTTTGCGCGGCAAAGAAGCGGTCCGTCAGCGAGCCGACGAGGATCGGCGAGAGGATCGCCGCGATGGCCGTACAGGCATAAGACCAGCCAATTTCCCCGGCGGTAAAGCCGCTTTTACTCAGCCACAGCCACAGCGGCACAAACCACGCGCCCCAGATAAACCATTCAACAAACATCATGAATGACAGTTGGACTTTCGTTTTCATTGTTTAATCCTGCATGTCAGAGAGGGTACGCCTTTAACATACCACTCAATAATACCTTTTAAATACCTTTGGGGCGAATGTTTGATCAATGTAACAGTTTTGTTGTACACGAAACGAGCCAGCAGATTGTGCTGAAAAAAGTTGCGAATGCTGGAAATTAGGTTAAGTCGGGTCCAGGCTTAGTCTGCTCACAAATTTGTGGGTATGGATAACACGCTCCGACATGATGTCGGAACTTACGGGAGCATCGCTATGACTGATATTGCGCAGCTGCTTGGCAAAGACGCCGACAGCCTTTTACAGCATCGTTGTATGACTATTCCAGCCGATCAGCTCTACCTGCCGGGCCACGACTATGTTGATCGGGTGATGATGGATAACAATCGCCCGCCTGCGGTGCTGCGAAATATGCAGACGCTGTACAACACCGGACGCCTTGCCGGGACGGGCTATCTGTCCATTCTGCCCGTTGACCAGGGCGTTGAGCACTCCGCGGGGGCATCGTTTGCCGCCAATCCGCTCTATTTCGATCCGAAGAATATTGTTGAGCTGGCGATAGAAGCTGGCTGTAACTGCGTGGCGTCAACTTACGGCGTGCTGGCTTCGGTGTCGCGCCGTTACGCGCACCGCATTCCATTCCTTGTAAAACTGAACCACAACGAAACCCTGAGCTACCCAACCGAATACGATCAGACGTTGTATGCCAGCGTTGAACAGGCCTTCAACATGGGCGCGGTGGCGGTGGGGGCGACCATTTACTTTGGCTCTGAACAGTCTCGTCGTCAGATTGAAGAGATCTCGGCAGCGTTTGAGCGTGCGCACGAACTGGGCATGGTGACGGTGCTGTGGGCCTATCTGCGTAACAACGCGTTTAAGAAAGATGGCGTGGATTACCACGTGTCTGCGGATCTCACCGGCCAGGCGAACCATCTGGCGGCGACCATCGGTGCGGATATCGTGAAGCAGAAAATGGCTGAGAATAACGGCGGCTACAAGGCGGTGAACTTTGGGTACACCGACGACCGCGTCTACAGCAAGCTGACCAGCGATAACCCGATCGATCTGGTGCGCTACCAGCTCGCCAACTGCTACATGGGGCGTGCAGGGCTGATTAACTCCGGCGGCGCGGCAGGCGGCGAAACGGATCTGACCGACGCGGTACGAACGGCGGTTATCAATAAACGCGCGGGCGGCATGGGGCTCATTCTCGGTCGTAAAGCGTTTAAAAAATCGATGGCCGACGGCGTTAAGCTGATTAACGCGGTGCAGGATGTGTATTTGGATACGAAGGTGAGTATCGCGTAGCCTGTTGCCCTCACCCTAACCCTCTCCCACAGGGAGAGGGAACTATGACTCCTCCACTTCATTTGGGAGAGGGGACTATGACTTCTCCACTTCATGTGGGAGAGGGGACTATGACTTCTCCACTTTCTGTGGGAGAGGGGACTTTCTTTTCTCCCTCTCCCTTTGGGAGAGGGCCGGGGTGAGGGGCCCAGACCGCACCGCACTTAAACCCGAAACCCTTTTTCATTTCATTCAAACACCCATCCCGATCAACTTCACACTTCCCCTGTCTTTTGTGAAAAGTGTCACTCCTCCCCGTGCATATGCCCAATAAATGACCGATGCTTAGCGGAATTTGTCTAAGGCAGCGGATGAATTTTGCGCTTAAAGTTACTTTCGAAACGGCTTTTCAAATTACGACGTCGCTCTGAACCTCTGTAGTTTTAAGGACTGATAATGAAAATAGAATCTGTAAACGTCACCGTCTTCCAGTATCCGACGCGACGGGTTTCCGACAGCGCCGGGCATTCGCACCCAGGTCCGGAAAACATGGCCAAAATGGCAATGCTGAGTATTACGGCAGACGATGGCACCAAAGGGTATGCTTTTGCGCCGCCGGAAGTGGTGCGCCCTTTTGTGGTCAATACCTTCTTTCGCAAAGTGCTGATCGGGCAGGATGCGTTCAACCGCGAAAAAATCTGGCAGGAACTGGCGCACTGGCAGCGCGGGAGCGCACATCAGCTCACCGAGCGCGCCCTCGGATTCATTGAGCAGGCGCTGTGGGATCTGATTGGTCGCAAACTGAATATGCCGGTGTGGAAACTGCTCGGCGGTTACCGCGATAAAGTTCCGGCTTACGGCAGCACCATGTGCGGGGACGATCTCCCGGGCGGTCTGTCGACGCCGGACGAGTACGCGAGCTTTGCCGAAACCCTGGTGGCGCGCGGATACAAAGCCATCAAACTGCACACCTGGATGCCGCCCGTCTCGTTTGCACCGAACCCGAAAATGGACGTCAAAGCCTGCGCCGCCGTGCGTGAAGCGGTCGGACCGGATATCGATCTGATGATTGACGGATACCACTGGTACAGCCGCACTGAAGCGCTATACATCGGCAAAGAGCTGGAAAAACTCAACTTCGCGTGGTTCGAAGAGCCGATGGAAGAGGAGAGTATGGCCTCCTACGCATGGCTGGCGGAAAACCTGTCGATTCCAATTATTGGCCCGGAAAGCCTGGGCGGAAAACACCACAGTCGCGCCGACTGGATAAAAGCCGGGGCCTGCGACATTCTTCGCGCAGGAGCCAACGGCGTAGGCGGGATTTCGCCGACGCTGAAAGTGGCAAACCTCGCGGAATCCTTCGGCATGGACTGCGAAGTTCACGGCAACGGCGCGGCCAGCCTGGCGGTGATCGGCGCAATTAAGAACTGCCGCTGGTATGAGCGCGGCCTGCTGCATCCGTTCCTTGATTACGACCAACCGGCTGCCTATCTCCACAGCCTCGTCGACCCGATGGATGAACACGGCATGGTCAGCTTGCCGGACCGACCGGGTCTCGGCGAAGACATCAATTTTGCGTATATCGAAGCCAATACAGTCAGCCACGACTGAACAATAAAAATGCCCGATGGCGCTGCGCTAATCGGGCCTACGTGGCCCCGTAGGCCCGATAAGGCGTGAGCCGCCATCCGGCAAAACGTACCCTACAGGCGATATATACATGAAACAAACTCCTCTGTTGAGGGCGTGCTTACTCGCGCTCTCGCTGATGATGGGGAGCGGGGCGGCATATGCGAAAACGCCGCCCGACCAGCTCATCATCGGCATGAACATGAACAACCTGCTGACGCTTGATCCGGCCGCAATGACCGGCAACGAAGTGGTCGGCATCGTGGTGAATCTCTACGATTCGCTGGTGGAACTCGACCCGAACGAACTGACCAACGTCAGGCCCGCGCTGGCGAAATCCTGGGAGATCGCGCCGGACGGCAAAACCCTGACTTTCCATCTGCGCGATAACGTCAAATTCCACTCCGGGAATCCGCTCACCGCGCAGGATGTGGTTTGGTCAATGCGCCGTCTGCTGCACCTGAATCTGGCGCAAGCATCGGTGTGGAAATCTTACGGTTTCAGCAAGAAAAATATCGATAACCAAATCAGCGCGCCCGACGACTACACCGTGCAGATCGTGCTGCCCAAGCCGAACGATCCGCAGCTGGTGATTTACTCTCTTGGGGCGCTCGGCAATCTCGGCGTGCTCGACAGTAAAACGGTGCAATCTCACGAAGTGAACAACGACTGGGGGAATCGCTGGCTGACCACCAACGAGGCCGGTTCTGGCCCGTTTATGCTCGATACCTGGCAGGCGAAGGATGTTCTGCGCATGCAGCGCAACCCGCACTACTGGCGCGAAGAGCCGAAAATGAACCGCATCGTGTTGCGCCATTTTCAGGAGTCGCAAACCCTGCGGCTGATGATTGAGAAAGGCGATCTGGATATTGCCAATAACATGGCGGTGTCCGATATCAACGCCCTGCGCAAAGACCCTCAGCTGACGGTTGAAGCCGTGCAGAAAGGGACCGTTTATTACGTGGCGATGAGCATGAAAGAGGCGCACTTCGCCAACCCGAAAGTGCGCGAAGCGGTGCGCTACCTGATTGATTATCAGGGTATCAACAAAGCGCTGATGCCGGGCTACGGCGTGTTGCACCAGCGCCCGATCAAAGCCGGAATGCCGTCGACGCTGCCGGACCCTGGCTACCGGCTGGATATTCCGCGCGCCAAAAAGCTGCTGGCCGAAGCGGGCTATCCGCAAGGTTTCGACACCACCCTGCGCGTGCTGGCGGATCAGCCGTTCCTCAATATCGCCATTGCCGTGCAGTCCACGCTGATGCAGGCGGGGATCAACGCCAAAATCATCACCGGCACCGGGAACCAGATTTACGGTGCGATGCGCGAGCGTAAGTTCGACATGCTGGTTGGGCGCGGCGGAAGTGGTGTCGAGCCGCATCCGCACTCCAGCCTGCGTGCGCTGGTTTATAACCCTGACAACAGCGACGAAGCGCGACTCACCAACTTCCAGGGCTGGCGCACCAGTTTCTACGACAAACCACTGAACGAGATGATCGACAAAGCGCTGCTGGAGCGCGATCCGCAAAAACAAATCGCCGATTATCAGCAGATCCAGGTCCGTTACGACGAACTGATTCCGGCGATGGTCCCTCTGTCGCAAATGGTCGATTCCGTCGTGGTGCGCAATGAAGTCAAAAACTTCCAGTCGCACCCGTCGGCCACCACGTTCCTGCGTGAAGTCTACAAAACCGGAGGTGAACAATGAGCGTCGCGATCCTCTCGCCCGGCTCCCGTACCCGCCGTTTCTCGAAGCGGCTGACGCAGGTGCTGGTGACGCTGTTTGGCCTGCTGCTGCTGACCTTTTTTATCGGTCGCGTGATGCCGGTTGATCCGGTGCTGGCGATTGTCGGGCCGGACGCCGACCACAGCACCTATCAGCAGGTTTATCACCAGCTGGGCTTCGATCAATCCTTGCTGACGCAATTCGGCATTTACCTGAACAATCTCCTGCATGGTGATTTGGGGAATGCGCTGCTGACCGGCAAACCGGTGACGGACGATATCCTGCGCGTCTTCCCGGCGACGCTGGAGCTGGCAACGATGGCGATCGTCGTTGGCGCGGGTTTAGGCATTCCGCTGGGCGTGCTGGCGGCGGCGCGGCGCAATAGCCTGTCTGATTATGTGGTGCGCATTATTAGCCTGGCGGGTTATTCCACGCCGATTTTCTGGGTCGGGATGATGGGGCTGCTGCTGTTCTACGCCTGGCTCGGCTGGGTGGGTGGTGCCGGAAGGCTGGATTTGGGGCTGGACGGTATCGTGCCGCGCCGGACCGGGCTGATGACCGTCGATGCACTCCTGGCGGGCAACAGCGCCGTGTTCTGGAACGCGATCAATCATCTGGTGCTGCCCGCGTCATTGCTCGGCTTCCACTCGCTGGCCTACATCAGCCGTATGACCCGCAGCTTTATGCTGGCGCAGCTCTCGCAGGAGTTCATCATCACCGCGCGGGTGAAAGGCTTAACCGAGCGGCAGGTTATCTGGAATCACGCGTTTCGCAATATCCTGGTGCAGCTGTTAACGGTGGTCGCGTTGGCCTACGGCTCGCTGCTGGAAGGCGCGGTGCTGATTGAAACCGTCTTCTCGTGGCCCGGTTTTGGTTCTTATCTCACCGGCAGCCTGCTGCTCGGCGATATGAATGCGGTAATGGGCTGCGTGCTGCTGGTGGGGGTCATCTTTGTGATGCTCAACCTGCTCTCCGACATGCTGTATCAACTCTTTGACCCGAGGACGAAATCATGACCGTTTCTCTGGATACGCCGCTGGGGGCCGCTAACCGCGAAAGCCGCCAGCGTATCAAACGCCGCCTGAACCGTGGGGCCGGTTTTGTCGGCAAAATGGCGCGCAACCCGCTGACGGCAATCGGTGGCGGAATTGTTCTGCTGCTGCTGATCGTCGCCGCCTTTGCCCCGCTGATTGCACCGTATAACCCGCTGGTGCAAGACCTCAACAATGCGCTGGTCGCGCCGAATGCCCGGCACTGGTTTGGCACCGATGAGTTTGGCCGCGATATTTTCAGCCGCCTGGTGTACGGCTCGCGCATCACGCTGTATATCGTGCTGCTGGTGTCAGTCACCGTAGGGCCTTTAGGGTTGCTGCTGGGCGTCACCGCCGGATATTTCGGCGGCAAAGTCGATGCGGTGCTGATGCGGGTGACGGATATCTTTATCTCTTTCCCAAGCCTGGTGCTGGCGCTGGCGTTTGTCGCCGCACTCGGTCCGGGGCTGGAGCACGTGGTGATTGCCATTACGATTACTGCCTGGCCGCCGATTGCCCGTCTGGCGCGGGCGGAAACGCTCTCGCTGCGCCAGGCCGATTTTATCTCGGCGGTGCGTTTACAGGGTGCGTCCCCGGTGCGTGTGCTGTGGCGACATATTGTTCCCCTGTGCCTGCCGTCGGTGATTATTCGTATCACCATGAATATGGCCGGGATCATTCTGACCGCCGCCGGTCTGGGCTTTCTCGGCCTCGGCGCGCAGCCGCCGGAGCCGGAGTGGGGCGCGATGATCTCCAGCGGGCGCACCTACATGATGGAGTGCTGGTGGGTAGTGACTATTCCGGGGCTGGCTATCCTGATCAACAGCCTGGCGTTCAACTTCTTAGGAGATGGCCTACGTGACATCCTCGATCCTCGCAGCGAATAACGCTCCACTGCTCGACGTGCGCGATCTGCACGTCGATTTTATCAACGGCGGCGCGGTGACCAACGCCGTACGCGGCGTCTCTTTTCAGTTAGGACGCGAGAAGCTGGCGATTGTCGGTGAGTCGGGTTCCGGGAAATCCACCGTCGGGCGGGCGCTGCTGCGTCTGCATCCGGCGAAGGCGCGGATCAGCGCAACCAGAATGCAGTTTGGCGATGTTGATTTGCGCACCGTCAGCGAGGCGCAAATGCGCGGCATTCGCGGCAAGCGCATCTCGATGATCATGCAGGACCCGAAATATTCCCTCAATCCGGTGGTCTGCGTCGGCGATCAGATTGCCGAAGCCTGGCTGACGCACCATCCGGGGCGCAAAGCCGAGGCGAAAGCCAAAGTGCTGGAGATGCTCGACGTGGTGCGCATCCGCCAGCCGGAGCGGGTCTATCACCTGTATCCGCACGAAATTTCCGGCGGACAGGGGCAGCGCATCATGATCGCTATGATGCTCATAACCGATCCCGAACTGGTGATCGCCGATGAACCGACCTCTGCGCTCGACATTTCCGTGCGCTTGCAGGTGCTGGGATTGCTCGACGATCTGGTTAAATCGCGTGGTCTGGGGCTTATTTTTATTAGCCATGACATAAACCTGGTGCGCAGTTTTTGCGACCGGGTGCTGGTGATGTATGCCGGCCGGGTGGTGGAGTCCATCGCTGCCTGCGATCTGCACAACGCGCAGCATCCTTATACCCAGGGCCTAATCAGCGCATTGCCGGAACTTAACCATCGCCGTCCGGTGCTGCCCGTATTGCAGCGCCAGGCCAGCTGGCTCACCGAATAAGGAGCAGAGATGATCGAGATTAAAAACCTCAACCTGGCTTTTGGCGAGGGTGAAAAGCGTAATCAGGTGCTCGACGAGGTGAACATTAGCGTCGGGGAAGGGGAGATTTACGGGCTGGTGGGGGAATCGGGTTCCGGCAAAACCACGGTGCTGAAATGTCTGGCCGGGTTGTTTACCCACTGGGACGGCGAACTGGCGATCGACGGTATTCCGCTGGGGCGAAAGATCAACGCCGAACGCTGCCGCCGGGTGCAAATGGTGTTTCAGGACCCGTATGGATCGCTGCATCCGCGTCACACGATTGGCGATATTCTGGAAGAGCCGCTGCAAATTCACGGCATTTCGGACCGCGATCGGCGCATTCATGGTTTACTCGACAAAGTAGGGCTGAACCGGGCGTTTCGCGATCGCTTTCCGCATCAACTTTCCGGTGGTCAGCGTCAGCGCGTGGCTATCGCCAGGGCGCTGATTCTGGAGCCGCAGGTGCTGCTGCTGGATGAACCCACGTCGGCGCTGGACGTGTCAGTGCAGGCGGAGATTTTAAATCTGCTGGCAGAACTGCAGCGCGAATCGAATCTCACCTATCTGATGGTGACGCACGATCTCGGCGTGATTGCCCATCTGTGCCAGAAAGTGGCGGTGATGCAATACGGCAAGATTCTGGAAACGTTGACCGTAGATGAGCTGGTCGCCGGAAACGCGAAAACCGACTATACGCGAATGCTGGTGAACGCCAGCCAACAGTACACCCGCGAGATGGCGCGGGAAGTGGCGGCGTATTGAGTGAGGCTTTTATGGCCGGGTGGCGGCTGCACCTTACCCGGCCTACAAGGTCAATGCAAAACGGCAACATCGTTGCCGTTTTTTATGTTTTCACCCTCTCCCTGTGGTAGAGGCCCGGGGTGAGGGCACCAGACCGCACAACCCTTTAGGCCCGTGCAAGCGTTGCGCCGCCGGGCATAGCCGTTACCGTAGAAGCACGCAATCCGGCGGCAACCGGCACTCCAGCGCGCCGGAGAGCAGGGAAATGCGGAAATGCTCGCCGCTCAGTGGTTCACCGTCGAGGTTAAAGGTCATTCCGTGTGGGGCAATAATCTCAAACCACGCCGACTGTCCGTCGAGCACGTTCGGGCTTTCTTCCGGGCGGGTCAGGGTGGTGAACAGCGCGGGCAGCATTCCGTCGCTGGTGAAAATCCTCAGCTGTAACAGACCATCGTTGATCAGCGCTTCCGGGCAAAGCTGTTGTCCTCCGCCCGCCTGACGTCCGTTACCAATCCCAATAACCAGCGCGTCGCCCTGCCAGTGGAAATTTTCACCGTTAATTTCGCAGCGGTCGGGTTTGAGCATATCCATGCGCATCAGCCCGTGAATCAAATACGATACCCCGCCAAGCGCGGCTTTGAGTTTCTCTGGCGTTTCGCTGGTAATACGCGTGCCAAATCCACCTGTCGCCATGTTGATGAAACAGGTTTTATCATTGACCTGGGCGATATCGACCGCGGTGGCTTTCCCGACGATCGCCAGCTGTAAGGCTTTATCCATGCTTTCTGGAATACCCGCGCTGGTGGCGAAATCATTGGCGGTACCAAGGGGTAAAATGCCCATCACCGGGCGCTGCGCGGCATTGCGTTCTATCAGTGCGCTTGCCACTTCATTAATCGTCCCATCGCCGCCACCGGCGATCACCGTTGCGACGCCCAGCCGACAGGCCTCGTCAATATAGCGAGCCGCGTCGCCTTTTTCCCAGGTCACACGGACGTGAATTTGTGCGCCACTTTCACGCAAATCAGCAATCGCCTGGCGCAGAAGGTCATTGCCCGCACTTTTGCCGTTGAGGATCAGTAAACTATCCGGATATGTCGACATCCAAGGTTGCTCCCTATTTAGCTCTATCAAGAGTGTATCTCAGGGAGGGAAAAAGCGCGTAAGAACAGGATGAAAGGCAAAAAATAAGCCTGCGTAAGGGAGATTACGCAGGCTAAGGAGGTGGTTCCTGGTACAGCTAGCATTTATGGGTTATGTTTTTCAGCGGAGGGGATAATACCCTTATTGAACGAAGCGGTATGTGATCCGTTTCTAAGAATTATCCCATGCTGAAAAAATACCCTAACTTAACTATTTGTTGTGCGGATTGCGGGTGCTTTCGCCATCAAAATTGCGCATCAACAGGGCGTATTCCAGCTCCACTTCTTCCGGCACTGGCAGCCATACGGTGTGCCCGTCGCCAGGCGCCACGGTGATGGCTTCGCCTTTACCGTTTTCCAGATGCTCCAGCGTGAAGTTGATATTACCTTGTGGGGTCATAAGCTCCAGGCTGTCGCCTTTGGTGAATTTGTTTTTCACCGCGACTGCCGCCAGCGGGCCTTTACGCGCGCCAGTGAAGTCGCCGACAAACTGCTGGCGCTCGGAAATCGAGTAGCCGTGTTCGTAGTTCTGGTAATCGTCATGGGTATGACGGCGCAGGAAGCCTTCGGTGTAGCCGCGATGCGCCAGACCTTCGAGGGTTTCCAGCAGGGTGGTATCGAACGGTTTACCCGCCGCCGCGTCGTCAATCGCTTTGCGATAGACCTGTGCGGTACGGGCGCAGTAGTAGTAAGACTTGGTGCGACCTTCGATCTTCAGGGAGTGCACGCCCATCTGCGTCAGACGCTCGACGTGCGCAATCGCGCGCAGGTCTTTGGAGTTCATGATGTAGGTGCCGTGTTCGTCTTCGAAGGCGGTCATGTATTCGCCCGGACGCTTGGCTTCTTCAATCATAAACACGCTATCGGTTGGCGCGCCTACACCTAATGTTGGTTCCACAGTTTTCACCGGGATAGGCTCGTGTTTGTGAACGATATTGCCGACATCATCTTCTTTGCCTTCCTGGACGTTATATTCCCAGCGGCAGGCGTTAGTGCAGGTTCCCTGGTTCGGGTCGCGCTTGTTGATGTAGCCAGAGAGCAGGCAGCGGCCAGAGTAGGCCATGCACAGGGCGCCATGAACGAAGATTTCGAGCTCCATTTCCGGCACCTGGGTACGGATTTCTTCGATCTCTTCGAGCGACAGTTCGCGTGACAGGATCACGCGGGTCAGCCCCATCTGTTTCCAGAATTTAACTGTTGCCCAGTTGACGGCGTTCGCCTGCACAGAAAGGTGAATGTCCATTTCCGGGAAGTTCTCGCGCACCAGCATGATTAAACCTGGGTCAGACATGATCAATGCATCAGGACCCATTTCCACTACCGGCTTGAGATCGCGAATAAACGTTTTCAGCTTGGCGTTGTGCGGCGCGATGTTCACGACCACATAGAATTTTTTCCCCAGGGCATGCGCTTCGTTGATGCCGAGCTGCAAATTCTCGTGGTTAAATTCGTTGTTACGCACACGAAGAGAGTAACGCGGCTGGCCCGCATACACCGCATCGGCACCATAGGCGAAAGCGTAACGCATATTTTGCAGCGTTCCCGCCGGGGAAAGGAGTTCTGGTTTAAACATGTTTGTTCTCGTTCTGATGACAGGTCAGATCCGCTCGCACCAGGTGCAGCGGTAAGGGGAGATCCCGTACTTTAAGGGCGGGCATTGTAGCGCTGTGGGGGAGGGAGGTAAAGCGCCGGGTAGCGGTGGCACCAGCCGGCGAGGGTATGCGGGTCAGGTAAGATCTTTTACCGTCTGGCTCGCGCCATTATTTTTTACCGAGGCGATGCCGGTTTCCCGTGATTGCTCGGACGCATACAGCTGGCTTGAGCCAATCACCTGATGGTTTGCCGCCTTCAGATTGAAGTGGAATTTACCGTTCGCCGCCGTCTTTTTCTCGTAGCGCTCGTCGAGCGGGCTATTCGTGCGCACAGAGGCAATGCCGTTTTCTGCCGCCCCCTTTGTGGTGTACAGCTCACTGGTGAGGATAATCTCTCCGTTCCCCGCTTTCAGAACAAACCTGAACTGCCCATCACTGCTTTTGCTTAGTTCGAACCAACCGGCCATAAGAACTCCTTGATTGAAAATGAGTTATCAAAACAGGCGACAGCTAAACGCACCGACAAAGAGAGTATGGATGATAATGCGAGACTTTCTAGTGATGAAAAACCCGCCTGCGGGCGGGTGAGATTTGACGTGGCGTAAAGGGATTACGCAATCCGGCAGGCGTCCGCCTCCCAGCGATAACCCACGCCATACACTGCGCGAATAAACGACTGGTCTTCATCGAGCGCTTCCAGTTTACGGCGCAGATTCTTGATATGGCTATCTATGGTGCGGTCCGTGACTACGCGATAATCGTCGTAAAGATGATTTAGCAGCTGTTCGCGGGAGAACACTTTTCCCGGTTCGCTGGACAGCGTCTTCAGCAGGCGAAACTCTGCGGGCGTCAGGTCCAGCAGTTTGCTGCGCCAGCTAGCCTGGAAACGGCTTTCATCGACAATCAGCGGGCTTTCGGCGTCAAGGACCTGTAAGTCACGCTGCGGACGGCAGCGGCGCAGAATGGTCTTCACGCGGGCAACCACTTCACGCGGGCTGTAAGGTTTGCAGATGTAATCATCGGCACCAATTTCCAGCCCAAGCAGGCGGTCGATCTCCTCGATTTTGGCTGTCACCATCACAATCGGCACGTCGGAAAAACGGCGGATTTCGCGGCACAGGGTCAGACCATCGGTGCCGGGCAGCATCAAATCCAGCAGGATCAGATTCGGCGGCGTCTGGCGCACATACGGCAGCACCTGATCGCCGTGGTTGATGAGCGTTGGGGCATAACTTGCGGCGCGCAAATAGTCGATCAGTAACTGCCCAAGCTTAGGCTCGTCCTCCACGATCAGGATGCGTGGCGTATTTTCGTCAATGGGTAACTCAGTCATACTTCTCTCGATAAATCGCGTTCCAGCGGTAGGTCTACTGTAATGCTAACCCCGCCAAAAGGCGAATGGGCGGCGCGGATCGTGCCGCCATGCGCCTCGACGATGTTAACGCAAATTGCCAGCCCTAAGCCGGAGCCGCCGCTGGCGCGGTTACGCGAGCCTTCAGTGCGGTAAAAACGCTCGAACAGTTTTTCCCGTTGGGCATCGGTCACACCAGGAGCCGTATCGGCAAAGGTCAGGGCGAAACGTCCGTCTTCCAGTCGGCCCGAAATGCGCAGTGCGCCGCCGCCGTCGGTATAGCGCAGGCTGTTTTCCAGCAGATTATTGAACAACTGCATCAGGCGGTCCGGATCGCCGAAGACCACGGCGCTGTCCGGCAGCGACAGCTCGATTTTTAAATCGCGACTGGCAAAGCGTTCACGGAATGCACCGGCGGTCACTTCCAGAATATTAATCACATCAACGGGCGCTTTTTGATAGGCCAGCGCCCCTTCGTCAGACATCGAAAGCTGATGCAGATCGTCCACCAGCTTGGTCAACGTCCCCACTTCCGCCTGCAACGAGGTGACGGACTCCGGCGTAAACTGGCGCACACCGTCCTGAATCGCCTCCAGCTCACCGCGTAAAACAGCCAGCGGCGTGCGTAATTCATGGGAAATATCGGCCATAAAATCGCGGCGCATCTGCTGATTTTTCTCAAGCGTGCTGGCGAGCTGGTTAAAATCCTGCGCCAGTTTGCCCAGTTCATCCTGGCTGCGGGTATCCACGCGGGTAGAAAAATCGCCTGCCGCCAGTTTGTGCGTGCCTTCTACCAGTCGCTTGACGGGAGCCAGCAGGCCGCGCGCCAGCGGGAATGTCGCCAGTGCGGCGAGCAGGGTTGAGAGGGCGACAATCAGCCAGCTGGTCTGGCGCTGCTGACGGTCAAAGTTGATATCGGTGTTGCGCGTCAGCCGCTCGACCGGCGAAGCGATCACCCAGCCGACGGGAGTGCCATTAAACAAAATCGCCCGTTTGGTGCCATCGGGCGGAACGGGCGCACGCGGGCCGACCAGCACATATTTGTCCTGATCGATAACCCAGAATTGGGTGCGCCAGCCGTGCGGGGGCATACCAGGGCCTGGACGATCGTCGTCGTTATCATGCTCCAGCGAGCGCAAAATCTGAAACACAAAGCGATCGTTATTGCGCAAGAAACGCCAGTTGCCGTGCAGCGCGTACTGCTCGCTGATTGCGTCGCTCAGCAGCTGAAGGCGCTGTTCGTTGCCGCGTTTAATGTAGTCGATAAATCCGCGTTCAAAGCTGACGCGTACCGCCCAGTGCATGGTGATGAGCAGCACAATACAGGTGGCAAAAATTGCCAGAAACAGCTTTCCCGTAATGCCGGGACGCCAGAATTTCATGACTCACTCCTTTTGCGTCGGCTGATGACGACGTTCTTACTGGTATCATCCGGGACACGTGCGAAAATAACGGCGGGCAGGGCAATTATCACCGCCATGCTGAGATAGGTGTAAAGGAACACCTGATGCGCAACCGTGGTATCGACACTGAGATGATGCTGACCGTACATGCCGAGCAGGAGGCCGGCAACGATGACGCCGACGCTCATGGAGAGTTGCATGATCATTGACAGCAAACTGTTGCCGCTGCTCGCCAGTTCGTCGGGCAGATCCTTCAGCGTCAGGGTATTCATCGACGAGAAGCGTGTGGAGTTGATGACGCCCTGGAAGAACAGCACCAGCGGTAGGGCGTAGTACCAGCCCATCAGCGCCACGGCCATAAACAGCAGGCTGATCAGCGCCAGCCCAAGGGTGGCAGTGACCAGCACCCGGCGATAGCCGAAGCGGTTAACCACCTGGACCACAATGCGCTTCATCCCCATGCTGCCGAGCACCATCGGGATCATCATTAACCCGGCGTGGAACGGCGAAAAGCCCATCCCAATTTGCAGGAACACCGGCGTCATAAACGGCAACATACCGCTCCCGAGGCGTCCGGCGAAGCTGCCGAACAGCCCGAGGCGGAAGGTGTGATTGCGAAACAGCGACAGGCTAAAGAGTGCCTGATCGTTATCGCGGGCGTGCCACAGATACCAGAGAATCGAAATAATGCCGATGGCGACAAGTAAGCCCAGCGTCAGCGGCGAAATCCCCAGCCCTTTTTGCCCGTCGAGCGCCAGCGTCAGCGTCGCCATGCCAGCCGCCAGCAGTACAAAGCCGAAGATATCAAAGCGCCGGGTCTGCATTTTGTAGTTCGGCATCAGCGAGAGCGTAGCAATCGCGCCGATAATGCCGACCGGGAGATTAATCAGGAAAATCCAGTGCCAGGAGGCGTATTCCACCAGAATACCGCCGAGCGCAGGCCCGAGCAGCGGCCCCACCTGACCAGGCAACGTCACGAAGGTCATCGCCGCCATATATTGCTCGCGCGGCACAATTTTCATCACCGTTAGCCTGCCGACAGGCACCATCATCGCTCCGCCGACGCCCTGTAACACGCGGGCCATCACCAGCTCGTTCAGGGTGTCGGCCTTCGCGCAAAACAGCGAACCGAGCGTGAACAGCACGATGGCGGTGAAGAAGATATTCCGCACCCCAATTTTGTCCGCCATCCAGCCGCTGGCGGGCAGCATGACCGCCACCGTTAACACGTAGGAGACAATCACCATGTGCATGTGCAGCGGACTCTCGCCCAGACTTTTTGCCATCGAGGGGAGGGCGGTGTTGACGATGGTCGTGTCCAGCGATTGCATAAAGAAGCCGAAGGCGACAATCCACAATTGCCAGCGGACATTGTTGGGCAAATCAGTCATTTACTCGATTACCGTTTCTCTGTTTTTACGTGAAAAACTCACCCGCAGGCGGTCGAAGAACAGGTAGACCACCGGGGTGGTATAGAGCGTTAATAGCTGGCTCATCACCAGCCCGCCGACGATAGTGATCCCCAGCGGCTGGCGCAGTTCCGAGCCATCACCGCCGGAAATCACCAGCGGCAGCGCGCCAAACAGCGCCGCCAGCGTCGTCATCATTATCGGGCGAAAGCGCAGCAGGCAGGCCTGGAAGATGGCGTCCTGCGGCGACATGTTGCCGTTGCGCTGCGCGTCGAGCGCAAAATCGACCATCATGATCGCGTTTTTCTTCACTATGCCTATTAATAGCATGATCCCGATAAGCGCAATGAGGCTAAAGGGCGCTCCGAACAACTCCAGCGCCAGCAGCGCCCCGACGCCCGCAGACGGCAGAGTGGAGAGGATGGTCAGCGGATGGACGTAGCTCTCATACAGAATGCCGAGCACGATGTAGACGGTCGCGATCGCCGCCAGAATCAGGATCACCTGCGAGTTCATCGTCTCCTGGAACACCTGCGCGGTACCGGCAAAGCTGCCGCGCACGGTCGATGGCACGCCGAGCTGAGTCATAGCGCGGTTGATCGCGTCGCTGGCCTCAGACAATGACGACCCGGTCGGCAGGTTAAACGACACCGTTGATGCTGCCGACAGCCCCTGATGGTTCACCGACAGCGGTGCATTGGCAGGCTGCCAGCTGGCGAAGTAGGAGAGGGGGATCGATTTGCCGTCGTTGTTGATGACGTACATTTTATCCAGCGCACTGATGTCCTGGGTGTAGCGCGGATCGACTTCCATCACCACTTTGTACTGGTTCATCGGCTGATAAATGGTGGAGATTTGGCGCTGACCAAAGGCGTTATTGAGCAGGCTGTTGGCTGCTTCAACGTTGATGCCCAGACGCGCCATAGTTTCGCGGTCATAGGTCAGGTTCATCTCTGCGCCGTTGTCCTGCTGGTCCGAGTTCACATCTGCCAGTTCCGGCAGTGCCGCCAGCGCTTTACGGATTTTTGGCTCCCACTCGCGCAGGGCGGCCAAATCGTCCGAGAGTAGCGTGTACTGATAGCTGGCATTGGCCTGGCGACCACCGACGCGGATATCCTGAACGGCCATCAAAAACAGATTTGCTCCTGGCTCTTTAGCGAGTTTCACGCGCAGGCGGTCGATCACCTGCTGCGCGGTTTCGTTGCGCACGCCGCGCGCTTTCAGGGTGATAAACATCATCCCGCTGTTGACGCGCGATCCGCCGGTAAAGCCTGTGACGTTATCGACCGCCGGGTCTTCACGAATAATCTTCATGAAATCCTGCAGTTTTACGCGCATCGCCTGGAACGAAATGCTCTGGTCCGCCTGAATCCCGCCCATCAGCACGCCGGTGTCCTGCTCCGGGAAAAAGGTTTTTGGAATGCTGATATACATCCAGACGTTCAGCGCGATGGTGCCGATCAGCACCAGACCGACAATGCGCGTATGATTCAGCACCCATTTCAGCGAGCGGCCATAGCCCTCCTGCATCGCTATCAGCAGGCGTCCAAAGCCTTTTTTACGCGGCTGCGAGTGGGGCTTGCTGCGCTTGAGCATCCAGCCGCACATCATTGGCGTCAGGGTAAGTGAAATCACCAGCGAAATGCCGATCGCCACCGACAGCGTCACGGCAAACTCACGCAGTAACCGGCCAGGTAATCCGCCCATCAGCAGCAGCGGCAGGAACACCGCCACCAGCGACAGGCTCATGGAAAGCACCGTAAAACCGACTTCGCGCGTGCCCTGAAGGGCGGCTTGCAGCGGCTTCATGCCCGCTTCGAGATGGCGCGAAATATTTTCGAGCACCACGATGGCGTCATCGACCACAAATCCGGTGGCGATGGTCAGGGCCATCAGCGACAAGTTATTGAGGCTAAACCCGCACAGGTACATGGCGGCAAAGGTGCCAATCAGCGAAACAGGCACCGCCACGGCGGGGATCAGCGTTGCGCGACCAGAGCGCAGGAACAGGAACACCACCAGGATAACCAGCCCAACGGAGATAATCAGCGTCTGCTCGACTTCCTCCAGCGAGGCGCGAATGGTGGGCGAGCGGTCCTGGGCAATCTGCAAATCAATGGCTGCCGGGATCGTCTCCTGCAATTCCGGTAGACGCTCGCGGATGCTGTTTACCGTCTGGATGATATTGGCTTCCGGCAGTTTGCGGATCATCAGCAAAATAGCCGGTTTGGCGTTGGTCATCCCGGCGTTACGCACGTCCTGTACCGAGTCGGTGACGCTGGCGACATCGCTCAAACGCACCGCCGCGCCGTTGTTGTAGTGAATGATCAGCGGCTGATATTCGGCGGCGGTTTTGAGCTCGTCGTTAGTCTGGATTTGCCAGCGATGGCTGCTGTCTTCAATCGCCCCCTGCGGCCTGCGCACGTTGGCATTGCTGATAGCCGTGCGCACATCGTCCAGCGACACGCCCTGGTTAAACAGCGCTTGCGGATTTAACCCGACGCGCACCGCGGGCAGGGAACTGCCGCCCACGTCCACGTCACCGACGCCGTCAATCTGGGCGATAGTCTGCGCCAGCTGCGTCGAGGCAAAGTCGTACAATTCACCCTGCGAATAGGTATCCGACGTCAGCGTTAAAATCATAATTGGCGCGTCGGACGGGTTGGCTTTCCGATAGGTCGGCCGGCTTGGCATCCCACTTGGCAGCAGGCTTTGTGCGGCGTTGATTGCGGCCTGCACGTCGCGGGCCGCGCCGTTGATATCGCGGTCAAAGTTAAATTCAAGAATGATGCGCGTGCTGCCGAGTGAACTGCTGGAGGTCATTTCACTGACCCCTGCAATACGCCCGAGCGAGCGTTCCAGCGGCGTCGCCACCGACGAGGCCATCGTTTCCGGCGAGGCGCCGGGCAGCGAGGCGCTGACCATGATCACTGGGAAATCCACCTGCGGCAGCGGGGCCACCGGCAATAACCGGAAGCCAAGTACGCCGCACAGGGTGATGGCGAGCGAAATCAGAATCGTCGCCACCGGGCGGTAAATGAAGAGGGCGAAAAACTTCACTTACGCCTCCTCTTCACGCTTCGGGAAACGCGCTTTGAGCTTCAGCGCCAGATTATCAAACAGCAGATAAATCACCGGCGTGGTAAACAGCGTCAGCACCTGGCTGACAAGTAAACCACCGACCATGCCAATCCCGAGCGGACGGCGAAGCTCGGCGCCCACGCCGGTACTCAGCATCAGCGGCAGCGCACCCAGCAGAGCGGCCATTGTTGTCATCAGGATCGGGCGAAAACGCAGCAAACAGGCCTGAAAAATGGCCTCGCGCGGCGCCATCCCCTGTTCGCGCTCGGCGGCAAGGGCAAAGTCGATCATCATGATGGCGTTTTTCTTGACGATGCCGATCAGCAAAATGATGCCGATAATCGCAATCACATCCAGCTCGCTGCCCGAGAGCATCAGTGCCAGCAGCGCGCCCACGCCCGCTGTCGGCAGGGTAGACAGAATCGTAACCGGATGGATAAAGCTCTCGTACAGCACGCCGAGCACGATATACATCGCCACTACCGCCGCGACGATAAGCCAAATGGTATTTCCGAGCGCGGCCTGGAACGCCAGCGTGCTGCCCTGGAACTGGGTTTGAATATCGGTCGGGAAGTTGAGGGTTTTCTCGGCGTTGAGGATCTGTTCTACCGCCTCGCCGAGCGAGTAATTGTCCGGCACGTTAAACGAAATGGTGGTGGACGGGAACTGGTCGAGGTGGTTAATCGACAGCGGCATAAAGCGCTGCTCGATGGTGGCAATGGCGCTCAGCGGCACAATTCCGCCGTCTTTGCTGGTCAGGCGAATGGAATCCAGCGCGGCAAGGCCCGGCGTCTGTTCAGTATTGTGCTCCAGCACCACGCGATACTGGTTGGCCTGGGTGTAAATGGTGGAAATCAGCCGCTGACCAAAAGCGTTGTACAGGGCGTTATCGACATCAGCCATGCTAATGCCCAGGCGACTGGCGGTGTCACGATTGACGTTCACATACGCAGCCAGACCTTTGTCCTGCCAGTCACTGCTCACGTCTGAAAGTTGCGGCAGTTCCTGGAGTTTGCTGACCAACTGCGGAACCCAGGTACTGAGCGCCTCCAGACTGTTGGCCTGCAACGTAAACTGGTACTGGGTTCGGCTCACGGTGGTATCGATGGTCAAATCCTGGGTCGGTTGCAGATAAAGCTCGACGCCAGGCACGTTCGCCACAGAATTTTGCAGCCGTTCGATCACCGTGTTGACGCGATCGTCACGGTCGTCCAGCGGCTTAAGGTTGATCTGCAAACGGGCGCTATTCAGTGACGGGTTAGTACCGTCTACGCCGACAAACGAGGTCAGGCTCTCGACTGCCGGATCTTTCATAATAATCTCGGACACCTGCTGCTGGCGCTGGGCCATGTTGGCGAACGATACCGACTGTGGCGCCTGAAGGGTGCCCTGAATGATGCCGTTATCCTGAATCGGGAAAAAGCCTTTCGGGATGAAAATCCACAGCATCACGCTTAAGGCCAGCGTCCCCAGCGCGACGCTCAATGTCGCCCACGGATGATTGAGTACTTTAGTCAGTACGCGTCCATACGCGGCAATAACGCGTTCAAACAAGCGCTCGGAGGCGCGAGAAAAACGGTTTTGCTTACGCAGGGATTCATAGCTCAACATGCGGGCGCACATCATCGGCGTCAGCGTCAATGACACCACGGCGGAGATGAGGATCGCCACCGCCAGCGTGACGGCAAATTCGCGGAACAACCGGCCGACGATATCGCCCATGAACAGCAGCGGGATCAGCACTGCAATCAGCGAGAAGGTGAGGGAGATAATGGTAAAGCCGATCTCGCCTGCGCCTTTTAGCGCTGCCGCCAGCGGTTTCTCGCCTTTTTCGATATAGCGCGAAATGTTCTCGATAACCACGATGGCGTCATCGACCACAAAGCCGGTGGCGATGGTCAGGGCCATCAGCGTCAGGTTATTGATCGAAAAATCGAGGAACACCATCACCGCGAAGGTCCCGACCAGGGACAGAGGCACCGCCACGGCAGGGATGATGGTCGCCGGCACGTTACGCAGGAAGACGTAGATAATCATCACCACCAGCGCAATCGCCAGCATCAGTTCGAACTGAGTATCGCTGACCGAGGCGCGGATATTGGTGGTGCGATCCGACAGCACTTTCACGCTCACGGATTTTGGCAGGCTTTCGATAAGCTGCGGGAGCATGCTGCGGATGCTGTCGGCGGTGTCGATAATGTTCGCGCCCGGCTGGCGCTGGACGTTCATTACAATCGCCTGCTGCTTGTTGGCCCACGCACCGAGCCAGCTGTTTTCCGCGCCCTGTTCTACCGTCGCCACGTCGCCGAGGCGAATCGGTGCGCCGTTCTGGTAGGCCACAATCAGCTGGCGGTACTCATCGGCGGACTGCATCTGGTCATTCGCTGAGAGCGTGACCGCGCGCGTTGGGCCATCCAGCGAGCCTTTCGCCGAGTTGACGTTGGCGTTGGTGATGGAGGTGCGGATGGTTTCGCTGGTTAATCCGAGCGCGGCAATCGCCTGGGCATTGAGTTTCACGCGCACGGCAGGGCGCTGGCCGCCGGAGAGCGTCACCAGACCTACGCCGGAAACTTGCGAAATTTTCTGCGCGACGCGCGTTTCGACCATATCTTCCACCTGCGTCATCGGCATGGCGGAGGAGGTGACGGCGAGGGTCATGATCGGTGGATCGGCAGGGTTCACTTTGCTGTACACCGGCGGATTCGGTAGATCCGACGGGAGCAGATTCGTGGCGGCGTTAATCGCGGCCTGCACTTCCTGCTCGGCCACGTCGAGCGGTAGAGTGAGCTGGAATTGTAGCGTCACTACCGACGCGCCGCCGGAGCTTTGCGACGACATCTGTTTCAGGCCAGACATCTGACCAAACTGGCGCTCCAGTGGGGCGGTGATCGCGGACGTCACCACGTCCGGGCTGGCACCTGGATAAAGGGTGACAACCTGAATGGTCGGATAATCCACTTCGGGGAGCGCCGAAACGGGCAGGAAGCGGTAGCCGATAATCCCTGCCAGCAGGATAGCCACCATCAACAGCGTGGTGGCGACAGGGCGCATAATGAACAGGCGTGACGGCCCACCTGTGGAGCTCGGTGGCAACACCTGCATCAGGAAGTCGCTCCCTGTTTAGCGTGTTCGCGTTTCGCCGGTTTATCGCCGGTGGCCGTGTCGCTGTGCGCTTCAACCACTTCCACTTTTGCCCCTTCGGTCAGACGGTCGATGCCGTCTGTCACCACGCGATCGCCTGCGGAAAGCCCGGCACTGATAACCACAGTCTGGCTGTCCTGAATGCCCGGTTTCACCAGATGTTTGCTGACTTTATTATCGCTGTTCAGTACCCAGACGAAGTTGCCTTCATTACCCATTTGCAGCGCGGCGGTGGGAATGACGACGGCGTTTTCTTCGGTGGCGACCAGCATACGTGCGTTGACGAACTGGTTCGGGAACAGGGCGTCGTCCTGGTTATCAAAGCGGGCTTTTAGCTTGATGGTACCGGTGGTGGCGTCAATCTGGTTATCCAGACTTAGCAGTGTACCGTCGCTCAGTTTGGCTTTATTCGCGCGATCCCAGGCTTCTACCACCATTTTCTGACCGCTTTTTTGCGCCTGAACCACGGTCGCAATCTCGCTTTCTGGTAGCGTGAAAATTAAATCAATTGGGTGAGTTTGGGTGAGGACCACGATGCCGGTGGTGTCGCCGCTGGAGATCTGGTTGCCGATATCGACCTGTTTCAGGCCGACGCGCCCGTCAATCGGCGCGGTGATGCGGCTCCAGTCGAGCTGTAGCTGTGCGCTGGCAACGGCGGCTTCATCGGCTTTGATCGTGCCCTGCGCTTCGCTGACCAGCGATTGTTGGGTATCCAGCTCCTGGCGGGAGACGAGGTTCGTTTTGACCAGCTGCTGATAGCGCGCCAGATCGCGCTGGGCGTTGGCAAGCGTCGCTTTATCTTTGGCGAGCTGTCCCTGGGCCTGAGCAAGGGCGACTTTGAACTGGCTAGGGTCAATTTCTGCCAGCAAATCACCGGCTTTTACCTGCTGGCCTTCCTGGAAGTGGATTGCCATCAGCTGCCCGTCGACGCGGCTGCGCACAGTCACGGTATTGGCGGCGGTGACCGTTCCCAGCCCGGATAGATAACGAGGAACCGATTTGCTGACGGCGGTTGCGGCCTGAACCGGGGCCAGCGCGCCACCGCGCATACCGTGGCGTCCACCGCCTGCGGGGCGTTGTGATGCCGTGTTTGCACCGCCCGGCGCGGGTGTGCCCGTCGATTGACTGTGCCAGTACCACGCAGCGGCAAGCGCCACCACAATGACACCGACGGCGATTGCCCAGCGGAATTTGTTGCTGCCTTTCATCGTTATACGTTCTCTTCCTGAAACACTTCGGGGAATGATACTAGTTTAGTCAGGCAACGCCGTGGAAAAATGGAGGAAATATGAAAGACTGTCTGGATTTGTCCGAGATAAAAATAAACAGCAACGAAGGTAAAAGTAAAATGACAACCTTTGGTTGTCATTTTTAGTGTTTTCCCCCTCTCCCTTGGGAGAGGGCTGGGGTGAGGGCATTAGGCCGCTCGGAGCGTTTGCCCGCCGGGTGGCGGCTTCGCCTTACCCGGCCTACAACGGCAAGAAAACCTCGTTCAGCTAAACATCACCTTCGCCCAACGGGCTAATCCTGCGGTAACGGAACCGAAATCATCACCACCGGCAATCGGAATACCCGGCAACTGTTCCGCCAGCGCTTTTTTGATCAGCGGTGAACGCGCGCTACCGCCGGTCAGGTAGATCACGTCCGGCTTTTCGTTACCGTTTTCCAGCGCCAGTTGGACTTGCTCCAGAATGCGCTGCAACGGCTGAGTAAGCGCCGTTTCCAGCCCTTGCTGAGAAATGGCGGTCGCCAGTTCATCGCTGATAAACGGCAACGTGACGGCGTGATCGACAGCTTCAGAGAGCGCGATTTTACTTTCTTCGGCGCTGCGTACCACGCGATAGCTCAGGCGCTGACGCCAGACTTTATGCAGCAGGGCCACTTTGTCGCCGTCCTGGGCATCACGCACCAGGTCATTGAGGAAGCGTCCGTTGGCGGTGCTGTAGAAATCGCTCTGTGCCGGAACATCGTTAATGGCGACGGCGTTCCACCACGGCAGAATCGGCAGCGCGGTGCCTTTTTCGGTTTGTCCGCCCATCCCGAGCAGCGGCATCAGGCTTTTAAACGCCAGCGCGATGTCTAAATCGTTGCCGCCAACGCGGCAGCCGCTGTGGCCTAACAGGCTGTTTTCGCGGTCGCGGCGCTGGTGCCACTGTGGCCCCATCAGCAGCAGTGAGCAGTCGGTGGTACCGCCGCCGATATCGACAACCAGCACGCGTTTTTCTTCGCGCAGCGTGGCTTCAAAATCCAGCCCCGCAGCAACCGGCTCATACTGGAACACCACATCGCGAAAACCGGCGCGATGGGCCGCACGCTCAAGGATACCCTGCGCCTGCTGGTTGGCTTCATCGCCGCCAAGGCCCTGGAAGTTAATCGGACGCCCGATAACGGCCTGAGTGATGGTTTCCGTAACCTGAGTCTGCGCCTGATTGCGAATGTGCAGCATCATGGCGCACACCAGATCTTCAAACAGCGCGACCTGCTGGGGCTTTAACCCGCTGGCACCAAGGAAGGATTTGGGTGATTTAACGAAGTAAACTTCTTCCGGGTCTTCGATGTACTGCGCGAGAGAAGACAGGCCGAACTGTACGCTGGACGGCGTCACGTCGATATCTTCATCACGGTTAAAATTCACGGCGCGACGCAGCAGCGCCTGGGTTTCTGTGCCCGTTGCCGGAACCTGATGATGGCGATACAACCACTCGCTCACGGCTTCGCGCGTTGGCGCGCACAGCATCGACGGCAGCAGAGAACTCTCTTTTTCCATTTTCAGCAGACGGGGCTGATTGTCATCCATCACTGCCACTGAGCAGTTTGCGGTACCGTAGTCAAAACCAATAAACACTGACGTAATCCCCATGCCGTTGAGAAGGGGCGAGACTTTAGCGAAATGTCTCGCTCTCGACAACAGGAATATGAAAGCAAGGCGCGCCGGGCCTGGTCAGGTTATGCTGTGGAAGACAACAAAAGGAGCAACGATGTACACCCTGAACTGGCAACCGCCGTATGACTGGCAATGGATGTTTGGTTTTCTCGGCGCGCGTGCGGTGACGGGCGTGGAAACCGTCACGGGCGAGTATTACGAGCGCAGTTTCACCTGCGACGGGCATCAGGGGCTGTTTCGTGTTACGCCCAACGAGAATGACTGCACGCTAGAGGTGGCGCTCAGTGACGGGCTGATTCCGGTCGCGCAGACGTGCCTGGATCGTATTGAACGTTTATTCGATCTTGCCTGCGATCCGCAGCAGATTGCGTCCACGCTGGGTGACCTCGGTGCGGCGCGTCCGGGGCTACGTCTGCCGGGTGCGATGGACGCATACGAACAGGGCGTGCGGGCAATTCTTGGGCAACTGGTGAGCGTGTCGATGGCTTCTAAACTTGCCGCGCGGGTGGTGGCGTTGTGCGGTGAGCCGCTGAAAGATTTCCCGCACTACACCTGTTTCCCAACGCCTGCTGCGCTGGCCGCCGCCGATCCGCTGGCGCTCAAGGCGCTGGGAATGCCGGTTAAACGTGCTGAATCGCTGATTCATCTCGCGCAGTCGGTGGTGGAGGGGACATTTCCGCTCCAGCCGCCGGACGATATAGAAGGGGGGATGAAAGCGCTTCAGACGCGGCCAGGAATCGGGCGCTGGACCGCGAACTATTTAGCACTGCGTGGATGGCAGGCGAAAGATGTGTTTTTGCCGGATGATTATCTGATTAAACAGCGCTTCGCTGGCATGACACCGGCGCAGATCCGCAACTATGCTCAGCGCTGGCAGCCGTGGCGTTCTTACGCGCTTCTTCACATCTGGTACACCGATGGCTGGAAACCTTCAGTTGATAGCGAAGTAACTGGTATTCAGCAGTAGCTCCAGCGGCTGTGGTTCGGAAATCGAATCGCCGTAGATATAGTCGATTCCAATGCCGGACAGGGTGTCCATCATCAGCGGCTGATTGCTCGGCCCGGCGATGGTTTTCATCCCCAGTCGCTGGGCGTGGCCCTGGATAATGGTCACCATCATTTCGTCCATCAGATTACCGTGAACGTTGGTCACTAATTCCGGGTCCAGCAGCAGATAATCCGCCATGTGGGCGCTCAGATGGTTGAAGACATCCATATCGCGCCCGACGTGGCTCAGCACGATACGACAACCCGCCTGACGCAGTTTTTGCAGCCCGTCCTGAATATTGGCATCCTGGTTTTGCAGCGTTTCGGCCGGGATCACCAGATGCAGCAAGCGTCCCGGCAGCGGGCTTTGCTCCAGCAAATCAAGCAATTCGTCAACCAGCGTGGTGCTGGACAACCCTTCTGGCGAGAGTGGCAACGCCACGCCCATGCCTTTATTAGCAACCTGGGCCGCAAAGGTGCGGAAAAATTCCTGGAAAATACGACGGTCGAGAGCGTGCAGGAGATCCGGCTCCGCCAGTCCTGAGCGGAACGCGTGTTCTTCCTGCACTTCGCCCTGGCTGGTCCACAGGCGCAGGGAAACCAGCCAGAAGGTGCTGCTTTCCGGAATACGCGGCGAGGCGACGCTGCGGCCAATCATCAGCAGGTGATTATCTTTGATCATGTGCCACTGCTCATCGAGCGACATCGTGCTGCGCCCGCTGTGCATTCTTTCCTGCTGCGGTTCATACACCGTGACCACGCCACGGCCGTTATTTTTTGAGGCGTAACAGGCGATATCGGCCTGAGACATCACTTCGGCAGCCAGGCTGTTGCTGTCATCAATCAGCGTGATACCGGCGCTGGCCCCGATGCGGTGCAAACGGCCTTCCCACATAAAGTGGTAATCGTTGATGGCGTGAATAATACGACCCGCGATATAACGTGCGCTTTCGACATTGCAGTCCGGCAGCAGCAGGCCAAATTCATCGCCGCCCAGACGTGCCAGCACGTCGCTTGAACGCAACATGCTCAGCATCAGGGACGACAGTTCACGCAGCAGGGCGTCGCCCGCCGCATGACCTGCGGTGTCGTTCACCGCTTTAAATCGGTCGAGATCGATAAACACCAGCGCGTGGCGCTGATGGGTGTCATGGACGTTTTGCAGCATACGCTTGAGGTTGCTTTCAAAACTGCCACGGTTTGCCAGATGGGTCAGGGCATCGTGCGATGCGCTGTAGCTCAGTTGGCGCAGCATTTTGCGCGATTCGGTGACGTCCTGAATGACCAGCACCGAGCCGATATTCTGTCCGTCCAGCGTGCTTAATGGCGTAATACTGTAGTGAATATCAAAGGTCCCGCTATTGCGGCTGTGCAGCACCACATCCTGATTGATGTCGGAACGAGACATATCGCCGCTATGAATGTTTTCCATCGGCGGCCCGTTTTCGCCAAAGGTAATGTGCAGCACGTTGAGGATCGGCTGTCCCATCGCCTCTTGCTGCGTCCAGCCGCTCATTTTCTCAGCGACCGGGTTCATAAAGGTGACATGCATATCGATATCGGTACAGAGCACGGCTTCACCGATGGAGTCGAGGGTGATGTGCAGGCGCTCTTTTTCCTGGAACAGGGCTTCGTTAAGTTCCTTAACTTCGGTCATGTCCATATTAATGCCGAGCAGGCGTTCGACTTCACCCTGTTTGTTAAGCACCCGATTGGCCAGCGATCGGATATGGCGCACGCCTTCTTTGACGCGAATGCGGAACTCCAGCTTAAAGGGTACGCGGGCCATCAACGAATCACGGATTATCTGTTCGGCCTGTTCTCTGTCTTCGGGAATGATACTGTCGTGCCACAGCTGCCAGGTCGGTTTGATGTGCGCCGGGATCTCGTACATCTCGAACATCCGTTTGTCCCAGCTAATGACATCAGGCTGTAAATCCCACTCCCAAATGCCGATTCCGCCCGCTTCGTTGGCCAGCGTAATGCGCTCCATCAGGCGCTTATTGACCCATTCAGTGTGTTTGAGGTCGTTAATATCCTCAATCTGCGCGATGAAATAGAGCGGGGAACCGTCCGTATGACGCACCACGGAAACGGTCAGCAGCGCCCAGACCACTTCACCGTTGCGGGTGTAGTAGCGCTTCTCCATCGAATAGCTGTTGATGTCGCCACGGACCAGCTCATCCAGGCTTTCAAGATCGTTGTTTAAATCTTCCGGCCAGGTCAACTGCTGAAAAGTGAGGGCCTGGAGTTCAGGCTGAGAATAGCCGAGGAACTGGCACAGGGCTTTATTGGCCTGGAGCCACTGGCCTTCGATACCCACCAGCGCCATACCAATGGCGGAATACTCCATTGCATTGCGAAAGCGTTCTTCGCTCTCGGTGATGTGCTTGCGCTCGGCGCGAAAAGCGTACATCACCATAGTCATTACGTTGGCAGGCAGGAGCATCATCAGGAACGGCAGCCACGGCGCGTTGAGCATGACGTCGGTATTCTGGGCCGTAATCAGCATCGGTTTGGTCGCGATCATCAGCGACACCATCATCACCGTGACCAGAAAGACGAGGAAGGCTTCCATACGTGGCAGGCGCACGGCGCTCCACATCAGCAGCACGATCACACAGGTAAAGGGCCACGGCAGGAAAGTAATCGCCACCCAGCTCAGAACCAGCGTAACGGCCATCGTGAGGAGCGTTTCCAGCAGCAATTTAGGGTTGCGGTGACGCAGTAAATAGTGAGGTTTGAACAGCAGCCCTAGCGGGACCAGAGCCAGCGCGCCGATCGATTCTGAAAGCACCCAAACAAAAAAGTTACGCAGCGGTTCTGCGCTCGGAACCAGCAGCCAGGCCAAAATCCCCCCCAGCAAAGGAGGCACCAGGGCGCTACCGATTGCCAGACGTATCCAGTCGCCGAGATTTTTAAGCGGGTTGTACCAGGGCAGTAATTTGCGCAGCAGTAGCGCGCCGACGCACGCTTCGATAACGTTGATCGCCGTATACCAGAAGCTGATCGTCTCCCATGAGAACAACATCCACGACGCAAAAATATTGCCGAAGGTGCAGGCGAGGGCGATTCCAGGCCACATTTTTCCGGCGTGGCGATAAAACGCGACCATCATGATCGAAGTCGGGAACCATAAAGGTGCCAGTATAGTTCCGAAACGCGTCAGTTCGAGCGAGAAAAGGGTAAAGATAAAGGTAACCAGACCAAGACTGACAAGCCGTAGTAAAGGATGTGGGGTAGTCACCAAAACACGTTGGTATTGTTTATTCATTACCGCTTTATCCAGAGACGCCATGCTGCCAGGAACCAGGTCCGCACGAGTGAGAATTTTAATTTGGATTATGCTAGTACAAACAATTTACAATTCATATGCCGACTGCTCATAATTTGTCATCATAGAGTTATTAAACACTTAGTCTGCATAAAATTCATGATTAACGCTGTAAATTTGAGCGTTAAAATTTGGGTCAGGGCGAAAACATGTATTTGGAATGACTCTCGCATTACCTGCGCTTTCGACTAGTATCAGACACACGAAATCCCTATAATTGCCGCGTTTGACGCTCAGGCGTCGTCCTTCCTTTACATCCAGGTTAATCAGGTCGCTAAATTTATGACTGATAAGTCTCATCAGTGCGTCATCATAGGCATCGCCGGCGCATCGGCTTCAGGTAAAAGTCTTATTGCCAGTACGCTTTATCGCGAACTGCGTGAACAAGTTGGTGATGAGCACATCGGCGTCATTCCCGAAGACAGCTACTATAAAGATCAATCCCATCTGTCGATGGAAGAACGCGTAAAAACGAATTACGACCATCCCAATGCCATGGATCACAGCCTGCTGTTCCAGCATTTGCAAATGATCAAAAACGGCACGCCTATCGATCTGCCGGTCTATAGCTATGTCGATCACACCCGTACGCAAGAAACGATTCACATTGAGCCGAAAAAGGTCATCATTCTGGAAGGCATTCTGCTGCTGACCGACGCGCGTTTGCGTGAAGCGATGAACTTCTCGATCTTCGTCGATACGCCACTGGATATCTGCCTAATGCGTCGTATCAAGCGTGACGTCAACGAACGTGGTCGCTCAATGGACTCCGTGATGGCGCAATATCAGAAAACCGTGCGTCCGATGTTCCTGCAGTTTATCGAACCGTCAAAACAGTACGCCGATATCATCGTGCCGCGCGGGGGTAAAAACCGCATTGCTATCGATATCCTGAAAGCGAAAATCAGCCAGTTTTTTGAATAATTCGCGCGAATTGTGTACCGTTCAAAGATAACCGGGTTTGCCCTGAAGCCATTGCGGCTTCGGGGTTTGATGCACGAAAGGAGAAAGTGTCATGCGTCTTTGTGACCGAGATATAGAAGCCTGGCTGGATGAAGGGCGTCTGTCTATCACCCCGCGTCCGCCAGTGGAGCGCATTAACGGTGTCACCGTTGACGTGCGTCTGGGCAATAAATTCCGCACGTTTAGCGGCCACGTCGCTCCCTTTATTGATTTGAGCGGGCCGAAAGACGAAGTCAGTGCTGCACTTGATCGTGTGATGAGTGATGAAATCGTGCTGGCTGAAGGCGAGGCGTTCTATTTGCATCCGGGCGAACTGGCGCTGGCGGTGACATTTGAATCTGTCACTTTACCTGCCGATTTAGTCGGCTGGCTGGATGGCCGTTCTTCTCTGGCGCGCCTGGGGCTGATGGTCCATGTGACGGCGCACCGTATCGATCCCGGCTGGTCTGGCCGCATCGTGCTGGAGTTCTTCAACGCCGGAAAACTGCCGCTGGCTTTACGCCCTGGTATGATGATTGGTGCGTTGAGCTTCGAGCCGCTTACCGGCCCGGCCGATCGCCCTTACAATCGCCGCCAGGATGCGAAATATCGCGACCAGCAGGGTGCGGTTGCCAGTCGTATTGATAAAGACTGATTTTTAGGCTTCACCGAGGATGCCATGAGAAGAGTTCTGACAACGCTGATGATTTTGCTGGTGGTGCTGGTTGCTGGCCTTTCAGCGTTGGTTCTGCTGGTGAACCCCAATGATTTCCGTGCCTATATGGTGCGGCAGGTCGAAGCACGAAGCGGGTATGAACTGAAGCTGGATGGGCCACTGCGCTGGCATGTCTGGCCGCAGCTCAGCATTCTTTCCGGTCGCATGTCATTGACAGCACCCGGTGCGTCGGCACCGCTGGTTTCTGCTGACAACATGCGTCTGGATGTGGCCCTGATGCCGCTGATTTCCCATCAGTTGCAGGTGAATCAGGTGATGCTCAAGGGCGCTGTTATTCAGCTCACGCCGCAGTCTGAAGCCGTGCGTAAACCGGATGCACCTGTTGCGCCGCGCGCAAATTCACTGCCTGACGTCGCCGAAGACGCCGGGTGGTCGTTTGATATTGCCAGCCTGAAAGTCGTTGATAGCGTGTTGGTCTTCCAGCACGAAGATGAAGATCAGGTCACCGTGCGTAATATCAATCTCAAGATGGAGCAGGACCAGCACCATCTGGCGACGCTTGATTTCTCGGGACGCATTAATCGCAATCAACGTGACATGACTTTGTCGCTGAATGCAAACCTGAACGCCTCTGATTATCCGCACCAACTTACCGCAGACATCCAACAGCTGAACTGGCAGTTGTCAGGTGCCGATCTTCCGGCGCAGGGCATCACCGGACAGGGATCGTTACAGGCGTTGTGGCGTGAAGAACAAAAGCAGCTGGAACTGAATAACCTTAACCTTCAAGCGAATGACAGCTCCCTGAAAGGGCGTGCCAGCGTACTGCTGGGCGAACAGCCGAAATGGGTGTTCGATCTGCAGTTTGACAAGCTCAATCTGGAGACTCTGCTGCCACCGCAACCGGTGACAACCGCAGAGAGTGATACTCAACTGGGGGCCACGCCACCAAAACAGACGCGCCCAGTGATTGCATCGAGCGATGAAGCGCCAGATTACAACGGGTTACGCAGCTTCACTGCGGATATTCTGCTCAAAGCCAACACGGTGCGCTGGCGGGGAATCGATTTCACTAACGTCAGCAGTCAGATGTTGAACCATAACGGATTGCTGGTGATTTCCGAGCTCAGCGGTCAGATGGGGGCGGGGCATATCTCTCTGCCTGGACTGCTGGATGTTCGCAAAGATATGGCCAAGGCGGAGTTCCAGCCGCGTCTTGAGAACATCGAGATCGGTACCATTCTGCAGGCCTTTAATTATCCGATCGCGCTAACCGGTAACTTGACGATGGCGGGTGATTTCTCCGGCGATAAAATTGATGCCGATGCATTTCGCCGTAGCTGGCAGGGGCAGGCCCATGTCGACCTGACCAACAGCCGTATGGAAGGTCTCAATTTCCAGCAGCTTGTACAGCAGGCCGTGGAGCGCAGCAGCAATGTCAAAGCGCAAGAGAACTTTGAAAGTGCGACCCGACTCGACAACTTTACAACCGATATGACCCTGGATAATGGTCAGCTCAGCCTTGATGATATGCAGGGGCAATCCTCGCTGCTGGTTCTTTCCGGCAAAGGCACAATGGACCTGGTTAAAGAGACGACGGATACCCGCTTTAATATTCGCGTGCTGTCTGGATGGAAAGGTGACGGGCCGTTGATCGAGGCCCTGAAAGAAACGCCGATTCCACTCAACGTCTACGGTAAGTGGCAGGAGCTGAATTACAGCCTGCAGGTTGACCAAATTCTGCGTAAACATCTGCAGGATGAAGCGAAACGCCGTCTGAACGAGTGGGCGGACAAGAACAAAGATTCGCAGGACAGTAAAGATGTGAAGAAGCTGTTGGATAAGCTTTGATCTGAGACGCATTGCTGAAAATTTAAGCATCTGAGGTTGTTCCGTTCACCTCATGTTCAGCAGAATATAATTACCCAATAAACAGTGAACGTGATAAGGGGGCTGCGCTGCCCCCTTATCAATCCCCGCGCCCCTTAAGGAAATCGGTGCTTTGCACTGCGCTCACCTCCCGGCCTGCTGCCTGCGGTCGGCTCGACTCGACGTCCCTGTCTCGTTTCGCCTCTGGCCGCCATCCCTGGCGTCCAGCCCTTGTCATCCGGCCTCCGGTTCGCCGATTTCTGCGGGGACCCAACACCGGTGCCACATTCAAACAGTTGTGAAGGCTGAGGGATCGTGAGTCCGGCAGAAAATCGCCGAAGCGTTTCCGTAAGGCCGGGGCGACGCGCAGGGATGCGCGGAGAGGGTGCGACCTGCATGGATGCAGGATCGCGCCCGACCCGAAAGTCTGAAGGAATAAGCTGAGGGCACCGCGAAGCGGCGATTTTCATTGCCGGGAGCCGGGATTGTTAAGGGGGCGGCGATAGCCCCCTTAACACGTTCACCGCAGAGAAACAGACAAAAAGCAGCGAACTAAGAGTGAACGGAACGATTCCACTACCGCTACAGAAAGCCTGAGCAACAAATCACACCTCAAAATCCAAATCATCTTCCCCGCGCAGCGGAATCAACTGCACCTTCTGTACGCGATGGCTCTCCACTTGCAACGTCTTCAGCACATAATCGCCCACCTGAACCTCTTCGCCCGGCTGCGGAATACGCTGTAAGTATTCCATCAATAAACCCGCGATGGTGTGGTATTCACGCTTCTCATCCAGCGGCAGCGGAACATACTGAACCAGATCTTCCAGCGGCATATGGCCGTTGGCAGTCCATGAACCATCAGCATTTTTCTGGATGTCGTGACGAGCGTCGATCTCATCCACTTCATTAGGCAAATTCCCGGCGATGGTCTCCATCACATCGCTCAGCGTCACCAGCCCTTCCACGGAACCAAACTCATCCACCACGAAGGCAAAGTGGGTACGCGCATTGCGGAACTGTTCGAGCGCCGAGAGCAGAGGCAGAGTTTCCGGGAACACCAGCGGCTGGCGGATCAGCGCGCGTAAATCCAGCGGCTCACCGCGCAACGATTGCTGTAACAGGTCGATGACATGCACCACGCCGAGCAAATCTTCCTCTTCTTCACCGCCGGTGACGACCACGCGGGTGTGCTGGTTTTTATCCAGCAGGGCGCGGATCTGCGCTTCAGGCGAGTTCAGGTCGATATGCTCGATGTCGTGGCGCGATGTCATGATGCTGCTAACCGAGCGCTGATTAAGATTAAGCACACGCTCAATCATCCGCCGCTCCTGCGGGTTAAATATCTGGCTATCATCGTGGTCGGCAAGCAGTGAGGCTGATTCTGCATCCAGCTCGGCGTCCTCTTTTTTGCCGCTCAATAAGCGCAGAACCGTTTCTGCCGTACGCTGACGCAAGGTCTGATTGGCAGAGAGAAAACGGCGGCGGTTGAAAATCGCCAACTGATTCAGGGATTCAATAATCACCGAGAAACCAATCGCCGCGTACAGATAGCCTTTCGGAATATGGAAGCCAAAGCCGTCTGCGACCAGGCTAAAGCCGATCATCAGCAGGAAGCTCAGACACAAAATCACAATCGTCGGGTGGCTATTAACGAAGCGCGTCAGGGCCTTGCTCGCCATCACCATCAGGGTGATAGCAATAATCACCGCAGCCATCATGACGGCCAGATGGTCGACCATTCCCACGGCGGTAATCACCGAGTCGAGTGAGAAGACGGCGTCCAGCACCACGATTTGCGCGACTACCGGCCAGAATTTTGCCCCACGGCGCTGCGTGGTGTGTTCACTGTCCTTGCCTTCGAGCCGCTCATTCAGCTCAACCGTGGCCTTGAACAACAGGAACAACCCGCCGAACAGCATGATCACATCACGTGCGCTAAAGCTCAGATCGTGGAACGTGAAGATAGGGGTGGTCAGCGTGACCAGCCAGGAGATCGAGGCCAGCAGCAGCAAGCGCATCACCATTGCCAACAGCAAACCGGTTACGCGCGCACGATCGCGCTGCGCCGGGGGCAGTTTTTCGGCAAGAATGGCAATAAAGACCAGATTATCGATACCGAGGACTAATTCGATGACGATAAGCGTCACCAGCCCGGCCCAGATTGATGGATCGGCAATCCATTCCATAGTAATAGCAGTACCTTCAGTTATATGACATTTGTCACACTTCGATCATGGATAAAGCACGCGGAAATTGCAATGCTCTCCTGAGATTTCTCTTAATCATGATGTGCTAAATAGCCATCGGCATTAACCCTGATATTTGTATATGGAAGTGAAAACATCCATTCTCCCCAATAATTAGGAAATATCGTAGCAGGTGTTTTAATTATATTAATTGTCAATATAAAGATATTCCTAAAACTGAAAAACTTTGCGCTTAATATTATTCTTAAAAACCAATATTCGGACAGTTGTCTCCTTGCCTGCTATTAGGTTAGCTGCAACAATTCTCCTGCATCAAATGCAAAATCTTCTTGCTGCTATTTTTGTATCGGTCTTCAGGACGGTAATTCATTACTGCTCAGGCATTGAAAATGCTCGAAACATTTATCCTGAAGAATCTGATTTAAGAGGGTGTCTATCCATAATGCATTGTTTTGTCAGTATATTGGTAACTGAAAGCCAAGGGCGGTAGCGTGCCTGAAAGCGTGTGAATCAGCCTCGATTATTCTGTCAATAGCCAATGGATGAATAAGCTTTTTTTAGGACTGATGCCAGTTATATTTCTTTTCGATTAACTGCAATCTAAATGTCCAAACAACCCGCGCTTATTTAAATTGCACAGGATAATTACTCTACCAAAGTGATAAATAATCAATGATGAAATCCAAAATGAAATTGATGCCATTATTGGTGTCTGTGACCTTGATGAGTGGTTGTACGGTCTTACCCGGCAGCAATATGTCAACGATGGGCAAGGATGTGGTCAAACAACAGGACGCCGATTTTGATCTCGACAAAATGGTGAATGTTTATCCACTCACTCCACGCCTCGTCGAACAATTACGCCCGCGTCCCAATGTCGCCCAGCCAAATATGTCTCTGGACCAGGAAATCGCCTCTTATCAGTACCGCGTTGGGCCAGGCGATGTGGTCAGCGTGACCGTCTGGGATCACCCCGAATTGACGACGCCAGCCGGACAATACCGTAGCTCCAGCGACACCGGTAACTGGGTGCAGCCTGACGGCACGATGTTCTATCCCTACATCGGCAAAGTCCACGTGGTGGGTAAAACCCTCGCAGAAATTCGTAGCGATGTTACCAGCCGCTTAGCGACGTACATCGCCGATCCGCAGGTGGACGTGAATATCGCCGCATTCCGCTCGCAGAAAGCCTACGTTTCGGGCCAAGTGAACAAATCCGGTCAGCAGGCCATCACCAACGTTCCGCTGACTGTTCTCGACGCGATTAACACCGCGGGCGGCTTAACGGATGCCGCCGACTGGCGCAATGTGGTGCTGACGCACAACGGCAAAGAGGAGCGCATTTCGCTCCAGGCGCTGATGCAAAACGGTGATTTGAGCCAAAACCGTCTGCTTTATCCGGGCGACATTCTGTTCGTGCCGCGTAACGACGATCTGAAAGTGTTCGTGATGGGCGAAGTGAAAAAACAGAGCACCCTCAAAATGGACTTCAGCGGCATGACCCTGACCGAAGCGCTGGGTAATGCAGAAGGCCTGGATCTGACATCCTCCAACGCCAGCGGCATATTCGTGATTCGTCCGCTGAAAGGTGAGGGCAGTGCGAAAGGCAAGATTGCCAACATCTACCAGCTGGATATGTCCGACGCGACCTCCCTGGTGATGGCAACCGAGTTCCGCCTCCAGCCATACGATGTGGTGTATGTCACTACCGCGCCAGTCACTCGCTGGAACCGTCTGATCAACCAGTTGCTGCCAACCATCAGTGGCGTTCGCTACATGACGGACACGGCGCGCGACATTCATACCTGGTAATCCACGATGTTTAACAAAATTCTGGTGGTATGCGTGGGGAACATTTGTCGTTCCCCGACGGCTGAAAGGTTGCTTCGTCATTATCAGCCCGATCTGGTAGTGGACTCCGCAGGGCTGGGAGCGCTGGTGGGTAAAGGGGCTGATGAACGCGCAACGAGCGTGGCAAAGGAACACAACCTCTCTCTGGACGGGCATTTCGCCCGCCAGGTTTCTGGCCGCTTATGCCGGGAATACGACCTGATCCTGGCGATGGAAAAACGTCACATCAACGCCTTGTGCGAGATAGCGCCGGAGATGCGCGGGAAAGTGATGCTGTTTGGTCACTGGGACAGTGAGCGCGAAATTCCCGATCCGTATCGCAAGAGCCGAGAGGCATTTGAGGCGGTTTATACCTTACTAGACCAGTCTGCCCAACAGTGGGCGCAGGCACTGAACGTTCAGCAGGGATAACAATGACAGAAAAAACAAAACCGTCTGCCGCCCCGATTTCGGGCAGTGATGAAATTGATATTGGTCGTCTGGTCGGGACGATTATCGAGGCGCGCTGGTGGGTGCTGGGTATTACAGCGGTATTTGCGCTGGCTGCCGTGATTTATACCCTGTTTGCTACGCCTATCTACAGCGCGGATGCGCTGGTGCAAATCGAGCAAAACTCCGGTAACTCGCTGGTGCAGGATATCGGCTCGGCGCTGGCCAATAAGCCACCGGCATCCGATGCAGAAATCCAGCTAATCCAGTCACGTATGGTGCTGGGCAAAACTGTTGACGATCTCGACCTGGATATCGCCGTCACCAAAAATACCTTCCCGGTGTTTGGTGCAGGCTGGGACCGCCTGATGGGCCGTCAAAACGACACTGTGAAAGTCACCACCTTTACCTTGCCTAAAGGCACGGCGAAAGATGTTTTCACCCTCACCGTGCTCGGGCCGAAACAGTATGAGCTCAAAAGCGATGCGGGTTTTAGCGCACGCGGCGAAGTGGGACAGATGCTGACTAAAAACGGCGTCACCATGATGGTTAGCGATATTCAGGCTGCCGACGGCGGCGAGTTTACGGTCAGCAAATTCTCGATGCTGGGGATGATCAACAACCTGCAAAATAACCTTACCGTCACCGAAAACGGCAAAGATACGGGCGTTTTGAGCCTGACCTTTACCGGTGAAGATAAGGATATGATCCGCAACGTGCTGAACAGCATTACGCGCAACTACCTTGAGCAAAACGTCGAGCGTAAGTCAGAAGAGGCGGCGAAAAGCCTGGCCTTCCTGGCCAAACAGCTGCCGGAAGTGCGCACGCGTCTGGATGATGCCGAAAACAAACTGAACGCCTATCGCCAACAGAAAGACTCTGTCGATCTGCCGCTCGAAGCCAAATCGGTGCTCGATTCGATGGTCAACATCGATGCACAGCTGAACGAACTGACGTTCAAAGAAGCGGAAATTTCCAAGCTTTATACCAAGGTCCACCCGGCCTACCGTACGCTGCTGGAAAAGCGTCAGGCGCTGGAAGATGAGAAAACCAAACTCAACAACCGCGTGACCGCGATGCCGAAAACCCAGCAGGAAATTGTGCGTCTGACGCGCGATGTGGAATCCGGCCAGCAGGTGTATATGCAGCTGCTGAACAAGCAGCAAGAGCTGAAAATCACTGAAGCCAGCACCGTCGGCGACGTGCGTATCGTTGACCCGGCGATCACCCAGCCGGGCGTGCTGAAACCGAAGAAAGCGCTGATTATTCTGGGCAGCATGATCCTCGGTCTGATGCTCTCCATCGTGGGTGTGTTGCTGCGCTCTCTGCTCAATCGCGGTATCGAAAGCCCGCAGGTGCTTGAGGAAAATGGCATCAGCGTTTACGCCAGTATTCCGCTGTCGGAATGGCAGAAATCGCGCGATAGCGTCAAAACGGTTAAAGGGATCAAACGCTACAAACAGAGCCAGCTGCTGGCGGTAGGGAACCCGACGGATCTGGCGATTGAAGCAGTGCGCAGCCTGCGTACCAGCCTGCACTTCGCCATGATGCAGGCGAAAAACAACGTCCTGATGCTGACCGGGGTCAGTCCGTCGATTGGTAAAACCTTCGTCTGCGCCAACCTCGCGGCGGTGATTAGCCAGACCAACAAACGTGTGCTGCTGATCGACTGCGATATGCGTAAGGGCTACACCCACGAGCTGCTTGGTACTAATAACGTCAACGGCCTGTCGGAAATTCTGCTCGGTAAAGGCGAAATCAGCCAAAGTGCCAAGCCGACGTCAATCACCAACTTTGACCTCGTGCCGCGTGGTCAGGTGCCGCCCAATCCGTCTGAACTGCTGATGAGCGAGCGTTTCACCCAGCTGGTGAAATGGGCAAGCGAAAACTATGACCTGGTGCTGATCGATACTCCACCAATTCTGGCTGTAACCGATGCCGCAGTGGTGGGCCGCCACGCCGGTACGACCCTGATGGTAGCGCGTTATGCGGTCAATACGCTTAAGGAAGTGGAAACCAGCCTGAGCCGCTTCGAGCAGAACGGCATTGAGGTGAAAGGGGTGATTCTGAACTCCATATTCCGTCGCGCGACCGGGTACCAGGATTACGGGTACTACGAGTACGAATATAAGTCTGACAGTAAATAATCGTTTCCCCTCACCCTAACCCTCTCCCGAAAGGAGAGGGAACTAAAACCCCCTCTCCCTTTGGGAGAGGGCAGGGGTGAGGGCAACAAGCCATTCGGGGAATAAAATGACAACACCACGCCCTTTGATCTCCATCTATATGCCTACCTGGAATCGCCAGCAGCTGGCGATCCGCGCGATTAAATCGGTTTTACGTCAGGACTACGACCACTGGGAATTGATCATCGTCGATGATTGCTCGTCGTCTTATGAGCAGCTGCAAAAATTTGTCACCGAACTGAACGACCCGCGCGTGATGTACACCCATAACGATATCAATTCCGGGGCCTGCGCGGTGCGCAATCAGGCCATTATGCAGGCGAAAGGGGAGTTCCTGACCGGTATCGACGATGACGACGAATGGACACCCAACCGTCTGTCGATCTTCCTGTCGCACAAACATCAGCTGGTGACCCACGCGTTTCTGTATGCCAACGACTACGTCTGCCAGGGCGAAGTCTATTCGCAACCCGCCAGCCTGCCGCTGTATCCGAAATCGCCGTATTCGCGCCGCCTGTTTTACAAACGCAACATCATCGGTAATCAGGTCTTTACCTGGGCGTGGCGCTTCAAAGAGTGTTTATTCGATACCGAACTGAAAGCCGCACAGGATTACGACATTTTCCTGCGCATGGTGATGGAGTATGGCGAACCGTGGAAAGTGGACGACGCCACGCAGATTTTGCACATCAATCACGGCGAAATGCAGATCACCTCATCGCCAAAAAAATTCTCCGGCTACTTCCATTTTTACCGCAAGCACAAAGACAAATTCGACCGTGCCAGCCGGAAGTATCAGCTGTTTACTCTGTATCAGATCCGCAATAAACGCATGAACTGGCGCACGTTGCTGACGCTGTTTTCCGTGCGCAATACCAAGCGTCTGGCTGACGGGCTTCGGGGGAAATAATGATTCTGGAAGATTGCCGTGCCAACGGCTGGAGCCTGCGTCCATGTTGCATGGTTATTGCGTACCGCATCGCACATTTTTGCTCCGTGTGGCGCAAAAAAAATGTGCTCAACAATTTATGGGCCGCACCGGTTCTGGTGCTGTACCGCATCATCACCGAATGCCTGTTTGGCTATGAAATCCAGGCCGCCGCGACTATCGGACGCCGTTTCACCATTCACCACGGCTACGCCGTTGTTATCAATAAGTTCGTCGTCGCAGGTGATGATTTCACCATTCGGCACGCCGTCACTATCGGCAATCGTGGCCCGGAAAGCCTGGCCTGCCCGGTGATTGGCAACAACGTTGAACTCGGCGCTAACGTGGTGATGATTGGCGATATTACCGTCGGCAACAACGTCACAATTGGCGCAGGCAGCGTGGTACTGGACAGCATTCCGGATAACGCCCTGGTGGTCGGTGAAAAAGCCCGTGTGAAGGTCATCAAATGAATATTCTGCAATTTAACGTTCGCCTCGCAGAAGGCGGGGCGGCTGGCGTGGCACTGGATCTGCATCAGCGCGCGCTGCAAAAAGGGTTACAGTCCCGCTTTGTGTACGGCTACGGCAAGGGCGGCAAAAAAAGTGTCAGCCACGATAACTATCCGCACGTGCTGAAACAGACGCCGCGTCTGACCTCTATTGCCAACATCGCGCTGTTTCGTCTGTTCAACCGCGATCTGTTTGGCAATCTGAATAACCTGTACCGCACCGTGACGCGTACCACCGGACCGGTGGTTCTCCATTTCCACGTCCTTCATAGCTACTGGCTGAAACTGGAAGAGGTGGTCGCGTTCTGTGAAAACGTGCAGGCGCATAAACCGGACACCACCTTTGTCTGGACGCTGCACGATCACTGGAGCGTCACCGGGCGCTGTGCCTTCACCGACGGTTGCGAAGGCTGGAAAACGAACTGCCAGAAATGCCCGACGCTTGCCAACTATCCACCGGTCAAAGTGGATCGCGCGCATCAGCTGGTCGGCGATAAACGTCGGCTGTTCCGCGACATGCTGGCGCTCGGCTGCCAGTTTATCTCTCCGAGTCAGCATGTTGCTGACGCGTTCAACAGTCTGTATGGACCTGGGCGCTGCAAAATTATTAATAACGGTATCGATGTCGCGACGGAAGAAATTCTGGCGGAACTGACGCCGGTTGCCGTCACGCCGGGCAAGCCGAAAATCGCGGTGGTTGCTCATGACCTGCGCTACGACGGTAAAACCAATCAACAGCTGGTGCGCGACATGATGGCGCTCGGCGACAAAATCGAGCTGCACACCTTCGGCAAATTCTCACCGTTCGAGGGTCCGAACGTCACCAACCACGGCTTTGAAACCGATAAGCGCAAGCTGATGAGTGCCCTGAACGGGATGGACGCTCTGGTGTTCAGTTCACGCGTGGATAACTATCCGCTGATTTTGTGTGAAGCGCTGTCGATTGGTGTACCTGTCATCGCCACCCACAGCGACGCCGCGCGCGAAGTGCTGGAAAAATCGGGCGGGAAAACCTTCAGCGAGCATGAGGTGCTGCCGCTGGTACAACGACCAAAAGCCGAGATTGCCCAGGCAGTTTTTAACACCAGCCTGGAATCGTTCCGCAACCGCAGCCGTAAGGCGTACAGCGGCCAACAGATGCTGGAGGAGTATGTCTCGTTCTATCAGAATCTGTAGTTATCTGCTGTTACCGCTAATCTATCTGCTGGTCAACGTCAAAATAGCCCAACTGGGTGAAAGCTTCCCGATAACCATTGTCACCTTCTTGCCGCTCTTGCTGCTGCTGTACGTCGAGAAGATTAGCGTTAAGAAGCTGATGATTGCCCTGGGGCTGGGTTTTGGTTTAACGGCATTTAACTACATCTTTGGTCAGTCGCTGGATGCCAGTAAGTACGTGACCTCCACCATGCTCTTTGTCTATATCGTGATTATTATTGGTATGGTCTGGAGTATTCGCTTTAAAACAATTTCTCCGCACAATTATCGGAAGATCCTCAGGTTCTTTTATATTGCCGTGGCGTTCATTGTTGTGCTTGCTGCACTGGAAATGGCGCAAATTATTTTGACCGGCGGCAGCAGTCTGATGGAGATTATTTCGAAATATCTCATTTACAGTAATAGCTATGTCATGAACTTCATTAAGTTTGGTGGCAAGCGAACCACTGCGCTCTATTTCGAACCGGCATTTTTTGCTCTGGCACTAATCTCAATTTGGCTCAGCATCAAACAGTTTGGTATCAAAACGCCCAAGACCGATGCTATGATTCTTGCAGGGATTGTTCTGTCAGGTTCCTTCTCTGGGGTAATGACATTTATCTTGTTTTACCTGCTTGAATGGGCCTTTCAGTATCTCAATAAAGACGCGATTAAGAAAAAACTACCGTTAGCAATAATTTCGCTAACCGTATTTTTAGTGGGTATTATTTTTGCATTTCCCTACATCTCGACGCGTCTGGGTGATTTAGGCACGGAAGGCTCATCGTCCTATTATCGCATTATCGGTCCGCTGGTGATGGTTGGGTATTCGTTAACCCATATTGATGGTGTAGTCAGATTTGGCTCACTTTACGAATATGTTGCATCATTCGGAATCTTTAACGGTGCGGATGTCGGTAAAACCATAGACAATGGTCTGTATCTGTTAATTATTTACTTTTCCTGGTTCGCCGTGCTGTTAACGCTCTGGTACCTGTTTAAAGTGTTTAAAATGATGATTACCGCATTTGGTGATAATCAGAATTTTCGTGTTCAGCTTTATCTTTTTACACCAGTGTCGCTGTTCTTTACTGGGTCAATATTTAGCCCGGAATATGCATTCTTAATTGTCTGTCCGTTTATTTTGCGTAAAGCGCTCAATATTACGAACGTATGACGAAACGAGGTGGTTTATGTTTCTTAGCGTCATTACTGTCGCCTTTCGCAACCACGAAGGGGTCGTAAAAACCTGGCGCTCGCTGCGCAATCTGGCACGCGATCCGAGCATCACCTTTGAATGGGTAGTGGTGGACGGCGGTTCAAACGACGGCACGGCGGAGTTTCTGGAAAAACTCAACAGTGAGTTCAACTTACGTTACATCAGCGAGAAAGATAACGGCATTTACGATGCGATGAATAAAGGCATCGAGATGGCGCAAGGGCGCTATGCAATCTTCCTCAATTCGGGTGATGTTTTCCATGAAGATGTGGCGCTGTTTGCCCGCCAGCTGTCGCGTCAGAAAGAGGACGCGATGTTTATCGGTGATGCGCTGCTGGACTTCGGTGATGGCAATAAAATTCGGCGTAGCGCCAAAAGCGGCTGGTATATCTACCACAGTTTACCGGCCAGCCATCAGGCGATTTTCTTCCCGACTGCCGGGCTGAAAAAACAGCCGTATGACTTGCAATATAAAGTGTCATCAGATTATGCGTTGGCCGCCAGTTTGTATAAATCTGGATATCCGTTCCGCCGCATAAAAGGGCTGGTGTCGGAATTCTCAATGGGTGGAGTGTCAACCTCGAATAATCTGGAATTATGTCAGGATGCCAAAAAAGTGCAGCGCAATATATTACGCGTGCCGGGCTTCTGGGCGGAATTGTCCTATTTATTACGTCTGAGAACGACAGGCAAAACGAAAGCCTTATATAACAAAGCGTAGGTATAAGGAAAGGTGATGCAGGATCTCAGTGGTTTTACCGTCCCGAAAGGTTTTCGCGGTGGTAATGGAATTAAGGTGCAACTCTGGTGGGCCGTGCAAGCAACATTATTTGCCTGGTCTCCGCAGGTGTTGTATCGCTGGCGAGCTTTTTTGTTGCGTTTATTTGGCGCGAAAATTGGCAAAAATGTGGTTGTTCGCCCGTCAGTGAAAATTACCTATCCCTGGAAATTAACCCTCGGTGATTACGCCTGGGTAGGTGATGACGCGGTGTTATATACCCTTGGTGAGATAACGATTGGCGCAAATTCCGTGGTGTCGCAGAAGTGTTATTTGTGCACCGGTAGCCATGATTTTATGAGTCAGCATTTTGATATTAATGCCACGCCGATTGTGATCGGCGAAAAATGCTGGCTGGCGACAGATGTTTTTGTCGCACCTGGTGTTTCTGTTGGCGATGGCACGGTCATTGGTGCCCGCAGCAGCGTTTTTAAATCGCTACCGGCAAATAAGATTTGCCGTGGCAACCCCGCAGTGGTGATACGCGAACGCGTTGAAACTGAATAATTTCTGATTGATAAGTACAGAGGAATATAAACATGTCTAAAGTCGCTCTCATCACTGGCATTACCGGTCAGGACGGTTCTTACCTGGCGGAATTCCTGCTGGAGAAAGGTTACGAAGTTCACGGTATTAAACGCCGCGCCTCTTCGTTTAATACCGAGCGTGTGGACCACATCTATCAGGATCCTCATGCCGCCAACCCGAAATTCCATTTGCACTACGGCGACCTGACCGACAGCTCCAACCTGACGCGTATTCTGCAGGAAGTGCAGCCGGATGAAGTGTACAACCTGGGCGCAATGAGCCACGTAGCGGTCTCCTTCGAATCCCCGGAATACACCGCAGATGTCGATGGCATGGGTACGCTGCGCCTGCTGGAAGCGATTCGCTTCCTCGGCCTGGAAAAGAAAACCCGTTTCTACCAGGCGTCTACCTCTGAGCTGTACGGCCTGGTACAAGAAATCCCGCAGAAAGAGACAACGCCATTCTACCCGCGCTCTCCGTATGCGGTCGCCAAACTGTACGCCTACTGGATCACCGTGAACTACCGCGAATCCTACGGCATGTACGCCTGTAACGGCATTCTGTTCAACCACGAATCCCCACGTCGTGGCGAAACCTTCGTGACCCGTAAAATCACCCGCGCCATTGCCAACATCGCTCAGGGCCTGGAATCTTGCCTGCACCTCGGCAACATGGATTCCCTGCGTGACTGGGGTCATGCGAAAGACTACGTGAAAATGCAGTGGATGATGTTGCAGCAGGATAACCCGGAAGATTTCGTGATTGCGACCGGCGTGCAGTACTCCGTGCGTCAGTTCGTTGAAATGGCGGCGGCACAGCTTGGCATCAAACTGCGCTTCGAAGGCACCGGCGTAGAAGAGCGCGGTGTGGTGGTTTCTGTCACCGGTCACGATGCGCCGGGCGTGAAACCAGGCGATGTGATCGTCCAGGTTGACCCGCGTTACTTCCGTCCTGCGGAAGTGGAAACCCTGCTCGGCGACCCGACCAAAGCGCACGAAAAACTGGGCTGGAAACCGGAAATCACCCTGCAGGAAATGGTCTCCGAAATGGTTGCCAACGATCTTGAAGCAGCGAAAAAGCACTCTCTGCTCAAGTCTCATGGCTACGAGGTTGCCATCGCGCTGGAGTCCTGAGTCATGACCAAACAACGTATTTTTGTCGCCGGTCATCGTGGAATGGTGGGTTCAGCCATTGTCCGTCAGCTGGAGCAGCGCGGCGACGCTGAACTGATTGTCCGCACCCGCGACGAGCTCAACCTGCTCGATGGCCAGGCGGTGCAGCAGTTTTTTGCCGAAGAACGTATAGACCAGGTGTATCTGGCGGCAGCGAAAGTGGGCGGTATTGTCGCCAACAACAGCTACCCGGCGGATTTCATCTACGAGAACATGATGATCGAGAGCAACATCATTCACGCCGCGCATCTGCACAACGTGAACAAGCTGCTGTTCCTCGGCTCATCCTGTATCTACCCGAAGCTGGCCAAACAGCCAATCGCCGAAAGCGAGCTGTTACAGGGAACGCTGGAAGCGACGAACGAACCCTACGCGATTGCAAAAATTGCCGGGATCAAACTGTGCGAATCCTATAACCGCCAGTATGGCCGCGACTATCGCTCGGTGATGCCGACCAATCTGTACGGTCCGCACGATAACTTCCACCCGAGTAATTCGCACGTGATCCCGGCGCTGCTGCGTCGGTTCCACGAAGCGACGGCGGAAAACACCCCGGATGTGGTGGTGTGGGGCAGCGGGACGCCGATGCGCGAGTTCCTGCACGTGGATGATATGGCGGCCGCCAGTATTCACGTGATGGAGCTGGACCGCGAGGTGTGGGCTGAGAACACCCAGCCGATGCTGTCGCACATCAACGTCGGTACTGGCGTTGATTGCACCATTCGCGAACTGGCGCAGACCATCGCCCAGGTGGTGGGCTACAAAGGACGCGTGGTGTTCGACGCCACTAAGCCCGATGGCACACCGCGTAAATTGCTGGACGTGACGCGTCTGCACCAGCTCGGCTGGTATCACGAAGTGTCGCTCGAACAGGGACTGGCCAGTACGTACCAGTGGTTCCTGGAAAACCAGCACCGCTTCCGGGGGTAATTATGTTTTTAAGTCAGGAAGATTTTGCCACGGTAGTACGTTCCACTCCGCTGATTTCCATCGATTTAATCGTGGAGAATGAACGCGGCGAGTTTCTTCTCGGCAAGCGCACCAATCGCCCGGCGCAAGGGTTTTGGTTCGTGCCGGGAGGACGCGTGCAGAAAGATGAGACCTTAGAAAATGCTTTCGAGCGTCTCACTCTCGCGGAGCTGGGGCTGCGTCTGCCGATGGCGGCAGGCCAGTTTTACGGAGTATGGCAGCACTTCTATGACGATAACTTCTCCGGCACTGATTTCAGCACTCACTACGTGGTGCTGGGTTTTCGCCTGAAAGTGAGTGAGGCAGACCTGCGTCTGCCTGATTCTCAACACGACGATTACCGCTGGCTGGAACAGAGCGCGTTGCTGGACAGTGACAACGTTCACGACAACAGCCGCGCGTACTTCCTCGCTGATCGTCAGGCCGGAGTGCCAGGCATATGAAAATTTTGGTGTACGGAATCAACTATTCGCCGGAGTTAACCGGTATCGGCAAGTACACCGGTGAGATGGTGGAGTGGATGGCCCGTCAGGGTCACGAGGTGCGGGTCATTACGGCCCCGCCTTACTACCCGGAATGGAAGGTCGGCGAGCGTTACTCCAGCTGGCGCTATCGCCGCGAGCAGGGAGCCGCGACCGTCTGGCGTTGCCCGCTGTATGTGCCAAAACAACCCTCGACGCTGAAACGCCTGCTGCATTTGGGAAGCTTTGCCCTGAGCAGTTTCTTCCCGCTGATGGCTCAGCGTCGCTGGAAGCCGGATCGCATTATCGGCGTGGTGCCAACCCTGTTTTGTACGCCAGGTATGCGCCTGCTGGGCAAACTCAGTGGCGCCCGCACCTTGCTGCACATCCAGGATTATGAAGTGGACGCCATGCTCGGCTTAGGTATGGCCGGGAAAGGCAAGGGCGGAAAAGTTGCGAAACTGGCCAGTGCCTTTGAGCGCAGCGGTCTGCATAACGTCGATTATGTTTCGACCATTTCGCGCTCGATGATGAATAAAGCGCAGGAGAAAGGCGTTCCGGCGCAGAAAATTGTCTTCTTCCCGAACTGGTCCGAAGTGGCGCGTTTTCGCGACGTGACGCAGAGCGATGCGCTGGCATTACGTGCGCAGCTCGGTTTACCTGTCGATCAAAAAATCATTCTTTACTCCGGCAACATCGGGGAAAAACAGGGACTGGAAAGCGTTATCGACGCCGCGCAGCAGCTTGATAAACATCCGTGGGTGTTTGTGATTGTCGGGCAGGGCGGCGGTAAAGCCCGGCTTGAAAAAATGGTCAGCGAACGCGGCCTGAACAACGTTAAATTTTTCCCGCTTCAGTCTTACGAGGCACTGCCTGCCTTGTTGAAGATGGGTGATTGTCATCTGGTGGTGCAAAAGCGCGGCGCAGCCGATGCGGTTCTGCCATCCAAACTGACCAATATTTTGGCCGTCGGCGGCAACGCGGTGATCACCGCTGAGCCTGAAACCGAGTTAGGCCAGCTGTGCGAAAGCTATCCGGGGATCGCCGTTTGCGTGGAACCGGAATCGGTCAATGCGCTGGTGACCGGGATTGAACTGGCTCTCGCCATGCCGAAAGAGAACACGGTGGCACGTGAATATGCCGAACGCACGCTCGAGAAAGAGAACGTGCTTAGCCAATTTATTGCAGATATACGGGGATAAATCATGAGTCAGAATAAATTGTACCCGGTGGTGATGGCGGGTGGCTCTGGTAGTCGGCTGTGGCCGCTGTCCCGCGTGCTTTACCCCAAGCAGTTCCTGTGCCTGAAAGGGGAACTCACCATGCTGCAAACCACGGTTTCGCGTCTCAACGGCGTGGAGTGCGAAAGCCCGGTGGTGATTTGCAACGAGCAGCACCGTTTTATCGTTGCCGAGCAGCTGCGTCAGCTCAATAAGCTGACCGAAAATATCATTCTTGAGCCCGCTGGCCGCAATACCGCGCCGGCGATTGCCCTGGCGGCACTGGCCGCCCAGCGCAGCAGCCCGGACTGTGACCCGCTGATGTTGGTGCTGGCTGCAGACCACGTGATTCAGCAGGAAGACGCCTTCCGTGACGCGGTGCGTGCTGCCATTCCATATGCCGAAAGCGGCAAACTGGTGACCTTCGGCATCGTGCCGGATCTGCCGGAAACAGGATATGGTTACATTCGTCGCGGCGATGTGACCACTGGCGAAGGTGATAGCGTGGCGTTTAACGTGGCGCAGTTTGTCGAAAAACCGAATCTGGAAACGGCGCAGGCTTACGTCGCCAGCGGCGAATATTACTGGAACAGCGGCATGTTCCTGTTCCGCGCAGGGCGTTATCTGGAGGAACTGGAGAAGTATCGCCCGGATATTCTTCGCGCCTGCGAAAAAGCGATGGCGGTGGTTGACCCGGATCTCGACTTTATCCGCGTGGACGAAGCGTCATTCCTCGCCTGCCCGGAAGAGTCAGTGGACTATGCGGTGATGGAGCGCACGGCGGACGCGGTAGTGGTACCGATGGATGCGGGCTGGAGCGATGTTGGCTCGTGGTCGTCACTGTGGGAAATCAGCGCTCATACGGCGGAAGGCAACGTCCATCATGGCGATGTCATCAGTCATAAAACCGAAAACAGCTATATCTATGCGGAGTCTGGTCTGGTGACTACCGTGGGCGTGAAAGATTTGGTGGTAGTGCAGACCAAAGACGCGGTGCTGATTGCCGATCGCAACTCGGTGCAGGACGTCAAAAAAGTCGTCGAGCAGATCAAAGCTGATGGTCGTCATGAGCATCACATTCACCGCGAAGTGTACCGTCCGTGGGGCAAATATGACTCCATCGATGCGGGCGAGCGTTATCAGGTCAAGCGCATCACCGTGAAACCCGGTGAGGGGCTATCCGTGCAGATGCACCATCATCGCGCCGAACACTGGGTGGTGGTGGCAGGCACGGCAAAAGTCACCATTGATGATGACGTCAAACTGCTCGGCGAAAACGAATCTATCTATATCCCGCTCGGTGCGACCCATTGCCTGGAAAACCCAGGGAAAATTCCTCTCGATCTGATCGAAGTGCGCTCCGGTTCCTACCTGGAAGAGGACGACATTGTCCGCTTCCAGGACCGGTACGGACGGGTTTAGCCCGAGCGCGTTGTTCGCCGGATGCGCGTTGCTTATCCGGCCTACAAAAGACCACGGACCTGTAGGCCGGATAAGCGCAGCGCCATCCGGCAAATAACGACAAAGACAATTTTGACCATTTTGGGTCAGGGCCGACTGTTGCCTGAAAAAGGGTAAAACCATGAATAAATTAACCTGTTTCAAAGCCTACGATATTCGCGGCAAATTAGGCGAAGAGTTGAATGAAGACATCGCGTGGCGCATTGGTCGCGCGTACGGCGAATATCTGAAACCGAAAACTATCGTGCTGGGCGGCGATGTGCGCCTGACAAGCGAAGCGCTAAAACTGGCGCTGGCGAAAGGGTTGCAGGACGCGGGTGTGGATGTGCTGGATATTGGGCTTTCGGGTACTGAAGAGATTTACTTTGCCACCTTCCATCTGGGCGTCGACGGCGGTATCGAAGTCACCGCCAGCCATAACCCGATGGATTACAACGGCATGAAGCTGGTGCGTGAAGGCGCACGTCCAATCAGCGGCGACACCGGCCTGCGCGACGTACAGCGCCTGGCCGAAGCCAACGATTTCCCGCCGGTAAACGAAGCCGCGCGCGGAACCTACCAACAAATCGATCTGCGCAAAGACTATATCGATCACCTACTCGGCTACATCAACGTCAAAAATATCACCCCGCTGAAGCTGGTGATCAACTCCGGGAACGGCGCCGCCGGTCCGGTGGTGGATGCTCTCGAAGCGCGCTTTAAAGCCCTGAATGTGCCGGTCACCTTCGTGAAAGTTCACAACACCCCGGACGGCAACTTCCCGAACGGTATTCCTAACCCGCTGCTGCCCGAGTGCCGGGACGATACCCGCAATGCGGTGATTGAGCACGGCGCGGACATGGGCATCGCCTTTGACGGCGACTTTGACCGCTGCTTCCTGTTCGATGAGAACGGCCAGTTTATCGAAGGCTATTACATCGTCGGCCTGCTGGCTGAAGCCTTCCTCGAAAAAAATCCGGGCGCGAAAATCATTCACGATCCGCGCCTCTCCTGGAACACCGTCGACGTAGTGAGCGCGGCGGGCGGCACGCCGGTGATGTCGAAAACCGGTCACGCGTTCATCAAAGAGCGCATGCGCGAAGAAGACGCGATTTACGGCGGCGAAATGAGCGCCCATCACTACTTCCGCGATTTTGCCTACTGCGACAGCGGAATGATCCCGTGGCTGCTGGTGACGGAACTGCTGTGCCTGAAAGGACAAACCCTGGGCGAACTGGTTCGCGACCGCATGGCGGCGTTCCCGGCGAGCGGCGAGATCAACAGCAAGCTGGAACTGCCCGCCGAGTCTATCGCCCGCGTGGAGCAACATTTTGCGCTGCACGCGCTGGAGATCGACCGCACGGACGGGATCAGCATGTCGTTCCCGCAGTGGCGCTTTAATTTGCGCTCGTCGAATACGGAGCCAGTGGTGCGCCTGAACGTGGAGTCGCGCGCTGATGTTCCGCTGATGGAGGCGCGAACGCAGGATATTTTGGCGCTGTTGAAGGCGTAATGGCATTTCGTCGCCCGCTACATTCCCCTCACCCCGGTCCTCTCCCCGGAGGGGCGAGGGGGAAAAGACCGCACCGAGCGATCCCCTCTCCCCATTGAGGAGAGGGTTAGGGTGAGGGGTGTAGTGGGGAACTTAAAGGAACAACGATGACAAATCTAAAAAAGCGCGAGCGAGCCAAAACGAATGCATCGTTAATTTCAATGGTGCAGCGTTTTTCTGACATTACCATCATGTTCGGTGGGCTGTGGGTGGTGTGTCAGGTCAGCGGGCTGTCGTTTTTATATATGCATTTGCTGATGGCGCTTTTGGCGCTGGTGGTCTTTCAGATGATCGGTGGGATGACCGATTTCTACCGCTCTTACCGTGGCGTCAAAATCACCACCGAACTGATGCTACTCCTGCAAAACTGGACGCTCAGCCTGATCTTCAGCGCCGGGCTGGTGGCGTTCAGCAGCGACTTCGATAACAGCCTCAAAACCTATCTGTGCTGGTATGCGTTAACCAGCGTCGGAATGGTGGTCTGCCGCTCCCTGATTCGCTTCTTCGCCGGGTGGCTGCGCAATCGCGGCTACAACAAGCGTTATGTGGCGGTGGCCGGGGATTTACCCGTGGGCCAGGCGCTGTTGAACAGTTTCCGCAAAGAGCCGTGGCTGGGCTTTGACGTGGTGGGGGTTTATCACGACGCCAAACCGGGCGGCGTAACGGCTGACTGGGCGGGCAACTATGAACAGTTGATTGAAGATGCCCGCGCGGGAAAAATTCACAACGTCTATCTCGCCCTCAAAATGAGCGAAGAGTCGTGCATTAAATACCTGATGCGCGAGCTGGCCGATACGACCTGCTCGGTTATCCTGATCCCCGATGTGTTTACCTTCAATATCCTGCATTCGCGTATCGAAGAGGTAAATGGCGTACCGGTTGTGCCGCTGTATGACACGCCGCTGTCCGGGATCAATCGCCTGCTGAAACGCGCGGAAGATATTGTCCTTTCCTCTCTGATCCTGCTGCTGATTTCGCCGGTACTGTGCGGGATTGCGCTGGCGGTCAAACTCACTTCACCTGGCCCGATTATTTTCCGTCAGACCCGCTACGGAATGGACGGCAAGCCGATCATGGTCTGGAAGTTCCGCTCAATGAAAGTGATGGAAAATGCCAGCGTCGTGACCCAGGCCACGCAGAACGATCCGCGCGTAACCCGCGTCGGGAACTTCCTGCGCCGCACGTCGCTGGACGAACTGCCGCAATTTATCAACGTACTGACCGGCGGAATGTCGATCGTCGGGCCGCGCCCCCATGCCGTCGCGCATAACGAGCAGTACCGCGCGCTGATCGAGGGCTACATGCTGCGTCACAAAGTGAAGCCCGGCATCACCGGATGGGCGCAAATCAACGGCTGGCGCGGTGAAACCGACACGCTGGAAAAAATGGAAAAACGCGTTGAGTTCGATCTGGAGTACATCCGCGAGTGGAGTGTCTGGTTCGATATCAAAATCGTGTTTCTGACGATTTTCAAAGGTTTTGTCAACAAAGCGGCGTACTAACATGAGCTTACGTGAAAAAACCATCAGCGGTGCTAAGTGGTCAGCGATGGCCACGATCATCATCATCGGCCTCGGGCTGGTGCAGATGACCGTGTTGGCACGCATTATTGATAATCATCAGTTTGGTTTGCTGACGGTATCGTTAGTGATTATCGCCCTGGCCGATACGTTGTCGGATTTCGGCATTGCCAACTCGATTATTCAGCGCAAGGAGATCAGCCATCTTGAGCTGACCACCCTTTACTGGCTGAACGTCGGGCTGGGCATTGCGGTGTGTGTGGGAGTGTTTTTGCTGAGCGGTGTTATTGGCGATGTGCTGAAAAACCCGGACCTCGCGCCGCTCATTCGCACGCTGTCATTTGCATTTGTGGTGATTCCGCACGGCCAGCAGTTCCGCGCGCTGATGCAAAAGGAGCTGGAGTTCAACAAAATCGGCATGATCGAGACCTCATCGGTGCTGGCCGGGTTTACCTTCACCGTGGTCAGCGCCCATTTTTGGCCGCTGGCGATGACGGCGATCCTTGGGTATCTGGTCAACACCGCGGTGCGTACGCTGCTGTTTGGCTTCTTTGGCCGCAAAATTTACCGTCCGGGCTTTCATTTCTCGCTGGCATCGGTGTCATCCAATTTGCGTTTTGGCGCATGGCTGACCGCCGATAGCATCATCAATTACGTTAATACCAACCTCTCCACGCTGTTTCTGGCGCGTATTCTCGGCGCCAGCGTCGCGGGCGGCTATAACCTCGCTTACAACGTGGCGGTGGTGCCGCCGATGAAACTCAACCCCATCATCACCCGCGTGCTGTTCCCGGCGTTTGCCAAAATTCAGGACGACACCGAAAAGCTGCGCGTGAACTTCTACAAGCTGCTGTCAGTCGTGGGGATTATCAACTTCCCGGCGCTGCTGGGGCTGATGGTGGTTTCAAACAATTTTGTCCCGCTGGTGTTTGGCGAGAAGTGGAGCGGGATTATCCCGATTCTGCAGCTGCTGTGCGTGGTGGGGCTGCTGCGTTCCGTCGGCAATCCGATTGGTTCGCTGCTGATGGCCAAAGCACGCGTTGATATCAGCTTCAAATTCAACGTTTTTAAAACCTTTCTGTTTATTCCGGCGATCGTGGTAGGCGGCCAAATGGCGGGTGCGATTGGCGTGACGCTGGGCTTCCTGCTGGTGCAGATCATCAATACGGTTCTGAGCTATTTCGTGATGATCAAACCGGTGCTCGGCTCCAGTTATCGCCAGTACATCCTGAGCCTGTGGCTGCCGTTTTACCTGTCGCTGCCGACACTTGCGGTGAGCTACGGATTAGGGTTTGTGCTTAACGGACATCTGCCGCTGGGTGCGCTGCTGGCGGTACAAATTGCCGCCGGTGCGCTGGCGTTTGTGGTGATGATTGTGCTGTCCCGCAACGCGCTGGTGGTCGAAATGAAGCGCCAGTTTTGTCGCAGCGAGAAGATGAAGACGTTACTGAGGGCGGGGTGATTTCCCCCTCACCCTAACCCTCTCCCTCAGGGAGAGGGGACAGTCTGTGCATATTTCACCCTCTCCCGTGGGAGAGGGCCGGGGTGAGGGCATCAGGCCGCACCTGTTATGTGAAGAACCCCTTTTAGAGGTCATTATGAAATTATTGATTCTTGGCAACCATACCTGCGGCAACCGTGGCGATAGCGCCATTCTGCGCGGTTTACTGGATGCAATTAACACCCTTGAGCCTGAGACAGAAGTGGATGTGATGAGCCGCTACCCGGTGAGCTCGTCGTGGTTACTGAATCGTCCGGTGATGGGCGATCCGCTCTACAGCCAGATGAAACAGCACAATAACGCGGCGGGCGTAGTGGGGCGTGTGAAGAAGGTGCTGCGCCGACGCTATCAGCATCAGGTGCTGCTGTCGCGTGTGACTGACACCGGCAAGCTGCGCAATATCGCCATTGCGCAAGGCTTTACTGATTTTGTGCGCCTGCTGTCGGGTTATGACGCCATCATCCAGGTCGGTGGTTCGTTCTTCGTCGATCTGTACGGCGTACCGCAGTTTGAACATGCGCTCTGTACTTTCATGGCGAAAAAGCCGCTGTTTATGATTGGTCACAGCGTTGGACCATTCCAGGACCCGCAGTTTAACCAACTGGCGAACTATGTTTTTGGTCACTGTGACGCGTTGATTCTGCGTGAATCCGTGAGCCTCGACCTGATGAAACGCAGCGAGATTGATACGTCGAAAGTGGAACACGGCGTGGATACGGCCTGGCTGGTGGATCATCAGGAGCAGAATTTTGTTGCCAGCTACGCGGTGCAGCACTGGCTGAACGTCGCGGCAGAGCAAAAAACGGTCGCCATTACCCTGCGCGAACTGGCTCCGTTCGATAAACGTCTGGGAACGACCCAGGGGGCCTACGAACAGGCCTTCGCCGAGGTGGTGAATCGCGTGCTCGACAGTGGCTACCAGGTGCTGGCGCTTTCGACCTGTACCGGAATTGACAGTTACAACAAAGATGACCGCATGGTGGCGCTGAATTTGCGTCATCTGGTGAACGATCCGTCGCGCTACCACGTGGTGATGGATGAACTCAACGATCTGGAAATGGGCAAGCTGCTTTCTGCCTGCGACCTGACGGTGGGGACGCGCCTGCACTCCGCGATTATCTCGATGAACTTTGGCACGCCGGCCATCGCCATCAACTACGAGCACAAATCAGCGGGCATTATGCAGCAGCTCGGGATGCCAGAAATGGCGGTGGATATTCGCCATCTGCTCGACGGTTCCCTTGGCGCAATGGTCGGCGATACGCTGGGTCAGCTCCCTGCCATCAATGAACGCCTGGCGCGTGCGGTGAAAGCCGAGCGGGAAAATGGCATCAGCATGGTGAAATCCGTCCTCGATCGCATCGGGGAGGGCAAATGAAGGTTGGTTTCTTCTTACTGAAATTCCCGCTCTCGTCTGAAACGTTTGTGTTGAACCAGATCACCGCGTTTATCGATATGGGATACGACGTGGAGATTGTCGCCCTGCAAAAGGGCGATACGCAGAATACCCATGCCGCCTGGACGCAGTATGATCTTGCGGCGAAAACGCGCTGGTTGCAGGATGAACCCCAGGGGCGACTGTCAAAACTGCGCTACCGCGCCACGCAAACGCTGCGTGGCCTGCATCGCCCATCCACGTGGCGGGCGCTGAACGTGTCGCGCTATGGCGCGGAGTCGCGCAACCTGATCCTCTCCTCAATTCGCGGGCAAACGTCGCAGCCGTTTCGCGCCGATGTGTTTATCGCCCACTTCGGCCCGGCCGGTGTAACGGCGGCAAAACTGCGCGAACTGGGTGTGATTGACGGCAAAATCGCGACCATTTTCCACGGGATCGACATCTCTAGCCATGAAGTGCTGAACCACTACACGGGCGAATATCAACAGCTGTTTCGTCGCGGCGACATGATGCTGCCCATCAGTGACCTGTGGGCGGGACGACTGAAAAACATGGGCTGTCCGCCTGATAAAATCACCGTGTCGCGGATGGGGGTGAACATGGATCGCTTCACCCAGCGCCCGGTGAAAGTGCCGGGAAAACCTTTGCAAATTATCTCCGTGGCGCGTCTCACTGAGAAAAAAGGGCTGCACGTGGCGATTGAAGCCTGCCGTCAGCTCAAGGCGCGCGGGTTTGATTTCCACTATCGCATCCTCGGCATCGGCCCGTGGGAGCGCCGTCTGCGCACGTTGATCGAGCAATATCAGCTCGAGGGATATGTTGAGATGCCGGGCTTTAAACCCAGCCATGAAGTGAAAGCGATGCTCGACGATGCCGATGTGTTTCTGCTGCCCTCCGTGACCGGCACCGATGGCGATATGGAAGGTATCCCCGTGGCGCTGATGGAGGCGATGGCGGTCGGTATTCCGGTGGTCTCGACCGTGCACAGCGGCATTCCGGAACTGATCGAGCCGGGCCATTCCGGCTGGTTGGTACCTGAAAATAACGCGGCGGCGCTCGCCGAACGACTGGCGGCGTTTGGCGATATTGGACAGCAAGAGCTGGAACCTGTGCTGCACAACGCCCGGCAGAAAGTCGAAACTGAATTTAATCAGCAGGTTATCAATCGCCAACTTGCGAGCCTGCTGCAAACGCTGTAAAGCCGAGGTCTTATGCTTAAGAAGATAACCCGACGCACCTTTGTGACTTCATGCTCATTGCTGGCGGCAACACCGTTGCTCACCTCGCGGCTCGCGCGGGCGGCTGGTCGCGGCACGGTCGATATCAGCCAGTATAATCGCAACGACTGGATCGCCGCTTTCAAGCAGGCCTTCATCGACGGCGATACGGTGGTGGTCCCGGCAGGGTTGACCTGCGAGAACATCAATACCGGGATTTTTATTCCTGATGGTAAAACGTTGCTGATCCGTGGAGCGCTGACCGGCAACGGGCGCGGGCGTTTCGTGTTGCAGGAAGGCAGTAAAGTGATCGGCGAAGGGAAGGGACGCACCGAAAATATCACCCTCGACGTGCGCGGCTCCGATTGTGTTATCCAGGGTCTGGCGATGAGTGGCTTCGGACCGGTGACGCAGATTTATATTGGTGGAAAAAACGATCGTGTGATGCGTAATCTGCTCATCGACAATATCAGCGTGTCACAGGCTAACTACGCCATTCTGCGCCAGGGATTCCATAATCAGGTCGACGGCGCGAGGATCACCAACAGCCGTTTCAGCCATCTGCAGGGCGATGCGATTGAGTGGAATGTGGCGATCAACGATCGCAATATCCTGATTTCTGACCACGTCATCGACAACATCAACTGCACTAACGGCAAGATCAACTGGGGTATCGGCATCGGCCTCGCCGGAAGTACCTACGATAACGACTATCCTGAAAAACAGGCCGTGAAGAACTTTGTGGTGGCGAACATCACTGGGAGTAACTGCCGCCAGCTGGTTCATGTTGAGAACGGAAAACACTTTATTATCCGTAACATCAAAGCCAAAAACATCACTCCCGATTTCAGTAAGAAAGCGGGGATTGATAACGCCACGGTGGCGATTTACGGCTGCGATAATTTTGTCATCGACAATGTTGATATAGTCAACAGCGCCGGAATGCTCATTGGCTACGGGGTGATTAAAGGCAATTATTTGTCGATCCCGCAAAACTTTAAACTGAACGATATCCGCCTGGATAACCGACAGCTGGCGTATAAACTGCGCGGTATCCAGATTTCGTCCGGCAATGCGACCTCGTTTGTCGCCATCACTAATGTCGAAATGCAGCGCGCTACGCTAGAGCTGCACAACAAACCGCAACACCTGTTTTTGCGTAACATCAAGGTGATGCAAGAGGCCGCTGTGGGGCCAGCGCTGAAAATGAATTTTGACCTGCGTAAAGACGTGCGCGGTAAATTCATGGCGAAGGACGAGACCCTGCTGTCGCTGGCAAATATCCACGCAGTTAATGAAAACGGGCAGAGCTCAGTGGATATCGACCGGGTGGATCAGCAGGTGGTGAATGTGGAGCGGTTAAATTTTTCTCTTCCACAAAAGCGCCGATAACCGCATTTTCGTCTCTAGAAAAACATTAGTTTTACCCAACCCCCTAAGAATTTGTTACTGAACTCACTCTTCTTAGGGGCTATAATCCGAGCCAATAATGTTTGAAGACAGATTGGCACCTCAGGGATTACATGTACACATGGCCAGGGGACGCACTACATCTAACTCATTGAGTGGTTTATGAACGATAAAGTTTTATTTATTGGCGCATCTGGTTTTGTTGGCACGCGTTTGATTGAGATTTCTCAGGCAGATTTTGATGTAACCAATTTCGATAAGCAACAAAGTCATTTTTACCCTGAAATCACAGTGTCTGGAGATGTTCGTCACCAGGAACAAGTCGATCAGGCGCTTGCCGGATTCAATACTGTTGTTCTGCTCGCTGCTGAGCATCGCGATGACGTTAGCCCGACATCCCTCTATTATGATGTCAACGTTCAGGGGACGCGTAATGTGCTGGCTGCGATGGAAAAAAATAATGTGAACAACATTATTTTTACCAGCTCAGTGGCCGTGTATGGTCTCAACAAAGTGAATCCAGACGAGACACATCAGCAAGATCCATTTAATCATTATGGGAAGAGTAAATGGCAGGCGGAAGAGGTTTTGCGTGAGTGGTTTGACAAGGCGCCACAGGAACGTTCGCTGACGATTGTTCGACCAACCGTTATTTTTGGTGAGCGCAATCGCGGCAATGTTTACAACCTGCTGAAACAAATTGCGGGTGGTAAGTTTGCGATGGTTGGGGCGGGTACCAATTATAAATCAATGGCCTATGTAGGGAATATCGTTGAGTTTATTAAATTCAAACTCACGAATGTTAAGCCTGGGTATGATGTTTACAACTACGTCGACAAGCCTGATCTGAACATGAATCAACTGGTATCAGAAGTTGAGAAAAGTCTGAGCAAAAAAATTCCTTCCGTTCATTTACCTTATCCATTAGGTATGCTGGGCGGCTATTGCTTTGACGTGCTGAGCAAAATCACGGGCAAAAAATACGCTATCAGTTCTGTTCGTGTTAAGAAGTTTTGTGCGACAACACAGTTTGATGCAACGAAAGTGCATAGTTCTGGCTTTAATGCACCCTATACCCTTTCTCAGGGGCTCGATCGTACGCTTAAACACGAGTTTGTACACGAGAAGAAGGATGACATCACGTTTGTTTCTGAATGAGCCGTTGTTAGTTACGATTATTCGGAAAAACAAGTGGTATAACAACAACTGCTCATGATTCCGATAATTCTGGCTCTCACTTAATCTCGTAAAGGTTAAGTTATGTGGGTATTCGGTAGAATGTGATTTGCATGCGACGATTTTCAGGACTCTTCAGCTAGGCTGTTTTCCGGTAAGAGTCTATAATTCGTCAACCATTTTAAGGTGGAAGAAATAATGATTAATTTGAAAGCAGTCATTCCGGTAGCGGGTCTGGGCATGCATATGCTGCCAGCCACGAAAGCGATTCCTAAAGAAATGCTACCGATCGTCGACAAGCCGATGATTCAGTACATCGTTGACGAGATTGTTGCTGCAGGGATCAAAGAAATCGTTCTGGTGACCCATTCATCGAAGAATGCGGTAGAAAACCACTTCGACACCTCTTACGAACTCGAAGCGTTGCTTGAGCAGCGCGTTAAGCGTCAGCTTCTGGCCGAAGTGCAGTCTATCTGCCCGCCAGGAGTGACCATCATGAACGTTCGCCAGGCACAGCCGCTGGGCCTGGGACATTCCATTCTGTGCGCGCGCCCGGTTGTTGGCGATAACCCTTTTATCGTGGTGCTGCCCGATATCATTCTAGACAATGCATCTGCCGATCCGTTGCGTTATAACCTTGCCGCGATGGTCGCGCGTTTCAACGAAACCGGTCGCAGCCAGGTGCTGGCAAAACGCATGAAGGGCGATCTGTCTGAGTATTCTGTTATCCAGACCAAAGAGCCGCTGGATTCCGAAGGGCAGGTGAGCCGCATCGTCGAGTTCATCGAAAAACCGGATCAGCCGCAGACGCTGGATTCCGATCTGATGGCCGTTGGCCGTTACGTCCTGAACGCTGATATCTGGGCCGAGCTGGAACAAGCTGAGCCGGGTGCCTGGGATCGTATTCAGTTGACGGATGCTATCGCGGAACTGGCGAAAAAACAGTCAGTTGATGCGATGCTGATGACAGGTGAAAGCTACGACTGTGGTAAGAAAATGGGCTATATGCAGGCGTTCGTGAACTATGGGCTGCGCAACCTGAAGGAAGGGGCGAAGTTCCGGGACAGCATCAAGAAATTATTGGCAGACTGATTCCAGGGGAACAGTATGCCACAGACTAAACGGCTGGGGAGGTCATGAGGCGAACAACGCGCATTCATACCGTCACTGCCGTTTTTTTTATTTTAAAACCAATGGGTTATCACTGTCTTAAAATGTCATATCAGACATCAATCAGAGATTTTCACTTGTTTTGAGCTGTGTTTAATACCACAATATCGGATTAGATTTGCTGGAGTGATGGTTGATTTTTAATCATTAGTCCTGAACACATGTTGACTTTACCTATAGTGCACTGGTAGCTATTGAGCCAGGGGCGGTAGCGTGTATTTTTATTGCTAGAGTCGGAGAAATTCTGAATATTATAGGATTAGTGCACGAAACCAAATATAAACAGGTAAAAACTCATAGAATTTAGTACCTATCTAATACTAAGATGATAATAGTCCAAATTTAATAGTATGGGTGAAAGAGTGAAAGTAATTGCCGTAGTGGTAACATTCAATAGAAGAGAATTATTGTTAAAAGTTCTTGATGCACTAGTTAAACAAACCATCAAGTTAGATAGGATATTAGTGGTTGATAATGACAGCAGTGATGGTACGGCTGAAGCCGTGCTATCAATGGCATACGACAATGTTTCATATCATAACACTGGTGCCAATTTAGGTGGTGCTGGCGGCTTTTATGAGGGTTTCAGCATAGCAGAAAATATGGAGTATGACCATCTGTGGCTCATGGATGATGATTTTATGCCAAATTCTGATTGCTTGGAGAAATTACTGGATAATAAGATAGATGGAATTGTTCAACCATTAAGATTCAATTTAGATGGAACATGCGCTGAATTATCGCCTCTAACTTATAACATCCAAAAAATATTTTCGTTAAATCCAAAAGGTAAGTCAGTAAAAAGTTATATTGAACAAAAGGGATTGTTGGATAGTCCCATAAAAATTGAGGCAATACCATTTGAAGGGCCTTTGATATCTAAAAAAGCTATAAATATACTTGGAAAACCTGAACCTAAATTTTTCATTTTCTGCGACGATATAGAATATGCAATTAAAGCAAAAAATGCAGGGGTTCCAATAATTTGTGATCCTAAGGCTAAAGCAATAAGGCTGCTAGTAAACAATCAGACCAACGATATGCTTTCCTGGAAAGGATATTTTATGTTGAGAAATTTATTTCATCTACATAAAAAACATGGGGAAAATATTATTATAAGAAACAAACCATTGGTCTTGGCTCTGGGTTATAGTGCTATCTGCTTTATCAAAGGTAACTGGAAGCAAATTAAAATTGTATATCAAGCGTATGTAGATTCTGCTGAATTGAAGAACACAGAAAAACATAAACCGAAGCCACAGAAATCAAACCGCTAATGGGGCCTGCCAATGAAGATTATTGTTACCGGCGGTGCCGGGTTTATAGGTTCTGCTCTTGTACGTTTCCTAATTGAGGAAACGAACCATATTGTTTTGAATATCGATAAACTAACTTATGCTGGAAATTTAGAATCACTGAACAGCATAATGAGCAGCGAACGTTATATATTTAAGCATGCCGATATTTGTAATCAGAACCTAATGGAAGAAATAATATCGGAATTTAAACCTAATGCGGTGATGCATTTAGCCGCTGAAAGTCATGTCGACAGATCTATAGATGGGCCTGCTGAGTTTATAAGTACAAATATATTGGGTACTTATTCTTTATTGGAAGCGACTAAGAAATATTGGAATCTTCTTCCCGAGGGAATGAAGACTAAATTTAGGTTTCATCATATTTCAACGGATGAAGTATATGGTGATTTGCCGCATCCAGATGATTTTAAAGAAGCTCCTCGGGAATTGCCACTTTTTACAGAAATAACACGTTATGATCCCAGCAGCCCATATTCAGCTTCAAAAGCGGCAAGTGATCATTTAGTGAGGGCGTGGTATCGAACGTATGGGTTACCCACTATTATAACTAACTGTTCAAACAACTATGGGCCATATCATAATTCAGAAAAATTGATTCCTAAAATAATTTTGCATGCTCTGAACTATAAATGTATACCAATATATGGCAAGGGAGACCAAATTCGTGATTGGTTGTATGTTGAAGATCATGTTCGGGCCTTATATCGAGTTCTAACGTGCGGAGACATTGGGGATACCTATAATATTGGAGGGTTCAATGAGATCCGTAACCTTGATGTAGCTCTACTTATTTGCGATATTGTTGATGAAGTGGTACCTAGTGATGAAGGGCCTAGAAGAGATTTAATTGAATATGTTACTGATCGGCCAGGTCATGATCGCAGATATGCAATAGATAGTACAAAATTGAAAAACAATCTTGGTTGGCAACCTAAAGAAACTTTTGCAAGCGGTATCAGAAAAACTATCCACTGGTATATTAATAATCAGCAATGGCTTGATAATTCAAGTCAATTCCCTAATGATAAAAAAGGAAAATAATATGTTGGTATATGCGATTGTACCTGCACGTTCGGGCTCAAAAGGCTTGCCGGATAAAAATATTAGAGAATTAAGTGGGAAGCCATTGATTGCGTATAGTATCGAGTTTGCAAAACAGTTACCCAGTGTGAGTAAAGTTATTTGTAGTACGGATTCTGAAAAGTATGCTGATATTGCAAAAAAATATGGGGCAGAAGTTCCCTTTTTGAGAAGTGCCGAAGCTGCAATAGATACAGCAATGGAACAGGATATACTTAAGGACTTAAGACAGAAATTTCAAGAGAGCGAAATACCAGAACCTGATATTATAGTTTGGCTAAGACCAACTTTTGTATTCAGGAGTGTTGAAGATATAGAAAAAGGAATTTCTGTTTTAAAAAATAATCCATCATATAGTTCTGCACGAACGGTTGTTTCAGCTGAAAATAGATTATACACAATTCAAGATGATGTGTTGTCTCCGTTGTTTGATGACCATAGTAAATCAATGATCAGAAGGCAAAATATGCCGAATGCATTTACTGTATTTAGCACTGATATTATACGATTTAAAGGGGTCGCTATATCAGATGACTTCTTAGGTAGAAAAGTATATCCAATAATATCTGATAAAATATGTGGTTTGGATATTGATGATTTATTTGATTTTGAAATAGTTGAAGCTGTGTTAGAGAAGAAAAAGGTGTCACTATGAGCGCATGTAGACAATGTATTCAATTGATAAATGATAGCCTTCCGATGATTTTGATGTTGAGAAATAACAAGAAAATAAAAGATGATGATAGCTTTGTATCTGAAGGTGATTTATTAATACAGGATATTTTAATTAAGCATCTAGAAAGAATATTACCAAATCATAAACTGATCTCTGAAGAATTAGCACCATTTGCTGATAATGTTTGGGACCAAAGAGGATCATACATTGTAATAGATCCAATTGACGGCACGGAGAATTTTGTTAGTGGATTAAAGGAGTGGGGTGTTGGCATATCAATTTACACCAATGGTATACATACTGAATCCTGTATTTATCTTCCTGAACTGAATGAGCAACTAGTTTCGGGAGATAATCTAACTAGATATGAGTCAAGAATCTATGGATTATCATCATCACTGACTAAAGATGATTTACTAAAAACTCCTACAGGCTTTGAATATCGTATTATAGGTTGTTCAATGTACAATATGTTAAATGCAGTTAAGGGGGCCTTTGCAAGATTTGATAATGTTAACGGCGTTAACTGTTGGGATGTATTGCCTGGCTTAAATCTGGCATTGGAACATAATATTCCAGCATATGTAGACGGAGCTAAGTATACTGGAGAGTTATTGTTTCCAACGAAAAAATACAAAATTTCTATAGGGGTAGCATGTGAATAATATCGTTCAGACGGTTAGCGAACTTTTCAAATTAAGTGGGAAATGTAATATTGCCATTATTGGTAAAGGGCCTTCGCTGGATGAGATCGAAAAAAATTCATTAAGTGATTACTTCATTATAAATATAAATGATTCTGAACGAATTCTTGCAGGCGATATCTGCATTTACGCCCACGAATGGGTTAGAAAATATTTTGAAGAAAATGAAAGACTTTGTGACCTATATATAACATCAGAACCAGTCTTGAATGATAGTAAGTTCATTACAGTTGATCATATTGCCGAGAATCCTGAAAACTATCGTCCAATACAAGAACGTTTTTTTCAAGCTGGATTTGCTGTAGAAGATGCCTTAATAATATCAGCAATCAAGCTGAGCAATCTTATCGCTGACAATTTGCGAGAGCGTATTTCTGTATATCTATTGGGTTTCGATTTTTCTATTAAAAATGGATTCTCTTCTAAAGCAAATCGAAATTTAGGTTTTGGTGAAAATGATTATCTAGAGAATCTTTTAGAAAGTCAGCAAGAGTATTTGTCACTGTTAATGCGTCATAAAAATGAATTGTCAATTGATGTGATTCATATTGGAGACAAGAACTTTAGTGGTCTTAGTGTCGCAGGGTTCAATAGAATTATCAGTGGTGGAAATTATCAAGTAAAATCGAAGTCAGTAAAATCCGAAAATTTCTTCGTGAGCGATTCTAATAAAGATAGCTGCAATAGCCGCAAAGTAGAAATTGTCGCGGAAATCACAACAAATCATTTTGGTGATAAAAAGTTATTGCAAAGAATGATAGCAGCTGCTGCAGAAGCAGGAGCCGATTATATTAAATTACAGAAAAGAAATGTGGAAACATTCTATACTCAAGAAGAATTGGCTAAGCCATATGCTTCACCATTTGGGAATACATTTCGTGATTATAGAAACGGCTTGGAATTAAACGACGACGGATTTGAGTCAGTTTCTAAATGGTGTTCAGAATATGGCATTAAATGGTTTGCATCTGTATTAGATCAAGACTCGTACATTTATATTAAAAAATTCTCACCTGATCTTATAAAACTACCTTCAACTATATCTGAACATGAAGATTTTCTAAGGCATGTTGCAAGTGAGCACACAGGGAGCGTCGTTATATCTACAGGGATGACTTCCCCAGAGTATGAAAAATTCATCATTAACGAATTTACTAACTGTAAAAATATCTACTTACTTCAATGTGTATCATCGTATCCGACTATGAATGAAGATGCGAATGTGGCAGTTGTAAGACATTATCACGATTTAAGTCTTAAATATCCAAAAATAATTCCGGGCTATTCTAGTCATGATATTGGTTCTTTATGCTGTCAGCTTGCGGTTGCTGCAGGTAGTCTGATGATTGAGAAGCACGTAAAATATGGTAATACCCCGTGGGCCCACTTTGACAATGTTGCCATTGATATGCTTACTGATAAATTTAAATTGTTTGTTAAAGATATAAGATTAGCGGAACTATGCTTAGGTGATGGACATAAAAAAGTTTTAAAAAGTGAGCATCATAAATATAAGAAGTCATAACAACTCTAAGGGAATTTAAACTATGAAAGGTATAATTTTAGCTGGCGGGGCTGGAACCAGGCTATATCCATTGACTAAAGGATTATCAAAACAGCTCCTACCTGTATATGATAAACCGATGATTTATTATCCATTATCTACATTAATGTTAGCGGGTATTAGAGATATTCTAGTTATCACCACCCCAGAAGATAATAATAATTTTCAGCGGTTACTGGGTGACGGTTCGGCCTTGGGGGTGAAAATAACGTATGCAGTACAGCATAAGCCCGAAGGATTGGCACAAGCATTTATTATTGGTGCCGATTTTATTGGCAATGATAGTGTGTGTTTGATTTTGGGTGATAATATATTTTATGGTCAATCATTTGGAAGGACATTAAAAGCTGCAGCCGAAATCAAAGATGGCGCGATTGTGTTTGGTTATCATGTTAAAGATCCTGAACGGTTTGGTGTAGTCGACTTTGATGAAAATAAAAAAGTACTGAGCATAGAAGAAAAACCTGAGCAGCCAAAATCAAATTGGGCCGTTACTGGTCTATATTTTTATGATAATAACGTGGTTTCTATGGCCAAAACAATCACGCCATCAGAGCGAGGTGAACTAGAAATTACAAGTATCAATCAACTTTATTTGAAAAATGGGAAACTTAAGGTTGAATTATTAGGGCGTGGTTTTGCTTGGTTAGATACTGGTACGCACGCGAGCCTTAACGAGGCTTCTTCGTTCGTTCAATCGATTGAACATGTTCAAGGGTTGAAAATAGCTTGTCCTGAGGAGATAGCCTTGGGTAACGGTTGGCTAACTACCGAAGAAATAGAGATAATTTCTGATACGATGAGCAAGACTGATTATGGCTCTTATTTGAAATCACTCATTAAAGATAAAAAGCTCCAGTTTTCGTTAAAGGTGAATAGATAGTGAAAGTAATTAAAACTAAGCTGGATAATTGCGTTATCATTGAGCCTAAAATTTTTCAAGACTCAAGAGGATTTTTTTTAGAGACATTTAATGAACGTCGATATTCTGATTGTGCTGGCATTGATTTAAGCTTTCGGCAGGATAATCGTTCAGTATCAAGTAGAGGTGTGCTGAGAGGGTTACACTTTCAAAAGAATAAACCTCAAGGGAAATTAGTATCCGTGACAAGCGGTGAAGTATATGATGTAGCCGTAGATCTGAGGTTTGACTCACCAACATTTGGTGAATATGAAGCAGTAATACTAAGCGGCGAAAATAAACTACAATTCTACATTCCACCAGGATTTGCTCATGGGTTTTGTGTAATGAGCGAATCTGCTGATTTTTCTTATAAATGCACGGAGTTTTACGATCCAAATGACGAAAGTGGGGTTAGATGGAATGATCCTGATATAGGTATTACATGGCCTATATCAGAACCTATTTTATCAGAAAAGGATTTAATCCAACCATTTCTTAAAGACCTTAATGACTCATTTTTAGTTAAGAGATAAGCTATGAATTTCACTGTTATTGGTGGCTCTGGTTTTATAGGGTCTGAATTAGTTCAGCATTTAAAAAACAATAATTATAATGTGTTCGTGCCACATCGGAATGATTCGACTCTGTATGATAACGATTTGGGAGTTGTTGTTTACTGTGCAGGACATGGCGATTGTGTAAACCAGCCATTCAACGTTAATCAAGCAAATGTTGAGTTCCTCTCAAATATCTTGCAGAAGGCAAAGTTCAAGAAACTTATTTATTTATCTTCAACACGAGTATATATGAATTCTCTAAGCTCATTTGAGGATGATGAACTTTTGATCTATCCATCTGATAGCAGACGTTTATTTAATATAACTAAATTGCTTGCTGAAGAACTATGCTATAGAAGCAATAGAAATTGCATAATCGTAAGACCTTCTAATGTTTATGGCAATGCATTTTCTAGTCCACTATTCTTGCCATCAATTACTAGGGATGCCATAAAAAAAGGCGTTGTGAATATGTATGTCACACCCGATTATAACAAAGATTATGTAGCGGTAGATGATTTGCTCACGGCTGTTGTCTATTTATCATTGCATAACACTGAGCATAATTTATACAATGTGGCTTCAGGTAGAAATACGAGCGCTGAACAGATAAGTGCAATGTTAAAAGCCAAAACTGGCTGCGAAATAAATTGGAATCCATGTGCGACGACTGAGACATTTCCGGTTACATCGATAGAGCGCATTTCCAATGTTATGAATTTCCGGCCGCGTAATGTTATTGATGATTTAAGTTCGATGATTGACTCTTTCAAAAATATCATATGTGTTGACAATGAATAGAGAGGCATCTTTGTGAGCACGCATTTTTTAATGATCCAAGATGCAATAAAAAGAATACTATCAATCGCGCTTTTCATTATCCTTGCTAGACTTTTAGACCAGGAAACATTTGGTCACTACCAACAAGTAATGTTGGTTATTAGTTTTATGGCTATGATCTTCACTGCAGGATTACCAATAGCCTTAAGCTTTTTTTACGGGCAAGAGCGTGATACGAAAAAAAATAGTTCGATATTTCATCGCTTTCTCTTTTATCAAATTTGTTCAATAGTAGTTGGTGCAATATTATATTTAATTTTCTCAGGTGTAATATCTGATGGTTTTGAAAATACATATTTGCATGACTATGCTTTCTATATTGTAATTGTTTTTATTGGAATAGTACTACCTGATTTTATTAGAAACTCTAGTGTGCTGTTTAACACAATGAAAAGTTACACTATCATCACGTCAAGTATTCAAATCATAGCAATGTTGACCACAATAACATTGGCTATCAAAACTCAAAATATACAGTATCTAATTATCGTCGGCGCTATATCGGCAGTTGTACTTACATTGTCATTAATAATATCAAACAGAAGAAAAATTTTCCCTTTTAATATTTCAATCAAAGACGGTTATAAAGTTAAGGTAGAAGCTAAATATATTCTTGCTATGAGCGCGACATCATTTGTTGGAGTTATCAATAGTTATACCGATCAAATTACAGCCTCTTTCCTGTTAACGCCAATTCAATACTCATTACTAAAAGTAGGTGCTTTTCAAATACCTTTTATTAGTATTGTAACTGGCTCAATATTAACGGCAATGATTCCAATCGTTTCAAAATTATTTGAACAAAAGAAATTTGAAGAAATTGAAAACCTTTGGGCATTTTCTATTGAAAAGGCAAGTGTATTACTAGTCCCAATTGTTATATTTTGCATGGTGTTTGGCCGTGATATTATCATTGGCTTCTTTGGGAATGACTACCAACTATCTGTTTTAGTATTTCAGATATATATGTTCCAGTGGCTTCGCGCTGTAGTTGTCTTTGGCGGTGTAATGGGGGCGATAGGGTTAGAAAAAGAATTATTTAAAAATACTGTAGTGATTGCTGCAATGAATATTGTGTTGAACATCTTTATGATTCATAAGTATGGTATCATTGGTGCTGCAATTACTACCACAGTGATGAATTACTTCGGTGGTTTATTATTAATTAAAAAAATAGATGGCGTTCTAAATAAAAAATTCTTCGAATATTTTCCAGTGAAATCATATTTTCTTTTATTGATTTCGTCGCTTATTCTGTCTATAGTTTTAAAAATATTCGTTCCTGTAAATCATAATATAATGATTCTTATTCCGCTCTCAATTGTCTATTATTCCATTATTATTTTAAGTTGGGTTAAGTATAAAGGGAATAAAATCTGTATTGCCAACATAAAAGGACTTTTGTGATGCCTCCTTTCATCAAATTTAAAACCTTGATGCAAAAATTCACAATGGAGTATAATTCATACCCATTGGGAAAAATACTTGCAGTGAAGATCGCTGCAATAGCCTATCAAAAAAATGAGTTTAGGTTTAAAGATTTTATAAAACTAATTAGATTTCATGATGTCTCTTTTGTAACCGCTAACGCGGATAGTACTGTATTTGCTATTGGTGCATACGGGAGAAATGATTATTATCAAATTCTGGACTATGTCACTCGCAATAAAAATTCAATACTTGTTGACTTGGCAAAAACTAAGTTTAAGTACAAAGTTGATATAAATGTTATCGTGAGATCCTTCATCAATATATTTTCAATGTACGCAGCTAGCGATGTAAAATTAAAACAAAAAATTTACCTCTCTCTCGAGTTAGTTCATTCTATTAATACAATTAACCATCTGGAAAACCTTGATTATCAGTGGGCTAATGTTAATTCTTTTTGCTCTTTTTGTAGCAATTTGACCGGAGAAGCTGAATTGCATTATTTCTTCAAAAAAAGAAATATTCCAACCTATACACTACAACATGGTCTCTGGTTTATCTTTCCAGAACCGCAGCCCATAGATTGTCTTGTGTATGAAAACTTACTGGCAGACAGATTGCTATGCTGGGGACAATATACTAAAGATGAATTTGTTCGCTTTGGGATAGCTGACAGCAGAATTTTAGTAACTGGATATCCAAGACCACATATTCTTAACTTAAAACCTAAATCTCAAAGTAGCAAAAAGGTCCTTTTACTTCTTGCGCGCTCTTCATATGACAAAAATAATAAGATGCTTTTGCAGATTGCAAGTAAATTAACAGATGTTTATGAGTTTGAGTATAAACTACACCCTTCAGTGAATGCTTCTGAATACGATAGCTTATGTCAGATATTGAATATAAGCGCCGCTCCAGACAAAGATGTCAACGCATTGCTTACTCAACATGATTATATGTGCACTATTACATATAACTCAACTGCTTATTATGATAGCTATGTAAATAATTGCATTTCTTTACGATATAAAGATGACGATTACGATAACTCAGTTGAAGTGCATAATGATTATTTTATGAATGTTGAAGAATTAGCTGCGTTACTTTATGAAGTCAAAGATAACGTAGCAAATGAAAATTTTTGGAAAGAAGTTTCTGTTCGCTTAGTTTATATTTTAGGTTTAGGTATTGATAAATATAGCACCTATTTAGGAAAGAATAATGACTAAATTTATGAATAAAATAAGTCTAATTTCCCGTGAACCATGGCGTTTATCCCTTTACGTTCGAAAACTCTTCTGTCTGCTAATAATTAAACGATTTGTCAGATGTTGGGGGCCGTCGTCAATCATAGAAGCTCCATTGATGTGTAGCTATGGGCATATGGCAGTAGGTGCCAATGTGAGTATCGGAAAGCATGCAAGAATTCAGGCAATCAAGGAATGGCTGGGAAGTACTTACGAACCCGAAATCATCATTGGTGATGATGTTAGTATCGAGCAAAGGTTACATCTCATCGCGGCATCTAAGTTAGTGATCGGTAATAATTCAACTATATCGTTTGATGTCATGATAACCGATGTAGACCATCAATATGAGATGATTGATGTTGATATTTCTAAACAACCTCTGAATGTAAGCCAAACAGAGATTGGCGAATATTGCTTTATCGGCTCTGGTGCTAAAATTTTGGCTGGTACTGTACTTGGAAAGCAATGCATAGTTGGTGCAAATTCTGTTGTTAGAGGACACTTTCCACCTTATTCTGTTATAGCTGGAACTCCTGCTAAAATAGTTAAAAAATATGATTTCCATTCACTTCAATGGACCAAAGTTGATGGAGGTAAATAAGATTACTGATGACTAAATTATTGTTAGTTATGCCTTATTTTAATAGTTACCATATTAAAATTAGAGATGAATTGGAAAGGTTAGGTTTTGATGTTACCTTGATTCGTGATAGCTCAAAATTTGTGAAGTTAGTGCATTTGAAATTCCTTTCTAAAAAATTGTTCCATTTCTATATGCAGCAAGTGTGGCCTCTGTTGTTCATGTTTAGAGCAAGAGGAAAATATGATGTATTGCTAGTTATTAAAGGTGAAGAGCTCACGCCGCGTATATGTGATAAATTGATTAATAATTCTACTCTGAAGAAGAGTTTATTATATCTATGGGATTCAATTGCACATAATCCCAAAACTGAAGACATCTTAAAATACTTCAATGTTCGATTATCATTCGATAATGCTGATTGCAAAATTGATGATTACCAATTAGAACTTTTTCCTTTGTTCTTTGCAAACGAATTTGAATGTGCTGATTATGATAATGACCTCCCGGCTAAATATGATTTTTGTTGTATTGGTGCCTTTAAAGAAGAAAGAGTCAGTTTTCTTTTAGACATTGAAAATGTTTTCAAGAAAAAGCCACGTAGTTATTTTTTTAAACTTTATATGCCATGGAATCAATATTTAAGAAAGATCATCACCATTCCTGGGTTTTACGGGAAATATGGTCGATTTATTTTTTTTAAAAAAATGAGTTTAAAAACCGTGTCTGCAATAGTGCATGAAAGTAGAGTTGTAGTTGATGTGCCTGATAAAGTTCAAAGTGGATTAACAATGCGTACATTCGAAGCTCTTGGCGCAAAGAAAAAACTATTAACTACCAACTTAAATGTAATTTGCTATAGCTTTTACAATAGCAATAATATTGTTACTGATTTAACTAAATTATCTGATGATTTTGTTCATCAGTCATATGATGATTCTGTTGATAAACGTGATTTACATAGTCTAAGAGAGTGGGTCCTGGAAATTTCGAACAAACTTATATTACGCTAATCCAGCATATCTTCTCCTAAGGACCCATTCATGTCACGTAGATCTGTTCTTATCCAGCAAAGCACTAATCTTTTCATTTTCAGTGTATTTGCATTCTGCTATATTTTTTTAAATATCCCAGGGCCAGGAGCCTGGATTTCGGATTCAACATTTCAAATGTATGACTTGATTTATAAATCACTTTTATATTCTTCCGTTATTTTTTATGTCCTTGTCAATGTTCTTTATAGTTTCAGACAACTACCTAGAACAGTGATATGGATTGCTGTTATAGGGTTTCCATTAGCATTACTCTTCAATATTCTGTTCGTTTTCTATATTCTAGTCTTTATGGCTGCTTTTTTTTGTGTTAAAAATATAAAGTCGGGCTGTTTTTCTTACAATATTTTAAAACTGTCAGTTATATTGAGTTTGTTTTTTGCATTTTTGCAAGCTTTATACTTTCGAAGCGAAGATGGTCGACCAGCGCTTAGTTTTATTGATCCCAATTTTTCAGCGTTTTATGTTTTTATTCTCTTCTGTATATCGTACATACTACGAATGCGTTTAGTAATGATGTTCTGCTTTGTCTTAGGCATGTTTATGTTGAGTCGAGCATTCTTACTTGCAGTTGTTGTATTTATATTCATCGAACGCATTCGGTTAATTTTCTATTTTGCAAGATGCTTTAAATTATCTCACCCATTTATAATGGTACTATGTAGTTTGTTCCTGGTATTTGCGGTAGGAACTGCGCTTAGGACATTTGGTGGAAATGATGTTGCTGATTACGATTCGGGCATTTCAAGATTTTCAACTGTGAATGATGGTTCAAACCGACTTCGTTTTCAACTCAATGATCAGTTTCTAAATGCACTGACACAGTCCCATGAGCTACAGTTTCGAGGGGTCACCAGAGAATATTATACTAGCAATTACGCACCACTTATTCCACACAATGGTTTTTTTGAGTTTGTGAGAATTAATGGTTTGTTACTTGCTGTTATATTCATTTCCTTTGTGTTTCTTACTTTGCTCAATAATAGCACTAAATCTACGTTTCCTTTTATCTTCAGCTATATACTATATTTGTGTTTTTTGCCGATAATCCCTGCTGGAATTAGTCTCATGCTTGTTTCTGTAGTGTATGCAGTTATATTAAATAAATCTGAGGTAACGCGTGTTAGCTATAATTGTTCATAGTTTAAGTCGGGTAGGCGGTACAGAATCTGTTGTAAAGCTTCTTGCGAATAATTTATCTACAAAAATGAAAGTTTTTGTAATAGAAACTGAAAAATCTGAGTATAAAAAATCAGTCTGCGATCAATTTGAAGTCGTTAATGTATCATCAAGTTTTAAGAACGAGAAAATCAACATGGTATTATCAATGTTGAATGCTAGAAAGTATATTATTCGCCATTCCATTCATAATATCTACTCTACTTTTGGAAATCTTAACTTATTATCTATTTTGTATTTTAGGGGGCGAAATGTTATTGTTTGTGATCATCTTTGCTATCAAATGTCAATGCGTGGCCCCTTTGGCTACTTGAGAAAAAAAGCATACAAGTATGCTAGTTGGGTTGTGTCATTAACAGAAAAGGATGTTCCTAACTACATTGGTGATGGGGACCGTTGTGTTGTGATCGAAAATCCACTTGATGAACATAAAATTTATAATGGGAATTTTGAACGAAATGATTTTATAGCTGTAGGACGTTTATGTTTTCAAAAAAACTATGAACGTATGATTGATATTTTTTCCTATATATGCAAAGTCGATTCATCACTTAGATTAAATATTTTTGGTAATGGTGATCAAGATTATATAGATAAAATTTTGAATGAAATTAAAGACCGCAAGCTTGTTGATAATGTTTTCCTTCATAAAGCAACTGATAATATCGGTGAGTGGTTATCAAGAAGCAAGTTATTGATTATGACTTCACACTATGAAGGCCTGCCGATGGTTTTAATCGAAGCGCAAGCTAACGGTCTTCCATGCGCAGCATTGGATGTGCAGACAGGCCCATCTGATATTATAGTTAATCGAGATGTTGGACTTTTAATGGATAGTGGGCTTAGCAATGAGGTAATAGCTGAAATGATTTTGGACTATTATTCTGAAATTACTAATGAAAATAGCAATGCTGCTTGCCTTAATTCTAAAAGATATTCAGTTGCTCCTGTAATTAGAAAATGGTTGGAGATTTTGGATGCGTAAGGTTATATTTTTAGATCTCTGTGGAACATTAGTTAAAGAGAATACAACTTTTGATTTTTTTAATAAGCATATACTACCAAAGCAAAAATTGATTTATAAGTTAATTTGGAAGTTTAAAATAGCTCAAATAATAACCAAATCATGTTCCATAATGAGTTTTAATTTTGATCTTACTAAACAATTTTGCTTGTTCATGATGAAAGATTACTCCCTGAACGAGCTTAAGCAAGAGGCTGACTGTTACACTAAATCATTAAACTGGCGATATGATATCCTTCGCAAGGTTGATATTTTGCGGCGAGATGGCTACGAACCTATTGTCGTCTCTGCTTCATTATCGTTCATTGTTAAATCAGTTTGTGAGTATCTTAAGATTTCAACATATTATGGATCTGAGTTAGCAATTCAAAATGGATGTTCAGCAGGATATTTAAAGTTAGATCTCCAGGGTAATAAAAATGATATTATAGCTTCGGTGATATGCTCCAAATCTATATTTTACACTGATAATATTGATGATTTAGCTTGCAAGGATATTGTGAATTACTTTATTGCCGTGACAACTACAAGAAATGTGGCTTATTGGAAAGATAACGGAGTTCGTTATCATGTTGTATAAATTCATACTCCCGTTAGGTCCTTTTTTTCATTTATACGCCAAACGTCCATCAGAGAAAATTAGTTGGTGCCTCTATTATCTTGTTCCGTTTGCCTCAGTTGCTTTTTATTACGGTGTTAATTTCTACGCCATTCTATTTGCTATTGCACTTGTTTATTCATCGTATGATGTTGGGTATATTTATAATAATGCAGAAACAATTAAAAAAGAAAGAGATCCAACGCGACGTTATTCTGAGATGGAGCTTGTTTTTTATGAGTCAAATAAGTTCTCTATCTATCTAACCAAGGTTTTTATATCTATTGCTTGTGCATTTTCATTGTCTTTTTTATATCATTACGATGCAATTCAATGGTTAATATTGAGTTCCTTGATAATAATTGTGTTTCTTATTTATAATTCCATTCGAGGGGTTGGGAATTTTTATCTGCAACTTTTTTTAAGCACGTTACGTTATAGTTTTCCTCTGTTCTTGTTGTCAGGATTCAATTATGAACTGCTTCTGTTTAGTATGTTAATATTCCCCATTCCAAATTTTTTAGAGCGAACGAAAATAAAAAAAAATAATTTACCTTTTATAATTAACAATACTGAAAGATTTAGAGTTTTTTACTATATGTTTTTGGCTGTGTTATGCACTTATCTTTGGTGTAATCATTGGCTAACTAATTTCTGGCCAATTGCCGCTGCTGCGTACTTTTTCTTATATCGTTCTTTCTTTTATTTAATGAATGCATTCAAAAGGTAAAATACTATGGATTATTTAATTGTTGGCAGCGGTTTATTCGGTGCTGTTTTTGCACACGAAGCTCATAAGCGTGGAAAAAAAGTAAAGGTTATTGAAAAACGAAGCCATTTAGGTGGCAATGTCTATTGTGATCTAATCGATGGCATTAATGTGCATAAATATGGGGCACATATTTTTCATACTAACGATAAGTATATTTGGGATTATGTTAATCAATTTGTAGAGTTTAATCGTTTTACCAATAGTCCGTTAGCACTCTCAAAGGGTAAATTGTATAACTTGCCGTTTAATATGAACACATTTCATAAGTTATGGGGTGTTATCAATCCGGAAGATGCGAAAGAAATAATCAAGAAACAAAGCTCTGAGTTTGAAGGTATAGAACCTCAGAATCTCGAAGAACAGGCTATTTCTCTCGTAGGTAGAGATATTTTTGAATGCTTAATAAAGGAATACACTGAAAAGCAGTGGGGACGCGATTGTAAGGATTTACCTGCTTTCATCATCAAGCGCCTTCCTGTACGGTTCACTTTTGATAATAATTATTTCAAAGATAAATATCAGGGAATTCCAATCGGTGGATATAATAAGTTGATTGATGCTTTATTTGAAGGTATCGATGTTCAATTGGATGTTGACTATTTCTCCAATAAAAAATACTTTGACAGTCTAGCAACCAAAGTTGTATATACAGGTCCCATCGATAGATTTTTTGACTATCAGTTTGGTAAGCTTGATTATCGTTCATTACGTTTTGAACATGAGGTTAAAGATGTTGATAACTATCAAGGAAATGCTGTTGTCAATTACATCGATAAAGAATATGATTTTACACGCATTATAGAGCATAAACATTTTGAATTCGGCGATCAATTAAAAACCGTTATAACAATGGAATATCCCAAAGAGTTTGAAGAGGGCGATGAATATTATTATCCAGTCAATGACACTAAAAACAATTCAACCTTTTCTAAATATAAAAAATTAGCCACTACTCTTGATGGCTTTGTATTTGGTGGACGGCTTGCTGAGTATAAATATTATGATATGCATCAGGTCATTGCCTCTGCCTTAAAAGTTGTTGCTGAAGAAATGTCCTGACCAGATATTTCTTTTATCCTTAACTTGATTACCGCTATTGAGCCAATGCCATTTCTAATACTATCGTTTAGATAATAACTGAGTTAACATCTTCACCACATTTCAAGCCGCGCTACCTTGCGCGGTGACCACACCTGACAGGAGTATGTAATGTCCAAACAACAGATCGGCGTTGTCGGTATGGCAGTGATGGGGCGCAATCTGGCGCTCAACATCGAAAGCCGTGGTTATACCGTCTCCGTTTTCAACCGTTCCCGTGAAAAAACCGAAGAAGTGATTGCCGAGAACCCGGGCAAGAAGCTGGTTCCTTTCTATACGGTTCAGGAGTTTGTTGAATCTCTGGAAACGCCACGTCGTATCCTGTTAATGGTGAAAGCAGGCGCTGGCACTGATGCTGCTATCGATTCTCTGAAGCCGTATCTTGATAAAGGTGACATCATCATTGATGGTGGCAATACCTTCTATCATGACACTATCCGCCGTAACCGCGAATTGTCTGCTGAAGGCTTCAACTTCATCGGTACCGGTGTTTCCGGTGGTGAAGAGGGCGCCCTGAAAGGCCCATCAATTATGCCTGGCGGTCAGAAAGAAGCGTATGAGCTGGTTGCGCCGATCCTGACTAAGATCGCGGCAGTTGCTGAAGATGGCGAACCGTGCGTCACCTATATCGGTGCGGATGGTGCAGGTCATTACGTGAAAATGGTTCACAACGGTATCGAATACGGCGACATGCAGCTGATTGCTGAAGCGTATTCTTTACTGAAAGGTGGTCTGAACCTGTCCAACGAAGAGCTGGCGCAGACTTTCACCGAGTGGAACACTGGCGAGCTGAACAGCTACCTGATCGACATCACCAAAGACATCTTCACCAAGAAAGACGAAGAGGGTAAATACCTGGTTGATGTGATTCTGGATGAGGCGGCAAATAAAGGTACCGGTAAATGGACCAGCCAGAGCTCCCTGGATCTCGGTGAGCCGCTGTCTCTGATCACGGAATCCGTGTTCGCGCGCTACATCTCCTCACTGAAAGAGCAGCGTGTTGCGGCCTCTAAAGTGCTGTCTGGCCCGCAGGCGAAACCTGCCGGTGACAAAGCCGAGTTTATCGAGAAAGTTCGCCGCGCACTGTACCTGGGTAAAATCGTCTCTTACGCACAGGGCTTCTCTCAGCTGCGCGCTGCGTCTGATGAAAACAACTGGGATCTGAATTACGGTGAGATCGCGAAAATCTTCCGTGCTGGCTGCATCATCCGTGCACAGTTCCTGCAGAAAATCACCGATGCATATGCTGAAAATGCAGGTATCGCTAACCTTCTGCTGGCACCTTACTTCAAGAAAATCGCTGACGAATACCAGCAGGCGCTGCGCGATGTTGTCGCTTATGCTGTCCAGAATGGTATTCCGGTACCAACCTTCTCTGCAGCAGTAGCTTATTACGATAGCTACCGTGCAGAAGTGTTGCCTGCGAACCTGATTCAGGCGCAGCGTGACTACTTTGGCGCGCACACTTACAAGCGTACCGATAAAGAAGGTGTGTTCCACACCGAATGGCTGGATTAATCTGATTTAACTCAGTCCCATAGCAAGGCCCGGTAATTGTTACCGGGCTTTTTTATTGCCCTAATCCCTGTGTCGCCTCGTTTTTTACAGCCTCTATCATTCAATGCAGTATAAATCACCGTTTTATCCCGCTCTTGTAGCAAGGCCTTTACCTTGACAGTGCATAAACTTAAGAGGTAAAAACCTCAACAGTTATATACTGTGGTGGCACTGTTAATGCCTCCAGACACCCATACTTGAAGAAGTTGAACGAATGAAAATTACAATCTCCGGAACAGGCTATGTTGGTCTCTCTAACGGTATTCTGATTGCGCAGAACCATGAAGTGGTCGCGCTGGATATCGTGCAGGCCAAAGTGGATATGCTTAACCAGAAGATCTCCCCGATTGCTGACAAAGAGATCGAGGAATACCTGGCCAACAAGCCGCTCAACTTCCGCGCAACAACCGATAAAGAAGATGCATATCGCGGCGCTGATTATGTGATTATCGCCACTCCGACGGACTATGATCCGAAGACCAACTACTTCAATACCTCCAGCGTAGAAGCTGTTATTAAGGACGTTGTCGCGCTGAACCCAAGTGCGGTGATGATCATCAAATCAACCATCCCGGTTGGGTTTACCCAGTCCATTAAAGAGAAACTGGGTATTGATAACGTGATCTTCTCCCCAGAATTCCTCCGCGAAGGTAAGGCGCTTTACGACAACCTTCATCCTTCGCGTATTGTTATTGGTGAGCGTTCCGAACGTGCGGAGCGCTTTGCTGCTCTGTTGCAGGAGGGGGCGATCAAGAAAGATATCGATGTGCTGTTCACTGATACGACTGAAGCTGAGGCAATCAAGCTCTTCGCCAATACCTATCTGGCGATGCGTGTCGCCTTCTTCAACGAGCTGGACAGCTATGCGGAAAGCCTGGGATTGAACACCAAACAGATCATCGAAGGTGTTTGTCTGGATCCGCGTATCGGCAATCACTATAACAATCCGTCCTTCGGTTACGGTGGCTATTGCTTGCCTAAAGATACCAAACAGCTGCTGGCTAACTATCAGGCGGTGCCAAACAACCTGATTTCAGCGATTGTTGAAGCGAACCGTACGCGCAAAGACTTTATCTCTGACTCGATTTTGGCTCGTCAGCCGAAGGTGGTGGGCGTGTATCGTCTGATTATGAAGAGCGGGTCGGATAACTTCCGCGCGTCCTCTATCCAGGGGATTATGAAGCGTATCAAGGCGAAGGGTGTTCAGGTCATCATCTTTGAACCGGCGATGAAAGAAGATGAGTTCTTCCATTCGAGAGTGGTTCGCGATCTTGATGCGTTTAAGAAAGAAGCAGATGTGATTATTTCGAACCGCATGGCGGAAGAGCTGGCGGATGTGGCGGACAAAGTTTACACCCGCGATCTGTTTGGTAGTGATTAATTTTTTTTGTTTCCTGCATTAAGACAATGCCCGGCTGAACCGGGCATTGTCTTTTTAGGCTTTATAAAAATCGCGATACCAGTCCACGAAGTTCTTCACGCCTTCTTTTACAGAAGTCTGCGGTTTAAAGCCAATCACCTCATACAGCGCTTTGGTATCCGCGCTGGTTTCCAGTACGTCGCCCGGCTGAATCGGCATCATATTCTTGTCAGCCTCAATGCCCAACGCCTCTTCCAGCGCAGTGATGTAATCCATCAGTTCAACCGGCGAGCTGTTACCGATGTTATAGACGCGATACGGAGCAGAACTGGTTGCTGGCGTCCCTTCTTCCACCGTCCAGTTGGTATCGGCCTGCGGAATTACATCCTGCAGACGGATAATGGCTTCTGCGATATCGTCAATGTAGGTGAAATCACGCTTCATCTTGCCGTAGTTGTACACATCAATACTTTTGCCTTCGAGCATCGCTTTCGTGAACTTGAACAGCGCCATATCCGGGCGACCCCACGGGCCATACACCGTAAAGAAACGCAGACCTGTCGTTGGCAAATTATAAAGATGCGAATAGGTATGCGACATCAGTTCGTTAGCTTTCTTGGTCGCTGCGTAGAGGGAGACAGGGTGATCGACTGAATCATCGGTCGAGAAGGGCATTTTGCGATTCAAGCCGTAAACCGAACTTGAAGAAGCATACAGCAGATGCTGAACCTTGTTATGGCGGCAACCTTCCAGTACGTTCAGATGGCCGATAAGATTGGCATCCGCGTAGGCATGTGGGTTTTCCAGCGAGTAACGTACACCTGCCTGGGCCGCCAGATGAATCACACGATCAAATTTCTCGTTGGCAAACAACGCTGCCATCCCTTCACGATCGGCGAGATCGAGCTTGTGGAAGCTGAAATTCCCTGATGTCAGTAGATCCAGTCGTGCTTGCTTCAGATTTACATCGTAATAGTCATTGAGATTGTCAATCCCGACAACCTGATGCCCTGCGTCCAAAAGACGCTTGCTGACGTTTGAGCCAATAAAACCTGCTGCACCGGTGACCAGAAATTTCATATCCATCCTCTTTAGATTCAAAGTCGCTAACTGCATAGCGTAATACAATGGCGCTCATCATACCCCTAAGCCGGATGTAAGCAAAACTTCACCAGTCAGCAGATAACTCACAGGATTCTTATAGAAAATTTGCCAACAAGCGATACACTAGCTAAATATTATTTTTGCGTAGATATTTCGTTAAGGATTGTATGTCCCAGAACAGCAATAATGAGGTCAGAAGTCAAAATGACCCAGAACAGATAGATTTAATTGATTTGGTGATGCAGCTATGGCGTGGGAAATGGACAATTGCTGCATTTGTGGCAGTTGCTATCGTATTTGCCGGTGTATATATCGCCACTGCCAAAGAGAAATGGACCTCTAGTGCAATCATCACGCAACCCGATGCTGCACAAATCGCTACCTATACCAACGCGCTTAACATCCTTTACGGTTCTTCTGCTCCAGGCATGTTGGATACACAACTTCGTGTTGTCGGACGTTTTAACTCTGCTTTTTCGGCGTTAGCGCAGTCGCTTGATAACCAGGAAGCGCCTGAAAAATTAACCATTGATGCCGCTGTTAAAGGTCAGCCATTGCCTCTGAATGTCTCCTACGTGGGCGAGTCCGCTGAAGCCGCGCAGAAACAACTGGCACAGTATATTCAGCAAGTTGATGAGCAGACTGCTAAAGAGCTGGATGTTGACCTTAAAGACAATATTAAACAGCAAATCACAGCCCTGAATGATTCTCTGGAAAACCAGGAAAAAGTGGCTCAGGAACAAAAAGACCTTCGAATCAAACAAATCGCTGAGGCGTTGAAGTTCGCTCAGGCGGCGAAAATCACTTCACCGCAAATCCAACAAACCCAGGACGTCACGCAGGACACCATGTTCCTGCTGGGTAGCGAAGCGTTGAACTCCATGATTCAGAATGAGTCAACTCGTCCGCTGGTCTTCTCCCCGGCCTATTATCAGACCAAACAGAACTTGCTGGATATTCAGAATCTGAATGTTGATCCGTCAACCATCCATGCCTACCGTTATGTGATGAAACCAGACCTGCCTATCCGTCGCGACAGCCCGAAGAAAGCGATTACGCTGATTCTGGCCGTGCTGCTGGGCGGGATTATCGGTTCCGGTGTGGTGCTGGGGCGTAACGCGCTGCGTAACTACAAACCAAGAGCCTAGTAAGCAGGCAAAAAAAAGACCGGGTTTCCCCGGTCTTTTTTATTTGTGTCGCTTACGCAAATTCTCAATCACCGCCGTTAAATCCAGCTCCTGATCCTGGAGCAATACCAGCAGGTGATACATCAAATCCGACGCTTCATTGGTCAGCTCATCGCGATCGTTTACGGTTGCCGCCAGTGCCGTTTCAACGCCTTCTTCCCCGACTTTCTGCGCAATGCGCTTGGTTCCGCTGGCGTAAAGTTTCGCCGTATATGAACTTTCCGGATCGGCAGTTTTACGTTCCGCAAGCAGTTGCTCAAGCTGATACAGGAACAGCCACTGGTGGCTCGCGTCGCCAAAACAGCTGCTGGTGCCCAGGTGGCAGGTTGGCCCGATCGGGTTTGCCAGCACCAGCAGGGTGTCGTTATCACAGTCAGGGGTAATGCTCACCACATTGAGGAAATGGCCGGACGATTCGCCCTTGGTCCACAGACGCTGTTTGGTGCGCGAGAAAAAGGTCACTTTTCCACTTTCAAGCGTCGTACTCAGCGCATCCTGGTTCATATAGCCCAGCATCAGGACTTCGCCAGAGACGGCATGTTGCACAACCACCGGCAATAATCCGTCCGTTTTTTCCCAGTCCAGCTGCGCCCGTTGTTGTTCAGTTAACATACCCTAATCTCCACGCCCTGATTGACCAGGTACGTTTTTAACTCGCCAATATTGATAATCTGTTTATGGAACACCGATGCGGCCAGCGCACCGTCGACATCCGCATCACGGAAGGCTTCCAGAAAGTGCTCCATCGTTCCTGCGCCGCCGGAGGCAATCATCGGTACGCGGCATACCGCGCGCACTTTTTTGAGTTGCTCCAGGTCATAGCCGTTACGCACGCCGTCCTGGTTCATCATGTTCAGCACGATTTCACCCGCACCGCGTTTCTGCACTTCCTGCACCCATTCCAGCGTTTCCCACTGGGTCACCCGGGTGCGGTTTTCGTCGCCGGTATATTGATTGACGTGATATTTGCCGGTGGCGGCGTCATACCAGGTATCAATCCCGACCACGATACATTGCACGCCAAAGCGATCGGCGAGGCGGGTGATCAGCTCCGGGTCTGCGAGAGCAGGGGAGTTGATGGAGATCTTGTCCGCGCCGAAGGAGAGGATCTGCGCGGCGTCTTCCGCCGATTTAATCCCGCCCGCCACGCAAAATGGAATATCGATAACTTCTGCCACGCGTTCAACCCAGCTTTTATCGACCACGCGGCCATCGCTGGAGGCGGTGATATCGTAAAACACCAGTTCGTCCGCGCCTTCGTCAGCGTAGCGTTTGGCGAGTGGTACGATATCGCCGATGATTTCGTGATTGCGAAACTGTACGCCTTTCACCACCTGGCCGTCGCGCACGTCCAGACACGGGATTATCCGTTTTGCCAGCATTGAATCGCCTCCGTCACAGTAAACTTCTCTTCCAGTAAAGCGCGACCGACAATCACGCCGCGCACGCCGGTGCCGCGCAGTGCGGCGATATCAGCTAGATCGCCAATACCCCCCGATGACTGGAAAGCCACCTGCGGATAACGGGCGCACACTTCCTGATACAGGGAGACGTTGGACCCGGCCAGCGTGCCGTCGCGGGAGATATCCGTACACAAAACATGTTTCAGTCCAACGGGGAGATAAATCTCGACCAACTCCTCCAGCGTAACGCCAGAGTTTTCCTGCCAGCCGCTGACCGCCACCTGCTTGTTGCCATGCTCGTCAATGCGCACATCCAGCGCCAGCACCAGTGCGTCGGCGCCGAAGCGTCGGAACCAGCCTTTGACCTGTTCCGGGTCTTTGACCGCCGTTGAACCGACCACCACGCGCGCGACTCCCGCTTCCAGCAGTGCGGCGACATCCTCTTCAGAGCGCACGCCACCACCCACCTGCACCGGGACGTTGACGCCTGCGACCAGGGTTTTCAGCAGTGCTATCTGGCGTTTAGCCGGATCTTTTGCGCCCGTGAGATCGACGAGGTGCAACACTTCTGCGCCCTGCGCCGCATAATCCTGCAAGCGCGGCAGCGGATCGTTACCGTAGTCGCGCTGCTGGCCGTAATCGCCCTGATGGAGACGGACAACCGTGCCGTCAATTAAATCTAATGCGGGAATGATCATCACATCTCCAGGAAGTTTTTCAGCAACTGCGCGCCCGCCGCACCCGAACGCTCGGGGTGGAACTGCACGCCAAAGAAGTTATCTTTGTTGACCGCTGCCGTGAACGGCTCGCCGTAATTGCACTGGGCGATGGTGTACGGGTTCAGCGGCATGGCGTAGCTGTGTACGAAGTAGAAGTAAGACCCGTCTTCGATGCCGCGGAACAGGCGGTCACCTGCTTTCGGATACACGCGGTTCCAGCCCATGTGCGGCAGCGGCAGGCCGAAATCGGTCATCTTCGGCACGTCTTCTTCAATAATGCCCAGCAGGTCCACGCCGTTGCTCTCTTCGCTGCGACGCCCGAGGATCTGCATCCCCAGGCAGATGCCCAGCACCGGCTGGGTGCAGGCTTTAATCAGCTCGACCAGATCGCGCTCGTGGATTTGGTTCATCGCCGCCTGCGCAGTCCCGACCCCTGGTAAAAAGAGTTTGTCGGCGCGTAGCACCACATCCGGGTCACGACTGACGACGGGATCGTAGCCGTGGCGAGCGATGGCGGATTTCACCGAGTTAAGGTTGGCGCATCCGGTGTCCAGAATCACCACGTTCATCACAGCACTCCTTTTGACGAAGGCAGGGTATCGCCCTCCACGCGGATCGCCTGGCGCAGCGTACGGCCAAAGACTTTGAACAGACTCTCGACGCGGTGGTGATCGTTTTTGCCTTTGGTTTTCAGGTGCAGCGTCACGCCCATTGTGTAAGAGAGCGAGCGGAAGAAGTGCTCGACCATCTCGGTGCTCAGATCACCGACGCGCTGATAGGTAAAATCGGCTTTATATTCCAGGTGCGGGCGACCGGAAATATCCAGCGCACAGCGGGCCAGACATTCGTCCATCGGCAGCACAAAGCCAAAACGGTTGATACCGCGCTTATCGCCCAGCGCCAGCTTCAGCGCTTCGCCCAGCGCCAGGCCGGTATCTTCCACTGTGTGGTGATCGTCGATGTACAGATCGCCTTTGACGTTGATCTCCATGCGGAACCCACCGTGGGTCGAGATCTGATCCAGCATGTGATCGAAGAAGCCGACGCCGGTGTGAATTTTGCTGCCACCTTCGCGGTCCAGCCACACTTTCACGTCAATTTGCGTCTCTTTGGTGTTGCGCTCGACGTGGGAGTAACGGTCGCGCTTCGTCAGCTGCTCGCCAATCGTCGCCCAGTTTAATTCGCTGCGGTTATAGCGTAGTCCCTGAATGCCCATGTTTTCGGCGAGCTGAATATCGGTGGCGCGATCGCCAATCACGTAGCTGTTGGTTTTATCCAGCACGCCTTCGGCAAGATAACCCTCGACCAGCTTCACTTTCGGTTTGCGGCAGTCGCAATTATCCGCTGGCAGGTGTGGGCAAATCAGCACCTCATCAAAGGCAATGCCCTGCGAGGTAAGGATCTGCATCATCAGGTTGTGCGGGCCATCGAAATCGGCCTGCGGGAAGCTGTCGGTGCCCAGTCCGTCCTGATTGGTTATCATCACCAGCTTGTAGCCCGCTTTCTGCAGCTTAAGCAGAACGGGAATCACATCCGGTTCAAAAGCCAGTTTGTCGAAACGATCGACCTGATAGTCACTCGGTGGCTCCGAAATGAGGGTGCCATCGCGATCGATAAAAAGGGTCTTCTGGCTCATACTTTCTCCGCTTTCAGGGCGTCAATCACGCGCTGACTCTCTTCCCGGGTGCCTACGGTAATGCGCAAACAGCCGCTCAGGGAAGGTTGTTTGTTTTGGTCTCGTAAGATAATGCCCTGATCCCACAAAGATTTAAATACGGCGCTGGAGGCGGTAAAGCGCACCAGGATGTAATTGGTTTCAGAGTCGAAAACCTGCTCCACGCACGGCAGTGTTTTCAGGGCGCTGATCAGATACTGACGTTCCACCAGGATCTGCGCCACACGCTCGCGCATCGCATTGATACCCTGCGGAGCCAATGCCTGGGCGGCGATGTCGGCGACCGGCGTAGACAGCGGATACGGGGCGATCACTTTCATCAGCAGATCGATAACGTCTTTATTGGCCAGCGTGAATCCGCAGCGCAGGCCAGCCAGCGCAAAGGCTTTCGATAGCGTACGCAGCACCACCAGATTCGGATACTCTTCCAGCCAGCCTGCGAGCGTCGCCTGCGGACAAAATTCGATATAGGCCTCGTCGGCGACAACCAGCGCTTTGCCGCGTGTCATCTCCAGTAGGGTACGGATGTCTTGCGGATTGATGATTTGTCCGGTCGGGTTGTTCGGGCTGCAGACGAAAATGACTTTCACACCGTCAAGATTCTCGGCAATGGCCGGGAGATCGAGCTGCCAGTCGTCCAGCGAGAGCACGTTGCGGCACTCGACGCCAAAGGTTTCGGCACTGACGCTGTACATGCCGTAGGTTGGCTGACAGTACAGCACGGCATCTTTGCCCGGTTCGCAGAAGGCGCGGATCAGCAGCTCGATCCCTTCGTCGGCCCCGCGGCTGACCAGCACTTGCTCCGGCTTGACCCCGGCATACTGGGCGTAATTCTCAATCACTGCGGCTGGCTGGCACTCAGGGTAGCGGTTCAGGGTCTGCTGAGAAAGCTCGAAGGCGACCGCCGTCGGAAACTCGTTAGCATTTAACCAGACGTCACCGTTACCGCCCAGGCGGCGAGCAGATTGATAGGGCGTCAGTCGACGAACGTTTTCGCGGGCTAATTCTTCAATGCTCATGCTTGCTCCTTCAGGGCGGCAACGCGCAGCGTCACGGCGTTTTTGTGGGCGGTCAGGCGCTCGGCGGCGGCCAGCGTTTCAATGGTGGAGGCGAGGGCGGCAAAACCTTCGCGGGACAGTTCCTGCACGGTCATGCGTTTCTGGAAGTCCGCCAGCCCGAGGCTGGAACAGGTTGCGGTGTAGCCGTAGGTCGGCAGCACGTGGTTAGTTCCTGAGGCGTAATCACCGGCGGATTCTGGCGACCAGTCACCGAGGAACACCGAACCGGCGCTGGTAATACTATCGACCAGAGAACGCGCGTCGCGGGTCTGAATGATCAGGTGCTCCGGGCCATACTGGTTGGAAATCGCGATGCATTGCTCAAGCGTTTCCGCCACAATCAGACGGCTGGAGGAGAGCGCCTGGCGCGCCGTCTCGGCACGCGGGAGTTCTGCCAGCTGACGCTCAACGGCTTCACCCACGCGTTTTGCCATGTCGGCGTCTGGCGTCAGCAAAATCACCTGGGAATCAGGGCCGTGCTCGGCCTGAGAGAGCAGGTCAGAGGCCACAAAGTCCGGCGTCGCGCCGCTGTCGGCAATCACCAATACTTCCGACGGACCGGCAGGCATATCAATCGCCGCACCGTCCAGACGCTGGCTGACCTGGCGTTTGGCTTCGGTCACATACGCGTTACCCGGCCCGAAAATCTTATCGACTTTCGGCACGGATTCGGTGCCAAACGCGAGGGCGGAAATGGCCTGCGCGCCGCCGACTTTAAAGACTTCCTGCACGCCGCACAGTTTCGCGGCATACAGAATCTCATCGGCAATCGGCGGTGGGGAGCAGAGCACCACTTTCTGACAACCGGCAATACGCGCCGGGGTCGCCAGCATCAGGACGGTGGAAAACAGCGGCGCCGAACCGCCGGGAATATACAGCCCGACGGAGGCGACAGGACGCGTCACCTGCTGGCAGCGCACGCCGGGCAGGGTTTCGACATCGACAGTTTGCAATTTTTGCGCGGTATGGAAGGTGTCGATATTTTTCACCGCCACGGCCATCGCCTGTTTGATGTCGTCGCCCAGACGTTCGCACGCGTCGTCGATTTCCTGAGTCGTCACCTTCAGTGCGCCGACCTCAGTGTTATCAAACTTTGCGCTGTATTCGCGCAGCGCTTCATCACCACGGGCTTTAACGTTATCCAGGATCTCCGCCACAGTGCGGGTAATGCTCTCTGAGGCGGAAATAGCCGGGCGCATCAGCAGTTCGCGTTGTTGTTCAGTGCTGCAGGTGTTCCAGTCGATGATGGAGTTAAAGCTCATAATCGTCTTCCTTTTTGCCGGATGGCGCGTTGCTTATCCGACCTACGGGTCTTGTAGGCCCGGTAAGCAAAACGCCACCGGGCAACATGAGTGGAATTACTCCATCATTTTCTCAATTGGCAGCACCAGAATGGAGCTGGCACCCAGGGCTTTCAGCTTTTCCATGGTTTCCCAGAACAGGGTTTCGCTGCTGACCATGTGCATCGCCACGCGCTGCTGATCGCCCGCCAGCGGCAGAATGGTTGGACGTTCCGCGCCTGGCAGCAGGGCAATCACTTCATCGAGACGTTCGGTAGGGGCGTGCATCATGATGTATTTCGATTCGCGCGCCTGAATCACGCCCTGAATACGGGTCAGCAGGCGGTCGATCAACTGCTGTTTAGCGTCCGGCATTTCGCCGTCGCGCTGAATCAGGCACGCTTTCGAGCGATAAATCACTTCCACCTCACGCAGGCCGTTGGCTTCAAGCGTCGCGCCGGTTGAGACCAGGTCGCAAATGGCATCGGCCAGACCGGCACGCGGAGCCACTTCAACAGAACCGTTCAGCAGACAGGATTTGAACTGCACGCCTTTTTGATCGAGGTAGCGTTTCAACAGGTGAGGGTAAGAGGTGGCAATTCGCTTGCCGTTCAGCCCAGCAGGACCGTCCCAGGCTTCATCGACGGCGGTAGCCAGCGACAGGCGGCAGCCGCCGAAATCCAGACGACGCAGGGTGAAGTAGCGCGGGTCTTCGCCCTGTGCACGACGGGTCAGCAGCTCTTCTTCCAGCACGTTTTCGCCGATGATACCGAGATCAACCACGCCATCCATCACCAGACCAGGGATATCGTCATCGCGAACGCGCAGGATATCGATCGGCATGTTCTCGGCGAGGGCGATTAAGCGCTGCGTGTGCAGGTTAATTTTGATCCCGCAGCGGGAAAGTAATTCGCGTGAATCGTCGCTCAGGCGGCCTGATTTTTGAATAGCTATGCGTAAACGTGAGTTATCTAACATGTTGTTGTCCTTATTACCCTGTCTGGATACGGTCCAAAAAAAAGCCCCCGGAAGATGATCTTCCGGGGGCTCTCTCTTGCGTTCTCGCACCACTGGAAGATCTGAATGTCTCCCAGCACACATCGCCTGAAAGACTAGTCAGGATGATGGTGATGATGGTGGTTTTTAAAAGGAACGCGTGTCATATAAATTCTCTGTGAATGCTTATGCATCTGATGTCTTTTAACCTAAACCATATCCACAGCGTTTAGCAAGGGCTTTTTTCTATCATTAATTCATTTCATATTGATGCTATGAATTGTCAGTTCCGCAGTGCTGGCGTAGCCTTAAGTCAGACGCGTATAAGCCAGGAGAGAACGCATGAAGAAGGTCGCAATTGTCGGTTTAGGATGGTTAGGTATGCCGCTGGCAATGTCATTAACGGCACGAGGCTGGCAGGTGACCGGTAGCAAAACCACGGTGGATGGCGTCGAGGCCGCGCGCATGTGCGGCATAGAGGGTGTCGAGTTACGCCTGGAACCGGAGCTGGTTTGCGATACGGACGATCTCGATACGTTGATGAATGTGGATGCGCTGGTTATTACGCTTCCCGCTCGTCGCAGCGGCCCAGGAGAGACTTTTTACCTTCAGGCGATGCAGGAAATTGTGGATAGCGCGCTGGCCCATCATATTCCGCGCATAATCTTTACCAGTTCAACGTCGGTGTATGGTGATATTGAAGGGACCGTCAAAGAGAGCACCGCGCGGGCGCCTGTCACCGCCAGCGGCCGGGTGCTGAAAGAGCTGGAAGACTGGCTGCATAATTTACCCGGTACCCAGGTGGATATTTTGCGCCTCGCGGGCTTGGTTGGGCCGGAGCGTCATCCGGGACGCTTCTTTGCCGGTAAAACCGCACCAAATGGTCATCATGGTGTCAATCTTGTGCATCTTGAGGATGTTATCGGCGCAATTACACTCCTGTTGCAGGCTCCAAAGGGCGGGCACATCTATAATATATGTGCGCCCTATCATCCGGCGCGTAGCACATTTTATCCCGTGATGGCCCGACAGCTTGGGCTTGAGCCGCCGCAATTTCGCGATGCATCCGGGGAAGGGCAAGGCAAAGTGATTGATGGCAATCGTATTTGTCGTGAACTGGGATTTGAGTATCAATATCCCGATCCGCTGGTAATGCCAATGGAATAACCCCGCCAGCGGGTTCTATCGCACACCTTTTGGGGGCGAACATGAAACCGCTGCTGGATGTTCTGATTATCCTCGATGCACTCGAAAAAGAGGGGAGTTTTGCCGCCGCGTCGGCGAAGCTCTACAAAACCCCCTCGGCCTTGAGCTACACCGTTCACAAGCTCGAAAGTGACCTCAATATCCAGCTGCTGGACCGCAGCGGGCACCGTGCGCGTTTCACGCGAACAGGCCAGATGCTGCTCGAAAAAGGGCGCGAAGTTCTGCATACGGTGCGCGAGCTGGAAAAGCAGGCAGTGAAACTGCACCAGGGCTGGGAAAACGAGCTGGTCATCGGGGTGGACGATACTTTTCCTTTCTCTTTACTCTCGCCGCTGATTGAAGCGTTTTACCAACGCCACAGCGTTACCCGTCTTAAATTTATCAATGGTGTACTGGGCGGTTCCTGGGAAGCTCTGACACAAGGGCGTGCGGATATTATCGTCGGCGCGTTACGTGACCCGCCTCAGTCGAGTGATTTTGGTTTTTCCCGCATTGGCACCCTTGAACAGGTGTTTGTGGTGGCGCCACATCATCCCCTTGCTCAGGAACCCGAGCCCATACCGCGTCGCGTCATAAAAGGTTGCCGTGCGATTGTGGTGGGAGATAGCTCTCTGCCAGAGTGCGCTATCTCTTCGCAATTGCTGGAGGATCAGGAAGCGATTACTGTTTTTGATTTTAAAACCAAACTCGAACTGCAAATTAGCGGGCTGGGCTGCGGCTATTTACCGCGATATCTGGCACAGCGATTTATTGAAAGCGGGGCGTTGGTGGAAAAACAAGTACTGGCGCAAACCAACAGCGAATCGGTGTGGGTGGGGTGGAATGAGCAAACCGCCGGGCTTGCCAGCGCGTGGTGGCGAGATGAGATTTTAGCAAATAGTGCTATCGCTGCCGTTTACACTTTGCCGGAGGGCGGAATATCAACCGCTTAGTAAAAAGAAAATCGTGAACGGCTTATGAATCTATTGCCTTTTATGCCAAAGATGGGGCAAAATGCGCCGCTGCAAAAAAATGAGATTAACCGACGATATAAAAGGCGTCGGTTATTTTTTTTGCATGTAACAAACGCCATTTAAAAACAAAGAGGCCGGGCTTCGTACCGGATAGATACTTACTAAAATCCGACAGTTGTTGTCGCTGAGGAATCCAGAAAATGGGGCAATCTTTTGCTTACGTGGCGGTTTTCACCGTAAAGGAGAAAACTAATGTCGCATAACGCTACTCCAAAAACCTCTCGCGTGGAATTACGTAAAACACTTACGTTGATTCCGGTTGTCATGATGGGCCTTGCCTATATGCAGCCAATGACGCTGTTCGATACGTTTGGTATCGTTTCAGGCCTCACTGACGGTCACGTTGCAACGGCGTATGCCTTTGCGCTGATCGCTATTCTCTTTACCGCGTTGAGCTACGGCAAACTGGTTCGCCGTTTCCCGTCCGCTGGCTCTGCGTACACCTATGCTCAGAAATCCATTAGCCCGGCTGTCGGCTTTATGGTGGGCTGGTCATCACTGCTGGACTACCTGTTCATGCCGATGATCAACATTCTGCTGGCTAAAATTTACTTTGAAGCGCTGGTGCCTTCCGTACCTTCGTGGATCTTTGTTGTCGCACTGGTGGCCTTTATGACCATCTCTAACCTGCGCAGCATCAAGACCGTCGCTAACTTCAACACCCTGATCGTGATTCTGCAGATGGGCATCGTGGCGGTTATCGTCGGGATGATCATCTACGGTGTGGCGCATGGTGAAGGTGCAGGTACGCTGACCAGCACCCGTCCGTTCTGGTCTGAAGGCGCACACGTGGTGCCGATGATTACCGGTGCAACTATCCTGTGCTTCTCGTTCCTCGGCTTTGACGGTATCTCTTCTCTGTCCGAAGAGACCAAAGACGCCGAGCGCGTGATTCCGCGTGCGATTCTGCTGACTGCGCTGCTGGGGGGCCTGGTGTTTATTGGCGCCTCTTACTTCCTGCAGCTGTACTTCCCGGACATCTCGCGCTTTAAAGATCCGGATGCGTCTCAGCCAGAAATCATGCTGTACGTGGCAGGCAAAACCTTCCAGTGGGGCGTGCTGATTTTCTCCAGCGTCACCGTACTGGCATCCGGTATGGCTGCTCACGCAGGCGTTTCTCGTCTGATGTACGTGATGGGTCGCGACGGCGTGTTCCCGACTCGTTTCTTCGGTTACATTCATCCGAAATGGCGTACTCCGGCATGGAACGTGCTGCTGGTTGGCGCGATTGCTCTGCTGGCGATCAAATTTGACCTGGTCACCGCAACGGCGCTGATTAACTTTGGTGCGCTGGTGGCATTCACCTTTGTGAACCTCTCCGTGATCTCTCAGTTCTGGATCCGTGAGAAGCGCAACAAAACGCTGAAAGACCACTTCAACTACCTGTTCCTGCCGCTGTGCGGTGCGATGACGGTTGGTGCTCTGTGGATTAACCTGGAAGAAAGCTCCATGATTTTGGGTCTTATCTGGGGTGGTATTGGTCTGGTGTATCTGGCTTGCGTGACCAAAAGCTTCCGCAACCCGGTTCCGCAGTACGAAGATGTCGCGTAATCACTGAGCGTGATACAAAAAAACCGGAGCACATGGCTCCGGTTTTTTTATGCCTGAAATGTTCAGACGATCTCTTGCGCGTACTGATACAAAGCCTTCAGTAGCGCCTGTTTCTCTGCATTGCCTTCATACTGCGTATACAGCATTTCCAGCTCCTGCGCGTAGCTCTGCAAGAACTCAGGTGTAAAGACGTTGCGGCGATGCTCCAGCCAGCGCTGCTGCTCGACTTCATCCAGGGTGCCAGGGAAGTTACGCGCCCGATAGTTAAACATCAGTTTTTCGATGCGCTTATCAGCGAAGGTAATATCCAGCGCAGGTAAGTTTTGTGGTTCAGTTTGCAACACGATGTTCATGGCGGCGCGGTCGGCATCGCTGAAAAAGCCGTTATAGAGCTGCGCATCGACGTTATCCGACGGCACAAACGGCTCGGCTTCGGCGAAGATCGCCACCACTTTTTCGCGCACCTGCGGGTTTTCGCGCAACACCTTCAGATTATCGAGGCACAGCTGGCGATTCACGCCCAGCCGGTCGGCGTCTTCCGGGCGCAGCGTATTTGCCTGCGCCAGCACCGGGCATTTATTGATATGCACCAGCTTCACGGGAACGGCGGCGTTATCGCCGAGCTCGCTTTTAGGGGTGTATAAACGCTCGCGCAGGGTGTTGCTATCCAGCTCCAGTAGGGGAGAAATATCGCCCGCCAAATCAACCATAATTACCGCATTGCGATTATCGGGATGCCACGCCAGCGGGGCGATCCAGCTGGTATTTCCCCGCCAGGCGCCAAACATACCGGAGATATGCACCAGCGGTTTCATTTGTGGAACGTCAATCAGGGTCATTAGTTTCTGCTTACTGCGATGGCTCAGCAGATAGTCAAACAGTTTAGGCTGTGCGGTTTTGACCAGTTTGGCCATCGCGATGGTGGCATAAACGTCGGCCATCGCATCGTGGGCGTTGCTGTGCTCGATGCCGTTGGCGCGCGTCAGATGCTCCAGGCGGAAGCTTGGCAAACCGTCGTCATTCTCAGGCCATTTGATCCCTTCAGGGCGCAGGGCGTAGCAGGCGCGCATCACATCCAGCAGATCCCAGCGCGAATTACGGTTTTGCCAGCTCCAGGCATAAGGGTCATAGAAATTGCGGTACAGGATATTGCGCGTAACTTCATCGTCGAAGCGGATGTTGTTGTAGCCCACCACGCAGGTATTGGGCACGGTAAACAGGTCGTGAATACGACGGGCAAACTCGGCTTCATTCACGCCTTTCTCACGCGCTTCCTGCGGCGTAATGCCGGTCACCATCACGGCACCAGGCTGGGGAAGATAGTCGTCAGCAGGCTTACAGTAAAAAACCTCCGGCGCACCGATGATATTAAAATCCGCATCGGTGCGGATCGCCGCGAACTGCGAAGGCCGGTCCAGCGACGGGCTTGTGCCAAAGGTTTCGTAATCGTGAAAGAGAAAAGTGGGAAGCGCGGCGGAATCAGACACCAGTAATACCATCCTGTTAAAAAGTGACTTTACTATGGTAAACGATCGGCGGCGACACGCCGAACAAAAAGCGATTTTCAGCGCCAGAATTGCGCGCTGGCTTCCGCTAAATCTTTGCGTCCCGTCACATTTTTTTGCAATTTAAACAGGTAACGAAGCGAGAACTTCCGTAAAAAGGGCAACGATTTTAAATGACCTGAGGAAATACCGTTGAAACGCCGTCTGTTTATTGCTGTTTCTTTACTCGCTTCGAGTATTACTTCTGCTCTGGCTGCCGATCCACTGGACTATTCGCCGCAGCCCCCGGCCATTCAGGCAGGGTCATGGGTGCTAATGGATTACACCACGGGTCAAATTTTAACGGCCGGTAATGAACATCAGCAGCGCAATCCGGCAAGCCTCACCAAACTGATGACCGGCTATGTGGTCGATCGTGCGATCGACAGCCATCGTATTACGCCGGATGACGTTGTAACCGTCGGGCGCGACGCGTGGGCAAAAGGCAATCCGGTGTTTGACGGTTCATCGTTGATGTTTCTGAAAGCAGGCGATCGCGTGACCGTTCGCGACCTCAGCCGTGGCCTGATTGTGGATTCCGGTAACGACGCCTGTGTGGCGTTAGCTGACCACGTAGCGGGCGGTCAGCCGCAGTTCGTCAGCATGATGAACGACTACGTGCAAAAGCTGAATCTGCGTGATACCCACTTTGAAACCGTGCACGGCCTGGATGCGCCAGGGCAGCACAGTTCGGCTTACGATCTGGCGGTGCTGTCGCGCGCAATTATTCACGGTGAGCCGGATTTCTATCACATGTACAGTGAAAAGAGCCTCACCTGGAACGGCATCACCCAACAAAACCGCAACGGCTTGCTGTGGGACAAAACCATGAACGTTGACGGGCTGAAAACCGGGCACACTTCAGGTGCGGGCTTCAACCTGATCGCCTCGGCGGTGGACGGTCAGCGTCGCCTGATTGCAGTGGTCATGGGAGCCGACAGCCCGAAAGGTCGCGAAGAACAGGCGCGTAAGTTGCTGCACTGGGGCCAGCAAAACTTCGATACCGTGCAGATCCTGCGCAGCGGCAAACAGGTCGGGACTGAGCGTATCTGGTACGGCGATAAAGAACACATTTCACTTGGTACCGATCAGGATTACTGGCTGGCACTGCCAAAAAGTGAAGTCGCGAATATCAAAGCCAAGTATGTCCTCGATAAAAAAGAGCTGGAAGCGCCTATTGCTGCCCATCAGCGCGTCGGGGAAATTGAGCTGTACGACCGCGATAAGGTGGTCGCGCACTGGCCATTAGTCACGCTGGAAAAGGTCAACAAAGGCGGCTTGTTCTCACGTCTGAGCGACTATCTGCACCACAAAGCCTGATGCTCATAAGAGCAGACTGGCGCTCCTGCGAGTCTGCTCACATAATAAACATCTCGAGTTTGCCGGACATAACGAATCTGCTTTATAGTGTATAAATATACAGTAATAAACGGAGGCAGTATGGACTACAGCATCAAGCAGCAACCTAAGCGTAAAATTGCCGGTTTTCATCTGGTTGGCCCGTGGGAGCAAACCGTCAAACAAGGTTTTGAGCAACTGGCGATGTGGGTCGATGGCAATCAGATCCAGCCACTCGAATGGGTGGCGGTTTATTATGACAATCCCGATGAAGTGCCTGCCGAAAAACTTCGCTGCGATACAGCTGTCACTGTCGCCGAAGATTTTCAAATCCCTGCCAACAGCGAAGGGGTGATCCTCACTGAAATCGCGGCGGGGGACTATGCCGTCGCCACGGCGCGAGTCGAAAACCATGACTTCGGCACACCGTGGTACAGCTTCTTTAACAGTCTCCTCGAGGATAACCGCTACGGGATCGCACCGAAGCCGTGTTTTGAGCGCTATCTGAACGATGGCAATGTCGATGGTTACTGGGATATCGAAATGTACGTTGCAGTGCAAAATAAGGTCGGTTGAGTCGCACACCTGTTATTTGTAGGGTTTTTCTGCCGGACGTGATGCGTCTGGCAGAAAACACAGTACAATTGTGATTCGCCGTATAGCTGGAGAGCGGGTGTGCGTCCCGACAAATCATTAACTCCCTTTGAAATCCGTTTGTACCGGAATTACCGCGTCGTGCATGGTTGCCGCATCGCATTGGCGTTCATTCTCACCTTCCTTCTGGTGAGGTTGCTGCACATCCCTGAGGGTACCTGGCCGCTCATCACGCTGGTGGTGATCATGGGGCCGATCTCTTTCTGGGGGAATGTGGTGCCGCGTGCCTTTGAGCGTATTGGCGGCACGATTTTTGGCTCCGCCCTGGGGCTGATTGCGCTAAAGCTTGAACTCATTTCGCTCCCCATCATGCTGCTGTGGTGCGCCGGGGCGATGTTCCTGTGCGGCTGGTTAGCACTCGGTAAAAAACCGTATCAGGCGCTGCTGATTGGGATCACCTTATCGGTGGTCGTTGGCGCACCGGCGGGGGACATGGCCACGGCCCTGTGGCGAAGCGGTGATGTGATTCTGGGTTCGCTGTTGGCGATGCTGTTCACCGGTATCTGGCCGCAGCGGGCATTTTTGCACTGGCGCATTCAGATGGCCAACTACGTCACGGCTTTCAACCGCGTCTATCAGGCAGGGTTTTCGCCCAACCTGGTCGAACGCCCAAGGCTCGAAAAACACCTGCAAAAAATCCTCAATGATGTCGTGAAGATGCGTGGCATTATCGCGCCTGCCAGCAAAGAGACGCACATTCAGAAATCCATTTTCGAGGCCATTCAGACGGTCAGTCGCAATCTGGTGTGTATGCTCGAACTGCAAATTAACGCTCACTGGGCGTCGCGCGCCAGCCACTTTGTTCTTCTGAATGCGCACACCCTCAAGGAAACGCAGCAGATGACGCAGCAAACGCTGTTAACCATCGCTCACGCGCTGTATGAAGGCAATCCGCAGCCGATTCTGGCGAACAGCGAACGGCTGAATGAAATCACAGCGGAGCTTAGGCAGTTGATTAATGAACATCAGGGTGACAATGTGGCGGAAACGCCCATTCACGGCTATGTATGGTTGAGCATGGAAATGGCGAGACAGCTTGAACTGTTGTCGCATCTCATTTGCCGGGCGCTGCGCAAATAAAAAGCAGCCATAGCCTGATGTGACGGCTGCTGCTTCGATTCAGCAGCGATTGGGGTTATGATAGGATTAAACGATATACCATTTGTCATTCGCAGCGGCTGTCAGTAAGGTTATCTGCACAGCGGTTGCTTAAACGAATCCGAATCTTACATTAGCAGGGGTATTAAAATGGAAACTACCAAGCCTTCGTTCCAGGATGTTCTGGAATTCGTTCGCCTGTTCCGCCGCAAAAACAAACTGCAGCGTGAAATCCAGGACGTTGAGAAGAAGATCCGTGACAACCAGAAACGCGTTCTGCTGCTTGATAACCTGAGCGACTACATCAAGCCGGGCATGAGCGTTGAAGCTATTCAGGGCATTATCGCCAGCATGAAAACCGACTACGAAGATCGCGTAGACGACTACATCATCAAAAATGCTGAGCTGTCCAAAGAGCGTCGCGATATCTCCAAAAAACTGAAAGTGATTGGCGAAATCAAGAACGGCGAAGCGAAAAGCGAGTAACCGTCGCGAAGAATGATAAGGCCTCTCTGCGAAAGCTGAGGGGCTTTTTTTATGGCCGAGATACAGGCGCAGAAAAGCAAAAAGCCTGCTTTAAAAGCAGGCTTTTCAAATTTGGCTCCTCTGACTGGACTCGAACCAGTGACATACGGATTAACAGTCCGCCGTTCTACCGACTGAACTACAGAGGAATCGGTTAGGAGGCTTATCTTAGCGGCGAAAAAACTTTTGTCAAACCTGATCTTACACTCATTCATTCAACTGCTGATTCTGTCGTCAGTTTGTCGTCATTCTCTACAATTTTTTGTGGAAAATACTTTGCAGGATTAGCGTTTCTCCCTCATCATTTGAAATGGAGTTTCAACTTTCTCTCGTTAAGGTCCATTTTGAACGTCACTTCCGCTCTGCGCCAGGCCGTTAAGCGTACGCCCTGGTATGCCAAACGTAAAAGCTATCGTGTTCTGTTCTGGCGTGAAATCACCCCCCTTGCTGTGCCTATCTTTCTGGAAAACACCTGCGTTCTGCTGATGGGCGTGCTCAGTACGTTTCTGGTGAGCTGGCTGGGTAAAGAGGCGATGGCGGGCGTGGGGCTGGCAGACAGCTTCAATATGGTAGTGATGTCGTTCTTTGCCGCCATCGATCTTGGTACGACGGTGGTTGTCGCCTTTAGTCTCGGCAAACTCGATCCGAAGCGTGCGCGCGAGGCGGCTCGACAGTCGCTGATGATCATGACCGTCTTCTCGATAATTCTGGCAGCGCTAATCCACTATTTCGGTAAAGAGATTATCGATATCGTGGCAGGGGAGGCGACCGATGAAGTGAAAGGGTTGGCGCTGACCTATCTTGAAATGACGGTACTGAGCTATCCGGCGGCGGCTATCGCCTTGATTGGTAGCGGTGCACTGCGCGGTGCGGGCAACACTAAAATTCCGCTGCTGATTAACGGCGGCATGAACATCCTCAATATCATCATCAGCAGCATACTGATTTACGGGCTTTTCTCATGGGATGGTCTGGGATTTGTCGGAGCAGGGCTGGGGCTGACCATCTCGCGGTATATCGGCGCAATAGCGATTGTCGCGGTGCTGATGATGGGCGTAAACCCGGCGCTTAAACTCTCGTTAAAAAGCTATTTCCGCCCGTTCAATTTCGTCATTATCTGGGAAGTGATGGGGATTGGTATTCCTGCCAGTATCGAATCTGTACTGTTTAACGGCGGGAAACTGTTGACTCAAATGTTTGTCGCCGGGATGGGTACCGACGTTATCGCCGGTAACTTTATCGCGTTCTCGATTGCTTCGCTAATTAACCTGCCAGGGAACGCCCTCGGATCGGCATCGACGATTATCACCGGGAAACGGCTCGGCAAAGGGCAAATCGCTCAGGCGGAGCGCCAGTTGCGTCACGTATTCTGGCTATCAACAATTGGACTGACAATTATCGCGTGGGGAACCGCGCCGTTCGCGGGGCTGATGGCCTCGTTCTACACCCATGAGGACGACGTCAAAGAGGTGGTCAAAATCCTCATCTGGCTGAATGCCGCGTTTATGCCCATCTGGGCGGCGTCGTGGGTGCTTCCTGCGGGGCTTAAAGGCGCACGTGATGCGCGCTTTGCGATGTGGGTGTCGATGCTCGGCATGTGGGGCTGTCGCGTAGTGGCGGGCTATGGGCTTGGTATTATGCTCGGTATGGGGGTTGTCGGCGTCTGGCTGGGGATGTTCCTCGATTGGGCGGTGCGCGGCGCACTGTTTTACTGGCGTATGGTCAGCGGGCGCTGGCTGTGGAAATACCCGCGAATCAAGAGCGAAAATGCGACGCCGGAACCTTCAGAACGCCTGACAAATGTGCGAACTGAAGAATAAATCAGCAAACGAACTTTTTTATGCATTCTGTCTTTGACAATGACAGGTGGCATCGATAATATGCGCCCCGTTCACACGATTCCTCTGTAGTTCAGTCGGTAGAACGGCGGACTGTTAATCCGTATGTCACTGGTTCGAGTCCAGTCAGAGGAGCCATATTTAAGAAGCCTGCTCAGGAAACTGAGCGGGCTTTTTGCTTTTCTGCGTTCGGTGGAATTGCCGGGTGGCGGCTACGCCTTACCCGGCCTACAGGACCGTACAGATTATCCCGCCTGCACGCGTATCGGCGCGGTGGCTTCAAACAGCCACGGTCGCGCATCGCTATTGACCAGCGGCGACAGAACCTCTCTCACCTGCTGATGATAATCATCCAGCCACTGCTTCTCTTGATCGTTGAGCAACTGCAATTCAACCTGGCTTAAATCAATCGGGATAAGCGTCAGGGAAGCAAACTTGCAGAAGCCCGGAATGCTCTCAACAATCTCCACCTGATTTTCAATGCGAATACCGTGGCTGTCGGCCTGATAATACCCCGGCTCGATGGTGATGATACTCCCCGCTGTCAGCGGCCACGGGTTCACTTTCTTGGCGATGCGCTGCGGGTTTTCGTGGATCAGTAGCTGATGCCCCACGCCGTGCCCGGTGCCATGATCGTAATCCAGTCCCAGTTCCCACAGCGGACGACGAGCGAACGCGTCCAGTTGATGCCCCTGCGTACCCGACGGGAATTGCAGCGTAATGAGCGATAAAAAGCCTTTTAGCACGGCGGTATAGTGCAACCGCTGCTGCGCATCCAGCTTGCTGTACGCCAGCGTACGGGTCGCATCCGTGGTGCCGTTATGATACTGGCCGCCAGAATCATTCAGGTAGAAATGGCCGCTGGTAATTGCCTTATTTGATGCGGCGCTGGAGTGATAATGGCACATTGCCGCGTTACTGGCGGAGGCGGAAATCGTCTCGAAACTTTGCTCGATAAAGCCTTGTTGTTGTTCACGGAATTTAAGCTGCTGCGCCTGCGCTTCCAGTTCGGTCAGCGGCTTGCCTGCCGCCTCGCGCTGCGGTACTTCATGCGACAACCACGCGATAAAATTCACCCACGCGGCACCGTCCTGCTGATGGCATTCGCGATAGCCTTCCAGCTCGACAGGGTTCTTGTGCGCTTTCATAAGCGTCACCGGATCGGCCTGCCAGAGGATCTCTCCCTGCGGCTCAATCGCAAAACGCAGCGCAACCGGAGCAGAATCCGCATCCAGCCACACGCGTTTGCCTTCGCTGACCTGTTTGCAGCGGTGCACAAAATCATCCTGCGGCGAAATCACTATCCCATCCACAGCAGAAGCGGGCAGTTCGCGAAGTTTGTCGCCATCGACGAACCACTCTACGTCACCCTCGCGGCTCAGCAATGCAAAGGAGAGCGGCACCGGGCTGGTGTGGATATCAGACCCACGCACGTTCAGCAGCCAGGCGATGTTGTCCGGCATGGTTATCGCCAGATAATCCGCGCTGTTATCCTGCAGCAATTGCGCCACACGACGACGTTTGTCGGCGCTGCTTTCACCGCTGACCGCAACGGGCATCTCGCGGATCCGGCCCGCCGGGGCAGCGGGGCGATCGCTCCATAATGTGTCGAAAGGAGACGCGTTGAGCGGGACAAATTCGCAGCCGGTGACGGCAAGCTGTTGGTATTCGTTGTGGGTCATCAGCAGTGGGTCAAAGGCGATGCGCATTCCGGCGCTCGCATTCGCGTCAAGCCACTGGGCCAGCGGTTCGTTGTGCAGATGATGGATCGCAAAATCGTCCATATTGACCTGCACGCGGGCCTGCACCTGATAGCGGCCGTCGACGAACAGCAGGGCGCGATCTTTCAGGACCAGCGCCAGCCCCGCCGAGCCGTCAAAGCCGGTCAGCCACGCCAGTTTTTCGAAATGCGGCGCGCAGTATTCGCTCTGCCACGCGTCGGTGCGCGGCACGATCATGCCGTCGAGATTGTTTTCCTGTAGCCACTGGCGAAGCGCCGTAAGCGGTGTGGTGGTGTGCATGGTTTTTCCTTGTTGTTATTAGCGGAACGGCGGTTCGTTGAAGGTGCGCAGTTTGCGTGAATGCAGCTTGTCGCCTTCTGCACGCAGTAAATCTATCGCGCGAATACCGATCTGCAAATGCTCGGAAATCGCCCCTTCATAAAAGCGGTTAGCCTGGCCCGGCAGTTTAATCTCGCCGTGCAGCGGTTTGTCCGAAACGCACAGCAGCGTGCCGTACGGAACGCGGAAACGGTAGCCCTGAGCGGCAATGGTGGCGCTTTCCATATCAATCGCTACCGCGCGGCTTAAATTAAAGCGCAGCGAAGAGGCAGAGTAGCGCAGCTCCCAGTTACGGTCGTCGGTGGTGACGACGGTCCCGGTGCGCAGACGTTGTTTGACCTCTTCGCCTGGCATCCCGCTTACCTGTTTGGTGGCGTCGTACAAGGCGCGCTGCACTTCGGCGATGCTCGGGATTGGGATATCCGGTGGCAGCACTGCGTCGAGCACGTGGTCGTCGCGCAGATACGCATGGGCCAGCACATAGTCACCAATTAGCTGACTTTCACGCAGGCCGCCGCAGTGGCCAATCATCAGCCACACGTCCGGGCGCAGTACCGCCAGATGGTCGCAGATGGTTTTGGCATTCGACGGGCCGACGCCGATGTTAATCAGCGTAATACCCTGACCGTCGGCGGTGATCAGGTGCCAGGCAGGCATTTGATGCTTTTTCCATGCCAGATCGGAAATCGCCATTTCCGGCGCTTCGGTTTCGGCGGTGATCCAGATCCCTCCAGCACACGAGAGCGCTACGTACGGGCTATCTGGGTCGAGGATTTGGCTGCATCCCCAGCGCACAAACTCATCCACGTAGCGGGTGTAGTTGGTGAAGAGTACAAAGGGCTGGAAATGTTCAACCGGCGTGCCAGTGTAGTGACGCAGGCGCGCCAGCGAGAAATCAACGCGGCGGGCATCAAAGTGCGACAGCGGGGAAAACTCCGCTGGATGGTAAATGCCATCTGCCGTTTCATCACCAATCTGTGAAAGCTCGGTGGTCGGGAAATGGCGCGTCAACCCGGCGCTCATCGAACGGTCCAGCGTCAGCGCCGAGCCATCAATGACATACGGATACGGGATTTCATGCAGCGAGGGTTCTACGGCGATATGCGCGTCGTAATCCTGATACAGCAGCGTCAGCTGTTCCTCAAGATAAGGGCGGAACAGAGAAGGGCGGGTGACGGTCGTGGAATAACAGCCTGAGTGGGTAAAGCGAGCATACGCGCGGGTTTTGGGCGTATTGGTGGTGCCACCATCCCAGGTGACCGAGAGCGAAGGATAAACAAAAAGGCCGTCGATTCGGGCCTTTTCATCAGGAAGCGTTCCGTTCTCAATGTACTCGCTAATGGCGGTGCGCAGGGCGTTGACAGATTGTTCGTACAACGCCTCCAGCTTTTCCAGTGCCTGAGCAGGTGTCAGGCTTAAGCCCTTATTATTCATGTCTGTCTCCTTGATCCACAGATGTGCGACGTCACTCGATAGTATGTCACACACATGTGAAAAAAAAGTCAGGACATCATCAGTGGGCGTCTTTCATCAGCAGCGCCGTTGTGGCCGAAATCAGACAGCCCGCGAGCAGGTAAATCGCTACGCTTTGCCAGTTGCCGCCGGAGAAGGTGACTAAGGCCGCGGCGATAAACGGCGTAAATCCGCCGCCGACCACGCTTGCCACCTGATAGCCCACGCCTGCGCCGCTGTAGCGGTAGCTCGCGCCAAACATTTCGGTGAACATCGGCTGCTGCACGCACACCACCATGTCGTGGGCGATGTTAGCCAACATGATGGCGAAGAACACTATCCAGAACAGCGATTGCGCTTCCAGCGCCATAAAGAACGGCCAGGCGCTGAGGCTGCCGATCAGCGCCCCGGTGATGTAAACGCGTCGACGGCCAAACCTGTCTGCAAGCCAGGCGAAGCAGGGGATGGTCAGGCAGCTAATCCCGCCGACCAACAGGCCAATATTCAGAAAAAGCTCACGTGGCAGGCCGAGGTTTTGCGTTGAATAGTTCAGGGCAAAGGCGGTAACGATATACATCGTCAGCAGCTCACACAGGCGCAGGGCGATAATTTTCAGGAATGCACCGGGATGCTGCATCAGTGCTTCCATCACCGGCAGGCGTTTTTTCGCAACCGGTGGCTCACTTTGCTGCTGTTCAAATTCTGCTGACTCTTCCATGCCGTTGCGGATCCACAGCGCCGCCAGCACCAGCACAATGCTGAACAGGAACGGAATGCGCCAGCCCCAGCTCAGGAACTGCTCGTCAGTGGTCAACTGGCTGATAAGTGAAACCAGCCCGGTAGAGAGCAGCAGGCCCACGCCGTAACCCACCTGCACGCCGCTGCTGTAGAACGCTTTTTTATTTTTAGGGGCGCTTTCGACAGACAACAGCGCCGCACCGCCCCATTCGCCGCCCACGGCAAAACCTTGAATCGCACGCAGCGTCACCAGCAGGACCGGAGCCCACCAGCCAATCATGTCGAATGACGGCAAAATGCCAATCAGCGCCGTGGCAATCCCCATCATCCAGACGGTGAGCATCAGCATCCGCTTACGGCCCAGTTTGTCACCGAAATGGCCGAAAATCACCCCACCCAAAGGGCGGAATAAAAACCCGACGCCGAAGGTGGCAAACGCGGCGAGCGTACCCATTGCGGGGCTGACCTGCGGGAAAAATTCGCGGTTAAATACCAGTGCGGCGGTGATGCCATAGAGCAGAAAGTCATACCAGTCGACGACGGCACCGGCAAAGCTGCCGAGTGCGGCGCGCCGTGCGCGATTGAGCGAGGGTGTCTCCGTATTAGGGCGTTCGGAGATGAGGGTGGAGTCCATGTTTTGTCCTGTCTGTACCAAATTTTTCATTATTAGTATGGGAAAAGGTTACTCACATCGTGCCCGCTCATTGAGCGGAATCAATGAGACTACCCCGACAGGCGGCAGCTGAAAACGATTTTATCCGTCGCGTGCATTAAAATTTCCAAAACGCGGCGAAGGAGTTTCCAGAAAGGGATTACAGTATTAGGTATCGCAGAACGATTTTGCAGAGGATTTGACTATGCAACGGATTCGAATGGTTTTGATTATCGTCATGGTCTTGCTGGCACTTCCCGCGTATGCGGAGCCTGGTGTTTACGGGGAACAGCGCATTACCGGCTGGTGGAATAATTTCACCAGCGATGTGTCTCAGACGTGGAATGAGCCGCAAAATTACGATCTCTATTTGCCTTTTCTGAGCTGGCATGCGCGCTTTATGTACGACAAAGAAAAAACCGACAACTACAACGAAATGCCGTGGGGTGGCGGTTTTGGGGTATCTCGTTACAACGAACAGGGGAACTGGAGTTCCCTCTACGCCATGATGTTTAAAGACTCTCATAATGAATGGCAGCCGATTGTTGGCTACGGCTGGGAGAAGGGCTGGTATCTGGATAATGCGCAGGATGTCCGTTTAGGACTGGGTGTAACGGCCGGGATCACGGCGCGGAAGGATTTTGCTAACTATGTTCCGCTGCCAATTATTTTGCCGCTGTTCTCCGCCGGTTATAAGCGCCTGAATGTGCAATTTACCTACATTCCCGGCACCTATAACAACGGCAACGTACTGTTTGCGTGGTTGCGGTATGGGTTTTAGATTCGGAGACTGAAGCCGGGTGGCGGCTGTGAGGTAAATGCAAAACGGCAACATCGTTGCCGTTTTTAATGTTTTCTCCCTCTCCCTGTGTGAGAGGGCCGGGGTGAGGGCACCAGACCGCACGGTCTTAAAGGGTGATGATCTTCTTAACCGTCGCATTCGACAGCGCCAGCATTGAAATCAGCACCGACGCCACAAACGTCAGGGCGATCAGCAACAGTTTTGTGGTTAGCGATGTCACCGGAATCAGCGATGTCAGCAGATGGAACACGGAATAATGCAGAATATACACCCCGGTCATGGTTTTGCTGACGGCGGCTAAAATGGCCTCTTTGAATTCGATATTTTTACGAAAACGCACGCCGTTGGCGGCAATGACCAGCGCCACAATCAGGAAGTAAATTTGCGAGCCGGTGAGAATGAACGCATTTCTGTCCGCCTTGAAAACGGCGAAGAAAAAATGGCGCTCATAAAACCAAGTGAACAGATAAATCACAGGGATGGCCGCGACCGCCGTTTTCACCACCTTGTCTTTACTTATCCACGCGGAAATAACCGGGTCGAAGAATATCTGGCCGGTCAGATAAAACAGCAGCCAGGTCCAGAGCCGATATTGCGGGGCCAGCGAGAGTAAATGTTTGTCGGGATAAAGCGCCGACAGCAAATCGTAACCGTAAGAAAACAGCAGCAAAGTGCAGGTTACGCCTATCAGCGTTTTTCGCCGCTGGCTTAACCATTCGATGAGCGGGTGGAAGGTATAAATCACGATAAAGGTAAAAACAAACCACGGCTGGATTAAATAGCCGCGCTGATACGGCTCCCACAGATAATAAACCGTCATCCAGAACAGAAACACTATCACCACAGCTTTGATCTTCGATAGCTGCCAGTGCTGGTCATGCCTTGACTGGGCATCCAGATAACCGGCGACAACAAAAAACAGTGGCGTGGCGACGGTCGAAATAAAAGTCAGAAAACCGAGCACCCAGTGGTAATCGTAATCGTAATTATCTCGGGTGTGATAAAGCGTGAAAAATGTTACCGCCGTCATGCATCCCAGCGTTTTAATAATATTTAGCCCGGTTGGGTTCATTGTGGGGCAGCCCTCTCCGTAGGGTGGAAACAGGCATAAATAACCGGAAGTACCAGCAGGGTCAAGACAGTGGCAAAGCCTAGCCCGAACATAATCACTACCGCCATGCTCTGGAAGAACACATCGCGCAACAGCGGAGCGAGCCCCAGCACCGTAGTAAACGCGGTTAGCAGAATAGGCCGTAGGCGCGACGTTGCGGCATCAACAATCGCCTCGTGCTGCGCTTTATGCTCTTTCTGCTGCTCGATTTCCTCGACCAGCACGATGCCGTTGCGGATCAACATCCCGCTCAGACTCAGCAGACCAATCAGCGCCATAAAACCAAACGGAATACCGGTGAGTAAAAAGCCTGGCGTCACGCCAATCAGTGCCAGCGGCACCGTCAGCCAGATGGCGACCGCATTTTTCACCGAGCTAAACATCAGGATGGTGATAATAAACATCACCAGGAAACCAATTGGCAGCGTAGTGAAAAGACCTTGCTGCGCCTCGCTGGAGTTTTCCGCGTCGCCGCCCCATTCGATGCTGTAACCGTGCGGCAGGGAAAGGGCATCAATCTGCGGTTTTACCCGCGCCAGTATATCGCCGGATGTTTCGTTACTGAGTGGGTCGGGATCGGTCTGCACCGTCAGCACCCGGCTGCGGTCCCGGCGCAGGATCAGCGGATCTTCCCACTCCAGCGCAAAGCCGCTCACCACGTTGCTCAGCGGAATATATTGCTGACGATTTTGGCTCCACACCAGCACGTTATTGAGATGGTTCGCGTCCTGACGCTCGCTTTCTGGCGGGCGCACGATAACGGGCAGCAGGTCCGAGCCTTCACGGTATAAGCCGATACGGCTGCCGGAGAAATTCATCTCCAGCGCGCTGTCGATATCCTGTTTATCCACGCCCAGTTCGCGCCCGGAGGCGGCGACGTACTGTGGGCGAATCACTTTGCTGCGATTTTGCCAGTCATTGCGCACGCTGTCGGTGGCCGGATCGCGCGCCAGAATATTATCCACCTGGCTTGCAATCTGCCGCAACCTGTCAGGGTCTGGCCCTTTGATCCGCACTTCGATGGCGCTATCGCCGGACGGACCAAACATCACCCGTTTGGTGCTGGCGTTAATCTCCGGATAGTGGCGGGCGATGTCCTCGTCAACGTGGCGTGTCAGCGCGGCGATATTGCGCTGGTCGTCCATCCGGACCATGATTTGCGCGTAATTGCTGTACTGCCGCTGGCCGCTGTAGGTCAGAATAAAGCGCATACTCCCCTGACCGATGGTCGAGACGGTGGTGACCACGCCGGGCTGGCCGTTGATCGATTTTTCAATGTCGCTGGTGATTTTCTCGGTCTGAGCAATGTCGGTGCCGTAGGGCAACCACAGGTCGACAAAGAAAATCGGCGTGTTTGACGACGGGAAGAAGTTTTGTCGCACCGCGCCGAATCCCCATACTGCGCCTGCAAGCAGGATAACCATCAGCGTCAAAGTGATCGTTTTGCGCACCATCAGCGCGTTTAGCATCTGCTGATACAACCGGTAGAACCGTTGGTTATACGGGTCGACATCCGCAGGCGTATCGGCCACTTTCTGGCCTTTAAACAACCACCATTTGATCATCACCGGCGTGAGGGTGAGCGCGGAAAACCAGCTTAACAGCAGGGAAATCAGCAGCACCTGGAACAGGGATTTACAATATTCTCCCGTCGAATCCTGCGAGAGGCCAATGGGAGCAAAGGCTAAAATGGCGATAACCGTAGCGCCCAGCAGGGGCAGCGCCGAGCGGCGGATCACGTACTGAATGGCGGTCATCAGCGTCGAGCCACGCTGTCTGGCAATCAATACTCCTTCGACGATCACGATTGCATTATCGACCAGCATGCTCAGAGCGATAATTAAAGCGCCCAGAGAAATACGCTGTAACTCAATCCCCCACAAATACATGATAAGCAAGGTGCCCAGCACGTTGAGCGCCAGCGACAGGGCGATAATAATACCGCTGCGTAAGCCCATAAAAATCAACAGCACGCCGATGACAATCGCCAGCGCCATCAGGAAGTTAATAATAAAGCCGTTCACCGAATGGCTCACTTCTGCGGCCTGGTCGTAAAACAGATCGATGTTAATGCCCGCCGGTTTTTCCGCCGACATGTGCTTCAATTTTGCTTCAAGGGCGCGCCCCACGTCGGGAACGTTCACGCCCGGAATAAAGGAGACGCCCATAGTCACCGCCTGGCGGCCATTCGCGTGATAAATACTCGACGGTGAAACGCTCAGCCCGCGTGAAACCGTGGCGATATCGCGCAAGCGGGTTGCCGCCCCGACGCCTGGCGGGGTAATCATCATATCGCCAAGTTCATCGATATTCTGAAACTCGCCCGTCGGATGCAGGCGAATAGATTCGCTGCCTGAGACGATTTCACCGGCACTGGAGACGCTATTCACACGGCCCAACAGCGTGGAGATCTGGCCAAGCGTTATTCCGCGGGCGGCCATTTTGGCAAGATTGATATCGACATTAATCTGCTGTGGGACCGTGCCGCCAATTGCCACTTTTCCCACGCCGGGGATCAGCACCAGCTCGCGCCTGAGCTGTTCGGCGTACTGCGCCAGTTCGGGATTCGTAAAGCTGTCGCCTGAGATGGCAAAGAAAAAACCAAATACATCACCAAAATCGTCATTCACAAAGGGTGTGACCACTCCCGGAGGAAACTGACGCGATGCATCGCCCACGCGACGACGCAGCTCATCCCAGATTTGCGGCAGTTCGTTTGAGTGATAGCGCGAGGCGATATTGACGGTTATTTGCGATAGCCCGTTCGACGAGATCGAACTGACGTTATCGAGATACGGCAGTTGCTGCAGCGCATTTTCCAGCGGCAGCGTGACCTCTTCTTCCACCTGCTGGGCAGACGCGCCGGGGTAGTGAGTGATGACCACGGCAGTTTTGATGGTAAACGCCGGATCTTCCAGCCGACCAATATTAAGCAGGGCAAAAATACCGCCGACGCCCAGCAGCAGAACGGTCAGCCAGACGCGGATCGGGTTGTCGATAAACTGGCGCGAGATATCCATTACAGACCTCGCTCACGCGTCCAGATGCGCACCTGCTGCCCCGCATGTAATTCGCCGACACCCGCCGCGACCACGCGTTCACCGGCGTTCAGCCCTTCGGTGATGATCACCCCCTGCGCGGTCACTTGCCCGACTGCCACTTTGCGATCCTCAAGCTGTAAATTGTCGCCATCGCCTTTCACTACCCAGACATGGGGTTCGTTGCGCGCGCTGCTATTCGGGTTGAAAACCGCTTCCACCGGAACGGCCAGAGCATGACGTCCTACGCTTGCCGGAAGGTTCGCCAGATTGACCGTCACGGTGCCGCTCACGCCGCCCACTGCCGGGAAATCGTCGGGCCGCGGCATGGTTAAAATCACCTGCCACGTCAGGGTGTTGCTGTCGCTGCTGCCCGTGTGTTCTTTGTAAACCGCGCTAAATTCGCGATCCGGTAGAGAATTAATTTTCACCACCGGGCGATAGTCAGCGTTACGGATATCCAGGGTCTTAAACAGATTTTCAGGAATGCTAAACACCACGTCCAGCAAGTCGGTTCGGGTCAACGTGACGATGGGTTGCCCGGCGGAAACGACCTGATGATTGCGTACCTGAACGGTGGCGGCCGTGCCCGCAAAGGGGGCGGTAAGCGTCATCTGGCTCAGCTCTTCCTGGGCAATTTTGAGTGCGGCATTGGCAGAATCACGGGTAGCGCGTTGCACGTCCATCTCGGCTTTTGAAATGGCCTGACGGCCAGCCAGCGTCTGAAAACGGTCGAACTGGCGCTGCGCCAGCGTGGCGGAGGTCTGTCTGTCTCGAACTCGCTGTTGCGCTTCACGCGCATTAAGGCTGGCCAACTGCTGCCCTTGTTTTACGCTTGTCCCCTGGCGGATATCGAGCGTTTCAATCTGGCCGCCGCGTTTAAACGACAGGTCGGTGGCGTCGCCGGATTCTATTCTGGCAGGAAACACGCGCTGTTGTGCCTGGCCCGCATCCATCACCACGGCGACTTTAACCATTCTCGGCTGAGGTGGAGCTTCTGCCGGTTTTTGATCGCAGGCGGTAACGAGAAGAATAATTATCGGTATAAGAGAAATGTAACGATTCACGCTATTCCCCTGATAAATAAAAAATCTATTTATTACCCACACTTACTTTATTCGGCAAAGGATGACACCACCAGATAAGTAAATAGCCCTACGGCTGCACTGGACATAATGGCCAGCACAATAAACAACGCGAGGCGAATCAGGCTATATCCAAACATCTTTCCTCCCTTAGCGTTAATCGCAAGCCCGGAATGTCTGTTTATGAGCATAGTCTGTGAAAAAGGAAAAGGTTATAGAGCGCCTAAAATTGGCAGGCTGGCGAAATTCATACCTTTGAATGAGGTATGCGAATGACCTTAACGCTTAAATCATTATTATTCAGAGAATTAATTCGCGGCCAAAAAATAGCGAGTGTCCTGTGCTACGTTTAATAACATCTCTTTCCAGTTGGCCATAAAAGGATGCTCACTATGTACAGAAATATTCTGGTCCCGGTCGATGTCTTTGAAATGGGGCTGGCCGATAAGGCCCTTGCTCATGCGCAGTTCCTCGCGCAGGCGGCCTCAGCCGATATCCATTTACTTCATGTGATTCCAAAATTTTCGCCGGAGCTGACCCGAGGGTTTATTTCCGATGCGCGTAAAATGGATGACTATATGATTAATAACGCAAAAGAAAAACTCTCGGCACTGGCACAAAAAACGACGTTTCCTCAGGATCGCATTCACCTTCATGTCCGTAGCGGCAATGTGCGCGATGAAGTCACTCTCCTGGGGGACGAACTTAATGCGGAAGTGATCATTATCGGATCGCGCAATCCCAATATTCAGACCCATTTACTCGGCTCGGATGCGGCCAATATTGTTCGCTATGCGCACGTTCCGGTATTTGTCGTGCGTTAAAGGCGAAAGGGACAGCGGGCGATTTTCGTTGCAGGAATTGAGGACGGATTGATGAATACAGATAAACCGGGCCAACCTTTTTACCGGCTCTCCGTAGAAGAAACCCTGGCACAAACCAACAGCTCAGCAGACGGAATTACCGGCGCGGACGCGGCGGCTCGCCTGACGCAATACGGTGAAAATGCCTTACCGCAAAAACCGGGAAAGCCCGCGTGGCTGCGTTTTTTAGCCCATTTCAACGATGTGCTGATTTATGTCCTGCTGGCGGCGGCAGTGCTGACCGCCGTCATGGGCCATTGGGTCGATACACTGGTGATTTTGGGCGTGGCGGTCATCAATGCGCTGATCGGCCATATTCAGGAAAGTAATGCAGAAAAATCCCTTCAGAGCATCCGCAATATGCTCTCCAGCGAGGCCGTTGTGGTTCGTCAGGGGAATCATGAAACAATTCCTACCACCGCGCTGGTACCGGGCGATATCGTGGTCATTCGCGCAGGCGATCGCATTCCCGCCGACCTGAGAGTCATTGAAGCGCACAACCTGCGGGTGGAAGAGGCCATTCTGACGGGTGAATCCACGGTGGTGGAAAAAGGCACCGACAGGCTGGAAGGGGAATTACCGCTGGGGGATCGCACCAATCTACTGTTCTCTGGCACTACCGTCAGTTCCGGCGGCGGTAAAGGGATTGTGGTCGCAACGGGAGGCGAAACGGAGCTGGGCCACATCAATCAGATGATGGCGGATATTGAAAAACACCGCACGCCGCTGCTGGTGCAGATGGATAAACTCGGCAAAGCCATTTTCATTATTATCCTGGTGATGATGGCGGCCCTGTTTGTCTTCAGCCTGCTGTTCCGCGATATGCCGGTTTCCGAACTGATGTTGTCGCTGATTAGCCTTGCGGTAGCCTCAGTCCCGGAAGGTCTGCCTGCGATTATATCGATTATTCTGTCGCTCGGCGTACAGACGATGGCGAAGCAGAAAGCGATTATCCGCAAACTGCCGACGGTCGAAACCCTGGGTGCGATGACGGTGATTTGCTCCGATAAAACCGGCACCCTGACCATGAACGAGATGACCGTCAAGGCGGTGATCACGGCGGATAAAATTTATCGCGTCGAAGGCGACAGCTATGAGCCGGTGGGAAATATTCATCCGATTGACGATCCGACGCCGGTGACGGTGGCTCACGGTTCACTACTGGAACGTTATTTGCGCACCGTTGATCTTTGTAACGACAGCCAGTTGATGAAAGACGAGCAGGGGCTGTGGAAAATCACCGGCGGGCCGACCGAAGGGGCGTTGAAGGTGCTGGCCGCTAAAGTCCCGCTTCCGCCTGTGCAGACGGAGCTGCGTAGCAAAATCCCGTTTGATTCCCTGTACAAATACATGTCGACGCTACACCGCATCGGTGATGAAGAGATGATTCTCATCACCGGTGCACCGGACGTGCTGTTCCGACTTTGCCAGCATCAGCAGACGGAATCCGGGCTTGAGCCGCTCAATCAGCCCTACTGGGAAGCGCAGATCGAGGAGTATGCCCGCGAAGGTTTACGCATGGTGGCGGCGGCGTGGAAACCGGCGGGCTTTGAGCAAACCACCCTTGACCATCCGGATTTGCAGCAGGGCGTTATTCTGCTCGGTATCGCCGGGATGATGGACCCGCCGCGACCGGAGGCCATTACCGCCATCGGCGACTGCCTGCGGGCGGGGATTCGCGTGAAAATGATCACCGGTGACCATCCGCAAACGGCGATGAGCATCGGGCAAATGTTGGGAATCGGCAATGCCGGGAGTGCGATTACCGGGCGTGAACTTGAGGTGATGGACGATCATCAGTTGAGCGAAGCCGCGCAGAAATTTGATATTTTTGCCCGTACCAGCCCGGAGGATAAATTCCGCCTGGTGCAGGCCCTACAAAGTAAGAAAGAAGTGGTCGGGATGACCGGGGATGGCGTCAACGATGCGCCTGCCCTGAAGCAGGCTGATGTCGGTATCGCGATGGGCATCAAGGGCACGGAGGTGACCAAAGAAGCGGCGGATATGGTGCTCACGGACGATAACTTCGCCACCATCGCCAGTGCGGTTCGCGAAGGCCGTCGGGTCTACGATAACCTGAAAAAAACCATTCTGTTTATCATGCCGACCAACCTGGCGCAGGGGCTGCTGATTATTATTGCCTTGCTGGCGGGTAATCTTATTCCGCTGACGCCGGTACTGATCCTGTGGATGAACATGGCGACCTCCGCCACGCTGTCGTTTGGCCTGGCGTTTGAAGCCGGTGAACCGAACATTATGAAACGTCCACCGCGCAACCCTAATCTGCATGTGATGGACGGGTTTGCCATCTGGCGCGTGGTGTTTGTCGGCTCAATGATCGCCGTCAGCGCATTTGTGCTGGAAGCCTGGCTGCAACCGCGCGGTTATTCACCGGAGTTTATCCGCACCGTATTGTTGCAAACGCTGGTGACGGCGCAATGGTTCTACATGCTGAACTGCCGCGTCTCTGACGGATTCTCGTTGAGCAAAGGCCTGCTGGCGAACCGGGGGATCTGGATTGTGAGTGGGGTGCTGCTGGTGTTACAGCTGCTGATTATTTACGCACCGTTTATGCAGATGCTGTTTGGTACAGAATCCCTGCCGTTCCGCTACTGGGTGATCACCTTTATTATCGGGTTCGTGATGTTCTTGATTGTTGAGGTCGAAAAGCCGTTAACGAGGAAATGGCGGGTAGAAGCGAAACGTTAGCGTTTTAGGCCGGGTAAGGCAATTTACCTGGCGCAGAAAAGCAAAAAGCCTGCTTTAAAAGCAGGCTTTTCAAATTTGGCTCCTCTGACTGGACTCGAACCAGTGACATACGGATTAACAGTCCGCCGTTCTACCGACTGAACTACAGAGGAATCGTGTGAACGGGGCGCATATTATCGACCCCGATAACGCTTGTCAAAGGAGAGATCGGCCTCGTGTGATCGTTTGCTGACAATTTCAGCAAAGTGTTCCCTTTCTCAGCAAAAACGCACGATTGTGGTGCAGGCATACCTCTTATGGGGCAGATCCTAAACCGCTGTTTCAGTCATCAAACCGCGTTGAGTGATTAGATTTCCTTATTTTCAGCCGCTTAGCACACTCATCGGTCCTCCTGTAAAAACTGGCACCCATCTTGCAAAAACGCTTAACAACAATGAGCGCCAGTACCGGCACTGTATTTTAACAGGGGGCAAAATGAACTTAAGACGACTGAAATACTTCGTAAAAATCGTCGATATCGGTAGCCTGACTCAGGCCGCAGAAGTGCTGCATATTGCACAGCCTGCACTGAGCCAGCAGGTGGCCACTCTGGAAGGTGAACTGGACCAGCAGCTGTTGATCCGCACCAAGCGTGGCGTTACGCCCACCGAAGCCGGTAAGATCCTCTATACCCATGCGCGCACGATTTTACGTCAGTGCGAGCAAGCGCAGCTGGCCGTCTGCAACGTCGGACACACCCTGAGCGGGCAGGTGTCGATTGGCCTGGCGCCGGGAACGGCCGCCTCATCCATTACCATGCCGCTGCTGCAGGCGGTTCGCGCCGAGCTGCCGGAAGTGCTGGTTTATCTGCATGAAAACAGCGGGTCAGTGCTGAACGATAAGCTGCTGAACGGCCAATTGGATATGGCGGTACTGTACGATCGCTCGCCGATTGCCGGGATCACCAGCCAACCGTTGCTGAAAGAAGACCTGTATCTGGTCGGCACGCGGGATTGTCCGGGCCAGAGTATTGATTTAACCGCTGTCGCTGAGATGAATCTGTTCTTACCTCGCGATTACAGCGCCGTGCGTCTGCGCGTCGACGAGGCGTTTTCTCTGCGCCGTCTGACCGCAAAAATCATCGGTGAGATCGACTCCATCTCCACCCTGACCGCCGCCATTGCCAGCGGAATGGGCGTCACTGTTCTGCCGGAATCTGCTGCACGCTCGCTGTGCAGCGCGGCGAACGGCTGGATGGCGCGGATCACCACGCCGTCCATGAGCCTGCCGCTGTCTCTGAATATGTCCGCGCGCGGCTCGCTGTCTCCGCAGGCGCAGGCGGTAAAAGAGATCCTGATGTCGCTGGTCAGCCGTCCTTCGCTGGAGAATCGTGAGCTGCAGCTTGTGAGCTGATATTCCATAAAGGAATAAGATGCTGGTTTTTATTATTTGTTCTCCAGGTCTGCTGACTCTAACAATAGGGTCATGTCAGATGCGCCGGAGTGAATCGTGAATTTCCAGCAACTTAAAATTATCCGTGAGGCGGCCAGGCGGGACTACAACCTGACCGAAGTCGCCAACATGCTTTACACCTCTCAGTCAGGCGTCAGCCGCCACATCCGCGAGCTGGAAGAAGAGCTGGGGATCGAGATTTTCATCCGTCGCGGCAAGCGTCTGCTGGGGATGACCGAGCCCGGTAAGGCGCTGCTGACCATCGCGGAGCGCATTCTCAACGAAGCCAGCAACGTCCGTCGGCTGGCGGATCTTTTCACCAACGATGCGTCCGGGGTGCTGACCATTGCCACTACCCACACGCAGGCACGCTACAGTTTGCCGCCGGTGATTAAGGCGTTTCGTGAGCTTTTCCCGGATGTGCGTCTGGAGCTGATTCAGGGCACCCCGCAGGAGATTGAAGTGCTGCTGCAAAACGGCGGGGCGGATATCGGTATCGCCAGTGAGCGCCTGAGTAACGATCCGCTGCTGGTGGCCTTCCCCTGGTTCCGCTGGCATCACAGCCTGCTTTTGCCCGCCGATCATCCGCTTCATCAGGTTTCGCCTCTCACTCTCGAAGATATCGCCAAATGGCCGCTCATTACCTATCGTCAGGGCATTACCGGGCGCTCGCGCATTGATGAAGCATTTAATCGCAAAGGGCTGACGCCGGATATTGTGCTGAGCGCGCAGGATTCGGATGTGATTAAAACTTACGTTGAGCTGGGACTTGGAATCGGGCTGGTCGCGGAGCAGTCGGGCGGCGAACGTGAGCTGGGCGATTTGGTGCGTCTGGATACGCGCCATCTTTTCGACGCCAACACCGTCTGGCTTGGGCTTAAACGTGGGCAGCTGCAACGCAACTATGTCTGGCGCTTTATCGAACTGTGCAATGCTGGACTGTCGGTGGATGAAATTAAGCGTCAGGTGATGGAGACGGAAGAAGTGGCGATTGATTATCAGATTTGATGCATAAAAAAGCCTGCTTAATCGCAGGCATTTTTATGTGACCCGCCGGAATCAGACGTCCAGCTTGCGCCCCGTCAGCCATTCCACCATCGCCGGATCGCGATGCGAGAAGAATGCGCTGGTGGCAGTATCAAGCGCGGTAATGCGCAGCATATCTTCAGCGCTCAGTTCAAAATCGAGAATACTGATGTTCTCGACCATTCGCTCTTTTCGCACGGATTTTGCCAGCGAAACAATGCCGCGCTGAAAAATCCAACGCAGAACAACCTGACCCACGCTTTTACCGTATTTCTCACCTATCGCGGTTAAAACAGGGTGCTGGAACAGACCGTTTTTCCCTTCTGCAAAAGGTGCCCAGGCTTCAGGCTGGATACCGCGACTTTGCATCCACGGCGCCGCCTGAAGCTGCTGGTTGAAGGGGTTCACTTCAATCTGATTGACGGCCGGCACCACTCGATTAAACGCGATAAGATCGGCAAGCCTGTCCGGATGGAAATTACTCACGCCAATCGCGCGAATTTTCCCGGCCTGCTGCAACTCTTCCATTGCACGCCACGCGCCATGAACATCGCCGTAGGGTTGATGAATCAGATACAGGTCAACATAATCCAGCTGCAGACGGTTCAACGATCGTTCGAACTGGGCTTTCGCGCCAGCGTAATGCGTGCCCTGCAGCCACAGTTTGGTGGTGACAAACAGTTCATCGCGGGCGATGCCGCTTTGCTTAAGCGCGTTCCCGACCTGGGTTTCATTTTGGTAGGAAGCGGCGGTATCAATCAGACGATAGCCGGTTTCAATGGCATCAACGACAGCGCGTTCGCATTCGGCGGCATCCGTCATCTGGAAAACGCCAAAGCCCAGCAGGGGCATTTCAATACCGTTATTCAGTGTGACCGTATTCATGACTTTTTCCTTCCGCTCTGTGTGATAACCAGCATAGCGCAGAGTGATTTATTCGATAATAGAGGGAATGCGCAAAGCCTTATTAGGTTGATTCATGAATTTTGAGCGCATGTTACCCATCGTTGCGGTCTGGCAACTGACACAGCCTCGAAAATTACAGGTATAATCCCAGTCATTATTCAACTGGTTTAGATACGAAGATGACAAAACTCACCTTACAAGAGCAGATGCTCAAAGCCGGATTAGTCTCCAGCAAAAAAATAGCTAAAGTCCAGAGAACGGCTAAAAAATCACGCGTTCAGGCTCGCGAGGCCAGAGAAGCGGTGGAAGAAAATAAAAAGGCACAGCTTGAGCGTGATAAACAGCTGAGCGAACAGCAAAAACAGGCGACGCTGGCAAAAGAGTTTAAAGCGCAGGTGAAGCAGCTGATTGAGATGAACCGCATCGATATCTCAAGAGGCAACATCGATTTCAACTTCACCGACAATAATCTGATCAAAAAAATCGCTGTCGATAAGACCACACAGGCGCAGCTGATCAGCGGTCGTCTGGCGATTGCGCGTTTAGTGCTGGATGCCAGCGGGAAGAGCGAATATGCAATTATCCCCGCGATCGTTGCCGACAAAATTGCCCAGCGCGATGCGGACAGTATTGTCTTAAACAGTGTGTTGAGCCAGGAAGAGCAGGACGAAGATGATCCGTATGCGGATTTCAAAATTCCTGACGATTTGATGTGGTAATGATTTTCGTGCTCAGAACGGTGGAGTATGGCGGGCACAGACCCGCTCTCCGCTGACGGGATGCACGAAATCCAGCTCGCTGGCGTGCAGCATCAGCCGTGGCGTCTGTTCTGTGCCTGGCAGCAAAAGTCCGCCGTACAGATCGCAGCCTAAAATAGGGTGGCCCAACTGCTGGCAGTGAATGCGCAGTTGATGGGTTCGCCCGGTTTCCGGGATTAGCGCGACTCGCGTTAACGCCAGAAACGTGCCGTCTTCCTGTTCACGATTCATTCGTTCAATAACCCGATAGCGGGAGCGAGCGGGTTTGCCGTGAACGCCGCAAATCGACATCAGCGGGAACAGTGCTGGGTCTTTGGCAATCGCCGCGTCTATCATCCCCTCGTCATTGTCCAGATGCCCGCAGAGCAGGGCGCTGTAGATCTTGGTCACCGCGCGCTGGCTGAACTGCTGGCACAGCGCCGCGTTAATGACTTTATTACGCGCAATGACCATCAGCCCGGATGTGCCGAAATCTAATCGATGGACCAGCGTGCAGCCGGGGAACGTGTTTACCAGCCGGTGATGCACTGAATCGAGGTTTTGCGGATTTTTCCCTGAGAGACTCAGCAGGCCGCTGGGTTTATTGATAAGCAGCAGATGCTCGTCCTGATAGAGAATGTCAATCTCGTCATGGCACGGCGGGGCAACGAAGGTATCGATAATGGTGGACATCAGTCGGCCTGGCAGATTGGGGATTCGGATAGTAACTAATTTTCAGCCGCCTGGCGAATTAAGTGATGGATGCTGCAAAAAATTCGCCTGCAGAGTGTATTTGAACGTGAAAACCTGTTCTGAGTTGAGTTCCTGGCAGCTGAGAGCTAGATAAAGAGTTATGAAATAAAGACGTGAGTTTTCCATTCAGAGCATACCGTTGAACGGGCATATATTCATAGAATGAGTAAAAACAGAATGGTATTTTTATTGATTAATTTTTTCTGCTTGTTTGCGATTACAAGTGTTATTGATGGTTTTCGTGATTGGTTTGTGTAAATTCATCGCTTGCTCCGACATTGAAACAAAAGCAATGGCTGGAAGGGGAACGCACGGTGATAATTGACGGCGGGAGTCTGCACGGCAGCCTCGACGTGTCCCTTTATGCGGCCCTGCGCCTGATCCGCCGCAGTCGCCCGTTCGACGGGGTGGCCTGGGCGCTGTCGCCGGAACAAAGCCAAGCGCCGGGCTGGATAGATAACGGTTTACGCACGTTACAGCAAATGGGGGCGGTGCTGCGTTTTCAACCCTCCGTCTGGCTCTGGCAGGTGTGCGACAGCCGCTGGTCACAGGATGAACGCTTGGTCCAGCCTGTTGGCGTGCAGTTTTCTCAGAATGTCACGCCGGAGAAAGTGGTGCAGCAGTTGCAGTCGCTGTTGCCTGCGCTCCGCGAACAGGGTTTACAACAGGTATTTCAGTCGCAATCCCATGATTTTTTACTGCGTCTGGGGTACGAACTGGAGCAGGGCGGTATTGCACAATGGCGTCAGCAATTAAGCCCGTGGATAGCGGAGTACGCCAGACGAATTCCGCTGCGCGGGGTGATGTTCAGCCTGCCGCTGGCGACCCCGCCGCAGGCCGTTGTTGGGTTGCATGAGCATCGTCACGAACACTCTGTGCTCTGGAAGTGCGTGGCTGATGACAGCCCGCGAGCATACGGTAAACGTATTGGTCTGCCATGGGAGCAGGGGGTGCATCACGGCCTGCTGGCGCTGATATTACTGTGGGGCGTGGGGAGTGTGATTGCGTTTGCCGCTAATCGCCATCAGATGGTGGCATCGGCGCAGCGTGCGCACTCTCTGGTAAACAGTCGCCAGGTGTCGGATGCGCAATTGATTGCATTGCAGGCATTGCGTAATGATATCGGGAGGCTGCAACAGCAGAGCACTGAGGGGGCACCTTGGTATTTGCGCTTTGGCCTGAATCATAACCCGCAGCTACTGGATGCACTCTGGGCGTGGTATGGGCCGGCCAGCCAGAACCTGATACGCGATGCCGCCGCACAAAGCCTGCATCAGAAACTCACGCAACTGGTAAATCTGCCACCGGACAGTCAGCAACGAGCCTCAATGGCAAAAATCGGCTATGACCAGTTAAAAGCCTATCTGATGATGGCGCATCCGGAAAAAGCGCAGCCTGATTTTTTCAGCGGTGTGATGAAGTCGGTAGAGCCGCAGCGCCAGGGGATTTCGCCAGGCCTGTGGCAGAGCCTGGCACCGGATTTATGGTCTTTCTATGCCGCGAACCTCGCGGCTCAACCCGGCTGGAAAATCAACGCCGACAGTGCGCTGGTTGCACAGGCCCGCCAGGTATTGCTAGGGCAGATAGGGCGAAAGAATGCCGATAACACCGTTTACCAGAACATCCTTGCGGCGGCGCGGCGCAATTATGCGGATATGACGCTTGAAGAGATGACCGGTGACACCGATGCCCGCCAGTTGTTTACCACTGATGAACGCATTCCGGGCGTGTTTACCCGCAAGGCGTGGGAAGAAGCGGTACAACCAGCGATTGAAAGCGCGGTCACCGCGAGGCGTGATGAAATCGACTGGGTGCTCAGCGATAACCGTAAGCAAATCAGCAATGATGTGCTGCCTGAAGTGCTGCAACAGCGACTTATTGAGCGCTATTTCTCAGATTTCTCCGCCACCTGGCTGCGTTTTCTGAACAGCTTACGTTGGAACAAAGCGCAGAACCTCTCTGATGTGACCGATCAGCTCACCCTGATGAGCGACGTTCGCCAGTCACCGCTGATAGCGCTGATGAACACGCTTGCAGAGCAGGGGCAGACAGGACGGCAGCATGCCGCCTTATCGGACTCCCTGATAAAATCTGCCAAAGAGCTGCTTGCTGCTAAAAAAGAAGAGACTCCGGTAATTGATCAGAAAAACCCAGAGCTGACAGGCCCACTGGATAAAACCTTTGGCCCCCTGCTGGCGCTGATGGGAAAAGCGCCCGCCACGGCGGTTTACTCCGGCGATAATGTTCTTAGTCTGCAAACCTATCTGACCCGCGTAACACGGGTACGGCTGAAGCTTCAGCAGATTGCGGATGCCGCTGAGCCACAGGAAATGATGCAGCTACTGGCCCAGACTGTCTTCCGGGGCAAAAGTGTTGACCTCACCGACAGTCAGGAATACGGCAGCCTGGTGGCGGCCAGTCTCGGGGCTGAGTGGAGTAGCTTCGGTCAGACGATGTTTGTCCAACCGCTGAAACAGTCCTGGCAGGCGGTGCTTGAGCCAACGGCGGCGAGCCTGAACGACCAGTGGCGTGACAGCGTTGTGAATGAGTGGGACGAAACCTTTGCAGGGCGATACCCGTTTGCTGACAGCGACAGCGATGTTTCCCTGCCCGCACTGGCGGATTTTATCCGTCAGGAAAGCGGTCGGATTGACCAGTTTCTCATCCGTGAGCTGGATGGTCTGTTGCACAAAGAAGGTCATCGTTGGGTAGCCAATACGTTAAACACCCAGGAGTTGACGGTTAATCCGGCCTTTCTGAAGGCGGTCAATGAGTTAGGTGAGCTCTCCGGCATTTTATATCCCTCAGGAAGTCAGGGGATCCACTTTGAACTGCGTGCGCGTCCGGCTCCGGAGGTGGTGGAAACGATGCTGACGATTGACGGACAGAAACTGCACTATTTTAACCAGATGGAAAGTTGGCAGGGGTTCCGCTGGCCGGGGGACACCTACCAGCCGGGTACGCAACTGACGTGGACCAGCATTGATGCAGGCTCGCGTTTACAGGGGAATTACCCCGGTTCGTTGGGATTTATCCGCTGGCTGGCACAGGCTGAAACAAAACAACTGGATGAAAGTCGCTGGCAACTCACGTTCACCGCGCCGGACAAACGGCAGTTACGGTGGATATTGCGCACTGAGCGCGGTAGCGGGCCACTGGCGTTGCTGGAGTTAAAGAACTTCCGTTTACCGGCGCAGATATTTGGTGCAGACACGTCAGCACAGAGCGAACTCTCTGGTGATGAACCGCGTGAGTTGGGTAGTCGGATAAATGAAGGGTCAATAAAAGATGATCATTACATCACTTGCGCATCACGCACAACTGATGCTGGTGCGGTCGGGATATGTGGCATCCGGAAACCGAACGGTAGTTTGTGATGAAGTGGATAGCGCCGGTGTTTGTCAATGCCGGTGATGAACAAACTGCTTCAGGCGGTGGTTCGCAGCCTGAGTTAACACCGATAGGGATAACGCTGATATGGGCACATTATCAACGCTGCTGATGGCTGCAGGTTGTGAAAAACAGACATTAATACAACAGGCACAAAGCCGGCTTTCGCTCTGGGATAACTGGTTGCTTCCCGTCACGACCGATCATCCGACCGGGGAAGACCCCGGCTATGATGACGACTTCCAGCGCATGCGCGAAGAGGTGAATAAAATCTCTGGTGTGGATACCGGGTTGGTGTGCCAGTCTGCAGAAAAACTGCTGACGGAGGTCTGTAAAGATACACGGGTGGTGACGTATTACATTTGGGCACGCTTACACCGCGATGGTGAAGCGGGGCTGGCCGAAGGACTGGAATTACTGGCGGCGCTACTCACCCGCTATGGTGATACGCTTCATCCACAACGCGCCAATAGCCGTAAATTGGCGCTGGAGTGGCTGGCCGGGCAACGGATGCTGGATAGTTTGTTACGGTATCCGGAGGTCACCCGTCCTGATTTTGAGCGTATCGCCGGGGCGCTGGCGCTGACGGAGCAGTGCCTGAGCTTATGGGATGAAGCTGCCCGTCCGCAATTTAGTGCTCTGTATAGTGTGCTTGAAAACCGGTTGGCACAATCGGGCGGGCTGGATGCCGTGGTGCCGCAAAACATCACGTCAGGCATCCAGAATGCATCGGAGCATAGCAGCACACCGCAATTACAAGCCGTACAGTCAGGGCGTGAGCTTCTGGAACAGAGCAAGATGCTGGCAAAATATCTCAGCGACCAGCCACAGGGTTGGCTCTCTGGCCACCACCTGATGAAATGTGTGCGCTGGGATACGGTACATCAGTTACCCCCTCTGGACGCAACTGGTCGAACACGATTAATTGCCCCTCGCGGGGACTATCGCGCCCAGTTGAAACGTCTGTATCTGCAACAGAGCTGGCAGGAGCTGCTGGAGCAGGCCGACAGCATGTTCAGTGAAAGTGTTAACCACTTCTGGCTAGACGTGCAGTGGTATCTCTATCAGGCACTGACGAAACTGCCCTCACCGTGCGACCACTGGGCCGAAATCATTAAGCAGGACCTACGCCTGCTGCTGATGCGCCTGCCGGGGCTGGAAGGGCTGGCGTATAACGACGGTATGCCGTTTGCCGATGAGGTGACGCAAAACTGGATAACTCAGCAGGTGCTGGATTCGCCAGCAGACTGGAACCAGGAGCAGAGCGGTACGGCGGTGAAGACCGGTGAGGACGATATTCTGCAACTGGAGCCGGAAGCCCTGCTACTTGCAGATAGCGAAGGAACGGAAGCAGCACTGAGCTGGTTACAGCAGCGGCCCGGCATGACGACCCCTCGCCAGCAATGGCTGCTCAGGCTGCTGATGGCTCGGGTGGCAGAACAGTACGGTAAAAATGAGATGGCGCTGCATTTGCTGGGTGAGCTGAATGAACGCGCCGGTCAACTGACACTGAACCAGTGGGAGCCGGGACTGTTGTTTGAGGTTAAAGCACGCAGGCTCAAACTGCTGCGGATGAAGTCCGGGCGCAGCGAGGCTGATAAAGCACGATCAGGCCCGGAAATGGATGTACTGCTGGCCGGGCTTATCGCCCTCGATCCGGCACGAGCCACTGTGCTGTGCGGTTAATCAAAGGAGAAAATATATGGCAATGGGTTATTACCTGGTCATGGGTGACAAAACAACCTGCGGGGGAGTGATACTCGAAGGTGATCCGACACATCTGATTATGGGGATACCGGTGGCGCGTGAATTGGATCGTGTAACATATGGCAAACTCCCGCCCTATATACAGTTTCCCAGTTTGATCTGATAGAAAATCTGGATAATGAATATGGCCGTTCTACGAGTCTCGCAGGATTCAGGAAAGTGAATCATAATTTGGGTTATTATTATGATAGATATCTTCAGGGAAAGGAGAAAGACAGTTATATTGCGACTGAAAATCAGTTTAAGCTAGATGCTGCCCATGAATTGGGGCATGTTGTGCTTAATAAATATGCTCCGCATTCTTCCCCTGATTATTCATGGAGTCATAAAGGGACTTCGACGGTATTTACGCAAGAAGCATTGACTGGCACTCCAATGCCAAATGCGGGTGAAATAGATTTAATTAAGTATTCCGATCATCATCTGGGTGCTTCTGATGTTTATTCACGTAGTGTGGCCGTAAATGAGGATGTCAATGGTTTAATATGGCTCAGCAGGGTTAAATTTGATGCGTAAATTATCAATGATCTATATAGCTACCTGTCTGATCTCAGGGTGCACATCGCAACGTCCGTTTGGAGGGGCAATATATATCGTTAACTCATGTGGGAAAACAATTTATGTCGTTGCTGACAATTTTAAGCCATGGATGGAGCCTGTTGGTGGCGGGGATAAAATTTTTCTTGAGCTCACTGCGGCAGAACGTAAGGTTGTTGCTGTTTTTATACTTGCGAGAGAGGACCAAAATATTACATATCTTTTCTCCGAGAAAGGAGCTGATTTTAGGGTGAAAATTTCTGATGGTAAAAAAGAGAAGGTTTTTAATGGGCAGGAAGTATACCGTCTTTCTGAGAATGTAACGAGTCGCAGTGATCGGAAGCATGACGATGTTAATTATTAAATTCGCAGCAAAGAAATATGTCCATAGTGGATATTTAAAAGTATGGATATGCTTATTTCACTTAGATGCATATTAACGTAATTAAAACGTAATTCAGGATCATTACCGTATCTATATCCTCTTAAGAAGAAACTATGGACGACTTAACACTGCGTTATTTTGACGCCGAAATGCGTTACTTGCGTGAAGCCGGTGAAGAATTTGCCCACGCACATCCCGATCAGGCGGCTGGATTAAATCTGGATAAAACGGGTGCGCGCGATCCCTATGTTGAGCGCCTGTTTGAAGGGTTTGCTTTTCTGATGGGGCGCCTGCGTGAAAAACTCGATGACGATCTGCCGGAACTCACTGAAGGGCTGGTCAGCCTGCTGTGGCCGCATTACCTGCGGACCATTCCTTCTCTGTCGATTGTTGAATTTATGCCAGAGTGGACAGGGATGAAAGAGGGTTTGCTGATGCCCCGGGGGTTTGAAGTGCTCTCCCGGCCGATTGGCGAGCGCAACACTCGATGCCGTTACACGACGACTCAGGATATCACGCTGTTACCTCTGTCGATGCAGCGTGCTGAACTGGACACCGAATCGGATGGCCGCTCAGTTATTCGTCTACGTTTTCAATGCGGCGAGCTGGCGGACTGGAGTCAGGTTGACTTACAGTGCCTGCCGCTCTATCTGGACGCTGATGCTCCGCTGGCATGCGCGCTACATGAAGCGCTGACCCTCAATGCGACACGCCTGTGGATACGTTTGCCGGGGCTGCCCGATCGTCAGCCGTTCGATGGTCACTTTGTCCCTCAGGGCTTTGGTGAACAGGATGGCCTGTGGCCGAAAGGTGACAGTAGTTTTAGCGGTTACCAACTGCTTCTGGAGTACTTCACCTTCCGCGAAAAGTTTATGTTTGTCGAACTGCTGGGCCTGCAAAACGTGGTCCTGCCAGCCCAGTTGCCGTGGTTTGAGATTGAAGTGGTGCTGGAAACACGCTGGGAGTACGACTTCACCTTCTCGGAGCGAAATCTGCGCCTGCACAGCGTTCCGGTTATCAATTTGTTCTCGCTGGAATCCGATCCGCTACGGCTGGATTCATTGCAAACCGACTACTTGCTGCGGCCGATGCGTATCCAGGACGGACATACCGAAATTTACTCGGTCGATTCGGTCACTTCGTCTCGCCATTCCGGGCAGCAGGTGTATGTTCCCTTCAGCAGTTTCCGTCATAAGGGCGGCATGTTGCGCCATGAAGCTCCGGAGTATTACTACCATACGCGGGTCAAGCGCGGCCCGTCAGGCTTGCATGATACCTGGCTGATATTGGGCGGTGAGGCCTTTGATGACCACAGCGTACCGGAGGATGAAAACCTGTCCCTGAGTCTGACCGGGACTAATGGCCAACTCCCGCGTAAGGCATTGCAGAGCACGGTGTTGGACACGGTGGTAAAAACCACCGCCGCCAATGTTCGGGTGCGTAACCTCTGCGCACCGACGCAACCCTGCTACCCGCCGAATCGCGATCGCTTCCACTGGCGCATATTGAGCCATCTGGGCAGTAGTTTTTTGTGGATGATGGATAACCCAGACGTGCTGCGTGGCACGCTGGCGCTTTATGACTGGACGGACAATGAGATGAACCGCCGCAGGCTGACGGCGATTGTCGACGTGAAACACCGCGAAATTGAACGTTTTGAGCAGGGTTATCTGCTCCGCGGCGTCGAAATTGATATCACGCTCGACAGCCATGGTTTTGCTGGTTCTGGAGATATCAGTCTGTTTGGCGAAATGCTTAACCACTTCTTTGCGCTTTATACCGATATCCATCTGTTTAACCGCCTGATATTAACGTTGCAACCTACCGGAGAACGCCTCGAATGGAACGAGAATCACAATCGGCGCATACCCGGTTAACCCGGCGACTGGGCTGCGATATTGGGCGCATCAATTTTTACCGCTTTTGTCAGTTGCTGGAACGCCTGGCGCCGGATAAACCCGCCCTAGGCAGTACGGCAGATCCTGCTGATGACCCGATACGTTTTAGACCACATCCCGGAATGGGGTTTCCAGTCAGTGAGTTGAAAGCAATTGAGCATGATGCTCAGTATCCCGACGCCCGTCCGACGGTACGAACGACGTTTATGGGGCTGTATGGTGTCGATTCACCTTTACCCACAGGTTATATCGACGACATCACGCAACAGCGGGAAGGGCATGAGTCACTGGAAGCCTTTCTCGATATTTTTAATCACCGCATACTCACGCAGTTCTACCGTATCTGGCGTAAATACTCCTACCCGGCGACGTTTGAGCCTGGTGGTCAGGATAAAACCTCGCAATGTTTGCTAGGACTCATCGGTCTGGGGATTCCCGGTACAGAGAATCATGTTGCTACGCCGGTATCGCGGTTCCTGGCCCTACTGGGGATCATGCGACAGCCTGCGCGAACGGCGGAAGGGGTTCAGGCACTGGTACGGCTGCTGGCCCCATTTACCCAGGCGACGGTGAAACCCCATTGTCTGCGTCCGGTACCCATTGCCTCTCCCGCCGGTTTTTATGACGATACGTCGCTGTGGCTGGATGGGCGAACGGTTCTGGGAGATGAAGCGCAGGATGCGAACAGCCAGTTACTGATTACGTTGTCTACCGAAAATAAACCCGAAGCGCAGGGCTGGTTGCCAGAAGGGCAGTGTTATCGCGATTTTATGGTGCTGCTGCGGGTCTACCTCGGCTGGCGTTACAAAGCTCGGATAGAACTGGCGTTACCAACCCTGCTCCTGCCTGCTCCGCTACTGGGGGCTGACATGCTCCGGCTGGGGCTCAATGCTGTTCTGGGCTTATCCGGGGACGATGATTCCACATCGATGCCGTCACACTATACCGTTGAGCTGGGCCATTACTCCGGCCTGTCACCTGCAACGCCAACACAAGGAAACCGTCGTGTTTACTATTACCACAAGCCGTCGCTGTAAATATCTGCTTCCTGCGCTGGCATTCTGTCTCGCGGGTTGCGGCCTGACGCAGAGTGTGTCGGATAGCGTCTCTTCCACCACAAAATCCCTTTTTTTCAAACAAATTAAAACTCTGCATCTGGATATCGTAGCCCGTGCGGTACTCAATACTGACAGTCAGGAAACAGAACCGTCACCTGAGGCGGTGATGCTGCGGGTTTATCAGCTCAAAGACAGAAGCAGCTTTGACAAAGCCAGCTATGAGCAACTGGTTCTCGAAGGGGACACGCAGCTGGGAACGGATCTTCTGGCGAGTAACAGCCTGGTGGTGACGCCAGGAAGTGCGAAGCCGCTCGATGTTCCGATGAACAAAGATGCTAATTATGTGGCGATCGCAGCTCTCTTTCGTGCACCTGATACTGAGCTGAATAGCTGGCGGCTGGTACTGAGACGGGATGAGCTAGATGCTGATAAGCCCAGAATTATTGAGCTGAGTACTCGCACCCTGAGACTGTTACCGGAGGAGAAATAATGTCTGGCTCTTCTTCGCCTTCGCTGTATGAACAACTGCTGGGCAATTTTACCGGCGGGCTGGCGCTGCACCAGGTCAGTGACAAAAATCAGCTGATATTGTCGGTTCTCGACAATATGCAACGCATTCTGAACTGTCGGGCAGGTACGCTGGCGCATCTGCCAGATTATGGCCTACCGGATATGAGCAAAATCCTTCATGGCATGCCTGGTACGGCACATGAGCTGATATCACTGCTTTCAGAGGTGTTACTTAAATACGAACCCCGGCTGAAAGCGATAAAGGTGGTGCTTCTTGCTCAGAGCGAACCAGGGAAACTGGGGTACGGCATTGAAGCGGAACTGAACGGAGTGGGTTTGGTGCGTTACGGTACGGAGTTTATGCCGGAGGGCAAAATACTGATACGTCACCTGAAGCATCAGCATTACCTGGATACGACCATCATTTAACAGAAGGAGCGTGCGATGAACTCGCTATTCAAACAACACCTGAAAACGGGCACGGATCCGCGCTTACTGGCGGACTATATTGCCCTGCGTGATGAAATCGGCAAACTGACCCACCCGGCTCGTCCTGATGTTGACTGGCATAAAGCCGAACAGCTCGCACTGGCGTTATTCCAGAAGAATGGCGTTGAGTTACAGACCTGTGCATGGTACACGCTGGCCCGAACTCGAACTAGTGGGTTGCATGGACTAAATGAAGGTCTATCCATACTGGTGGCCCTTATTCGCCATCAGTGGGGCGCGGTATGGCCCCCACAGGTTCATGCCCGTATGGAAATCCTGAGCAATTTGGTTTCCCGCCTTCAACATGTACTGAGAAGTTTGTATTTCCAGTATGCCGATCTCGGCCTGCTGTATCAGATAGAGCAACGATTGGGACAGCTGTGTGACACGTTACAGCAACTTGAGCTGAAGCACCTGAGCCAGTTTGACACATTGCGCACGCTCGTGCATAACGCGGCAGTGCGGTTGGAAAGTTTGGACAGCCGTGGCGATACGGGCGGCTTATCTCCGACTGTCCCAGTGATAAGTTCACATGCAGCGCTCGATATCGAGCTGGCACCTGCCAGGCAATTTGTTTATGTGGTGGATGGGGGAGATGACACGGTCCCTCTGGCTCCCCGTGGTCGTCGGGCACAGATTATGATTATCGTAGGCGCACTGGTGATGGCAGCTATCGGGGGTGGTTGTTTGTGGAGCGTGCAACAATGGCAGCAGGGATTACCTGGTAATCGCCTGCTGGCAACGGTGCAAACACTCCCTGCCGTGCTCAGTGACTCAGAACAAAAACAGCTTGTCGCACAACAACCCGACAAACTTGCAGCGCTAGCCACGCCATTACTGACGGCAACCCGCCAACAACTTGATGGGGTTTCGTCATTATGGGCAATGCATTACCGCCAACAATTGGTACAACAGGCGCTTACATTATGGCCAGAATCAGCACAAACCAAAGCTCTGACTCAGGCATGGAAACAACAACTGACCAGCGATGCAGCAAGTGAAGAGTCCCTTAATGACTGGCATCAGGCTCAGGAGCGATTACAGCAACTAACCGCCCAACTGAATGCGCTGGATGGTGTTAAAGGGCGCTATATCACTGGTTCTGAGTTGAAAACACAGGTCTTTGCCATTCGTCAGTCGTTGGACAGGACTCCGCCACTAGAGGAGTTGCTGCGTCAGTTGGATGCACAACAAAAAGCGGGTGATATGTCTACCGCGCAGGTAAAAGAGGTTGAACGGAGGCTGGAGCAGTTGATCCAGCGTTATATGCTTATTCGGGAGAATGAGGATAAATGAACGGGATGACATGCGACCGATAATAACCTGGTCATTTGATGTCGCCGCAGGGTTTCTGGGTGAAAACGATTGTCAGGAAAGATGACATCGTTCTGAAGGCGTACCCGCAACTATCGTTTTGTTGCGTCTTGAAGTGCTGCGATATTAGCGTGGTAACGAATAGGCTGCCAATAATACGAAAAATTTGATTACTGATACTTTTCTGGGGAACCGCCGGGATTAACGAGTAGGTATAAACAGAGCGAATCAGAGGTTTATTCAGGGATGATAGATGGTTTTGAGTTGCGGAATATGAATTATGACGTGCTGAAGTCAGCCCCATAATTGAATCTGATGGACCCTAATTATGGACTACCAAACGACTGCGGTGCATACATAAAAAAGATATGCATCGGTAAGATTTCCACGCTAACGCATTGAATTATAATGATACGCGGATTCGAATGAATGCGTGAAAACAAGAAGTTGGCTCCTCTGACTGGGATCGCCTTTGCCAGCAAGTGGCTAATAATTAAGCTAAACCGGAATATTCATCCTGTCAAGACCACCAGAATGACCACCAATAGGCCGGGTTACATAAATTGATTTGAACTTGGCAGTCGTAACGATGGTTATATCTACAAGGGTAGTCTGCTCTGTACCAACAGTGACCTGCCCCCGCTGATTTATACACCCGATATTAGTAATTTCTTCATCAGCAACGTACAGGCGAGCCTACTATCCCGTTAAGGAGATTAGCAGGGAGTACTCGCCGTAGGACCCCTCTTATTTTTTATCGGGGGGATTAAGTTGTACTGATACTGATGGTTGCGATGTGTTTGCAAATGCTGCGGCTACTTCTTGCGTATACGTTTCAACTACCGTGGGTAGTGCTTCTTTCAACGAAATCCCTGGATTAGCAATCGTAACCGTTGTAGTTTTCTCAGTTACTTCAACAATCCCACCGTTTCCAGCCACAATATGGCTAGTACCATTATCTTGATAGATCGTTCCGTTATCGAATACGATCTTTTGAGCGCTAATTTTAGTTGCACCAGCATGTATCTCATTAGCTTGCGCTACAAGTTGGGGAATATCCGCAACTGAAGTGCTGGGCAAATTTTGGGGGTTGGGATTTACATCGTTTGCCATGTAAGCCTCCTCGGCTGATTCTTTGCGGCGTATGCTATAAATAGCAACTCCGATGGTGTCACCATGCTTCGTAAAAACCATAGTAAACGGATTCAATGCTCGATAACGATAGATACTCGCTACTGAGTATCTCCTACAATATCAGCTCTATCTGGGTATGCAATGTCTATTTTTTTATAGAAAAAATACTATAACTACTAGTTTAGGGTAAGGTTTTTTGTTTTTTGTTTGGATTTCCATACCCTATTCTTGGTGTTTTTTACTTTACTGTAGATATTGGTTGTTTTATGATATGAATTGGGTGTTGTTATCTTTTTTTCGACTAGGTTTGGCGACATAAGCAGAGGAGTGATAAAAATTAAAAATAATCAAAAATATAAGAATGTTTTTGGTATAGATGTGAAAGCATTAATTAGTGCCACACAGAACATCCAGAAAATGGCTTGGGAACAGGTGCTTTTGCTGGCTATCTATAGCAGACAACAATACATAAGCCATGGTGCCCAGGGGTTTAAAAATCGTATTCAACTTGTGCATGAAGCTAAAAAATATGAGAACGTGTGTGATGATGTACTGAAATTATTAGCGGAGGGGAAAGGAAGTAATGAGATTGTGGGTATGCTGTTGAAAGACGAGAGGATGGGGCGCATATCACTGCTGCAAGAGATTGAGAAAAAGGGAATTGCTTTTGCTTCTGATAATGAAGTTCACCCTTATTCTTATTATGCGATGTATACTATTCTGCGTGATCCTCTATCTGTTTTTCATCCTCTGCTTGCTTTCGATAATTTATCTTTGTCTACATACATCGTCCAAACTTGGCAAGATATAAACAAAAGTCCCTTTCTGATATTTGAGACAGATAACCCATTATTTAATAGTAACCTGAGCCTTGACGAGTTAACTGATCTCATTGAAAAGAGAAATAACGACGAAGATACGGCAGCATTTCAATCTGAAGTTAAAGGTCGTTTGGCGAAAAAGATTGGTAAGCATTTGAAAGCGACTTTTGATCAGTTGATCTGGCCTACTCAGATGAATTCTGAACCAGTTTCACTCTTCAAAGAGATGTGCACTTCGATAAAGGATAAACATCAGTTCCGTATGGATTTTAATGCGGATATGCTCAATAACATGATTAATCTTGGGCAGATTGATAGCGTAATGGAGGCTATAAAGGCAGAGATCCTTGAGGCATATAATAAATCATCGACTGTTGATCTTTGGGGGCGACAAGAACACAAACATTCTGCCGGAGTGATAGATGCTCTAAGTAACTGGTATAAAAGTGTTAATACAGGATTAATAAAAAAAATGGAGCAGGTTCCTAGACTCGTAGCTTCTTTATTAGATTTTGACCTGCGGTACGAGATAGGTATGGGGTCAGAAGGGTTTGGCCTTATTAATATGAAAAATTTTAACACTAAACTGACCACTCGGGATTATGCAAAATTAGTAACAGGTATTATTCGTCACACTCTGTTCAACATGGGCGTTTCTTATGAACTCCAGAATTCATCGCTTCATCGCTATCAAAGCGTAGAAGACTATTTTTCAGGTATTCCTGACGTAGAGGAAAACACGTCACCAGAATTGTCGCTGATGAAAGTTTGGGCTGAACAAGAGATTGGGCCAATGCTCGAGAGGTTTAAAAAATTACCTTGTTACCTCAAGCCTTATTCTAAGGTTGAATTCGTGAACAGTAAAATACATCAACAGAAGCGTCTTAGTCGAGATGAGGCTAATCCATATCCGATCAATTCTCTTTTCCCATTACCTTTATGGGCAAAGTTGACTGACAAACAGTAATAGATATCGACTTGTTCATTTTACTCTTTAGATATTATGAATGAATCGCCACGGATAATCCAGACACTTCCAAGCCGTTGATAATACTGGTTTTCATATTCTGTCGGTGACATCTGATCGCTAGAACCATGCCGACGCTTACTGTTATAAAACATTTCGATGTAATCAAAAATATCGCTGCGGGCTTCTTCCCGCGTTCCGTAGATCTTTTTCTTTATTTGATGAAGCCGCAAAATTCGGTGCCAAAGTTGAACGATTGTTGCGTATTCATACCGTTCTCAAGTTGAGCGATAACGATCTACTCTATACGAAAGACTGGAGGGAGTAGCAATAGTTAATTGATATGTATTAACAATAATTACTAGCTAGAATAGCCAGTAATTAGAATAAATGACTAGTACATTATCAATATTTTCTTTTAATGAACAATTTCGTAAATGGGCGGCGAGGACTCCGTCGCCGCCAAGTGTAAATTCACTATGGTCTTATCTCAGTTTTCCTCGAAGTTGCAAACTTGCCTCTGGTAAATGTCTACGAATAATAAGGTCATCTGCGCACTCCATTTTTTCTGACCCTTGAGGACTAAGTTTCTGGAGTTTATGATCTGTCGGAATCGCCGGGGCTAGTGGCGAACTGAGTGATATCCAAGTTTCTGCGCCCGTAGCCAGGCGTGTAGCAACAATTGGAATTACTATAGCTCCAGCTTCATTGTCATATCGTTGAACTTCACGAGAGAAAGAAAATTCGGTTCCATACTGCCGAATCAGATCACGGGCGAGAAGATCAAGCGATCGTCGAGTACGCTCGGCAGGATAAGGCGGATATCCACCATCAAACGCATGTTCAATAAACTGAATGCCGAGTTTGCGATCTAGGAGCGAGTGGTCCATTCGATTGCGGAAACTTTGCAGGCAGCGATAGCAGGATGTGTCGCAGTTTTCTGGACAACTTGCTAGAAGATTTCGCGTGTGCTCAAACAATTCTCTTGCCCGATTCACAAGTTCGGTCGAAAACCCTGCACCTCCTGCCAATGTGTCATATAGGAAAATTTCAACTTCGTTACCGCTTGCGCCTTTTTCTGTCAAAGCTGGGCGGTATTCGGCTAGAACTTCTCCCGGTTCAATATCTAGTGTTTGACACGCAGCCTTGGCCATAGCTTCGCATAGTGTTCTAAGTACAGAATCAGCTTCTATACTGCCGGGCAAGAGTTGGAACGGCTCTGTTAGCGGGAATGAAAATAATGCAATGTCAGTTTTGAAATCAGTCCCAAGAATTACGTGACGTTTTGCCGCTCCTCCTGGGCAGATGGAGCCTTCTTCACTGCGGAATGGTGTAGCGTGTGGTTGGGAGAGTAGTTCCTCAGGAGCCGCCGATGACTCGATTCGACCACAGGCGAGACAATAATCGTAGTGAAGTGGTCAACAAAAACTGGCCACCGAGTTAGAGTTTTTCCAGTATCGATTTTCCGATTCGTTTGGGGGTAACCCACCGTTATATTCGTGCGGTCTTAGTGCGCTGTAATATCCAACGATATAATCCGTTATGGCGTGAGCTGCCTCGCTGAAGCTTACGTAACCCACCACCGGTATCCATTCGTTCTTCAGACTTCTGAAGAAGCGTTCCATTGGGCTGTTATCCCAGCAATTTCCGCGCCGGCTCATACTCTGCCTGATCTGGTATCGCCACAATAACTGCCGGAACTGCCTGCTCGTATAATGACTGCCCTGATCGCTGTGGAACATCACCCCGCCGGGCTTACCACGGGTTTCCCATGCCATTTCCAGCGCTTTCATGGTGAGCCTGCTGTCCGGCGAGAACGACATGGCCCAGCCCACTGGTTTTCTTGCGAACAGGTCGAGAACAACGGCGAGGTACGCCCAGCGCTTACCCGTCCAGATATAGGTCACATCACCGCACCACACCTGATTTGGCTCGGTCACGGCGAACTGCCGTTCAAGGTAGTTAGGGATAGCAACATGTTCATGACCACCACGTTTATACCGGTGAGTCGGCTGCTGACAGCTGACCAGCCCCAGCTCTTTCATGAGCCTGCCAGCAAGCCAGCGTCCCATCTGGTAGCCTCTCCGGGTTGCCATTGTGGCGATGCTTCTTGCTCCGGCCGAACCGTGGCTGATGCCATGTAGCTCAAGTACCTGACTGCGTAATACAGCCCGTCTGCCGTCTGGTTTTTCAGGACGGTTTTTCCAGTATCTGTAGCTGCTGCGATGAACCCCGAACACATGGCAGAGTGTGACCACAGGATAATGCGCTCTGAGTTTCCCGATTATCGAGAACTGTTCAGGGAGTCTGACATCAAGAGCGCGGTAGCCTTTTTTAATATTTCATTCTCCATTTCAATGCGTTGTAGCTTTTTCCTCAGCTCACGTATTTCGATTTGTTCTGGTGTTATCGGAGAGGCTTTTGGTGTTTTGCCCTGACGCTCATCACGCAGTTGTTTGACCCATCTTGTCATTGTGGAAAGGCCAACATCCATAGCTTTGGCGGCATCTGCCACCGTGTAGTTCTGGTCAACAACCAGTTGAGCGGATTCGCGTTTAAACTCTGCGCTGAAATTTCTTTTTTTCATTGGAGCACCTGTGTTGTTCTGAGGTGAGCATATCACCTCTGTTCAGGTGGCCAAATTCAGTGTGCCACTTCATAGCCATCTTTATCGACACCAGTATTTGATACTAAGAGAAATTCTCTCACTTTGAAAGCACGCACCCGCTCGGATACCTGAATCCAGCTCTTGTCAGGATTCGGCGTTTGCATAACTAACTTGGCGCGCGTCGCTCTTGCGGTCTCGTTTGGTGAGTCTGGCTCAGTTTCCGGCGGTGTATCGATTGGGTGCGCAAAGCCGACAGGACGGAACCAGACCCTTGCCGGGCCGAAAGAGTTGGGTGTGTTGCAGGCTGGACAAGTCTCTGTCGTGTTCTCCCTCTCTTTTAAGTAATCGTCAGTCCTTGCATGGGAGCAAGTGCTGCACTCGAAGTAGAGTTTTCGTTTTCCCCAAGCGTCCCGTCGTTCGGCTGGATAAGGAGAATATATAGCTTTGGATGTATACTGTTTGCCGTTTATCCAGAGTTGCTTGTTTGGTGCGTATTGAGATAGAGCCAGTGCAAGCCCCTGAGCGGGAGCATAATCTATAACCGATGTAAACGGGGTTGATCTCTCTTGATTGAAAACGTGAAATGCCACAACATCGGTTGGAAACGCATACCGTGGAACTACTCCCCGGTAAAGGAGACGGTCAAGTAGTTTATCCGTGGCGGGATCAACAATATGTACGTTATCCTCCGACTCGGTCATTATCTCATTCTCGGTTTGATCATCAGAGTCGTCCTTACTTTTTTCTAGGGCGGCGTTGACATCTTGGTTCTCTGATTGAATAAAATCTATGGCTTCGTCAATCGTATCTGTCGCGTCAACCATCATTTCAGCAATCAACCTATGGCGATCATCTGGCGACAACTCAGTGGGTAGCCAGCGATCAGCCGCGTTAGCGAGGTCTTGTGCATTATCTTCCAGCCATTTAGCAAAATCATAACGATTGAGCAAAGGTCCCCGAGTTTTGAAATCACCAACTTTGCCCAAAACGGAAAACAAATTAGGATCGGCACCTGGGATTAATCTAGGAATACGGTCTTCATGATAGCGCTGAAGCAGATAGGCGCGAAGATGGCGTCGCGTTATTTCCGGATTTTCTAACGTAAGGCGTGGATCAATTACATTACCCCGTATCATTTCCTCTGGATCCGTAAAATAATGGTCGTCATGGCTGTCCGAGCTGCCAAATGCTACAACAGTCGCAACTGCATTAGCACGTCGGCCTGCTCGGCCAGCACGCTGCTGATAATTGGCGCGGGTTGGAGGCATATTACGAAGTGCCACGCCTGAAAGATCACCGATATCAATACCTACTTCCATAGTCGTGGTGCTTGAAAGCACATCAATAGCGGGTTCACCAGGGCGGTCCTTATCTCTCCAGGCGACATCGATATCCTGAAATCTTATTTCGTGTCGCTCAGAGTGAGAGAAGGCTTCATCCGGCTGTGCCGCTCCAAGTTGAGCTGTGTGCTCTGCTGCAATAATGGTCATTAGTTGGGGATCTTCAACATCAAGTGCTGAAGCGATAGGGTCGCGATAAAAACCACGACGTGCCTTGTAAACCTCATCTAAAGCGGGATCAAAGTTGCTCACATCAGAACTTTCACAGTCAATACATCTACTGAGAGTTCCGACTGGGCGATGAACAGATTTGCAACTATTGCATCGCTGCCACTGACCATTTAAATGAAGAGAAAGCTTCGAAGCAACTAAACGATGTCCCCCTCCCATTGTTTGCTCGGTAAAAATGGTCAGAAGAGTTGGAAGCCAATTCTTTTTGAATATTGATTTCGATTGCTTCGATACAAGAACTCGGTTCATGGCAGTAAATACCCCTTGATGGGATCTCACTCGTTCATTCCACCAAGAGTCAGGCATGTCTGAAAACCAGATTCCCGGATCAAGCGTCCAGCATCGCAGCCAAGCTCGACAGACTGTCAATTTAGCCTCCTCGGTTTCGGCGACTCCTGGTAGATCGGGAAGTTTTACAATCTTGGACGAGATTTGTGGGGGCTCGCCAATCGTGGCGATCGCCAAGGCCTCCAGATCAAGTCCCATGTTCGTATGTTTAAACGTATCGGAGATTGCCTGCATAAGACGCTGAGGGCATCGGGACAACGAACTGAGGAGTTGAAAGAGCTGTATACCTGCGGGAGATGGGCCTGGACTTGGTCCTTCTACCTCTGAAAGTGTTTCTGCATCACCAAGTTGGGGCCTTAGTCGAACGCCTAACTTATGGGCAGCCACTAAAACTGATAAGTACGCATGGTTGAGCACAAGAGTTTTGGAGAAGTCCGGATCGCGGCTAAGAATCTTATAACCCAACGGAAGAAGTGCCCGCACAGCATCACGTAAGGAATAGTTCTGAAGTGTGCCAGCCAGACGAGCGGCTACTTGGCGAGAATCAGAGAAGATTAGAACCTTACGCCCACGAAGTGGCGCAAAAGAAGTTTGATGCTGTGGACCAGGGGGCTGTATTCTTAGCTGTGATCCCAATAAAGCCTGAAACGGTTGATCGCCCTTGGTCTGATGATCTTGAACGCTAGATTGTCCATGACCTGCCATCTGGTTGCAACATGCACAAGGAGCGAATTGCCCTGGACCTGCTCCACGGGTGGTATCTTTCGAGCTATCTGTTACGGGCTTTGCAGGAGCAAGGAAGACGGTTCGATATTTCTCTCCTAGTACATCTGGATTTAGCTGGCCCGATACAAGATCATAGTAAGCGGCTTTGGCTTTATCATCTGATGGCGGTTCTTCAATAAGAAGATCAAGAGGATGAAGAGCCTCTATAAGCCCTGAAGCAGTCTCAATTCTTTCACCTTCTTTGGACCATAAATAGCGTGGCTGCGCAACATCATTTGTATAGGCCCTGGCATATGAAGTGCCACAATGACGGCAAGTATAATATTCCAAAACCGGAGCGCCGCAACTGCATCGCTCGTGTGGTTGCGAAAACAATCTTCCGGCAGGGCTTCGCCTGTCTCTGAGGGCATCGGGGCAATTGGGATCCATGCATATCCATAAGCCAGGAAGTCCACGGAAGAATGAATGTATTCTGCATGGAAGAAGGCTAGCTTCGTTTGGTGTTTTTTTCGCGCGACTCCCAAGCGCGAGTAATACCGTTGTGGCTTTTTCCAAAAGATTCGATGGTATTGTATCGTCAAAGATTATTTCTGGTAGTTTGGAGAGCGATACCGCAGCAGTCATAGTCTCATTTACAAGTCGATTAAATGGCGCGTAATCGTACAGCGCCAGATAAAGTTTAGCGTCCACATCACTTACATCTTTGACTGATACCCCTCGAAACTTTAGAAAGCTCTCAATCGCTGCCAATTGTTGACTATGGTCTGCTGAATAGAACTGTTTAAGATTAACAGCAGCAAGGGTGCTTATATCGACCATTGATCCACGGTCTTCAGGAGAACGTAACTGTAGTTCTCCTACTATTGACACGAATGATTCGGCCGATACTCCGGAAAGCTGTGCGCCGAATACACCAGCATTTTTCTTACCCTCATCACTGAAGCTTGCGGTCGAGCATATGACTTGGAACCTCTCGGCTGGTATACCAAGACGTTCTCTTAGTCTACGTATCAATAATCCGACTTCAGCACCTTGTGCTCCTCTGTAAAGATGAGCTTCATCAAGAACGATAAGAAATTTCTCGTCCGGGCAAGCGTCCAACCATTCTTTTGTTGCGTCAAATATGCCACGCTCAATGGGACGCATCATCATATATTCAAGCATCGAATAGTTTGTAATGAGAAGATCGGGTGGAGATGCATGAACTTCATGGCGTGTAATTAGTTCAGAATCGTGTGGACGGCAGATTGCTCGCTTCGCCCAAGGCACAGGCGCTTTACCCAACCAGTCGGAAACACTTTCTTTGGATGGCCATTTTCCCCGTACCTTTAAGGTATCAAAGAGTTTAGCCGCGCGGTATTCTTCCCCGTCGGAAGGGGAATGTTCATAGCGTCGTTTCGCATCCTCGATCTCACCGAAAAATTCACCAATAGATGCTAGTCGTTTACTATCTTTATTAGGTGTGCGCAGGCCCGCATATGGGGTACGGCTAGTATAACGCGCGAAGAGGACGGGACGCTTAGCCCATTTTTCGAATAGAGCAACGGTTTGAGGGGAACCAAACATTGTTCGCAATCGACTTAATTGGTCGTTCACGAGGGCGTTCATAGGATAAAGCACTAATGCGCGAACAGCATTATATTTTTTAAAGCGCTCTGGGTTCTCGCAGGCTTCAATTGCGAACTTGCCTAATATCGGTAAGAGGAATGATTCAGTTTTGCCAGAACCTGTTCCCGTCATAATCATAAGGTTTCGATTATTGTTGAGAATCTCTTGTAGGGCCTCCAATTGATGGGTATAAGGGGAAGGGTAAATTACTGGTTTTCCTGATTTTTTGTCAGAAAGAACTCTCAATGCTTCAAGTGCTGCTGGTGGCAAACTATCAATCTCATTATAAGGACTGGCGCTCTTATAGCGGGGAGTCGATTCCAGATATGGAGCCTGATAGATGCCACCGATCTGATTCAATAGCTCACGACGCTGTTTGACTATGGAAGGGTGGCCGATGTGATATGTCGCCTCGATATAATGCGTCAGGCTCTGCCGTAATTCGTCAATTGTTTGTTGTATTGTGGCTGTTTTCATTTAGTGCTCCCATACTAATCCCGAGTTAGCCAGAGGGATTCCTCTAGCCAATGAAGTTCTTCTTCACTATTATGTAAAGGCAGTGAAAATTGCAGCAAGGCGCGATGAGGCTTTAAACGTTCACCGATCAGACTAAGACGCCTAATCGCCCAAGAAGGAAGAGGAGATGTAAAGGACAGCACAGTTATCTCCTTTTCATAAACAACTCTGACCTGTTGCGGAGAGCCAGAAAGTGCATCCATCGCAGCGAGTAATCGCCACGCTTCATCACAATCTCGAAAGCGCGCATCTCCTGAATGAATATCAACGAAGCGTTGGACTAATCCGTCCCGAATTTCGGCAATGCACCACAGTCTTGCCCCGTAGCGTTGTGGGCGTCGGGCAATATAAATTCCAGCATGTTGTTCGTTTAGTGACTGCCATCTGCCTTTATAGTATGAAGTTGTATTGCTAATATCAATTATCTCAAAATTCTCTATTTTTTCCGGGTGTATATCGTTGGGGAGTCTGCTGATCCAGGATTTTACAAGTTTGTCGGCTGTAATCGAAACTGGTGCACGTAGCCATGTAATCATAGGTAACTCAATAAGTCCTAGATCGATAAGTGTTTGCCGACATGATTGCGTATTGCTTGGTGTGAGTATTCTTAAACCACTCGGGTAATAAACGAGATTAAAGTCATTTACCTGTGGCGGAGTGACATCATCACCAGCCACTCCCACTATAATGAATGTCCCATCGCTTCGAAGCACAAACGCCGGTGGAGCAGGGCGCAAAATGAGGTTCGTTTCCCCCGCGATTTCGTCCCGCATTTCAAGAAGATCACCCAAGTTGACAAGGTCGTCAATAATATCGTAGATGTGTGTCTTTAAGTTCTCAGGCTCGTCAGTTAATGGACATAGGGAATTCATTACGAGTGAGCATACTGTCCGAATCGAACAAGGAGCTTCAATGAAAACGGTTCTCCGCAACGCTTGAGCGATTAATGCATTATCAAGTTTTTGCAAGTCAGGAAGTCCTAATGAGCGAGATGAATACTTAAGGCAATCAGCTCGGCTAAGTATTTTAATATTGTTCATAAGACCTCCGTCTTAGAGCTCGTTTTCTGGCAGTGTGCCACTAGACGCGCAAAATACGCTCCGCGGATTAGTGCAGAGTTTTTCCGTAGCATATCGAATGCATTTGGTGATGCGAGGTCCGAGGGTTTCACGGTATGCGGTTGAAATGCCAATTTCAGTGCAAGACGATAGAGGATGTCTGTTTCCGGAATTTTATAAGCATGAGCCAGTCGGAAGAATTCTAGTTCAGCAGTTTCTGCATCATGATCATATTGCCAATCTTGTGCGCTCAATAAGCCTGAAGCGAATCCTTGTGAATAATAAACTCGCCTATAAAGAAATCCAATGTCCCTTTTACCAGTTTGAACCTTGTTTATATCTTCTGCCCAGTCATTACCGCATAGATATCGTTCAAGTTCTTTTTCAAGTGTGAGAATAGCGTTGCGCCGAGCCCAAAAAGCCATTGGTCCTATCAGCCTCCGAGCTCCCTGCCAATATTCCAGAGCATTGATAATGGTTAGTGGCTGTGGTTCTTCTGCGGACACATGAGTCAGAATATTCAGATCTCGAAAATCAGAAATTTGGCGCTGCGAAGCCATAGCGATCACTTCGTAAGTTTGATCATTGATGCTTGCAACAAACAAACCGCCCTTACCACGAAGCTCTAGTCCGGACAGAGCCTGTTCATAGTCCACTTCGTGACCAATTTCAACAGCGTTCAAATCATATCTCTTTACAGAAGGCAGACTTGTTTCCTCTGTATCATCGGTGAGTCGGATAGTACGTTTGTCTAAACGTAGCCACCGTAAAGGTTCTGCTTTCTTGTCGAATCGCACGCTCTCTAGGCCATATTCGTCCAACGATATGAGCAATTCTATACACGCGGAACGATCAACATGTTCAATGTAGTTGTCTGCTGTCAGTTTCTGTACGATAAGTTTAGATATTCTCTCATCGTCAACAGGAGCCTTGTAATTGCCAATCGGCTCTATATGAAAAAGCGTGCCGTCTGCGTTGAAGAAACGGATTTCCAGTTTAACAATACGCCCGGCAGGAGCCATACACCTCAGGGTGGCTGCGTGGTCAAGAAACTGCTCTAATGTGGCTCCCTGCGGTTCAAGCTTGAGGCTAACCCCTGCTTTTCCTGAGACAGTCTTTTGCCAAGGTGCCGCTAAACGCACCCTAATGAGGATTTCTTCGCTTATTATGTTGCTACCGGTAGCTACGCCGAGTGCAGATAAAGATACATAATACAAACCTATTGGAAGCTTACCGAGCGAAATGAACGTTTTTCCGTTGGGTTCCGGACGCAGATGTATAGGAGGATATTTATTAATAATGATCTGTAATTCGTCGGCTTCAACATCCGATGCTAGGTAAAACATGACAACTTCTGTGTCAAGAAACTCCAGCGCGTCATCTACATTGTTCCATCGGGCAGTCATACCTATTGATTCGGCTCGTATGCCTAACTTATATCCAAGACCAATCGACGATAATGCTGACCTGCCCCCAGGATTAGATACAACCTTCAGTTAGTAATGTCGGTTGGTTTTTCTTCATATTTCCCGTTTCGCCAGCCCGCCGCAAATTCAGCCGGAGTCTGGTAGTTCAGCGATGAATGTGGACGACACTCGTTATAATCCTGCCGCCAGTCATTAATCGTTTTCCTCGCGTGAACGATATCGCTGAACCAGTGCTCATTGAGGCACTCATCCCTGAATCGTCCGTTAAAACTTTCAATAAATCCGTTCTGTGTTGGCTTGCCCGGCTGGATAAGCCGCAGCTCCACCCCATGCTCATAAGCCCACTGGTCAAGTGCTCTGCAGGTAAACTCCGGCCCCTGGTCAGTTCTTATCGTCGCCGGATAGCCGCGAAACAGTGCAATGCTGTCCAGAATTCGCGTGACCTGAACGCCTGAAATCCCGAATGCGGTGGTAATTGTCAGACACTCCTTCGTGAAGTCGTCCACGCAGGTCAGGCACTTGATCCTGCGACCGGTGGCCAGCGCGTCCATGACAAAATCCATCGACCAGGTCAGGTTGGGCGCCTCCGGGCGGAGCAGCGGCAGACGTTCTGTTGCCAGCCCTTTACGACGTCGTCTGCGTTTTACGCCCAGCCCGTTAAGGTGGTAAAGACGGTACACGCGCTTGTGATTAACATGAAGGCCTTCACGGCGCAGTAACTGCCAGATGCGTCGGTAGCCAAAACGCCTGCGCTCCAGTGCCAGCTCAGTGATGCGCCCTGATAAATGCGCATCAGCCGCCGGACGCTGAGCCTCATAGCGGCAGGTCGACAGGGACAAACCTGTAAGCCTGCAGGCACGACGTTGCGACAGACCGGTCGCATCACACATAAACTCAACGGCTTCCCGCTTCTGGTCTGTCGTCAGTACTTTCGCCCCAGAGCCACCTGAAGTGCCTCCTTATCCAGCATGGCTTCGGCAAGTAGCTTCTTGAGTCTGGCGTTCTCTTCCTCAAGCGACTTCAGGCGCTTAACCTCGGGCACCTCCATACCGCCATACTTCTTACGCCAGGTGTAAAAGGTGGCGTCGGAAATGGCGTGCTTACGGCAGAGCTCACGGGCAGAAACCCCGGCTTCGGCCTCGCGGAGAATACTGATGATCTGTTCGTCGGAAAAACGCTTCTTCATGGGGATGTCCTCATGTGGCTTATGAAGACATTACTAACATCGCGGTGTATTAATCAACGGGGAGCAGGTCAATGCTGCTATTTTTCCAGCATCTACTTTCGTAGGAATTGAAAATTGCCAAACGTCGGCTCCAGTTGTCTGTGACTGAACAGGAGTAAGCGATAGACTATCGATAACTTCAGTGGGCACTGTATTCGAACAGACAAGTAAATAAGCTTGGTTAGCTTTTACATGCCGTCCCGTGACTTCAACAGCCGTACCATCTGTACGTACCTTTAGTAGTCGTAAAGTCGTTGCAGGGAAAAGCAGCCTTTCCTGCAACGAGGCTGTAACTTTTTCAAAAGGGCGATCGAATTCGAAAACAGAATGATTATCAGTTGGGTATGCCGAGAGTGGTTCTTCTGTTCCTCCGGTGTAAGAAAATAATGCCCGGCCCGGCATCCATGCATTGCCTCCACCATAATAACGAAAGCGCATATGAGAGTGTTCTAAATCAAGCGGGGATAGTCCGGCCTGACGAAGAGATGTTGCAATGTCGGGAATTACGAGCCTTAGGTTCCACTCTGTTAAACCTCTTTGCCGTGCAATTAGCCGAGGTTTTACTGTACAAGTTTTCGAGAGAGTTACATTTTCTTGGATATTTTTTGAAGAAGATATAAAGCTTGTACTATACAAATTGACGAAACGAGCCTCACGGAGTACTCGTCTTACTTCCTTTAGGCGAGTACCAAATGAACCAAGCTTATCGAAGTCGTCTATGATGCGGCGTAATGTGCTTTTCTCAATGGGGGAGATAACATCAACGACATCTTCAAGACGCATCGCCATTACAATTCGTGCTGTTAGAGTTTTTTGTTGTAAGAAACCCTCGAACCGAGATGAACCACCATGATATTCATCGCTTAGTAGTTCACCTATTTCTTCTAATGTAAGCTCACCACTTCTAGTCAGTAAATGGCGAAGATTGTATAGGTGATCGGCAAAAAAACGTTGTAGATATCTTGGCAGAATGGCTTGCGTGATTGGCCAAGAAATAATAGGAAACTGCTGTGCCCATGACCCGGAGGGGGTGACACTATTAAAATCAGTAGTAAATCGTCTATACCATATGCGGATTTGATCACGGTCTCCAAACTTAGGCCAGGAGGGAAAGGCTATAGCGAAGGAATCCCAATATTCGGTTCCGTCATATGTGTAACCTATCTCAGCAGCGGCAGCGATCCATACCAGCCAAAAAGTGCGAGTAGCACGTTTTGTTGTATTCAAGTTGGCATTGAGAAGCGATTGAGCAGTAGAAATCTCTGCTTCGCTCAGACCATGCTCGATCGCATAAACGGGATAATTTTCGGTAGTCCGCAGATCACGTAATCGAGAATAATGCTGGCATAGCCTCTCTTGAAGTTCTGCTAGATTCACTTCTCTTCCTCCCAACTCCTTTAGGCAGTTTTACTAGTTATTACGTCCAGTTTTAATCCTTTAATTAGTAAGGATATATCGTCCCGTCTCCAGTTCTTATAATAACCCTGCCTTAGAGCTCGCGGTTCAATCCATCTCTTACGCGCAAGTTCAGATATTTCATCAATAGTTTTTAAGGTTGAAAGGTCGGGTGTACCCCTACCAGTCGCGAGAATTTCTTTTGCATTTTCAGCGAGCTGGCAGAAAAATACCTCTCTTTGGATTCCATGACGTAAAACAGCTTGGTTAATCCCGAGTTGTTTCAGGGCAGCTTTGATAGTTCTGAGCCGCCAATTTGAGCCTTCGCCAAAGCAATGTTGATCGGCATACGGGTGCTCTGCGAGCCGAAGATATTCACGCATCTCCCCAAATAACTCATCGGTAATATGAAAATGCCCCCAGCCGACGGTATAACCGATTGGTTCAAAATAACTTATGCTATCTAGCTTCAGTCGATTATAAAGTGATGAACGCCCCATGGAAGAACTTGTTGTCACTGCTAGTAAGTGAGCGTATTTATCTTTACCAGAAATAATGCCCGTCGTTGAACCATAGTTTCGTAGGAAATCGTCATAAACTTCTCGTGAGCGGATTAAACAGGCAATCGCTTTACCGCCTAAAAGCATATTGTAGGGGGGAACCGCTCCAAGAACGTAAGCATCAAGTATGTTAACTAGCCGACTTGACCGATCATTAGATGTCCATCCGATTAAATTATCACGTACAGATAAGTTAAAAACTGGATCTCCTAATGCAAATATTCCAGCAAGTCGGTCATGCCCTCTGTCCCACACGAGGTACCGCATGCGGCGACCGTAACCATTTGATACTGGAACAGACCAGGTTAAAGATGCTGCCCTAAAGAGTTTGGATTCGAACGAATTCGCAGAAACTTTTATCAATGATAAGCGAATCTTAGTTGGATCAATCTCATTTCCGTTGGCAAAATATGGTATGGCACTTGGCAAGAATTCAGATATAAATTGCTCAGAGGAGCGTAGACGTTCTTCACGTTGAGCGCTGTGCAGTTGACGGATTGATTCTTTTCCTGACTCAGGACGAACTAGTGTTCCATCCGGCCCTTTTTGAAACCCCAGCTGTGTAAAATGTGAGCGTATTTTGCGTTTTAAGCTAGCCTCTGGGGTAAAGGCTTGTGCTACTGGGGCTTTCTCTCCATTGCTCTTACACTTAACTGATTTCAATGCCTTACCTTAATCTTCTAATTCAGTTAGTTAATGTACAGTTTATAATACTTGCAGGTTACTTTCATCACAATGGACATAAAAATTTTCTTACTTCCATAGTTTTAGCATTGGTCTTCTGGTGGGGGCATTGATTAGCGGTCTAACATAAAAGATTTAATAATCTGTGTTTCTCTATTGTATTGAAAATGTTATGTTTTTTATTTTTGTAAGTATTGAAGAATCTATGCGAGGTGATCAGGAAAAAACGGCTGGATTAGTGTGTGAACTTTTCAATCTCAGTGGATGAGAGTACGCTCCCAAGTAGAAATGTCTGATCTTGTTTAGCAAAAGCATCCTGTTCATTTTTGATACTTGGATTTACATTGGATTCTAGCACGAACGAGGAACGAACAAATTTTCTATTGGTAAATTTCATAGATGCAAAGCGGTTTTCTGCTAAGCCATTTACAGCTAATAGGTCAAACAGCACTACACCCTCAAAACCAAGTTGATCGAGTTCAATTGCCAGACCTTTTAATTGACGCAAAGGGTGAAAATCCGCTGTGGCAGTTATAACAGCTATTTCACCAATAATGCGTATTTTTTGAATCATAATTTTCACATTCTCGCTGTATATAAGCTATCGATCGCAGAATATGTGTTTTTAGATAAACTTATTGCCTTTTCAAGGGTATCTATCATGCGACTGCCATCTGCAAACTCTTCCATATGGAAAAGTGTATGACGATGTTTCCTATAGAATGTATAGCCGTTATTCAAAGCATCCTGCATACCTACATTTCTAACCATTGCACTGTATTGAGGTTTTAAAGTACATAAGCCACGATTGATATCAAAAAAGTCGCCAAAACCATGTTCTGCATCTTCAACAGACATATTGTAAATGCACATCTGCTCTTTCAGCACTCCTTCGAGAGCCCGTAGGTCCGGATAGAGTAATAGGCAATAATCTGGTAACTGTGGTGAGGCTAATTTCACACAACAGCTAGAGATTAGCAGCTTTTTTACTGATTCAGGTAAGAGTTCATAGCTTCTAGGAAATGCCGTTTTTATATAGTCATCGGCCATCTCCTTTCTAACTATCTCAGCGCTACTGTCATCTTTACGATATAAGACTTGTTCTAATCCTTTGAGATCCAGTAAATCTGTAAGCATGAAAATAACACGACGATAACATGACAAAGGTTTACCCTGTATTTGTAAAACTCTTGTCCGTCGATGGTGAGTGAGAGTTAAGTGGTCTTGATGTGCAATACTTTTCAGCGTTACCTGCTTACAGTTGTCCTCATCACGTAAGAGATTGAGTTCAATATCACCAGCCTCCAAAACGCATTCTAATATAGGATCGAATGATTCTGTAGTTATTCCTTTCAATGAATAATTGACGTTTTCAAATTCTGCTGGGTCGATTGTATCCCTTAAATATGAAGCAAGTGTTTCACCAACTGGTTGATTTCTACCTAATTTCCACTGAATCGTAGTTGTACCTGTATGGTTGAGGTGAAAATCAACAGTTGAGAATTCCGACCCAGTAGAGCCAAAAACCACCCTTTTCCTTTTGGGAAATGTTTGTATATCTCCATCAAGCTGATAGCCGTGAGATTCCAGAAAGTTCTGGATATTGAGATCAAGGTTTTCTCGGTTAAGATTCAGATCTCTGTAGTCAACCACGATTTTCACACCCCTTTCTCTCAATTATTTGTAATCTTTTAACAGAAGATTATAACACCATTTTTAAATTAAGTCATGCTCTAAAAAGTGATGATGGCGAAGATTAGTTTTCCACCAAAAATCCTAGTTTATTAGATAGTTAAACGGCAGTGTGGAGTCGCCTCGGTGAGGCAAATACAAAGGGAAGGTGGCATATAGCGAAGATTCAAGCCACACGCATTCATGCGGAACGGAATTATTTTTAATGTAATGCAATTAATTATAAGATCAGAGTCAATTTATAATAACACCATATAACTATAGCGGTGGTTTTAAATTGATTATTCTAACTGAAAAATTGGAATTTCAAGGGAATTTGCTATCAACTAAAATATTTTCACATTTTAGAATGCCTTTTAAAGGCTGGTTGTAAAAATAATTACCTACAGTTCATTATTTCCTCCTTAGGAACAATATATTAATCTCTGCCAGTCATGCTTATACTATATCTAAAATCCCAAACCCATTTCACCGCTGCAACTGAGGGGCGCTAAGCCCGGCTATATAGGGGCAAGTTTTTCTCCCGTGTGCTTTCCGTTCTCCATATCTGCTTCCGGTTAATCGTTTCCCAACACAACCCGTCCTGCAAGGGTAAATGGCACGCATGCTGCGCCCTTGCAGGACAGAACGATGCCGGGAAAGCGAACCGTCAGGCGATACGAAGACGAAAATCACACACTGACGGAGAAAAAACAATGACGATTTCCCTGCATACCACCCGGACAAGCGCCCCTAACACCGCAGCGGCGACCAGCGTATCCCCGCTGGACCCGTCAGGCTCCTCAAAAACGAAATTGTCTAAAACCAGAACGGATATTTATCAGACCGTCACCGACAACATCGTTGCAGCACTTGAAAGCGGTGTAAAACCGTGGTCCTGTCCGTGGCAACGCGTATCGGGCATGTCTGGTCTGCCATCTAATTACGCAACCGGAGCAGCCTACAGCGGGATGAATATCATGATGTTGTGGTGCAGCGCATCTAAACAGGGTTTCAGCGATTCACGCTGGTTGACCTACAAACAGGCTCAGGCAGCAGGTGGACAGGTTCGCACACGTGAACATGGCACAACAGCCATTTTCTACACCACCCTGGAGAAGGAAAACGACGCCGGAGAAATTGACTATATCCCGATGCTGAAAACTTTCACCGTGTTTAACGTTCAGCAAATCGACGGTTTGCCCCTGACAACTGAAACGGTCAGCCCGGAAGCGACATTTGCCCCGTTACCGCAGGCTGAAAATCTGTTCAATAAGAGCGGTGCAAACATCATCGAGAAAGGACAAAATGCTTTTTTCAGCCCATCAACAGATGAAGTCTGGCTACCGGAGCGCCATCTGTTTTCAGATGCGGCGAATTTCTACGCTACCGGCCTGCATGAGCTGGTTCACTGGAGTGGTGGCAAAAAACGCCTGAACCGTGAAATGAAAGGGAAGTTTGGCAGTGCAGATTATGCAGAGGAAGAACTGGTGGCGGAGCTGGGAAGTGCCTTTCTGATGGCGGATCTGGGAATTGAGGGAGAGGTACAACATGAAAGCTATATTGCTTCCTGGCTGAAAGCGCTGAAAAACGACAAGCGTTATATTTTCAAAGCGGCCAGCGCCGCCGCTAAAGCACATCGTTACCTGATGGATAAACTCTGAGACCGAAATCAGACAACCGCAAGGGAATGCGGTTACATGGTTTTTAACCGGCAACGCTGCGAGGCGCAGACTGAGGCGGAACGCAGCACAGCGAGTACCGAACAGTCTGCGCCTCGCAGTGGAATAAAAAAATTCCGGCCTGGCGGTATCGCCGCCAGGCCGGTGAGGCCATCACGATGGCCTGAGTAAAATCTTACGTATAGCTGCCTAATGACAGGTGTTTCAGTTCATCAAAGGTATAAATGCGAAACACCCGACGGTGGCGTTCTTCCAGCGGGACCTGCTGATGGTTGATGATGACATGCCTGATGCTGTCAAACAGCAGTTCAAGCGCACGCTTCTTCTGCGGATCGGGCATGACATAAAAAACATAAATCCAGTGCTTGCGGGTACGTGCCAGCAGGTGGCTTGCCATGATCGACTGATAACGGGCTCGGGTTTTCAGGCGGCGCTCGGTTTCAATGGCAATAACGTTACCGTCAGGCAGGGTCAGTAACCCGTCCGGGCGATGTTTCACCTGATACTGGCTGATAAAAGTGGTCCGGTCGCCGTTAATCCATCCCGAAGCGCCTTTCTTCTCCAGAATAAGCCTGGCGGCCTGATTATCAAGATGGTGCTCCAGCGTCCAGCCGGTGATTTTTGATGGTTCAAACCGCGCAGGAAAGATTTTATCATCCGGGGTTAACACCACCGCCAGGCCGTCGCTGGTGATCCCCCATAATGAAATCCTGATTGTCCGTGATTCAAGCACATGCTTCTGGATTAACCCCATTCGCTCCGTTTTTGCCAGCAGCGAATAAAGCGACTTATGATCCCGGAAACCAAATAACTGCATCAGCGTTTTAAAATCACTGTAGGTTTCTTCTTTCAGGAAGTTCAGCAGTTGTTTTATTTTTTCGTGGTTACGCGTCTGGCGTTCGTGAAAGGACGAAATCAGCATAACCGCTCCTTAAAAATCCAGCGGGGACAGGTGTTCTTCATCATCAGGTTTCGGCTTTACCGGCTTTACTTCGATTTCGTCGAAGAAAAGAGTCGGGTGCGTTGTCATCACATCCGGCATGGCTGGTTTATCATCCTCGCCAAAATCCAGCATTATCTTCACCGTGGCTGCCGTTGCGGCAATATCAGGGGAAACCGAAAAGATTTTTAGCTGACGCTTTCTGACCTTTATCGGCGAGATCAGTGAAGCAGAAGGTAGCGTTTTTGTCGTAAAGATAAAGCTGACAAAATCGGGCAGGTTCAGGATCATATTGCTGTCAATAAAGAAACGTTCGGCCTGGCGGATTGTGCGCTCACTGTCGATGGTTTCCGTCAGCATATTATCCGTCTTAGCCTTACGGAGTTCGTCATCCACCAGAATCGTGCCTGACATTCTCGCCACCCATTCCGCTGTATCCGGGTCCATAACCCGGTAAACCAGTTTGAATTTGGCATTTTCAACGACCGCACCGACAACGGCGTCACCTTTCAAATCTGCCGGGCAGTCTTTTAAATCGGCAATGGACTGGTGATCCATAATAATATGTACGCCTTTATCCCGCGCCGCACCTAATCCCTCCAGTGCTGATCTGGATAAATGGTATTTCAGTTCCGAAAGATAAATAGCAATCGGGCGCGGTACGTCTGTTACACGGTCGCGCCTTTCTGCTAACTGGTACAGGCGAACCAGTAACATGCGCTGGGCGGTAATAATTTTGCTGTTTCGCATGGAGCCGATAACATAACAACAGCCGCCTTCATCAAACATGTGTTTAAGTGAAAAGCCTTCCGGTGAATTAATCGCATTGAGTAATGCCAGCTCTTCAATCTTACCGAAAAAAGCTTTGATTTTTTCGGCAATGCTCTGAACGTAGTCACCGTTATAAACATCACGGAGAGTTGCCGATGGGTTATCACTGACAAATTGCGCGGCCATACGCGCGGCTTTTCGGTCATCAATACGATAGAAGTCCGATTCCTGTCCTTTTTCCGCCAGGCTGAACCCTGCAACAAACAGTTCTTCCAGTTCATCTGGCGTGATATCTTCAATCAGGTTTAACTGGTATTGTTGTTTCCGCAGGTCAATTAAGGCAAAAGGCTTGCCTGCATCCTCGCAGGCTTTGCGGTAAAGGTGGGGTGCCCATTCATCATCCTTGGGGTCCATAACAAAGACACCTTCACCGGCCAGAATGCTTTGATAAAGCAATATGCCAGCGGCAACCCCTTTACCGGCCCCGGTGGTGCCGATAATATCCGCGTGTTGTCTCTGCCAGTCTTTTAACGGGAGATACATCGGTTCGTTCTCCCTGCCCATGCCAGTAAAAATACCTTTATTCAGGTCGATATAATCCAGTGGATCATAATGCAGTGTTTCCGGCAACAAGGACTTTACGGTGCGGACATCGGTGCGCAATTCCCGTTCAAGGGTGGTCTTTTTAACAAGGCGTTTCTTTATTTTGTCCAGTTCCGGCGTGAATATCCGGCGAAGCATAATATGAAAAATAATCCCGGTTACAGTGAAAGCACTCCGTACTGACCAGGCCAGTACTGTATTATCACTGGTGAGTCTGGTCTTATACAGCCACTGAAAAAAGCCGATAACGACCGGGGCCAGTGTGCCAGAGAGGAAACACACCATGGAAAAAGCCATAATCAGCTTTTTCCAGAGCGGCGCTTTCTGCCGTTCATCGCTTTTCATTGATGCAAAAAACGGCATCGTCAGCCCCGCTAATAACGCCAGTATCAGTTGTTGCTGTTGCACAAAAGCGAGCAGCGCCAGCATCCCGTTCACTATCGGTGACAGTGAAGCGGCAAGCTTATTTAAAATCATGATGCCTCCTTCGTCAGCGATTCGTCCCATGACATCGACCCATCAATTCGCCCCACGGTGTCGGGCGAAAAGGCGGGGCGAACGTAAGGGACGAAGAAGGTGACCGCTGTGCGGCCATGTGCCGGAAAGCATGCTTCCCGGTACGAAACGGCGTGCGCCAGTACATGCGGGCTGGACGCCCTTATTGCCTTCCGCATGGGGGTAATGTCGCGGCTGGACGCCGCGCCAAAACCCCCAACGTCAAAGGCGGCACACCGTCGCACGCTACGCGCGACCACCCCCTTTAAGACGGTCGCTTTCGCCTTTTTCTTCCCTTTGCTCGTTCCTCGCAGCGGGAATAAAAGGGAAGCTGACCTTTAAAGGGGGTGGTCGCGCCACGCTACCGGCTTCAGGCCGGAGACTTAGCCGCGACGGTGTGCGGGGCTATGCCCCCCAGATAAACCGCTGTCGTGGGCGACAGCTTTTCGCTCGCTGGGGCGGCGAAATTTATCCGGCTCCCCCCGGCCTGCAAAATCCGCGTGGGCGCGGCTGTTTGCAGGTGAGGCGCGGTGCCTGAATTATTTTCGCTCCTTAACCCGCGAAAATAATTCAGGCACCGCGCCTCATTTTTACGGCCCCTGTTTCTTCGCTCCTTAATCCGCGAAAAACAGAAGCCGTAAAAACCTGAAAACCGTCATGCTCTGTGCCGTCTCGCCAGTATTAATCACGAACGCGGCCATATTTACTGATGATTTGACCGATAGCCGCCGGGTCTGCCGAATCACATTCACTTAAAAATGATTGTCTGGCATTGGCCGTATGGTCAGGAAGAAAACCATGTTTATTCTTTTTTACGATATTAAAGAATACCCGTTCAGCGGAGTGACATTCACTGCCACCGCCATTTCCGGTTGCTTTACCATACATACATAACACCACTTCGCAGGCATCAGCAGCCAGTACAGATGTTGAACATAACGCCATAACGCAGAGCAATAATACGGAGGATATTGCTTTTTTCATTTCAGTCACCGTTATGATTAATGAAAGATTACGTATTCTGGATAACGTTATTTGCCGGAGTTATTTTCTGAATGTCTCTTTCATGCTATTTAAATGAACTGGCTTAAAGTAAATATCACACATCCGGCGCACATCGCCGTGTATATCAATACTGATGATGACATCAATGCTTTTAAGTACCTTGCGTAACAGCACATCGAAAGGAATGTTCCGGCAGTCGGGGTTTTCATAGCAGCGGTCAATAATCCCTTCAATACATTCTTCCGGGCTGCCCGCATGCAGGGAGGTGATTAACCCCTCATGCCCGGAGCCGATAATTTTCAGCGCGTCCCACGCTTCCCGGCCCCGAATTTCCGCCAGTAATATCCGGTCAGGGTTCATACGATAATTAGCACGGATCAGCCTGCCTGGCGTGACAATGGCGTTATCCCCGGCATCCGCCGGGTAAAAAAGATGAACATAATTGCCGTGGTGATAAAAACGGATTTCGGGATTATCCTCAATCGTTACCAGCCGGAGATGCAGCGGAATATAATGCAGTAGCGTTTTCATATAGGTGGTTTTACCTGTGCCGGTTTCACCCACAATAAAAATCGTTTTGCCGTATTCCACAGCCTTTTCCATAAAGCGGGGAATATCCCCGCTGTGATATAACCGGACCAGTGCATTATCCTGGCTTTCCGTTTTTTCCTGACCGGCCACGCGCTGATAAAATCCAGCATCAATCCATGACTGATGTGCTTTCTGCTCAAACGAGGGTTTGCGCAGCGTAATGGACACCGTATTACGTTCACAGGCCGGGGGAATAATCGCCTGAATACGTTCGCCGGACCCTAATGTTGCAGAAAGGATGGGTGATGTATCGTCAATATTATCGTCATGCCAGGACGCCAGCGCTCTGGCAAAGGCATGACACTGACGCAACGTGATGGGGGAGGCCTGTTTTTGCCATTTTCCCCGAATTTTTGTATGCAGCTCACCCGGTCGGTTAACAGCAATTTCTGTCAGGCCATCCTGAGCAAGAAAATCACCAAACAGCCGGCTTTTCATAAAATCCAGTGACAGGTTTTCAGCGCTCATACCATTTCTTTTTCAGCTTTAGTTTATAAACAGAGGAAAAATCAATATCCGTACCGGTCATGATGCCGATCACATCGCCCTGGTTCAGGTACATCGTGGGCGGGATACTGATGCTGTTTTCCAGCGTCGTTTTCGCCATTTCCGCCGTGGCGGCGCGGGTGTTTTCGGTATAGTCGGTATTGCGGTCTTTACCCGGCGCGGCATCTGATGCCGCTGCCGCCACGTCCTGCACGGTACTCAGCATCAGGGCGTTGCCGAAACGCTCCCAGAAATGGCTGTCGATCCAGCCTGCGATCCCCGCCTCACCGAGCGGGCCGGTGGTCTGCGTATCGGTGAGCGGGATTTGCAGGCTGCCGGGCTCCGGCGTGCGCAGCTCCGTCCACAGCACAAACATCCGGCTGCGCCCGTGTTGCAGTGCCCCGGTACGGTAGACGCCACGGGCGACTGTTCCGGTCGGGATCAGCTTCACATGATTACTGGCGCTCCAGACATCCTCCCCAATCAGGCAGGATATATGGCCACCGACATCGGACACGAAGCGCCGCATCATCGAACACGGAATATAGCGGTCTACCGAGATATAGAGATCGGGATCAAGGCCCAGCCGTCTGACACCGGTGACACGGGCGACGCCCGGATAGTCGCTGTCAGGCTTATCCGACGCGGTTTCCGGTGCGGCGGGATCCGGGCAGCGCAGGCGGCCATCCGCCCCTCTGATCAGTACCGACTGACAGGATGTGTACGCCGTGGAGGCTGGCGGGCTGTCCGACGTTCCCGCGCTGTTGCGCGGTTCGCTACGGGACGTGTGGGCATTGCCGCCAGCCGTTGTACTGCCGCTGTTCTGCCCGCCTGCCAGCGCTGCCGCCTTGTTCAGGGCGGGCGGTTCCGCTGGCAGGGCTGGTCCAGTAGTGACGGTCTGACTGGCCGGGTCTGCGCTTTGCTGTTTGCGCTGCCCGAACAGGCCAAACGGGTTACTGTCCATACCCAGATTTTTACGCTCCTGCCGCACCGCGCCGATGGAGGGCGGCGGTGCTGTGTCAGTTTCCTTCTCATCGCCCCTTTTCAGGGCGCTGAGAAAACGATCGCCACCGGATGCCAGCGCGATGACCAGGACCAGACTCAGCAGGCTGACGATCAGCGTGCGGCGACCGGAAGCCTTACGGAAACGGGTCACTTCCGGCTGGCCGGGCGGCGTTTTCTGCTCCGGCTCCTGATATGCCATTGCCGCGCGGGCGCGTTCACGGGCTTCCGCTTCCCGTTCTGCGGTGGTTTTTTCCGGTTCATCCGGGAAATGTTTGTCGGTCATTTTTCCTCCAGCATAACGGAGGGTGAAACGGTGTCACTGTTGGTCAGCGGGATGCGCCCGAATCCGTCGTTTTCGATCCCCACCACCGAGCTCCCGTAGCGCAGAACCAGTTGCGGCGATGCCGGAACCGCCATAATGGTGTAGTTGCCCCGTTTAACCGTTCCGGGCGTGACTGCCTGCTCCTGGCCGTTCACCACCCGGAAAACGGAAGGCAGGGTTTTCGTGGGGGAAAAACCGATATACACAAAACGACCATCATCCCAGGTAAAGTCCGGGGCGATGGCGGCGGAACCGGCTGCCACCCGTTTTGTATAGCGCCAGTTGCGCGGCGTGGTGGCCTGCCAGAATGCCGCCGCTATCCGCTGCCGGTCCAGCGCTTCCTGCTGTTGTTGCTGGCGGGTGGCACTGGCGGCGGCTGACTTTTTCCGCAGTTCGTCGGGATAGCGGTAGCGGATAACAAAGGCCTGGGCGGGCGAGTCTTTATCCAGCACGTTCAGTTCCAGGCTGTAATCGCGCTTTGATGTCACCACGAACAGGTTGGTTTTCCAGTCTTTTGCCGTCGGCAGAAAGACCTGGCTGACGGTGTTGCCGCTGGCATCCGTGACCGGCTGGGCGATGGGATTCGGGCTGACACCCACCCGGTTATCGCTTTTCGTCACGGTCCAGCCTTTGGGAAAGCCCGCCTGCGCATCGATAACGGTTTCATTGTCATCAAACACCAGCATGGTGACGTAGCCGGGGCGGGTACTGACGACCGTGGCGTTCTGGCTGTTGTACGTGACGTTCTGCATCCGGCTGTCATACGCGCTGCCGCGTGGTGTCGCCGCGCTCCATGCCACGCATGACGCCAGTAAGCCGGAGAGGAGCAGGATGTGTTTCAGCATCATTCCCCCCTCAGCTCTTTGTCGCGCTGGTAGCTGGTGACGATAAAGCCCAGCGGGTTCACTTCGCGCTGGCTGTCGGTCAGTTGCCGGTGCGGGACGTAGCGGTATGTGAGGCGGATATTCCAGACATCCGTTTTCACGGAATTATCAGCAATACGGCGGATTGTGCGCTTGATACGCAGGGTTGCCAGATTATCCGGCCCGGTGGCAGGCGCATGCACATTGGAAATAATGTCGATATCAACAACATATTCGGCCTTGTTAAAAATCACGTCCGGTGCCTGGTCGCCGTTAAACCCGTCCAGATAGTCCCGGTTTACGCTGTCGCTGTTAAATAACTGTACGTCGTCATAATCACGCTGGAGGGAGAAATAATTATATCCTTCACGCAGCCTGACATAGTGTGCTGCCAGTGAATGTGCCAGCGCTTTTTCAGCGGCAATATCCCGCGCCTTAATGCGGGTCATATACTCATAGCGACCGGTCTGTTTATCCACCGACCATAATTCAATGTCGGTGGTTTTCAGCGGCAACAGAATAATAATGGCCGCAATCGCCATTGCGGCCAGAATCAGTCCGGCAGCGGCCACCCGCCAGGCGGTTTTTCGGGAACGCTCTTCCTTTTCCAGCAGGATGGATTCAAAAGAGCGGGAAACATTAATAATGTTCTGAATATCAGACATGGTGAGTCAGCTCCTGAATGATGGCGGGGGAATTCACCGGCTCGGGTTCGCCGGATACCGGCGGAAGGTCGCCCTGATGCCGTGCGCAGCCCGTGAGCGCGCACAGCATCAGAAGGAAGATGCTGAATTTCATGGAAGCCCCCTTATCGTATGGATGCAGGAATGCCGCACCGGTGGCGCAGGCCACGGCGTGACGGGGAAAGGAAATTAAGGGTCGGGAGGATTAACGGTGACGCTGCCGGTTCAGGCGTTTCATGCTTTCGATGGCGGCGGCGCGTTTCTGCCAGGCGCTCACGGTTTTACCCGCGCCTGCGCCGGTGAGTCTGCCGGTCGCCGCGGCGACGGCCATGCCGCCTTTCGCAGCCAGGCGGGAACCGCCCCTGGCGCCCGGCCCGGTAAGGCTTGCAGATTTGTTCGCCATTCCGCTCAGGCCACTCATGGCTGCCCCCTGTAGCACCGCCTGTACGGCGGCCCCGCTGAGTGCGCTGGCGAGCTTCGTGGAGAACCAGACCACCACACCCGCCGCAACTCCGGCCAGCAGGCATTGCGCCGCCAGCGTGACCATATTGGTTTCAGCGGATGTTTTTGTTGCAGCATCCAGTATTTTATTCAGGTAATTAATGGCGATACGGATGGATAAGGCAGCAAACATGATCGTTAATATTGCCGCGAAAATCGTTTTCAGCCAGTTATCAAACATCGGTTTAAGAAAACCGTACAGCAGGCAGAAAATAAAGAGCGGCGCGGTGGTCGTCATTAACAGGATGGTGATTTCGGCGAGCAGGTTCACAAAGGTGGCTGCCATCAGCAGGACAATAGAGCCGCCCCATACCAGGACTTCGGCAAGGCCGCCATTCAGTTTGACGTAAGTTGAGGTGTCCATATTAAATAACTTTTGCCCCAGCGCCTGTGCCTTTTCCCAGACAGTATCGAGCAGCGCCCAGACATTATCATCGCCGCTGACACCGTCTTTAAGTCCCTGGATAGCCGCTACTGCCATATCCAGCCAGCCATCCCGGTTTAACACAAAGGTGATGATAAGCAGCATTCGCCCCACATCCCAGACGACATCTTCAACCGGGGTCCGGAGTTTGCCAGCCAGCGTCTGATAACCGCGGAACAGTATAAATAAGGTAAAAGAGCTGACGATGATGACGCTGATCATCGTGCCGTAAGTGGAAGACTGGCCTTCCAGTACGGCATTCAGTCCATCCATGATGTTTTTGTCCATACCAACAAAAATACCACCGGACATGGTGCCTCACCTGATATATAAAGAAAGGAAATAAAAAACAGGGAGAATTCCCTGTTTTGCTGGAGGAAAAATTACTGTGTCACAGCATTTCGTTTTTCAGCTTCCTGCTGAAATATCGCCTCAAATTTCTCCTTAACCCCGGGCTGGCCTTCCTGTGCGAACATAAGTGCTGCCCGGTGGGCAAATTCGCAGTTATCACTTGCTTCACCCTCCTTCAGGCATTGCGTATAAACCGCATAAGTTTCGTCAGGATGCTGCTTATACCAGGCCTCGGATTTGGTTTCTTTGCAGCCGGACAGTAATATCACGCCTGAGAGTGTGTATAAGGTGAATAAGGATCTGAGCACGGATAACCTCCTTATAAATTATTAAGGTCAGCAACAGGTGCCGTTAGCTGCTGCTGTTCAAAGGCTTTGTGTCTTTGCTGTTCCAGCAATGTCGTTCGCTGTTCAGCCTGTCTGACAGACATCTCCCACTGATTCGTCAGCGCATTTAACTGTACGCTTTTCGCCGCGATGGTGTTAGCCAGATCCTGAGACTCTTTCGAGTCCTGTGCATTCGATATACGATCGGATAAGTCTGATATATCGCTGAGTGTGCTGTTGATCCTGTTTTCAACGTCGGTGGTATTCTCAATCGCCATTGCCTGATTGAGGATTATCTGTTTGCAACTGTCGGCCAGAGCCTGAGATTTTATTCTTTCCTGTTCCGGGCTGCATACGCTGAACGATTTGTATTTACTGTAAAGGTTTTGCAGTTCAGCAGAATATGAACTGTTCTGCGTGGTCAGCAGTTCATCCAGTGAAATACCGCTCTTACGGAGATTATCAATATCGGTTTTCAGGCTTCTGGTATCTCTGAGAAAACCCTGAATATCCCGCACACCGGTTGCGGTAGCCAGTTGCTTTTTATACGCATCAAGTTCACTTTTATAATGGGTAACCGTATCCTCCCATTGCTGTAGTTTCTGCATCCACTGATTAATGGATTCGGTATTCTGCACGGCATCGAAAACCGGTATTCCGGCGCTGAATGCCTGCGTCGAGAAAAATAACAATAATGCCAGAAGATGATCCCGGGTACGCATTGATATTACCTCCTGTTGGCTTTCAGATTGCCCGCTCAAGGAAAGCGTCTTTCCATTCATCAGGTCGCATACCGTCCTGATAAATGGCATCGAATATTTTCAGGTTGTCCTCACTGCCGCTGAGAAGCCGGGTGAGTTTACCCAGTCCGGAAAGATCCATTTTCGCCATTGCCACAAACGGGCGGGTTTCTCCGGCCTGCAACGGTGTTTTCAGGATGACCATATAATGCTCGCCCGGATCAAGGTTTCTGACCGTCTCATAAACGCTGTCCGGCACTTTCATTTTCTCCACGTAATCCGCATAGCTTGCTTTCGGATTGGCGAGGAAAATCTGGGTACCGCACTGCTCAATAATCGCCGGGGCGATGGGGTGTCTGACGATTTCATCCGGTGACTGTGTTGCCGGAACGAAGATACCGTTCAGCTTTCGGATGACTTTCAGCATATTGAGGGAGAAGCGGGAAAATTCGACATCGGCCAGCCAGCGCCAGAACTCATCCATAAACATCACCAGGCGGCGACCATCCAGAAGACTGGTCACACGGTACAGCAGGTAAAAGGTCACGGGGCCGCGAATATCGTCATCATCCAGAAATTCGGTGCCGTCGATACCAAAGTTATCGACATCGCTGATGGTGAAAGTATCGGCCTCGTTATCAAACACCCAGCCGAACTCGCCCCCCTGCGCCCACTGTTTCAGGCGAATACGCAGCCCGTTGGTGCGGGCGTCTGTGGTCGGCGGCTCCGGCAGCACTTCCAGCAGCCGGGTGATCCCGTACCGGCGGTACTCCGGCGGATAGTCCAGCATGATAGTGTCCACGGCGGCACTGATCCGCTCCTCATCGCGCGGATCGAGCGGCTTACCGTTGCGGCGGCACAGCATGCGCACCAGCCGTTTGATGAAACTGATGTTCCGGCGGGTTGGCTCCAGCGCAAACGGGTTGAAGCCGGTGGGCTCGCCGGTATGGATGCGGAAATAACGCCCGCCCGCCTGGCGGATCGCCATCTCCGCCGCCCGGTCCTTATCGAAATACACCGTGGTCAGCCGTTTGAGGGGGGCAGAAGGCGCAAACGACGCCGGGTTACGGTACTTCTGCATCAGTTGTTGCATGATGGTCATCAGCAGGGTTTTGCCGGAGCCGGTTTTTCCGATAATCGCCGTATTCCCCGGCGTTTTCTCACCGCTGTCATCCCGCCAGGCCTGGCTGTCGTGCAGGTTCAGGTAATACCCGCCACCGCCGGGAGATGTGAGGATGGCGACGGCTTCCCCCCACGGATTACCGCTGCGTTTGTGGGGATGGAAGTTATGCAGGCAGGCTATATCGGCAAAATTCTGGCTGCTGACGGCTACCAGTCGGGGTCGCAGCGTATACACGCCCGGCAGTTGCGCCAGATACGCGGCGGGCAGTGACAGGGTGGAGAGCGTCGTCATAATACCCAGCTCGGCGAAGGGCTGGGCCAGAACGTTAGTGTCCTTCACCACCTGTCCGGCACTGTCTGAGGAGATCTGCAGGGAAAAGTGGAATTTACCGCACGACACATGTCCGGACTGGAGCAGGTCGCGCAGGACAATCAGCTCTTCGCGCTGGGAAGTCGCGTCGTCGTCCGTGGAGTTAAGCCGTTTTTCCGCCAGACGGATATGATTCTGCGCCTCATCCCGTGCCATGCAGGTAAAGGACTGCGTCAGAACATACTCGCTTTCGGCGTACAGCAGCGCATCCAGCATACCGGTATGGGTTTCCGGGGAATAATCCTTAATCTCCAGGCTGCGGAAGAAACGGGAACCGCTGACCGTCTGGCATTCACCAGTGTCGGTGGTGAAAAAGACGTCTGGCGTACTTAATGTTTCATAAAACGGTGAGCGCGTTACGGCCACCTTCTGCCACTGACCGGTAAGCAGACGATGGAAGAACGCCAGTTGTGAGGAATACACCCGCCTGTTTTCTTCATATATCCCCAGCGGCGTTGCCATATAGCGGGATAATGAAGATTCCAGTGCTTCGCGGTATTCCAGCATGATTTTGAGCGCGTCATCCAGTGCTGCCTGGCGTTTACCGTGCGACTGCGCTTTCATGGTTTTCTTCTCAATCTGAGAGAACGGCGCGTAGCAGACGGTGAAAAACAGCCGGTGCCGCCAGAACGGTTTTTCTTTTACCGGCTGGTAATACCGCCGGGTCACGTCATCGGAAAAGGGAATACCCGAACAGGCTTCAAAAGAATCATGGTATTTTTCACGAAGCCGGTGAATATAGAATGTTACCGGCAGACCCTCATACGAACGAATAACGTTATTCAGGTGCGTAGCCATCAGGGTCAGGTGATGTTCGTCTTCACATTCAAAGACTGTGCCGCCCAGCTCCCAGGTGGCAACCAAATCACGGTGACGGTTTCTGATGACGTAGGGGTGAATATGGGAGGAATACGGAATATATTTATCCAGCGTAATACGCTCGCTTAATTTCATTTTCTGAATAAACTCCGAGACATCAACGTTATCGTACTGGTTTGCCAGCAGGGCATTCGCGCCAAAATGGGTATTGGTGAAAAGCCGTCCACGGGTTTTAAACGCCAGCCAGAGCAGACTGAAATAATGAATGTCCTTTCGGGTTTTATTTTTCATTTCCGCCCAGGCAGGAATGAGCAGAATCGCCAGGTAATAGCTGACATAGACTGCCAGCAGGACGATGGCCCCGCTGACGAGAACGAACGGCACCAGAGGAATACCCATAATGGCGGCAGGCCGCGTCAGTGCTTTATTCAGCGTAGCCATCGTTGCCTCCCTTATGACGCCCAGTAGGCACCGAAGCCGGACGCGCCGACAATCAGGATCGCGCCGATGATGATGTTACGCATGTCATGCAGGCTCTTGCCGTCGAACAGCACCTTGTAGCCAACCCACATAGTCGCCAGTGTGATGGTGACGGCGGCCAGTCCCAGCAGGCCGGTCGAGGTATTGCTCAGTGTTTCATTGGCCTTGTTAAAACCACTGTCTGCCGCCAGCACCGGGGCAGACAGCAGCACGGAAGCAACAGCGGAGTAACGGCGTTTACGCATGATCATTTCTCCTCATCAGGGATAACAGGGATAGCGCCGCGAATGACGGAACCGGGATACTGCAGGGAAGTCGGGACCGGCGCAGTGGCACCGGTAGGCGCGCCGCGCAGCACAACGGCGGGATAACGGACAGACAGCTGTGCATTCCGGTCAGGGTCACGCTGACGGTCTTCCCGCGTGGACGGGACGACATAGCCAATGCGCTGTACGTAGCTGGTCTGGTTAAAGGTGGATTCCGGTCGCTGTCCGGTTTCAAAGTTGCCGGAGTAGTAACAACTGAGCGCCCGTTTCAGCGTTCTGCCGCGCCGGTAGCAGTCGGCGAAAATGCGCTCAAATACCGACAGGTTGATGCAAGGGTTAAGCAGGTCGCTGGCCGTGACGCCGTAATGGCGGAAATTGGTGCTGGTGATTTGCATCAGGCCGACCGAATAGTGTCGGCCTTGTGCAGCCAGCTGTCTGGTGAGGTGGATCGCCTCCGGCAGGCTCGTGGGAAAATGTGAAATCACACCTTTGCCGCCCGGCACGATTTCAGCAATGGCGTAAGGGTGAAAACCGGATTCGACCCGTGCCACATCAAGCGCCGTGGACGGGTGAACAGTGATGGCGCACTGCGTCGCCAGCGCCAGAAAGGCTGTGGTGGAAAGCATAGTGGCCTCGTAACCGTGGGTCCGGCAGCGTACACAAAAACACGTTACCGGGGAGAAGGACAAAAGCGGGTTAAACGGCTGCGGCATTCTGTGAAATGTCACTCTCTTCTCTCGGTTCGAGCAGTACCAGCCTGCCGGAAACCGCAATACCGGGGATCAGCACGATATTCAGGCCAGGCTTACCGTTATGTGCGAAGGCCACACCAACCCGGGTCCAGTACGTGTTTTTCTCGCCCTGTGCATCGGGCTGACTTTCCTGAGTGATAAAGACGTGATATAGGGGTTTTCGCATGATTTTTCCTCTGATAAAAAAGCGCGTGAAACATTGGTCACATCCCGATCCTGCATTCCGGTTTTAACGGGTCAGCGAGAACATTCAGCGGCACCCTGAATTGTGGTTACGTGACAGCCCGATCCAATTTGTTAAAGAACAATCCCCAGCCTGGACGAATGAACGTCCATCAGGGCAACCATGTTGTTATGGCATTTTCAGAATCAGATATTCAGTGCGGGATATAAACGATAAATTCAAAACAAAAAAAAGAGAGATAAACTGGCGAGGATTATCAGATGCGGAAAGAAGGAGAAGGATGCAGAACAGATAATAAAGAAGTAGTTCTATTTTCATGGAAACAGAAAGACGTGCAGGGAAATAATATCTCTGCACGTCTTTATCGCTATTATTAGCGTCTGCGATACTCAAGTTGTTCCTGACATTCTGTACAGGTGGTTATGCCCGGCAGTGTTTGCCGTCGCTTTTCAGGAATAGGTTTACCACATATACGACAGTGAAATAATGATGGTGTTGAACCCGGCTTAAAACGGTTTTGCTCAATCATCTCTTCCAGTCGCTGTTCATTAAATTCCTGATCGCGGTCGATCTCATCCGGCATGGAGAGTCCTCCTGCCAGTAGCGGCTCCCTGTTCGCACAGTGCGATACGTTTCCAGACCGTGGTGAGTGACAGCGCTTCGGCCTCTGGCTGCAGGATTTCCGTCACCTGCATCATGGTGATCAGTGCATCGGGCGATTCAAGGTTTTCTACCCTGCGCTGCTGCCATTGCAGCCAGATAGCCACATCTGTCTTTTCATCCGGCTCAGGGGTTCGGCCATACGGCACGCTGACACCCAGCAACCGACGGCGAAGGCAGACTTCATTGGAGGTGAGACCGAAATAGTGGTTCAGCAGTGCGATGGAGCCACCCAGTCGTATGGCCCGGTCAATCAGTTGTCGGCGCTGTTCTTCCTGACCAGAATGGGCCAGCAACTGGTGCAGAACATCGTGGCGTAGCGAGACCGCGATAAAAGGCGCGGCTGCTCGGCTCAGCGTAAAGAGTGCATCTGGCGAGAGCTGGCTGAGGGCATTCATTTCGTCAAATGTGAAACCGAGTTCTTCACAGTGACGAATATTGCCTTCATTAAGCGCCTGCAGGGCATTGGTGAGCACGGCGTAATTTAGTGAAGGGATCATAATATGTACTCCGTATATTTTGTCCAACAGGCAAGATAGATGCAGAAATATCTTGGTATGTAGCCTGTCGGAGGGCATTTAGTCGAATCAGTGGCTTTGATTCGCCTTCCCTTGACCGCCTTTAGCGCCGGGACAATTTAATATTGATCCATTCGTCAATTTCTGATTCCAGCCAGGCCACACTGGCTGGGCCGATTTTTATTGAACGAGGAAATGTACCCTCTTTCATATACAGATAGATTTGTGAACGTTTCAAGCCGGTTTTTTCTTCAACCTTTTTTAAGCGTAATAACTGATGTGATGTCATGATTGTCTCCTGTAGCAAAACAAACATTGGTATGTCTGGAGATAATAAAAAAGCATAACGGAAGGAGAAGTGGTAGTGGTAAACCCCGTATTACGGGGTTTAATAAACTAAATACGGGATCATATTATTGACAGATAAACACAATATCAATTTAATAAGGATGAGGAAGGAGGGGAACCACGCTCTAGTGCTGTTTTTAAAGTATCACCGCTTAGACGGTCAGTGATGCCATCAGCTGCCGCCCATTCTTCAAAAATTGTCAATAATTTATAGGGTTGTTTTATTAATGGGCTGATAACATCATTGTGCCTACAAGCGAGCCAAAATAACCTTGACAAGGGCGGTGATGCTGCCAACTTACTGATTTAGTGTATGATGGTGTTTTTGAGGTGCTCCAGTGGCTTCTGTTTCTATCAGCTGTCCCTCCTGTTCAGCTACTGACGGGGTGGTGCGTAACGGCAAAAGCACTGCCGGACATCAGCGCTATCTCTGCTCTCACTGCCGTAAAACATGGCAACTGCAGTTCACTTACACCGCTTCTCAACCCGGTACGCACCAGAAAATCATTGATATGGCCATGAATGGTGTTGGATGCCGGGCAACCGCCCGCATTATGGGCGTTGGCCTCAACACGATTTTACGTCACTTAAAAAACTCAGGCCGCAGTCGGTAACCTCGCGCATACAGCCGGGCAGTGATGTGATTGTCTGCGCTGAAATGGACGAACAGTGGGGCTACGTCGGTGCTAAATCACGTCAGCGCTGGCTGTTTTACGCGTATGACAGGATACGGAGGACGATTGTGGCGCACGTCTTCGGTGAACGCACTCTGGCCACACTGGAGCGACTTCTGAGCCTGCTGTCGGCCTTTGAGGTCGTGGTATGGATGACGGATGGCTGGCCGCTGTATGAATCCCGCCTGAAGGGAAAGCTGCACGTTATCAGCAAGCGTTACACTCAGCGCATTGAGCGACATAACCTGAATCTGAGACAACATCTGGCAAGGCTGGGACGGAAGTCACTGTCGTTCTCAAAATCGGTGGAGCTGCATGACAAGGTCATCGGGCATTATCTGAACATAAAACACTATCAGTAAGTTGGAGTCATTACCGACAAGGGCGTGGATATTCTGGTTGAAGAGGGGAGGGATTTCTCTGTAACCTGGGTGCTAATTAGTTTCTCAATCTCTGAGTAACGAATAACAAAGCAGGAATCCTGAGGCAAATTATAGAGGGGGAAATATTCTTGCTTTGTATTTTGATTTATCGTTCCCTCTGAAGAAATTCTCTCCATAATATCAAATGCCAGATCTGTTGGTAGGTTTTTTATTTGATGATCAATTCTACACTTCCAGGTTGTTTTTTCAAACAGCTGAAAAACTTCATTGGACATTGTAACAGTGATGCCATAATTTACCGTGTTTTTCCCAATAATTGGTAATGGTATATTCAATGAGCATGCGAGAAATTGCTTTATCAAAATACATTCAAATCCAATAAGTGATGTATCAATAATATTTTGTGTGGAGTGGACGTATCTGCCCTCAGTACTGAAAATTGAGTCCCATCCATTAATAAAGCTATTTTTTTCTAGCAGACATAAACGATGAATCAATGTCCCTCTAGCTGGATGCATTTTTACTTTTTGAAATGCATATTTTATTTTTCGCAGAATAATTGGAGATTGAAAGTATATGGCGAGATTAATTTTATTATATAATGCATAACGGTAAATATCACTCTCTTTGATTCTTTCGTTGCTCTCTGTATTAATTATGCTAACGGCTTCTTGTATGGTTACCCAGTCAGGTTTCGGAAGCGAACCGTTTATGATCTCGCTGCTTTTCAACATGAAAAACTCCTTTTACATATTTTTCTATGCAAAACTTAAATTACGATTCACTGTTTCATTATTTCTGAATATTATCGATAATGTACACATGAATCCTATTTTATAAAGTAAAGAGTTTAAAAATAAAATTGTTAAACTAGTTTTTAGTTCGCTATGAAATTTTCTCTCGTAACTATGGATGAGGAGACGATTTCCTAAGAGCATAATGAAGGATGAACTGAATAATATTAAGACTAATGAAGATAAAACTCTATGAATAAAATGTCGAGCAGAAATAATAAAGAGTAGTAGTACAAGATCTTTATGGCGAAAATGTTCATATTTTCGTTTGTAGGATCCCTGTTGAGAGAATTCAATAGTAATCCAATCTTTTATATTGCAAGGGTTATGTTTGAGGCATTTGCTTGAGCGCTGCTTTGTCTCATAGATGCTTCCTGGTGCTGGTAGAGAAATTGCCTCCCAGTGCTCCATTAGTTCTGAAAACCTTACTACTCCGATCATGCTAACGTCTCCTGACTAAAACGAACGGTACGGTTCGATTTGATCAGAATAGACAAGATTTCTGTCAAGAGGCAAGTTAGGGCGCTAACTAAATTTAGTCGCCTAGAGTTATAGAGAAGAACGATTCGGAAAATGTAATCCACTTGATGGTAGTGTTCCATATAATAATATGGAACAAATTGATAATATTATAAACTCCTGAGCATCTTCTAATTTCTTTATAACAGATGATTATAAGTATCCTTTACGAAAGGCTAATAAAAAGGCATTGACCGCATCCTTTGCCCATTGATCACGCTGTGCAGCAGAAGTGGAAGATTTTGGATGCATTAAGCACTGTATTTGAGGCTCACCGCGTACCATATTCACGAATAAGGAAGCAACTGCATTTCGCCCAATACCACCTAACGAAATTTCTCCTTTAGATTCAGCTTGTTGTAGTATTTCTGCAACAATGTTATTTATCTTTTCTGGACCTGCTAAATAGAAACGTCTACCTAATTCAGGAAAACGCGGTGCTTCAGAAGCTACAACACGGTAGAGGGCGAGGCCATTTTCAGAAAGCACAATATCCAGATACGTTCGGGCTATTTTAAATAATTTATCATAAATATCTTTTCCCGAAATTTTAATTTTATGTACTTTTTGAAGAAAACGCTCGCATTCTATCTCAATCACCGCTGTAAATAATGCTTCTTTATTCGGATAATATGCATATACGGTTGATTTTGAGACCCCAGCAGCCTGTTGGATCATATCTGTTGATGCTGCTGCATAGCCTCTTTCCAGAAAAATAGCTTTTGCTCCTTCAAGCACGCGTTGTGCTTTTTCAGGTAAGTTACTAACTATATCATTAGAAAGTATTTTATTTTTTCTTCTAGTGTCAATTGAGGTCTTTGTTGATACCGACATCTGCACTTCCTTATCCGGAATAAAGCTTGATCTTACCATAAGATGAAACTCGAAATCATATCGTTCAGGCCTGAGTGCTACTCGCGTATTTTTGCGACGTAGTTGAGTGCAATTTGGCCTTGACTGTACCGAACCGATCGGTTTACTTTGTTCGCCATAAACTAGAATAAACAGGGCGATCAAGAATGAGGTGTGTGTCAGGTTACAGATTTGCACATGGGACGAAGTCAGTAAGGTACCGTCCGCATTATCTGAAAGGATGTGTTATCTCCGTGCTCAGCCTTGCTTTGGGGTCATGTGCTGCGATCCCCGATCTGGGAACTGCTCCTCAGCCGGAGCAGGCTGCGGCGCTGATTTCACAACGCAGTTTTTCCGCTCCACATGCTGACTGGCCGCAGGAAAAATGGTGGATGGCCTTCGGCGATACGCAGCTTAACCAGCTGATGAGTGAAGCCACCGCGCATTCACCTTCTCTGGCACAGGCAGAAGCCCGGGTGCGTGAAGCCACGGCCAGAACCGGTGTCGCCCGTTCCCGGTTATACCCGTCAATGGACGCCAGCGCGTCCATTGATAAAGAGAAGCTCAGCTACAACTACATCTACCCTAAAACAGCCGTGCCGCACGGATGGAATGATATGGGGCGGGCCAGCCTCAACTTTAGCTGGGAACTGGATTTCTGGGGTAAAAACCAGGATGCGCTGCGTGCCGCGACATCCGAAGCCAGCGCCGCTGAGGCAGATGCCGCCGCCGCGAAACTGATGCTGACGACGATGCTCGCGGACGCTTATATCCGTCTGCAGTACCAGTATGACAGTCGTGATATTGCGGCCCGACAGCTGCGTAACCGGACGGATACCGTCAGGCTGGTGCAGTTACGCCATGCTCAGGGACTCGATTCCAGAGTCTCCGTGGAAGAAAGCGGTGCCCGGCTGGATGCCGCCAGAGCGGCGCTGGCTGAAGCCGATGAGCAAATCAAATTAACCCAAAACGGCATCGCGGCTTTACTGGGCCGGGGGCCGGACAGAGGGCTGGATATCCTCAGACCCCGGTTGCAGATGCGCCGCCCTGTCGGATTACCTGATGCGCTGAACGCAAACCTGCTCGGACGCAATCCGGAAGTGGTGGCCGCACGGTGGCGGGTTGAAGCCGCCGCCAGCAATATCGGTGTTGCCAGAGCGCAGTTTTACCCGAACGTGAACCTGATGGCCTTCGTCGGATACCAGTCACTGGGGCTGAATAACCTGTTCAGCTCGGGCTCTGATATCGGGAGCGTCGGGCCTGCCATCAGCTTACCCCTTTTTGAAGGCGGGCGTTTAGGCGCTAACTATAAAGGTGCGAGAGCGGAATATGAATATGCGGTGGCGTCGTATAACGAGGCGCTGACACAGGCATTACGTGAAACAGCTGATGTTACACGGAGCCTTGCTGCTCTGGTGGGCAGGTCAGAAGCAACCGCATCTGCTTTGTCCCACAGCGAGGAAGCTTATCAGCTGGCAAAAGCCCGGTATCAGGGTGGGCTGGCCGATTATCAGGAAGTTCTCATTTCTGAAGATGCGTTACTCCAGGCTGAGCTGGCGAATACAGCCATGCATTCCCGGGGTTATGTCTTGGATGTGTCACTCGTCAAAGCCCTTGGGGGCGGATTTGAATCCAGTTCAACATTTGATGCGCAGGTGAAACTGTAATGACTGAAGATAAAGATAAAAACGGCCCACAGGATATGGACAGGGCTCTGGATAACACGAATGCAAAACCGGATAGCGGTGATAAAAAAAAGCATCGCCGTAAATTATTCGCTTTGTTTGGTGGCGTCCTGATTCTTATCGCCATCGGTTATGCCATCTGGCTGATTTTCTTTGCCGGTAAATCCGTCTCAACGGATAACGCCTATACCGCTGCCGAAGTCGCAGACGTCACGCCGCTTGTCGGCGGACCGGTGAAGAAAGTAAATGTGGTCAACACGCAGCTTGTGCATGCCGGTGATGTACTGGTCGTGCTTGATGATACGGACGCCAGAATTGCGGTGTCACAGGCTGAAGCTGAGCTTGGCAGCGCCCGGCGGAAGGTGATGCAGATTATGGCCAATGACACCGCTCTGGGCGGACAGCTTGATTCGCGTGAAGCAGGTATTCAGAGCGCCGAACATGATGTGGCGAGGGCACGGGCCCGGTTTGATAAGGCCACCCTTGATGAGCGACGTCGCCGGAATCTGGTGAAAGCCGGGGCCGTATCTGAGCAGGATTTTACGGATGCGCAGACAGAATTACGGGAGGCAACGGCCGCGCTGGGAGAAGCGGAAGCCAGTCTGAAAGCTGCTCGCGCTGGCAGTGTCGAAGCAAAAGGATCCCGGCAGGCGAACGAGGCCCTGTTTCTAAACAGTACCGTTGAAACTAACCCCATTGTGGTGGCGGCCAGAACCCGTCTCGATCAGGCCCGTATAAACCTGGCGCGTATGGTTATCCGGGCCCCGGTGGATGGAGTGGTAACACAGCGCTCAGTGGATATCGGGCAGCATGTTCAGGCCGGAAACCGGCTGATGCGGGTTGTGCCCATCGAGGATATTTATGTTGATGCGAATTTCAAGGAAGGTCAGCTCAGCGACGTCAGACCGGGCCAGAAGGTAGAGCTGACTTCAGACCTGTACGGCAGCGGTGTTGTTTATCACGGCGTGGTTCAGGGATTTGACGGCGGCTCCGGTTCCGCGCTTTCACTGATACCGGCGCAGAATGCCACGGGTAACTGGATTAAGGTCGTGCAGCGACTGCCGGTGCGCGTTCGTCTGGAGCGGGAAGAACTGCGTAAAAATCCTCTGCGCATCGGGCTGTCCATGGAAGTTACGGTGGACCTGACATCGAATGCCAAAGATGACCACACGGAGAAATAAGGTATGTCTGGTTCAGCATTTCCACCTCTGTCCGGATTCAAACTGGTGGTTGCGGCAATCGTGCTCTCGCTCGGGAATTTTATGGTGGTACTCGATACCACCATTACTAACGTCGCGATGCCCACAATATCCGGTTACCTGGGCGTGTCGACAACAGAAGGAATCTGGATCATCACCGCCTATGCGGTGGCTGAAGCCATCACGGTGCCGCTGACCGGCTGGTTGGCGATGCAGTTCGGTCAGGTGCGCGTATTCCTTTTTTCTGTTGTTGCATTTGTGATTTTTTCTGTCTGCTGCGGTCTTTCCTGGTCACTACCGAGCCTGGCCATTTTCCGTGTGCTACAGGGGCTTGCCGGTGGCCCGCTGATCCCGCTTTCTTCCACGTTACTGCTTGCAGCCTTCCCGAAGAAACAGGCCAACATTGCCGTGGCGCTCTGGGGAATGATGACGGTAGTAGCGCCTATATTCGGTCCGATACTGGGTGGGCTTATCTCGGATAACTGGAGCTGGCAGTGGGTATTTTACATCAATATCGGCTTTGGTCTGATTGTGGGGTTTGGGACCTGGTGGGTGCTGAAGGGGAAAGAAACACATATCAGCCGTTCCCGGCTGGACAGCGTGGGGCTGGGTCTGCTCGTCATCTTTGTGGCAGCCTTTCAGATCATGCTGGATAAAGGGCGTGAACTGGACTGGTTTTCCTCGGATATCATCATTGTCTGCGCCATTGTGGCCGCTATTGCCCTGATCTCGCTGATTATCTGGGAGCTCACCGCTGAGCAACCGGTGCTGGATCTGAGCGTGTTTAAGTCACGTAACTGGGTGGTATCAACCGTCACGCTCTGTCTGATGTTCGGTATTTTCTTCGGGAATATTGTGCTGACCCCCCTCTGGTTACAGCAATGGATGGGGTACACGGCAACCTGGGCCGGGTATGCGACGGGCCCCATGGGGATCCTGGCCGTCCTGAGCTCGCCCATAATTGGTCGTCTGCTGCCGAAGGTCGATCCCCGCCTGCTGGTGAGCTATGGCATGGGGGTGCTGGCGGTCTCCTTTGTGATGCGTGCCCTGCTGACGTCGCAGGCTGACTTTATGTCAGTTGCCGTTCCCATGTTCGTTCTGGGGGCCGGAGTTCCCGCCTGCCTTATCACGCTCACCTCGCTGGGCGTGTCCGAACTGCCGCCGGAGAAAGTGGCAGCCGGTTCCGGGCTGCAGAACTTCCTGCGTGTCATGTGCATGGCGGTAGGCTCTTCCCTGACCCAGACCTACTGGGAACATATGACAAAATTTAACCGGGCGGAGCTGGTGACGGCAATCAATCCTGACGTGCCAGGGATTGTCAGCAACACGCTGGGCGCGACCGGTATTCCGGCAGACACGTCAGCGGCCCTGTTTTCGAGAATGATCGATAGTCAGGCCATCATGCTGGCAACGAACGATTTCTATCAGTCGGCTACCGTTCTGATGCTGGGGTCCATAGGCATTATCTGGCTAATCAAAAAACCGAAAGGGCCGCTTCAGAAGATGTCGGGCCATTAAATAACAGGAATGGCGGTAGCGGGAATGAGAAGGGCAGAGCGTCTCCCCGTGAAAAGGTTTCATTATTTATTGCCGGTCTGCAAGTCCGTGAAATGAGGTTGTCCCATGCGACATCATAAATATAAGACCATTGTGAAGTGCCTGCCGGTAATAACAGGGACGTTATTACTGAGCGGATGTCATGCCGTTTTACTTGATCCCAAAGGGCAAATCGCTATTGAACAACGGGCGCTAATCATTACGGCATTTTGTCTGATGTTAGTGGTCGTTATTCCTGTGGTTCTGATGGCAGTTGTGTTTACCTGGAAATACCGGGCCACGAATACCACGGCGAAATATACGCCTGACTGGTCCCACTCCAATAAAGTGGAGGCGGTGGTCTGGACGGTGCCCGTCCTGATTATTCTGTTTCTGGCCGTGCTGACATGGAAGTCTACCCATGCGCTGGACCCATCCAGGCCACTGACCTCTGCGGTGAAACCCATCGATATCGAAGTCATCTCCCTGGACTGGAAATGGTTGTTTATTTATCCCCAACAGGGTATTGCCACCGTCAATCAGATTGTATTCCCGATAAATACCCCCTTGAATTTGCGTATTACATCCAATTCCGTGATGAACGGCTTTTTTATTCCGGCACTCGGCAGCCAGATTTATGCGATGCCGGGCATGCAGACCCGGCTGCATCTGATCGCCGGTGAAACGGGAACCTTCAATGGAATCTCGTCCAGTTACAGCGGCAGGGGCTTTTCCGGCATGAAATTTAAAGCGACTGCCGTACCGGATAATACCGCGTTTGAACAGTGGATCGCTGATGTGAAGAAATCACCGGATATGCTGCTTGGTCCGGCTGATTTTGAAAAATTGGCTGAGCCTGACGAAAACCACTCGGTTGAATTCTTCTCTGTCGTCGATCCGACGCTGTTCAGATACGTGACTAAAAAATTTAAAGCACACGATCACGATAAGGAGACGGGCATGACTGGGTCAGAGCCGGAACAACACCTCTCACACAGAGCGCGGGGAAATTAATTATGCTTACAGGAAAACTGACGCTGGATGCCATACCTGAGGACCCGATTGTCAGGGTGACGATCGTTGCTATTCTGATACTTGGTGTGGCAATTGTTGCTGCCATCACATATTACGGTAAGTGGAAATATTTATGGTCCGAATGGCTGACCTCCGTTGACCATAAAAAGCTCGGGATCATGTATATCATCGTCGCGTTTGTGATGTTACTGCGCGGCTTTTCCGATGCAATCATGATGCGCAGCCAGCAGGTACTGGCCTCATCTGGAGTGGAAGGGGCAGGGTATCTGCCGCCCTGGCACTATGATCAAATTTTTACGGGTCACGGTGTAATCATGATTTTTTTCGTGGCGATGCCTTTCGTTATCGGCCTGATGAATATTGTTGTGCCTTTGCAGATTGGTGCGCGTGATGTGGCTTTCCCTTTCCTGAACAACCTGAGTTTCTGGTTAACGGTGGTAGGCGTGGTGCTGGTTAATCTTTGCCTGGGAGTGGGGGAGTTTGCGACCACCGGCTGGCTGGCATATCCGCCGCTTTCGGAGTTAGCGTACAGTCCCGGTGTCGGGGTGGATTACTGGATATGGACACTCCAACTGTCGGGGATCGGGACCACACTGACCGGGATTAACTTCTTCGTCACCATACTGAAAATGCGTGCACCGGGTATGACGATGTTTAAGATGCCGGTGTTCACCTGGGCGTCGTTGTGTACCAACGTACTGATTATCGCCTCTTTCCCTGTGCTGACCGTCACGCTGACATTGCTGACCCTTGACCGCTATCTGGGCTTCCATTTCTTTACCAATGATATGGGCGGCAACATGATGATGTACGTCAACCTGATTTGGGCGTGGGGCCATCCGGAAGTGTATATCCTGGTGTTGCCGGTCTTCGGGATCTACTCGGAAGTGGTGGCAACTTTCTCTAAAAAACGCCTTTTCGATTATACCTCACTGGTCTGGGCAACGGTCGCCATCACGGTGCTCTCCTTTCTGGTATGGCTGCATCACTTTTTTACCATGGGAGCCGGTGCGAACGTGAATGCCTTCTTCGGGATCATGACGATGATTATTGCCATCCCGACGGGTGTGAAAATCTTCAACTGGTTGTTCACCATGTATCAGGGGCGCATTCAGATGCACTCTTCCATGTTATGGACAATAGGCTTTATCGTCACTTTCTCCATAGGGGGAATGACCGGGGTCCTGCTGGCTGTTCCAGGAGCTGACTTCGTTCTGCACAACAGTCTGTTCCTGATTGCCCACTTCCATAATGTGATTATCGGCGGGGTGGTGTTCGGCAGTATGGCTGGGGTGACCTACTGGTTCCCGAAAGCGACAGGTTTCACCCTGAATGAAAAATGGAACAAGCGGGCTTTCTGGTTCTGGATCATTGGTTTTTATGTGGCCTTTATGCCGCTGTATGTACTGGGGTTCATGGGGATGACCCGCCGTCTGAGTCAGAATATTGACCCCCAGTTCCATTCCCTGCTGGTTGTGGCCGCTGGCGGTGCAGCGCTGATCGCCTGTGGGATCCTGTGCCAGGTCATTATGTTCTGGGTGTCAGTGCGCGATCGTCACGAAAACCGTGACCTGACCGGGGACCCGTGGGGTGGACGGACACTGGAATGGTCTACCTCTTCCCCGCCGCCGTTCTATAACTTTGCTGAGGTGCCCGTTGTCCGTGAACGTGATGCGTTCTGGGAAATGAAGGAAAAAGGCGACGTGTACAAACAGCCAGCCCGCTATGAAGAAATTCATATGCCGAAAAACAGTGGGGCGGGGCTGATTATTGGTCTGCTTTGTATCGGGTTTGGCTTCGGGGCTATCTGGCATATCTGGTGGCTTGCGGGCTTGTCATTCCTCGGGATTATCCTGACGTGGGTGATTAAAAGTTTCGATGAAGATGTGGATTATTATGTGCCAGTGCCCGAGATCCAAAAAATCGAGGATCAGCGTTTTGCAGAAATAAGCAAAGCCGGTGTGACATATGGTAAGTGAAGCCCTGCATTCATCTGATCGCGCCCGTGCAGTGCACGGGCATCAGGAGCCAGGAAACAGTAAGATTTTTGGCTTCTGGATCTACCTGATGAGCGACTGCATTATCTTCGCCACTCTGTTCGCGACTTATGGCGTCATGGTAAACAACATCGCAGGTGGCCCGTCGGGTAAAGATATCTTCGAACCCTCGTTTGTCCTGGTGGAAACCGCACTGCTTCTGCTGAGTTCGATTGCCTATGGTTTTGCCGTTATCAGCATGGACAAAAACAGTGAAGGGGGAGTTCTTGGCTGGCTGACCCTGACATTTCTGTCCGGTCTGGGCTTTATCGGAATGGAAATCTGGGAGTTCAGTCACCTGATTGCTGAGGATTTTGGTCCGCAGCACAGTGGCTTTCTGTCGGCGCTTTTTACCCTGGTGGGGACTCACGGTCTGCATGTGACCTGCGGACTGATCTGGATGCTGGTCCTGATGTATCAGATTGCCCGACGGGACCTGTCTGAGATCAATCGCACCCGTCTTATGTGCCTGAGCCTGTTCTGGCACTTCCTAGATGTTATCTGGATTTGTGTATTCAGTATCGTTTACCTGATGGGGGTCATGTCATGAATCACTCTGTAAATACGGAAGGGGCCGCGCACGGCAGTGTGAAGTCTTATATGACCGGTTTTCTCCTGTCGGTCATGCTGACTGCAATTCCGTTCTGGCTGGTTATGGGTAGGGGCACCACTGAGGGATCCATCCTGGGAGGCGTTCTGGTGTGTGCTGTTGTTCAGGTGTTGGTGCATCTTATCTATTTCCTGCATCTAAATACCGCTTCTGAAACACGATGGAACCTTGTGGTTATTGTCTTTACCGCGGTCATTATCTTTATCGTGATTACCGGGTCGTTATGGATCATGTGGAATCTTAATCACCGGATGGTATGAGAAGGATTGCTGTCTTTCTGTTATTCCAGACTGCCTCATTGTGGGGGGGATATGGATATAAATAAAATACGAAAGAAAAATATAAACCGGCTTGTGGTGTATGAAATTATGCAATGGATTGATGAGCATCTGGAGGAGCCGCTGAAGGTTGAGGATGTTTCCGCAAAAGCTGGTTATTCTAAATGGCATTTTCAACGGATGTTCAAGGAGGTGGCAGGAATAAGTCTAGGGAAATATATAAAGCTTGAAAAACTAAGACGTGCTTGTTTTTTACTGGAGAATACGGATATACCCGTCATAGAGGTGTGCTTTATGCTCGGGTTTACCAGTCAGCAGGTATTTACCCGAGCGATGAGAAATGAAATGCATCATACACCAGGGGCTGTCAGAAGGAATAAACCTGTTCTGAAAAAGAGTTCTGGTATAAAGCGTGATGAGTTATAACCCTCTGTGAATATCATACCCCTCATTGTTTTGTTCTAAAATTACAGGGCGGATTTTAATACCAACTGACAAGGACAAATGGAAGGGGAAATACCATGAAGAAGATACAGAAAAATAACAACAGCATCTGCGTTGTCAGATGCTATTGTTATCGTAATCCTGATTAGTTTTTTGCTGACTCAGGTAGCTTCATGACTGATATTTTTACTATATATATATGGGGGAACATAGTTTTCCCGGCATGTATAAAGATAATCAGACCACCACTGCATCATCGCTTTGCGGGCTTCCAGATGTTCAGCTTTGTGGATATAAGCTATCCGCACGCTGTTGCGTTCCTGATGACTCATTTGGCGTTCAACAGCATCCTTTGACCAGAGTCCGGATTCCATTAAGGCGCTGCATGCCATTGCCCGAAAGCCATGGCCGCAAATGTCCATTTTTGTGTCATAGCCCATCAGTCGCAGTGCCTTGTTGACTGTATTTTCACACATTGGCCTGTAAGGGTTATGGTCACCGGGGAACACCAGTTCCAGATGACCTGAGATTTCCTCTACTTGTTTCAGGATAACGATGGCTTGCCGGGATAATGGAACAATGTGGGGCGTGCGCATTTTGGCTCCGCGTCCGGAATAACGAACACCGGGAAGAGCTTCGCGGGTAGCGGGGATGGTCCAGATACAGTTCCTGAAATCAAACTCGCTCCATCGGGCGAAACGCAGTTCACTGGAACGGATAAACAGGTGAAGGGTCAGAAGGACCGCTTGACGGGTTAACTCTCGTCCCTGCTGATAACCATCAATGCGCCCCAGCAATTCCGGCAGGCGTTCCAGCGGCAGGGCGGGGTAGTGGCGCTTAACGGGGGGCGCTGTCACGCCGTCAAGGTTTGCCGCCGGGTTGCTGTCAATGAATCCCTGATGAACCGCATGACGCATGATGTTACAGAGGTGCTGCCGCGTGCGGGACGCGACTTCCAGCAGACCTTTTTTCTCAATGCTTTTCAGCAGGTCAATGAAATGACGGGGTTTAAGCTCCGTAACGGACAGATGCCCGATGACCGGGAAGATATGCCTGTTCATGCTGGCAAGCAGACGGTCGGCGGTGTTCTGCGACCATTTTTTATTGCTTTTATGCCACGCCAGCGCCACTGTCTTAAAGACCTTTTCCGGTGAGCGGGCGGCTCTTTCGGCTATACGTTGCTGAGCGGGGTTAATGTTCTGCGCCAGCAACTTGCGGATACCGTCTCGTTGTTGCCGGGCGTCGGAAAGGGATACATCGGGATAAGCGCCTAAGCCAAGGCGGGATTCTTTACCGTTAATTCGATACTTAAGATACCAAAGACGTGAGCCGCCTGGATTGACCAGGAGGTATAAACCGTGTGAATCGGAGACTTTGAAGGATTTTTCAGAAGGCTTGATACTGCGGATTTTCGTGTCGTTGAGAGACATATGGGGGTCACTCCATAATCGAACCAAACTGACCCCAAATCTGACCACCAAATTCTTCCGATGCAGAGAGTAAAATCAAAATGCATCGGGAAGATTTTTCACGCTAACTTATTGAACCAACATTAGATAAGGATTCGCAAAGAGGCATGAAAACGAGAATATGGCTCCTCTGACTGGACTCGAACCAGTGACATACGGATTAACAGTCCGCCGTTCTACCGACTGAACTACAGAGGAATCGTGTGAACGAGGCGCATGTTAATGGCCTCGCCATTTTGTGTCAACACTAAATTCAACATGCTGATTCAAATGATTAATTAAGACTCAACCTGCTGTTTTAGTGTACTTGAGAAGACGAATGACCGTCAGACCCTGCATTTTCACGCAAACGTTGCAGGGGATCTTGCTGGTAAAAATGGCAAAAACGTTGCCACAACGCCGGGAAGCGCGGGGCGAACAGTTCAGGTGCGCTGAAGAAATATTCCGACAGTACGGCAAAGCACTCCGCCGGATCTGTCGCTGCATACGCGTCAATGCTGGCCGCGCTTTCACCCACCAGATCGATCTCATCCTGAATATTGTTCATGGCGGCGTGCAAGTCATGCTCCCAGCCTGCCACTTCGCGCAGAGGGATAAACGGTACACCGCTGGCGCGATCGCCGTTGCGGGTGTCCAGTTTATGGGCTACTTCATGCACAATCAGGTTAAAACCGGAGGCATCAAAGGAATCCTGAATATCAAGCCAGTTCAGGATGATTGGCCCTTGCTGCCAGCTTTGACCCGATTGCACAACGCGCTGATTGTGCACCAGCCCAATATCATCTTCCCACTCGTCATCGACGACGAAAGGGGCGGGATAAATCAGCACTTCATGGAAGCCATCCAGCCACTCAAAGCCGAGTTCAAGCACCGGCAAACAGAAGAGCAGGGCGATACGCGTGCTTTTGAGCGCATCCAGCTCAAAACCTTGCAGCGGGACGAGGCGTTTTTGCTGTAAAAAACGATCGGCTAGTTGAACCAGTCGGGCGAGATCGTCGGGGTTAAGACTGGCGAGAACAGGAATTGCCAGCGCCTCTTCCCACGGGAGAATCGCGTTCGGTGCGGTTTCGTTCGATTTCCAGGGCCACTTAATCATCACTTCGCTCGCAAACTCATCACTTGAACAAAAATGCAGGATAAGGTTCTGTTAAAATGCCAAATTACCTGGCATCATGGCAACCACTAAAACGGAGAGATGCCGGAGCGGCTGAACGGACTAGTCTCGAAAACTAGAGTAGGGGCAACTCTACCGGGGGTTCAAATCCCCCTCTCTCCGCCACTTCATCACGTAATCTTATTCATACCTTCTTCGGACAACCAGCCGTATCAGTCATTCTGGCTGAAATAAGCATCAAGATGCAGCGGAAGGTCGCAGGAGTCTAGCCTGTGTACTTTCTCAAGTCATTGATGTTTTATGCAACTTGAGAGAGAACTCTAGCTTTTAAGTCATTTATACTCATATCGGCAAAGTGTCCCGACGTTACGTTTGTTGCTTTTCATGCCAGTGTGCAGATAGAGCGATTTCGCCTCATGCACCCAGAAACTGTCACCTGCCTGCATCTGATCATTAAAAATCCCCGCGTCAGGGTAAAAAGTGCGTAGTTGCCCGCTGCTGAGACCGAACCATTGTCGAGAAACTGCTCTGAACTGTTGGGTATTCAGCAGCTTGCCGCCCAGACGGGCACAGTGTTCACGCGCGTTGGCGAAGTTTTTATCCAGAATGCCGTCGCCCGTCAGCCAGATATTGAGGTGAAAGACGTGAGTTTGAGTATGACCTGTTTTGAGGTTCTTCAGCGTTAACGTCATCTCTCTTTCATTAGCCTTCGGTTGCCTGACCATCTGAAGCTGGACCCGTCCTTCCACAGGCTGTGCCTTAATCCTGATCCAGTCATGGTTCACGCTAAATTGCAGATCGTTGAGATTGAGAAATTTGCTATTACTGCTCATCGTGACATGTGCCCCGGTAAAACCGGTCGTCAACATATCTGCAGTACGGAACCCCGGCATGCTGGGGGAGTGAAAGCTAATTTTGCTAAAATAATCAGTTTTTTCGGCAGGCGTTGGGGCAGCCGTCACGGTCATCGGTAGCAGAAGGGGGAAAAGAGAGGCGGTCCGGTGCATGATCTTCATTTGAAACCTTAAGAAATTAAACATTTACCGCGTTTCTGTTTTTACATGGCTGCCTGTGTTTACTGCGCCTGATTGTAGGGAAGGGAGAGTGTAGAAGTGTAAATAACTCTTCGGCTTACGTAAGGTATTGTGGAACTTATTCAGCCCGTCGCGACTGGCGCATATAAATGCGGAGAGCAACGTAAAAAGAGGTAAACAAACAGTTGCGAAATCTAATGATAAGTTAAAATAATTTTTTTCTGCTTAGGGGATAATATGCACATCCTGGATGCTTTACTGGCCTTTTCAGCCTACTTTTTTATCGGCGTGGCAATGGTGATTGTTTTTCTTTTTGTCTACACCAAAGTGACGCCACACGATGAATGGCAGTTGATTAAAGATAATAACGCAGCGGCTGCCCTGGCATTCAGCGGAACGCTGCTGGGTTTTGTCATTCCTCTCTCCAGCGCGGCAGTGAATTCGGTCAGTATTCTGGATTATCTTATCTGGGGCGGCGTGGCCTTTGTCGTACAGCTTCTGATTTACGCAGGGGTCAGGCTATACATGCCAGCGCTGGGAGACAAGATTTCCAGTAATCATATTGCTGCGGGTGTGTTCATGGGCGTTTTTGCTTTGGCGGGCGGCATTCTTAATGCGGCGTGTATGACCTGGTAGAGACGACGCATTACGGAAATAAAAAAGCCAGGCAGCGATGCCTGGCTTTTTAGTTTTAGGACGACTTAGCGCTGCGCGCAGCCCGCGCACTGCTTGTTCTGGATCTGCTGGAAGAAGTCGTTGCCTTTGTCATCCACCAGGATAAACGCCGGGAAGTTCTCGACTTCAATTTTCCAGATGGCTTCCATTCCGAGCTCAGGATACGCCACGCACTCCAGACTCTTAATGCTGTTTTGCGCCAGTACCGCCGCCGGGCCGCCAATGCTGCCGAGGTAGAAACCGCCGTGCTTGTGGCATGCGTCTGTCACCTGCTGGCTGCGGTTGCCTTTCGCCAGCATCACCATGCTCGCACCGTGGGATTGCAGTAAATCCACATACGAGTCCATACGCCCTGCGGTAGTTGGGCCTAAAGAGCCAGAAGCATACCCTTCAGGTGTCTTCGCCGGGCCCGCGTAGTAGATCGGGTGATCTTTCACGTACTGCGGTAGTTCTTCGCCGTTATCCAGCAACTCTTTCAGCTTCGCATGGGCGATATCACGCGCCACGATAATGGTGCCATTCAGGGACAGACGGGTGGAAACTGGGTGGGCAGAGAGTTGCGCCTGGATTTCACTCATCGGCTGATTCAGGTTAATGCTGACCACTTCGCCTTCACCCTGCTGGCGCAGTGATTCAGGAATATACTGGCCCGGATTGTGTTCCAGCTTCTCAATCCAGATCCCGTCGCGGTTGATTTTGGCTTTGATGTTACGGTCGGCCGAGCAGGAGACGCCCATGCCGACAGGGCAGGAAGCACCGTGGCGCGGGAGACGGATCACGCGGATATCGTGGGCGAAGTATTTCCCGCCGAACTGCGCACCCAGACCCAGGTTCTGCGCTTCCAGCAGCAGCTCCTGTTCCAGCTGAACATCGCGGAACGCCTGACCGTGTTCGTTACCTTCCGTCGGCAGGCCGTCGTAGTAGCGAGTCGAAGCCAGTTTCACCGTTTTGAGGGTGCTTTCCGCGGAAGTTCCGCCAATCACAAAGGCGATATGGTATGGAGGGCAAGCCGCTGTTCCCAGGGAACGCATCTTCTCGACCAGGTAATTTTTCAATTTGGCCGGGGTGATCAGCGCTTTGGTTTCCTGATAGAGGTAGGTTTTATTGGCGGAACCGCCGCCTTTCGCCATGCACAGGAACTTGTATTCATCTCCGTCCACGCTGTAGAGGTCAATCTGCGCCGGCAGGTTGGTGCCGGTGTTCACCTCTTTATACATATCCAGCGCCGCGTTCTGAGAGTAGCGCAGGTTATCTTCGATGTAGGTGTTGTACACGCCCTGGCTCAGGGCCGCTTCGTCACCGCCGCCGCTCCAGACGCGCTGGCCTTTTTTGCCCATGATGATCGCCGTGCCGGTGTCCTGGCAGGTTGGCAGCACGCCTTTGGCCGCGATTTCAGAGTTGCGCAGGAACTGCAGAGCGACGTATTTATCGTTCTCGCTGGCTTGTGGGTCGTTCAGGATCGCCGCAACCTGTTTCTGGTGCGAAGGGCGCAGCATAAAGGCCGCGTCGTGGAACGCCTGCTGAGCGAGTAAAGTCAGGGCTTCGGGCGCAACCTGAAGAATTTCCTGGCCGTTAAAGTGGGCAACAGACACATGTTCTTTGGTCAGCAGATAGTATTCGGTGTCGTCGTGTGCGAGAGGGAAGGGATTCTGATAGTAAAAGGCTTTGTTCGACATTGCGTATCACTCCATAAAATTAAACCGCCGAAGGGTGTCCCCCGGCGGTTAAGAATCAGAACATCATGGACATCCACGGATAACCAATCAGCAGCAGGGCCGCCAGGAAGATGGCGCCAAAGATAGTACCGAGACGCCAGTAATCTTTGGTCGGGAGGTAGCCACTGCCGTAGTAAATCGGGCTTGGGCCGGTGCCGTACGGGGTGATAATCCCCATGATACCCAGCGAGGTCACCATCAGCAGGACGAACACTTCCATGTTGATGCCTGGGATAGTGGCGGCGATGGTCAGCATCGCTGGCAGCAGCGCGGTGGTGTGCGCGGTGGTGCTGGCAAACAGGTAATGGAGCAGATAGAACGCCAGCAGCAGGACGATAGTCGCAACACCCGGCGAGATACCGCTCATCAGCAGGCCGCCTTCTTTACCCAGCCAGGCGATGAAGCCGGTGGAGGACAGGCCATCCGCAAGGGCAACCAAGGTTGCGAACCAGACGAAGGTGTTCCACGCGGCTTTGTTGCCGGTGATGTCGTTCCACTCCAGCACGCCGGTCCACAGCATCAGGCCAACAATCAGCAGGGCAGCCAGGGCCGGTTCAATCCACGCGGCGGCGAAAATCCACATCATCAGCGCACAGCATACGAAGACCAGCAGAAGGATTTCGTTACGCGACAGTTTGCCCAGTTTCTCCAGTTCACGACACGCCCACAGCGGCACTTCGTCGTTGATTTTGACTTCTGGCGGGTAGAACCAGTAGGCCAGCAGCGGCATCACCAGAATCAGCAGCACGCCCACTGGCAAGAAGGCGATGAACCAGGTACCCCAGGAGATGTTGATGCCAACGATGCTTTTCACCAGCGCCAGAGCCAGCAGGTTAGGCGCCAGCGCAGAGAGGAACATGGAGCTGGTGATACAGGCCGCGGTGATTGCCACCCACATCAGATAAGAGCCAATCTTACGTGAACTTGGGTCGTTCGGTTTTGAACCGTACAGCGGCGGCAGGTTAGCGATGATCGGGTAGATAGTCCCGCCGCTGCGCGCCGTGTTGGATGGAGTGAACGGGGCCAGCAGCAGATCGGCGAAGGTGATCGCGTAACCCAGCGTCAGGCTGCGACGGCCGAGATATTTCACCAGAATCAGCGCCAGACGGCGGCCGAAACGGGTTTTATCGTAGCCCGCGGCGAACATGAACGCGCCGAAAATCAGCCAGACGGTGGAGTTACCGAAGCCGCTCACCGCCCATTTAAAGGAAGCACCGGCCAGTTTGAATTTCGGGTCAGCCAGTTGTTCCGGGCTGAACAGCACCCACTGGCTACACAGTGCGATGGCGACGACACCGGTCAGGCCAATCACGGCACCCGGCAGCGGTTCGAAGATTAAACCGACGATCACACCAACAAAGATAGCGAAGTAGTGCCAGGCATAAGGTGGCAGCCCTTCAGGAACCGGCACAAACAGGAGCAGCACGGCAACAATGATCGGCAGTGCCATCATTAGCAGACGTTTGTTGTTTCCGTCTTTCGGCTTGCTCGCCACCGGGGGCGTTACAGCTGTTTTATCATTCATAGGTTTGCTTCTTAAGTTGTCAAAAATTCGGTTTTGAAGAAATAACGCTGCGCCTTTTTTAATTTATTTACTTTCTTTAGTTATTTAAGGTGCGTTCTGGTTATTTCGTAAATAGCGATTTAACGCGATTCACGATGCGTTAAATTAAAAATTGATGATGTTTATATACTGCGCCTTTCGATGCCAGTGGAATTGATCGCGATCAATAAAATAGAAATGCAGGAGTATTTTTATACTAATTAAAATAACCACATTGAGTTATGTGGATATTATCCCTGTCGACTGTTTGAAATCGTTGAATAGATAATGCGTAAAAATGATTATTAAATAAATAACCATGATTAATCAATGCGTTGGGTTGTTTTGCGTCAAATAAAAAAGTAACTAAAAGGTTAACGATGTTTATATTATTGTGAACGCATCACCCTAATATCAATAACACCAATGTAGTAATAATGTTATTGCAGGGATTAAATACTTTTATAACTAACGTAATTACTTTAGTAACTAAAAATATCGTTATATTAATGCCATGACATCGGCAAAAAAATTAACCAGAAACAAAATCCGATAAAGAATTCTCAGATTTCAATTTTAAAAGTTTGGAGTTTCTATTATGAGCACTAACGAACGCATCCTTAGTCCTTTCACATTACCGAATGGTACCGAACTCAAAAACCGCTTGTTAATGGCACCGATGACCACCTGTACCGGTTATTACGACGGCACGGTGACCAGCGAGCTGGTGGAATACTACCGTGCGCGCTCCGGCAGCATCGGTACCATCATCGTTGAATGCTGCTTTGTTGACGATCTGGGCCTGGCTTTCCCTGGCGCTATCGGTATCGATAACGATGAGAAAATCGCCGGGCTGGCAAAAATTGCCGACGCGATTAAATCTAAAGGCTCTAAAGCGCTGCTGCAGATCTACCACGGCGGTCGCATGGTCGACCCGAAACTGATTGGTGGCCGTACCCCGGTCGGCCCAAGCGCCGTGGCCGCACCGCGCGATGGCGCAGCTACTCCGGTGGCATTAACCACTGAAGAAGTGGAAGGCATGATCGGCAAGTTCGGTGAAGCGGTTCGTCGTGCAATTCAGGCGGGCTTTGACGGCGTCGAAATTCACGGCGCGAACACCTATCTGATTCAGCAGTTCTACTCCCCGAACTCCAACCAGCGTGAAGACGAGTGGGGCGGCAGCCGCGACAACCGCGCAAAATTCCCGCTGGCAGTGCTTGAAATCACTCACAAAATGGTTCGTCAGTATGCGGATGACGCGTTCATTATCGGCTACCGCTTCTCTCCAGAAGAGATGGAAGTCCCCGGTATTCGTTTTGACGACACCCTGTACCTGCTGGAAAAACTGGCCGCACGCGGTCTGGATTACCTGCACTTCTCCGTTGGCGCAACGCTGCGCCCGTCCATCGTCGACACCCAGGACCCAACGCCACTTATCGAGAAATACCGCGCCATGCGTTCCGAAACGCTCGCGCAAATTCCGGTGATGGGGGTGGGTGGCGTAGTGAACGCCGCCGATGTGAACGAGGCGCTGGACCACGGTTACGATCTGATTGCCGTGGGTCGCGCGACTATCGCCTATCCCGACTGGACCGACCGTATTCGCGACGGCGAAACGCTGGAGCTGTTTATGGACAGCACCCAACGCGAAGCGCTGAACATCCCAGAACCGCTGTGGCGTTTCTCGCTGGTGGAAGCGATGATCCGCGACATGAGCATGGGCGAATCGAAATTTAAAGCTGGCCTGTTCACCGAAACTGTGCAGGACGATGTTAACGAATTAGTGATTAACGTGAGTCTCGAAACGGACCGTATCGCTGACATCGAACTGGCATCTGGCCCGACTCAGGATGTGGAATTTGTCAGCAGCTTTGAAGAGATCCGCAGCCGTATTCTTGATGCCAACACCCCGCACGTGGATGCCATCACCGGCGCGACCAGCCAGAGCGAAGCCGTGAAAAAAGCGGTTTCCAAAGCGATGCTGAAATCCAGCAAAGTACTGGCGGCAGAAGAGGGCGTCGATCCGAACGAAGCGAAACAGTTTGATGTCGTGGTTGTCGGTTCCGGTGGTGCTGGTCTGGCGGCCGCGATTCAGGCGCATGATGAAGGGGCCAGCGTGCTGATCGTCGAGAAAATGCCCACCATCGGCGGGAACACCATTAAAGCATCTGCCGGGATGAACGCCGCAGAAACACGCTTCCAGCGCGTACAAGGCATCCAGGACAGCAAAGAGCTGTTCTACCAGGAATCCCTGAAAGGCGGTCACAACAAGAACAATCCAGAACTGCTGCGTCGCTTTGTGGAAAACGCGCCAGAAGCGATTGAATGGCTGGCAACTCGCGGGATCATGCTGAACGGTATCACGACCACCGGTGGGATGAGCATCGAACGTACTCACCGTCCAAAAGACGGCTCTGCGGTAGGCGGATATCTGATCAGCGGTCTGGTGCGTAATGTCAACAAACGCAATATCGACGTGATGCTTGATACCTCCGTCAGCGACATTATTTTTGAAGATGGCGAAGTGAAAGGGGTGCGTCTGACCACCGAAGAGAACGAAACGGTCACCGTTTCAACTCGCAGCGTGATCATGGCGACTGGCGGTTTCAGCGCCAACAGCAGCATGGTCGTCAAATATCGCCCGGATCTGGACGGTTTTGTCACCACCAACCACAAAGGGGCCACCGGTGGTGGTATCGCGCTGCTGGAACGTATTGGCGCAGGCACTGTGGATATGGGCGAAATTCAGATCCACCCGACCGTGGAGCAAAACACGTCGTATCTGATTTCCGAATCTATTCGTGGCGGTGGCGCTATCCTGGTTAGCCAGAAGGGCAGCCGTTTCTTCAACGAAATGGAAACCCGCGACAAAGTCTCGGCGCAGATCATCGCCCTGCCGGAAAAATACGCCTACATCGTGTTTGATGAGCACGTTCGCGCGAAAAACAAAGCGGCGGATGAGTACATTGCCAAAGGTCTGGTCACCAGCGCCAGCTCGCCAGAAGCGCTGGCAAAAACGCTGGGCATGGATAAAAACACCTTCCTCGACACGCTGGAACGCTACAACGGTTTTGTCGCAAAACAGCATGACGATGATTTTGGCCGCACCACTGCACTGCGCGCGCCAGTCAACGAAGGCCCGTTCCACGCAATCCGTATCGCCCCAGGCGTGCATCACACGATGGGCGGTGTGACCATTAACACTCAAACCTGCGTGTTGAATAGCGACAAACAGGTGATTCCGGGCGCATTTGCGGCGGGTGAAGTGGTCGGCGGCATCCACGGCGGGAACCGTATCGGCGGTAACGCCGTGGCAGATATCATTATTTTTGGTACTCTGGCCGGACATCAGGCGGCGATGCGCGCAAAACAGTAATATCAATGCCCGGCGGTTGCCGGGCACGGTTTTGTAGGCCGGATAAGCGCAGCGCCATCCGGCAATTTAACCGAGGGGCATTACCATGTCTGATAACTGCGTCTACAGCTATACCGCCACCCTGATGGGCTCCCCCATTCTCCTGAAGCTTTTCTCCAGTAACGAAGCGCTCGCCTCACGCGTGTTTCGCCTCATCAAACAGTACGAAGATCTGCTTACCGTCAACCGCGCACCCTCGCAGGTGATGGACATTAACCACGCTGCCGGAAAACATGCGGTCAGCGTCAGCCGTCCGGTTTATGAATTGATCCGCGTGGCGAAAGCCGCAAGCATGCTTGAGAACAGCGCCTTCAACCTCGCGATTGGCCCGCTGGTAAAACGCTGGAAGATTGGCTTCAAGGGCGATAGCGTCCCGCCCGCAGAAGAGATTACGGCACTGCTGGCGATCACCAATCCAGCCGACGTATTGCTCGACGACAATGCCAGCAGCGTGTTTCTGACCCAACCGGGTATGGAGATCGATCTCGGTGCCATCGCCAAAGGCTACATCGCCGACCGGGTGCGAGACTACCTGCGCAAAGAGGGCGAAACGCTCGGGTTGATTAACCTTGGGGGCAATATTCAGACCCTCGGCGCGCCGGAGGGCGGCTGGTCACTCGGCATCAAAACGCCCTTCGGCGGCGCGGATGAATTAGTGGGATCGCTGGTGGTGGAAAATAAATCGGTGGTGACATCGGGCACTTACGAACGCTTCTTTGAACATGACGGCAAGCGCTATCACCACATTCTTAACCCGCGTACCGGCTATCCGCTGGATAACGAACTCGACAGCGTGACGATCATCTCTACCAACTCCATCGACGGCGATATCTGGACCACGCTGATTTACGGGATGGGCGTGGAGAAGGGCTGTGCCGCGCTGCGCACGCGGCCTGATATTGAAGCGATCTTTGTGACTAAATCCAAAGAGGTCGTGCTCTCGTCAATGCAGCATTTTCGCTTCCGGCTGCTGGATAACCGCTATCGCCTTACTGGCAATATTGCCTGAGCAGCCCGACCTGTTCCGGCTGTAATCGGTAGCGATACACCGGGCGCCCGGTGGCCCCGTAGTGGATGCTGGTGAAGAGAATCGTAATCTGTGCCAGCCAAATCAGGTATTTACGACACGAAACGCGGGAGATACTGACCGCGTTAGCCAGGTCGTCGGTGGAAAATTCCGCATCGGGGTGCCCGTCAATCCACTGACAAATCGTGCGCAGGGTCTGCGGGGTTAAGCCTTTCGGCAGACGCTTGCTGTCCGCCAGCTCCGGCGCGCCGCCGTGCAGAATACGGTCGACGTCCGCCTGCTCGTAATACTGATGCGAGCCCATCAGCTGCTTCTTCTCCTTCCAGCCGTTCAGCGCTTCTTCAAAACGCGGGAACTGGAAAGGCTTAATCAAATAATCCACCACCCCGTAATGCATCGAGGTCTGGATCGTCGTGGCATCTGAGGCCGAAGAAATCATGATAACGTCGATCGGGCGACCAGAGGCGCGAATCACCGGCAGCAGATCCAGGCCGTTATCCTGCTGCATATAGACATCGAGCAGCACCAGATCGACAGGCTGCGCGGGATTATTAATGACCGCTTCGGCCTGGTTCAGCGTGGAGGCTACGCCGCAGCAGCTAAAACCCTCAACCCGGTTAACATACAGACGGTTAAGGTCGGCCACCATGGCATCATCATCGACAATTAAGACATTTATCACGCGATTTTCCTCTCGCTATCCCAGGGGATCTGAACAAAAAATTGAGTAAATACGCCTGGCTCAGATTCGACGGTAATATCACCGCCGAGTTTTTCGAGCTGTTGGCGAGCAAGGAAGAGTCCCACACCCCGGTTTTCACCTTTAGTAGAAAAACCCTTCGTAAAAATATTTTCCAGCCGCGCGGGGTCAATTCCTGGGCCGTCGTCACTGATTTCACAGCTTAGCCAGCCATTCTGATAATGCATCAGCAGGCCGACTTCGCCCTCGGCCTGGCTGCTCATGGCATCCAGCGCATTTTCGATAAGATTGCCCAGCACGGTAATTAGTACTGTGACCTGCTCGGTATTGGGCGTGTCCGGCACCTGGCACTCGTCCGCCAGCGTCAGGGTAAATCCGGCTTCCTTGGCGCGGTTGATTTTCCCCAGCAGGAATCCGGCGATGACCGGTGATTTAATTTTATTCTGAATCGCGCCGATATCAGTCTGATAATTCTGCGCGGTCTGAAGAACATATTCTTCCAGCTTATCGTAACGTTTCATATGCAACAGGCCGAGGATCACATGCAGCTTGTTCATAAATTCGTGGGAATGGGTGCGCAGGGCATCGACGTAACTCACCATGCCATCCATCCGCTGCATTAACTCACGGACTTCAGTTTTGTCGCGGAAGGTACTGATTGCGCCAATCACCGCGCTTTGACTCCTGACCGGGAAGGTATTGCACAGCAGCAAACGCCCGTTACAGTCGATCTCCTGATCCTGTAGCGCTTTTCCGGTCTGCGAAACCCGACGCAGAGAGGCGAGCATCGGCATGTGGCGCGGCTCGTCGGCGCTGTGTGCGGGCAGCAGCAGGATCTGGCGGGCGGCGTGGTTAATCATCGTCACGCGGCCCTGGCTGTCGACCGCGATGACACCCTCTTTCAGTGATTGCAGCATCGCCTGACGTTGCTCGAACAGGGCGGAGATTTCGTAAGGCTCAAGCCCGAACAAAATCCGTTTGAGCAGATGCACCAGTCCCCAGGTGCCGAGCGTTCCCATCAGCGCGCTGAACAGCACTGTCCAGATAACGTTCCAGCGGCTGCGGCTGATCTGCTCATCCACTTTGTTGAGCGAAATACCAATGGCGACTACGCCGATCTGCTGATGCTGGTCATTATAAACCGGGGTGAACACGCGCAGGGCCTCGGCCAGTACGCCGTGGTTGACCGAGACATTTTCCTTTCCTTCAAGCGCTGGTTTGATGTCCTCGCCGATAAAATGTTTACCCAACAGGGTATTGTCCGGGTGGGAATAACGCACGCCCTGCATATTGGTAACGACAGCGAAGAGCAGATCGTTGCGGCGGGCGATCGCGTCAGCGACAGACTGAATTGGACTGTTTTCCGGCGAGAATTGCAGACCGCGTTTCACGTCGGGGCTGTCGGCCAGCGTGCGGGCGATGGCGAGCGCGGTGTCCTTTACGCCATCGCGGGTCGCGCGGGTAACCTGCACAAAGTAGAGCGCAAAAATGACCAGTAAAACCGAACCAATCACGCTACACACCATCAGCGTGACCAGCGTGTTGAGCTTCATTGGGCGCTTGCGCGTCGTGGCTAAAGGCTGCAAATCGCTCATCGAAACCCCGTGGATAATTAGAAAGGGGTAATTATCGCTGATGACGGCGCTTTCTTAAAGCGATGTAAAAGCTGACGAATGCTGCTCTTTTCGTGACCCCCCTCGCAGGTCATCCATATAAAACACTTTATAGTGTGGGGGAATTCATAACAAGGAGGCAGTTTATGAGCGTTAAGCTGAACGGTTTGGTCACGGAGAGACGTCACGCGGATACGGCGGATATCGACAGGTTGTCGACCCTGGACATGCTGAATGTCATTCATCAGGATGATAAGTACATTACCGACTCCATTACTCCTTTTTTACCCGTCATCGCCCGCGTAGTGGATAATGCTGCGGCCACAATGAGCCACGGCGGACGGCTGTTTATTGTCGGCGCTGGACCATCTGGCCGAGCGGCGCTACATGCGGCGATGGAGTATGCGCCGGGCAAACATCCGGTTATTGGCCTTGATGCCGGAGACGGCGCAGGAAATTACGATCGCGGTGTGGCCGATCTCCAGGCGATGAATTTTGGCGAGCACGACATGATGCTTGCGCTCTCCGTCAGCGGTAAAACGCCGTGGGTCTGGGGCGCGATGCGCCACGCTTGGTCCCTGAGCTCACCGGTTGCCATCATTACCTGCGACGAGCAAAGCGAAGCCGCGCATCTGGCGAGCATGGTGATAGCGCCACAAACCGGGGCAGACGTGGTGGCAGGCTGGAATAACGCTAAAGCAGGCATGGCGCAAAAACTGATCCTGAATATGATCGCCACAGGATTAGCCGTCCGTACCGGCCGGGTTTACAGCAATATGCGCGTGGATTTGGAAGCCAAAAGTATCAAGTGGTCTGAAAGGCAGATTGCGATTGTGATGGAAGCCGGAGGATGTACGCGTACCGTCGCCAAAACGGCGCTGGAAAGCTGCAATCACCACTGTAAAACTGCCGTGTTGATGGTCATGACCGGGCTGGATGCCTGGCAGGCGCGTGATTTACTTGACCAAAACAACGGATTTATTCGCGTCGCGTTGCAGGAAGCGCCGTAATCCTTGAAATTATGAACAAAAAGGCCGCTGCTGCGGCCTTTAGTGTTTGAGATATTCTGAAGTTTAATTGCGTCCGATCAACTTAAGGTAAATCCAATCGCCTTTACCGTCGCATGACAACGCAAAGAGTGTCAAAATGTGACTTTATTCACACTTTTGAGCACGCAATGTGAGAGCGGTAACGTCTTTACCGCTGCAGTAAAGGTTAAACATGGAACAGAACAACACTCGTGGCCTGGGAGGCAAACTCGCTCTGTGGGCGTTTTACGCATTTTGCGGATACTTTGTCTGGGCGATGCTCCGCTATCTGTGGGTGGTCAGTAAAATCCCCTCGACGCCGGATTTGGTAATGGAAGGTGATTTGGGATCAACCAGCGGGAAGTGGCTCGGCGCTATTCTTGGTTTTCTGGTGCTGGGCTCGGTGGGGCTGATTCTGGGGGCCATCGCCTGGTACACGCGCCCGCGCGGCAGCAACGAGTGAAAGGCCTGCACAAAGTTGTTAAGGTGAGCGTTTTATGAAGGAGAAATCATGGAACGTACCGACTGGCAGCAACGCTTCGAAGCCTGGTTAACCGCGCATCATCCCACGGATGATGCCGCACATGACATTTCACATTTCCGCCGTGTATGGATGACCGCCCAGCGCATGATGGCGGGTCAGTCCGTCGATGCGCTAGTGGTGCTGGCCGCCTGTTATTTCCATGACATCGTCAGTCTGCCCAAAAATCATCCTGAACGCAGCCAGTCTTCGCAGCTGGCGGCGCGCAAAACCCGACAGATCCTCTCTGATTATTTCCCCGATTTCCCCGAGAGCCTTATTCCCGCAGTGGAACATGCGATCGAAGCGCACAGTTTCAGTGCCGGGATTGCACCGCAGACTCTTGAAGCCAAAATAGTTCAGGACGCCGACAGACTCGAAGCGTTGGGCGCAATTGGTCTGGCGCGCGTCTTCGCCGTATCAGGTTCGTTGGGCGTGGCGTTGTTCGATGCCGACGATCCGTTTGCCGATGCGCGCACGTTAAACGACAAACAGTTTGCTCTCGACCATTTCCAGACCAAGCTGTTGCGCCTGCCGGACACGATGCAAACCGAACCTGGGCGTGAGCTTGCCCGTCATAACGCTCACTTTTTAGTGCAGTTTATGGCGAAACTGAGCGCGGAGTTGCAGGGGGATTGCCTCGGTATGGATGCGCAGGTCCTGAGCCGATTCCAGCGCACGCTGTAAAGCTTAACTATGGTAATCTGTCCTCAGTCTCTTTCGTCCGGTTAAAGGTATGCAGGAAAAACGATCAGTGTTACAGCCCGCGTTTGCGCAGGCAGAGAAATCAACGGCCACGGTGCAGGCTTTACTCAGCAAACTGCTGACCATCTATGATGCAAAAACGCTGGTGAACGAACTCAATGCCCAAGGGGAAAGCCACTGGAGCCCGGCGATCCTCAAGCGACTGGTCACCAGCGATCGGGCAGGGCACCGCCTTAGCGAAGGGGAATTTACCTTCCTGCAAAACCTGCTTCCACGCCCGCCTGCTGCCCATCCTAACTACGCTTTTCGCTTTGTTGACCTGTTTGCCGGTATCGGTGGCATTCGTTACGGCTTTGAGGCGATCGGCGGACAGTGCGTGTTTACCAGTGAATGGAACAAACACGCGGTACGCACTTACAAAGCCAACTGGTATTGCGATCCCAACACGCACCATTTCAATGAAGATATCCGCGACGTCACCCTGAGCCATAAACCAGGCGTCAGCGACGAAGAGGCTGCGGATAATATCCGGCAAAATATTCCGCCACATGACGTGTTACTGGCGGGCTTTCCATGCCAGCCGTTTTCCCTTGCGGGCGTGTCGAAAAAGAACGCGTTGGGCCGCGCCCACGGTTTTGCCTGCGATACGCAGGGCACGCTGTTTTTTGACGTAGTACGGATTATCGACGCCCGTCGTCCGCCCATTTTTGTGCTGGAAAACGTCAAAAACCTCAAAAGCCACGACGGCGGAAAAACCTTCCGCATCATCATGCAAACGCTTGATGAACTGGGCTACGACGTAGCAGATGCGCAGGACATGGGCGCAGACGATCCTAAAATCATTGATGGCAAACACTTCCTGCCGCAGCACCGTGAGCGCATTGTGCTGGTGGGGTTCCGACGCGATCTGAATCTGAAAGGCAACTTCACGCTGCGTGATATTCCGTCACTCTATCCGGCACATCGGCCTTCCGTTGCCGAGCTGCTGGAGCCGGTGGTTGACGCTAAATTTATCCTCACGCCAGTGCTGTGGAAATATCTCTATCGCTATGCCAAAAAGCATCAGGCGAAAGGCAATGGCTTTGGTTTTGGGATGGTTGATCCGACCAATCCTCGCAGCGTGACCCGTACGCTGTCGGCCCGCTATTACAAAGACGGGGCCGAGATCCTGATCGACAGAGGTTGGGATAAAGCGCTGGGTGAAGTGGATTTCGACGATCCCAATAATCAACGTCATCGCCCGCGTCGCTTAACGCCGCGCGAGTGTGGGCGTCTGATGGGTTTTGAATCCCCGCAGGGTTATCATTTCCGTATTCCGGTCTCAGACACCCAAGCTTATCGCCAGTTTGGTAATTCCGTTGTCGTGCCTGCGTTTGCGGCGGTGGCGAAATTGCTCGAATCGCGCATCAAATTAGCCGTAAAACAACGCCTGAGTGAGGCCGTCAATGACGGATGTGCACAATAAGGCGACCCGCAGCAAAAACATGCGTGCCATCGGCACGCGTGATACCGCTATTGAAAGACGGCTGGCAGGACTCTTGACCCACAGCGGTTTTGAGTTTCGCGTCCAGGATGCGGCGCTGGCAGGCCGCCCTGATTTTATCCTCGATGATTATCACTGCATTATCTTCACCCACGGCTGCTTCTGGCATCATCACGACTGTTATCTGTTTAACGTCCCGGCGACGCGCACCGATTTTTGGCTGGAGAAAATTGGCAAGAATGTGGCGCGTGACCAGCGAGATATCACCACGCTGTTGGCACAGGGCTGGCGTGTTCTTATCGTCTGGGAATGTGCGCTGCGGGGCAGATTAAAACTTGATGATGCTTCGCTGACGGAGCGGCTGGAAGAGTGGATCTGCGGCGGCGGTCAAACCGCGCAGATCGATACGATGGGGATAAGCCCGATTACAACTTCTCCACCTCACACGGCGTAACCACCGGTTTAGCCGGGAACAGATACTTCCCGAGCGTCACCAGCACTACTGCCATGATGATCACTCCCAGCGCTAACCACTCAACGGACGATAAAACCTCGCCCGCAAACGTGGTGCCGAGTAATACAGCAACCACCGGGTTAACGTAGGCGTAGCTGGTGGCAACGGCAGGGCTGACGTTGCGGATCAGGAACATATAAGAGTTAATGGCGATAATCGAGCCAAAAATGGCCAGATAACCGACCGCCAGGAAGCCGGAAAGCGCTGGCATCGCGGTCAGCTTTTCACCGGATACGGTTGAGGCTATCAACAGCACAATGCCCGCTGCCAGCATCTCAATGGCGCCTGCCATCATCCCGGAAGGGAGTTCCACCCGTGAACCCAATACCGAACCAAAGGCCCAGCTCATGGAGCCAATCAGAATTAACACCGCGCCCCACGGATTGCCGCTCAGATTCCCGCCGCTGTTGAGCAGAATAATCCCAGCCAGCCCAATGCCGATGCCCATCCACTCCAGTTTGCGCGTGCGGATGCCGAACAGACGGCTAAAGCACAGCGTAAATAGCGGCACTGTGGCAACCACCACCGCCGCAATTCCGGACGGCACGTTCTGATGCTCTGCCACCGTCACGCCGCCGTTACCCACGGCAAGCAATAACAGGCCGATAAGCGCCGCGTTCATCATTGGGCGCAGCGAGGGGAGTTTATGCCCACGCATCAGCAGAAATGCCAGAAGCAGCACGCCAGCAGAGAGAAAACGCACGCCCGCCATCATCAGCGGTGGCCAACTCTCCACGCCGATACGAATCACAAAATAGGTCGAACCCCAGATGATGTAGAGCGAAAACAGCGCTCCAATAAGGGGTAATAATTGCCGGAAACGCATAATCCCTCACAGCGATTTAAAAAGGTCGCTCATAGTAAACGTGAAAACTATCGGGCTGGCGAGTCCTTTAATTGTATCGATGGTGTGAATTATTTGTTGACTTGAGCTGCCTGTTTCAGGGTTTCGCTTTTTGCTCCATACTATTCACTTAATTATCAAAATAAGAAGGATCAGATTTTGGCAGGAAGTAGCTTATTAACATTGCTCGATGATATTGCCACCTTGCTGGATGACATTTCGGTGATGGGAAAATTGGCGGCGAAAAAGACGGCCGGTGTGCTGGGGGATGATTTGTCGCTGAATGCGCAGCAGGTCTCGGGCGTGCGCGCCAACCGTGAGCTACCGGTGGTGTGGAGCGTAGCGAAAGGGTCGTTTATCAACAAAGTGATTCTGGTCCCGCTGGCCCTGTTGATCAGTGCGTTTATTCCGTGGGCGATCACGCCGCTGCTGATGATTGGCGGTGCGTTTCTGTGCTACGAAGGCGTCGAAAAAGTGCTGCATTCGTTTGGTTCGCATAAGGACGAAGAGACCCCGCAGGCACGCCAGAAGCGTCTGGAAGCGCTTGCCGCGCAGGACCCGATGGCCTTTGAGCGCGATAAAGTGAAAGGGGCGATCCGCACCGACTTTATTCTTTCGGCAGAGATTGTGGCGATTACGTTAGGTATCGTCTCCGAATCCCCGCTGCTCAACCAGGTGCTGGTGCTTTCAGGTATCGCGATTCTGGTCACCGTGGGCGTGTATGGCCTGGTGGGCGTGATCGTCAAACTCGACGACATGGGCTACTGGCTGGAGAAAAAATCCAACGCGCTGGCGAAAGCGGTCGGTAAAGGCCTGCTGGTGCTGGCTCCGTGGCTGATGAAATCACTCACCATTATCGGCACGCTGGCGATGTTCCTGGTCGGCGGTGGGATTGTGGTTCACGGCATTGCGCCGTTGCACCATGCGATTGAGCATTTTTCCGCAGAGCACGGGGCCGTGATAGCGGCGGTATTACCGGTGATAGCGAATCTGGTGATCGGCTTTATCATTGGTGCCATCGTCATTGCGGCCGTAAAGGGCATCGAAAAAGTGCGCGGAGTTTCGCACTAATTGCTCCACAGATGATTATGCAAAAACACCGTTCCTCGTCTAGATTGAAACAGTTTCACCCTGATACTGGAGGCGGTTATGGTCTTTGTGGTCAGTGATGAAGTTAAGTCAAAAAACGGTGGTCCACCGATGATTGTCACCGGATATTCCAGTGGCATGGTGGAATGTCGGTGGTACGACGGGTACGGCATCAAGCGGGAAGCGTTTCGTGAAGACGAACTTCTGCCCGGTGATGGACGACAACGGCGAGACACGGCTTAATCACGCAACGCCCGGCATGTCCGGGCGTTTTTGTTGACTATCATTGTACGTAATGCTTGTCTTAGGATATCGGAACCGCCGGGCTTTGCTTTTGTGCGGATGTTGCAAGTTTTCAGCAGGGAGTGTCTGTGCAGCGCGATGTTTTTAAAGCCAAAACACATTTTCTGGAACGGCTGCGTCACCACCCAGGGAAAATCGTCAATCTCTGCTTTGTGGTAGTCCTTGTTTTTTCAACGATCCTCACCTGGCGAGAAGTGGTGGTGCTGGAAGATGCCTACATCTCAAGCCAGCAAAACCATCTGAAAAATGTAGCCAGCTCGCTCGACAGACAGCTCCAGTTCAGTATTGATAAACTGCTCTTTTTTCGCCATAGCATGGGAGATGCGCTGCAAACGCCGCTCGGCTTTCGCGTATTGCAGGATGCTGTTGGCAGCTTTAATCGCTTACGCGCCGAGCCTTTCTGGCAACTGGATGTCGATCAGCAGCGCACGCTGCCCATCAGCGGCGTCTCTGATGCTACCGTAGAGCGCACCACGCTCCTGGCGCGAGACAATCAGCGCATCGGCAATGAACTCTCTGCGGCGCTGGAAGTCGGGTATTTACTGCGCCTCGCCACCTCGACCACCGGGAAGGAAAAACGCGTCTATTATGTCTCGCGGGCAGGCTTTTTTCTCTCGACCGAACCCACCGCGCAAAATCATACCGTGATATCCCGTTACTATGATTTGGTCACGAGCCCGTGGTTTACCCAACAAACCGAACGACAAAACCGCTCACGTGGCGTGCGCTGGTTTATGGCGCCCTCGTCCGGCGCTCAGGAAGAGAGAGTCATCACCGCCAGCCTGCCGGTCTATCTGGATCACTATTGGTACGGCGTGCTGGCGATGGATTTTACCCTCCCGACGATGAAGCAACTGCTCACGGATGCCGTGGATAAACGCACGGACGGGGAATATCAGCTCTATGACAGCCGCCTGAATTTGATTACCACCTCCGAGCCACCGGAGGGGCTGATTAATCAGTTCGACGAGCGCGAGCGGGCGCAGATTGCTCACGCCATTGAAGGCGATACTCAGGGCGGCATTCGTTTGAACTCGCGCTATATCAGCTGGGAGCGGCTGGATCATTTTGACGGCGTGGTGCTGCGCGTCCACACGTTACAGGAAGGCGTTAACGGCGACTTCGGCAGTATTAGCATTGCGCTGGCCCTACTGTGGGCGCTCTTTACCGCGATGCTGCTGATCTCGTGGCTGGTAATCCGCCGGATGGTCAGCAACATGTACAGCCTGCAAAACTCGCTGCAATGGCAGGCGTGGCACGACCCGCTGACCCGGCTGAACAATCGCGGAGCATTGTTCGACAGAGCAAAAACGCTGGCCGAAGAGTGCCGTCAACAGAAGATACCGTTCTCAGTGATTCAGCTCGATCTGGACCATTTCAAAAGTATTAACGATCAATTCGGTCATCAGGCCGGTGACAAAGTGCTGTGTCACACCGCCGGACTGATTGCCAGAGCCTTGCGTAGCACCGACGTTGCGGGTCGCGTGGGTGGCGAGGAGTTTTGCGTTGTACTGCCGGGCGCGACGACGCAGCAGGCTGCTGAAGTGGCCGAGCGCATTCGTGCCTATATCAGCAGTAAAGAGATTCTGGTGAAAAAGAGTACCACCACGCGGATCAGTGCTTCAATGGGCGTGAGCAGCACAGAGGAGAACGATAATTTCGACTTTGAGCAGTTGCAGTCCATTGCCGATGGGCGCCTCTATGTGGCGAAACAGCAGGGGAGAAATCAGGTGGTGTGGCGCGACGCGGATAAGAAATGATCCAGCCCTTCACGCCAGCCTTCCGGCCCTGGTTGGGTGGTGTGATAGACCCGCTCAGGAATATCATCCTGCAGCTGGATCCCGTGGCGGTTAATGCCTTTCACCACCACGGCGTAATCGACATTATCGAGCAGAGGGGCGTCGTTGGGTCCGTCGCCCAGCCCGATAGTCGTCGGCACAAATCCCTCGCGCTTGCGATACTCGTCAATCAGCCAGTTAACCGCCTGATCCTTTCCACCGCGTGCGTCCAGAATGTGCCAGAAACGTGCGCCCTGGACGAATTTAAAGCCTAATTGCACCAGTTCAGCTTCAAACTGTGCCATACGCTCATCGCTGTCACGCCAGATAAGCGTGACGGAAGCCTCATGCAGACGCGCTAACGCCGAACGTTCCCGACTCAGCCCGGTCCACTCGCCGATCACCCGTTCATCGACATCATCGAAAGTGGTGAACTTATACCCCGCGCGTTCGCGAATCGGATCGATCAGGCTGCAAATTTCGCTGTGCGGCGTACCGTTAATCAGGCGCGGTGCATTCGGGTGATCGTCCCAGCGCACATCCAGCTGCACCACCGCCCCGTTTTCGGCAATAAAAGGCAAACCTTCCAGCCCCAAATCCTGCTGGATTTCGAGAGTTTCCGCTGCCGTTTTACTGCTGCACAAAATCACCGGGATTTGATGGTCCTGCAATTTATTCAGCCACGGCGTAGCGGGGCGCCAGTCGTAGGTGTGGATATCCAGCAGCGTACCGTCCAAATCGGTAAAAATTAGCAGCGTCTCCTTGAGTAAGGACATAGCGTCTCCTGAGTGATTCACCTGAGATTAATCCTAAAACGAATTTCGTATCAGCTTACCCATTTCTGGAACCGATCCCGCTGACCCGCGCACAGTAAGGGGCGCGATTCATAATCAAAACTGACGGTTATCGCAAAATACATTTGCGATAGGAATATATCCTTGTCATGCAATTTTATTGGGGATAAGGTAAATCCCACATCAGATTTCCTGGTGTAACGAATTTACAAGTGCTTCTTGCATAAGCAAGTTTGATCCCGGTCATCCCCATGACCGGGATTTTTTTCGCCTCAACGATTCACTTCGCTGATGCTGAAGTCATGAATGTCGAGCTCAAACGCCTCGGCCAGTTCGCGGTAGGTGTGATAATCCCGCCCATCGATACTGACGCGCGTGGGGTCATCCTCGGCGCGACGAACTTCACCTTCGCTGATTTCATTTATCGCGGCCAGCAGGGCATCGACATCGACGCTGACTTCGCGTTTCGCGGTGTCGCTGTACTCTTTCGCGGTCTTCATTCCTCATACCTCATTTCGCCGTCTCCAGCGTTAAGTATAGACTGCCCACAAAAGCGCCACTCACGCTCGCGCCCGCTGTCAGTTGCTGCGTTTTGTTCTACACTGGCTCAAAACCACAGGAGGATTTTATGAAGGTCAACGATCGGGTCACCGTCAAGACGGACGGCGGACCGCGCCGCCCAGGCGTAGTACTGGCAGTGGAACAGTTCAACGAAGGCATCATGTACCTGGTGTCGCTGGAAGATTACCCGCTCGGAATCTGGTTCTTTAACGAGATTGGCCATTCAGATGGCATCTTTGTGGAACTGTCCGACTCTGAATGAATCGCTGCGCGTCGGGTAAGCGTCGACTTGCCCGGCCGTAGAAAACGAAAAATCTCTGGCAAGGCCAGAGATTGATGTTGTGTGAAGAGATAAATAATTAGCGCATATTGACAAAAATACCGTTGGTCACATTATCCGTCAGACGAACAACATGATAGATAACCTGTTTATTATGCGTTTTTATTTTCCTTTTAATATTACCCTTGTGTGACGATACCGTTTTAGCTTTGATATTCATCTGATCGGATATTTGAATTGTCCCTTGTCCCGCCATCCACATTCTGAGCATGCTCGATTCAGTGCGGCTTAATGATAGCGTGGGTAAGTTAAATTCCGCTACACTCTTTGTCTCTTTATTCAAATAATCACCCAAAATGTCATCCAGCGACTCGGGCTTAATTGATTTAGAACTGATCAATAAATTTTTACGTACCAGCAAATATTCATCAAAATGGATATTCGCAATAGCCATAAAAACAATAAACAAGGTTTTAGGATGTTGATTAATGATCTGCTTAATGTGCTGACTGTTGGCTGGATCGTGAATGAAACAGTCCTCATTAATAAACACCACGCCAGGCTTGTAAGTGTCACAAGCGGCTTCAAGTTCACCAACATCATGCACATCGTTGATGTCTCGCTTTTTAACCCCTCTGCTTGCCAGATACCCGGTTAGCCCTAGCCGGGTGTAACTGCATAAATCCATAATGATCGTTGACATGGCATACCCTCACTCAATGCGTAACGATAATTCACCACCTGCCTGAGAGCTCATAACAGCCATACGGGATGGAATAAAAAGTATATACCCTTCATACTTCAAGCTGCAGGTGCGTTGGCTGCGCCTGCTCATCCCAGTCACTTACTTGAGTAAGCTCCTGGGGATTCTCAGGCTTGCCGCCTTCCTGCAACTCGAATTATTTCGGGTATTACCTGTGAGCAATACAAAGACTTTCAGGCGGACTCACTATCCCGTAAAGTTACGTATAATTTGCCAGGAATCATCTTAAAGTAAAGTAAATGTTGAGTATTGTGAGGGGCATAAAAACAAATAAACCGCACCAGATATATCCTGGTAGATGTTTTTCATGTTTTATTTTAAGAATATCCTTAGAGAGACAATATAAACATCAGGGATTATTATTTTGGGGTAGTTCGTGAACAATATCGGCCAACAAATTAAATAGTTCACCAAATAAATGTTCGCAGAAAGGAGCGATAAGTGGCATTAACAGCGCCATCAATATCATGCCAACGGTCAGCGTAACCGGGAAACCGATGACAAATACGGAAAGCTGTGGCGCCATGCGGTTCAGCAAGCCCAGCGCGAGGTTGACGGTCAGGAGCAGGGTAATGACCGGCAGCGCCAGCATCAGCCCGTTGAGGAAAATCAGCCCTGCGGCACGCGTCAGCGCCAGAAACGCGTTGCTGTTGACCGGATTTCCGCCGACCGGCAGCGTGTGGAAGGTGTCAACCAGCATTGAGATGAGCCACAGGTGGCCGTTGAACGATAAGAACAGCAGCATCGCCAGCATATCAATGAGGCGTGCCAGCACCGGCATGTTGAGATGGCTGGCCGGATCGACAAAGGTAGCGAACGACAAACCCATCTGCAGGCCGATCAGCTCACCGGCGGTACGTATTGCTGCAAACGCCAGCTGCATGGTAAAGCCAATCGCCACGCCGATCAGCACCTGCTGCAGCGCAAGCCAGATTGCCTGCGGGGAGAAAATCGGCACGTCAACCGGCGGCAGTGAAGGCGCAATGACAAAGGTAATCAGCAACCCCAGCCCGACTTTAGCGCGCTTGGGAATCGATTTTTCGCTGAGGATTGGCGCCGTCATGATCAGCGCCATCACGCGTAGCAGCGGCCAGAAATAGAGCCCAAGCCACTGGATAAACTGATCGCTGGTGAAGTGTAGCATTCAGATTTTCAGCCGATGATGTACGGCAGATTGGTAAACAGATTGCGCATGTAATCCAGCAACAGGTTTAACATCCACGGCCCGGCGACGATAATGGTCACGAAAACGGCAATGATTTTTGGAATGAACGACAGCGTCATTTCGTTAATCTGCGTCGCTGCCTGCAAAATACTGATCACCAGACCGGTGACCAGAGCCACCAACAGCAGAGGCGCGGCAACGGAAATGGCGACTTTCATCGCTTCCGTGCCCATCATCATGACCGATTCAGGAGTCATCGAGGGCGCCTCAACTGTAGAAGCTCTGCGCCAGTGAACCGACCAGCAACTGCCAGCCGTCGACCAGTACAAAAAGCATTATCTTAAAGGGCAGGGCAATGGTGGCGGGGGGCACCATCATCATACCGAGCGCCATCAGGACGCTGGCAATCACCAGGTCGATAATCAGGAACGGGATAAAAATAGTGAAGCCAATCTGGAATGCAGTTTTCAACTCACTGGTCACGTAAGCGGGCAACAGAATGCGCATCGGCACCGCTTCCGGCCCTTGCATTGGCCCGGCATTTGCCAGGCGGGCAAACAGCGCGAGGTCGGCTTCGCGGGTTTGACGCAGCATGAATTCACGCAGCGGCTGAGCGCCTTTTTCCAGCGCTTCCTGCATCGAAATCTTGTCTTCACTGAACGGCTGATAGGCGTCGGCGTAAATCTTGTCGATAACCGGCGACATAATAAAGAAGGTCAGAAACAGGGACAATCCGAGCAGCACCTGGTTTGGCGGCGCAGAGGGCGTACCCAGCGCATTTCGCAGCAAACCAAAGACGATGATGATGCGGGTGAAGCTGGTCATCATCAGCAAAATGGCCGGGATAAAGGTCAGCGCGGTAATGAAAACCAGCGTCTGCACCGGCAGGGACCAGCTCTGTCCTCCACCCGCGATAGGCGTAGAGATAAGACCAGGCAATTGCGCATATACGGAAGGAGCAAACAGGCCAAGGCCTGCAAGCGTAAGGGACAACACTCGGCGCATCACGATCTCCCGGTACGCTTAAGCAAACTCTTCATAACGGACTGAAAATCCGCTGGATTCTCTGCGTTCTCTGACGCTGTTTCCGGCGCAGGAGGCAGTTTATGCAACACATTGATCTGTGATGCGGTTACGCCCAACACCAGGCGGGCGTCTTCCACATCAACGATAACGACGCGTTCGCGCGGGCCGAGCGACGTACTGGCGCTGACTTTCAGGCCGCGCGCGTGGGCGGTTTTACCCGCCAGGCCAAAACGTTTAGCCAGCCACGCCGCGATCAGAATAAAGGCAATAATACCGAACAGCGCACCGCTGACTTGCAGCAGCGGCGAGCCGGGAACCGCAGAGGGTTGTGATACCGTTGCCTGAGTTTTCATGCTTAACGGCTCAGACGACGCATACGTTCGGATGGGGTGATGATGTCAGTAATACGCACGCCGTATTTATCGGCCACGACGACAACTTCGCCCTGAGCAATCAGATAGCCGTTGATCAGAATATCCAGCGGCTCACCGGCCAGACCGTCAAGTGCCACGACGGAACCTTGCGTCAGACGCAGCAGTTCTTTAATGGTCATGCGGGTACGGCCCAGTTCGACGGTCAGCTTGACCGGGATATCCATAATCAGGTCGATGTCCTGCAGCGTGCCGCTGACGTCGCCGCCGCCCAGCTGTTGAAACACCGCGTCCGCCGCGCTTTTGCTCGGGGTTGCCTGTTGCTCGTTTAACGCATCAGCCCACAGATCGTCCAGTGCTCCGCTGTTTTCATCGGACGGATTGTTCATGTCACTCATTTGGGCTGTTCCTCATTCAGCGAATTCAATATCGGATTGATCAAGTGCTCAACGCGCAACGCGTACTGACCGTTCACAGTGCCATACTGGCTGGTCAATACCGGTACGCCATCCACATGGGCAATAATGCGGTCGGGTTTTTCTATCGGCAGAACATCGCCGGGTTGTAATTTCAGGATCTGGGACAAGCGCAGCGGGATATCCGCAAAGCTCGCCACCAGTTCAAGCTGTGAGTGCTGAACCTGACGTACCAGATTCTCGCGCCAGTTTTGATCTTCATTGCGCGAGTTTTCCAGAGGCGGGTTCACCAGCACTTCGCGCAGAGGCTCGATCATGCTGAACGGCAAGCAGATATTAAATTCACCGGTCAGATTGCCGATTTCCACATGGAACGGCGTATTTACCACGATGTCGTTTGGCGAGGTGGTGATGTTGGTGAACTTCACCTGCATCTCCGAGCGCACATACTCCACTTCCAGCGGGTTAATCGCTTTCCACGCGTCGCTGTAGGATTCCAGTGCCAGCTTCAACATACGGTTGATCACGCGCTGTTCGGTATGGGTGAACTCGCGTCCTTCGACTTTCGTCGGAAAACGTCCATCACCGCCAAACAGGTTATCCACGGCAATAAACACCAGGCTCGGAGAAAACACGAACAGCCCGGTGCCACGCAGCGGTTTCAGGTGGATCAGGTTAAGGTTGGTTGGCACCGGCAGGTTGCGTGCAAACTCATGATAAGGCTGAATGCGGATCGCCCCGACGGTGATGTCCGGGCTACGACGCAGCAGGTTGAACAGTCCCATACGGAACTGACGCGCAAATCGTTCGTTGATGATCTCCAGCGCCTGCAGGCGCTCGCGCACCACGCGACGCTGGGTATTCGGGTCATAGGGGCGAATATCAGGTTCGCCGCCCAGTCCCGGTTGAGGATCATCGTTCTTGTCGCTGTCGCCATTAAGCAGCGCATCGATTTCCGCTTGAGAAAGAATACTATCGCCCATGTCTCTACCGCAGGATGAAAGCTGTGTACAGAACGTCAGTGACTTCCTGCTTAGATTGACCGGTTACCAGTGGCGGTGCCAGCGTCTGCTTGATGGCTTCAACCAGCTTCTGCTTACCGTCATCGGTTGCCAGCCCGGAGGCGTCCTGGCGAGAGAAAAGCAGTAACAGACGGCTACGTACTTCTGGCAGATATTCGCTCAGACGGGTACGCGTCGCTTCGTCTTTCAGACGCAGGGTAATGCCGATATACAGCACGCGATCCGCATCACCGAGGTTAACGGTGAACGTATCCAGTGCGAAAAAGACCGGGGCCGGAGGCGGCGGGGGTTCTGCTTTGGCAGCGGCTGACGGCGCTTGTTGTGCACGCCAGTAACTATAGCCAGCGGTCGCGCACGCGGCGAGCGTAATTAACACCAGCAGCGGGACCCAGATGGAGCGCTTGCCTTTTTTGGTGATAGCGGAGTCAGTCATCTGATACGAGCTTCCTGTTTGGTACAGCTAATAGAGTGATTATCCCGTGTCCTGCTTTGGTCAAAGCGTGGAAAAGACGGAGATAATCACGCTACCTCTGGCGTTTAGGCAAAGATGTCTACGGCGCTGTTTCCACGCGCTGCGGACTGCAATGCAGCAGGGGTTGCCAGCAGTTCATCCGTTTCATCATTAAATCCACCGGTCTGGCCGGAACGGGAAGCCTGCTGTTGCTGCTGGGATGAAGACTGTTGCTGCCCGGCGAAGCTTTCACTGCTGATGCTGCTTTGCGACAGCTGAATGCCGTTTTCCGCCAGCTGCGTGCGCAGCATAGGCAGGGCGGCTTCCAGTGCAGCACGCACGTGGCCATGAGCCGAAACCATCTGTAGCTGAGCCTGGTTTTCATCAAGTTTAAGCGAAATTTGCACTTGTCCCAGGTCTTCCGGATGCAGGCGCAGTTCAGCGCTTTGCTGGCCCTGTTTGGTGAACAGCGTAACGTGCTGGCTGATCGCCTGCTGCCATTCGTGCGTGCCCAGCGGCTGGCTGATAACCGGCGCAGTGGCTACGGTCGCAGCGGGCGGGGCGCTCACGTGACTGGTCATGATGGGCGCGAGCGTAGCCGTCGGTGACGAAGACGATGCAGCGCTTACCGCTTCCTGCTTCGCAGCTGCTGCGGCGGCGACGGGCGTTAACTGTGCACCGGCGGACAGGGCACCGTTGTCGGTATCCGTGTGGCTCTCCTGCGCTTTGCCGCGCAGAGGCACATCCGCGCTCAACAACGAACCGCGTCCCGCAGCCGTTTGTGCGGTCGTCGGCTGCGTCGTCACCGGACTGGCATCAACTGCCTGTGATGCTGCGGCAGTGGCCGTTTGTTGATGCGGCAACATAGCCATCAGCGCGCTAAGCCCGGCCAGCTCTTCTTCGCTCAGATCCGCTTTGGCATCGTCTTTCTGTGCCGTTGCTGTGAGTGATTTCAGCGCATCGCCGTGAGTGGCAGGCAGTAATCCTGATACCAGGCTTTGCAAAGTTGCGGTCTGAGCCGTGTCATCGGCGGCAGTGAGCACATCCTGGCGCGCCAGCAAAGCGGCGAGTTTGGTCGGAACGGCGCTGTCACCGTCCTTCAGGAGTGCAGCTTTTGACAGCTTGCTGCCAGCGGCCTTGAGATCGGCCAACGTCAGCGGCGCCTCTTTACCCTGGCCTGCGGTGTCGGTTAAAGCGCCCGCCAGCAAAGACAGAAAATCTTGTGCGCCGTCAGCGCCTTTTCCAGCCTGCGTACCGCCGGACAGGTCAGTGTCGGTCATCAGCAGTTGTTGCAGTGTGATCATTCCGGTTTCCTCATTGATGCGCGCTGGGCAAACTCATCCATTTTCTTCTGATCAAGGCGGTTCTCGGCGAGCAGTGTCGCGCTAGCCTGGCGGTTCTGTAACGTCGTCCAGGCCTGCAAACGTTGCTTTTTCTCACGCCAGAAATTCAGCGCCTTATCAACTTTCTGGTCCCACTGGGACAACTGCTGGCGATGCTGTTCTATCGCCTTTTCCAGCGTCTGGATAAACTGCTGATAGTTAATCCAGCGCTGACTGCCAATGCCCTGTGTCATATCGGTATTGAGGTTGGTGCGATATTCATGCTGATAGTCGATTAACATCGTCAACTGTTCTTCAGCCTGCTGATAACCTCGTCGCATTGCGCCAAGCTGCAATGCGGCATCATCAACTTCTTTTTCAGCCAGATCTTTTAGCGTAGCTAACGCGCCATTTTGCGCCATGATCTTCGCCCTCCACCTGTGTTACACCTGCGGGAAAATAATCTCTAAAGCCTGAAGCGAGTCTTCCCAGTCGGCACGTTCAAAAATACCTTGTTGCAAGAAAGCTTCCAGCTGCGGCCAGAGCGTAATCGCTTTGTCGAGCATCGGATCGCTGCCTTTGGCATAAGCCCCGACGCTCACCAGGTCGCGGTTGCGCTGGAAGCTTGAAAGTAATTGTTTAAAGTTACGCACGCGGGCGTAATGTTTTTCGGTAATCAGGGCGGTCATCGCACGGCTGATCGAGGCTTCGATATCAATCGCCGGATAGTGACCCGCTTCTGCCAGATGGCGGGAAAGCACGATATGACCGTCGAGGATCGCACGTGCCGAGTCGGCAATCGGGTCCTGTTGGTCATCGCCCTCGGTCAGTACCGTATAAAATGCAGTGACGGAACCGCCGCCGCTCACGCCATTACCCGCGCGTTCAACCAGGGCAGGCAGTTTGGCAAACACCGACGGCGGATAGCCTTTGGTCGCCGGTGGTTCGCCGATCGCCAGCGCGATTTCACGCTGCGCCATCGCGTAACGGGTCAGAGAATCCATAATCAGCAATACGTGCTGGCCGCGATCGCGGAAATCTTCGGCGATACGGGTGGCGTATGCCGCCCCTTGCATACGCAGAAGGGGAGACACATCCGCCGGAGCGGCAATCACCACCGAACGCGCACGTCCGTCAGCGCCAAGAATGTTCTCGATAAAATCTTTAACTTCGCGACCACGCTCACCGATAAGGCCAACGACAATCACGTCGGCTTCGGTGTAACGCGCCATCATGCCGAGCAGCACCGATTTCCCGACGCCCGAACCGGCAAACAGGCCCATACGCTGCCCGCGACCGACGGTCAGCAGGGCGTTGATCGGACGCACGCCGGTGTCCAGTACGTGTTCAATCGCCGTTCGTTGCAGCGGGTTCACGGGCTGAGTTACCAGCGCGCCGGTTTCGGTGGTGTCGGGAGCAGGCAGTCCGTCGAGCGGTTTACCCGCACCGTCAAGCACGCGGCCTAACAGCGCCGGACCGAGGGGCAATTGTTTGCCGCTGTGCAGCCCGTCGCCGGTATTATTTTTGGCGTACACCCGCGCGCCGGGCAGAATGCCTTCCACCTCTTCGAGCGGCATTAAAAACAGGCGTTGTCCGTTAAAGCCGACGACTTCGCTTTCGACTTCGCGGGTTTCATTGGCGTCCTGGCGTTCGATCACGCAGGTCGCACCGAGCGGCAGCTGGAGGCCGGTGGCTTCCAGTACCAGCCCGGTGGCACGGGTCAGACGCCCATAACGACGAACAGACGGCAGTTGCGCCATCTTCGTTTCAAAGTTATCGAGAGTGGTGAGCCAGCGCGTGAGACGGGCGGTCATCAGACAACTCCCGGTGCAGCCAGACGGCACAATTCCTGCCAGCGCGTGGCGACGCTGGCATCGAGATCGCCTTCATCAGCCGACACTTTGCAGCCGCCGTGGTGTAACGATGGATCGCCGCGCAGACGCCAGCCGTGCAGGCTCAGCGTCGCGCCGAGCATCTCTTCGACGCGCTGTAAATCATCGGGATGCACGCGCAGCTGCGGTTTGCCGCTGAACAGCGGTTCCTGCTGGAGCAAACCCTGAATCTGTTTAATCAGTGCGGAGTTATCCACCGCGGGCGTATGGCCAATCACCTGACGCGCGGCTTCCAGCGCCATTTGCATCAGACGCGAGGCAATCACGCTATCGAGCGCGTCGAGCGTGTTTTGAAACTCGCTCACCAACTGCTGCATCCGCGCATGTACCGGGGCTTGCTGCTGGCGAGATTGCTCAAGGCCCTGTTCCAGACCCTGCGCTTTACCTTCCTCATAACCCTGCTGGTGGCCAAGCTGGCGGCCTTCGTTCATTCCGGCGGTGTAGCCTTGCTCATGCGCCTGCATTTGCAACTGCGCCAGCATTTGCGCGCGCTGCTCTTCTTCGCTCAGCTCTGGCGCATCGTCCGTCACGTCTTCCTCGCTGGCCTGAACCAGCGCGGGCATAAACTCCGTCATGGGTGGCGCCAGATCGTCCGGAGTCCAGCGCTTCCACGGCAGTTCATTAGACATATGCATCGTCTCCGCTGCCAATCACCATCTCGCCAGTCTCGGCCAGACGACGAACGATGAGCAGGATCGCTTTCTGTTCGTTTTCCACCTGAGACAGACGAACCGGGCCACGGTTGGCAAGGTCGTCGCGCAGGATATCCGCCGCACGCTGAGACATGTTGCGCAGGAATTTCTCGCGCAGCGGCTGCTCGGCACCTTTGAGGGCGATAAGCAGAGATTCGGAGTCCACTTCCTGGAGCAGGCGCTGAACGCTGCGGTCGTCGACTTCGACCAGGTTTTCGAACAGGAACATCTCGTCGATAATTTTCTGAGCCAGCTCGCCGTCGAATTCGCGAACGGCGGTGATAACCGCTTCTTCCTGCTGCGTTTTCATCAGGTTGATAATTTCTGCTGCCGTTCTCACGCCGCCCATTTTGCTGCGCTTGAGGTTCTGGCCGTCGAGCAGGCTGTTCAGCACTTCGGTCAGTTCTGCCAGCGCGGCTGGCTGAACACCGCCAAAGGTAGCGATACGCAGCATCACGTCGTGACGCAGGCGTTCGTCGAACAGCGCCAGAATATCTGCCGCCTGACCACGTTTGAGGTGAACCAGGATGGTGGCGATAATCTGCGGGTGCTCGTCGCGAATAAGGTCGGCGGCGCTCTGCGGCTCCATAAAGTTGAGCGTTTCGATGCCGCTGGCGGTATCGCGCGTTTCGAGAATATCTTCCAGCAGGCTGGCTGCACGTTCTTCGCCCAGCGCTTTGACCAGGACCGAACGCAGGTAGTCGTTGGCGTTGACGTTGAGCGCAGCGAACTGTTCCGCTTCCTGCTCAAACTCGGCCAGTACTTCTGTTAGCTGTTTATTGGAAATCTGACGCACATTCGCCATCGCCGCACTGAGCACCTGAACTTCGCGCTGGGAGAGGTGTTTAAACACCTCCGCCGCACGATCTTCACCGATGGTCATCAGCAGAATGACGCTTTTATCTGTACCGCTAAGATTACTCATCTTCGTTACCCATCCACTGGCGGATCACCAGCGCGACGACGCGTGGATCGTTATCTGACATTTCACGAATACGCTGGCTCATCACCTCAGCGCCCATGCGCTGATTGGCGCGGCGTTGCTGCATTTGCTCGTCTTTGCTCAGACGAACTTCAACAGCATCTTCCGTTTCCTGACGCGTATTCATGCTTTCTTGTGCGGCTTTGAGCTGTTCTGCGCGGCGGTTCAGCTGTGGACGAACACCTTTACGCCACAGCAGCCATGCGACAATCAGCACCAGTAACCAGCGGCCTGCGGACATCAGCTGATCGATAAACGATTGCTGTTGCCAGAATGGCAATTCGCCACCTGATTCGTCGGTTGCTGTGAACGGCGAGTTAACCACGTTCAGGGAGTCACCGCGTTTTTCGGAGTAGCCCATCGCTTCGCGGGTCAGGTCTTCGATCTGTTTCATCTGATCGGTGGTCAGCGGCAGTGGCTTTCCATCCGGCAGCGTTTTGTAGTTCACCACCACGGCAACGGACAGGCGCTGCACATCGCCGACGTTCATTTTGGTGTGGCGAATGGTGCGGTCCACTTCGTAGTTCGTGGTTTCATTACGGCTGGAATTACGCGGACCGGCGTTTGCCGCCGTCGACGTGGTCTGCTGTTGACCATTATTCTGCTGAGCGTTTTGCTGGTTCGCCGGAGGTGTTGAAATTGGTGCCGCATTGGCCGGGGCTGGGGTATTCGAGAGCGCACCCGGAACGCCGCCTGGATTCTGGCCACCAATCTGGTCGGTGGTATTCAGCTGGCGAGAACGCATCACCGCCTGAGCCGCATCGCCGTTCGGGCTGTACTGCTCTTCGGTCTGCTCTTTATTGGCGAAATCAATCTGTGCGGTGACTTGCGCGTGTACGTTACCAGTGCCGACGATCGGACCAAGAATCGCTTCGATACGACGCTGGACGCGGCCTTCGACATCGGTAGCATATTTAAGCTGCGCGTCATTCAGGTCGCGACTGCTGGTGTTGGATTGCGTCAGCAGATGACCGCCCTGATCGACCACCGTGACGTTACCCGGCGGCAGACCTGCGACGGCGCTTGAGACGAGATGAGTCACGGCGCTGATTTGTCCTTCGTCCAGCGCGCGGCCAGGCTCAAGATTGACGGTCACAGAAGCAGTAGGGGATTTTTGTTCGCGCACGAACAGAGACGGTTTTGGCATCGCCAGGTGTACGCGAGCGCTTTTCACTGGGCCGAGCGTTTCAATGGTGCGGGCCAGTTCGCCTTCCAGCGCGCGCTGGTAGTTGATCTGCTCGCTAAACTGGCTGATACCGAATTTTTCCTGGTCCAGCAGTTCAAATCCGACCGCGCCGCCTTTCGGCAGGCCTTGCTGAGCCAGACGCAAACGCAGTTCGTGAACTTTGTCGGCCGGCACTTCCAGCGCACCGCCGTTATCCGCAAAGCGGTAAGGGATGTTCATCTGGGTCAGCTGGGTAACGATAGCCCCGCCGTCCTGATCGGAAAGATTGCTGTAAAGGGTGCGGTAGTCCGGGCTTTTCGCCCACAGGACCATCGCCACGAGAATCGCAATAGCGGCAGCGCCTGCCACGATCAACGGGATTTTAGGGTTCGCACGCAGGCGATTCATCCACTCGAGCGATTTGTTTTGCGGTGCTGCAGATGCTGTCGCAGTCATAGCGCACCTCTAGGCTCGATGTGGATTACGTGATTCGTGTAGTGAAACAAAACTGACTCCCGGGTCGGCAAACACGACAAAAGGTCCATATTGATGGCCCTGCCATTATTTGATGATTCGGGATTTTCTATGCGTCAAATAACCTGGTTTTTTAACGCTATTTACCGCCATTATCTTATTGACAAGGTGCTAGTCTTGACCGCGTAAAAAACCATCCAGGGGAGAGTCATGGCTATACAGGGCATTGAAGGGGTGATCGGTCAGTTGCAGGCAACGGCGATGACGGCCCGCAATCAGGACGTTTCGGCGGATACGCAATCGACGGTCAGCTTTGCAGGGCAACTGCACGCCGCACTCGATCGCATCAGCGACACACAAAACGCGGCCCGCGTGCAGGCAGAAAAATTCTCCCTCGGCGAACCGGGTGTGGCGCTCAATGATGTGATGACCGATTTGCAAAAATCATCGGTCTCTTTGCAGATGGGGATTCAGGTACGTAACAAGCTGGTGACGGCTTACCAGGAAGTCATGGGCATGCAGGTGTAGTTCCTGCGACGAAAACCATCTTACGCTGGCGGCTTTAACGCTTTAATGCCACAATCTTTTTTTCTTCGCAGGCAGGAAAGATGATGAAAAAAAGTATTGTGGTTGGCGCACTGCTGGCGTTAACCGGTTGTGTACAGGTCGATAATTATCAGGACGTGATCAAGCATCCTGTTCCTTCAAATCTGGCGGGTTACTGGCAGTCGAAAGGGCCGCAAAGTAAAATGGTCAGCCCGGAAGCGATTGCTACGCTGGTGGTGACGGAGGAGGGCGATACTCTCGACTGCCGTCAGTGGCAGCGCGTGGTGGCGGTACCCGGTAAAATCATGCTGCGTTCTGATGATTTTTATAACGTCACCCGCAAGCTAGATATCTACCCACTTGAACGCAATGGCAACACCCTGGAATATGATGGAATGGAATTGCAGCGCGTCGACCGTCCGACGGTAGAATGCGCCGATTACCTGACCAAGAATCCGCTTGAGAGCCAGGTGAAGTAGATTTTTTCGCTTATCCGGCCTACAGATCGGACTGTAGGCCGGGTAAGACGCAGCCACCACCCGGCAAAATTTCCCCAGGCTACAACACATCCTCCATTACCCAGATACTCACGCTGCCGCCTTTGCAGGTGAATGTCCCTTCGCCGTCGGCGGCGGTGGTGACGGTTTCTTCACGGTTGCCAAGGAAATCTCGCCAGCTCCTGTTACCGTAATTCTCCCCCAGACACAGCACTTTTTCGCCATCGTCCCCGTTGGACATCACGACGACACAGCCCGGATCTTCATCCGTGCCGCTGCGGCTGAAGGCGATACAGTTCGGATGATCAAACCATAGCGTCTGCACGCCGTGGGCAAAGCGCTGGCGTGCGAGGATCAGTTCGTGGAGCTGTTCGATAACCGGCATCACGATAGGGTAGGTTTCACCATCCCCGCCGGTATCTTCATAGCTGGCACCGAATAAATCCGGATAAAATACGCTCGGCACGCCATTTTCACGCAGCAAAATCAGGGCGTAGGCCAGTGGTTTAAACCAGGATTCGACCGGGGCTTCCAGCGCCTGTAACGGCTGAGTGTCATGGTTGGCGACCAGCGTCACGGCGTGGAACGGATCGGCTTCGACCAGCGTGCCGGTGAAAATCTGGCTCATGTCGTAGTCGCGGCCCTGGCGGGACGCTTCATGGAATTTCATCTGCAATGGCGCATCGAACAGCATAGTTTTGCCTTCCACCTGCTCGATATATTGCTGCAGTTTGTCGACTTCATGCGACCAGTATTCGGCCACAATAAACAGCGGCTTGGGCGCAACTTCCTGAACGTGTTCGATCCACTCTTTATAGAACCATGCGGGAATATGTTTTACCGCATCGAGGCGAAAACCGTCGCAGTGCGTTTGATCCATCACCCAGCGCGCCCAGTATTTCAATTCTTCGGTGACTGCATGATTGCGAAAATCGATGTTTTCGCCCATCAGGTAGTCGAAATTCCCCATCTCATCATCGACCTGATCGTTCCAGCCGTCGCCGGTGTAATCATTCACGATTTTGAAGATGCTGTCTTCGTTGGGGTTTTCAATGTGATCGATGCCGCTGAAGCATTTGTAATCCCAGATAAACTCGGAATACTGCCCGGCGCGAACCGGGAAGGTGTACCGCGTCCAGGCCTCACATTCGATCACCTCGTCGTCAATCTGCGTTCTGTCCTGCTCATTCACCCGCTGCACGCGGATCGACTCTTTCTCATCTGCGCCCATTTTGTGGTTCACCACCACGTCCAGCAGTACGGCGATCTCATTGCTTTTTAACGCGTCAATCGCTTCCAGCAACTGGGCTTTATCGCCGTATTTGGTTGGCACTGAACCTTTCTGATCAAACTCACCGAGATCGAACAGATCGTAAGAGTCGTATCCGACGGAATAGCCGCCCGATGCGCCTTTGTACGCCGGTGGCAGCCAAATCATGTTAATGCCGATTTCGTTGAGATTCGGGGCCAGTGCGGTCACTTCCCGCCACAGTTCACCGCCCGTGGGGTAATACCAGTGAAAACATTGTAATAGGGTGGGGTTGTGCATGCAGCATCTCCATAAGACGGGGAATCTCTAGTATGGGATACGAAGCGCAGAAATGCCTGGCGTACGAAGAGAGGATTTTCGTACGTCAGGTGAGTTTACTGATTAAGATCGGCATTTTGCTGTGGGACCAGAACGTGCCCGCCCTGGTTACCATAGGTGGAAAGCACTGATTTTTGAATTGATGTCTGACCCACCAGCTTTGCCAGTTCATCCATTCGGCTCTGTAACAGAACTTTTACCTGTCGTTCATTCTCAAGGATCACGCGCAGCGTCGGTCTGAGTTGTTCCTGCACCTGGGCAGACGGCTCAACCTCTTGCGTGATTCGGGATAGCGAATGCACCGCATTAACATAATCGGTTTCACAGGCGATCAGTTCGTCCCACAATCCCTGACTGGCAAGTCGCAGCATCAATTTGCTTTGATCAAGCAGCTGTTGATAAAGGGTATAGAGTTGCGGTGCTGTACTCATTAAACGGCATCCTGAAGAAGATGAGGCGAACCGGCTGCTTCCTTCCACCCATCAGCAATATTGCGCAGCAGGTTTTCCACCTCTTCGATGGCGCTGGCATCATTATTCAGATTGGCATGCAGAAGACGTCTGACCATGTAGGCGTAGAGCGCGATGAGGTTCTGCGTCAGTTCATCGCTGCTCTCTTCCACTAAGCCAATCTTGAGCCCATTTTCGATAATGTTGATCGCTTTCGAGAGAGACTGGCCTTTTGCCGGAATATTGCCGTCCTGTAAAAACAGGCGGGCGCGAACCAGCGCGCTGAGGGCTCCGTCAAATAGCATGATAACCAGCTGTTGCTGGCTGGCGCTCATCACCGCGCTTTCAACTTCAATTTTTGCGTAGGCCTGGGTGCCTTTTGCGCCGTACATGTTATTACCCTCTGTTCGTATTAGCTTTTAGTGGTGGTGGTAGCAAACTGCTGCGTCAGATAGTCGCTGGTGGTGTTCAGCTTGCTCATCATGACGTCCAGCTGGGTAAATTGCGCTTTGTACTGCGCCACTAATGCGTCAATACGGTCACTGGTGCTGTTGTACTGTTCGGTCAGATTGTTCAGCGTTTTACTGACACCATCTTTTGCCGCTTGAATAATGCCTTTGCTCGAAAGCCAGCTGGTCAGATTGCTGCCCATCGTGGTGGTGATGCCGGTGGTTTTACCGTCACCCACCACCAGATCCTTGACGCCTGCAGCGTTGTTGGTCAGGGCGGTTTTCATTTTGTCGCTGTCGAGTTCCAGCTTGCCGGTTTTAGGGTCGGTAGTAATCCCAATTTGCGACAGCGTTTTGATGGTAGTTCCACCGGCGGAGCTGCTCAGCATCCCTTTCAACTGGGTCTGAATGGTCCGCAGAGTACTGTCACCAATAAGTGCACCGTTGCTGGTATCTTGCGCATCGGTACCCGCGTCCACAGCGGTATATTTGGTCAGTGACGCAAAGCTGTCCTGCAACGTGTTATAGGCATCAACCCAGGCTTTCAGCGCAGTTTCAGCTTTTGACGTGTCTTTGGTGATGGTCAGGGTTTGGTTACCCGACGTGGTATCACTCAGGTTCAGGGTGATACCTTCGAGCGCATCACTGATGGTGTTGCTGCTGTTTTCGATATCAACGTTGTTGACCTTCAGCTTGGCGTTTTGCGCCGTGACGCTTTCCAGCATCCCGTTGCTGGCATCCGTGCTGGTGCCGTTGTAGCCCATAAAGCTTTGCAATGCCGTGTCACCGCTAACGGTTAACGTCATGGCGTTGTCTGCACCGGTATCCGCAGAGGTAATCGACAGACGATACTCACCGTTACCGACGTTGATAACGCTGGCCGTTACGCCCGCCTCGGCTTTGTTGATCGCATCGCGAATGCCCGTCAATGACGAGTTTGCCGCGCTGATATCAATCGTAACCGGTTTTTTATCGCCGCCTTGCTGAATGGTAATTTTACTGTCGGCAGTGGCAATCGCTGTTTTGTTGTCTGGCTGCGTATTGCGCGTGGTCAGGGTTTGCGCCTGAGCAAGCTGAGACACGCTAATAGAATATTTACCGGCAATGGCACCGCCAGCGGTGGTGGCGCTGAACGCACTGCTGCTGCTCGCCGTTGTTGTGGAGCTAAACAGATCGGCTTTGTTCAGCGCGGTGTTAGCGGTCTGGAAGGCGCTCAATGCGCTATTCAACGTGCCGTAAGCGCTGAGCTTGGCGGTATAAGACGTCTGTTGCTTGGTAATTGGGGTGAGCCGCGCTTTTTCTGCGGTTGTCAGGCTGTCGAGAATGTCCCCTAACTTTAAACCTGAGCCAATTCCCAGCGTTGAAACACTTGCCATATTTATTCCTTAATATATCGACACGTAGAATGAATACTGGGGTTATCGGCCTGAATGAAGCAAAGTTTACGATTAATTTCTTTTTTTTAATGGCGAGAATAAAGCTTATAGAGAGGAGTATTTCTGTGGCTAAAAAATTTCGTGGATTCGTGAAAAAAAATCTAAAGGTTGTTTTAGTCCAGACGATAACAACTTTGACGGCGATGAAGCCGAAGGGTGGAAACCCAAATCTAATCCACAGATTTGATGAACAACAGGAAACGAAATCATGGCACAAGTCATTAATACCAACAGCCTCTCGCTGATCACTCAGAACAACATCAACAAGAACCAGTCTGCTCTGTCTTCTTCTATCGAGCGTCTGTCTTCTGGTCTGCGCATCAACAGCGCAAAAGATGACGCAGCGGGCCAGGCGATTGCTAACCGCTTCACCTCTAACATCAAAGGTCTGACTCAGGCTGCACGTAACGCAAACGACGGTATCTCTCTGGCGCAGACCACTGAAGGCGCACTGTCTGAAATCAACAACAACTTGCAGCGTGTTCGTGAACTGACTGTTCAGGCAACTACCGGTACTAACTCCGATTCTGACCTGTCTTCAATCCAGGACGAAATCAAATCACGTCTGGACGAAATCGACCGCGTATCCGGTCAGACTCAGTTCAACGGCGTGAATGTTCTGGCCAAAGACGGTTCCATGAAGATCCAAGTAGGTGCGAACGATGGCCAGACTATCTCTATCGACCTGCAGAAAATTGATTCTTCTACTTTGGGGCTGACTGGCTTCTCTGTAGATGGTAACTCCTTAAATGTAGGCAATGCCATCACTAGTGTGCCGCAGACCACTGGTGCGCCAAAAGATGTTTCGTTTGCTGTAGGTACTGCTGCTACACTCGGAACCACTGATACCACTGGTTTAAGTGTACATAACGTTCTGGATAAAGATGGTGCGGCAACCGGTAATTATGTTGTTAAATCAGGCGATAATTACTATGCAGCTACTTTAAATCAGGGCACTGGTGTAGTATCAATTAATACTTCAGATGTCACCTATACAACTAAAGATGGTGCGACTGCTACTAAAACAGGTGTAGCTGTTAAGGTTGCAAATGATCCAGCCACAGGCGAAGCTGCTGGTTTTGTCACTGTAGATGGTAAAAACTACAAAGCTGGAACAAATGGTACGGATATTTTAGCTACAACTGATATTGATACCACTATCGTCATGGCGACTGCTACAGAATTTGCAGGTGCTTCATCTGCAGATCCACTGGCAATGCTGGATAAAGCTATCGCTTCTGTTGACAAATTCCGTTCTTCCCTGGGTGCGGTACAGAACCGTCTGAGCTCAGCGGTAACTAACCTGAACAACACCACCACCAACCTGTCTGAAGCGCAGTCCCGTATTCAGGACGCCGACTATGCGACCGAAGTGTCAAATATGTCTAAAGCGCAGATCATCCAGCAGGCGGGTAACTCCGTGTTGTCTAAAGCTAACCAGGTTCCTCAGCAGGTTCTGTCTCTGCTGCAGGGCTAATTGCCTGATTAAGCTCAAACCCCGCCTCGGCGGGGTTTTTTCTTTTCTTTATTTATCATAACCCCCCAAATAACCCCTCATTTCACCCACTATTCACCCGATTAAAACCCCTCCAGAATCGGATAATCATGCCGATAACTCAATTAACGCAGGGCTGTTTATCGTGAATTCACTCTATACCGCTGAAGGTGTAATGGATAAACACTCGCTGTGGCAGCGTTATGTCCCGCTGGTGCGTCACGAAGCATTGCGCCTCCAGGTGCGATTGCCGGCGAGTGTGGAACTGGACGACCTGCTACAGGCGGGCGGTATCGGGTTATTGAATGCAGTTGACCGATACGACGCTCTGCAAGGAACGGCATTTACGACTTACGCAGTACAGCGTATTCGTGGTGCGATGCTGGACGAACTGCGCAGCCGTGACTGGGTGCCGCGTAGTGTTCGCCGCAATGCCCGCGAAGTGGCGCATGCGATGGGACAGCTCGAACAGGAACTGGGACGCAACGCGACGGAAACTGAAGTGGCGGAGCGTCTTGGCATTGCTGTTGAAGATTATCGCCAGATGTTGCTCGATACCAATAACAGCCAACTCTTCTCTTATGACGAGTGGCGCGAAGAGCATGGCGATAGCATTGAGCTGGTGACTGATGAAAATCAGCAAGAAAACCCGTTACACCATTTACTGGAAGGTAATTTACGCTCTCGCGTAATGGAAGCTATTGAAGCTTTACCGGAACGTGAGCAGTTGGTGTTAACACTCTATTACCAGGAAGAGCTGAATCTTAAGGAGATCGGCGCGGTTCTGGAAGTGGGGGAGTCTCGGGTGAGCCAATTGCATAGTCAGGCCATCAAACGCTTACGGACCAAACTGGGTAAGTTATAGGCGATGTTCGCCCGAAAAGTGCCGCACAACGTATTGACAACCAGGAGTTATCATGACGGTGCAGCAATCTAAAAGACGGCCTTTAAGCCGCTACCTAAAAGACTTTAAACACAGTCAGACGCATTGCGCCCATTGCAATAAGTTACTTGACCGTATCACGCTGGTTCGTCGTGGCGAAATCGTGAATAAGATCGCGATTTCTCGTCTCGACACCCTGATGGATGAATCCGCCTGGCAGGTGGAGCAGCAAGAGTGGGTGGCCCTGTGCCGGTTCTGTGGCGATCTGCATTGCAAAGAGCAAAGCGACTTTTTCGACATCATCGGCTTTAAACAATTCCTGTTTGAGCAAACAGAAATGAGTCACGGGACCGTGCGCGAATATGTGGTTCGTCTGCGTCGCCTGGGCCAGCATCTGACTATGCAAAACATCTCCCGCGATCTGCTGAAAACCGGTTATCTGGATGAAAATCTGGAACCCTGGTTGCCCGCCACCAGCACCAACAACTATCGCATCGCCCTGCGTAAGTACGCGCAATATAAAGCGCAAATGCCGGGCGTGATGAAGCAGAAAGTCTACGCCGGGACAACTTCTGATATATATTAAAATTGAATAAGATGTAGCGGACTCGTGTTTGACGTTATAAACGAAAGCCCTACACTACTCAAAAAACCACTATATCGGGGTCACTATGAAATTAGCACTTCTGGGTCGTCAGGCGCTGATGGGCGTCATGGCTGTTGCACTGGTCGCAGGGATGAGCGCGAAAACCTTCGCCGCTGAAAATCTGCTGAATAAAGTGAAAGAACGCGGCACGCTGCTGGTTGGGCTGGAAGGTACTTATCCGCCATTCAGTTTTCAGGGCGATGACGGCAAGCTGACCGGTTTTGAAGTTGAGTTTGCTCAAGAGTTGGCAAAACATCTGGGCGTCAAAGCCGAGCTTAAACCGACCAAATGGGACGGGATGCTGGCGTCACTGGATTCCAAACGCATCGACGTGGTGATCAATCAGGTGACCATCTCTGATGAGCGTAAGAAGAAATATGATTTCTCTACGCCGTACACAGTTTCCGGTATTCAGGCGCTGGTGAAGAAAGGCAACGAAGGCACGATTAAATCGGCCGCCGATCTGAAAGGCAAAAAAGTGGGCGTCGGTCTGGGCACTAACTATGAAGAGTGGCTGCGCCAGAACGTTCAGGGTGTCGACATCCGTACGTACGATGATGACCCGACTAAATATCAGGATCTGCGCGTTGGCCGTATCGATGCCATCCTGGTTGATCGCCTGGCAGCGCTGGATCTGGTGAAGAAAACCAAAGATACGCTGGCGGTCGCGGGTGATGCGTTCTCCCGTCAGGAAGCCGGTGTCGCTATCCGCAAAGATAACCAGGACCTGGTTAAAGCCGTGGACGGTGCAATCGCTGATATGCAGAAAGACGGTAGCCTGAAAGCGCTCTCCGAGAAGTGGTTCGGGGCAGACGTGACGAAGTAAGTCTTTCACTAAAAAAAAGGCGCTTTTAAAAGCGCCTTTTTCATTTCTGGCGCGTCAGCGTGCATAATAAAAATAATATACAAAAACAGCATCCTCCGGAGGACCCATGTCACTGCAAAATTTAACGCGTTTTCCGCGCCTCGAGTTTATCGGCGCGCCAACGCCACTGGAATATTTACCGCGTTTTTCTGACTATTTAGGACGCGACATTTTTATCAAGCGTGACGATGTGACCCCAATGGCGATGGGCGGGAACAAGCTGCGTAAGCTGGAGTTTCTGGCAGCCGACGCTCTGCGCGAAGGCGCGGATACCCTGATCACCGCCGGTGCGATTCAGTCAAACCACGTGCGCCAGACGGCGGCGGTGGCCGCGAAGCTCGGGCTGAACTGCGTGGCGTTGCTGGAAAACCCAATTGGCACGCGCGCGGAAAACTATCTGACTAATGGCAACCGTCTGCTTCTGGACTTGTTTAACGTGCAGATTGAAATGTGTGATGCGCTGACCGATCCGGCGGCACAGCTGGAAGAGCTGGCAACGCGCGTTGAAGCGCAGGGCTTTCGTCCGTACGTGATTCCGGTCGGCGGCTCAAACGTGCTGGGCGCGCTGGGCTATGTAGAGAGCGCGCTGGAAATCGCCCAGCAGTGCGAAGGGGCGGTGAGCTTGTCTTCGGTGGTAGTGGCATCCGGCAGCGCCGGGACGCACGCCGGGCTGGCGGTAGGGCTGGAACAGCTGATGCCGGACGTCGAGCTGATTGGCGTCACCGTATCGCGCAGCATTGCCGATCAGAAGCCAAAGGTTGTGACCTTACAGCAGGCGGTTGCACAGCAGCTGGAAGTGCAGGCGAAGTCGGATATTCTGCTGTGGGATGACTATTTCGCCCCAGGCTACGGTACGCCGAACGAAGAAGGGCAGGAGGCGATCAAACTGCTGGCGCGTCTGGAAGGCATTCTGCTCGATCCGGTTTACACCGGTAAAGCGATGGCGGGGCTGATTGACGGTATTACCCAGAAACGCTTTAAGGATGAAGGGGCGATTCTGTTTGTCCACACCGGCGGAGCGCCAGCGTTGTTTGCCTATCATCCTCACGTCTGAATTGCGGGTCGGAAAAAATAATGCAAGAAAGTATTCAACTGGTTATTGATTCGTTGCCCTACCTGCTCAAAGGGGCGGTGTTCACGCTGCAACTGAGTCTGGGAGGGATGTTCTTTGGCCTGGTGCTGGGCTTTATCCTGGCATTGATGCGCATGTCGCCGATCCTGCCGGTACGCTGGCTGGCGCGGTTTTACATCTCAATATTTCGCGGTACGCCACTGATCGCTCAGCTGTTTATGATCTACTACGGCCTGCCGCAGTTTGGTATCGAGCTGGACCCGATCCCGGCGGCAATGATTGGCCTGTCGCTGAATACCGCTGCGTACACCTCTGAAACGCTGCGAGCGGCGATTTCCTCTATCGATAAAGGCCAATGGGAAGCGGCGGCCAGTATCGGCATGACGCCGTGGCAAACGCTGCGTCGGGCCATTCTGCCGCAGGCGGCACGTGTGGCGCTCCCGCCGCTCAGCAACAGCTTTATCAGCCTGGTGAAAGACACGTCACTGGCGGCGACGATCCAGGTGCCGGAACTGTTCCGTCAGGCGCAGCTCATCACCTCGCGCACGCTGGAAGTTTTCACCATGTATCTGGCAGCTTCGCTAATTTATTGGGTCATGGCGACAGTGCTTTCGGCACTGCAAAACTATTTTGAGAACCAGCTTAACCGCCAGGAGCGAGATCCGAAATGAGTGCTATCGACGTCAAAAACCTGGTCAAAAAATTCCACGGGCAAACCGTGTTGCATGGTATTGATCTGGAAGTGCAAGAGGGCGAGGTGGTGGCGATTATCGGCCCAAGCGGTTCCGGTAAAACCACCCTACTGCGCAGCATTAATTTGCTGGAGCAGCCAGAAGGGGGAACCATTCGCGTCGGGGATATCACCATCGATACCGGAAAGTCCCTCGGGCAGCAAAAGGGGCTGATACGCCGCCTGCGCCAGCATGTGGGCTTTGTCTTTCAGAGCTTCAATCTGTTCCCGCATCGTACGGTGCTGGAGAACATTATTGAGGGGCCGGTCATTGTAAAAGGTGAGCCGAAAGAGGAAGCGATCGCGCGTGCGCGGGAACTGCTGGCGAAAGTTGGGCTATCGGGGAAAGAGACCAGCTATCCACGTCGTCTCTCAGGCGGACAGCAGCAGCGCGTAGCCATTGCGCGTGCGCTGGCGATGCGCCCGGATGTTATCTTGTTCGATGAACCGACGTCAGCACTGGACCCGGAACTGGTTGGCGAAGTGCTGAACACTATTCGCCAGCTGGCGCAGGAAAAACGCACCCTGGTTATCGTTACTCACGAGATGAGCTTTGCCAGAGATGTTGCCGACAGGGCGATTTTCATGGATCAGGGGCGCATTGTGGAGCAAGGTCCGGCAAAAGAATTGTTTACTAATCCGCAATTACCTCGCACACGTCAGTTCCTTGAAAAGTTCCTGACACGGTAGTCTGGCTAAAGCTGATTTGCTCCGGAAAGATAATTCGGAGCAAATTATTCTCCATAATACGGATTATGTAGATATATTTATTCTGTCTGGCATCACTTAAAGTACTGGAAATGAAAGCTATTCTCACTTGGGGCGATATTTTATACATATAAATAAGATTTATGTGTTAGGTTATATTCACCATAATAATGATTATCTTTTTCAGGGGCTTCATTCAGTAAGTATGAGGGATACAGACTTTTTCACATGGCGACGGAATTGCTTCCTGCGATTCCAGGAAATGGGCACGGTTGACGAGGTTTATAACGAACTTCAGCAACAAACACAGGCACTCGAATTCGATTATTACTCACTCTGTGTTCGTCACCCGGTTCCGTTTACGCGGCCTAAAATTTCGGTTCATTCAAGCTATCCGCCTGAATGGATGTCGCAATATCAGTCAGAAAACTATTTCGCTATTGATCCGGTATTAAAGCGAGAGAATTTCATTCAGGGACACCTTCCCTGGACGGATGACTTATTCTCTGAAGCGCAACCATTATGGGATGGGGCTCGCGACCACGGTATCCGCAAGGGGATTACCCAATGCTTAATGCTGCCTAATCACGCGTTAGGCTTTCTGTCCGTTTCCCGAACCAGTCAGTTTGGCAAAATGATGGACAGCGAAGAAATAGAGTTGCGTCTGCAAATGTTAGTGCAAATGGCGCTGACGGCGTTGCTGCGCTTTGAACATGAAATGGTGATGCCACCTGAGATGAAATTCAGCAAGCGTGAGAAGGAAATTCTGAAGTGGACGGCGGAAGGAAAAACGTCGGCTGAAATCGCCATTATTCTGTCAATTTCAGAGAATACAGTTAACTTCCATCAGAAGAATATGCAGAAGAAATTTAACGCGCCGAATAAGACGCAAATTGCCTGTTATGCGGCGGCAACAGGATTCATCTGACAACACTTTCACTGTTCTGCGTGCCAGACACGAAAACGGCTGAATGCATTGCATTCAGCCGTTTCTTTATTACTGGCGGTAAGCCTGTTTAATTTGCTTAACCGTACCGGCAAATACATCTGCCTGCCCCTGATCTTCCATCTGGGCAATTTGTTTTTCCATCTTAATGATCACACGACCCGCGTCAGCCTGGCCCATCGCCTGCAACATAAGGGTCAGTAGGGCTTTCAGACAGGATACTTCCTGCGCCAGTTCTTGGTTATTTTCGGCAGTGGCGAATTCAGGTGTGCTCATTGTTATTCCTCAGTACAAAACGGCGCTTGAGCGCGACGATGAAAGTTATGGCGGCGGAGTATACCACAAGACAGAGGGAAAAAAGCAGTGGTTATTTTTTGTTCAAATGTGCGCTTTGTTTATTTGGGTAAACTAGCATTAAGTAGAATCACTTTAATGTTTTAACCTCTCTTAATTGTTTATAGGTAGTGTGCGTACTGTTAATTATTGTTACAAAAATATAAGCGCTGTTTTTCCCTTGCGCTGGTGGCCGCTTTTTTCGTAACTTTTTGAATACAGAAGCTTAAAAATTACGGTTATTCAGCTTTTCAAATGAGATTTTCTTTCCACTTGCTGTACAGGCTAATTTCCAAAAACGAGAACGAAATCGAATGGCGCATTTTTTAGCGTTTCAAACTTGGCATGAAAACCGTTAATATAAGCCAAATTAGCAGTCAGTCGCGTTATCCCTATTTCTGGAGACATTCCTTTGATCAACGTTCTTCTTGTTGATGACCACGAACTCGTGCGCGCAGGGATACGACGCATACTTGAAGATATAAAGGGTATTAAAGTCGCAGGCGAAGTCTGTTGTGGCGAAGATGCCGTAAAATGGTGCCGTACGCACTCAGCCGATGTGGTGCTGATGGATATGAACATGCCCGGCATCGGTGGACTCGAAGCTACGCGCAAAATCGCGCGGGCTTACGTTGATACCAAAGTCATCATGCTAACCGTCCACACGGAAAACCCACTGCCGGCGAAAGTCATGCAGGCGGGGGCCGCAGGCTACCTGACTAAAGGTGCCGCGCCACAGGAAGTGGTTAATGCAATTCGTTCAGTGTTCTCCGGACAACGCTATATCGCGTCGGATATCGCTCAACAGATGGCGTTAAGTCAAATTGAACCGGATAAGACCGGATCGCCGTTTGCCAGTTTGTCTGAGCGTGAATTGCAGATTATGCTGATGATCACCAAAGGCCAAAAGGTGAATGAGATTTCCGAGCAGTTGAATCTCAGCCCGAAAACGGTGAACAGCTATCGTTACCGAATGTTCAGTAAACTGAACATTCATGGCGATGTCGAACTCACTCACCTGGCTATTCGTCATGGTCTGTGCAATGCAGAGACCCTAACAAGTCAGTGAGTGATGTGTTCGATTCAAAATCTTTTCTGAAAACCGTGACCAGCCAGCCTGGCGTCTATCGGATGTATGACGCGGGCGGCACGGTTATCTATGTAGGCAAAGCGAAAGACCTGAAAAAGCGTCTTTCCAGCTATTTCCGCAATAATCTGGCCTCCCGCAAAACTGAAGCTCTGGTGGCGCAGATCCAGCAGATAGACGTGACCGTAACTCATACGGAAACCGAAGCGCTGTTGCTGGAACATAACTACATCAAACTCTATCAGCCGCGTTATAACGTCTTGTTGCGCGATGATAAATCCTATCCTTTCATTTTTCTCAGCGGTGATACTCACCCGCGTCTGGCGATGCACCGTGGAGCGAAACACGCGAAAGGCGAGTATTTCGGCCCGTTCCCGAACGGTTATGCCGTGCGTGAAACGCTGGCATTGCTGCAAAAAATCTTCCCGGTTCGCCAGTGCGAAAACAGCGTTTATCGCAACCGCTCGCGTCCCTGCCTGCAATATCAGATTGGGCGCTGTCTCGGCCCGTGCGTGGAAGGGCTGGTCAGCGAAGAAGACTACGCGCAGCAGGTCGATTACGTGCGTTTGTTCCTTGCGGGTAAAGACGATCAGGTGCTGACGCAGCTGATTGCGCGGATGGAAAAAGCCAGCCACGCGTTAGCGTTTGAAGAGGCAGCGCGTATTCGCGATCAAATTCAGGCGGTGCGACGCGTCACTGAGAAGCAATTTGTGTCGAACAATGGCGACGACCTGGATGTGATTGGCGTCTCCTTCGACGCCGGGCTGGCATGCGTTCACGTTCTGTTTATCCGTCAGGGTAAAGTGCTGGGCAGCCGCAGCTATTTCCCAAAAGTACCGGGTGGCACCGAACTGGGCGAAGTTGTCGAGACCTTTGTCGGTCAGTTCTATTTGCAGGGCAGCCAGATGCGCACGTTGCCAGCGGAAATCCTGCTCGACTTTAATCTTAATGATAAAACCCTGCTGGCAGATTCCCTGTCCGAACTGGCTGGGCGACGCGTTAATGTTCAGACCAAACCACGCGGTGACCGCGCCCGCTATTTGAAGCTGGCGCGTACCAACGCTGCGACGGCGCTGACGACCAAACTTTCCCAGCAATCTACCATTCATCAGCGTCTCACGGCTCTGGCGACGGTGCTGAAACTCCCTGAAGTGAAGCGGATGGAGTGTTTCGACATCAGTCATACGATGGGTGAGCAAACGGTCGCCTCCTGCGTGGTGTTTGATGCGAATGGGCCAGTGCGCGCCGAATATCGTCGCTACAATATTACCGGTATTACGCCGGGCGATGATTATGCCGCGATGAACCAGGTTCTGCGTCGTCGCTACGGCAAGGCGATTGAAGAGACGAAAATCCCGGATGTTATCGTGATCGATGGCGGGAAAGGGCAGCTAGGTCAGGCGAAAGCGGTTTTTGCCGAGCTGGATGTACCGTGGGATAAACATCATCCGTTACTGCTCGGTGTCGCCAAAGGAACCGATCGCAAAGCCGGTCTGGAAACGCTGTTCCTTGAGCCCGAAGGTGAGGGATTCAGTTTGCCGCCGGATTCGCCTGCACTGCATGTGATTCAGCATATTCGCGATGACTCGCACGATCACGCTATTGGCGGGCATCGCAAAAAACGGGCAAAAGTGAAAAATACCAGTACGCTGGAGACGATCGAGGGCGTCGGGCCAAAACGTCGTCAGATGTTGTTGAAGTACATGGGTGGATTGCAAGGATTACTCAACGCCAGTGCAGAGGAAATTGCAAAAGTGCCGGGTATTTCGCAAGGGCTGGCAGAAAAGATCTACTACTCGTTGAAACATTGAGGGCTCTGTAGCAACATAGAGCTAAATTTTACTGACAACAGACAGTTACCGTCACTATGCGATTTAACATCCCTACGTTGCTCACGCTTTTTCGCGTCGTACTTATCCCGTTCTTTGTGTTGGCTTTTTACATGCCGTTCACGTGGGCTCCTTTCGTATGTGCGCTGATCTTCCTTGTGGCCGCAGTGACGGACTGGTTTGATGGCTATCTGGCGCGACGCTGGAATCAGAGCACGCGCTTCGGTGCATTCCTCGATCCTGTTGCCGATAAAGTCATGGTCGCCATTGCGATGGTGCTGGTGGCAGAGCATTACCACACCTGGTGGGTAACGCTGCCGGCGGCAACGATGATTGGCCGAGAAATTATTATCTCTGCGCTGCGAGAGTGGATGGCTGAGTTGGGCAAACGTAGCAGCGTGGCGGTCTCCTGGATTGGTAAAGTGAAAACTACCGCGCAGATGGCCTCTCTTGTGTGGATGCTGTGGCGTCCGAACGCCTGGGTCGAGTGGGCGGGAATTGGCTTGCTGTGGGTCGCTGCGGTGCTGACGCTGTGGTCAATGCTGCAATACCTCAATGCCTCGCGCGGCGATCTGCTTGATCAGTGATCGTTTCGGCGTAATTTTCAGCAAACGATCCTGGGAAGCAAAAATAACGTTGACTCAAATCGTCATATAAGTAGAATGCAACGCATCGAACGGCGGCACTGCTTGCCGGATGATAATGAAATCAAGTGATTACAAATAGCTTGGTGACATGCGGGAATAGCTCAGTTGGTAGAGCACGACCTTGCCAAGGTCGGGGTCGCGAGTTCGAGTCTCGTTTCCCGCTCCAAATTAAAAGCATCGGCAGTTGCGGGTGCTGGTCGCAAGACAAAAGATTTAAGGCGCGTTAGCAAAGCGGTTATGTAGCGGATTGCAAATCCGTCTAGTCCGGTTCGACTCCGGAACGCGCCTCCAATTTCTTCCCGAGCCCGGATGGTGGAATCGGTAGACACAAGGGATTTAAAATCCCTCGGCCATAGGCTGTACGAGTTCAAGTCTCGTTCCGGGTACCATGGGAAAAACAAGAATAAAATCAATGATAAGCAGTGTCGTGAAACCACCCTCGGGTGGTTTTTTTGTTTTTATACTACGGCAATGTCTTTATTCTTCCTTTCCCATTTCCTCAACCTGCGTGATTAAGAAAGATTCCAGTTCTGTATTTTAAAGCGCAACTGACCGGAAATCCCCGGAGTGGAGGGGCGCAGGACTCCCGTCGTGTCAACGGTGCCGCTGACGACAGGAATGGTGACTTCGCATTCGTGGCCGATCATTTGCTTAGGATTCAACGGAATATCCGCGCTGGCAAAGCCGGAATCCTGCCAGGCATATTTGATCTTCCAGGGCGTTGTTTCATCCGTAGGCGGCACGATTTCCAGGATCAGCGAATTGCGGAACAGATGACCGCCTTCAAAATGCTCGTTAAACCAGAAGCGTTTTTCAATTTCATAATCCGGGATTTTAACTCCCAGCATCAGGCTATATGCCAGGGACGGTCGGCTTTTCTTCACCCGCGCGCGGCGGGATAAAAACACGCTGGAGAGGTACTGCGACGAATGCTTTTGATCCCGCCACTCTTTCTGCGTCAGACAGGCAACGGAGTCTTCTTCTGCGATACGGCGGGTGAGGGACCAGGGTTTTCCTCTCGGTGATGCGATGGTTTCAATCTGATAAATGGCATCAATTTTCGAGGCATCGTCACCGGCGGCTTTCACTGCTGCTTTAGGAAGACGGATCTCGTCAAGGTCCAGCCAGATATCGACGCGTACGTCGCCAAACAGAAAACGCGACAGATTCTGGAACGCCTCTTCGCTGTTCACAATCCCGAAATAACCTGAATGCGCGCGATAGGCGAATGCCTTAGCACAGGGCGCGCCGATCGTCCCGTCGTCGTTCAATCCGTTTAAGGTGGCATTTTCGATTTTGACCAGCCCATCGCTGCCGTTACCGACGAAGTTGCGCGATAACCCTGCGGCAACCTCATAATCCAGGCGATTGGTACCCACCATAGTGAAAATACGCCCCGAGGCGAGACGTGATTCCGGGATCAAATCGACCCGGTTATACTCAGCGTAAGCTTGCCCAAGCGCAAGATACTCACTCATGCGCTGTTGGTTAAAATTAGTGACGCTACTCTGCCAGGGCAGATCAGGAATATTTATCCCTGCAAAATCAATTCCGTTATGGGGAGTGGCATAGGTAAAGAACTTATCGACGCTTGTCACCATCTTTTCTGGATCGAGAGCGGTATTTTGTAGAAATGCGCGGCACACCAGTCCGCCCATTGAATGGGCAACCAGATAACAGCGGAAATCGGCGGACGTCTGCACGCCGCTGTTGGGGTTGCTGATGAGCAGCCGCTGCACTTTGGCTAACAGCCGAGAAAGGCCCATTGCCGCTTCCTCCATGCTCGGCGTTTTGCCTGTTCCCAGTAGCGTGGACGCGTCGTCATAGTAGCGATACACAATAATGGATTTATCATCCAGCACATTACCGGTAGGTTTTCCCGTCGAGTCAAATTCCCAGCCTTCGTCGGTAAAATCCAGGCCCTGCTCAAAAACGTCGCTGTAGCCAAATTCAGACGCAAGACGAATGACCGGTGATTCGAAAAAGAACTTTCGCGGACGGTCTTTTTGGCTCGCTGAGGCACGCAGCATCGTAGAGCCTAAATTGAAGCCATTAAACGGATCAGCCGTAGTTTCATTTATTTCACGGCGACTCATTGCATAGCCACGGACATATATAATTGGCAGGAAAGGCATTTTAGTATTGGCCATTATCTTTCTCCCCATATACTTAGTCTGCTATTTTTGTGAATTAAATGCGATTAATTATCATAAAAGCCATGAAGTATTCTTCTGGATTAAGGGTAGTCAGGCATGACAATACTTCAAGAGTCGAAAAGGCGTATTGAAAAATAAAAGTATTCATCAGGAAGTACTAAGAAAAAAGCTTAGTACAGGGGTGGTTGTTTTCAGCAGAAAGTATGATGTCAGGAAAGAAAGGACCCTCCATAGTTATCACCATAACAAAACTGTCATGTTTTATAAAAGGTCCACTGACAGTTAAGTGTCACTAATATATTGCCTTTGTGAAAGCGACAATCTTACAGAGTTATTAATCATTCATTAGCTGAATATATAAACGTTGTGTTTATCCCCAGAAATCCATTGGGGTAATTAATCTGACAGGATAATTCCACCCCGGCATTCTTCGTTCAGGGTTAAACGTGTTGTACTTAAAACAGTAAACGGATTTCGGTTAAGTAAAGATGTTCAGGCGATTAATTCTTTCTGGTGAGGTTCATTCTTTCTCTGTCGATACCTTAATGCGACAGAGGCGGATGATGATAGCTTATTAATACAGAGGTAATGATTATGGCCACACAATATGACTTTACCGTTACGTTGCACGATCTTGCGTTTATCCTCCAACAGATAAAGATTTCTGAAGCGGCGACTAACCCTGACGGGTCAGTTAATGGCGAGCTTCTGCGGGAGCTGGTCTCCAGCCCGCTGTTACCCTATGGGCTGCGTACCGTGGATGGTTCGTGGAACAATTTGTTGCCCGGTCAGGAGCTTTACGGCTCGGCCGATCAAACCATGCCCCGCTTGATTACGCTGGATCTCAACAATCTGGAAGCGCTGCAAAAATACCTGATCCTCAACCCAAATCAGGTGGTTATGGATGCCGATCCGCGCATCATCAGTAATTTGATTTCTGACCAAACGGCCTCTAACCCGGCCGCACAGGAGGCGCACGACGGGCTTGCTGATGCCCCCGGCGGCGGCACTGTATCAGACAATGGCAGCCTGTCGATCCCAAATTTATCGCCTGATATCGGCTTGTCTCCGGCATTCAATGGCTGGATGACCTTCTTTGGCCAATTCTTTGACCACGGGCTGGACTTGATCCCCAAAGCGGGCAACGGGATTGTGTTTATTCCGCTTATGGCAGACGACCCCTTATACGTCGAAGGTTCCCCGACCAACTTTATGTTGCTCACCCGTGCTGAAGTGAATGCCAACCACGATACCAAGAACACCACCACACCGTTTATCGATCAGAACCAGACCTACACCTCCCATCCTTCCCATCAAATCTTTATTCGTGAATATGTAATGGTTGATGGCAAACCCGAACCGACCGGGCATCTGCTTGAAGGCAGCAACGGCGGGCTGGCGACCTGGGCGGATGTGAAGCATCAGGCTGAAAGCTTGCTCGGTATTACGCTCACCGATCAAGATGTGTTCAATGTTCCGCTGCTAGCAACCGATCGCTACGGCAATCTGATTTTAAGCGACAACGGCAAAGTGCAAATCGTCACTGCAAGCGGTCTGGTTGAGGCTAACGGCGGCACGCTGCCATCGGACACCATCCGTACCGGACATGCGTTCCTTGATGATATCGCCCACACCGCTGCGCCTAAAGCAGGTCTGGTTGCAGATGGCGATTCTGATACAGGAAACGCTCAGGCGGGCGGGACCTACGACAACGAACTGCTCGATCGCCACTTTATTACCGGTGACGGACGTGGCAACGAAAACATCGGCCTGACCGCTGTTCACTCCGTATTCCATAGCGAGCATAACCGTCTGGTTGAGCAGTACAAAACCACCATCCTTGAAAGCAACGACATTGGCCTGATTAACCAATGGCTGCTGCCAAATCATCAGATAACTGAAATTCCTGCGGATACCAGCACCCTGCAATGGAACGGAGAGTATTTGTTCCAGGCGGGGCGTTTCGCCACGGAAATGGAGTACCAGCATCTGGTGTTTGAAGAGTTCGCCCGCGCCGTACAACCGGCGGTCGATCCATTTGTGTTCTCGAACAGCGCGGACATTAACCCGGCGATTTTTGCCGAGTTTGCCCACGTGGTATATCGCTTTGGTCACTCGATGCTAACGGAAACCGTCGCGCGTACCGATGAGGATATGCAGAGTGATGATATCGGGCTTATCGAAGCGTTTCTGAACCCGGTCGCGTTCCATGAGCTTAACGGACAGACTGTTTCAACCGAGCAGGCGGTGGGGGCAATTGTGCGGGGGATGACCCGTCAGGTGGGTAACGAGATTGATGAGTTTATTACCGATGCGCTGCGTAATAACCTGGTCGGGCTGCCGTTGGATCTCGGGGCGCTGAACCTCGCGCGTGGGCGCGATACGCTCATGCCAACGCTGAACCAGGCGCGGGAACAGTTCTTCGAGTTAACCGGGAACAGTGAGCTCAGGCCGTATACCAGCTGGGGCGATTTTGCGTCGTTCCTGAAAAATCCGGCCTCGATTATCAACTTCATGGCCGCCTATGGTCAGCATGAGTTGATTCTCAACGCCACCACCAATGAAGCACGCCGCGATGCAGTGAACTTCCTGCTTTTTGGTGATGCTGACGATCCTGCCCGTGCCGACGCGCTGGATTTCTTTATGGGAACCGGAGCGTGGGCCACCAAGGAGACGGGGCTCAATAAGGTCGATTTTTGGATTGGCGGGCTGGCCGAGCGCAAAAATGAGTTTGGCGGCATGCTCGGCTCAACCTTTAACTTTGTCTTTGAAACGCAAATGGAAATGCTACAGGACGGCGACCGATTCTACTATCTGAGCCGCGTGCAGGGCCTGAACTTGCTCAACGAGCTGGAGGGTAACTCGTTCTCGGCACTGGTGATGCGTAACAGTGACCTGGGGGACGCAGGGTCGTCTCACCTGCCAGCCCATTTGTTCCAGACGCCGGACTACACCTTTGAGGTCAACAAAGCGCTGCAAACAGATGTCGACCCTAAATGGGGGAATGCACTCAAAGATCTGCTCTTCCCGCTGGTGGTACGTCGAGCGGCCGGGGCGGATGTTGACGGAGATGGCGCGGCCGACGGCGCGTATCTGAAATACACCGGGGACGGACATGTAGTGCTTGGCGGTTCGGCAGGGAATGACACGCTTATCGGCGGGAAAGGGATCGACAGTTTGTGGGGGGACGCGGGTGATGACCGCCTGGACGGCGGCGACGAGGCGGACGTGGTTCACGGCGGTGACGGAAACGACATTATTACCGACACCGGCACACCGATTGGCGGGGCGGATTTCTTGCACGGCGACGCGGGCCACGATGTCATTTTCTCCGGCAACGGTAACGATCTGATCTTCGGCGGCAGCGGAAGTGATTTTATCGTTGTCGGTGAAGATGCGCAGGAAGTCTTTGCCGGACGTGATAATGACTTCGTGCTCGGCGGTTCCGGCGGTGATGCGCTGTTGGGTAACGAAGGGGATGACTGGCTTGAAGGGGGCGACGGGTTTGACTCCCTGACCGGTGAAAACTCCGAGCTGTTCTTCAACAGCACCATTATCGGCCACGACGTCCTGAACGGTCAGGGCAACGACACTGACTACGATGGTGAAGCCGGTGACGACATCATGGTGCAGGGCGCTGGCATCCAGCGTAACAACGGCATGGCCGGTTTCGACTGGGCGATCCATAAAGGCGACCCCAACGCGGCCAACTCGGATCTGGGCATTCCAATCTTCGTCAACCAACAGGAGTTCATCCTGCGCGATCGCTTTGACCTGGTGGAAGGGCTGTCAGGCTGGAAGTTTGACGATGTCTTAACCGGCACGGAACAGCCGGTCGGGACCGCGCCGGTGCAGGGCGTTCCGCTGTCCAATAACCTCACGCAGGAAGGCGTCGACAGGATCGCCGGTTTGCAGAGCATTGTCGGCGGCTCGCGACTGACAGACCCTAACGCGGTGGTGTTTAACCCGGATAATGGCGGTGACATTTTACTCGGCGGCGGCGGTAGCGATCGCATCACCGGTAAATCAGGTAACGACATTATTGATGGTGATGCCTGGCTGAACGTGCGCATCGCGGTTTCCGGTATGCCGGGGTTAACCAGCGCCGACAGTATGAATGAGCTGAAATCGCTCATGCTGGCGGGCACGCTTAAGCCGAATCAGCTTTCCATCGTGCGGGAAATATTGCGTGAGGGTAATGGTTCAGAAACGGATGTGGCTGTCTATCGGGATCTGAGCAGTAACTATCTGTTTAACCGCAATGCGGACGGCAGTCTCACGGTGAACCACGCGACACCGGCGGCCGGGCTGGCGTTTAATGACGGCGTTGACCGCCTGCTCAATATCGAAAAAGTGGAGTTTGGCAACGGTGAGCAGCTGTGGGTCAAAGCGCAGCAAGCTACCGGGAATCTGTCGATCACCGATGCGACGCCTGAGGTAGGCGACCTGTTGCGCGTGAATCTCACGGATCTTCAGGATGGAAACGGCATCGCGACGAATGCGCCGATTGTACTCACATGGCAGGCGCTGGTGGGCGGGCAATGGCGCGACCAGGCAAGCGGAGAAACCTTCCGCGTACCGGGTGGCATTCTGGGCGCTCCGCTGCGGGTTATCGCCAGTTTCACCGACCGGATGGGCGATGCCGAGCGACTGGTATCGGCACAAACGGGTGCCGTTCAGGTGCGCGACCAGCCGACAACAGGCGCTCCGGTTATCAGCGATCTCACGCCGACGGAAAGCATCACGCTGACCGCTGTGGTCTCGGGTATTGCTGACAGCGATGGTCTGACCGGCAACAACTTCAGCTACCAGTGGAGAATGAATGCGGGCAATGGATTTGTGAATATCGCCGGCGCGACAGGGGCGACTTACACGCCGGGGCAGGCCATGATCGGACGCACTCTGCAGGTGGTGGTGACGGTGGTGGATGACGAAGGCAACCCGCCAGTGGTGCTGACATCTGCCGCGACCCAACCAATCGGCGATTTGGTGACGGGGACCAACGCGGCGAATACCCTGGTCGGCACAGCATGGAGCGATATTCTCAATGGTGAAGGCGGGAATGACACTCTGCTGGGCCAGGCGGGAGACGATCTCCTCAACGGTGGTGCGGGGAATGACGATCTGAGCGGCGGTCAGGGGCAGGATATTCTGAACGGAGATGCCGGGAACGATGAACTCGATGGCGGTCAGGGCGCGGACATCATGGCCGGTGGCGTAGGTGACGATCTTTATATCGTCGATAACGCCGCAGATGGGGTCACCGAGGGATTGAACGGCGGAACGGATACCGTCCAGACCAATCTTGCAACCTACGTGATGACGGAAAACGTAGAAGTGTTGGTCTTTACCGGACAGGGGAATTTCACGGGGACCGGGAATGCGCTTGCCAATACCGTCACTGGCGGTACAGGGAATGACCGGCTGTCTGGAATGGGCGGAAACGATCTGTTGCAGGGCGGGATCGGCAACGACGTGCTCGACGGCGGCGACGGGAACGATAACCTCGTGGGTGCCAACGGGAATGACAACCTGAGCGGAGGGGCAGGTGATGATGTGCTCTCCAGCGGTATCGGAGATGACATTCTCAGCGGCGGCGCAGGAAACGACGCGCTCGACGGGGGAACAGGCGATGACCGGTTCACGTTTGCGGCGGGCTTCGGGCGAGATCGCGTTACTGGCTTCGACAGCGATGCGCGCGGTGGACAGGATCTCATGGATATCAGTGGGCTTGGGATCACCAGCGGAAACTTCGGTAGCCGTGTGGCGATTGCCGCCAGCGGTGGCGATGCGGTCATCACCATTGACGGTAACGTGATCACCCTTACGGGCGTCACGGCCAACACCGTCAATGTGTCTGACTTTATCTTATAACTCCTGTTGCTACGGCCATGAAAATGGCCGTAGCTCACCGCGAATATAAGGAGAACGTTATGCCGCGCCAGCAACCGCTTACTGAAATGAATACGGCTTTAAAAGGAACCCGACCGGTATTTTTCATGTTGCTTTTTTTTAGCAGCACGATCAATATTCTGATGCTGGCCCCGGCAATATATATGCTGCAGGTTTACGATCGGGTGTTGGTCAGTAAAAACACCACCACGCTGTTGATGTTAACGTTGCTTATTATCGGCTTGTATACGGTCATTTCGATGATTGAAGTTGCCCGTTCCAGCGTCATGACGCGCCTCGGCAATCGTCTGGATGTGAAATTAAACCAACTTATTTTTAATGCGACCTTTAAACGTCGTATTGCAACGGGGGATAATAACCCCGCGCAGGCGATTAATGACCTTGCACAAGTTCGCCAGTTTATCTCGGGAAACAGTTTATTTGCGCTGCTCGATATTCCGTGGACACCTTTTTACTTATTCATCGCCTTTCTTGTTCATCCCTTACTCGGATATTTGTCCCTCGGGGGGATCGCTATACTGTTTTCGCTGACGCTGGTCACCGAATTAACCACTAAAAAACCCATCCAGCAGGCCCATGCATTAACGATCAACAATACCAGCAAGCTGAATAAGCAACTGCAAAACTCAGACACCATTGAAGCGATGGGAATGCTGCCAACCCTGAAGCACAACTGGCTTGAGCAGCACAGCAAAGCCCTGGTCATACAGACGCAAATCGCCGATAAAACCGCCGGGCTAAGTAGCCTGAGTCGTTTCGTGCGCATTTTGCTGCAGTCCGTGGCGCTGGGCGCGGGGGCTTTGCTGGTAATTGCCGGTGAAATCACCCCCGGACTGATGATCGCCGCCTCCATTATTCTGGGGCGGGTGCTGAATCCGGTGGAGCAGGTGATTGGCAACTGGAAACAGTTTGTGCAGTTTCGCCACGCCTGGCGCCAGCTTTCTCGTTTGCTGAGCGACTATCCAAGCGAGAAAGAGGTTCTGACGCTGCCCCGTCCAAAAGGCAATATCAGCGTTGAATCTCTGTTTGCCGCGCCGCCGGGGCAAAAAACGCCGGTGCTGCGTAATATCTCTTTTCAGCTCGAACAGGGTGAAGTACTGGGCATTATCGGCCCGTCGGCTTCTGGGAAAACCTCGCTGGCAAAACTGTTAGTCGGCGTCTGGTCACCGCTATCTGGAAAAGTACGCATCGACGGGGCTGATATTTGCCAGTGGGATAAAGCCCTGTTGGGCCCGGCCATCGGCTATTTGCCGCAGGATGTCGAACTGTTTGACGGCACCATCGCGCAAAATATCGCCCGTTTCACGCAAAATGAGAGTCAGCTGGTCGTCGCTGCCGCTACGCTTGCCGGTGTTCACGACATGATTTTGCGGCTGCCAGAAGGGTACGACACGCCGCTCGGTGCCAATGGATATCAGCTTTCTGGCGGTCAGCGCCAGCGCATCGGTTTGGCCCGCGCGGTCTACAACAATCCCGCTTTTCTGGTACTCGATGAACCGAACGCCAGCCTGGATGATGCAGGGGAATATGCCCTCATTCAGGCCATCAATACCCTGAGAACCCAGGGGCAAACGGTAGTGATTATTTCTCATCGTCCCACTCTGCTGGGCGTGGTGAACAAAATTCTGTTGCTCAATGAAGGGACCATTCAGGAGTTCGGTACCCGTGAGCAGGTGATCGCCAATCTGCGGCAGGCCAATATTTTGAAACCGGTGGCTACCGCGTCTGCACCGCAAAATGAACCGCAACGCGAGGCACTGTGATGAAAGATAATCATGACAAAACCGTTGATACCAATATCTGGCCGCCGTTGCTGCGGGGCATTCTGGTGATTGTACTTGGCGTGGGCGGATTTTTGCTTTGGGCCGTGCAGGCCCCGCTGGATGCCGGTGTGGTGGCTGATGGGACGGTGACCGTGTCGAGCAATCGTAAAACTATTCAGCATTTGAGCGGCGGGCGAGTCACGGACATTTTTATCAAAGAAGGGGATCTGGTTAAAAAGGGGCAGGTCCTGGTCCGGCTGGATAAAATCCAGCTCGATATGCGTTACAGCGCCCTAAGTGCACAATACATCTCCGCGAAAACCATCGAAGACCGGCTGTTGGCAGAGCGAGACGGTATGGAATTTATCGCCTTTAGCGACGCATTATCGACAACTTTTTCGACCAATAAACGTCTGGCAGAAGTCCGGCGCTTGCAGGAGAAACTCTTCGATACGCGCAAAAAAACTATTCAGGATGAACTGTCGATGATCCAGGAGACGCTGGATGGTCTGGCGGGGCAAACGGAGAATTTGAATAAAATAAAAGGCTACCGGGAACATCAGTTCATCCTGATTAACCGTGAATTAGGCACACTCAGAGCGCTCAGCGCCAAAAACTACTACCCCAAAGCACAACTGTTGGTGCTGGAGCGCGAGGCGGCAGAGATCTCCAGCAGCGTGTCGGAGGATATTCTCAACATCGCCAAACTGAAATCCCAGCAGAACGAATTGAGAATTAAAGCCTATCAGGTGAATCACCAGTTTATTCGTGAGGTTGAGTCTGAGCTAACGGTCAATCAGAAAGATGTCGCGACGCTGGAAGACGAACTGGCGTCCACCCGCCATGAGCTGGAAAACACCGAGATCCGCTCGCCGATTGACGGTATTGTGCTGGATGTGAAAGTCAGTACAGTCGGCGGCATTATTCAGCCCGGTGAACATTTAATGGATATTGTTGCCGCGAATCAGCCGCTGCAAATCGATGCCAAAATACCGGTACATGCGATAGATAAAATGGTGCCGGGGCTGACGGTGGATGTGCTGTTCCCGGCGCTGAATCATGCGCTGCTGCCTTCGGTTCCCGCGCGTGTTTTAACGGTTTCGGCGGACAGGCTGATCGATAAAGTCACCCAGCAACCCTATTATCTGGCGGAAGTCCAGGTTAGCCCACAGGGGGTGCATTTGCTCGGTGACTACAAAATTAAAGCGGGGATGCCGGCCAGCGTGACGATAAAAACCGGGGAGCGTACGCTGATGAGCTATCTGTTTAAACCGCTGATTGCCCGGCTGGAGCTGGCATTTAAAGAGTACTAACCTGAAGTGTGATAAAATCGTTTTCTTTTTTTTCAGGAGTATCAGTAATGACTGAAGGCCCATTAAATGAAAACGAAATGGAGTGGCTGGAAGAGACATTAATCTCTCATGGTCATGACGATGCGTCCGTTCTCGATCTTTCTGAACTCGACGGCATGCTGACCGCAGTGCTGTCGGGTCCTGTTGTGGTGGAACCTGACACCTGGCTGGTGGCTGTATGGGGCGGCGAAAAACATATTCCGCGCTGGAAAAACGATCGTGAAATGAACCGCTTTATCGATCTTTGCTTTAAGCATATGAACGATATCGCCGAGCGTCTGAGCGATTATCCCGATCAGTTTGAACCGATGTTTGGCGAAAACGAGGTCGAAGGTAATACCTACACCGTGGTGGAAGAGTGGTGTTACGGCTATATGCGCGGGATGGCATTGACCGACTGGTCGACCTTACCCGAAGAGCTGAAAGCGGATTTAGCCGTTATCGCCCTGCATGGCAGCGATGAGAACACCGATCGCGTTGAAGAGATGACCGAAGAGGAATACCACGCGAGCGTCGACAGCATTCGCCCGGCGGCAATTCGTTTGTACAACTACTGGCTGGCGAATCCGCAGGAGCCTCTGGCGAAGAAACCGATCGTCAATGGCGTCAAAGTGGGCCGTAACGATCCCTGTCCTTGCGGCAGCGGGAAGAAGTTTAAGAGCTGTTGTTTGCATTAAAAATAGTGCCGGGTGGCGCTGCGCTTACCTGGCCTACAAAAAAACCTGTAGGCCCGTGCAAGCGAAGCGCCGCCGGGCGGTTTTAGCCCACTTCGGGCAGTAATCCCGCCACAATCAAAAACTGCACCAAAATCACCCCAATCCCACACGCAAACACCAGGGCTAACAACGGCTTCCCACCCCACACCCGATAACCCGAATCCGGATGCTGCTGGCGGCTTTTCCATACCAGCAGGGAAGGGAGCAGCAGCGCCAGCACGGCAAGCGCCACGCCCGCGTAACCGAGTGCCATCACAAATCCGCGTGGATAGAACAGCGCGAAGGCCAGCGGAGGAAGGAAGGTGATCAGGCCCGTCTGAAAGCGTCCGCCGACGGAGCGATTCCGCTGGAATAGATCCGCCAGATAGTCGAACAGTCCGAGCGCCACGCCCAGGAATGAAGTAGCCAGCGCCAGATCGGCAAACAGATGCACCGCCAGCTCAACGTGCGGCGACGCAACCACTTCACGCAACGCTTGTAAAAATCCGTTCAGACCCGAGTGATCGGCCATCAGGCCTATAAAGGTCGAGGAGCCAATGCTGCCCAGCGTCACCAGCTGCCAGAAGATATAGGCAATCAACGGAATGGCGCTACCGATAACAAATACGCGGCGCAGTTTGCGAATATCACCATTCATGTAGCTGACGATACTCGGCACGCTGCCGTGGAAACCGAACGAGGTAAAAATCACTGGAATGGCTGAAAGCGCCAGCCCCTGCTGGAGCGGTAAGGTCAGCAAATTGACTTTGTGGACGTGCGGGGCGAGTAATGCCAGCATCACCACCAGGAAAATAATCTTGGCAGTAAACAGAAAACGGTTAAACAGATCGACCAGAGAAGTGCCAACGCACACTACGCCACCGCCGATCAGGGTAAAGAAAATCACCCCGGTGGCCGGAGAGATATTTGTGCCAAACCAGTCGTTGACGCTGGAGGCAATCAGTTCACCCGCGCCGCTCATGTACGCCGCTGTCAGGGCATACATCAGGAACATCATGCTAAAACCCGTTATCCACTGGCCGTAGCGACCAAGATAGCGTGCCGCCAGCGAACCGAGACCCGTATCTGCCGGGACGTGCTGATACACTTCCAGCAGCAGTAAGGCGGTGTAACACATCAGCGTCCACAGGCATCCCAACAGCAGCAGCGTAACGCTAAATCCCACGCCTGCTGCGGCTAACGGCATTGCCAGCATTCCTGCGCCAATCGTCGTGCCTGCGACGATAAAAATACTTCCCAGAGTTCTGTTCTTCACGCTTTCCTCTACTACAACCGCCAATGGCAACCTAATCTGCGGCGCAGAGTAAGACAAAAGCTCAATCTCGTCAAATCCCCGTTACAAGCAGTGTAATGATATTTTTACAGGGTTAAACCTGAGCCAGCGCAAGGCAGCGATACACATTCGCGTTTAGGCTGTCGCTTTCACTTCGGAGGATTTATGGCGTCGATTCACGGACACGATGTGCTCAACATGATGATTGAGTCGGGTGAGCAGTACAGCGAGGAGAGCCTGGTTCAGGCCATTGATTCACGCTTTGGCAGTCATGCGCTTTTTCATACTTGTTCAGCGGAGAATATGACGGCGGCGGAGCTGGTGGCATTTCTGGCGGCGCGCGGGAAATTTGTTCCGTTTGAAGAGGGGTTTTCAACGCACGAAAGTAAAATCTGTCGGCATTAAAAAAAGGGAGCCGGAAGGCTCCCGTAAACTTTATTTTTGCGTGTCGAGAGTCGACAACTCTTTATCAATAAAGTACAGACCTTCGCCTGATTTACCCGCCAGTGATAATTTATCGAGAACGGATTTAAACAGTTTCTCTTCTTCGTGCTGTTCTGCAACATACCATTGCAGGAAATTAAAGGTTGGATAATCCTGACCGATCATTGCCGCGTGAGTCAGCTCGTTAATCTTCTGAGTGATCAGCTGCTCGTGCTCATAGGTCGCGCGGAACAGTTCATCCAGAGAGGTATACTCAGCAAAAGGAGACGCGACCGGGTTGATGCGCGGCAGGCTGCCGGTATCCGCGAGATAATCGAACAGGCGCTGCATGTGCGTCATCTCTTCCTGAGCATGGCGGCGCAGGAAAGCGGCAGCACCTTCAAAGCTGTGATAGCTGCACCAGGCACTCATTTGTTGATAAAGCAGGGATGAAAAAAGCTCAAGGTTCATTTGTTCGTTGAGCTTATCAATCATTTCAGTTTTCAGCATAGCGCAGCTCCAGGAAATTATTTATTTTGTCAGTCAGGGCGTCACTATAATTTGTTATTTAAATATTTGCAAAAGGTAAAATAATTATATTATTTATTAAAAATACGAATGGGAATAAAACGCATTGGCAGTAGTTAATATATTAATGAGAATTGTTCTGGTTCTTATTTTAATGAGCTGCCAGCACTATTCTGGCAGCCCTACCCTTATTACCAGGTTTGCGTAGCGGCGGGATTAACCGCATAGCCCATGCATTTGTACTGGATAGTCACCGTTTCGTTAAGGCACACCGAACCGCTGAACAGACTGCAGGTTTTAATCGGCTGGCCATAGAAAGAGGCGGTCGCGAAGCCCATGCTTTGACACTCGCGCGTGGCCGTCCCGTTGGTAACATAGTCATCGTAACGGGCATTTTGAAAAATCGCCTGGCCGTAATCCAGTCGGACAACGCCGTTTGGCGCATCGGCATTGCTCACCTGCGCCTGACGGGTGACCGTGCAGCCCGCGAGGAGCAGAACTAAACCGGCAACGAATAATCTCTTCATATTTCGCTCTGATTTAATGGGAATACACCATTTTACCGTCCGATCAGTCGAACAATGCCAGGAATAGCCGGATGAATTTCCCTTTCTCTTAACAACGATATGATTTAGTCAGCGAGACTGTCGAAGATCGTGCAGAACTTCAAATGATGCTGACGGAACAAGGCGATAAGCTGCGGATCAAAATGTTTCCCGGCACCCTCAAAGATAACCTCACATGCCAGCTCATGAGTAAACCCCGGCTTATAAACGCGTTTTTGCCTCAGCGCATCGTACACGTCCGCCAGCGCCAGGATGCGCGCCTCAAGCGGAATGTTTTCCCCGCGAAGCCCTTCGGGATAACCACTTCCATCCCATTTTTCATGATGGAAGTGGATAATGTTTTCTGCCACCGGACCCAAACCCAGACCCTGAATGATCATATAGCCTTTGGTGGTGTGTAGTTTCATTTCGTTGAATTCTTGCGCGGTCAACGGCCCTTGCTTACGCAAAATGCGCTCGGGTACAGCAATTTTCCCGACGTCGTGCAGCGAGGCAAAATGTTCTATTTCAGCGATCATTTTGCGCGATAGATCCAGTTCACGGGCCATCATCCCGCAGTATTTCGCCACGCGCTGAATATGGCTCCCGGTTTCATCATCGTGCGCGCGGTTTACTTTCTCCAGGGCCTGGACGATGTTGCGGTTCACCAGCCGGTTTTCTTTCATATGACGACGCATCATTACCAGCATTCCGATGCTGAAAAGCGCGGTGATGAGCAAAATCACGCTGATGACCTTGAGAGTATTTTTGGTCAGTGCGGGGAAAAAGTCCCGCCTTTCGTGGCGCTCCAACTGCGTGCGGAAACTGGACAGGCGATTCACCTGAGTCAGCAAGTGATACATGGGATTATCGGGTTGAACCCAGGGACCGATAATCACTTCGCTGCGCGTCACGCCCGCCACTTTCAGTACGCCGCGAAAAAGCTCATTGCCGCGAAGTGTCGATTCCAGTGAACTCAAATCTCCCAAAATATAGTCAATTTTATTGTTCTCAATCGCATCAATAAGGCCGTTCACGCTGTGTCGGGTGACGATCACCACATCGCTGCCAAATCGCTCCTGGAGATAGCGTGCCGAGAACGATCCCGCCAGCACGCCAACGCGCTGGCTGCGGATGCTCTCTTCATCCCACAAAAAGGGTTGCTTGATACGGTTGTAATAGACGTTATGCCAGGCAACGTCGGGGCCGATTCGCCCGGCGGCGTGATCAAGGTCTGTTTTCTCTGCGACGTCCACCAGGCGCACCGGCCAGCGCTGCTGCGCCAGCTCCTCGGCATAGTTATCGACAAAATGGACATCCACCTCCATGCCTAGCAGCTCGCGCATGTCATGGATCATGTTGATGGCAGTTCCCTGATAGCCTCGATCGTCTTTCCAGATTATCGGCGCGAAATTCTCATTTTTAGGCAGCCAGATTTGCAGACGATTATTCGCAAGCCAGGTACGTTCTTCTTTCGAGAGGGTAATGCGGCTGAGCAGATACTGTCGTTTACTCTCTTCCAGCGCTTTGCGCATCGCCCCGCTGCGATACCACTCGCCGATAAAAGCGTTCACTTTTTCGCGCAGATCCTTCAATTCTGGGCTGAATGCCAGCACCACCGGAATGCGCAGTTCAGGGAAGGGCCGGGAGATAAGATAATAACGCTGGGTATTTTCCATTTCGCTGGCGTCATTAATGTAGAAATCTGCCTGGTGTTCGCCGAGCAGCCGAAAGGCTTCTTCACTGCTGGCGACCAGTCGTAGCGAGCGGAATTTCAGATCCGGGTAGCGCTTTTGCACGCTTTCCAGCGTAGCGTCGTTCTGGCGAAACAAGACTCTGGCGTGAGAGAGTTCGTCGGCCGTATTGACCGACATGGTCGGACTGGCGACAACCACTTCGTTATTAAAAAGCTGCGATGAGAGGATTTTGGTGCGCGCACGGGCTTCGGTTCGCAGGACACCGGCATAGACGCCGTATCCGTCATCATTAAAACGCTGGCCGATTTCAGGACCGGAAATCGGCTGGAGCTGTAAGTGAATATCTAATTTTTGGTTGATGGCGCGAACCAGTTCCGGGTAAAAACCCTGTAACTCACCCTGCGGCGTGCGCCAGAATTCGAAGCTGTCGGCATCGTAAATCCAGACAGGAATAACATGTGATTCGGGTGTCGGTTGTGCACAAGCCGCTCGTGCCCAGACCAGGGCTGTGAGGATTGCTATCAAGAAAAACGATGTGATGCGAGGCGTCCGGCGGCGCATATTCACAGTGGTTCCCCAGAGAATTTTTATTGTCTTTTAAAAAGCAGTCTAGCTAACTGCTGGATTCGTGAGTAGAGATTTCTTAACTTTATGCAATAGCTCGCCATTTCCTTCTCTTTACCTGAATTTGTGAGGCGGCTTTCGTTTTTTAAAACATTTTTTCAGTTAATTTGAAAGTGTGTTTGTTAGATAGTAAGGTTGGGTGGATTAGCTATCTGTAGCGGCAAAAACCGCAACGCATTCAGGAGATGAAGAATGAAAATTGCACTGATGATGGAAAACAGCCAGGCTGGCAAAAACTCCACTATCCTCAACGAATTAAAAACCGTCGTCGATGAGAAGGGATTCCCGGTCTATAACGTCGGGATGAGTGACGAGAACGATCACCATCTGACCTATATTCACCTGGGCATCATGGCCAGCATCCTGTTAAATTCTAAAGCTGTCGACTTCGTCGTGACGGGTTGCGGGACCGGGCAGGGCGCGTTGATGTCCCTGAACATCCATCCGGGCGTGATCTGCGGCTACTGTATCGACCCGGCAGATGCGTTCCTGTTTGCGCAAATCAACAACGGTAACGCGCTGTCTCTGCCGTTCGCCAAAGGCTTCGGCTGGGGTGCGGAGTTGAACGTACGCTTTATCTTCGAAAAAGCGTTCACTGGCCGCAAAGGTGAAGGCTATCCACCAGAGCGTAAAGAGCCGCAGGTGCGTAACGCCGGTATTCTGAACCAGGTGAAAGCCGCCGTGGTGAAAGACAACTATCTGGATACCCTGCGCGCCATCGATCCTGAACTGGTGAAAACCGCGGTGTCCGGCCAGCGTTTCCAGCAGTGCTTCTTCGAAAACTGTCAGGACAAAGAGATCGAAGCCTTTGTTCGCGGTATCGTCGGTTAATCCGTCATTCGAATATGCCGGGTGGCGCTTCGCTTACCCGGCCTACTAAACCTGTTTCATTGTCTATTCGACACTGCACTTCCCGCGTCTTTTGTGAGTCGCAAGGTATCAAACATCCCCACCAGACAAATCAGCGCGATGGCGACAAAGGCCAGACGGAAGCTGATTCCTGGTACATTCCCCATTCCCAGAACCGCCCCCAGTGTTTCCCCGATACGAATACCAATCGCTCCGAGCGTGATCCCAAGCCCGACAGCCAGCTGCGTCGCGGTGGAAAACAACGTATTGGCGTAGCTCATTTGCGCCGAAGGCACATCCGAAAATGCCAGAGTGCTAACGGCAGTAAACTGAATCGAACGGAACACGCCACCCAGATAAAGGATGAGCATAATCAGCCAGACCGGCGTTTGTGGGGTGATAAACGCGCAGGCCAGCAGCGACAGGACGTTTAACGCACCATTCATCAGCAATAGTTTTCTGAATCCGAGACTGCGAATCAGCGGCGTGGTCGCCGGTTTAATCGTCAGATTGCCGACAAATACCGCCAGCACCAACAGGCCGGAGTGAAAAGCGTCCATCCCGAATCCGACCTGGAACATCAGCGGCAGCAGGAAAGGGACCGCGCTAATGGAGGCCCGGAACAGGGAACCGCCGTACATCGTCACGCGAAATGTCGGAACCTGCATGGCGTCGAGGCGAATCATCGGCCACTGGGCTCGCTGAAAATGGCGCAGGGCATAAATGAGTGTTGCCGCGCCCACGGCCAATAGGCAGAGAGTGAGAACTAATCCTTCGGACTGTTGCGCACCCATTAACTCCATAGCATAAACCAGGCTTACCATCGCAACGGTGGTGGCGATAAAACCGGGAGTATCGAACGGTCGACGCGTGTCTTCGCGCAGATCGGGAATAATCCGCAGTGCCAGAATAATCGCCACTATCCCGAGCGGCACATTAATGAAGAAGATCCAGCGCCAGTCGGCATAACTGGTGATAAACCCTCCGAGCGGCGGGCCAATAATCGGCGCAACCAGCGCGGGCCAGGTAAGGGTCGCGATAGCGGTGATAAGCTGATGCTTGGGCGTGGTACGCAGCACGGCGAGCCTGCCTACCGGGACCATCAGCGCGCCACCCATACCCTGAAGCACGCGCATGGCGACAAACTGATCGACTGTGGTGGACAGGCCACACAGAACGGAAGCCAGCGTAAAAATTGCCAGCGCCACAGCGAACACCCTGCGTGCGCCAAAACGATCGGCAATCCAGCCGCTGGCGGGGATCAATACCGCCAGCGTAATCAGGTAGGCGCTGATACCGATATTCAAATCGACGGCCTGCACGGCAAAACTTTTTGCCATATCCGGAAGCGCGGTGGCAATGACTGTGCCGTCGAGAAACTCCATAAAGAACGCCCCGGCAACCAGCAGCGCCGCAGGCGACAAGCCGCGACTCTCTTTCCCGGTGATGTTTTCGGTCATCTTTACCCTGCCATATCAAAAAATTTTATAAAAATTTACTGGAACTTATAAGTTCCTAACCTGTGGATTTGCCGTGATTTTTATAACAACTTGGCAGCATTGTTGGTTTTATAACCGTGATGCACATCACATAACCATTGATTTTTGTGATGCTGGTCATATTATATGCGCATAGACAATAACACCTGCATAACACATTACCGGAGCATAAAATGAAACTGCGCAAAATCCTGAAAAGCATGTGGGCAAACTACTGCAATACGTTCAAAGACGTACCACCAGGCGCAATGTTCTGATGAAAAAAACCTGCTTCGGCAGGTTTTTTTGTGCCTGCGGTCGACGAGAGGGAAGATGAAAGGGCACTCATTTTGTTACTATGGCGCTCTTTATTGAAGGAGCTTCCTATGTCTCAAAATCTGAGCGCCGATCAGGAACTGGTATCTGACGTCGTCGCGTGCCAGTTGGTCATCAAACAAATCCTGGATGTGTTAGACGTTATCACCCCGACCGAAGTGCGGGAAAAAATGTCCACCCAACTGAAAAACATCGATTTCACCAGCCATCCTGCTGCGGCGGATCCCGTTACGCTTCGCGCCATTCAAAAAGCCATTGCGCTTATCGAACTCAAGTTCACACCGCAGGGTGAGTCACACTAAAATAAACCGATGTTTTGAATTTTGAAACAGGTTTTTGCCGGGTGGCGCTTCGCTTACCCGGCCTACAAAACCCCGTAGGCCCGTGCAAACGAAGTGCCGCCGGGCGTCTTTGACTGGCAGCACGCTGTTCGCGATTAGAAGAAGGTTTGCACCAGCAGATAACTGGCGGCACAGGCGCAGCTCACGCCGATCAGCCCCGGCAGAATAAAGCTGTGGTTGATAATAAACTTGCCGATTTTGGTCGTACCGGAGCGGTCAAAGCCAATACAGGCCAGATCGCTTGGATAAGTCGGCAGGACGAAATAGCCGTAAGAGGCCGGGAAGAATGCGATTAACATTTTCGGCTCGATGCCCAGCATCAGGCCCATCGGCGCGACGGCGGTGAGCGCTGCGGCCTGGCTGTTCACCAGTTTGGAGACCAGGAACAGTACGATGGCATAGGTCCACGGATGGCTTTTCACCACGCCCTCCAGCGCCATTTTCAGCTCGTCGAGATGCGCCTGGAAAAAGGTATCGCTCATCCACGCGACGCCGAACACCGAGAAAATCGCCACCATCCCGGCTTTAAATACCGCGCCGTTCGAAATGGCGGAGGCATTGACCTTACAGGCAATCAGCATCACGGCCCCGGCGATCAGCATCATCATCTGAATCACCAGGTTCATCGACAACGCCGTCATTTTACCTTTAATTTCGAAGGCAGGTCGTAAATCGGGCAGGGCACCCAGCAGAACCACCACGGCGATCCCGGCGAAGAAAATCCATGTTGACCAGTACGCCTGCTTCGGAAAGCGCTGATTCATTAGCGTTTCGGTGCTGCCGTAAATAAATTCGCGCTGTTTTGGGTCGGTTAATTTCTCCTGAAACTCAGCGTCATCAGCCAGATCTTTCCCGCGACGCAGGCTCCAGAGCGCGGCGATCATCACGCCAAACAGCGAGGCGGGAACCGAAACGGCCAGAATCTCAAGGATGCCCCACGCCTGACCTACACCGTGCTGAGCGCCAATGATCGACACCAGCGACACCACGGCGACAGAGACCGGAGAGGCGGTAATTGCCATCTGCGAAGCGATGGAAGCAACGGCCATTGGGCGTTCCGGACGAATTCCTTTTTTCAGCGCGATATCAGCGATGATCGGAAACATGGTGTAAACCACGTGCCCGGTGCCACACAGAAACGTCAACATCCAGGTAGTGAAAGGTGCGAGGAGAGTAATGTGCTGCGGATGCTTGCGCAGTAAACGCTCAGCAAACTGCATCATCACGTTCAAACCGCCTGCAGTCTGTAACGTGGCGGCACAACCAATCACCGCGAGAATAGTCAGCATCACATCAACCGGCGGTTTGCCGGGCTGTAAGCCGAATACAAAGCTTAAAATGAACAGGCCGATACCGCTTATCAGCCCAAGACCCATCCCGCCAAACCGTGTTCCCACCAGCAGGCAGAGAATAATGACAATAAACTCAATGGTGATCATGAAGCTCCCTCGTCAATCAAAGTGAAATGAATTAAATCATTTCACTTTGTAAGGGTATTGGCTGGGAGCCAGATCAGATTTGTTAAATTTCAATAAAAGCAGAGACTTGGTAACTATTAATTAACAATTACGGTAAAGGGATCAGTGATGCTGATAATTCACCACGTTGAGCAGATGCTGATCGGTCTGCTCCATACACAGCCCGGCGCGTTTTGCGCTGCGCACCTCATCCAGAATGGTTTTCAATAACAATCCATCCTGCTGCTGCTCTTTCCCCATGTCGTGCAAGAAATCCAGAATAGTGTCGTCCTTTAGGGCCTTCGCTTCACCGGCTAAGGAATTGAGCATACTCAGGCGCTGCTCATACTCTTCGAGGGTTTTCTGGAACAATTCTTCCAGCGATGAATAAGACTCTTCGGATATCACGCGGGCTTTAACAATCGGATTTGCACCGACTTGTTTCATAAATTCGAACACCCGCATCATTTGGGTGATATTGCTTTGTGCCTGGGTGCGCAGGAAGGTGGCGGTGCCATTGAGGCTGTGCTCTGAACACCAGTCGCTCAAGTGTAAATAGAGATTTGACGCGTTGAATTCGAGATTCATCTGGGTGTTGAGCTTTTGAATCATTCCTGAGGTCGTCATTATAATATCCTTATTTCTGAACGGGATGATTACTAACAGAATAAAGCCGTTCAGCATCATCTTAATGTGACCGGCTATCCATTTCCCCTCATTAAAAAAGAATAACGCCATCATTTCGCCTTTCTAAGGAACTGTGATCCACGCACAGGTTTGACTTATGACATCTTGTAAAATGAAACGATGTTTTATCTATTTTATGCGTGGAGATCATAATGGCAAAGGTTGCAGTGTTATTGGCACCAGGATTTGAAGAAGCGGAAGCAATTATCACGATTGATATCCTGCGACGGATGCAGATTGAGGTCGAGACGTTGGCCTGCGCGGAGTCTCGCGCGGTAGTGAGCTATCATAATATTCCGATGGTGGCAGACGGCACGCTGACGGAGCGTGCAGATACCCTGTATGACGCAGTCGTTCTGCCGGGCGGGCCGCAGGGGAGTGTGAATCTGGCCGCCAGCAAGGAAGTGATTGCTTTTGTGAAAGCCCACGATGATGCCGGAAAACTCATCTGTCCGATCTGCTCTGCCGCTGCCCGTGTGCTGGGCGGAAATGGCCTGCTGAAAGGCCGTCGCTACGTCTGTTCCGGGGAACTGTGGGAAACGGTCAAAGACGGAGAGTATGTTGATGCGCCGGTCGTGGAAGACCAAAATCTGCTCAGCGGCAAAGGTCTGGGGCATGCCTTTGATTTTGCCCTGACGCTCTCGGCACGTTTGCTGGGAGACGAAGCTCCGGTGCGTGACCACGCCGATCACATTTACTACGCCTGGTAATTTTTCTGTCGGGCGCTACGGCGCCCGTCTTACAGGGACATGTTAGCTAACCTCATGGATAATTCTGCTTAAACCCTCACTATTTGTCCGACAATACCCCTCATTTTTATGTCATTTATCGCTGAATCTATGTACGCAATTACTGTAATTCTGCGGTGTGATGGCGCTCTCTTATGGATGATTAATTTCCCGCTAAAACTATCTCCAGCACTATCGCTTATTACAGGTTTAGCGCTAATGCCTTGTTTTAAGTCCGATTAAATAGAAAGCACGACAATATACCCTACATAAAAGAATGCTAATGCTGGAGTTAACCATGCACAAATTTACTAAAACGCTGGCGGCCATCGGCCTGGCTGCCGTTATGTCACAATCCGCTATGGCAGAGAATTTAAAACTCGGTTTCCTGGTCAAACAGCCAGAAGAACCCTGGTTCCAGACTGAATGGAAATTTGCCGATAAAGCCGGGAAAGATCTGGGCTTTGACGTCATTAAAATTGCCGTTCCCGACGGTGAAAAAACCTTAAACGCCATCGATAGCCTCGCAGCCAGCGGTGCGAAAGGATTTGTGATTTGTACGCCGGACCCAAAACTCGGATCGGCGATCGTGGCGAAAGCGCGTGGCTACGGCATGAAGGTGATTGCGGTTGACGATCAGTTCGTCAACGCCAAAGGCAAGCCGATGGACACCGTGCCGCTGGTGATGATGGCGGCCACCAAAATCGGTGAACGTCAGGGCCAGGAACTCTATAAAGAGATGCAAAAACGCGGCTGGGATGTGAAAGAGAGTGCGGTGATGGCTATCACCGCGGATGAGCTGGATACCGCTCGCCGCCGCACCTCCGGTTCGATGGAAGCGTTGAAAGCCGCCGGTTTCCCGGAAAAACAGATCTATAAAGTGCCCACCAAATCCAACGATATCCCGGGTGCATTTGATGCCGCCAACTCGATGCTGGTTCAGCATCCGGAAGTGAAACACTGGCTGGTGGTCGGCATGAACGATAACACGGTCTTAGGCGGCGTTCGTGCAACCGAAGGCCAGGGCTTTAAAGCACCTGATGTTATTGGCATCGGCATTAACGGTGTGGATGCGGTGAGTGAACTGTCCAAAGCGCAGGCGACCGGCTTCTACGGATCGCTCCTGCCAAGCCCGGATGTTCACGGCTATAAATCCAGCGAAATGCTCTATAACTGGGTCACCAAAGACGCCGAGCCACCGAAATTCACTGAAGTCACCGACGTGGTGCTGATCACCCGCGACAACTTCAAAGAGGAGCTGGCGAAAAAAGGGCTGGGCGGTAAGTAACTTGTTGTGATTGCGCCCCTCGCTGCTGAGGGGCCAGACGTACACTACTGGAATCTCGGAGACGTTATGCAACAGTCTGACCCGTATCTCTCTTTTCGCGGCATCGGTAAAACCTTTCCCGGTGTAAACGCGCTGACCGATATCAGTTTTGACTGCTATCCCGGTCAGGTTCACGCCCTGATGGGGGAGAACGGCGCGGGGAAATCCACGCTGTTGAAAATCCTTAGCGGCAACTACGCCCCGACCACCGGCTCGCTTGTGTTGCGCGGTGAAGAGGTGGCGTTTGCCGATACCACAGCGGCGCTGAATGCCGGGGTCGCCATTATTTATCAGGAACTGCATCTGGTGCCTGAAATGACGGTGGCGGAGAACATCTATCTGGGGCAATTGCCTCACAAGAGTGGGATCGTCAATCGCTCGCTGCTCAATTACGAAGCCGGGCTGCAACTCCAGCACCTCGGGTTGGATATTGATCCACAAACACCGCTGAAATATCTGTCGATTGGTCAATGGCAGATGGTGGAAATCGCCAAGGCGCTGGCACGAAACGCCAAGATCATCGCCTTTGATGAGCCGACGAGCTCACTTTCTGCGCGAGAAATCGACAATCTGTTCCGTGTAATCCGCGAACTGCGCAAAGAAGGGCGCATCATTTTATACGTCTCGCACCGCATGGAGGAGATCTTCGCCCTGAGCGATGCGATAACGGTGTTCAAAGACGGACGCTACGTGCGCACCTTTACCGATATGCAGCAGGTGAATCACGACCAGCTGGTGCAGGCGATGGTGGGCCGTGAACTGGGGGATATCTACCACTGGCAGCCGCGACAATACGGCACGGAACGCCTGCGCCTGAACGGTGTAAAAGCACCCGGTGTGCGCACGCCAATCAGCCTGTCGGTGCGCAGCGGTGAAATTGTCGGCCTGTTCGGGCTGGTTGGCGCGGGGCGCAGCGAGCTGATGAAAGGGCTTTTTGGCGGGACGCGAATCTCCGAAGGGCAGGTCTATATCGACGGTCAGCCGGTGGATATTCAGAAACCGGCCCATGCCATTCGCGCGGGTTTAATGCTCTGCCCGGAGGACCGAAAAGCCGACGGGATCATTCCTGTCCATTCGGTGCGGGACAACATCAATATCTCCGCAAGGCGCAAATTTATCCGTGCCGGATGTCTGATAAACGACGGCTGGGAAACGAGCAATGCCGATCACCACATTCGTGCGCTGAATATTAAAACCCCCGGTGCCGAGCAGCTGATCATGAACCTTTCTGGCGGGAATCAGCAAAAGGCGATTCTCGGGCGCTGGCTGTCGGAGGAGATGAAAGTCATTTTGCTCGATGAGCCGACGCGCGGCATCGATGTTGGGGCCAAGCACGAGATTTATAACGTCATCTATGCGCTGGCAAAACGCGGCGTGGCGGTATTATTCGCCTCAAGCGATCTGCCCGAAGTGTTGGGCGTCGCTGACCGCATCATCGTGATGCGCGAAGGGGATATTGCCGGTGAGTTGTTACATGAACAGGCGAATGAACAACAGGCGTTGAGCCTCGCCATGCCTAAAGTTAGCCAGGCTGTCGCCTGAGCAAGGAGTCAATGATGTCCTCTGTTACTTCCTCCCGTGCGCCAAAGTCGGCTTTTAACCTTGGGCGTATCTGGGATCAATACGGGATGCTGGTGGTGTTTGCCGTCCTGTTTATTGGCTGTGCGATTTTTGTGCCGAACTTCGCCAGTTTCATCAATATGAAAGGGCTTGGGCTGGCAATTTCGATGTCGGGCATGGTCGCCTGCGGGATGCTGTTTTGCCTGGCTTCGGGTGATTTCGACCTTTCTGTCGCGTCGGTTATCGCCTGCGCTGGGGTGACGACGGCGGTGGTCATCAACATGACCGAAAGCCTGTGGATAGGCGTGTTAGCCGGTCTGATGCTCGGCGTTTTCAGCGGTCTGGTGAACGGTTTCGTTATTGCACGCCTGAAAATTAACGCCCTGATCACCACGCTTGCCACTATGCAGATTGTGCGCGGTCTGGCCTATATTATCTCTGACGGTAAAGCCGTAGGCATCGAAGACGAACGCTTCTTTACCCTCGGCTATGCCAACTGGCTGGGTCTGCCTGCACCTATCTGGCTGACGGTGGGGTGCCTGATCATCTTCGGTTTCCTGCTCAACAGAACCACGTTTGGCCGTAACACGCTGGCGATTGGTGGCAATGAAGAAGCGGCGCGTCTGGCGGGTGTTCCGGTGGTGCGCACCAAGATTATTATCTTTGTGCTCTCCGGGCTTGTGTCGGCGGCGGCGGGGATTATTCTGGCCTCACGTATGACCAGCGGTCAGCCGATGACCTCGATTGGTTATGAGCTGATTGTTATCTCGGCCTGCGTTTTGGGTGGCGTTTCGCTGAAAGGCGGCATCGGAAAAATCTCATATGTGGTCGCCGGTATATTGATTCTCGGTACCGTCGAGAATGCCATGAACCTGCTGAATATCTCCCCGTTCTCTCAGTACGTGGTTCGCGGCCTAATCCTGCTGGCAGCGGTGATCTTCGACCGTTACAAGCAAAAAGCGAAACGTACCGTATAAGGAAATTCGGGCGCAACTTTTAAGTCTAGTTCTACCTCCTTGCCGCCTGCTAGCTTTGCTGGTGGGCGGTTTGCTAAATGGCGAGCAGCGTCACACTGTCTATACTTACATGGCTACTGAGATGTTAAATGTCTTACATCTCGAAAACCGTAAGGAGGATAAGGGTGGCTGATTCGTTAACCGTACCGCCTGCACTAACCGGAGAATTTGCATTCTTTTTTGACCTCGACGGAACGCTCGCCGAGATCAAACCTCATCCCGACCAGGTGGTTTTACCCGCCGATATTCTCCGGGTGTTGCACCAGCTCTCCGGGATGAGTCAGGGAGCATTGGCATTGATATCAGGGCGCTCAATGGCCGAGCTAGATGAGCTCGCCAGGCCTTACCGTTTTCCGCTTGCCGGTGTGCACGGAGCGGAGCGCCGCGACATCCATGACAACGCGCATATCGTCTCACTCCCTTCCACGCTCATTCAGACGCTCACGGCGCAGCTTACGTCTGCGCTGGAACGTCTTCCGGGAACGGAACTGGAAGCCAAAGGGATGGCCTTTGCGCTGCACTACCGACAGGCTCCTCAGCATGAGGCTGCAATAACGGCGCTGGCAGAATCTGTCGTGGCAGCGAACCCGCAACTTGCCCTGCAGCCGGGTAAATGCGTGGTCGAAATCAAACCCAAAGGCATCAATAAAGGCGAGGCGATTAAGGCCTTTATGACCGAGGCACCGTTTGCGGGCAGAACGCCGGTATTTGTCGGTGACGATTTGACGGATGAGAGCGGGTTTAGCGTAGTCAATCAGGCCGGAGGGGTATCAATTAAAGTCGGGCAGGGTGAAACCTGCGCCGCATGGCGACTGGCGAACGTAGCCAGCGTATGGGAATGGGTCACTGAAGTCGCTAACCAGCAACAACAAGAAAAAATAGCGCATAACAACAGGAGAAAACATGATGGGTCGCTTAGTCGTAGTCTCTAACCGAATTGCGCCACCGGACGATAAAAAATCCAGCGCGGGTGGTCTGGCGGTGGGGATTTTAGGTGCCTTAAAATCAGCGGGTGGGCTGTGGTTTGGCTGGAGCGGTGATGTCGGTAACGAGGATCAGCCGCTAAAAAAGGTGACGCAGGGGAATATCACGTGGGCATCGTTTAATCTTGGCGAAAAGGATTACGAAGAGTATTACTCACAGTTTTCCAACGCCGTGCTGTGGCCCGCGTTTCACTATCGTCTGGACCTGGTCAAATTCCAGCGGGAATCGTTTGAAGGGTACATGCGCGTCAATGCGCTGCTGGCGGATAAACTGCTGCCTTTAATCGAGGAAGACGATATTTTATGGATCCACGATTATCACCTGATTCCGTTTGCCAGCGAGCTGCGCAAAAGGGGAGTGAATAACCGGATCGGCTTCTTCCTGCATATCCCGTTCCCGACGCCAGAAATCTTTAACGCCTTGCCGCCACACGAAGAACTGCTTGAAGGATTATGCGATTACGATTTGCTGGGATTCCAGACTGAAAATGACCGGCTGGCGTTTCTGGACAGTGTTTCCGGCAAGACTCGGGTGACCACCCGCAGCGGCAAGTCCCACACCGCGTGGGGTAAAACGTTCAATACGGAAGTGTATCCCATTGGTATTGAACCCGATGAGATAGCGACCGACGCCTCCGGCCCGTTACCGCCGAAGCTGGCACAGCTTAAAAGTGAGCTGAAAAACGTCAAAAATATCTTCTCCGTCGAACGTCTGGATTACTCCAAAGGCTTGCCGGAGCGATTCCTGGCCTACGAACGCCTGCTGGATAAATTCCCGCAGCATCACGGTAAAATTCGTTACACGCAGATTGCGCCGACATCCCGTGGAGAGGTGCAAGCTTATCAGGATATCCGCCATCAGTTAGAGACTGAAGCCGGGCGGATCAACGGGCGCTACGGCCAGCTTGGCTGGACGCCGCTTTACTATTTGAACCAACATTTTGACCGTAAGGTGTTGATGAAAGTGTTCCGCTATTCCGAAGTGGGACTGGTCACACCCCTGCGCGATGGCATGAATCTGGTGGCAAAAGAGTATGTTGCCGCACAAGATCCGAAAGACCCAGGCGTGCTGGTGCTATCGCAGTTTGCCGGAGCAGCCAATGAACTGAGTTCAGCGCTGATCGTTAATCCCTATGACAGCGATGATGTGGCAAATGCGCTGGACAGGGCGCTTACCATGCCGCTGACAGAGCGTATTGCACGGCATGCTGAGATGATGAAGGTCATACGCGAAAACGATATTAACCACTGGCAGGAGCATTTTATTCGCGATCTTGAGCGGACAACTCCTCGAACCGTGGAGAGCAACCTGCAAAAAAAGGTCGCAACCTTCCCTAAACTCGCCTGAGTTCAGCCCCTCGGCGGCATCAGTTGCCGAGGGGAACCAGCAGTACGTCGACCAGACTTGAGCCTACAATCGCTTTGGCTGAACACGCGGCGCGTGAGAAAAAGCTGTGGTTGTGGTTGCCACAAATGACCAAGTCGACATGTTCTTTACGGCAAATATCGAGAATATGTGCGCTTAGCTCCCCCGTGGCGATAAAAGTCCGTGCGATAGGGTACTGGGCCTTTTCCTCCAGCTCCTGCAAAAACACCTGCGTCTCTTCCTGTAAAAGACCACGAATGTCTTCCAGCATAGGGGCTGCAAGCTGATTGTACATTTCCGGTTCGGTCGCCAGAGTAATCAGGCTAACCCGCGCATTAAGCGGACGGGCGATAGAAACTGCGCGTGCCACGAGCTGATGGCTTTCTGGCGTCACTGCAACGCAAACAAGAACATGAGAGTAACTCATCGCTCACTCCTTTGATTGTCAGAGACTGATGGTTCATCACCATTAGCGCGATTCTTTGCGCTTCGCAAGAGGGCAATACGACATTGGTGTGACGCTTATCATAATTATTCATTAATTATTCTTATAAAACGAATAGTGTCATAACCCAACATAACCACGGAAATGTGCTACTTAACGTAAATACCACAATGTTAATAATTGGCCGACGAATCGTTTTAACCCGTTATCAACAAAATGGCGATCGTTACTCATTGAAACTAGTTAGTTTTATTTAACGACTAACGTTATGTTTTTTATGGGTTTTTATTTTACCCCTTCTCAAGGGGCTTATTCTCTAATCCGCGCACAGAGAAGGGTTTTAAACCAAAAGAGCCGTATGCGGGGAATGTTCATCCCTCTGCATGAGTATTCGTTCATTCAGAATATAAAAGTGTACTCTTTGAGCAAAAAACAACCAACTTAGAAGTCATACTGATGGATTAATCTGAGTTTATGGCTTAAATTGTGTGACGTGGATCACATTTTTTTTAAATTTCGGGAGGGGCTGCATTGTATGTCTCAAAACTGACGAGTAGAGTTGCCTCGAATTAGGAAAAATCTTAGTTATTTGTAAGAATTGATAAAGCGCGTAGGAAAGGGATCATCATTTAAACATCGCGTGTTTTATCCAGTTTACCCCTTAATTCGACTATGCATTTTCGCCTTTTCTTTTTTTTTACCGGGGTTTTCCCGGCGACATCACGGGGTGCGGTCTTACCGCATAAAAATAATAGTTGGTTATTCTGGATGGGAAAAATGCATACATCCGAGATGCTGAAACATGTCTATGACATTAATTTGTCATACTTATTACTTGCGCAGCGTTTGATTAGTCAGGACAAACCGTCCGCAATGTTCCGTCTGGGTATCAGCGAAGAGATGGCAACAACGCTCGGCGGATTAACCCTCCCTCAGATGGTCAAACTGGCAGAAACCAATCAGCTGGTTTGTCAGTTCCGCTTCGACAGTCATCAGACCATTACCCGTCTGACCCAGGATTCACGCGTTGACGATCTGCAACAGATCCACACCGGAATTTTGCTTTCCACCCGCCTTCTCACCGAAATCAGCCAGCCTGACGAAGTGGCCCGCAAGAAAAGGGCTTAATGATGAGCGAAAAAAGCATTGTTCAGGAAGCTCGCGACATTCAGTTGGCAATGGAACTGATCACGTTGGGTGCTCGCTTACAAATGCTGGAAAGCGAGACTCAACTGAGCCGCGGTCGTCTTATCAAATTGTACAAAGAATTGCGCGGCAGTCCGCCACCGAAAGGTATGCTGCCGTTTTCAACGGACTGGTTTATGACCTGGGAGCAAAACATCCATGCATCGATGTTTTGCAACGCCTGGCAATTTCTTCTGAAAACAGGTTTGTGTAGCGGCGTGGACGCCGTGATTAAAGCTTACAAACTCTACCTTGAACAATGTCCCCAGCCGGAAGAAGGGCCTTTACTGGCACTGACCCGCGCCTGGACTCTGGTGCGCTTTGTTGAGAGTGGTCTGTTGCAATTGTCGCGCTGTAACTGCTGTGACGGCAACTTTATCACCCATGCTCATCAGCCAGCAGGTAGCTTTGCCTGCAGTTTATGCCAGCCGCCATCCCGTGCGGTAAAAAGACGTAAACTTTCCCCGGAAGCTGCCGATATTATTCCACAACTGCTGGATGAACAGATCGAACAAGCTGTTTAACCCGAACTCGTGGGCAAGATTCCAGCAGCGGTAAGCAATTACCGCTGCTTTTTTTTACCCTGCGATCCGGTTATGCCTTCGAACTGGACGTCCTGCCATAGTCACTAGCGGAAGGATGATGTCGTGCTTATCTTATTAGGTTACCTGGTTGTTATCGGTACAGTTTTCGGCGGTTATATGATGACCGGCGGACACCTGGGAGCACTCTATCAACCGGCTGAACTGATTATCATCGGCGGCGCAGGGGTAGGTGCTTTTATCGTTGGTAACAACGGTAAATCAATCAAAGGGACGCTGAAGGCGCTCCCGTTGCTGTTTCGTCGTTCGAAATACACCAAAAGCATGTATATGGATTTGCTGGCGCTGCTCTATCGCTTAATGGCGAAATCGCGTCAACAAGGCATGTTCTCGCTGGAGCGTGATATTGAGAACCCGAAAGAGAGTGAAATTTTTGCCAGCTATCCACGTATTCTCGCCGACGCGATGATGCTGGATTTCATCGTCGATTATCTGCGACTGATTATCAGCGGCAACATGAACACCTTCGAAATCGAAGCGCTGATGGACGAAGAGATCGAAACGCACGAAAGCGAATCCGAAGTGCCAGCTAACGCCCTGGCGCTGGTGGGTGACTCCTTGCCCGCATTCGGTATCGTCGCGGCGGTAATGGGCGTGGTTCATGCCCTGGCGTCCGCCGATCGTCCAGCGGCTGAGTTGGGGGCGCTGATTGCCCACGCAATGGTGGGAACATTCCTCGGTATTCTTCTCGCTTACGGATTTATCTCTCCGCTGGCAAGCGTGCTGCGCCAGAAAAGTGCTGAAACTACCAAGATGATGCAGTGCGTGAAGATAACGTTGCTCTCTAACCTGAACGGTTATGCACCGCCAATCGCGGTGGAATTCGGACGTAAAACTCTGTATTCCAGCGAACGTCCGTCGTTCATCGAGCTTGAAGAACACGTGCGCGCCGTGAAAAACCCAAACCAACAGACGACGACTGAGGACGCATGAAAAATCAGTCCCATCCCATCGTCATAGTCAAAAAGCGCAAGCACAAAAGTCATGGCGGCGGCTCTCATGGCTCGTGGAAAATCGCTTATGCGGACTTTATGACCGCAATGATGGCGTTTTTCCTGGTGATGTGGCTGATCTCCATTTCCAGCCCGAAAGAGCTGATTCAGATTGCGGAGTATTTCAGAACACCGCTGGCGACGGCGGTCACGGGTGGACAGCGTATTTCTAACAGTGAAAGCGTGATCCCCGGTGGCGGTGATGACTACACCCAACAAAAGGGTGAAGTGAAACGAGAGCCTAATATCGACGAGCTTAAAAAACGCATGGAGCAAGCGCGGTTGAAAAAACTGCGTGGCGACCTCGATCAGCTCATCGAGGCGGACCCAAAACTGCGCGCGCTGCGTCCGCATTTAAAAATTGATCTGGTGCAGGAAGGGTTACGTATCCAGATTATTGATAGCCAGAACCGCCCGATGTTCAAAACCGGCAGCGCGGAAGTCGAGCCTTACATGCGCGATATTCTGCGCGGTATTGCGCCGGTGCTGAACGGTATTCCTAATCGCATCAGCCTCTCTGGTCATACGGACGACTTCCCGTATGCCAACGGCGAGAAGGGATACAGCAACTGGGAGCTTTCTGCCGATCGTGCCAACGCCTCGCGTCGCGAGCTGGTTATCGGTGGGCTTGATGAAGGCAAAGTCCTGCGCGTCGTCGGTATGGCCGCCACCATGCGCGTCACCGACCGTGGCCCGGACGATGCCATTAACCGTCGTATCAGTCTTTTAGTGCTCAATCAGCAGGCGGAGCAGACCATTCTGCACGAAAACGCCGAAAGCCAGAATGAGTCACTGGACGATTTAAAACAGCCAGGGGCAGTTCCTTCGGCTGCCGTTCCAACATCGCCACCAGCCAATCCGAGGTGATAGCGTGAGCATGGATATTAGCGATTTTTACCAGACGTTTTTTGATGAAGCCGACGAGTTGTTGGCGGACATGGAGCAGCATCTGCTGAATTTAGTGCCTGAGGCGCCGGATTCAGAACAGCTCAACGCCATTTTCCGTGCAGCACATTCCATTAAAGGTGGTGCCGGTACATTTGGTTTTACCGTTCTGCAGGAAACGACCCATTTAATGGAGAACCTGCTGGATGAAGCTCGTCGCGGTGAGATGCAGCTCAACACCGACATTATTAACCTGTTTTTGGAAACCAAAGATATTATGCAGGAACAGCTCGACGCCTATAAAAGCTCGCAAGAGCCAGATGCTGCAAGCTTTGAATACATCTGCAACGCTCTGCGCCAGTTAGCTCTGGAAGCGAAGGGCGAAGCGGCTGCACCTGCGGTCAGCGCGGCAAAATTGAGTGTGGTAGATGCACTGGCGTCAGAAGACGCGACCCCGCCAGCAGCCGAAGAAAAGCTGCGCGTGGTTCTCTCTCGTCTGAAAGAGAGTGAAGTCAATCTGCTGGAAGAAGAACTGGGCAATCTGGCGACGTTAAGCAATATCGTCAAAGGACCGGACAGCCTGGCTGCCACCATTGATGGTGGTATCGGTCAGGATGATATTGTCGCGGTACTGTGCTTCGTGATTGAAGCCGACCAGATTACCTTTGAAACCGAAGCGGCTGCCGTTGAAGCGCCTGCTGAAGTGGCCGAAGTCCTGGCCGCACCAGAAGCCAGCGCGCCAGCCGTTGTTGCCTCAGCGCCTGCGCTGAAAGCCGTGCCAACTGAAACGGGCGCACCTAACCGCGCTGAGCGTGAAAAACCGGCCGCCCGCAGCAGCGAATCAACCAGTATCCGCGTCGCGGTAGAGAAGGTCGATCAGCTGATTAACCTGGTCGGCGAGCTGGTGATTACCCAGTCGATGCTGGCGCAACGTTCTAACGAACTGGACCCGGTGACGCACGGCGATCTGATTACCAGCATGGGTCAGTTACAACGTAACGCCCGTGACCTGCAAGAATCGGTGATGTCCATCCGTATGATGCCGATGGAATACGTGTTCAGCCGTTTCCCGCGCCTGGTTCGCGATTTGGCCAGTAAACTCAATAAGCAAATTGAACTGACTCAGCTCGGAAGTTCTACCGAGCTGGATAAGAGCCTGATTGAGCGCATTATCGATCCGTTAACGCACCTGGTACGTAACAGCCTCGACCACGGTATCGAATCCCCGGAAAACCGTATTGCGGCGGGGAAATCCCCGGTCGGCAACCTGATTCTCTCCGCAGAACATCAGGGCGGGAACATCTGCATCGAAGTTACCGATGACGGCGCGGGTCTGAATCGTGAACGTATTCTGGCGAAAGCGCTTTCGCAAGGCATGTCGGTTAACGAAAACATGACCGACGAAGAAGTGGGAATGCTGATCTTCGCGCCTGGTTTCTCGACGGCTGAGCAGGTGACTGACGTGTCCGGGCGTGGCGTGGGCATGGACGTGGTGAAACGTAATATCCAGGAGATGGGCGGCCACGTTGAGATCAAATCTAAGCAAGGTTCGGGTACTACGATTCGGATTCTGCTCCCGCTGACGCTGGCGATCCTTGACGGGATGTCGGTCAAAGTCGCGGGTGAAGTGTTTATTCTGCCGCTGAATGCGGTGATGGAATCCCTGCAGCCGCGTGATGAAGATTTGCATCCGCTGGCAGGCGGCGAACGCGTGCTCGAAGTGCGTGGTGAATACCTGCCGCTGGTAGAGTTGTGGAAAGTGTTTGAAGTCGACGGGGCGAAAACCGAAGCGACTCAGGGCATCGTGGTTATTCTGCAAAGCGCGGGTCGCCGCTATGCGCTGCTGGTCGATCAGTTGATTGGTCAGCACCAGGTGGTGGTGAAAAACCTCGAAAGCAACTACCGCAAAGTGCCGGGAATTTCAGCTGCCACCATCCTTGGCGATGGCAGCGTCGCACTGATCGTCGATGTGTCGGCGCTTCAGGGTTTAAATCGTGAACAACGTGTGGCGTACACAGCCGCCTGATTAGTTAAGAAGGTAAAAACATGACCGGTATGAGTAATGTAACGAAACTGGCCGGCGAGCCATCAGGGCAGGAATTCCTGGTTTTCACTTTAGGCGATGAAGAGTACGGCATCGATATTCTTAAAGTGCAGGAGATTCGCGGCTACGATCAGGTGACTCGCATTGCCAACACGCCTTCCTTCATTAAAGGTGTGACCAACCTGCGTGGAGTAATTGTCCCTATCGTCGACCTGCGCGTGAAATTCAGCCAGGGTGACGTGGAGTATAACGACAATACCGTGGTGATCGTCCTGAATCTGGGCCAGCGCGTGGTGGGTATTGTGGTCGATGGCGTGTCTGACGTGCTGTCCCTGACCGCCGACCAGATCCGTCCGGCTCCGGAATTTGCGGTGACGCTGTCGACCGAATATCTGACCGGTCTGGGCGCACTGGGCGATCGGATGCTGATTCTGGTGAACATCGAGAAACTGCTGAACAGCGACGAGATGGCTCTGCTGGATATCGCGGCAAGCCACGTGGCATAAGGTTAGTGATGTTAAAAGGAAGGCATCTGCCTTCCTTTTTTTTGCCCGGCGGCGCTGCGCTTGCACGGGCCTACGGAAATCACGTTGTAGGCCGGGTAAGCGCCACCCGGCTTTTTTACGTCTTACGCTTCCTGCTGCACCAGCTCCGGCTCTTCTTCCAGCAGTCCCTCATTTTGTGCCAGCATCGCGGTTGCAATGCCGTTGCCCAGCACGTTAATCGCGGAACGGCCCATATCGAGGAAATGATCGATCCCCATCAGCAGCAAAATACCCGCCACTGGAATATGGAAGCTCGGAATGGTTGCAGCTAACACCACAAGCGCCGAGCGCGGTACGCCAGCGATGCCTTTTGAGGCCAGCATCAGTGTCAGCATCAGAACCGTCACTTCGGCAAAACTCAGATGGATATTATAAGCCTGGGCGATAAACATCGACGCAAAAGAGCAATACACCATTGAGCCTACCAGGTTAAAGGAATAACCGATTGGCAAAACGAATGACACGATATTGCGTGAGCAGCCAAAGCGGGTGAGTTGTTCCAGCGTTTTCGGGTACGCCGCTTCCGAACTACTGGTTGTAAACGCCACCAGAACCGGATCTTTCAGCATGCTGACCAGGCGGAAGACCTCTTTTTTCAGCACCATATAGCCCACAGCCAGCAGCACCAGACAGGTGAGCAGAATGGCTACGTAATATCCGCCAATAAATGACGCGTAGTTAAGCAAAATACCCAGCCCCTGCGTCGCAATAACCGATGAGATCGCCGCGAAAATAGCCAGTGGCGCAACGTACATTACGTATCCCGTCACTTTCAGCATGATGTGAGACACCACATCCAGCGCCGCGACGAGCGGAGCGTTGAATTTCTCGCCGAGAGACGCGCCGCCAATGCCGAAGAACATTGAGAAGACCACGATCTGCAGAATTTCGTTATTCGCCATCGCGCCGACAATACTGGTCGGGATGGTGTGCGACAGGAATCCCTTTAATGACATGCCGCTGACGGCCAGCCCTGTATCAACAGATTCAACCGGGATCGCCAGATTCAGGCCCGCGCCGGGTTGTTCCAGCGTGACGATAAATAAGCCCACCAGAATAGACAGCACTGAGGAACTGATAAACCACACCATGGCTTTGCCGCCGACACGACCAATGGTGGAGGTTTCGCCGAGTTTCATGATGCCCACCGTCAGTGTGCTAAACACCAGCGGAGCGATAACCATCTTGATCAGTCGGAGGAAAATATCGGTGAGGAGTGTGATGTTGTCTGCCCAGGTCGCGATAGCGTCGGGTGACGCGTACTCGTGAATGACTGCCCCTGAAAGAATACCCGCCAGCATGAAAATCACGATGAACAGCGTGAGTTTGTTTGCACTTGCCACGAAAAAAGACCCTCTGTTATGCGCCTAAGTTTTCATCAGTGCGCTGAGTCATATAATTTTTTAATTTCAGCGCGCCAATGCATTCATCGCATAAATTGAAGTAAAGCGTATGGAGATACAACAATTTTTTAAGTTTTATTAAATTTGTTGCTCAAGATGACGCGATATATTGTGATGCTAATCACATTATGATGAATATATCCTCTGTTTAGAGGGTAATAAGCATCTTTAAAAAATCATAACTCATTGTTTTAAAGATGAATAACAGAGCAATACGGCAAAAGTATGAGTCAAAACAGCCTAAGTGGTTGAACCCTGATCCATAAACTAAATTCTCAATAAGCGCTGATTGGGAATGTTTAGTGGTGCTAACAGATTGAGTGGTATCAATAAAATACGAAAATGAAGGGCAACATTTACTGGAGGGCTGTAAATGAAAAATAAACTCCTTCTGATCTGTACGGGCAGTATGCTGGCGTTAGCGGCGCATCAGGCGATGGCGGTGACCAGCAGCGGGACCATCGGCGCGACGTTGACCTTAACCAACGGTTGCCTGATCAACGGCTCTCCGACGCAAAACGGTATTAACTTCGGTAGCCTCGACTTCGGGACGCATCCCGCCACCTTCTCGACCCTCACCACCCAGCTAGCGGGTGCCAGCGGGGGCAACACTTTCACCATTCAGTGTACGACCGCCAGCTATACGGTAGCGATTACCGGGAATACCAACTCCACTGCGCCGGGCACCGTTGTCGGTACACCAGGCACGCCAGCCCGCTATCTGGTCAACACCGCTAACACCGCACAGGGCGTGGCCTATAGCCTGTTTAGCGACAGCGGATTTAACAACATTGTCGCCAACAACGCACCACTTCCGGTGGCCTCCACCGCAGGCGGCGTCGACAGTTACACCTTGTATGGCCGAATTACTGGGGGCGGCAACAGCGTGACTGTGGTTCCAGGAACCTATACGGACACCATTAACGTTAGCGTGACCTACTAGCCTAAGCGCCAGAAATGACCATTGCTTTTGCACGTCTGCGTAAAATCGCAGAGGGAAAACTGCGCCTTTTTTTTGCACTCATCGTTGGCGTATGGCCTGCGGGAATGGCGCATGCGGTCACCTCGCAGTCATTTCAGGTATCCGCGACGATCACCCCAGGTTGCTCGGTGACGACGGGCACGGGCGGCGTGCTTGGATCGCTGAATTTTGGTACCCGCTCAGGCGTGGCGACAGGGCAGGTGAATACCAGTTTTGTGCCGAATGGATCGTTATCTATCGCCTGCACGCCGAATGTTGCGCTGAGTATGAGCATCGATGGAGGACAACATTACGCTTCGGTGCGCCGTATGCAGCGCGCCAGCGGCACCGAAATGGTGGCATACCGCCTGTACAGCAGCAGTTCGCTGGCAGCAAACAGTGAGATCGGGGTCAATCAGGCCGTGCCGGTGACCTATACCAACAGCAATAACATTGCGCTACCGCTCTTTGGTGTGGCGCTGTTGACGGGGTTTAGCCCCGCCGGAACGTATTCAGATCAACTCACCGTGACCTTGTCATGGTGAAAAGGGAGAAGGTCAATGAAGTCATCATTTACTCGCTATGGCGTACTGGGGATGTGGGCCATATTGGCCGTGATGGCAAACCGGGCGAATGCGGCGGCGACCATACTGCTGTGGCCGATTGACCCCTGGCTCTCTGCGGATACCAAAGCCACGGAGCTGTGGATCCAGAATCAGGGAAACAGCGCAACCACCATGCAAGTGCGGATTATGCGCTGGAAGCAGGAGAACGGATTCGAGCGCTACACCGCCCAGCAGGATGTGGTCGCCAGCCCGCCGATTGTGACCATCGGCAAAGACGGTAAACAACTGATTCGCTTGATCAAACAAAGCAATATCCCGATGGGCGTTGAGCAAGCCTACCGCATTATCGTGGATGAAATCCCCCAGCCCGGAGACAAATCCCAGCCGGAAATCGGGCTGAAAATCCAGATGCGTTATTCCATTCCGCTGTTTGTTTACGGCCAGGGGATCCCGACCATCAAAGAAGGTGCACACCATGCCCTGGCCGACACGCAAAACCTGAGCTGGAAGATTATCCAGGAGGACGGAAAACCCGCATTACAGGTGCGTAATCGGGGGGATGTTCACGTCCGCTTAAGTCAGGTGGCGCTGGATCAACGGACCATCGCCGACGGTCTACTTGGCTATGTTCTCCCGGACAGCACCCGCAGCTGGCCGCTTCCGGCGGGTGTGCAACAGGCCCGCCAGATGAGTGCGCAAATTAATGCCGGGAACACGCAATGGCAGTCGGCGCCCGTCCACTGAAACCGGCGATGATAATCCTGCTTTGCGTCACAACAAGCGCCTGGGCCGAAACCGGTGATGACAGTTTACCGCCACCGCCGGATGCGCAGGCACTCAACAGCGAAGCAGTATTTCAGCTCTCGGTAGTGATAAACCACTACGACACTGGACTGGTGGTCCCCGTCACGCAGCGCAACGGCACGTTTTTTATCTCCAGTGCCGATCTGCTACGCGCCGGGTTGCCGCCGGAGCAAGTGCCAACGGGTGAAGTCGATTTATCAAAACTGGCAAAAGTGCGTGTCGAATATGACAGTGCTGCCCAGCGCCTGTTGCTCAGTGTGCCGCGCGACTGGGTATCGGCCCGCATTACGCCGTTCGGCGGGGAAAATGCGCAAAGTAAACCCCGTTACGGTAAAGGCGCGCTGCTCAATTACGATCTCTATACCAATCACACCGAACACATCGGCGGCCAGGCTTCGCTCTGGCACGAATTCCGCTATTTCAATGAAAACGGTTCGCTCTCATCTACCGGCTATACGCGTAAAAGCTTTGCCGGAGACAATGGTCAGCAGGAAGGGTACGTGCGCTACGACACGACCATGATGTTCACCAATGAAGATGACGCCACCACCTGGACCGCCGGAGATGTGATCAGCGATGCCCTGAGCTGGAGCAGCAGCGTGCGCATGGGCGGAATCAGCTACGGACGCGACTTCTCTCTGCGCCCGGACCTGGTCACCTGGCCGCTGCCGGAATTCTCCGGCGAAGCCGCGGTGCCGACGTCGGTGGATCTGTTCATCAACGGCTATCACTCAGGCTCCACGCAACTCCAGCCCGGCCCGTTCACCCTGACCAATCTGCCCTACATCAATGGCGCTGGGGATGCGGTATTAATCACCACTGACGCGCTTGGGCGTCAGGTCAGTACCACCATGCCGTTTTATGTCACCAGCGATCTGCTCAAACGGGGGCTGAGCGACGGAGCCGTCACCTTAGGCAGCCTGCGTCGCAACTACGGCATTAAGAATTTTGATTACGGTCCAGCGGCGGGGAGTGGGTCATATCGCTACGGCGTGACGGACTGGCTGACGCTGGAAGGGCACGGCGAAGGGGCAGAAGAGTTGGCTCTGGGCGGGGCGGGGGCGGTGCTTAAACTGGGTCAATTTGGCGTGGTGAACTCTTCTTATACCCACAGTCAGATGCGCGGCGATAACGGCGGGCAGGTGAACTGGGGCTATCAGTACAGTACCAGTGCGTTTAGCCTGGCTACCCAGCATTCACGGCGCGATCGCGGGTATGGCAACCTGGCGCTGTACGATCAGCCGACTATTTATGATGAGCACGATCAGCCCATCGCCAGCCTCAGTAGCAATACTGACCAATATTCGCTGACCTTTAATCTCGGCAACTACGGCAATATTGGCGCAGCGTGGATTGGCGTCGAGAGTTTCGACAGCCAGAAAACTGAGCTGCTGAACCTGTCGTGGAGCCGCAACCTGTGGGGAAGTAGCAGTATTTATCTTGCCGCCAGCCGCGACCAGCAGCGCGGGGACTGGACGGTGGCGATGTCCCTGCAAATTCCGATTGGCGAGCGGGACAGCGCCGCCGTCACCTTTGAAAATACGCCAGATTCTGGCAGCACTCAGCGGATCAACTACAACCACTCGATGCCGACGGACGGCGGGCTGAGCTGGAATATGGCGTGGGCGAACCAGTCAAGATCCAACAACTATCAGCAGGGGACGCTCGGCTGGCGTAACAACAATATTGAACTGCAGGGCGGGGGATACGGCGAACGGGACATGATGACCTGGTGGGGCGAGGCGATGGGTTCGATTGTGCTGATGGATAACGAGCTGTTCGCGGCCAACAAAATCAACGACGCCTTCGTGGTGATCAGCACTGACGGGCATCCGGACGTGCCGGTCAATTATGAAAACCAGCCGGTTGGCAAAACCAACCGTAATGGCTATCTGCTGGTCAGCGGCGTGTCGGCCTACTATCCGGCCAGTTACAGTATCAACACGCTGAATTTGCCCGCCGATACGCGTCTTAAAGAGACGGAGCGCCGCGTGGCAATCCGCCGCCACAGCGGTTATCTGGTGGATTTCCCAATGGAACAGGAGCGGGTGGCGAGTGTGATTCTACATGACGCGCAAGGACAGGCGATCCCGGTCGGCAGCCAGGTACGACGCGCCTCGCGCAGTGCGGCAGTGGTCGGATATGACGGCATCGCCTGGCTTGAAAATCTCACCGACGTTAACCCGCTGGAAGTTATCCTGCCTGAGGGGAAACGCTGTTATGCCACGCTCAGTATTGGTGCTAATCCCGAGCATAAATTGCAAACCTTCGGCCCGCTGACATGCCGGGAGGCCCCGTGAAACGCCTGCTGCTCGCCCTTTTTCTGCTGATGATGTCGGGTGGCAGTTGGGCGGCCTGTGTCATCAGCACCGTCAATGCGAATTTCGGCAGCGTCACCTCATTTGCCTTAAGCGGAACGGGGGAAGTCGAAACCACCGGTACCCTGGTGGTGAGCTGCGATGCGATCCTGAACTTGCTCACCAATGACTCCGTGACCCTGAACTACACCGCCGCGACCGTATCCGCCAACAGCCGCGCGACCATGAAACGCACGGACAATGCCACCATCACCGATGTGATCCCTACGCGGCTCTGCGGGCTGTCGGGATGTTCCGGCAGCAGTGAAGTGCAAATTGCCAAAGCTTATACCTGGAGCGGCGCCACGCTGCTCAACCTGCTGGGGGCAAAGCAGTACAATATTCCGCTCTATTTTCGCACGGTGGCGGGGCAAAACGTGACGGCGGGGCCGTATCAGGTGGTGCTGACCTTTAGCATCAACTACAACGTCTGTTCCGTCGGGGCCGTCGGGCTGTGCCTCACGCCGCAAACCGGCACTGCCACCACCAGCATTACGCTGAATATGAACGTAACCAACGATTGCAGCGCGATGACCACGCCCAACGTCAATTTCAATAGTGCGCCGCTGGTGCAAAACTTTCCAACCGTCTCCCAGGCGATTTCCGTCACCTGCACCAAAGGCAGCACCTATACCATCGGCATCAACAATGGTGCCAACGCGTCGAATGGCGTGCGCCGGATGATGAGCGGCAATAACTTTATGAGTTACGACATCTATAAAGAGGCAACCACTAACCGCTGGGGCGGCAGCGGGACCGAGCGCTGGGCGAGCGCCGCCTCATCGCAACTGAGCACCGACGGGCTTTTGCGTACCTACAACTACACCGCCAAAGTGCTCACCAGCCAGACCACTCCGCCCGCCGGAACCTATACCGACACCCTAATCGTTGACGTCGCCTTCTGAACTGACGCTTTTCCCTTTCGCAAATGTAAAGTTCCTGCGGCCTTTGCCGATAACACCGTTAATAAATCTTAGAGAAGGTGTTGTATGTTGAACCGTATCCGCGTTGTCACGATGCTGATGATGGTGCTGGTCATTTTCGCACTTCTTCAGCTTATTTCCGGTGGGCTGTTTTTCTCATCCTTAAAAAATAACCAGCAGAGCTTTGCGACGTCGAACGATTTACGACTCCAGCAAAGTGAGCTGACATCGACCTGGGACCTGATGCTGCAAACGCGTATCAACCTGAGTCGTTCCTCCGCTCGCATGATGATGGACCCGAATAATCAGCAGAGCAGTGCCAAAACCGATCTGCTGAAAAATGCGCGAGCCACCCTTGCCGACGCCGCAAAACATTACGACGCCTTCAAAAAAATCACGCCGATGCCTGCGATGGCCGAGGTAAGTCAGAACATCGACGAAAAATACACTCAGTATGCAGCCGGATTGACGGAGCTGATTCAGTTCCTTGAAAGCGGCAACATGGACGCCTATTTCGCACAGCCAACGCAGGGGATGCAAAACGCCCTCGGCAAGGCGCTGAGCGAATACGCCGCTGCCAGCAGCGAGCAGTATCACACCGCATTCAACGAAAGCCAGAACGACTACCGTTTTGCCAAATGGCAGATGGCGATCCTGGCCCTGGCGTTAGTGATTGTGCTGGTTGGCGTGTGGTATGGCATTCGCGCCATTCTTCTTAATCCGCTGGGCCGGGTGATTGCGCACATCCGTGAAATTGCCAGCGGCGATCTGACCAAAACGCTCGCCATTTCCGGGCGCAATGAAATTACCGAACTGGCGAGCAGCGTGGATCACATGCAGCGCTCCCTGACGGATACCGTGACCAACGTGCGTCAGGGCTCGGATGCGATTTATACCGGTACCAGCGAAATTGCGATGGGCAACAACGATCTCTCCTCCCGAACCGAAGAGCAGGCTTCTGCGCTGGAAGAGACCGCCGCCAGCATGGAAGAGCTCACCGCGACGGTGAAACAAAACGCCGATAACGCTCGTCAGGCCGCGCATCTGGCTGAAAGCGCCTCAGAAACCGCACAGCGGGGCGGCAAAGTGGTCGATGGCGTAGTGAAAACCATGCATGAGATTGCCGGTAGCTCGAAAAAGATCGCCGATATCATCAGCGTGATCGACGGCATTGCCTTCCAGACCAACATCCTGGCGCTGAACGCCGCCGTTGAAGCCGCCCGAGCGGGCGAGCAGGGGCGCGGGTTTGCCGTGGTCGCCGGTGAAGTGCGTAACCTGGCCAGTCGCAGCGCCAATGCGGCAAAAGAGATCAAAGCGCTGATTGAAGATTCTGTCGCCCGCGTCGATACCGGCTCCGTGCTGGTCGAAAGCGCCGGTGAAACCATGACCGATATTGTAAATGCGGTGACTCGCGTGACCGATATCATGGGGGAAATTGCCTCGGCCTCCGATGAGCAGAGTCGTGGGATCGACCAGGTGGCCCTGGCGGTTTCGGAAATGGATCGTGTCACACAACAAAACGCCGCGCTGGTGCAGGAGTCCGCTGCGGCGGCCGCTGCACTGGAAGACCAGGCGAGCCGTCTGAAGATGGCCGTCTCGGCGTTTCGCCTTACCTCAACACCTGTCAATTCGGCGTCGTCTCGGGCATCACATGCCGGGGTTGCGCCTGCCGCAAGGATGAGCAACACGCGTGCTACGGCAGCCGGACAAGATGAAAACTGGGAAACATTTTGATTGATATTTAACTGCGGCTGCTTGCCGCTTGATGGGAGCGTGGATGTTAAATCGTATTCGTATCTCGACCACACTGTTTTTGATTCTGATTCTTTGCGGTGTGTTGCAGGTTGGCAGTAACGGGTTGTCTTTCTGGGCTTTTCGCGATGGCTATCAGAACTTACAGGAAGTTGAGACGAGTAATCAGCAGCGCTCCTCGCTCGCGCAAACGCGCGCGGTGCTTTTACAAGCCAGTACCGCGCTGAATAAAGCGGGCACATTAACGGCGTTAAGTTATCCGCCCGACGACATCAAGGCGCTGATGACCACCGCGCGTGACAGTCTGAAACAGGCCGATGTGCAGTTTAAAGCCTTCATGGCGCAGGATGCGGTCAGTGAAAAAGGCAAAGCGCTGAGTGCTGAAATGCAAAAGGGCTATGCCCAGTGGCACAGCGATTTAGATCATCAGGCCACCTGGCTTGAGAACAACCAGCTGTCGGACTTCCTGACCGCACCGGTACAGGATTCTCAGGCTGCATTCGATAAAAGTTTTAACGCCTGGCAGCAGGACATGAACCAGTTCGTCGAAGAGGCGAGCCACGACAGCCGTGCCAGCTACCACATGTCCGGCGTGATTTTTGCCACCGTGGTGATTCTGGCAGCGTTGTTGACCGGCGGGGCATTGCTCTGGTCGCGCAAGATGATCGTATTACCGCTGGCCATTATCAGCAGTCATTTTGACAGCATTGCGAAAGGCAACCTGGCACGCCCGGTGGCGGTATTTGGCAAAAACGAAATCTCGGCCATTTTTGCCAGCCTGAAAGCGATGCAAGGCTCGCTGCGTGAAACGGTGACCGATGTGCGTCAGGGCAGTTACGCCATGCACGCCGGTATTTCTGAAATCGCAGAAGGGAATAACGATTTATCGTCACGCACCGAACAGCAGGCGGCCTCTCTGGCGCAAACGGCGGCCAGCATGGAGCAATTGACCGCGACCGTTAGCCAGAACGCAGACAATGCGCGTCAGGCATCGGACCTGGCGAAACAGGCGGCGCTGACGGCTAAAAAAGGCGGCGATCAGGCGTCAAACGTTGCCAGCACTATGCAGCAAATCGCCACCAGTTCGCAGAAAATTGGCGACATTATCAGTGTGATCGACGGTATCGCTTTCCAGACGAATATTCTGGCACTGAACGCCGCCGTGGAAGCCGCGCGTGCCGGTGAGCAGGGCCGTGGATTTGCCGTCGTTGCGGGCGAGGTACGTAATCTCGCCAGCCGCAGCGCCAACGCGGCGAAAGAGATCAAAACGTTGATCGAAGAGTCCGTTTCCCGTGTGCAGCAAGGATCACAGCTGGTTGATACGGCCGCGCACACCATGACGGAAATTGTCACTTCGGTGACGCGCGTGAACGACATCATGGGCGAAATTGCGTCCGCCTCAGATGAACAGCGTCGCGGCATTGAGCAGGTTGCTCAGGCCGTGTCGCAGATGGATCAGGTAACGCAACAGAACGCTTCTCTCGTTGAAGAAGCGGCGGCCGCTACCGACCAGCTCGCCAGCCAGGCCGATCATCTGACCGGTCTGGTTGCAGTATTTAACGTGAAAGAGCAAGTCGAAAAAGTAGCAGAAGTCGGGCGGTCTCAGGCCGTGCCAGTTGTATCCTGAAAGTGATTAAGAAGGCGCTATGAGCTCACCAACCCCCTCGGGGCAATCGTCATTATTGCAGCAAATGACCCAGCGCCTCGCGCTGTCCGACGCGCATTTTCGTCGGATATGTCAGTTGATTTACCAGCGTGCGGGGATTGTGCTTGCCGATCATAAGCGAGACATGGTCTACAACCGTCTGGTCCGGCGCTTACGCACACTTGAGCTTGATGATTTTGGCCGTTATCTCAGCATGCTGGAAGCGAACCAAAACAGCGCTGAGTGGCAGGCGTTTATTAACTCGCTGACCACTAACCTGACGGCGTTCTTCCGCGAAGGCCACCATTTCCCGGTGCTGGCGGAACATGCCCGTCGCCGTAGCGGGGAATACCGCGTGTGGAGCGCAGCGGCGTCGACAGGGGAAGAACCCTATTCACTGGCGATAACCCTTGCCGACACGCTGGGTATGGCGCCTGGCCGCTGGAAAGTGTACGCCAGCGATATCGACACCGAAGTGCTGGAAAAAGCACGGAACGGAGTTTATCGCCAGGACGAGCTGAAAACGCTGTCGCCCCAGCAGCTGCAACGTTACTTCATGCGCGGGACAGGTCCACATGAAGGGCTGGTTCGCGTGCGTCAGGAACTGGCGAATTGCGTGGAGTTTGCTCCGGTAAACCTGCTCGATAAACAGTACAACGTGCCAGGTCCTTTTGATGCGATATTTTGTCGTAACGTCATGATCTATTTTGACAAAACGACGCAGCAGGAGATCCTGCGCCGTTTTGCCCCGTTGCTCAAGCCAGATGGCTTGTTGTTCGCCGGGCATTCGGAGAATTTCAGCAACCTCGCCCGCGAATTTAGCCTGCGCGGACAGACGGTTTATGCGCTGAGTAAGGAAAAAGCATGAGTAAGATCAGGGTGTTGTCTGTCGATGATTCTGCGCTGATGCGCCAGATCATGACCGAGATTATTAATAGTCACAGCGACATGGAAATGGTGGCGACTGCGCCTGATCCTTTGGTTGCGCGGGATTTAATTAAAAAATATAACCCCGATGTGCTGACGCTGGACGTAGAAATGCCGCGTATGGATGGCATTGATTTCCTTGAGAAGTTAATGCGTTTGCGCCCGATGCCGGTTGTGATGGTGTCCTCGCTAACCGGGAAAGGCTCAGAAATTACCCTGCGCGCGCTGGAGCTGGGGGCGGTGGATTTTGTCACTAAACCGCAGTTGGGTATTCGTGAGGGAATGCTCGCGTATAGCGAGATGATCGCCGAGAAGATCCGCACTGCCTCGCGGGCCAAACTGGCGGCGCACAAACCCGCGGGCGTACCGGTGACGCTGAAAGCCGGGCCGCTTTTAAGCTCGGAAAAACTGCTGGTGATTGGCGCGTCAACCGGAGGAACAGAGGCAATTCGCCATGTACTCCAGCCATTGCCGCTCTCGAGCCCGGGTATTCTTATTACCCAGCATATGCCGCCAGGCTTTACCCGTTCGTTCGCCGAGCGTCTGAATAAACTGTGTCAGATAAGCGTGAAAGAGGCGGAGGACGGCGAGCGCGTTCTGCCTGGTCACGCGTATATCGCCCCGGGCGATAAGCATATGGAACTGGCGCGCAGCGGTGCGAACTATCAAATCAAGATTCATGACGGTCCGCCGGTTAACCGGCACCGTCCGTCTGTGGATGTGCTGTTTCATTCGGTGGCGAAACATGCGGGGCGCAACGCCGTTGGGGTGATCCTGACGGGGATGGGCAACGATGGCGCCGCCGGAATGCTCGCGATGCACCAGGCTGGCGCCTGGACGATTGCGCAGAATGAAGCAAGTTGTGTGGTGTTCGGCATGCCGCGCGAGGCCATCAATATGGGTGGCGTGAGCGAAGTGGTCGATCTTAGCCAGGTAAGCCAGCAGATGCTGGCAAAAATCAGTGCCGGACAGGCAATACGTATTTAATGAGGAGTAGTTTTTTATGGCAGACAAAGAGCTCAGATTTTTGGTTGTGGATGACTTTTCCACCATGCGTCGTATCGTGCGCAACCTGCTGAAAGAGCTGGGTTTTAATAACGTTGAAGAAGCAGAAGACGGTGTCGATGCCCTGAACAAACTGCAGGCCGGTGGCTTTGGTTTTGTTATCTCTGACTGGAACATGCCTAACATGGATGGTCTGGAGCTGCTCAAAACGATTCGCGCTGACGGCAATATGTCTTCTCTCCCGGTTCTGATGGTTACGGCAGAAGCAAAGAAAGAGAACATTATTGCAGCAGCACAGGCGGGCGCAAGCGGGTATGTGGTGAAACCATTTACTGCGGCGACTCTGGAAGAGAAGCTCGGCAAGATCTTCGAGAAACTCGGCATGTGAGGTGTTGGTGATGATGCAACCTGCTATGAAACCCGTTGAAGAACATTCGGCAAGCGAAATTATTGCCCGCATCGGCAGCCTGACGCGCATGTTGCGCGACAGTTTGCGCGAGCTGGGACTCGATCAGGCGATTGCGGAAGCCGCAGAAGCGATCCCTGACGCGCGCGATCGTCTCGACTACGTTGTGCAAATGACCGCTCAGGCAGCAGAGCGCGCGCTGAACAGCGTTGAAGCCTCTCAACCGCACCAGGATGAGATGGAGAAGGGCGCTAAAGCACTGAGCAAACGCTGGGATGAGTGGTTCGAAAATCCTATCGAACTGTCCGATGCGCGTGAGCTGGTGACGGATACCCGCCAGTATCTTGGCGATGTACCGGGACACACCAGTTTCACCAATGCGCAGCTGCTGGACATTATGATGGCGCAGGATTTCCAGGATCTGACCGGCCAGGTTATCAAGCGCATGATGGATGTGATTCAGGAAATTGAGCGCCAGTTGCTGATGGTGCTGCTGGAAAACATGCCAGAACCTGCGGCGCGTCCTAAACGTGAGACTGAAAGCCTGCTTAACGGCCCGCAGCTCGATACCACCAAGGCGGGCGTTGTCGCCAGCCAGGACCAGGTGGACGATCTGCTGGACAGCCTCGGCTTCTAATCGGCGAGCTATTCTCAGGCTGCGTGTGCAGCCTGAGAATCACTTAGCGTAAATCCATTTTGACCGTGACATTCCCTTCCATTTTTCCCGGTGCTGGCGACTCGCTGGTAGTACTGACCGGTGACGCTTTGATTTGTACCGAGCCATTTCCCTGTTTGTCCATCGTGATCGGAAACGCGTAGCTCCCGTCGAGAGCCACATTTTGGTTGTTGTCAGTAAAGATTCTGATCCCCGCATCATCCCTGTCGATCATTTTGGCAATCAGCGGATCGCTGCTATCCACCACGCCCTGATCGGCACTGAGCGTCAATTTGATGCGGTTGTCATTCCCGACGGCGTTATCGTCGCAGTGGTAGCTAATATCAATGTCTTTCAACGTAAATCCTTGTGGAGGCAGTCCCTTAAAGCGGAATTGCTTGCTGACGATGTTGCCCAAATCAACTTCAATAGTGCTGCCCTCATTGATAGTGCAACTGAGGGGGGCAGAGAGCGACCCGCTGAGCCAGATGTTAGAAACCAGCTGTGCGGTATTAACGTCACAACTGCCTGAACCAAAATAAAGGCATGCGTAGTTCTGGACCACCAGCGTTGAAGGAATGAGTTCTTTGCCGAGAATCGGTTTTTTAATGTGAAGCACAGCGCCAATAACGTTCCATTTGAATTTGCGCTGCGTCGGCGCGGAATCTTTTACTTTGGTACTCTCACTGCAGACGCTGGCTGTTCCTTCGGTTGTTTTAATGGTTTCGATCGTTTTTGACATCGAACTTTGCATGGTCGGGTATTGGTTTATGTTGAGCCCATTTAAACCCGAACCGTCGGGGGAGTTAATGGCGTCGCTGTATCCTTTGAGGTCGATATCAATTTTATCGGTGAGAATGCCATAGCCGCTGGTCCCCTGAGTGAGCGGGCTACCCGCCAGCGTTAATTCCATGATCTGCGTTGACGCAGTCAGTGTACCGGGGCAGCTGCAATTAGCCTCCATTTCAGCGCCCGCACCGATAAGGTGTTCGGGAATATCGACATCGGTGTTGGCTTTGTTTTCGCTCGCGGTGAGATCGCGATCGTAAGTTACGCTGTAATCTTGAGGGCCGCTAAAACAATCATGTAATACCGTCACTGCCGCCTGGGCTGAAAAAGGAAGAATGAGGCAGATAAGCCCCCAGCTGAAAGAGGTAACTTTAATGCGCATGTGATTGTTCCTGCTGACAAAGGGCATTAACAGTGCGGATGCCGGTAGGGTTAGACGGTGGCGCAGAGGAAGCCAGCTAAACACTGGCGATACATTGCTGATCCTGGGCATTTCCCCATTTCACCGCGATCTGGATCGTGTCTGGCACGCCCGCTAAATAGAGCGTACCGGTGTCGTCGATAATGCCGCTCATGACGGGTAAAAGGGTGCTCGCAATGGCGCCAAAGGGAACCGGTCTGCCATCGGGGCGCGTTAATTTGATTAAGGCACGATAGCCAACGTGAGCATCAAATTTCGCCACGACGGCAGCATTGCGGGAAGGAATGACGGTGATCGCGGTGTCACTGGAATCGACATCTTCCGGCAAGCTGGTGGTGTCGATGCGGATTTGGTTTTCCTGATAAGAGCTAAGAGACGGAATCACCGCATTTCCCTGCCAGTCAGTCTGAATACCGCGCTGATTCTGGAAGCGAACCCCCGACGCATGGTTGGCATTTACGATGACAAACTGGCTGCCTAATGGCTGCGCGAGAGTGATACCCAGGGGATGCGCTACTACTGCGCCACTAAGACCATAGCTGGATTGCCGGGAGTTATCCGACGAATAGTAATAGCCCGCGTTCATATTGGCATACTGCGAGCGATAGCTTGCGTACACACTGCTGGTATCGTCACCATCATGGTTCGAATGACTCTGCTGCAAGGAGTAGCTCAGGCGCTGGTCGTCCAGTAGTGTTCCGTTCAACCCCAGAGTTTGCTGGGTATAGCCATGCTTGCTGTTACTTAGGTTATAGCTGCTCCAGGCGCGGGGCAGCCATCGGCTGAGTGGCATACTAAAGCCGAAAGAGACCATCTGGTCGTTATGTGTGTCGCTGTTATCACTGTAGGTGTACGCAAGATGGAAGCTGATACTGTCGATAACAGTGTTTATCCCGGCTGACAGGCTGCGTTCTTTTTGTGATGTTTGCCAGTAGTCCTGCTGATAACCGTTCAGGTAAAGGCTAACGCCAGCAATACTTTGACTGATGCTTGCCTGAATGCGGTTCCGCTTGTTGTAACGGAACAGGAGATCGTCTTCGTGCTGATCATATTTCTGGTTGGCGTCAGCAAAACTGTAGTAACCGCTGGTGGAGTAGCGGTAGCTTGCCAGTGTGAAGTTAGTATTGGTGGCATCCACTTTGCCGGAATAGAGTAGGCGGTACGACTGACCAGTGCTTTGCGTGTCATTGTCGAGTGTCGCTTTGGCAAAGGTTACGTCTGCAGAGATTGAGCCCAAAGCCCCCAGCGCGATCCCCACCCCGGTGTTCGCCGCCTGATAATCCTCAGATGCTGTGATACCGCCAAACAGGGTGGTGGCATTATTCAGACCATAAATAAGGCTGCCTTGTGTAAACGTGGGCTCATTTTGATCGCTGCCACTGTCAGCCCGAAAGCGTGCTGCTGTAAATTCATACTTCATCTGCCCGGGTCTTTGCATCACCGAGACGCTTGAATAAGGCTGAGTAAAACGGTGTTCAGTTCCGTCGGCCTCTTTTACTGTGACCTCCAGATCGCCACTGTTAGTGGTGGAGTAGAGATCGTTTATCTCAAAAGCACCAGGGGCAACGTTTTGCTGATAGATGAGATAGCCATTCTGGCGTACCGAAACCTCAGCATTAGAGCTGGCGATACCGCGAATAGTCGGCGCATATCCACGCTGACTGTACGGCAGCATCTCTTCATCGGAAGCAATGTTGACGCCACGATACTGCAGGCTGTCGAAGACTTCTCCGCGCGTACTGCTTTCACCGCCGGTAAATTGAGCCCGCATTGCGTCAATGTCGTGCTGCACATAGGTATTAATTGCATCCCAGCGGGTTGCGTCGTCAGTTTTACTCCAGGTCGAGTAATTACGCAGACGCCAGCCACCGAGGTTAGCGCCGCTGCGTAAATTCAAATACTGGCTCGTTGAGCTGTTACTGGACTCATCTTCACTCTGTGAGCCAGAAAATGCGTAATCGGCAAACGCCACAGGAACCCCGTCGTCCCAGCGTGAAGGGGCAATATAATCTTTGCCCTGGCTGTAAATGGCGGCCTGCGGAATGCTGAGATGCAGCGTCATGGATGCGAAATCGAGCTTTGCGAAAGCCTGAGGAATGTAGTCACCCAGCGGATTTGGCAGAGGGCTGTTGGCATCCCATGCGGCTAATTTGGGATATTTATCAATATCCACTCCCCATTGGCGTAATGTGTTTGGCGTGAGTTGCGGCACCAGTTCCCCAGACTGGTTAGTGAGATAGGTGATATCCATGTCATCAATCCGGGTCTCATTGACCCTAATTCTGGAGGAGTAGGTACCGGGCAATTGCGCATTGGATCGCGAGAAAAGTGACAGGTCAATATCTTGCTGCATCAGCATATCGCCCTCGAGTGAAGAGGGCGAAAAGCGATATTCACGCGCGCTGGCAAAGCTTGACGTTATCAGTAAAACGCCGCCCAAATAACGTGCGAACGGATTAAGACGCAAGCTGGGCGTTGAACAAAATCCGCATGTCATTTTGTTCTAATCCTGAGCCAGGTTGGTTGAAAATTTATCGGATGCATTGCCGTAATCGGTAATGCATCGCCAGCTGACGAGGGTGCCTGTAGTGTTCTCTGGAACGAGGATCAGCGTGTTTGACTGAGGGCTCACCATGTCGGCTTTATCAATCCTGGTGGTGCCCAACTGTAAGCTGTCGAATGTGATGTGAAACGCGCCCTGATTGCTCACCGTTAATTGCCTCCCGTTTAAGGAAAAACGGAGGTTTTTACACGTCTCAACGGGAGTGCCTGCCAGTCCTGCGGGGCGCCAGAACAGCTTTAAACGGGTTTTATAGATCAGACGTAAAACATTTTTATCGTCGTCTTCCTTAGCGGTTGCGGGAATAGTGCGAACGTTCATGTAAAACAGCGACTCTTTGTTATCGGGAAGAGCCGTTCCATTCCATGCGATACGCAGACTCTGTTCTTTCTGAGGATCGAGACGAAATAACGGTGGTGTGACGATAAATGGCCCGCGTGTTTTGCCATCGCCTGTATCTGTCCACGACTGAATCAACCACGGAAGGATGCTATCGTTATTCACCAGCGGCAGTGAAATCTCTTTCTTAGTGGCATCGTAGATCAATCGCGTACGGCCGATCTGAATGCCCTCTGCATGGCTGAACGATGTCAAAAAGACAGGGAGTAAAAATAGAATCTGCGTGAAAATACGCATAAACAATGCCTGCGTTGGGTGAAAATAAAATAGCTTGCAATAGCCAGAATTAGCCTCCTGGCTATTGCAATGAACGACCATTCAATAACCACTATCAGGAGATTATTGTGAATGGAAAACGAGACTGTTATCGATAGATAATATTTACCGTCATATCCGCATCGGCTGGGCCGGCAGTGACAGTTTTAGAAAATGACTTATATCGGGCGTTAAAATCAGCCCTGATGAGGTCCTCTTTTTTGGTCGGAAGTTCGATAGCAATTTGACCTTCAGAGCCATCCATCGAGATATACTGCGTATCTTTGGTGTCTGGGGTCACTGCAATCCCGACCCCTGTTGCTGCCGTGTCGCCAGCCGTGGTGATCGTACTGACATCGAGCAGAGTTTTCGACGCTGTCAGGGTTGTTGTGCCATTGAAGGTTAGCTGAATAGAAGGAAGGCCATCGCTTTTTAACGGACACCCCGTCAGGGTGATAGAGAAGGGCATTAATGTGGATTCCGTTCCTACGTCTGTGAATAATGAAGCAGGGTAAGTTCCAAGGGGAACCGTACTGTCCGAACCATTATCGCCCTGGATGGTACAGCTGGGTTCAATAATCTCACCGGTAAAATGAATCGTCCCTGCATTCATTTCTGCCGCAAAGGGACTTCCAGAAACAAGGGCGACAAACGCACCGACAACAACCTTTTTTTGGAAATTCATAAATGAAGTCCTTAACAATTATGCACGGGTTGAGTAATAACGATGGAGTAATATAGACAGAAATGATCATTATCACCAGTACGCAATATTACTTTTTTTAAAAGGTAGTTGTGGCTTAACTGATATTATTTAACGTAAAAGATAATCGTGGGCTTGTAAAGTGACACTTGGTTTCTAATAGTATTTTCCAGGATTATTCTTTTGCTGATACTAATAATTATGAAATATAAGTAAGGGCCGAATTTATGGTTTATGTTGAGTTTAATAATCGAAGTCTGTTGGGTGAATGTTTAATAGGTATAATTAAAATTGGCTTTCATTCCCCATTCTTTTTGAATTAATTTTTTTCAAAAAATATTGTCCTTTTTTGGACGTTGCTATCAATAAAACCAGGAAGATTTAACTCAAACAGGACAAAAAGGGCACCTTATACGGGCTTTTCCGTCCATTGATTAGGGCGTGCTCTGGCAAGATAAACGCCACGAAATGGGCAGAGAGCGCGCACTGTGGCAGACGACAGCGACGACAAAACAGAAGCCCCCACACCCCACCGACTAGATAAGGCGCGTGAGGACGGGCAAATCCCACGATCCCGTGAGCTGACATCCCTGCTGATCTTAATCGTAGGTGTATGCATCATCTGGCTGGGAGGGGAGTCGCTCGCCCGCAGACTGGCGGGTATGCTTTCTGCTGGCCTGCGTTTTGACCACAGCATGGTCAACGATCCCAATCTTATCCTCAGCCAAATTATTCTGCTCATTAAAGACGCCATGATTGCGCTCCTGCCGCTGATCGCCGGCGTCGTTATCGTGGCGCTGGTTTCCCCCGTCATGCTGGGCGGGCTGGTGTTCAGCGGTAAAGCGCTGCAACCCAAATTTTCCAAGCTCAATCCCTTCCCGGGGATTGCAAAAATGTTCTCGGCGCAAACGGGCGCTGAGCTGCTGAAAGCGATTCTAAAATCCACTTTGATGGGCAGCACCGCCGGGTTTTACCTTTGGCATCACTGGCCAGATATGATGCGCCTGATCAGCGAATCGCCCCTGACGGCAATGAACAATGCCATGAATCTGGTGGGGCTGTGCGCGTTGCTGGTGGTGCTCAGCATTATCCCGATGGTGGGCTTTGACGTGTTCTTCCAGATTTACAGCCATATCAAAAAGCTGCGCATGTCCCGTCAGGATATTCGTGACGAGTACAAACAGATGGAAGGCGATCCTCACGTTAAAGGGCGTATTCGCCAGATGCAGCGCGCAGCGGCACGACGTCGCATGATGGAAGATGTGCCGAAAGCAGACGTAATCGTCACCAACCCGACCCATTATTCCGTGGCGCTGAAATACGACGAAAACAAAATGAGCGCTCCTAAAGTGGTCGCGAAAGGGGCGGGTTTAATTGCGTTGCGCATCCGCGAAATTGGCGCAGAACACCGCGTGCCGGTACTGGAAGCCCCGCCACTGGCACGTGCTCTGTATCGTCACGCAGAAATTGGACAGCAAATACCGGGTCAGCTTTACGCCGCAGTGGCGGAAGTGCTGGCCTGGGTCTGGCAGCTGAAACGCTGGCGTTTAGCAGGCGGTCAACGACCTGTGAAACCTGAAAATCTTCCGGTGCCTGAAGCACTGGATTTTATGAACGAGAAGGACACTGATGGCTAATCTGGTGGCAATGCTGCGCCTGCCCGGCAACATGAAATCGACGCAATGGCAAATTCTTGCCGGGCCGATTCTCATCCTGCTAATTCTGTCGATGATGGTGCTGCCGTTGCCAGCATTTATCCTCGACCTGCTTTTTACCTTCAACATTGCGCTATCCATCATGGTGCTGCTGGTGGCGATGTTTACCCAGCGAACCCTTGATTTTGCTGCATTCCCGACCATCCTGCTGTTCACGACGTTGCTGCGCCTGGCGCTGAACGTCGCGTCCACGCGTATCATTTTGATGGACGGACATACCGGCGGGGCGGCGGCGGGTAAAGTGGTTGAGGCCTTTGGTCACTTCCTCGTTGGCGGTAACTTTGCTATCGGTATCGTGGTGTTCGTGATCCTCGTTATCATCAACTTTATGGTTATCACCAAAGGTGCGGGCCGTATCGCCGAAGTTGGCGCACGTTTCGTGCTGGACGGGATGCCGGGCAAACAGATGGCCATTGACGCCGATCTGAATGCCGGGTTGATTGGCGAAGATGAAGCGAAAAAACGCCGCTCCGACGTGACCCAGGAAGCCGATTTCTACGGTTCGATGGACGGTGCGAGTAAGTTCGTTCGCGGCGATGCCATCGCCGGTATCCTGATCATGGTTATCAACATTGTCGGCGGCCTGCTGGTGGGTGTTCTCCAGCACGGCATGGACATGGGCCATGCGGCGGAAAGCTATACGCTGCTGACTATCGGTGACGGCCTGGTGGCGCAGATCCCAGCCCTCGTTATCTCTACCGCAGCGGGCGTTATTGTGACCCGCGTGAGTACCGACGAAGACGTTGGCCAGCAGATGGTCAGCCAGTTGTTCACCAATCCAAACGTGCTGGTGCTGTCTGCGGCGGTGCTTGGCTTGCTGGGTCTGGTGCCGGGCATGCCAAACTTCGTCTTCCTGCTGTTTACCGCTGCATTGCTCGGTCTGGCCTGGTGGCTGCGCGGACGCGATACTAAACCGGTCGCAGAGCCGACGCCGGTTAAAATGCCGGACAATAATCAGGCGGTTGAAGCGACGTGGAATGATGTCCAGCTGGAAGATTCCCTCGGAATGGAAGTGGGTTATCGTCTGATACCGATGGTCGATTTCCAGCAGGACGGCGAACTGCTCGGGCGCATTCGCAGTATCCGTAAAAAATTCGCTCAGGATATGGGCTTCCTGCCTCCGGTGGTTCACATCCGCGACAACATGGACCTGCCACCGGCACGCTATCGCATTCTGATGAAAGGCGTGGAGATTGGCAGCGGCGATGCCTACCCTGGACGCTGGCTGGCGATTAACCCAGGCACGGCGGCGGGTACGCTGCCAGGCGAGCAGACGATCGACCCGGCCTTTGGTCTGGCGGCTATCTGGATTGAAAGCGCCCTGAAAGAGCAGGCGCAGATTCAGGGTTACACGGTTGTTGAAGCCAGCACCGTGGTCGCGACGCATCTCAACCACCTGATTGGTCAGTTCTCGGCGGAATTGTTTGGTCGCCAGGAAGCGCAGCAGTTGCTGGATCGCGTGACGCAGGAGATGCCGAAGCTGACCGAAGATCTGGTGCCGGGCGTAGTGACGCTAACGACGCTGCACAAAGTACTGCAAAATCTGCTCGACGAAAAAGTGCCGATCCGCGATATGCGCACCATTCTGGAAACGCTGGCAGAACATGCGCCGTTGCAAAGCGATCCGCACGAACTCACCGCCGTGGTACGTGTGGCGTTAGGCCGAGCCATTACGCAACTGTGGTTCCCGGGGAATGGCGAAGTGCAGGTGATTGGCCTCGATACGCCGCTTGAGCGTCTGCTGTTGCAGGCGTTGCAGGGCGGTGGCGGCCTCGAACCGGGCCTGGCCGACCGACTGCTGGCCCAGACGCAAGAGGCGCTGGCGCGTCAGGAGATGCTTGGCGCACCGCCGGTTCTGCTGGTCAATCACGCGTTGCGTCCGCTGCTGTCGCGCTTCTTGCGTCGCAGCCTGACGCAGCTGGTGGTGCTGTCGAATCTGGAGCTGTCAGATAACCGCCATATTCGTATGACGGCGACCATTGGAGGGAAATAATGCGTCACTGGTTATGGATTTTGTTGTTCCCGCTGATGGCACAGGCCGCAGGCGAGGGAACGTGGCAGGCGAGCAGTATCGGTATCACGCTCAACAATCGTGGCGTATCGGCCTCGTCGCGACCGCTGACTGCCTCTGAGCCCGCTTCTGGTTTGATGACGCTGGTGGTCTGGCGCTATCAACTGATCGGCCCGACACCCGCCGGGCTACGCGTGCGGCTGTGCTCGCAAACACGCTGTACCGAAATTGATGGCGAAAGTGGGACTACGCGCGCGTTCGACGGCGTGCCCGCCGTTGAACCGCTGCGCTTTGTCTGGGAAGTGCCGGGTGGCGGACGCCTGATCCCCGCGCTGAAAGTTCAGAGTAACGAAGTGATCGTCAACTACCGCTAATTGCCTGCCTTTTCGCCAGCCGTCAGCAGAAACTGACGGCTGGCTCGCAAAAAATGACCCCGCCTTTTGATGCAAAAGAAACGCTGTTTTATAAATCAGTGACACGCGTAGTTATTCTCTTTGCATTATTGCCATTCGCCCTCATGCAGTGGCAGAAACAGAAAGGTATCAATATGACGATGCTTTTACTGTAGCCGTGTAAAAACTCCCGGACGAGGTTTGCATACAGGGAGTCTCCCAACACTTAAAGGGTTGACGGCAATGAAAACACGTAAAATTGGGCTCAAAAATTACCTGGCTTATGGCTCAGGCGATTTTCTTGGGGCAGGTACGACCGCACTGACGGCGGCCTGGCTGTTATATTTTTATACGACCTTCTGTGGACTCTCGCCTATTGAGGCGACATTTATCTTTGCAGCGGCCAGAGTGCTGGACGCCGTGGTCAGCCCGCTGATGGGCTTCCTGACCGATAACTTTGGCACCACCTGGCTTGGCAAACGCTTTGGCCGGCGTAAGTTCTTTATCCTGCTCGGCATTCCCTGCGTCTTCAGCTACTCGATGATGTGGGTAGGGGACATGAGCTTCTGGTACTACTTGGTCACCTATCTGATCTTCGATATCGTCTACACCATGATTCTGGTGCCTTACGAAACCTTAGTCCCGGAAATGACTGACGATTTCAAACAGAAAACCAAATTCTCTGGCGCGCGTATTTCTATGGCACAAATGTCGGCGATTCTGGCCTCGTTCCTGCCGGGTATTCTGCTGACCCACTTCGGGAAAGACAACGCCATCTCCTTCTTCTATGCGAGCCTGGTGTTCTCCGTGCTGTGCGCGATGATGCTGACGTTCGTTTGGTTCTTCACCTGGGAACGTCCGCGTGAAGAGTGGTCGGAAGCAGCGCTGCGCGCCGAAGAGGAGAAGAAAAAACTCAACCTCCGTCAAAGCCTGAACCGCCTGTTTGTCGAGTTAAGCTCTACGCTGCGGGTGAAGATTTTCCGCCAGCATCTGGGGATGTATCTGGGCGGTTATATCGCACAGGATGTGTTCAACGCCGTGTTTACCTATTACGTGGTGTTCGTGCTGATGCAGGAAGCATCAATGGCCTCCAACCTGCTGGGAACGATGGCTATTTTCCAGTTCATCGCGGTGATCGCCATGATTCCACTGTGTATCCGCTTTGGACCGGCTCCGTCCTATCGGATGGTGGTGGTGCTGTTCGGTCTGGCTTCCATTTCCTACGCAGTGCTCTATTACGCAGGGCTGAGCGACGTTTACGCGCTGTTGCTGCTGGTGTCGGCGGTGGCTGGCCTCGGTCGCGGCGGTATCAACTATGTGCCGTGGAATATCTACACCTACATTGCCGACGTGGATGAAGTCATCACCGGCCAGCGCCGCGAAGGGATCTTCGCGGGCATTATGACGCTGACGCGCAAAGCTTCCCAGGCGGGGGCCATCATGCTGGTAGGTATCGTGATGCAGATGTCCGGCTTTGTCAGCGGTCAGAAGGTTCAGCCAGAAGAAGTGAGCCACACCATTCTGATGATCCTGAGCGTCGGTACTATTCTGGTGCTTTTCTGCGGTTTCCTGGTTTCCCTGCGCTTCAAACTGAATCTGCAAACCCACAGCACCCTGCGCGAAGAGACCGCCAAAATGCGCGAATCAGGCCGTGCTATGCCGGAGACCGCCACGGTGCAGGCGCGCGAGACAGTCGAGCTGCTGGCCGGGATGCCGTACGAATCCCTGTGGGGCAACAACAATATTGGTTATCTGAATCGCAATAAGCCGGTGGCACCTTCCCTGAAGGACCGCGCGGTACTGAATTCGACATATCACAGAGGTTAAGATTATGAAGGTTTGGCCCGTCAAACATAGCCCGTTACTGCGTCAGCCTGAGCATTTTATTGCCAGGGATGAATTGAAATCGCTGATTGAAAAGGTGACGCACAACCTGGTGAACATTCACGATAAAACCGGCGAATTTTTGCTGCGCCTCGACGACGGGCGCGTGATCGACACCAAAGGCTGGGCGGGATGGGAATGGACGCACGGCGTCGGGCTATACGGTATCTGGCAGTATTACTGCCAGACCGGCAATGGCCAGATGCGCGACATCATCGACGGCTGGTTTGCCGATCGCTTTGCCGAAGGCGCGACCACCAAAAACGTCAATACGATGGCCCCGTTCCTGACCCTGGCGTATCGCTATGAGGAGACGAAAAACGCCACGTATCTGCCGTGGCTGGAGAGCTGGGCAGAATGGGCGATGAACGACATGCCACGCACGGATCACGGCGGGATGCAGCACATTACGCTTGCCGAAGAGAACCATCAGCAGATGTGGGATGACACGCTGATGATGACCGTTCTGCCGCTGGCAAAAATCGGCAAATTACTTAACCGCCCGGAGTACGTTGAAGAAGCGACTTACCAGTTCCTGCTGCACGTGCAAAACCTGATGGACCGGGAGACGGGCCTGTGGTTCCACGGCTGGAATTATGACGGGCAACATAACTTCGCGAAGGCCCGCTGGGCGCGCGGCAACAGCTGGCTGACGATGGTTATCCCGGACTTCCTTGAGCTGGTGGATCTGCCGGAAAACAACGCGGTGCGTCGTTATCTGGTGCAGGTGCTCAACGCACAAATCGCGGCGCTGGCGACGTGTCAGGACGAAAGCGGTTTGTGGCACACGCTGCTGGACGACCCGAACTCGTATCTGGAAGCATCCGCCACGGCTGGGTTTGCCTACGGGATTTTAAAAGCAGTGCGCAAGCGCTACGTTGGCGCGGAATACGCCGACGTGGCAGAAAAAGCCATTCGTGGAATTGTGAATAATATCTCGCCGGAAGGGGAGTTGTTGCAAACGTCGTTTGGTACGGGGATGGGCAGTAATCTGGAGTTTTATCGCCAGATACCGCTGACCTCCATGCCGTATGGCCAGGCAATGGCGATTCTGTGTCTGACGGAGTATTTACGCAAGTATTTCTAGGTTGCGATTTTGTAGGCCTGATAAGCGCAGCGCCATCAGGCATTTTCCCCGGTGGCGCTGCGCTTACCGGGGCTACGAAAAACACGGACAAAAAACCCGGCCATCGCCGGGTTTCTTTTTTTACATACGCTCTACGGTTTCGATACCGAGCGTATCCAGCCCCAGCTTCAGCGTCTTCGCGGTCAGCTGCGCCAGTTTCAGGCGGCTGTTGCGGATTTCTTCGCTTTCAGCAGACAGGATTGGGCAGTGCTCGTAGAAGCCAGAGAACAGACCCGCCAGATCGTACAGGTAAGAACACATCACGTGCGGCGTCCCTTCACGGGCAACGACAGCCAGCGTCTCTTCGAACTGCAGCAGACGGGCAGCAAGCTGTGCTTCGCGATCTTCGTTGATCACCACGGTGGCATTCGCCAGCGCACTTTCGTCGATGTCGGCTTTACGGAACACGGACAGCACGCGGGTGTAGGCGTACTGCATGTACGGCGCCGTGTTGCCTTCGAAGGCCAGCATGTTATCCCAGTCGAAGATGTAATCGGTGGTACGGTTTTTTGACAGATCCGCGTATTTCACCGCACCGATACCCACAGCGGTCGCCAGTTTTTCCAGCTCATCCGCAGACATATCCGGGTTCTTCTCAGCCACCAGACGACGCGCGCGTTCCAGCGCTTCGTCCAACAGATCGGACAGCTTCACGGTACCACCGGCGCGGGTTTTGAACGGCTTACCGTCTTTACCCAGCATCATGCCGAACATGTGGTGTTCCAGCGGAACGGAATCTGGCACGTAACCGGCTTTACGCACGATAGTCCACGCCTGCATCAGGTGCTGATGCTGACGGGAATCGATGTAGTACAGCACGCGATCCGCATGCAGCGTTTCGTAACGGTATTTCGCACAGGCGATATCGGTGGTGGTATACAAATAGCCGCCATCCTTTTTCTGGATGATCACGCCCATCGGTTCGCCGTCCTTGTTTTTGTACTCATCAAGGAAAACAACCGTTGCGCCTTCACTCTCAACCGCCAGTTTTTTGGCTTTCAGATCGGCCACAATGCCCGGCAGCATTGGGTTATAGAGGCTTTCGCCCATAACGTCGTCGCGGGTCAGGGTGACATTCAGACGGTCATAGGTGATTTGGTTCTGGGACATGGTGATGTCAACCAGCTTGCGCCACATTTCGCGGAAGTAGGCATCGCCGCCCTGCAGTTTGACGACGTAGCTGCGCGCGCGCTCGGCGAAGACTTCATCTTCGTCGTAATGTTTTTTGGCTTCGCGGTAGAAACCTTCAAGGTCCGCCAGCGCCATTTCGCCCGCGTTTTCCTGCTGCTGCTTCTCAAGGTACGCAATTAGCATCCCGAATTGAGTACCCCAGTCGCCCACGTGGTTCGCGCGAATCACTTTATGACCGAGGAATTCCAGGGTGCGCACCGCCGCATCACCGATGATGGTGGAGCGCAGGTGGCCGACGTGCATCTCTTTCGCCACGTTGGGAGCAGAGTAATCGATAACGACAGTTTGCGCTTCTGGCAGGGCTACGCCCAGACGCTCAGATTTCAGCGCAGCGTCAATGTGGCCAGCGAGGAATGCCGGGTCGAGGAAAATATTGATAAAGCCAGGACCTGCAATCTCAACTTTATGAGCAATGCCGTTGAGATCCAGATGCGTCAGCACCAGCTCAGCGAGTTGTCGTGGCGGCATGCCCAGTTTTTTAGCAACTGCCATCACGCCATTGGCCTGATAGTCGCCAAACTGTACTTTTGCTGACTGGCGAACCTGAGGTTCGCAATCCGCAGGAGCGCCTGCGGCAATCAGTGCCTGACTGACTTTTTCGGAGAGAAGAGCCTGAATATTCACCTGGATACCTTACATTTTTGCTGTGGGCCCACTACAACCCACACCAGTTTGAGAATTTAGGGCCGGAGTATACTGCAAATGCCCTCTGACGTCAGCATTGCACAGGCTTAAGCGCGCTCAGAAAACAGGCGATGAAATAGTGCATAAACATGCAACGGGTAAAACGTGAAATCTGCGGTTGGTTGCCAGCCGTCAACACGGTAAATTAGCCGCTTTGCGACAGGATAAGAGAACCGCTGATGACGAACTGGCAATCCATAGACGAACTGCATGATATTTCCGCAGATTTACCGCGTTTCACCCAGGCGTTCACAGAACTTGCCACTCGACTGGGGCTGGATATTGCACCACTCGACGCCGATCACATTTCCCTGCGCTGTCATCAGAATGCGACGGCGGAGCGCTGGCGTCGCGGATTTGAACAGTGCGGTGAACTGCTGTCAGAAAACGAGATCAACGGTCGCCCGATTTGCCTGTTCAAATTGCATCAACCGGTGTGCGTGGCCCACTGGCAGTTTAGCGTGGTCGAATTACCGTGGCCGGGCGAAAAACGTTATCCGATTGAGGGCTGGGAGCATATCGAAATCGTACTGCCGGGTGACCCTGAAACGCTGAATGCACGTGCGCTGGCGCTGTTATCCGATGACGGTCTGAGCCAGTCCGGCATTTTCGTGAAAACCAGCTCGCCAAAAGGGGAACGCGAGCGTCTGCCGAACCCGACGCTGGCCGTGACTGATGGAAAAGTCACGGTGAAATTTCACCCCTGGACTATCGAGCAAATTGTCGCCAGTGAAGCATGAGCAGCAAAAGAGTGTGAACTCACGCTGAGTCCGCCGTTTTGCGGCGTGGCATGATGGTTTATTACCGTGGATTTAAGGAGGAAGTGTGGCGCTACTGGAGATTTGTTGTTACAGCATGGAATGTGCTGTCACGGCGCAACAAAACGGGGCCGATCGCGTAGAACTGTGCGCCGCGCCAAAAGAGGGCGGTTTGACGCCATCCTACGGCGTACTGAAGTCGGTTCGCAAATCGGTGACTATTCCCGTTCACCCGATTATTCGCCCGCGCGGCGGAGATTTTTGCTACTCGGCGGGTGAGTTTGACGCGATGCTGGAAGACGTCGCTACAGTGCGCGAGCTGGGTTTCCCCGGTCTGGTGATCGGCCTGCTTGATGAAGACGGCAACGTTGATATGCCGCGTATGCGTCAGATTATGGCGGCGGCAAAAGGGATGGCGGTGACGTTTCATCGTGCCTTTGATATGTGTAAAGACCCTGTTCAAGCCTTTGAAAATTTGGCGGAATTAGGCGTGGCACGCATCCTCACATCCGGCCAGCAGTCGAGCGCTGAAAAAGGACTGCAATTAATTATGGAACTAAAAGCACATTCCGGTGTTCCAATAATAATGGCGGGTGCGGGCGTTCGCGCCAGCAATCTGGAAACGTTTTTAAACGCAGGGGTAGAAGAGCTTCACAGCTCGGCGGGCAAGTGGACGCCTTCGCCTATGCGATATCGCAATACAGGATTATCAATGTCGACAGATGCAGAAGCGGATGAGTACTCCCGCTACGGCGTAGATGGAGAGTCGGTTGCGGTAATGAAATCAATGATTGAGCAGTTTCACGTGTAGCAACGATTTTTACCGCGCATCATGTCGCCCAATATGATGCTTGCTTGTACCAGGCCCCTGCAATTTCAACAGGGGCCTTTTTTTATATTTCGCCGGGTGGCGGCTTCGCCTTACCCGGCCTACAAAACCGTAGGACCGTGCAAGCGAAGCGCCGCCGGGCAAATCACGGCTTAGTCGCAATCAATACCGCACGCATCGGCGCGGGATAGCCTTCGATGGTTTTGCTGCTGTCGTTCGGGTCGAGGAATTCGGCCAGCGACTCAGTGGTAAGCCACTCTGTGCGGCGCTGCTCTTCAGTCGACGTGACGCACACATCCACAATGCGGATATCCACAAAACCGCATTTCGCCAGCCAGTTTTTCAGCGCCAGCGCGGACGGGATGAAGTAGACGTTACGCATCTGCGCGTAGCGATCGCCGGGAACCAGCACCGCGTTTTCGTCGCCTTCGATAACCAACGTTTCCAGCACCAGTTCGCCACCACTGACCAGCTGATCTTTCAACTGCCACAGATGTTCCAGCGGCGAGCGGCGGTGATACAGCACGCCCATCGAGAAGACGGTATCAAAGGCATTCAACGCAGGCAGTTGCTCAATGCCCAGCGGCAGAACGTGCGCGCGCTGGTCGTTGCCCAGCAGTTTGCGCACGGCTTCAAACTGACACAGGAACAGCTGCATTGGATCGATCCCGACTGCCAGATGTGCACCCGCGCCAATCATGCGCCACAGGTGATACCCGCTTCCGCAGCCCACATCCAGAATCGTGCGACCGGTCAAATCTGACAGGTGCGGTAAAACGCGATCCCATTTCCAGTCGGAACGCCACTCGGTATTGATGTTCAGGCCGTAGAGAGAAAACGGCCCTTTGCGCCACGGCATCAGGTTGCGCATCAGCTTTTCAAGACGCAGCAGTTGGCCTTCGCTCAGCGGCTCGGCGCTTTCGGCGGTGACGCTATGCAATAAGTCCAGCTTATACGGGGTCATTTCCGGCAAAAACTCCACCGCATTACTCCACTGCTTAAACTGACCGTGCAGAGAATCACGCTGCCAGGCCGCGACCTGCGCAGGCAGGGTTTCCAGCCAGTGGGAGAGGTGGTTTTTGGCGATGAGCTGATAGAAATTGCTGAAGTCGATCATGCGTTGTCCCCTTTCAGAGCGACCAGGGAACCAAAGTTAAAGCACTGGAACCAAAGTTCGCTGTGCTCGAAACCGGCTTTACGCAGGCGCGTTTTGTGTGCTTCGACCGAGTCGGTCAGCATCACATTTTCAAGCATGCTGCGCTTCTGGCTGATCTCCAGCTCGCTGTAACCATTGGCACGTTTAAAATCATGATGCATGTTGAACAGCAACTCGCCGACGTTGGCATCTTCAAAACTGAATTTTTCCGATAACACCAGCGCACCGCCGGGGTTCAGCCCCGCGTAAATTTTGTCCAGCAACAACTGGCGATCTTCAGGCACCAGGAACTGCAGGGTAAAATTCAGTACCACCATTGAGGCGTTCTCGATCTTGATATCGCGGATATCACCTTCGATGACGTCAACCGGGGTAGGTGCTTTGTAAGCGTCCAGATGACGGCGGCAGCGCTCGACCATTGCCGGAGAATTATCGACCGCAATGATTTTGCAGCCTTCGTGATGCACGTTACGGCGAACCGACAGCGTCGCGGCGCCCAGTGAACAACCCAGGTCATAAACCTGCGTACCGGGTTGAACGAAGCGTTCAGCCAGCATGCCGATCATAGAGATGATATTGGAATAACCTGGAACAGAGCGCTGGATCATATCCGGGAAGACTTCGGCTACCCGTTCATCAAAGGTCCAGTCGCCCAGACTGGCGATAGGCGCGGAAAAAAGCGTGTCGCGATCAGACATAACGTAAAAATCCGGGAAAAATAAAGTGGCGTATTGTGCGCTAATGGAAAGAGAAAACCAACTCCCACGGCATATACCACAGGTTAGCCAGCACCATCAGCAAAAGCGAACACCAGGTCGCGCTCATGCCGGAACGACGCCAGCGGAATAAGCGGTGGTGGAAGCCGTAATAATGCATCAGTCGCCCGGCGATCAATAACAGACCGCAGACGTGAACCATCCAGGTTTCTGCGCCGTCCATTTCCATGAGCAGCAGCAAAATCAGCGCAACGGGAATGTACTCCACCGCATTACCATGAATGCGAATGGCGCTTTGAAGCTCCGAAAACCCACCGTCACCGTATGAGACGCGGTATTGCATTCTCAGGCGCACAACGTCAAACGAAAACTTAATCAGTAGTAATGCACCTAACACCGCGTACAGTGCGCTGACCATACAAACTCCCTGTTTTTGGCAGATGGCACTTCTATGATAGGGGTTGACGTCAGAAAAGAGAAGATTGTTGTGGGATCGACGGGGCAGGTCCAAGGGACGGAACCGCAGCCTGCAAGGCTTGCCACAGTGCATCGACCAGTTCAGGCGCCTGGGCGATGTCCGGCGTGTGCAGGAACAGGTAGGGCGTGGTGGTTTGCTCCCATTTCGGCAGTGTTTGCAGCCAGACGTCGAACATCTCGCGGTTTTGCTGCATATTGTCGCTGCCGATAAACCGCACCATCGGGTTGTGGGCGGTGACGACCGCATGAACCGGCACTTTCGGTTTTTTACGTTGGGCGTCGATAATGGCTTCGCTATGCGCCACGGTGCTATGGACCGGGCGGCTGTCCAAAATGACACGATTCACACCGCGCTCGTGCAGCCCACGGTTAAGCGCTTGTTCCGCTTCGCCTTTGGCGAAAAATTCCTGATGACGCACTTCCACGCCGTAAGTAAATTCGCGGGGAAGGGCGTCGAGAAAACCCCACAGCGCGGGCAGATCGCGCGGGCCAAAGGTGGCGGGCAGTTGCAACCAGTACTGGCCGATGCGGTTCGCCAGCGGCGACATCCTGTCGAAAAACTCCTCGGTTAAATCTCCGCACTGGCGCAACGCGGCCTGGTGCGAAATGGTCGCCGGGAATTTAAAGCAGAAGCGGAAGTCATCGGTCGTTTGCTCCCGCCAGCGTGCGACGATCTCCGCGCGCGGCAGGGCGTACAGCGTGGTGTTGCCCTCCACGCAGTTAAAATGGCGGGCATACTCTTCAAGGCTGGTAATGCCCAGGCGCACCCATTTCGGGTGCGACCATTGGGGAAGTCCCAGGTAGATCATAACGCGCTAAGGATCTCGTCGGTGCTGCGCACGCGGCCAATACGTGGGAAGATATGGGTCATGCTGCCCTGATGCTGATCCGCCGAGGCGGCGCTGCACGCGTCTTCGGCAATCACCAGATTAAAGCCCAGTTCCCAGGCGTTACGCGCGGTGGATTCCACGCCGATATTGGTGGAAATCCCGCACAGGATGATGGTGTCGATCTCACGACGGCGCAGCTGGAGTTCGAGATCGGTGCCGTAGAACGCGCCCCACTGGCGTTTGGTGACTTCGATATCGCTATCCTGTTTGCCGAGCGTTTCAGGATACGTCCACCAGTTTGCGGGCAGCGCGGCGGCAGGCGCTTTCGCATCCACCGGCTGTTTCAGCGCTTCGGCGAAGTCTGCTGACCAGCCCACGCGCACCATCACCACCGGCGATCCGCTGGCGCGACATTTATCCGCAAGACGTGCGCTGCGGCTGACCACATCCGAAGCCGTGTGCGGGCCGCCGGCGAACGGCAGAATACCTTCCTGCAAATCAATCACAACAAGCGCGGTTTTGGTGGCATCAAGTGTTAACATCATTACTCCAGTCAAGAAATTAGCGTCCGTCACACCTTACGATGATACAGGGTAAGTAAGATCGGATAATTTTGTTAATTTTTGTGAGAATGCGCAATAAGAGCGCAGCAATCGCGCGTCTGGCAAGCTTCTCTCTTATCGTACGGCGGAATTTCCAGTATAATAGCCGCCTTTTTTCATCCAGTTGTGACATACAGAAAGCTGCGACATAGTAGCCTGTAACTCAGGCGACATTTAGCCTGCGGCTAAATTAAGGGATATCTCATGCGTACAGAATATTGCGGGCAGTTGCGTCAGTCCCACGTTGGACAGCAGGTGACCCTGTGTGGTTGGGTCAACCGTCGTCGTGATCTTGGTAGCCTTATCTTCATCGATTTGCGTGACCGTGAAGGCATCGTGCAGGTGTTCTTCGATCCGGATCGTGCGGACGCGTTAAAACTGGCCTCCGAACTGCGTAATGAGTTCTGCATCCAGGTCACCGGCACCGTGCGTGCGCGTGACGAAAAAAACATCAACGCCGATATGGCGACGGGTGCCATCGAAGTGCTGGCGTCCGACCTGACCATCATCAACCGTTCAGAATCGCTACCGCTTGACTCCAACCACGTCAACACCGAAGAAGCGCGTCTGAAATATCGCTATCTGGATCTGCGTCGCCCGGAAATGGCTCAGCGCCTGAAAACCCGCGCGAGGATCACCAGCCTGGTGCGTCGTTTCATGGACGACCACGGTTTCCTCGATATCGAAACCCCGATGCTGACCAAAGCCACGCCGGAAGGCGCGCGCGATTATCTGGTCCCTTCACGCGTACATAAAGGCAAATTCTACGCGCTGCCGCAGTCTCCACAGCTGTTCAAACAGCTGCTGATGATGTCCGGTTTCGATCGCTACTATCAGATCGTGAAATGCTTCCGCGACGAAGACCTGCGCGCTGACCGTCAGCCTGAATTTACCCAGATCGACGTCGAGACTTCCTTCATGACCGCACCACAGGTGCGCGAAATCATGGAAGCGCTGGTACGTGGTCTGTGGCAGGACGTGAAAGGTGTGGATCTGGGCGATTTCCCGATCATGACCTTCGCAGAAGCAGAGCGTCGTTACGGTTCTGACAAACCCGACCTGCGTAACCCGATGGAGCTGGTGGACGTCGCTGACCTGCTGAAAGCAGTCGAATTTGCTGTCTTCTCCGGCCCGGCTAACGATCCGAAAGGCCGCGTGGCTGCCCTGCGTGTTCCAGGCGGCGCAAGCTTGAGCCGTAAACAAATTGATGACTACGGCAATTTCGTGAAAATCTACGGCGCGAAAGGCCTGGCTTATATTAAAGTCACCGAACGTGCGAAAGGCATCGAAGGGATCACCAGCCCGGTGGCGAAATTCCTGAACGCAGACATCGTGGAAGCGGTTCTTGAGCGCACTGGCGCACAGGACGGCGACATGATCTTCTTCGGCGCTGACAACAAGAAAGTGGTTGCCGACGCGCTGGGCGCACTGCGCCTTAAACTGGGTAAAGACCTGAGCCTGACCGACGAAGCCAAATGGGCTCCGCTGTGGGTGATTGATTTCCCAATGTTTGAAGAAGACGGTGAAGGCGGCCTGACGGCAATGCACCACCCGTTCACCGCGCCGAAAGACATGACCGCGAGCGAACTGAAAGCGGCACCGGAAGAGGCCGTGGCGAACGCCTACGATATGGTGATCAACGGTTATGAAGTGGGCGGCGGTTCCGTGCGTATCCACAGCGGCGAAATGCAGCAGACCGTGTTCGGCATTCTGGGCATTAACGAGCAAGAGCAGCGCGAGAAGTTTGGCTTCCTGCTGGACGCCCTGAAATACGGCACGCCTCCGCACGCAGGCCTGGCGTTTGGTCTGGATCGCCTGACCATGCTGCTGACCGGTACCGATAACATTCGTGATGTAATTGCCTTCCCGAAAACCACCGCCGCTGCGTGTCTGATGACCGAAGCGCCAAGCTTTGCTAACCCGGCCTCTCTGGCTGAGCTGGGCATCGACGTGGTGAAAAAGGAAGAGAAAAACTGATATGGAGTATAAGCGTCCCGTTTCGGTCTTAGTGGTGATTTACGCGCAGGACACTAGGCGGGTGCTGATGTTACAGCGACGCGACGATCCCGATTTCTGGCAGTCGGTTACCGGCAGCCTGGAAGAGGGTGAAACCGCGTTGCAGGCCGCCGCGCGTGAAGTAAATGAAGAGGTCACCATTAATGTTGCTCAGGAGCAACTGACCCTGAAGGACTGTCAGCGCACGGTGGAGTTTGAAATTTTTAGCCATTTACGTCATCGCTATGCGCCGGGAATTGAGCGCAATACGGAATCGTGGTTCTGTCTTGCGCTTCCCCATGAACGGCAGATCGTGTTTACGGAACATCTGACCTACCGCTGGGTTGATGCAGCCGTTGCCGCTACCTTGACCAAGTCATGGAGCAACCGGCAGGCGATTGAAGAATTTGTAATTAACGTTAACTAGTTTTCCCAAGAATTTCAGTTCTCAGGAAGGCGGCAAGGTCGCGAATCGCCAGGAGCTTACGTTGGTAAGTGACTGGCGTAAGCGGGCGCAGCCAACGCATCTGGAAGCTGAAAGGCGAAGGATAATTTTGGAGAGTTTTTTATGGCAGGTCATAGTAAGTGGGCCAACACCAAACACCGTAAAGCGGCACAGGATGCCAAACGCGGTAAGATCTTTACTAAAATCATTCGCGAGCTGGTGACGGCAGCCCGTTTGGGCGGCGGCGATGCGGGTTCTAACCCACGTCTGCGCGCAGCGATTGATAAAGCACTGTCTAACAACATGACGCGTGACACCCTGAACCGTGCCATCGCACGTGGCGTGGGCGGCGATGACGACGCGAACATGGAAACCATCATTTATGAAGGTTACGGCCCTGGCGGTACAGCGGTCATGGTTGAGTGTCTGTCTGACAACCGTAACCGTACCGTTGCCGAAGTGCGTCATGCGTTTACCAAAACCGGTGGCAACCTGGGCACCGACGGTTCCGTGGCTTACCTGTTCAGCAAAAAAGGCGTGATTTCCTTCGAGAAAGGCGACGAAGACGCGATCATGGAAGCGGCGCTGGAAGCGGGTGCTGAAGACGTTGTGACCTTCGACGACGGTGCGATTGACGTCTACACCGCCTGGGAAGAGATGGGCGCAGTGCGTGATGCGCTGGAAGCGGCAGGTCTGAAAGCGGACAACGCTGAAGTGTCGATGATCCCATCGACCAAAGCAGACATGGATGCGGAAACCGCGCCAAAACTGCTGCGTCTGATCGATATGCTGGAAGACTGCGACGACGTGCAGGAAGTTTATCATAACGGCGAGATCTCTGATGAGGTCGCCGCGACCCTGTGATTCGCGTCATCTTTAAGCCCACAGGTGCGTTGGCTCTCCTCGTTCACCCCAGTCACGTAGTTCATCTACGCTCCTGGGGATTCGCTGCGTGGCCGCCTTCCTGTCAGCTGAAAGATTTAGCGTATCACCGCCCCGTTATCACCGGAGACGCGTGATGTCGATTATTCTCGGGATTGACCCCGGCTCACGCATCACCGGTTATGGCGTTATCCGCCAGGTCGGTCGTCAACTGACGTATCTGGGCAGTGGCTGTATTCGTACTAAAGTGGATGATTTACCGTCGCGTCTTAAGCTCATTTACGCGGGCGTGTCGGAAATCATCACCCAGTTTCAGCCGGACTTTTTTGCCATCGAGCAGGTGTTTATGGCGAAAAATGCCGACTCGGCGTTGAAACTGGGTCAGGCGCGCGGCGTGGCGATTGTGGCTGCAGTCAACCAGGATTTACCGGTGTTCGAATATGCGGCGCGGCAGGTCAAACAGACGGTCGTCGGCAATGGCGCGGCAGAGAAAACGCAGGTACAGCACATGGTGCGAACCTTGCTAAAGCTCCCGGCTAATCCGCAGGCGGATGCCGCCGATGCGCTGGCGATTGCGATAACCCACTGTCATGTGAGCCAGAACGCCATGCAAATGAGCGATTCGCGGCTCAATCTGGCGCGGGGTCGGTTACGATAATCACAAAAGAGGCTGGATAAACATCCAGCCTTTTTTTATGATGGCAGAAGTTAAATTAGCATCTCACGCAGGAGCAGCATGTGATTGGCAGACTCAGAGGCATCATCATTGAAAAACAACCCCCGTTAGTTCTGCTGGAAGCGGGAGGCGTGGGCTATGAAGTCCATATGCCGATGACCTGTTTCTATGAACTCCCGGACTCAGGGAAAGAGGCGATTGTCTTCACCCAGTTCGTGGTGCGTGAAGATGCGCAGCTCTTGTACGGCTTTAATAATAAGCAGGAACGTATGCTGTTCCGCGAACTGATTAAAACTAACGGCGTCGGTCCTAAGCTGGCGCTGGCCATTTTGTCCGGTATGTCGGCCCAGCAGTTTGTGAATGCCGTTGAGCGTGAAGATCCCGCTGCGCTGATCAAGCTGCCGGGCATTGGCAAAAAAACCGCCGAGCGCCTGATTGTCGAAATGAAGGATCGCTTCAAAGGTCTGCACGGCGACCTGTTTACGCCAGCGTCCGATCTGGTGCTGACTTCACCGAACGGCCCAACGGACGACGACGCAGAGCAAGAAGCAGTGGCTGCGCTGGTGGCGCTGGGCTATAAACCACAGGAAGCCAGCCGGATGGTGAGCAAAATCGCCAAACCGGATGCCAGCAGTGAAACCCTGATTCGTGAAGCGCTCCGCGCGGCATTGTGAGGTAGAGGATGATTGAAGCAGACCGCCTGATTTCGGCAGCCAGCAGTGTTCCAGAGGATGTGGTGGATCGCGCTATCCGCCCGAAATTGCTTGAAGAGTACATTGGCCAGCCGCAGGTTCGCTCACAGATGGAAATCTTTATCCAGGCGGCGAAACTTCGCGGGGATGCACTCGATCATCTGCTGATTTTTGGCCCTCCAGGCTTAGGTAAAACCACGCTGGCGAATATCGTTGCTAACGAAATGGGCGTGAATCTGCGCACCACCTCTGGCCCGGTGCTTGAGAAAGCAGGGGATTTGGCGGCGATGCTGACCAACCTCGAGCCGCACGACGTGCTGTTTATCGATGAGATCCACCGCCTGTCTCCGGTGGTCGAAGAGGTGCTGTATCCGGCGATGGAAGATTATCAGCTGGATATCATGATTGGTGAAGGTCCGGCGGCGCGCTCAATTAAAATTGACCTGCCGCCATTTACCCTGATTGGCGCCACTACCCGTGCGGGTTCACTGACCTCGCCACTGCGCGACCGCTTCGGCATTGTGCAGCGACTTGAGTTCTATCAGGTGGCCGATCTGCAGTACATCGTTGGTCGTAGCGCGCGCTTTATGGGACTTGAGCTGAGCGATGAGGGCGCGTTTGAAGTGGCTAAACGTTCGCGAGGTACACCGCGTATCGCCAACCGTCTCCTGCGTCGTGTGCGTGACTTCGCTGAAGTGAAACACGACGGCACCATTTCGCTGGATATCGCCTCGCAGGCGCTGGACATGCTGAACGTCGATGCGGAAGGATTTGACTATATGGACCGCAAGCTGCTGCTGGCGATTCTGGATAAATTCTTTGGCGGGCCGGTCGGGCTGGACAACCTGGCGGCGGCGATTGGTGAAGAGCGGGAAACCATCGAGGACGTGCTGGAGCCGTATCTGATTCAGCAGGGCTTTTTACAGCGCACGCCGCGTGGACGAATGGCAACGGTACGCGCGTGGAATCACTTCGGGATTACGCCACCGGAAATGCCGTAGTTCGCTGCGGAAAAAGCCGGATGGCGGCTACGCCTTGTCCGGCCTACAACGACACCTGTAGCCCCGGTAAGCGCAGCGCCACCGGGGACACTATTTAGCTGGCAGGTTTCTTCATCATGCTGAAGATAAACATCAGCGCAGCGCACAGCACCACAGACGGGCCGGCTGGCGTGTCGTAAAAGGCTGAGAAGGTTAATCCACCGGTAACGGCAATCATTCCAACAATCACTGCAATCCCCGCCATTTGCTCCGGCGTACGCGAAAAGCGCCGCGCGGTGGCTGCCGGGATAATCAGCAGCGACGTGATGATCAGCGCACCGACAAACTTCATTGCTACCCCAATTGTCAGTGCCGTCACCAGCATAAGCAGCAGTTTCACCCGCTGAAGTTTGACGCCATCGACAAAAGCCAAATCTGAGCTGACGGTCATCGCCAACAAATTACGCCACTGCCACAGCAAAATTCCCAGCACCACAACGACGCCGATGGCGATAGAGATCAGATCTTCCGGCGTCACTGCCAGCAGATCGCCAAACAGATACGCCATTAAATCGACGCGAATGTTCGACATCAGGCTCACGACCACCAGACCGAGCGACAGCGCGCTATGCGCCATAATCCCCAGCAGTGTATCCACCGCGAGGTGAGGGCGCTTTTCAAGCCATACCAGCCCGGCTGCGAGCAGCAGTGTCACCGCGATAACGGCGTAAAAAGGATTTACATCCAGCAATAAGCCAAACGCCACACCCAGTAATGAGGCGTGCGCCAGCGTATCGCCGAAATAAGACATCCGGCGCCAGACGACAAAAGACCCCAGCGGGCCCGCGGCGCAGGCGAGCATCACCCCGGCTAACCAGCCGGGTAATAACAATTCAATCATGAGTGTCCATTTCCCCGACGCAGGACAATCCGTCCCTGTAAATCATGGCGATGATTATGGTTGTGGCGATAAATGCCGAGCTGTTCAGCCCCGCGAGAGCCAAACATGGAGATAAATTCCGGGTGCATCGACACCACTTCTGGCGTACCGGAGCAGCAGATATGGTGATTAAGGCACAGCACTTCGTCGGTTTTCGCCATCACCAGATGCAGGTCGTGAGAGACCATCAGCACGGCGCAATCCAGCTCACGACGCAGCTGATCGATTAAGTCGTACAGAGCAACCTGTCCATTCACGTCCACGCCCTGAGTGGGCTCGTCGAGCACCAGTAGCTGAGGCTGACTCAGCAACGCGCGGGCCAGCAGCACACGCTGGGTCTCACCGCCGGAGAGTTTTTGCAGCGGTGCTTCGACCAGATGCCCGGCCTGGACGCGTTTCAGCGCAGGGAGAATATCGTCTTTGCGCGTGCCCGGGCGCAGTCGTAAAAAACGACCGACCGTTAACGGCAGCGTGGCATCCAGATGCAATTTTTGCGGAACATAGCCAATGCGCAGTTTATCGTCGCGCTTGATGACGCCTGCATCAGGTGCTACTAAGCCAAGAACCACGCGCACCAGGGTCGATTTGCCCGCGCCATTTGGGCCGAGCAAGGTTAAAATTTTGCCGGGTTTGAGGTCCAGCGAGACGTCAGAGAGGACGCGGCGCTGACCAAAAGAAACCGAGATATTTTCGAGAGAAACTAAAGTCGTCATGTCAATTTAAGCTTGCAGAAGTCAACGAATGTTATAATATCACATTCCACGCATTCATTACGATAATAAGTTGCATTATGTTACATAAAAATACGCTTCTTTTCGCAGCATTATCCGCTGGCCTTTGGGGTTCAGCAGCACAAGATGTTAACGCCGCCGTTGTCGCTTCGCTTAAACCACTGGGATTCATCGCTTCGGCCATCGCCGATGGCGTGACAGAAACGCAGGCTTTACTGCCTGACGGTGCTTCCGAGCATGATTATTCTTTGCGTCCATCCGATGTAAAACGCTTACAGAACGCGGACTTAGTGGTCTGGATTGGTCCAGAGATGGAAGCGTTCATGCAAAAATCAGCGAGTAAAGTTCCGCCGCAAAAACAGGTCACCATTGCTGAGCTTTCTGGCGTGAAACCGTTGCTCATGAAAGGGGCTGACGACGACGACAGCGATCACGACCATGATCATGCCGAGGGTGAAAAAGGTGACGACCATCACCATCACGGCGAGTACAACATGCATCTTTGGCTCTCCCCAGAGATAGCGCGGCTCTCAGCGGTTGCAATCCATGACAAATTAGTGGAACTTATGCCGCAAAGTCGAGCCAAACTAGACGCCAACCTGAAGGATTTTGAGGCACAATTAGCCGCAACCGATAAGCAGGTGGGTAACGAGCTCGCACCGCTGAAAGGTAAAGGGTATTTCGTTTTTCATGACGCCTATGGCTACTACGAAAAACACTACGGCCTGACCCCGCTGGGTCACTTCACCGTCAACCCGGAAATTCAGCCCGGTGCGCAGCGTTTACATGAAATCAGAACACAGTTGGTTGAGCAAAAAGCGACATGCGTTTTTGCTGAGCCACAGTTCAGGCCAGCGGTCGTTGAAGCCGTGGCCAGGGGAACGTCCGTGCGCATGGGAACCCTGGACCCGCTTGGAACCAATATTCAGCTGAGCAAGGCGAGTTACTCGCAGTTCCTCAGTCAATTGGCGAACCAGTATTCGAGCTGCCTGAAAGGAGATTAACGAGGAAGTGAACACGTGCAACAGATAGCCCGCTCTGTCGCCCTGGCATTTAATAATCTGCCCAGACCCCACCGCGTTATGCTGGGGTCCCTGACAGTTCTCACCTTAGCGGTCGCCGTCTGGCGGCCCTATGTGTACCACCCACATTCAGCCCCTATCATTAAAACCATCGAGCTGGAAAAGAGCGAAATTCGTTCCTTGCTGCCCGATGCCAGCGAGCCTATCGATCAGGCTGCTCAGGAAGACGAAGCGATTCCTCAGGATGAGCTGGATGACAAAACCGCGAACGAAGCCGGCATCCATGAATACGTTGTCTCGACGGGCGATACGTTGAGCAGCGTTCTCAATCAGTACGGTATTGAGATGGGTGATATCAGCCAGCTCGCCGCATCTGACAAAGATCTGCGTAACCTCAAAATTGGCCAGCAATTATCCTGGACGCTGACCGCCGATGGCGATTTGCAGCGTCTGACCTGGGAAGTCTCACGTCGTGAAACCCGTACATACGATCGTTCTGGAAACGGTTTCAAAATGACCAGCGAAATGCAGCAAGGCGACTGGGTCAACAATGTGTTGAAAGGCACCGTGGGTGGCAGCTTTGTGGCCAGCGCGCGCGAAGCCGGATTAACCAGCGGCGAAATCAGCTCGGTGATCAAAGCCATGCAGTGGCAGATGGATTTCCGCAAACTGAAAAAAGGCGACGAATTCTCGATTTTGATGTCCCGCGAAATGCTGGACGGCAAGCGCGAACAGAGCCAACTGATGGGTGTGCGTTTACGCTCAGAAGGCAAAGATTATTACGCTATTCGTGCTGAAGACGGTAAGTTCTATGACCGCAACGGTACGGGTCTGGCGAAAGGTTTCCTGCGTTTCCCGACGGCGAAACAGTTCCGTATCTCGTCCAACTTTAACCCGCGTCGCCTGAACCCGGTTACGGGTCGCGTAGCACCGCACCGTGGTGTTGACTTCGCGATGCCGCAGGGCACGCCAGTGCTTTCCGTGGGTGACGGCGAAGTGGTTATCGCTAAACGCAGCGGCGCGGCGGGATATTACGTGGCGGTTCGTCACGGGCGCACCTACACCACCCGCTACATGCACCTGCGTAAGCTGCTGGTTCAGCCGGGACAGAAAGTGAAACGCGGTGACCGCATTGCGCTTTCGGGCAACACCGGACGCTCCACAGGCCCGCATCTGCACTATGAAGTGTGGATTAACCAGCAGGCGGTAAATCCGTTGACGGCGAAACTGCCACGCACCGAAGGCCTGACCGGTAAAGATCGCACCGACTATCTGGCCCAGGTTAAAGAGGTTATGCCGCAACTGCGCTTCGACTAACCTGTCGTTATTGTAAAGCCGGTGCAGAGATGCACCGGCTTTTTCTTTTGTGCGATGCAGCCTGCCTCGCTACACTAACTCATTATTATTTTGTGCTTCACCAGACCCTGGAACCCGCATGGAAACCCAAAAAAACAACAGTGAATACATTCCCGAGTTTGAGAAATCTTTTCGTCACCCGCGCAACTGGGGCGCGTGGCTGGGTGTTTATGCCTTTGCGGGCATTGCGCTGCTTCCTGCATCTGTACGTGACCCGGTGCTGGGTAAAATTGGCCTGTTAGCCGGACGGCTGGGCAAAAGCGCGCGTCGTCGCGCGCAGATCAATCTTTATTACTGTTTCCCTGAAAAGACCAACGCCGAACGCGAAGCGATTATTGACGCCATGTTCACCACTGCGCCACAGGCGATGGCGATGATGGGTGAGCTGGCGCTGCGCGGGCCGGAAAAGGTCATGAAGCGCGTAGACTGGAAAGGGCTGGAGATTATCGATGAGATGCGTCGTAACGACGAAAAAGTCATTTTCCTCGTGCCGCACGGCTGGGGCGTGGACATTCCCGCGATGTTAATGGCTTCTCAGGGCCAGAAAATGGCAGCCATGTTCCATAACCAGGGTAACAAAATTTTTGATTATGTGTGGAACACCGTCCGCCGTCGTTTTGGTGGCCGCCTTCATGCGCGAAACGATGGCATCAAACCGTTCATTAAGTCGGTGCGTGAGGGTTACTGGGGCTACTATTTGCCGGATCAGGATCACGGTGCTGAGCACAGCGAATTTGTCGATTTCTTTGCCACTTATAAAGCTACGCTGCCTGCGATTGGTCGGCTGATGAAAGTTTGCCGCGCCCGCGTTGTACCGCTGTTCCCGATTTACGATGGCAAAACCCATCGTCTGACCATCGAAGTGCGACCGCCGATGGACGATCTTCTGGAAGCTGACGACAACACCATCGCACGCCGGATGAACGAAGAGGTCGAAATCCTCGTCGGCCCGCATGCTGAGCAGTACACGTGGATTCTGAAATTGCTTAAGACGCGTAAACCCGGCGAGAAAGAGCCGTATAAGCGTAAAGAGTTGTTCCCGAAGAAATAAAAAATCCCCCGGAGACGGGGGATTTTTTTGGCTACAACAACTGCCGATATTACTCGACGGTCATCACGCGAGTGGTGTTCGTCGAACCGATGGTGCTCATGACGTCACCCTGCGTCACAATAACGATATCACCGGAAACCAGATAGCCCTTGTCGCGCAGCAGATTGACCGCATCATTAGCCGCCGCAACACCGTCATTGGTGCTGTCGAAGTAAACCGGCGTAACGCCACGGTACAGCGCGGTCAGATTCAGAGTGCGCTCATGACGAGACATGGCGAAAATCGGCAGACCGGAGCTGATACGGGACGTCATCAGCGCAGTGCGTCCGGATTCGGTCATGGTGATGATCGCAGTTACACCTTTCAGGTGGTTTGCCGCGTACATCGCGGACATGGAAATCGCTTCTTCCACGTTATCAAACTGAATGTCCAGGCGGTGTTTGGAGACATTAATGCTTGGGATTTTTTCTGCGCCCAGGCATACGCGCGCCATGGCTGCCACGGTTTCAGCCGGATACTGACCTGCTGCCGTTTCTGCTGATAACATGACCGCATCGGTACCGTCCAGTACTGCGTTGGCCACGTCCATCACTTCTGCGCGCGTCGGCATTGGGTTGGTAATCATTGATTCCATCATCTGGGTCGCAGTGATGACAGAACGGTTCAGCTGACGCGCACGGCGGATCAACGCTTTCTGAATACCGACCAGTTCCGGGTCACCAATTTCAACGCCCAAATCGCCACGGGCAACCATCACCACGTCAGAGGCCAGAATCACATCATCCATCGCATCCTGGCTGCAAACGGCTTCCGCACGTTCTACTTTCGCAACGATTTTGGCGTCGCAACCTGCATCGCGCGCCAGACGGCGAGCATAGTTCAGGTCTTCGCCGCAGCGCGGGAAGGAGACGGCAAGGTAGTCGACGCCAATCTGCGCTGCAGTGATGATGTCGGCTTTGTCTTTGTCGGTCAGCGCTTCGGCAGAGAGGCCACCGCCGAGTTTGTTAATGCCTTTGTTGTTGGAAAGCGGGCCGCCAACGGTCACTTCGGTGAACACTTTCATGCCCTGAACTTCCAGCACTTTAAGCTGCACGCGGCCATCATCCAGCAGCAGGATATCGCCCGGCACTACGTCAGCAGGCAGACCTTTATAGTCGATGCCCACTTTCTCTTTGTCGCCTTCGCCTTTACCGAGGTTGGCGTCGAGGAGGAATTTATCGCCGATGTTGAGGAAAACTTTGCCTTCTTTAAACGTCGATACGCGGATCTTCGGACCCTGCAGGTCGCCGAGGATGGCGATATGACGCCCCAGTTTTGCCGCGATCTCACGGACTTTATCTGCACGTAATTTGTGATCTTCTGGCGTACCGTGAGAGAAGTTCATGCGTACCACGTTGGCGCCTGCGGCGATAATTTTCTCAAGATTATTATCGCGGTCGGTTGCCGGGCCTAAAGTGGTCACGATCTTGGTTCTGCGAAGCCTTCTGGACATGTAATACTCCGTTGACTGAAACAACTTTGGTGTTGCGTGAACATAGATTCGGTGCTGTGTAGAAACTTACCGAATACCGAAAAAAGTAACAACCTTATAAAAACATTTAGGGTACATCGCCCTTAATGAGCAATTCTTTATCAAAACGCGATTCCTTGAGCGCTTCTTTGACCCGCTTCAAGTTATCTCTGAATTTCGCGCCACGGCGCAGTGTAAAACCGGTAGCCAGCACGTCGATGACGGTTAATTGCGCAAGTCGGGAGACCATCGGCATGTACATATCCGTATCTTCCGGCACGTCCAGGGTGATGGCTAACGTCGCTTCTCGCGCCAGGGGGGTGCCTGCGGTGGTGAGCGCAATCACCATGGCATCGTTTTCACGCGCCAGCTGCGCCAGTTCCACCAGACTTTTGGTGCGCCCGGTGTGGGAGATCAGCACCACCACGTCATCTTCGTTACAATTCATACAGCTCATGCGTTGCAGCACAATGTCATCGGAGTAAATAACCGGGACATTAAAGCGGAAAAATTTGTTCATGGCGTCGTGCGCAACAGCGGCTGAAGAACCCAGTCCGAAGAAGGCGATTTTCTTCGCCTGAGTCAGTAAATCAACGGCGCGATTAAGCGAAGCTTTATCCAGCGACTGACGCACGTGGTCGAGCGTCGCCATCGCGGATTCAAATATTTTACCGGTATAAGCCTCTACGCTGTCATCTTCATCGACATTACGATTTACATAGGGCGTGCCGTTTGCCAGACTTTGAGCCAGATGCAGTTTAAAATCGGGAAACCCGCGCGTCTCAAGGCTACGACAAAAACGGTTGACGGTGGGCTCGCTGACACCCGACTCCTGCGCCAGAGCGGCGATGCTGGAATGAATGGCCTGCGTTGGAGAGGCGAGAATAACTTCAGCCACTTTACGCTCGGATTTGCTAAGGTGTTCCAGTTGAAACTGGATTTTTTCCAGCATGTTCATTTTGACAAGACGCTCATGGGTGGAAACGATTTCATTAATTGATGAAATCGTGATTCGAATTAGGAAGAATATACCCCTGTGGCCTTGCAGAAGGGTAATGAAGAACATGAAATAATGTTGTTTTTTTTCATTACTTGATCGCGGTCGGGTTTTCTCAACGACCCGCTCGCAACCAGGAATCAACAGATTCGCAGTGATTGCCGTCACTGAAGCGCGTAAACAGAGAAAAATCGCGTTATCGCACGCGACGTTAAGCGCTAATGGTTTCGGGAATGACGTAAAAGCAGTACAGTGCATTGTAATAAAATTACAACGATATTCTGGCAAAAGCACCAGGATATCCAACTGAGGAGAATGACATGGCGGTAACGCAAACAGCCCAGGCATGTGACCTGGTCATTTTCGGCGCGAAAGGCGATCTTGCACGCCGGAAATTGCTGCCTTCCCTGTATCAACTGGAAAAAGCAGGTCAGATCCACCCGGATACTCGTATCCTGGGCGTGGGCCGCGCTGACTGGGATAAAGACGCCTACATCAAAGTGGTGCGTGAAGCGCTCGAAACGTTCATGAAAGAAAAGATCGATGAAAGTTTGTGGGATGCGCTGAGTGGACGTCTTGATTTCTGCAACCTCGACGTCAATGACACCAAGGCGTTTGGCCGTCTGGGCAAAATGCTGGACCAGGAAAACCGCGTCACGATCAACTATTTCGCCATGCCGCCAAGCACCTTTGGCGCGATCTGCAAAGGCCTGGGCGAAGCGAAGCTCAACGCCAAGCCTGCGCGTGTCGTCATGGAAAAACCGCTGGGCACCTCGCTTGCCACTTCCCGCGAAATCAATGACCAGGTGGGCGAGTACTTTGAAGAGTGCCAGGTTTACCGTATCGACCACTATCTGGGTAAAGAGACGGTTCTGAACCTGCTGGCCCTGCGTTTCGCGAACTCCCTGTTTGCCAACAACTGGGACAACCGCACTATCGATCACGTCGAAATTACCGTGGCTGAAGAAGTGGGCATCGAAGGGCGTTGGGGTTACTTTGACCAGGCCGGCCAGATGCGCGACATGATTCAGAACCACCTGCTGCAAATCCTGTGCATGATCGCCATGTCTCCGCCGTCTGACCTGTCAGCGGACAACATTCGCGACGAAAAAGTGAAAGTGCTGAAATCTTTGCGTCGTATCGATCGCTCGAATGTACGTGAGAAAACCGTTCGCGGTCAGTACACCGCTGGTTTCGCGCAGGGCAAAAAAGTCCCTGGCTACCTGGAAGAAGAGGGTGCGAACAAGACCAGCAACACCGAAACGTTTGTGGCGATCCGCGTTGATATCGATAACTGGCGCTGGGCGGGTGTTCCGTTCTACCTGCGCACCGGTAAACGTCTGCCGACCAAATGTTCTGAAGTGGTGGTTTATTTCAAAAACCCAGAGCTGAACCTGTTCAAAGAGTCCTGGCAGGAACTGCCGCAGAACAAGCTGACTATCCGTTTGCAGCCTGATGAAGGTGTGGATATTCAGGTGCTGAACAAAGTGCCGGGTCTGGATCATAAGCACAACCTGCAGACCACCAAGCTGGACCTGAGCTACTCCGAAACCTTTAACGAAACGCACCTGGCCGATGCTTACGAGCGTCTGCTGCTCGAAACCATGCGTGGTATTCAGGCGCTGTTCGTACGTCGTGATGAAGTGGAAGAAGCATGGAAATGGGTCGACTCCATTACTGAAGCCTGGGCCGCCGATCAGGATGCGCCTAAACCGTATCAGGCAGGTACCTGGGGACCGGTCGCTTCAGTGGCGATGATCACCCGCGATGGCCGTTCCTGGAACGAGTTCGAGTAAGCCGGAAGCTAATCCGAACGGGTTATTTTACCGGTAACATGATCTAACACAGATTGTGGCACAATTTTTAAGCATTTAAGCTCCACGTGGATTCACCCGTGGAGCTTTTTTTATTACACTGGCTGCAGCGATTTTGCCCCCGAGCTACGGACTGCAAGCGTTTCAGCCTTGTTAATACAAGCGATTCACCTTGTTAACTCCCGAGCCAGGACAGATAAATTAGAGGAGCTTCTATGAATCCTGTATTGTTACGCGTAACACAACGCATTACTGAGCGCTCAAAAGAGACGCGTTCTGCCTACCTCGCCCGCATCCAGCAGGCGAAGACCGATACGGTACATCGTTCGCAACTCGCTTGCGGTAACCTGGCCCACGGTTTCGCCGCCTGCCAGCCGGACGATAAAGCCTCGCTGAAAAGCATGCTGCGTAACAATATTGCGATCATCACCTCCTACAACGATATGCTCTCCGCCCATCAGCCGTATGAACATTACCCGGAAATTATCCGCAAAGCGCTGCACAGCGCCAATGCGGTCGGCCAAGTTGCGGGCGGTGTGCCCGCCATGTGTGACGGTGTGACCCAGGGCCAGGACGGAATGGAACTGTCCCTGTTGAGCCGTGAAATTATCGCGATGTCCGCGGCGGTGGGGCTGTCCCACAATATGTTTGACGGTGCGCTGTACCTCGGTGTGTGCGACAAGATTGTCCCAGGTCTGGCGATGGCGGCGTTGTCATTCGGCCATTTACCCGCCATTTTTGTCCCGTCTGGCCCGATGGCGAGCGGTTTACCGAATAAAGAAAAAGTCCGCATCCGTCAGCTGTACGCCGAAGGCAAAGTGGATCGCAGCGCACTGCTGGAAGCCGAAGCCGCGTCATATCACGCCGCGGGTACCTGTACGTTTTACGGCACTGCCAACACCAACCAAATGGTGGTGGAGTTCATGGGGATGCAGCTTCCTGGCTCGTCGTTCGTTCAGCCGGATGCCCCGCTGCGTCAGGCGCTGACCGAAGCCGCCGCCCGCCAGGTGACGCGTCTGACCGGCAATGGCAACGAGTGGATGCCGCTGGGTAAAATGGTCGACGAAAAAGTGATCGTCAACGGGATCGTCGCGTTGCTGGCGACCGGCGGTTCCACCAACCACACCATGCATATGGTGGCGATGGCGCGTGCGGCGGGTATACAGATCAACTGGGATGATTTCTCCGATCTGTCAGAAATCGTGCCGCTGATGGCGCGTCTCTACCCGAACGGCCCGGCAGATATCAACCACTTCCAGGCGGCGGGCGGCGTACCGGTGCTGATCCGCGAGCTGCTGAAAGGCGGGCTGCTGCATGAAGACGTCAATACGGTGGCCGGTTTTGGCCTGCAACGTTACACCCTGGAGCCGTGGCTGAACGACGGCCAGCTCGACTGGCGCGAAGGCGCGCAGGATTCTCTCGATGAGCAGGTTATCGCCACTTTCGCGAAGCCATTCTCCCATCACGGCGGCACCAAAGTGCTGAGCGGAAACCTCGGTCGCGCGGTGATGAAAACCTCCGCAGTGCCGGTTGAAAACCAGATTGTCGAAGCTCCTGCGGTGATTTTCGAAAGCCAGCACGACGTGCTGCCGGCCTTCGAAGCCGGTCTGCTGAACAAAGACTGCGTGGTGGTCGTTCGCCATCAGGGACCAAAAGCCAACGGCATGCCAGAATTACATAAACTTATGCCACCACTTGGTGTATTATTGGACCGCTGTTTCAAAATTGCGTTGGTTACCGATGGACGACTCTCTGGCGCATCAGGTAAAGTGCCATCAGCGATCCACGTCACTCCCGAAGCTTACGACGGTGGGTTACTGGCGAAAGTCCGCGATGGCGATATTATCCGCGTCAATGGCCAGACAGGCGAACTGACCCTGCTGGTGGATGAAGCCGAACTGGCAGCCCGTAAGCCGCATATTCCTGACCTGAGCGCGTCGCGTGTGGGAACAGGACGCGAAATGTTCAGTGCACTGCGCGAGAAACTCTCCGGTGCTGAGCAGGGCGCAACCTGTATTACGTTTTAAGACGACAAGAATTAACGATCTGGCGAGAGAAAAACACTGATGAAAAACTGGAAAACAAGTGCAGAAGCAATCCTGACAACTGGCCCGGTAGTGCCGGTTATCGTGGTGAACAAACTGGAGCATGCCGTCCCAATGGCGAAAGCGCTGGTTGCAGGTGGTGTTCGTGTTCTGGAAGTCACACTGCGTACCGCTTGCGCGATGGACGCGATTCGCGCTATCGCGAAAGAAGTGCCGGATGCGATTATCGGTGCCGGTACGGTTCTGAATCCACAGCAACTGGCGGAAGTGACTGAAGCGGGCGCACAGTTCGCCATCAGTCCAGGCCTGACCGAGCCGCTGCTGAAAGCCGCAACAGAAGGCACTATTCCGTTGATCCCTGGGATCAGCACCGTGTCCGAGCTGATGCTGGGTATGGATTACGGCCTGAAAGAGTTCAAATTCTTCCCGGCTGAAGCTAACGGCGGCACCAAAGCGTTGCAGGCGATCGCGGGTCCGTTCTCTCAGGTGCGTTTCTGCCCAACGGGTGGCATCTCTCCAGCGAACTACCGTGACTACCTGGCGCTGAAAAGCGTTCTGTGTATCGGTGGCTCCTGGCTGGTTCCGGCGGATGCGCTGGAAGCGGGCGACTGGGATCGAATTACTAAGCTGGCGCGTGAAGCGGTTGAAGGCGCGAAGTAATATCCGTCGTTAAACTCTGAAAAGTAGGCCGGGTAAGCGTCAGCGCCACCCGGCTTTTTTTATCCCTTCACACTGACGGCCTGCGCTGCATTTTTCGCGCGCTCAACCGCACTTTCCACGCTTTCACCTGTGGCTAACGCCACGCCCAGACGACGGCTTCCATCAATTTCCGGTTTACCAAACAGACGCAGCTGCAGACCCGCGCCGACAGCGGCTTCAACGTTTCCGAAGGTCACATTTTGACTGGTTAGCTGCGGCAGGATCACGGCGGAAGCAGCCGGGCCATACTGACGAATCCCGCCGACCGGCAAGCCGAGGAATGCGCGCACGTGCAGGGCGAATTCCGAAAGATCCTGTGAAATCAGCGTCACCATCCCGGTGTCGTGCGGACGTGGCGAGACTTCACTGAAAATCACCTCATCACCGCAGACGAACAGCTCAACGCCAAACAGACCGTAACCGCCCAGCGCCAGCACCACTTTACGGGCCATCTCCTGCGCGCGCTCCAGCGCCAGTTGACTCATCTGCTGCGGCTGCCAGGACTCACGATAATCGCCATCTTCCTGACGATGACCAATCGGGTCGCAGAAATGCACGCCGTCCACCGCGCTGACCGTCAGCAGGGTGATTTCGAAATCAAACTTCACTACGCCTTCAACGATGATGCGCCCGGCACCCGCGCGGCCGCCTTGTTGGGCGTAATCCCACGCCTTATCAAGTGCGGATGCGTCACGGATAAAGCTCTGGCCTTTGCCGGAGGAGCTCATCACCGGCTTAATGATGCACGGGTAACCAATCTGTTCCACGGCCTGCAGGAAATCGTCTTTTCCATCGGCAAAGCGGTAGCGTGATGTGGGAATCGCTAACTCTTCTGCGGCAAGACGGCGAATGCCTTCCCGGTTCATGGTCAGTTTTGCCGCTCGGGCGCAAGGGACTACGCGCTGTCCTTCGTGCTCCAGGGCAATCAGTGTATCGGTGGCGATAGCTTCGATTTCCGGGACCACATAATCAGGTTTTTCCTGCTCAATCAGTGCGTGAAGGGCATCACCGTCGAGCATATTGATCACGTATGAGCGGTGTGCCACGTGCATGGCGGGCGCATCAGCATACCGATCGACGGCGATCACTTCTACGCCCAGGCGCTGGCACTCAATAGCCACTTCTTTTCCCAGTTCGCCTGAACCCAACAGCATGACGCGCGTCGCGGCTGGACGCAGTGCAGTTCCTAAAAGAGTCATAAATTCCCCCTGAAAAAGTTGCGCGCAGTATAAACGAAAACGTTTGCGTCTGTCTTCCCTCAGAAGCTAGCGTGATGATGTGCCCGGGAAATTTGCGCTTCTTTAGTGCCGACAGACATTTCCTGACATCACCTCGCATAGGCTGTAACCATTGCGAACCGTTAAGTGGGGAAAATCATGTCAGGCTGGTTGAATCAATTGCAGTCCATGTTAGGGCAAAAGGCGTCGTCAACGGGCGGAGAGGGGCTGAGTAAGCTGCTGGTGCCTGGAGCGCTCGGCGGGCTGGCAGGCCTGCTGGTAGCCAATAAATCCTCGCGTAAATTGCTGGCGAAATACGGCACCGGCGCGTTGCTGGCGGGTGGCGGTGCCATTGCCGGAACGGTGTTATGGAACAAATACAAAGATAAAGTGCGCACCGCCCATCAGGATGAGCCGCAGTTTGGTCAGCAGGTTACGCCGATGGATTTGCGCACCGAACGACTGATTCTGGCGCTGGTGTTTGCCGCCAAAAGCGACGGGCATATTGATGACAAAGAACGCGCCGCTATCGAACAGCAAATGCGCGAAGCGGGTGTTGAACAGCAGGGCCGGGCGCTGGTGGCGCAGGCGATTGAACAACCGCTGGACCCAAACCGTCTGGCGCAAAGTGTGAAAAACGAGGAAGAGGCGCTTGAGCTTTATTTCCTGAGTGCAGCAGCTATCGATATCGATCACTTTATGGAGCGCAGCTATCTGAATGCGCTCGGTGATGCACTAAAAATCCCGCAGGATGTGCGCGAAGGGATTGAACAGGATATTCAACAGCAAAAACAGGCATTACAGGGTTAATTTTACCCGGCAGCTGTCACGTTTCGCTTGCATCGTGCGTGCGTTTTGCCACCCTTATAGGGTGTAAAACCAAAAAGAAAACTGATATGTTGCCAAAAGCCCGACGCATTCCCAAAGCGCTCACCACCCACGGTGATACGCGCATTGATAATTACTATTGGCTGCGCGATGACGATCGCGCGCAGCCGGAAGTACTTGATTACCTTCACCAGGAAAATGATTACGGCCGAAAGGTGATGTCTTCGCAGCAGGCGCTTCAGGACAGCCTGCTGACAGAAATGGTCGCGCGTGTGCCGCAGCGCGATATCTCCGCGCCCTGGACCAAAAACGGCTACCGCTATCGCCATCTTTACGAGCCGGGCAGCGAATACGCCATTTACCAGCGCCAGTCAGTGCTTTGTGCGGAATGGGACGAGTGGGAAACGCTGCTCGATGCCAATCAGCGCGCGGCGCACAGCGAATTTTATACTCTCGGTGGGATGGGGATTTCACCCGATAACACCATTATGGCGTTGGCGGAAGATTACTTGTCTCGCCGCCAGTACGGACTGCGTTTTCGTAACCTGGAAACGGGAAACTGGTATCCGGAAATGCTGGACAACGTTTCGTCCGATTTTGTCTGGGCGAATGATTCCGAAACGGTCTATTACGTCAAAAAGCACGCCTCGACGCTGCTGCCTTATCAGGTCTGGCGGCACACCGTAGGGACATCCTCTGGCAACGATGAGCTGGTGTACGAGGAAAAGGACGACACTTTTTACGTTAGCCTGCACAAAACCACCTCGCGTCACTATGTCATTATCTCGCTGGCCAGCGCCACCACCACCGAAGTGCTGCTGCTCGATGCAGAACTGCCCGACGCGCAGCCTCTCTGTTTTTTACCGCGCCGCAAAGACCACGAGTACAGCCTTGACCATTTCCAGCACACGTTCTATCTGCGCTCAAATCGGGAAGGCAAAAATTTTGGCCTGTATAAAACCAAAGTGCGCGATGAGCGTAAATGGGAAGTGCTGATCCCGGCGCGCGAGCAGGTGATGCTGGAGGGCTTCACGCTCTTTACCGATTGGCTGGTGGTGGAAGAGCGCCAGCGCGGGCTGACCAGTATCCGACAAATCAACCGTAAAACGCGCGAAGTGGTGGGGATCGCCTTTGACGATCCGGCATACGTGACCTGGATTGGCTATAACCCGGAGCCGGAATCCTCGCGTCTGCGCTATGGCTATTCGTCGATGACCACCCCCGACACGCTGTTTGAACTCGATATGAATACCGGCCAGCGGAAAGTGCTGAAGCAATCCGAAGTGGCTGGTTTTGATGCCAGCCACTATCGCAGCGAGCATCTGTGGATAACGGCGCGAGACGGCGTGGAAGTACCGGTATCGCTGGTGTATCACAAAGATCATTTCCGCAAGAGCAAAAATCCGCTGCTGGTGTATGGCTATGGTTCATACGGTGCCAGCATGGACGCCGATTTTAGTGGCAGCAGACTCAGTCTGCTCGACCGAGGATTTGTGTTCGCTATTGCACACGTTCGCGGCGGCGGGGAATTGGGTCAGCACTGGTACGAAGAAGGCAAGTTCCTGAAAAAGAAAAACACCTTCAACGACTATCTCGACGTGTGCGATGGCTTGATTGCACTGGGCTACGGCTGTCCGAAACTGTGCTTTGGCATGGGCGGCAGCGCAGGTGGGATGCTGATGGGGACGGTGATTAACCAGCGCCCAGAGCTGTTTAAAGGTATCGTCGCCCAGGTGCCGTTCGTTGACGTCGTGACCACGATGCTCGATGAGTCAATTCCGTTAACGACGGGCGAATTTGAAGAGTGGGGCAACCCTCAGGACGAAACCTACTATCGCTACATGAAAGCGTACAGCCCGTACGATAATGTCGAAGCGAAGGCCTATCCGCATATGCTGGTGACCACCGGCCTGCATGATTCTCAGGTGCAGTATTGGGAACCGGCGAAATGGGTGGCGAAACTGCGAGAGCTAAAAACCGACGATAATCTCCTTTTGCTCTGTACCGATATGGATTCTGGTCACGGCGGGAAATCAGGGCGATTTAAATCCTATGAAGGCGTGGCACTTGAATATGCATTCCTGATTGGCCTGGCGCAAGAGACGCTGCCAGGCCACGCGGCGGATTAGGCTTCGTCGAGATAATGACGCAGCGTCAGGCGCAACTCCGGGCTCATGCGGTCGAGGTTATTGTATAACCAGCGCAGATAGCCCGGATCGCGCTCGGCCACTTCGGACACCGGTTTGCCACGATATTTACCAAAGGTAAAGGTGGTCAGCAGAGCGGGGCGACCGGTGATGGTCGCCATCTCGTCCGGCGTCCAGCCAGTGTTATTCATAATATCAATGAGTAACGCCGCCGTGATGTAGCAATCGTACAGCGCACGGTGATGATGTAACCCTTCCGGCGTTTTCACGCTGAGCTTACGGGATTTATACAGTGCCATATTGCTGTATTTAATTCCCGGCCAGGCGCGACGGGCCAGCTTCATGGTGCAAATCCACTCGCCGGGCATCTCCGGTAACACGCGGCGGTCAAAACTGGCGTTGTGCGCTACGTACCACGGGCTGCCGAAGTAGTTCGGTATCACCTCTTCAATCCACGGTTTGTCCGCCACCATCGATTCGGTGATGCGATGAATCGCCATCGCCTGTGCGCTAATAGGGCGATCGGGCCGAACCAGATGGCTCATGGGGTTAACGATCTGTCCGTCAATCACGTCAACGGACGCAACCTCTACAATCCCGCCCTGAAGATCACAGGTTTCGGTGTCGATTACACGCAGCATGGCTCACTCCTGGCCGTAAAAACGTTAGCGTAAAGGAATGATATCACCTTGCCAACCCTGCTTGCCCCATGTTCCGGTTAATAACAGCTCACCCCGGTCGGCGCGCACAATCAATTGTCCGCTAGAATCCCAAAGTGCGCTGTGACCGTCTGAATTCGCCATCAGCACGGTAATGGCATATTTATGGGCAAAGCGTTGCAGGCGGCTGATGGAATCACGCCAGCGCAACTCACCGACCGCCTGGCTACAGGTGAATAACGCCGCCTGGGGATCGAGACTCAATCGTTCCGTTTGACCATCCACAATCGTAAGCTGCGTGTTACCCGGCGTCAGGCACGCACCGCTGCCCTGCGAATAGCGTAAAACGTGAGTTTGATTCGGGGAAAAGAGGGCCAAACCTTTCTGACGCTCACCGCCGGTTTCCACAGTGATGCCGGCAATTACGGTAATAGACAGAGTATGCGCCGCCTCGACGAGGGGGGCTAATGCTTGCTCGCTGGGCGCGTCGGGCAACGCGGCGTCGGCGTCGGCAGGGCCGGTCAGAGAGAGTTCAGGGAAAACCAGCAAGTGGCACTGCTGACGGGCGGCTGCGTTGATAAAGCGAAGATGATGCTGCACGTGGGCATCGATGCAGTTATGCCGAGGGGCATACTGCGCGGCGGCAATATTCCATTGGGACATCGTGACTTCCTTATACACTCGTCTCAGGGATTGATAATACACCTGAATACTTCAGGGTTTTTCTATCCTGCCACAATCCATGTAAGGAAGTGTAACGACGCGCCGGGTTTACTTAACTTTAGGTTCGTACGGTAAGCGCGACAGCGTGACGGATTTAAGACGATGGGCAATTAAGCGCTCGCGAAACCAGTCGCGCAGATGAGCGGGCTGCTCGCGCTCAACGACTTCCGCGATAACCGGCATGTTATAGCGCTCTTTGAATGCCACGCCTGCCGCCGCGAGATCGACATTCACTTTGTCCATTTCATCCTGGGGGATAGTAGCCAGATTGATCTTCATTGCCTTCTCCTGATTATGCGGCGCTGACCTTACCGTGGTTGCTCTGCGTTGACAAGCCTGCACAGAATCATCCTCGACTCAGATATTATACAGAGTTATCCTCTGTCATATAGACATAACCCAAAGGAATGATTGATATGGTATTCACTGCATCCCGCGCGGCTTGCGCTCTGACATTTCTGTTTTCCGTGGCGACGGTACCTGCCGCGCTAGCTCATGCCCATTTGAAGCATCAGTACCCGGCTGCCGACGCAGCTGTGACCGCTGCCCCACAGGCGCTGACGCTCAATTTTTCGGAAGGGATTGAGCCTAAATTCAGCGGTGTTTCAATCACCGGCGATAAACAGCAGATCGTTAAAATCGGCGCGGTGAAGCGTGCAGAAAACGACAACACGCAGCTGATTGTTCCTATTGAGCAGCCATTGACGCCGGGTAGCTATGCCGTTGACTGGCATGTCGTCTCTGTTGACGGCCATAAAACTAAAGGCAGTTATCACTTTAGCGTGAAATAAGATGCTGGCGTTCAGTTACGTCGCTCTGCGTTTTGTGCATTTTGCGGCGCTGATGCTGATATTCGGCAATGCGTTTTACAGCGCATGGCTGGCTCCGTTTTCCCTGCACAGGCTGATGACGCGTCGATTCCAGTGGCAGCAAAAAATGGCCGCGCTGGTGAGCCTGTTCACTGCGCTGTTGATGCTGGCGGTGCAGGGCGGATTAATGGGCGACGGCTGGGGTGACGTTATTCAGCCGGAAATCTGGCAGGCGGTCGCCAGCACGCGGTTTGGCGGCGTCTGGCTGTGGCAAATCGTGCTGGCACTCCTCACCGCTTGTGCGGCCTGGATCGCACCTGCGAAAAGCGCGCGCCTGTTGCTGTTGCTCGCCATCGGCCAGTTTATTTTACTCGCGGGTGTTGGCCATGCGGCGATGCGCGACGGCGTTCCGGGCGTTCTGCAGCGGATTAATCACGCAGTTCATTTGCTCAGCGCAGCGACCTGGGTTGGCGCGTTGCTCCCGCTGGTGTTTTGCATGCGGCTGGCAAAAGGGCGCTGGCGCGTGCAGGCCATCTATACCATGATGCGTTTTTCGCGTATCGGGCATTATGCGGTGGCGGGTGTGATCCTGACCGGTGTAGTCAATATGCTGCTGATCCTCGGCCTGAACTGGCCGTGGCGCACGGAATATGGGCAATTGCTGTTGGTGAAATGTGCGCTGGTGGCGATGATGGTGGTTATTGCGCTGCTGAATCGGTATCTTTTGGTTCCGCGATTTCGTCCTGAATCGGGGCGCGAACAACAACTCTTTATCTGGATGACACAGGCTGAGGTGGTTCTGGGGGCGCTGGTGCTGGCAATCGTCAGTCTGTTCGCGACCTGGGAGCCTTTCTGACAAGGTTTAAAACGTATGAAAAAAACAGTTCTTTCTCTCGTCTTGCTGGCGTGCGCCAGTTCCGCGTTTGCTGCTCCGCAGGTGATTACCGTGAGCCGCTTTGAAGTGGGTAAAGATAAGTGGGCCTTTAACCGCGAAGAGGTCATGCTGACCTGCCGTCCAGGCCACGCACTCTATGCCATCAATCCGAGCACCCTGGTGCAATACCCGCTTAATGATGTTGCCGAGCAGCAGGTTGCCAGCGGCAAGAGCAACGGCCAGCCCATCAGCATTATCCAGATTGACGACCCGGCAAACCCGAGCCAGAAGATGAGCCTCGCCCCGTTTATCGAGCGTGCCAACACGCTCTGTTAATCTTAGGTTTCCAATAAAAAAACCGCAGGCTTCTGACAGGAAGCAGTGCGGTTTTTTTGTTTTGGGATGCTCAATCGCGAAATTTTCTGACCACTTTTGCTGCGGACTGGAAAACCTGGCGTCGTCATCTATTCTTAAAGTGTCAGGCGACTTGAGCCTGCATTAATGCCAACTTTTAGCGCACGGCTCTCTCCCAAGAGCCATTTCCCTGGACCGAATACAGGAATCGTATTCGGTCTCTTTTTATCTGCATGAAAGTGAACGTTATTTCCTGTTTTCACTCATGGCAGATGAGGAACATCCTGCGCCTCGAATTTAACCATACCACAATCAGGCGGGCGAAAGTCCAGCGCTTTTTGGCGGTTTTGTTAAATTTTTGTGTGGAGGCGTTCACCGCCAGCTCGGTTAAAAGCGGGCGTTGATGCCTTCTGCGATTTCATCCAGCAGGCCAAAACGGCGGCGATATTCGGCGCGTTTTTTACTGGCGATATCCTCAAGAGATTTACGCTCCATCTGCAGTGGAAGCTGCCAGCGATACGCGGACATTTTCTTACCGTCGATGGACGCCCAGAACTCATCATAGCTGGCGTGGAAGTGGCGGCCTTTACTCAGGCGATAGCGCAGGGCGCGGAAAACGTGTCCTTCGTCGCTGACACCATACATGGCAGTGATATTGCTTTTGGCGGCGAGGTTAAAAATCACCTCCATCAGAACCCGTTTCGGGAACAGGCCGTGGCAGGCGCGAGTGGCTTTTTTGATCGTTTCGCGCGTGACTCCACGACGCGGGCCTTGCAATCCGCCGATCACTAGCGCAGAACTGTCGCCTTCGGGAACAACGCTAAACGTCAGACTCGCCAGCAGGGTGTCTTCTTCGTCACGGAGCCATAGCGTACTTTCACCTTCGCGCTCTGCTTTGCTGGCCGACGATGCATAAACGGTATAACTCGCATCATCTTTAGCCTGAAAATTGAGCACCGGATGAGCCGTCGGATGAGTCAGTGCGGTCGCCAGATTAGCATCCGGCAGGGCATCGAGCCATTCATAGTGATGAACGATGGCCTCGGCACGCTGGTTTGCATTCATCCCGCGCGTCAGATATTGACGGTGCGTTTTGCTCGGCAGCGTCACCTGTGCGGCCAGAAGGCGATAGAAATCCGTGCGATGTGCCAGAGCGGTCAGCATGCGATTTGTCGAAGACCAGAACAGCAATGAGCGCAGGAAGAACTTGATACGATAGTCACGCTTCCTCCAGATCGGGCCAGGTATAAGCTGACCATTTGTCAGGGAGGAAATAATATTGACGGGCTGTGCTTCCGTTACATCGATTGGCAGGCTGGTATTAGACACGATGGAGACCTCTTTAGAATTCTTTCTCTATTCTAAAGGCCAGACTGGAACGATTTAAGAGTGGCTAAACCTTTATTTCGGCTTCGTTTAACGATGATTGAAGTTGGCAACATCGTCGAGTCAGAACGCTAAAAAGTGTATTAGCTATACTCTTATAGGGAGGGCCTATGTATCAAATACTCGATGGTCAAGAATGGCGTCATATCTGGGTTGTGAGCGACATTCATGGTTGCTGGCAACAGCTTATGGATGAGTTGAATCAGCGTCATTTTAATCCTTATGAGGATTTGCTTATTTCAGTCGGTGACCTCATTGACCGAGGGCCTGACAGCGTTAAATGCCTGCAACTGATGCATGAAAAATGGTTTCGCGCCGTACGGGGAAATCATGAACAAATGGCTCTTGATGCGCTCGGGAATAATGATTTTGCGCTCTGGACGATCAATGGCGGTATATGGTTTTCCAGACTGTCGAACCCGCAAAAATTAACGGCTATTGCTTTGCTCGAAGCGTGCCGGGAATTACCGCATATTATTGAAATTTTGTGCGCTAATGGCCTTAACGTAATTGCCCATGCCGATTACCCGGAGTCGGTCTATGTCCGTGACAAGTCTGTCAGTAAACAGCGGGTGCTGTGGGACAGGTCGCGTTTATCGGGTTTGATGGCTGGCAGGGACGAGGGCATAACCGGAGCGGACCATTTCTGGTTTGGGCATACGCCGCTAGAAAAACGTTATGACTTCAATAATCTGCACTATATCGATACCGGCGCGGTGTTTGGCGGCACCTTCACCCTCGCGCAACTCCAGTAGCTAAAAGTCACTGTATTCCTGGGCCGGAGTCCAGAATCCATCGATAAATTCTTCGACCGGGTAGCAACCGCCGTGGCGAATGCGCTGCTCTTTCTTCGAGACAACACACTGCATTTCGCTGTTATAGACATCAATCACGATGTCATCGCAGCCGCCATCCAGATAACAAACAAACAGTACCAGTGCGAACATCTCATCCTCTGATCTGGCGATCCGAATGGTTAGTGTAGGGGAGGATTTATCGCAGGGGAAATATTGAGGGCATAAATAACCCGCCTTCGGGCGGGTTCTTTTTGGAATCATGCAAGGCGCATGACCCAGGCATCGGACTTCTGATCGTAATGTTCGCGGTATAGTACGGAATGTTCGCCATCAAGAATTGCCGGAATACTGGTATCGGCATCCCAGGCATCGAGTTGCATACACAAATCCGGATCGGATTTACAGGGAATGGTTAATGTTCGATCGCCCTGATTATCGCCGCGCAACTCCGCATCGTCGATCTCAAAAGCGCCAATACGTACGCTGGTTTTCGTCATATTGCTCTCCGCAGTTTTGCTTAAAATCTGGTACGACCAGTGTGATCGCCCATTTTTCAGCGTAGTGCAGGAGAGCAAAAGCGCCAGTGAAATTGTGCGGTTTTTTATTCGCTGAGATCGTTACCGGTAAACAGGCGACCATCGCGAACCAGTTCACGTGGGTAACTGTTTTTCAAACGGGAACCGACTTTCTTCGCCAGCCCCAGCGGGAAGCCCTGGTAAGTGACGATCATTTCGTCAGCCGGTGGCGTGAGATCCGGGTAGACATCGCGTCCGCGATACCACTCTTCAGCCTCTTTGTGCGTTAGGGCGAATGTATTTTCGTCACCCGCCAGCGCGATCACCGCTTCATGCTGCCAGCGATAACCTTTGTTATGCACTTCCGCCAGGCGCATTCCAATGCGGGAAAAACGCACTTTGCCAATCAGCGGCTCGATTTCGACCGGGAAAAGCCAGATCTCTTTATCGCGCTGCCATAAGCGCAGGTTTTCACTCCATTGGAGCCCGACTTTGTTGGCCGCGTCGGTGATTTGCGCGGTTTCACGGGTTTTCAATGGCGCGAACGGGAAGTTGCCGACTTTAAATTTAGGCGTCGGTAAAGCGTCAATAGCTGCCGTTTTGCGCAGACGAGCAACAAAGAAGCCTTCGCAGTCGAAAATCTGCGGGAAAACGTGCAGGAAACCTTCTGGCGTTAGCGCTTCTTTTGCGCCTTCGAACAGCGATTCCAGCGGCAGGCACTCGACGGAGTCCGGGTACTGTTCTTTCAGCCACAGGCAAACTGACTCGTTTTCATCACGATTCAGGGTGCAGGTGGAATAAATCAGCGTCCCACCCGGGCGCAGGGCGTGAAACGCGCTGTCGATCAATTCGCGCTGGGTGGCGGCAATTTCAAGATTGCTGGCGACGGACCAGTTTTTCAACGCATCGGGATCTTTACGCACCACACCTTCGCCCGAACACGGGGCATCAAGCAGGATCGCATCAAACGATTCTGGCACGGCTGCGCCGAACACGCGGCCATCAAAGTGGGTCAGGGCGACGTTGCTGATCCCGCAGCGGCTGATGTTGGCGTGCAGGACTTTTACCCGGCTGGCTGAAAATTCATTGGCCAGAATCGCCCCGCGATTGCCCATGCGGGCGGCAATTTGCGTGGTTTTGGAGCCCGGAGCGGCGGCGACGTCCATGACGCGCGCAGGCTGGTTTCCCTCGGCGAACAGTGCGGCTACGGGCAGCATTGAGCTGGCTTCCTGAATGTAAAACAGCCCGCTCAAATGCTCAGCGGTGCTCCCGAGAGGGAGAGCATCTTCGTCCTCACGTTCAATCCAGAAACCTTCCGCACACCACGGAACCGGCGTCAGCTGCCAGCGGTAGGGCGAAACCAGAGTCAGGAAATCGTCGACGCTGATTTTAAGTGTGTTTACGCGAATGCTGCGGCGTAACGGACGCTGGCAGGCGGCGATAAAATCATCCATTGAGAGATGAGCGGGAAGAGCCTCGCGCATTTGCGCCAGGAATTCGTCAGGAAGAAACACGGAATGTTGAGCCACGGGCGTACCACAGGGAAAAGATGAAGCGCGAAGTGTACCATAAACGCTCCGGTGCGTTGACACCGGAGCGTTCGATTAACGTGGCAGGGCGGTTCCCCATTCACGCCACTCTTTCGGTTCACTTTCGAGCAACAGGAAGTGTTTGCCCGGCTGCGCTTTAGGTGCGAGCGGTGTGCCCGGCGGAGTGGCAAAGGCGATGCCGCCGCGAATGAACTGATTGAAAGTCCCGGTTTTCACCACGCCACCGGTCAGGCCGAAATCAAGGGAATAGCCCGATGCCAGCCAGAATACCGAGTTGTTGCGCACCAGATGCTGATAACGCTCGCTGATACGTAGCCCGACCATCACGCGATCGGACAGTGTGCCCAGCGTTAGCCCCGTCACGGTACCCACTTCAATACCACGGAACAACACCGGCGTGCCGATACTCATCGAACCGGCTTCTGGTACTTCCACCACGATGCTTAAGCCATCGAGATAGCGAGAGTCGGTGATGGTGGCTTCCTGCAGCTCAAACTCGCGACGCACGTTGCCGTTACCCGGTTCAACGTTAATGTATGGCTGCAGAATGGTGTCGAGATGCTCAACGCCAGCGGCGGAAATCTGCGGTGTCACCACCGAGAAACGCGTGCCGGTACGGGCAAAGTTCTGCATGTATTCCGGGTAAAGTACCGCCGTGGCCTGCACTTCATTACGTGCAGTAATTAATGTCAGCTTCTGGATTTGCCCGATATCGATGCCCAGATAGCGAATTGGCATGCCTTCCGCGAGTTTCCCTGCGTCAAAGGCATGCAGCGTAATCTGACCGCCGACCGCGCGTGCAGTTGTTTCTGACGGATACAGAATACGTTTATCGCCTTTACGCTGATTTGCACCGGCGCCACTTAAGTTGTCAAAGCTGATGGCACCCCGCAGCGCGCGGGAGAGGGGAGAAGCCTGCACGGTTAATCCGCTGCCGTTAAGCTGCACTTTTGCACCGCCTTCGGCCCAGAACACGCTGTTAGCGGTGAGGAGATTGCGATACTCCGGTTTGATATGCAGTTCGATATCAAACGCGTCGGCACGCGGGCGCACGGTGATCACTTCCCCGACTTCAAACTTGCGATATAACACCACGGAGCCAGCCTGAATATCGGGCAGGGTGTCGGCACGCAGCGTCAACGTCGTGGTCGGTAAATCACTCAGGCTGTTTTCGATCGCTTTGTCCAGATTGGCATAGAGCGGATAGCTCTCGCGCATGGCCCCTTTCTGACCGGGCAGAATACGAATACCGCCGTTAATCCACTCACTGGCGCTTGCGCCGAGAAATTCCACGCCATCAAGTCCGACTTTGACGTCCACCCGACTGTTGACCACAAATTTGCTGTCGCCATGCACCAGGTCGCGGTATTGCGGATCGATCGCAACCGAGAAGGTAACACCGTTTTCTGTCAGCTTGCGCTCAAGTACCTGACCCACTTGCACGCCGTGCAATATCAGCGGTTGCCCTGCGTCGATACCATAACTTTCTGGCGCGGTCAGGTTTAACGTCATCACGCCTGGCTTTTGCAGTAATGCTTTATCAGCCGGTGCGATAACAAAATTACTGTTCGGCTGACCTTTGCCCGGAATCAACTCAAATGTGCTGCCCGTTAGCAAACTGCTGATGCTGGCATCACTCAAGGAAATCTTCGGATTACGCAGCTCAATGCGCGTTTTTTCGCGCAGAAGATCGACCACGCTCGGATCGACGGTCATTTCGCCCGTAACAGAACCGCCTGGATTTAAGGTCAGTTTAGTGAGTTGCCCGACCTGCAAACCCTGGTACATCAATGGCGTTGAACCGGCGTTAAGTCCTTTGGCATCCGCCAGGGCCAGCTTCACGATAACGCCGCGCTGGCTATGGGCCAAATCGGCATACAGGCCGAAGTTGTCATCCGCAGCAGCAGTATCAGAATTTTCAGGTGAGTCGAAGGCGATAGCGCCGTTGACCAGCGCCGCAAGGCTTTCGAGCTTCACTTTGGCACCGCTGAAACTGACGTCGGCATCAACGCCCGAAACATTCCAGAAACGGCTGCCTTTTTTCACCAGACTGGTGAAGCGGCGCTCGATGAGCACATCAATGGTGACGCCCTGTTTATTGGGGTTAATGGCATAGTCATACACGCGTCCAACAGGGATTTTGCGGAAATAGACCACCGAACCGCTGCTCAGCGAACCTAAGTCCGGGGAGTGCAGATGGATCATCAGATCGCCGTTGTTCAGCCGGTATTTGGGTTGAGTGTCCAGGGCGGTGAAATGCTCCTGCGGCTCACCTTTTCCGGGCATCATGCCGATATAGTTGCCGCCAACCAGCGCGTCCAACCCGGAAACTCCCGCCAGAGAGGCTTTGGGTGTCACTAACCAGAACTGAGTCTCAGTGCGCAGGGCATCCTGCATATCGGCTTTAATGCTGGCGCGAACCTGAATTTTGTTCAGATCTTTGCCAAGCCGGATATCCTCGACCGTTCCCACTTCGACGCCCTGGAAGCGCACAGGGGTTCGCCCCGCGACGATGCCGTCCGCCGTCTGGAAATCGATAGTGATGGTATTACCGCGATCCTGATAGCTGGTCCAGATAAGCCACCCCGCAATCATCAATGCGATGACGGGCAGCAACCAGAATGGCGAAATGCGGCGTTTTGTTTTAATTCTCGCTTCAGTCGTCGAAGCGGGCGTTTCCTGACTCATGTGCATCCCAAAGTAAGCGGCTATCCAGCCATTCCACTGCAAGAATAGTCAATATCACCGCAGAGCCGAAATAAAAAGCCGCGGGTCCCATAGTAAAAGCGAGTAACTGATCGCGATTGATCAGCGACATCATTAACGAAATAACGAACAGATCCAGCATTGACCAGCGGCCAATCCACGTGACAAACCGCAGTAGCAGGATGCGCGTGCGTAACCCTTGCTCACACTTGAACTGAATACTGATGAGCAAGGTGAACATGACAATGACTTTGGTGAAGGGCACCAGGATACTGGCAATAAATACCACCCCCGCCACGGCGAAGTTACTGTTCGCCAGCGACACAATACCCGACATGATAGTGTCTTCCTGCCGTGCACCGTTAACGTAAATGATAGAAATCGGTAACAGATTGGCGGGAAGCAGCAACACGATGGAAGCAATCAGCGCGGCCCAGCACTTTTGCAGACTCTGCTTACGACGCAGACGTAACGGAATGTGGCAGCGCGGACAACGACCGCGAGCATCCGGCAGACCGGTAAAATGGCAGCCGAGACAGGCCCGAAGATTTGGGTCAGGCCGCGTTGCCGGGCGCTGAGGATAAAAACGCTCCCAGAGTTGTTCCACGTTCAGATGGATGAGCGTCAGAATACTCAGTAACACCAGAGCGACGAAGGCAAACAGGCCGATGCCGGGCTGTAAAAAGGCGTAATCCTGAACTTTGATTGACGCGACGCCAATGCCGACCAGATAGATATCCAGCATTACCCACTCTTTGAGCTTCTCCAGCATCAGCAGAACCGGGCGTAAATTCATGCCCAGAATATTGCCAAACCACAGGTAAGCAATGGCGGCCACCAGCACCATTGGCGCGCCGACGGTGCAAAACAGCACCATCGCGCCAGTGAGCGGATCGCCCTGCCGGGTCATCTGCCAGATTCCCATCAGCAGGTTGGCGTCGATACGCACGCCAAGCAGATACAGCTTGAGCAGCGGCTCGCTCCAGGCAAAGGGCATCAGCAGAATCATGGTAACGGCCATCGCCGCCAGGCGCGTCAACGACCAGTCGCGTCCATCGCGTATTTTAGCGTCGCAGCGCGGGCAATATGCACTCTGATGTGATTTCATCTTCGGCAACATAAAAAGCGTATCGCACTGCGGGCAACGCTGATAATGTGCACGAGGTAGCGCATCGCTGACCGAGTGGACAGTGATCTTTTTTGCCGGCGTAAGTTTTCGAGTATTGAGTGCCATCAGTCGCGCATAAAAGGATTAATTAACGTTATATTAACTCATCTCGGGATTCATCTTGAGAATGAGCGCATTTAATGTTTATTTTAATAGGCTATGCTCATTTTTTGTAAGACAACCAAGTGATTGATTAATGAACAAAACAGAATTCTACGCGGATTTGAACCGCGATTTCCAGGCATTGATGACAGGTGAGACCAGTTTTTTAGCCACGCTGGCTAACACCAGTGCGCTGCTGTTTGAACGACTGTCAGATGTGAACTGGGCGGGTTTCTACCTTCTGGAAGGGGAGACGCTGGTGCTCGGGCCATTCCAGGGCAAGCTTGCTTGCGTGCGGATCCCGGTGGGACGTGGCGTGTGCGGTACTGCGGTGGCGCAAAATCAGGTGCAGCGCGTTGAAGATGTACATGCCTTCGACGGACACATTGCATGCGATTCGGCGAGTAATTCCGAAATCGTTCTGCCGCTGACCGTAAAAAATCAGATTATTGGCGTACTGGATATCGACAGCACCGTCTTCGGACGCTTTGATGCCGAGGACGAGCAAGGCCTGCGTGAACTGGTTGCAAATCTTGAAAACGTATTAATCGCGACCGATTATCAAAAATTCTTTGCGAGCGTCGCAGGATAATCAACGGATAACGTAGCATTTACTGATGGCGTCATTATAATGTCGCCTGTTCATGCCTGCGGCAAGTTGGCAACGTCCGTTGTAATCAGGAAATTTCATGGAAAATCAACCTAAGTTGAATAGTAGTAAAGAAGTCATTGCCTTTTTGGCTGAGCGTTTCCCACAGTGTTTCACTGCTGAAGGCGAAGCTCGCCCCCTGAAAATTGGTATTTTTCAGGATCTGGTAGCGCGCGTTGAGGGTGAGATGAGTCTCAGCAAAACTCAACTGCGTTCTGCCTTACGTCTTTATACGTCAAGCTGGCGTTACCTTTACGGTATCAAGCTGGGCGCGACCCGTGTCGATCTCGACGGCAACCCTTGCGGCGAGCTGGACGAGCAGCATGTTGAACATGCACGTAAGCAGCTTGAAGAAGCCAAAGCGCGCGTTCAGGCACAGCGTGCTGAGCAACAGGCGAAAAAACGCGAAGCGGCTGCGGCAAATGGTCAGGAAGAGGCTCCACGTCGTGAGCGTAAACCTCGTCCGGCTCCGCGTCGTAATGAAAACAGCGATCGTAAACCGCGTGCTGATAAACCAGCCGCTAAAGCACAGCGTGCGCCTCGCGAAGAACAACGCCTCACTCCGGTTTCAGACATTAACGCTCTGAGCGTTGGTCAGGCGCTGAAGGTGAAAGCGGGTAACAATGCGATGGATGCCACCGTACTCGAAATCACCAAAGATGGCGTTCGTGTGCAGCTGACTTCTGGTATGTCAATGATTGTACGCGCAGAACACCTGGTGTTCTGAAACGGAGGCCAAGCCTGGCATGAACACTCTTTTTAAGATCACCGCGCTGGCTGGCCTGTTTGCAATAACAGGCCACGCTTTCGCAGTGGACGATATTACGCGTGCAGATCAAATTCCGGTGTTAAAGGAAGAGACTCAGCACGCAACGGTGAGTGAGCGCGTAACTTCGCGTTTCACCCGTTCACATTATCGTCAGTTCGATCTCGATCAGGCCTTTTCGGCCAAAATTTTTGATCGGTATCTGAACCTGCTGGATTACAGTCACAATGTGCTGCTGGCCAGTGACATTGAACAGTTCGCAAAACGTAAAACCGACGTCGGTGATGAGCTGCGCAGCGGTAAACTCGATCTGTTCTACGATCTCTACAATCTTTCCCAGAAGCGTCGTTTTGAACGTTATCAATACGCGCTGAAAGTGCTGGAACGTCCAATGGACTTCACCGGCAACGACAACTTCAATCTTGACCGCAGCAAAGCGCCGTGGCCGAAAGATGAAGCTGAATTGAATGCGCTGTGGGACGGCAAAGTTAAGTTCGATGAGCTGAGCCTCAAACTCACCGGTAAAGATGAGAAAGAGATTCGCGAAACGCTGACCCGTCGCTACAAATCGGCGATTCGCCGTCTGGCGCAGACCAACAGCGAAGACGTGTTCTCTCTGGCAATGACCGCCTTTGCGCACGAAATCGACCCGCATACAAACTACCTTTCCCCGCGCAACACCGAACAATTCAATACCGAAATGAGCCTGTCTCTGGAAGGTATTGGTGCGGTGCTGCAAATGGATGAAGACTACACGGTCATCAACTCGATGGTGGCAGGTGGCCCGGCTTCGAAAAGTAAAACGATTAGCGTCGGCGACCGTATCGTGGGCGTCGGTCAGACAGGGCAGAACATTGTCGATGTGATCGGCTGGCGTCTGGACGATGTCGTCGCATTAATTAAAGGCCCGAAAGGCAGCAAGGTTCGCCTTGAGATCTTGCCTGCAGGTAAAGGCACCAAAACCCGTATTGTTACGCTGACTCGCGAGCGCATCCGTCTTGAAGACCGCGCGGTGAAAATGTCCGTGAAAACGGTCGGCAAAGAGAAAGTTGGTGTCCTTGATATTCCCGGCTTCTATGTCGGTCTGACCGACGATGTCAAAGTACAGCTTCAGAAGCTTGAAAAGCAGAATTTCAGTAGCGTTATCATTGATTTGCGTACCAACGGCGGCGGAGCGCTGACTGAAGCAGTTTCGCTTTCTGGCCTGTTTATCCCGTCTGGTCCTGTGGTTCAGGTACGTGATAACAATGGCAAAGTGCGTGAAGATGCTGACACCGACGGCGTTGTTTACTACAAAGGTCCGCTGGTTGTGCTGGTCGATCGTTTCAGTGCTTCGGCATCTGAAATCTTTGCGGCGGCTATGCAGGATTATGGTCGTGCCCTGATTGTCGGCGAACCGACATTCGGTAAAGGTACGGTGCAGCAATACCGTTCCCTGAACCGCATTTACGATCAGATGCTGCGCCCTGAATGGCCTGCGCTGGGTTCTGTACAGTACACCATTCAGAAGTTCTATCGCGTGAACGGTGGCAGTACACAGCGTAAAGGCGTGACGCCGGACATCATGATGCCGACGGGCACCGAAGAGACAGAAACTGGCGAGAAGTTTGAAGATAACGCGTTGCCGTGGGATAGCATTAATGCTGCCACCTTCGTGAAATCAGGCGACATGACCCAGTTCGGACCTGAGTTGCTGAAAGCGCATAACGAACGTATCGCTAAAGACCCGGAATTCCAGTACATCATGAAGGACATTGCGCGCTTTAATGCCCTGAAAGATAAGCGGAATATCGTTTCTCTTAACTACGCTCAGCGTGAGAAAGAAAACAACGAAGATGATGCCACTCGACTGGCGCGCATCAACGACCGTTTCAAACGCGAAGGCAAGCCATTGCTGAAAAACCTGGAAGATCTGCCGAAGGATTACCAGGAGCCTGATCCTTACCTTGACGAGACGGTGCATATCGCTCTCGACCTGGCAAATCAGGAAAAGAGCAAGCCGGCTGAACAACCCGCTCCGGCGAAATAAGTCCCCAACAGGCACAAGAAATTGTGCCTGTTTTTTTTAGTTCTGCATCGTCCCGTCAGTAAGCCAATAAACAATGTAAAGTTGTGTCTTTCTGGTGACTTACGCCCCTCGAATCCTTGAAAATAGCCACAATACCCATACGATGTGGGTAATCGCATAGTGCGTTTTGTTAAACAGAGGTTAAAAGAAAATTATGATGCGAATCGCGCTCTTCCTGGTCACCAACCTTGCGGTTATGGTGGTATTCGGGCTTGTGCTAAGCCTGACAGGGATCCAATCGAGCAGCGTTCAAGGCCTGCTGATTATGGCGCTGCTGTTCGGTTTTGGTGGATCGTTTATTTCTCTGCTGATGTCGAAGTGGATGGCTCTGAAGTCGGTCGGTGGCGAAGTTATTGAACAGCCGCGTAACGATATGGAACAGTGGCTGATGAATACCGTGGCACAGCAGTCGCGCCAGGCGGGTATCGCTATGCCGCAGGTAGCGATTTATCACGCACCGGATATTAACGCCTTTGCAACGGGGGCTCGTCGTGATGCATCGCTGGTGGCTGTGAGCACCGGTCTGCTGCAGAATATGAGCCGTGATGAAGCTGAAGCCGTTATTGCCCATGAAATCAGCCACATCGCCAACGGCGACATGGTGACCATGACCCTGATTCAGGGCGTGGTAAACACCTTCGTCATCTTTATCTCGCGTATTCTGGCGCAGATTGCAGCAGGCTTCATGGGCGGAAACCGTGATGACGGTGAAGAAAGCAACGGCAACCCGCTGATCTATTTCGCGGTCGCCACGGTGCTGGAACTGGTGTTCGGTATTCTGGCAAGTATCATTACCATGTGGTTCTCCCGTCATCGTGAGTTCCATGCGGATGCGGGTTCAGCAAAACTGGTGGGTCGCGAGAAGATGATTGCCGCACTCCAGCGCCTGAAAACCAGCTATGAGCCGCAGGAAGCAACCAGCATGATGGCATTTTGCATCAACGGTAAATCAAAATCGCTGAGTGAGCTCTTTATGACTCACCCGCCACTGGATAAGCGTATCGAAGCGCTGCGCAGTGGGGAATACATTAAGTAAGCGAGCAGTACGAATGAGAAGCCGGGTTGAGCAGAAATTGCCACCCGGCTTTTTTTATGCCTCAACGCGAGGTTGCGTAACGCGCAGGCCGCTGATGACGGCGGCGAGTGTGGCTAGCGTTCCGGCTGTAAAGAGCGCGACATGCGTGCCATTTTGTCCGGCGACGTTAAACATCAGCGCCACCAGCGCGGCCCCTGAGCTTTGTCCTAACAGACGCGCGGTGCCTAGCATTCCGCTGGCACCACCGCTGCGATGACGCGGAGCGGCGGTGATGATGGTGTGATTATTCGGTGACTGGAACAGGCCAAAACCGGCCCCGCACAGGATCATGCGCCAGATAATATCCGGATCCGTCGGTGCCGCTGGCAGCATTGCCAGCGCGAACAGTCCGGTCGCCATCACCACTAATCCTAACGCACCCAGTAATCCCGCATGAACCCGTTCAATGAGATAGCCCGCAAGCGGAGCCATCACCATAGTCGCCAGCGGCCACGGGGTGAGCAGTAAACCGGTTTCGACTTCAGTGCGTCCAATCACGCCTTGCAAAAAGAAGGGCAAAGAGACCATGGCCAGCATCTGGGCGCAGAAAGAGCAAATGGACGTGCCAATCGAGAGGGAAAACAGCGGAATGCGCAGCAGATCGACAGGCAGCAGCGGGGTGGGCAGTGCCAGCTGGCGGCGGACAAAGAAGAAACCGATGACCAGCATGGCGACAATCTCAGCAGCAATTAATGCCAGAGATTGTCCCTGGGCAAAGCCGCTGAGTGCTGTTATCAGCAAGCCAAAGGTCAGGGCATTCATCACTGCGCTCGGTAGGTCAAAGCGCGGCATCGAGCTTTTGGCACTGTTTTCAGGCAGATAGCGCAGGGCAAAAAGTAGGGCAATAATCCCCAGCGGCACGTTAATCAGGAACAGCCACTGCCACGACGCGACCGAGAGAATGGCTGCTGCAATGGTTGGCCCGGCGGCAGAAGAAACCGCCACAATGAACGAGTTAATCCCCATCCCACGTCCAAGGTGACGTTGCGGGTAGATAAGGCGTATCAGCGCGGTATTCACGCTCATCAGTGCCGCGCCGCCAAATCCCTGTGCGATACGCGCAAAGGTGAGCGTGTGCAGAGAGTCAGAAAGTGCGCAAAACAGGGACGTGACAGTAAACACAGCCAGGCCGCACTGGTATACGCGGCGATAGCCGAACATATCTCCAAGAAATGAGAAAGAGAGCAGGGATACAACAATAGCAATCTGGTACGCATTGACCACCCAAATGGAACTGGCGGCGGAAGCGTGCAAATCGCTGGCGATAGTAGGAAGTGCCACGTTTGCAATGGCGCCGTCAAGGACAGCCATTGAGATACCGATAATAATGGTAGCAATTGCACCGTACCGTTGCGGCAAGGGCAAACCATCAGAGGGATTTTTTTCCATGGGAAATGAAACGCTCAGGGTGATATTATTCTCAGGGTAACTATTTTAGCATCGTTATTTCGGTTTTATGTCGCAGATTTGTAACGAAGTAAACGCAGATTGATTGCAGCTTGCCGGTCACGAATTTATAATAAAAACCGGTTCTGATTTTTATAAAACACTCGCAATGAGGTGATTAATGGCTATCGCAGATTTGGATAAACAGCCAGATTCTGTTTCTTCCGTGCTGAAGGTGTTTGGCATCTTACAGGCGCTTGGTGAAGAGCGCGAGATTGGTATTACAGAGTTGTCGCAGCGTGTGATGATGTCGAAAAGCACCGTTTATCGCTTTCTGCAAACCATGAAATCTCTGGGCTATGTGGCACAGGAAGGTGAATCTGAGAAATATTCTCTGACCCTGAAATTGTTCGAACTAGGTGCCCGTGCTCTGCAAAATGTGGATCTCATTCGCAGCGCTGACATTCAAATGCGTGAACTTTCACGCCTGACGAAAGAGACTGTCCACCTGGGCGCGCTGGATGAAGACAGCATCGTCTACATCCACAAAATCGACTCCATGTACAATCTGCGTATGTACTCACGCATTGGTCGTCGTAACCCGCTTTACAGTACCGCTATCGGTAAAGTTCTGCTGGCGTGGCGGGACCGCGAGGAAGTTAAAGAAATCCTCGAAGGTGTTGAATACAAGCGCAGTACGGAACGCACCATCACCAGCACCGATGAGTTGCTGACTGTGCTGGATAAAGTCCGCGAGCAGGGCTATGGCGAAGATAACCAGGAGCAGGAAGAGGGCTTACGTTGTATCGGCGTCCCTGTGTTTGATCGCTTTGGTGTGGTTATCGCGGGCTTGAGCATCTCTTTCCCGACGCTGCGTTTCTCGGAAGAGCGCCTGCACGAGTATGTTGAAATGCTGCATACGGCGGCGCGCAAGATTTCTGAACAGATGGGCTATAACGACTATCCGTTCTAAAATCAGCCAATAAAAAACGCCGCTAAAAATGCGGCGTTTTTTATTCGGTGGCAAGCCAGATTAACCGTTATCCACGACCATCTTACTTTTACGCAGCACAGGGCAATTGGACAGACCGATAATACCGCTGTCAGTGTGCAAATACTGTGCAGTGTTGACGCCATTAGCGGTCAAGTACTTACATTGAATGCCCAGTCCTGCTGCGTTTTCTGTGCTTCCCATCAACACGCCGTATCCAGAAAGTAATAAACCAATCCACACAATAGCAAGGACAATAATTGTCCGAATAATGAATCGCATTGATGCCTCTTTTTTTTGCTAATAATGCTATTAAGCGTAATAGTTTTACTCTATGAAACAAGTGCATAATTCTGAAAATTTTCTGATGAAGGTACAGTTAGTTTTTGTTTAAGATAACCGTGATAACCTGGAGATATCAGGTAATAAGACGGAGTGTGGAGTGAAAAAATTTCGCTGGGTAATTCTGATCGTTGTGCTGATTGCATGCGTCATTTTATGGACACAGACGATCAATGTGATGTGCGATCAGGATGTACAGTTTTTTAGTGGCATTTGCGCGATCAATCAATTCATCCCCTGGTAGTACTCATTTTTCTAACAGATGGTACCCTTCCTCTGCGTCAGTGCTAAAATGGCGTTTTTATTGAGGTGGTAAAATGGGTGAGTTAGTGAATTCGGGGCTACTGAACGTAGCCTCAATGGTGATCTCTGTGATTGTTATGGTTATCGGGCTGGTGTTTTGGTTCTTTGTGAATCGTGCCAGTTCGCGTACCAATGAACAGATTGAGCTGCTGGAAGCGCTGCTTGACCAGCAGAAGCGCCAGAATGCGTTGCTTCGCCGACTGTGCGAAGCCAATGAGCCTGAAGAGAAAGACGTGCCGAAAGCACCGGTTGAAGCAGCCAAAGAAGACGAAGATGATTTCATTCGTCTGGTGGCTGAGCGCTAACACGCAGAGCAGGGGGAGGCGGCTATGGTCTGGAAAAATCCCTGGTATAACCCCTCCCTACAACACCACAGCCCTGACGGTTTTCGCAATATTGACGCTGCGGGTCATCAACCGGGTGACGTTGAACGTTGGCGTAAAGAGCGAAAAGAGGCGGGTTTACCGAAATCGCCTTCACTCGGCTATGACCATTTTATTCAACAATGGTGGCAGCCGGTCGAACTGAATGAACGCTCAGAAGATGGCGTGTGGTGGCTGGGGCATGCCAGCGTGCTTTTACGTTTAAATGGACAATATCTGCTGACCGACCCGGTATTGTCCAGGCGCGCTTCACCCTTGCCATTCGCTGGACCAGAACGCAAAACACCGCCTGCCATTAGCGTGGATTCCCTTCCACGAATTGATGCATTAATCATCTCTCACAATCACTACGATCATCTCGATTCTGCCACTATTCGCCCTCTACTGCGTCGCTTTCCTGAACTCGCCATTTTCGTTCCTTTGGGGCTAGGCGATTGGTTTCGTCGTCGCGGTGCTAAAAATATCACTGAGCTTGACTGGTGGCAGTGTGCGATCTTTCAGGGCATTTCCCTGACCGCTGTGCCGGCCCAGCACTGGAGTATGCGGACATTCTGGGATCGTAACCGCTCGCTGTGGTGCGGGTGGGTATTCGAAGGGACGACTCAGCGTTTCTGGTTCAGCGGCGACACGGGATATTCCCCTCAGCTGCTCGACATTCCTGAAAGGCTGGGGGAGATCACCGCCGCTGCTTTACCCGCTGGTGCGTATGCACCGCGCTGGTTCATGGCCTCTCATCATATGGACCCACAATCCGCCATCGCACTTTGGCAACAAATGGCAATGCCGCTCGCCTTTCCGATCCACTGGGGCGTGTTTGAGCTGGCCGATGAGTCTCTCGACGAGCCGGTGCTGGAGCTCACTCAGGCGCTGAGTAATGTAGCCCCGATTAATGACAACTTTAGAATATTGAAAATTGGTCAATATTTATCCCTGTGATCTTTCGCCGCCTCGCTGAATATATTCTCTATTACAACCCTGTTACTTGTCGTGTATTTCCATCGAAACGTTTTTCTTGCTTTCTTTTGAAGCAGTGTCACTAAACTTTCATTATTTTGGTGCAATACAGAAAACGGGAGTTTCAGACTTATATGAAGAAGCTGAACAACAAATAACCGGTTTATTTCATTGAGAAACTCAAACCCTTACGTTGATTTCAGCATAACTTTTCGCAAATTGTTCTAACTCAATCATTGCACTCAATAAACATTCGACGCACTCTGGATCTGTATCAAAGATTGAGCTAAGGTAAAATTGCTATAGATTACAGTGGCTATGAAGGTTGCTGTAAGGCGGGCTAACTCCGGTGGCTGTGCTATTAGTGTGCGGGCAGTTGTGCATAATGTAGCAAAGTAACATCAGAGTTTGTGCGGCGGATCTAGACACGTTTAAAAATGGCTTGCCATAATTTTCGTTGTATGTAATAACACGTTTTGGGTCAAACGAGGTACAGTTCTGTTTATGTGTGGCATTTTCAGTAAAGAAGTCCTGAGTAAACACGTTGTCGTTGAATACCGCTTCTCTGCCGAACCTTATATTAGTGCCTCAAGCAGTAATGTCTCAGTTTTATCTAAGTTAATGCCTGCGGGCTAAGAAAACAATCTAAGGAATTTTGCAAATGGCAAAGATTAAAGGTCAAGTTAAGTGGTTCAACGAGTCTAAAGGTTTTGGCTTCATTACTCCTGCTGATGGCAGCAAAGACGTGTTCGTACACTTCTCTGCAATCCAGGGTAACGGCTTCAAAACTCTGGCTGAAGGCCAGAACGTTGAGTTCGAAATTCAGGACGGCCAGAAAGGTCCGGCTGCTGTTAACGTAACCGCTATCTGATCGAATCCCTGCTGATTTAGAAGCGCTATTGCGTTTCGCTCTCAGACATAAAGCCTCGCTTCTGCGGGGCTTTTTTAATCCTTTTTTTTCAAAATGTTACCTTCTTCACTTCTGTTAGTAGTTTGTTGCAAAGCTGCGAGGTTAGAAGCATTGTTTTCGCACCAAAGGAACTCTTTTTCTCGTTAAATCAAGGCGCTGTTAATTAGACCTGGAGCTCGGGTGAAAAAGAAACTCTCTATCCCTGCCGGTAACTTCACCCCGGCGCGTTTTGCACTGCTTTGCCTTGCCATTTTCTTTAGTCTCGCATTCCTGCTGGGTCGCGTCGCCTGGCTACAAATCATCAAACCTGACAACCTGGTTAAACAGGAAGATATGCGCTCCCTGCGAGAAGTCGCGATCAACGCACCACGGGGAATGATTACCGACCGAGAAGGTCGACCGCTGGCGGTAAGTGTGCCGGTCAGAGCAGTGTGGGCTGACCCGAAAACAATTCTGGCGAAAGGCGGAGTCGGTTTTGACGATCGTTGGCAGGCGCTAGCCAGCGCCCTGCACATATCTCTTAGCACTCTGGCTGCGCGCATCAATAGCACTCCACAGGGGCGTTTCATCTATCTTGCCCGCCAGGTCGACCCTTCACAGGCGCAATGGATCGATAAACTCAACTTGCCGGGGATTAATTTACGCGATGAGTCACGTCGCTTTTATCCTGCCGGGCATGTGGCGGCCAATCTTCTCGGTTTTACCAACATTGACGGGCAGGGGATTGAGGGCGTCGAAAAGAGCTTTAATAGCCAACTGACCGGCCAGCCAGGTGTAAGACGGGTGAGAGAAGATCGCTACGGGCATGTCATTGAAAACCTGACGGAAGTTTCTCCGGTGCCTGCGCACAATATTCAGCTCAGTATTGATGAGCGACTGCAGACAATCACCGAAGATGCATTAGACAACGCAGTGGCGTGGAATAAAGCCGAGTCGGGCGCGGCGGTACTGATTAACGTCCAGACCGGGGAAATTCTTTCGATGGCGAGCTTCCCAGACTTTAATCCCAACAATCGGGAAGGCGCAACGCTGAATGATTTCCGTAACCGTGCTATCAGCGATACCTTCGAGCCTGGCTCAACCGTCAAACCTCTGGTGCTGATGACGGCATTGCATCAGGGTCTGGTTCAGCCTGACAGTGTGATAGATACGCATCCGTACATGCTTGACGGCCACCGAATCCGCGACGTGGGCTACTATCCTGAATTATCGCTGACCGGCATTTTGCAAAAGTCGAGCGATACAGGGGTGTCGCGGCTCTCGCTGGCGATGCCAATACAACATTTGTTAGATACCTATCAGGGTTTCGGTTTTGGTGAAAGCACAGGCCTGGGGCTGACCGGTGAGAGCAGCGGCTTACTTCCGCAGCGTAAATTCTGGAGCCAGCTTGATCGGGCGACATTTGCCTTTGGTTATGGACTGATGGTCACGCCGCTGCAGCTGGCGCACGTTTACGCCACCATCGGCAGCTATGGCCTTGAGCGTCCGCTGTCAATCACGCGAATCGATCCACCTGTCATGGGGCATCAGGTCATGCCTGAAGAGATTGTTCATCAGGTCGAACATATGATGGAAAGCGTGGCACTCCCTGGCGGAGGCGGTATTAAAGCGGCAGTGCGGGATTATCGCGTGGCAATAAAAACCGGTACTGCGAAAAAAATCGGTGATGACGGGAAGTATGTCGACAAATACGTTGCCTACACGGCGGGTGTCGCTCCGGCCAGTCGCCCCAGATTTGCGCTGGCCGTCGTTATTAACGATCCGCAAAATGGCAGCTATTATGGCGGCGCAGTGTCAGCCCCGGTGTTTAGCCAGATTATGGGCGATGTCCTGCGCATCGAAAATGTCGAACCCGATGGCTTAGCGCCCGATTCCAGCCATCTTATCGTCATGCGCTAAGCCAGGCGTTTTATACCAGGGCGAATAGCGGTACACTTTCGCCCTTTGCTATTGTCTGGAGTTACCATGTCATTCAGTTGTCCCCTATGCCACGCGTTGCTGACGCGCGAAGAAAACAGCTATACCTGTCCGCAGGGGCACCGGTTTGACCAGGCGAAAGAAGGGTACGTGAATTTGCTGCCGGTTCAGCATAAGCGTTCGCGCGATCCGGGCGATTCCGCTGAGATGATGCAGGCCCGTCGCGCGTTTCTGGAAGCGGGACATTATCAGCCGCTGCGTGATGCTGTCGCTAATTGGCTTACCCATGTGCTGGGTGAAGGCGCGACGACGATTCTGGATATTGGCTGTGGTGAAGGCTATTACACGGCGGCGTTCGCGGATGTCGCTAAGAGTAAAGGTGCAGAAACTGTCGGCCTTGATGTGTCTAAATCAGCGATCCGTGCCGCCGCGAAGCGCTATCCTCAGGTGACATTTTGTGTTGCCTCCAGCCATCGCCTGCCGTTTGAAGACGCCAGTCAGGACGCCATTATTCGTATTTACGCCCCGTGCAAAGCGCAAGAGCTGGCGCGGGTGGTTAAACCCGGCGGCTGGGTGCTGACCGTTACGCCAGGACCGAAACACCTGATGGAAATGAAAGGGTTGATTTATGACGAAGTACGTCTGCACGCCCCGCATTCAGAACAGCTGGCAGGTTTTGCGCTGAAGCATGAACAGTCATTGGGTTACGAAATGGATCTGCAAGGCGAAGAGGCGGTGGCGCTACTTCAGATGACACCGTTCGCGTGGCGGGCAAAACCGGAAGTGTGGGAAACTTTAGGGAAACAAGAACAGTTCCGCTGCCAGACAGATTTTAGTCTTCACTGCTGGCAGCGCGAGAGTTAACCGTAGAAGTGCGACCAGAGGATCTGTCCGCCAATTCCGATTAACACAATACCGCCCAGAATTTCGGCTCGCTTACCTAACAGCGGGCCGATAAATCGACCGACCATCATGCCCAGCGTCGACATAATCAACGTCGCGCAGCCGATAGCCAGCGCGGTGGCGATAATATTCACCTGCAAAAACGCCAGACCGACACCGACGGCCATCGCATCAAGGCTAGTGGCAATCGCGGTGGTCACCAGCAGCCAGAAACCGTGGCGGTGAATCGGCGCTTCGTCTTCAGCGGTATTTCCGCGACACCCTTCAATGACCATACGCCCGCCGAGGAACGCCAGCAGAATAAAGGCAATCCAGTGGTTCCATTCCAGAACAAACTGGCTGGCCAGCATACCCATCGCCCAGCCAATAAGCGGGGTGAGCGTTTCAATGGCGCCAAAAATAAGACCGGTGCGCAGGGCTTCAGAGAATTTTGGTTTGTGGAGAGTGGCACCTTTTCCCATCGAAGCCGCGAAAGCGTCCATGGACATGCCGAAAGCGAGAAGGATCGTAGCGGAGATATTCATAAAAAGCGTCCAGACCGGGGATATCCATATGACACATCACTGCCCCCAGTAAACAGCAGTTGATGTATCTATGGTCTCGCCTGACCTCAATGCACAGAAACTGTGCAGTAAGCGATCCGTACGCACCACGTTTTTCAACGAGTATGTTGACACGTACATTTCCCTGGGACGGGAAATCGGCTACTCCCCAACGACGGGCGCAACCTTAACATATTTTTAGAATATAAAACAACAACAGGAATGTATTATTACATTAACCAGTTGATAACGATTTTCATTTAGATTTATCGGTGAGAATAACGTTAATAAATATAAGTTAATTCAGTCTGGAATATAGCTGAGGCTATATATTGCACATATTCGAAAGGGACAATATATAGCCATTGCTATAAATATAACCTATTGAGTTTTAACCATTGTTTTGTATATTTTCTCAAGATCATCGATATCCTTCACCCGGATGAGCAAGCGGCGTTGTTCTAATTGCATCACCAGCACACCGTCTTCGGATAAATTCATCTCTTTAATACGGTTATATTCTATCCACGCATTGGCGAAGAAAAAACCATCCCGTTTAAAGATTGCCTTAGGCGCCCTGATCCAAAAGAGATAAATCGCCATTAATGCCAGCGCACATAATAACCATGTGGTTAATAATGCTCCATGACTCATGGCATTGTTGTAAATCAGGATGGCGAGAAGGCCAGCAAAGATAAACGCATCAACCCGACCGCGTCGCAGAAGGGGAACGCTGAGCAATGTCTCGCCGTGGCGGCGGGGCATAATGAATTCGTCATAAATGGCGTACGCCAGAAGGGCAACAATAAACAGAACCAGTACGATGTCCGTAACCGTCATTCGTCCTCCAGAATAAAAAACCGGGGGCAAGCCCCCGGTAGATAAAGCAAAAGCTTACAGACCCAGCAGGCCGATAGCGTAACCCACGATACCGATGACGAAGAAGCCAACGATGATCCACAGGGCGTTCACTTTCTTACGCAGCAGCCACATACAGGCGAAGGTCAGCAGCAGTGGCACCAGGCCCGGCATCAGCTGGTCCAGGATGGTCTGCACGGTGGTTACACGCGTTTGCCCATCCTGGCCGGTGATAGTCGACACCACCAGCGGGATGTTCACGTGCGTCCACTTGTTCACCAGGGCCCCCATGACAAAGAGGCCGAGAATGGACGCCCCCTCAGTCAGTTTCTGCAGGAAGCCGCCGCCCATATCAGAAACGATATCGACACCTTTACGGTAGCCGTAAGCCACGCCGTAGTAACGGGTCGCCAGACGGACTGCGTTGAACAGAATGAAGAACAGCAGTGGACCGAGCAGGCTGCCGCTCATCGCGATACCCGCGCCGAGTGCCGCGAAGACCGGACGCACGGTACCCCAGAAGATCGGGTCACCCACGCCTGCCAGCGGACCCATCAGACCAACTTTGATACCGTTGATAGCACCATCGTCAATCTCTGCGCCGTTAGCACGCTGCTCTTCCATCGCTAAGGTTACGCCGAGAACCGGAGCCGCAACGTAAGGATGGGTGTTAAAGAATTCCAGGTGACGTTTAATCGCCTGGCGACGTGCTTCGTTGTTTTCTGGATACAGGCGTCTAATCGCCGGTACCATAGAGAAGCAGAAGCCCAGCGCCTGCATACGTTCGAAGTTCCATGAACCCTGGAACAGGTTCGAACGCAGGAATACGCCACGAATATCACCCGGAGTGAGTTTTTTCTCGGTGGTAGTTTTTGTCATATCAACCATTTCGCTCACCTGCTAGTCCAGTTCGTTATCGAGATCGTTGTTACCAGCAGCCTGCGCTGGTGCACCCGCGACGCGGTTATATTTCGGGCTCAGCTGGATGTACAGAATCGCCATCACCGCACCAATCACACCCAGAGCAACCAGGTTGAAGTTTGTGAACGCCGCAGTAACAAAGCCGAGGTAGAAGAACGGCATCAGGTAGCCTGCGCGCATCATGTTGATGACCATCGCATAACCAACCACCACGATCATGCCACCCGCGATGTTCAGACCGCCGGTCACGACTTCTGGAATCGCGTTCAGCATGCTCTGCACTTCGCTGGTACCGACAGAGATGGCAACGATAACCGCAGGGATAGCGATACGCATTGCCTGCAGGAACAGGGACGAGACGTGGATCCACGAGAGCGCCGTCAGGTTGCCATTATCTGCCGCCTTGTCCGCCGCGTGCTGGAAGGCCACGGTGATAGTACGAACGATGATGGTCAGAACCTGGCCAGCTGCTGCCAGTGGGATAGCCAGTGCGATACCGGCACCGATGCTTTGATGCCCGGCAATAACCAGAACCGTAGAAATGATGGATGCCAGTGCCGCATCAGGCGCAACTGCCGCACCGATGTTCATCCAGCCCAGAGCGATCATTTCCAGCGTACCACCGATGATAATACCGGTTTTCATATCGCCGAGAACGGCGCCAATCAACGTACAGGCCACCAGTGGACGGTGGAACTGAAATTCATCAAGTACGGATTCCATACCCGCAATACACGCGACGATGAACACCAGCACAATCTGAAGAGTGGTAATCTCCATTGTACTTCTCCTATAACATAAGCTTTATGTGAAAAATCAGCGCCTGGGTTATTTCCCAACTTTGCCGATCAAATCCATCATTTTCAGTCTCTGATCCGTGGAAACTTTACGGGCTTCCAGTTCAATACCGCGTGCATTCAGCTTATTGAAGGCTTCGATATCTTTTTCATCGACGGAAATCGCGTTGTTTACCTGCGTTTTGCCCTGACGGAAAGCCATACCACCGATATTCACGGAGGTGATTTTCACGCCGCCTTCCACAACGCGCTCAACGTCTGTCGGGTTGGTGAACAGGAGCATTACGCGTTCACCGGCATATTTCGGGTTGTTATATACGCGGATCATCTTAGCGACGTCCACGACGTGTGCGGTAACGCCCGGAGGAGCAACCTGGGTGAGAAGGGTTTTACGAACGTGATCGGCGGCCACTTCGTCGCTGACGACGATAATGCGTTTCACGTTGGTTTCTTTGGTCCAGCGCGTTGCCACCTGGCCGTGGATTAAGCGGTCATCAATACGCGCCAGCCCGATAACCATGTAATCGTTCGCGCCCATAGGTTTGGTGGGAACGGCAGATTTCACGGCAGCAGCAACCGGAGCAGGTTTTTCTACGGGTTGTGCCTTCAGCGCTTTTACGCCTTCACGACCGGTTTCAACAGCCAGAGCGACCAGTTCGTCAAAGCTCGGGTTATCGTCACGCGCCATCAGCGTTTCCACCAGCATCGGGATGTTTACGCCAGCGACAACTTCATGATGCTCTTTATCGACGACAATGCGGCTGGCGGCGTTAAACGGACTGCCACCCCATGTATCAACGAGAAACAGCACGCCTTTGCTGGTATCCAGCTTCTCCAGTTGAGCAGTGTATTTCTCAATCAGCGTTTCAGCGTTTTCGCCAGGGACGAAATCGATCCAGCCGACGTTTTCCTGCTCACCCAACAGCATTTCTGCGGTTTTGAGTAACTGCTCTGCAGCCCAACCATGTGTGCCTATTACAATAGCAATGGTCACTTGCTACCTCCTTTTATTATCATTAATACGCCTGCCCGCAGGCGTACTGAGAAACGTTTTCGGCGCACCGAATCGATTCAGATAAGGGTTATAGTTAAGTTAACTAAGACTTCCGGGATTTATTTTAGATAGTGAAAAAATAATTTATGTGATGAAGATCCGTAATTTAGCTTCACAGAGCAGATTTATCTCAAATGAAAATCGACTCTGTAACATAACTTTGCAAAGGAAAGTAAATCTTTGCTAAAAAGCTATTGTCTCTGATATGTTTAGCCTCCGTTTAATTACCAGGAGTATAGGGCTACAGCCCACCGTATGGACCGTCACCGACGTCAGTCATCTAACAGGCCATTTTGCGCCTCGCTCGCCGGCGAACCTCGCCATCCATTGCACACGTCTACCGTCATTTCGCCCACTGTTTTCGGGGCGCCGTTTAGTCATTCCTTTAGCAGGAGCTTTTCATGGAATTCTTAATGGACCCGTCAATCTGGGTGGGATTACTCACGCTGGTTGTTCTTGAGATAGTTCTTGGTATCGACAACCTGGTGTTTATCGCCATCCTTGCGGATAAGCTGCCGCCAAAACAGCGCGATAAAGCGCGTTTAATCGGCCTTTCGCTGGCGCTTATCATGCGACTTGCGCTGTTGTCCGTCATTTCGTGGATGGTCACTCTGACCAAACCGCTGTTTACCGTGATGGATTTCACCTTCTCCGGCCGTGATTTGATCATGCTGGTGGGGGGACTTTTCCTGCTCTTCAAAGCAACAACCGAGTTGCATGAACGGCTGGAAAACCGACAGCACGACGACGGACACGGTAAGGGGTATGCGAGTTTCTGGGTGGTTGTTGCGCAGATTGTGGTGCTTGATGCTGTCTTCTCGCTGGATGCGGTGATTACCGCTGTCGGCATGGTGAACCATCTGCCGGTAATGATGGCCGCGGTAGTGATTGCAATGGCCGTGATGTTGCTGGCGTCTAAGCCGCTGACGCGTTTTGTGAACGAACATCCGACGGTTGTGGTCTTGTGTCTGAGCTTCCTGCTGATGATTGGCCTGAGCCTGGTCGCAGAAGGTTTCGGTTTCCATATTCCTAAAGGCTACCTGTACGCCGCGATTGGCTTCTCGATTCTTATCGAGCTGTTTAACCAGATTGCGCGCCGTAACTTTATTAAACAGCAGTCTAATCAGCCGCTGCGTGCCCGTACCGCTGACGCCATCCTGCGTCTAATGGGCGGTCGCCGCCAGACCAACGTCCAGCCTGAAACCGCGAACCGTAACCCGGTGCCGGTGCCAGAAGGCGCGTTTGTTGAAGAAGAGCGTTACATGATTAACGGCGTGCTGTCGCTGGCGTCACGCTCGTTGCGTGGGATCATGACCCCGCGCGGTGAAATTAGCTGGGTAGATGCCAACCTGAGCGTGGATGAAATTCGCCAGCAGTTGCTCTCCTCACCGCACAGCCTGTTCCCGGTATGTCGCGGTGAACTGGACGAGATAATCGGCGTCGTTCGCGCGAAAGAAATGCTGGTGGCGCTGGAAGAAGGCGTTAACGTGGAAGCTATCGCGGCGGCCTCTCCGGCAATTGTGGTCCCGGAAACGCTGGACCCGATCAATCTGCTGGGCGTCCTGCGCCGTGCGCGCGGTAGCTTTGTTATCGTGACCAACGAATTTGGTGTGGTGCAGGGCCTTGTGACGCCGCTGGACGTGCTGGAAGCGATTGCCGGTGAATTCCCGGATGCCGATGAAACGCCAGAAATTGTTGCTGATGGCGACGGCTGGTTAGTGAAAGGCACCACCGATCTGCACGCTCTGCAACATACGCTGGGCCTCGACAATATCATCAACGATGAAGAAGATATTGCCACCGTTGCCGGGTTAGTCATTGCGGTTAACGGCCAGATCCCACGTGTTGGCGACATCATTGAACTGCCGCGATTGCAAATCACCATCGTACAGGCGAACGATTACCGCGTAGACATGGTGCGTATTGTTAAAGAGCAGTCCGACCACGACGAAGAAGAGTAATCAGGTTTAACGCAACGGCATAACCGGAAGGATATGCCCGTTACGCGGTGCTGGCGGAGGTGAACTCTCTGCCAGCCACTGCGGAAAATCCTTCAGCGGCATTGGTCGCGCATACAAGAAACCCTGCAAGATATTGACCCCGTGATGGCGCAAATAGCGCGCCTGCTCCTGCGTTTCCACGCCCTCGGCGACCAGCTCGATATTCAGACGCTGCCCCAGCGCAATAATGATATCTGTCACTGTCGAATTCACCGCATCAGTACCCAGCGCGGTGGTAAACGATTTGTCTATTTTGAGCACGTCCGGGCGCAGTTTTTCCAGCCATGAAAGTGAGCTGTTGCCAGTACCAAAATCATCAATCGCCAGCTTCACCTCTTTACGATGCAGTTCCCGCACGATGCGATAATCCACATCCAGCAGCGCGTCGCGCTCGGTGAGTTCGACAATCAACTGTTGTTTTGGACGGGCGCTAAACCAGTAGCGATTCAGATCCTGGAGCAGCACGCCATTGCGAAAGTGGCTGGCTGCGACGTTAATGCCGATATGAAATCCTTTGTTCGCCGGAAAATAGCCAATCTGACGCACGGTTTCCATAATCACGTAGCGTGTCAGCGGAACGATCAGATTATGTTCCTCCGCCAGCGGAATAAACACGTCGGGGGAAATCCAGCCCTGGCGAGGATTATTCCAGCGCAGCAGGATCTCCACTCCGACGCATTTCTGCGTGCGGGCATTGAGCAACGGCTGGCAGAACAGTTCGAACTCCCGCGCGGCCAGTCCAAGGTTAATTTCCCAGGTAAAACTCATGCGACTGGCAGTGGCAAGCCAGGCGATATAGCCCAGCAGCAGGCTCAGCAGGACGGCCAGCGGAAGCTGTGAGGGAAGATTGATCAGCGCCAGTTCGCTGGCACCCGGCCCGCTGACGGTGATGGTGAAGGGGAAATGGCCTGATGTTTGGCTCAGGATCATGGCGTCTTGCGTGACTGCCAGCGTGTCAGTGACGTTCTGCCCGTAACGCAGGAATTTGTTCCCGACGTTCAGACTCACATCGGTGATCAGCGGGCGCTGCGGCTCAAGCATCATTTTGGTGATCAGATCGATATTCACAATCTGCATCACACCATCTTCTCCGCTGTCGGAAACCGGATACCACTGGATCAGAATCGGACTGCCTTTGAGCAGCGATTTGTCCGTCGACAGGACCAGTTGCGGCTGGCTGGAGGGCAGATCGGGTTGCACCTGGCGGATGGGAACATCGCGATCGCCAAAAATGCTGGAGCAGTAAAGGATACCGTCTTTAATCAGCGCAATAGAACGCACGGTTTGCAGGGTTGCGGCCCGTTTACGCAGCGCCAGATGGGCGTCAGGACAGGGCGATCCGACCAGAGCTTGCAAGGTTTCTCGGCCCGCCTGCAGCGGCATCAGGATCTTATCCAGCGCATTCACCGAGTGGCTGACAAAGGCGTGAACACGTTCCTGATTTAAATTGCGCTGTGAAATAAAACGAATGCCGAGGGTCAGAAAGAGCGTAAAAAAAGCCACCAGCACACAGACAATAATGCGGTTTCGGCGATAGCTTTTAATGATCCTTTGCGCATTCTGCATGAAAGGGGGCTCGATAAGCCGCCAGCACAGGAGCCAGGGCAACACAGAAAGTGTAGTGGGGAAATGTTACGGTGACGAGAAAGCGAATAAATATCGCCCATCCGTTGCAGATGGGCGAGAGAGAATAATCAATGGAGTGCTTAGTCGCACTGCACCTTAATGGCCAGACCGCCGCGTGAGGTTTCACGGTATTTGGCGTTCATGTCTTTACCGGTTTCGTACATGGTTTCGATGACTTTATCCAGCGACACGCGCGGTTCGCTGGTGCGGCGCATCGCCATGCGCGAGGCGTTGATCGCTTTCACCGAGGCGATAGCGTTACGCTCGATGCACGGCACCTGCACCTGGCCGGCAACCGGATCGCAGGTCAGACCGAGGTTATGCTCCATGCCGATTTCCGCCGCCACGCACACCTGCTCCGGGCTTGCACCCAGCAGCTCAGACAGGCCAGCCGCGGCCATTGAGCAGGCCACGCCAACTTCGCCCTGACAGCCGACTTCGGCACCGGAAATGGACGCATTCATTTTGTACAACGCGCCCACTGCACCCGCTGCGAGGAAATAGCGGATGTAGATATCCGGGGTGACCGGTTCGATAAAGTGATCGTAATAGGCCAGCACAGCCGGAACGATACCGCAGGCACCGTTAGTTGGCGCTGTTACCACGCGGCCACCGGCGGCGTTCTCTTCGTTCACCGCCAGTGCGAACATATTCACCCAGTCGACCACGTTCATCGGATCGTTGGAGAACTTATCGGTCGTCACCAGCATACGACGCAGGGCAGAGGCGCGACGCGGTACGCGCAGCGGCCCAGGCAATACGCCTTCGGTGTTGATCCCGCGATCGATACACGCCTGCATGGTTTGCCAGACGTTAGCAAAATAGTCTTCGATCTCTTTTTTGCTGTGCAGCGCCAGTTCGTTCTGCATCACCATGCCGGAGAGTGACAGGCCGGTCTCTTTGCAGTAGTCCAGCATATCCTGGGCATATTTGAACGGATAAGGAACGTTAACGTCGCTCACCGCATCTTTGCCGAAATGCTCTTCATCGACGATAAAACCACCGCCGATCGAGTAATAGGTTTTGCTGTAGATCACTTTGTCGCCGTTAAAGGCGTGGATCTGCATCCCGTTTTCATGCAGCGACAGGTTGTCGCTACGAAAACGCATACCGTCGTCGTGGGGGAAATCCACTTCGTGCTTGCCGTTAGCCAGCAGCAGACGACCGCGTGTTTCAGTGTCGCGGATAAACGCCGGAATGGCGTCAATATCCACTGTGTCCGGCATGTTACCTGCCAGACCCATAATAATGGCGATATCGGTGTGGTGGCCCTTACCCGTTAAAGAGAGCGAACCGTAAACATCAACGGCCACGCGGGTAGTGCTTTCCAGTAATCCTTTTTCGACCAGATCATCGACGAACTGTTTACCGGCCTTCATTGGGCCTACAGTGTGGGAAGAAGACGGGCCAATCCCCACTTTGAACATGTCGAATATACTAATCACTTTCTCACTCCTGACAGGGTTACCGGGGTTCCAGTAACGATGTTATAACTGCGCATAGTGTAAGAGGGAACCTGTAGGTCGGCTTAACTATTCACATGAATTAAACTAATGAATAACCCCTGATTTACTAATGATGCGACGTCACTCGCAAACGCGCAGAAAAAATCGGAATGTAAAGTATAGTCAAGGCTTCAGGCCGATTTGCAGCGCCAGCTCACGGATAATGCCTGCCGTCATGCCCCAGACAAAATAATGCTGATACCACGACAACCACACCCGATGATCGTGCCCACGCCGTTGAATATCCAGCGGATGATAACGACTCAAACGCAGTGCTTCTGCCAGCGGCATTTCAAACACCGCGGCCACTTCATCTTCGCTGGCGTGATAGTGAAGATCGGGCGGAATAATCCCCACGACGGGTGTCACCTGAAAACCGGTCACGCTGTCTACTGGCGGCAGGACGCCAATCACTTCAACGGCCTCCGGCGGAATGGCCACCTCTTCCTGAGCTTCGCGCAGTGCGGCGGCAATGAGAGAGGCGTCAGACGCATCCACCGCGCCACCAGGAAATGCCACCTGGCCAGCATGTTTACGCAGATGTGACGAGCGCTTGGTGAGTAACAATCCTGGCTGTTCGCGGCGCACCACGGGAATCAATACCGCCGCCTGGCGGCTGTTCAGCGTGTCGCGGTTTACCTGCGGGCGCAGAAGCTGAAAGCGCGACAGAAAATCATCCAGGGTCAAGTCGTGGGTATCCAAACGTTAGCTCTCCAGTTGATGCAGGATGCGGTTCACTTTATCAAAGGTTTCCTGATATTCCGCGTCACACTGGCTGTCGGCCACAATGCCGCCGCCTGCAGAGCAATAAATCTGCCCGTTGCAGGCCGTCAGAGTGCGGATAGTGATGCTGGTATCCATTGTCCCACAGACGCTCACATACCCGATGCTGCCGCACCAGGCGTTGCGACGATGAGGTTCTAATTCATCAATGATCTGCATGGCGCGCACTTTCGGCGCGCCGGTGATCGAGCCACCCGGAAACGCCGCGCGTAGCAGGTCGCAGGCGGAACGGCTGGCGGGAAGTTGTGCCGTGATAGTGCTGACCAAATGATGCACCGCCGGGAAGGGCTCCACGACGAATAACTCGGGCACGCGCACGCTGCCGGGCTCTGCCACGCGACCAATGTCGTTGCGCATCAGATCGACAATCATCAGATTCTCGGCGCGATCTTTCGGTGACGCCGCGAGTTTTTCCGCCTGCTGCTTATCGGCTTGCGGGTCGGCGAGGCGCGGCAGGGTGCCTTTGATCGGCCTCGTCTGAATCTTGCCCTCGGCGAGATGAATAAAACGCTCTGGCGACAGGCTCAGGACCGCGCCCTGTTCCAGACGCAGAAACGCGCTGAACGGCGCGCGATTGCTGGCGTTCAGGTGTGTAAAGGCCTGCCACTCGTCGCCGGTGAAACTTGCCTGGAAACGCTGGGCGAGGTTTACCTGATAACAATCACCGCTGTGCAGATACGCCTGCACCTGCCGGAATTTATCGGCGTACGCGTCAGCGCTCATGTTGGATCGCCAGGCGGATGTTAAGGTAAAATTAGAGGGTGAAACGGGCTGTTGCGCCTCTAACCACGCCAGCCGCGCGTGGGCGTCGGTATGGCTAAGCAGGGAAACGGTTTTTTTGTGGTGATCGACAATCACCGCCCAGTCGTAAAGCCCGACGGCCATGTCCGGCAGGGAAATATCATTCTGCGCATGGTCTGGCAAGGTTTCGAATCGACGGCCTAAATCGTAGCCGAACAGCCCCAGTGCGCCGCCCTGGAAGGGCATGTCCGCATTCGCCGAGGCGACGAACGGCAAGGCGTTAATTTCCTGCTCAAGCAACAACAGCGGGTCATCGCCGCAGATGCGTTCAGCGTCAGACGAAATACGCGTCGTGCCGCCGTGCGTCAAAAGCGTAGTGAGCGGGTCGGCCACCAGGATATCAAAGCGGCTAAAGGCATGATCCGCGTGCCCTGAATGCAGAAGCATCGCCCACGGGAGATGGCTTAGGCGTGCAAACCAAAATTCGGCGGCGTCATGACGCCAGGATAATGAAATGACAGTAGGGGGTAACGGGTTCATGTGTGGCATACTACCGGGCTGCGTGAATGTATTAGCGCAGATAATTTAGCAGGAGTTGATCATGTTTGCAGGTTTACCTTCCCTCAGTCACGAACAGCAGCAAAATGCGGTCGAGCGAATTCAGGAGCTGATGTCCCAGGGGATGAGCAGCGGCGAAGCGATTACCACCGTTGCCCAGGAAATTCGCGCCACCCATACCGGCGATCGGATCGTGGCGCGTTTCGAGGATGACGAAGAAGAAGACGAGTAATCGTCTTATACCGCCGCGATTATCTTGATCTCAACTTTATACTGCGGCTTCATCAGCGTGGCCTGTACCGTACAGCGTACAGGCGCGTGGCCCGCCACAACCCACGCATCCCAGGCTTTGTTCATCGCTGCAAAATCGTCTTTGTTCGCCAGGAAAATGGTGGCATCCAGAATGCGTGATTTATCGCTGCCCTGTTTTTCCAGAATCGCGTCAATTTGCGCCAGCGTATTGGCCGTTTGCTCAAACGCGTCGGCGTCCAGATTTTCCGGTACACCGGTGTAATAGAGCGTCTGGTTGTGAATCACAACGTCAGACCAGCGTGCTTCGGCATCAATGCGCACAATTGTCATAAACCTTTCCTCATAAATGGCTTCAGGCCGCAAGACTGCCATAATGTTCCGTCAACGTCTATTTCGACTGGCACAGGAGAGGGCGGGCTGACATAATCCCTGTGCAAAAATACAGTGAGAGAGCAAAGTGGCAGACGATTTTTCAGCAGACGGTCAGTTAGCGCAGGCGATTCCCGGTTTTAAACCGCGTGAGCCGCAACGACACATGGCAGAAGCGGTCACCCGCGCCATCAAAAATACCCAGTCGCTGGTGGTCGAGGCGGGGACCGGGACGGGCAAAACCTACGCCTATCTTGCCCCTGCACTGCGCGCGAAGAAAAAAGTGATTATCTCCACCGGCTCGAAAGCGTTGCAGGATCAGCTCTACAGCCGCGATTTGCCGACGGTAGCAAAAGCCCTGAAATACAAAGGCCGACTGGCGCTCCTGAAGGGGCGTTCGAACTATCTCTGTCTGGAGCGCCTCGAACAGCAGGCGCTGGCCGGGGGCGATCTGCCGGTCAATACGCTGAGCGATGTAATCATCCTTCGCGCGTGGGCCAATCAGACTACCGACGGGGATATCAGCACTTGCGCCAGCGTCGCCGAAGATTCTCAGGCATGGCCGCTGGTGACCAGCACCAACGACAACTGCCTGGGTAGCGACTGCCCACTGTATAAAGATTGTTTCGTCGTCAAAGCGCGTAAAACGGCGATGGACGCCGACGTGGTGGTGGTGAACCATCACCTGTTCCTGGCCGATATGGTGGTCAAAGATGGCGGCTTCGGCGAACTGATCCCGGAGGCCGAAGTGATGATCTTCGATGAAGCCCATCAGCTGCCGGACATCGCCAGCCAGTATTTTGGTCAGTCGCTCTCCAGCCGCCAGCTTCAGGATCTCGCCAAAGATTTCACCATTGCCTACCGCACTGAACTGCGCGACACCCAACAGTTGCAAAAATGTGCCGACCGGCTGGCGCAAAGCGCGCAGGATTTCCGTATGCAGCTGGGTGAGCCTGGCTATCGTGGAAACTTGCGCGAGCTGTTAGCCGACAGCAACATCCAGCGCGCGCTGCTCTTGCTCGATGATGCGCTGGAACTCTGCTACGACGTCGCGAAATTGTCGCTTGGGCGCAGCGCGCTGCTCGATGCGGCTTTCGAACGTGCCACGCTCTATCGTACGCGCCTGAAACGCCTGAAAGAGATCAACCAGCCCGGCTTTAGCTACTGGTACGAATGCACCGCCCGCCAGTTTACCCTCGCACTGACGCCGCTGACCGTCGCCGATAAGTTCAAAGAGGTGATGGCGCAAAAGCCAGGGAGCTGGATCTTCACCTCCGCGACGCTCTCCGTGAACGACGACCTGCACCATTTCACCGAACGCCTCGGCATTGAGGAGTCGGATTCGCTCCTGCTGCCCAGCCCGTTCGATTACGAAACTCAGGCGCTGCTCTGTGTGCCGCGCAATTTACCGCTACCGAACCAGCCGGGCGCGGCGAAACATCTCGCAGCGATGCTCAAACCGATGATCGAAGCCAACAATGGCCGCTGCTTTATGCTGTGCACCTCGCACGCCATGATGCGCGATCTGGCCGAGCAATTCCGCGCCACCATGACGTTGCCCGTGCTGTTACAGGGCGAAACCAGCAAAGGCCAGCTGTTGCAGCAGTTCGTCACCGCCGGAAATGCGCTGCTGGTAGCGACCAGCAGCTTCTGGGAAGGAGTGGATGTGCGTGGCGATGCGCTATCATTAGTCATCATCGACAAACTGCCGTTTACCTCGCCGGACGATCCGCTGCTGAAAGCGCGGATGGAAGACTGCCGTCTGCGCGGGGGCGATCCCTTCGATGACGTCCAGTTGCCGGATGCGGTCATTACCCTGAAACAGGGCGTCGGGCGTCTGATCCGTGATACGGATGACAGAGGCGTACTGGTTATCTGTGATAACCGTCTGGTGATGCGCCCGTACGGCGCGACTTTCCTCGCCAGCCTGCCGCCCGCACCGCGTACGCGGGACATTAATCGCGCGGTGCGTTTCCTGGCGAACCCAACGGCGGAGTAATTTCCGCCGGGGTGTGCTAAGATGCGCGCCATTTTGTGACTGACTATTGCGAGAGCGCGAGACCCATGCGAATTCTGGCTATTGATACCGCTACAGAGGCCTGCTCGGCAGCCCTGTGGGATAACGGTTCCCTCTTTGCCCATTTTGAAGAGTGCCCCCGGGAACATACCCAACGTATTCTGCCGCTGGTGAAAGAGATCCTTCACCAGGGCAACACCTCCTTAACTGAACTCGACGCGCTGGCGTTTGGCCGTGGGCCAGGCAGCTTCACCGGCGTGCGCATCGGCATTGGTATCGCTCAGGGCCTGGCGCTGGGTGCCAATCTCCCGATGATCGGCGTCTCGACGCTGGCCACGATGGCGCAGGGCGCATGGCGCATGACGGGCGCGACGCGCGTGCTGGCCGCTATTGACGCCCGCATGGGCGAAGTCTACTGGGCGGAATACACCCGCGATGAGCAGGGCGTATGGCACGGGGAAGAGACCGAATCGGTGCTCAAACCTGAGGCCGTTGCTGAACGGTTGAAACACCTTACGGGCGTTTGGGCTACAGTCGGTACAGGCTGGCCAGCCTGGCCGGATATGGCAAAAGACAGCGGTCTCACGTTAGTCGATGGTCAGGTGTTACTTCCGCATGCCGAAGACATGCTGCCGATCGCCTGTCAGCTGCTGGCGGCGGGAAAAACCGTGGCCGTTGAACACGCTGAGCCAGTTTATTTGCGAAATGAAGTGGCCTGGAAGAAACTTCCAGGCAGGGCGTGAATCTCAGTAATAAGCACTGAGAAAAGGGAGTCGCATCATGGCGGTTCAAACAAAAGTTGTACGCCTCTTCATAGCGGGCGCTATCGCTGTGGCATTAAGTGGATGTGTCACCGTTCCTGACGCGATCAAAGGGAGCAGCCCAACGCCGCAGCAGGATCTGGTGCGGGTGATGAATGCCCCTGAGCTGTACGTCGGCCAGGAAGCGCGCTTCGGCGGTAAAGTGGTCGATATCCAGAACCAGCAGGGCAAAACCCGCCTTGAAATTGCGACGGTACCGCTGGACAGCGGGGCACGACCAACCCTTGGCGAACCCTCACGTGGGCGCATTTACGCCGACGTGAACGGTTTCCTCGACCCGGTGGATTTTCGTGGTCAGCTGGTGACGGTCGTCGGGCCGATTACCGGTTCGGTACAGGGCAAAATCGGCAACACGCCGTATAAATTCATGACCATGCAGGCGAACGGTTATAAACGCTGGCACCTGACACAGCAGGTCATGCTACCGCCGCAGCCGATGGACCCGTGGATGTGGGGACCACACCCTTATCGCTATGGCGGCTACGGTGGATGGGGCTGGTACAACCCAGGCCCGGCGCAAGTGCAGACCATCGTTACCGAGTAAGTTACTGTTATATTTAGATAAGAGACAGCGGCTCAGCCGCTGTCTCTGTTTTTTACGGACGAAACACAAAAAAAAGAGTGACGCGCTTCGCAACCTTAAATCCGAACAATTAATAAACTGGTACGCTGAGTTAATATAATGTTAACGAACTGTTTATTATCGGGGTTGTGATGACGACGAACACTCATTTCAGAGGTGATGCATTGAAAAAGGTTTGGCTTAACCGTTATCCCGCAGATGTGCCTGCGGAGATCAATCCTGACCGTTATCAATCCCTGGTTGAATTATTTGAGCACTCGGTTTCGCGCTATGCGGATCAGCCTGCGTTTGTGAACATGGGCGAAGTGATGACCTTCCGCAAACTGGAAGAACGCAGTCGGGCGTTTGCGGCCTATTTACAGGAAGGGTTGGGACTGAAGAAGGGCGACCGCGTCGCGCTGATGATGCCGAACCTGCTGCAGTATCCGGTGGCGCTATTCGGTATTTTGCGCGCGGGGATGATCGTCGTTAACGTGAACCCGCTGTATACCCCGCGTGAGCTGGAACACCAGCTCAACGACAGCGGCGCGGCGGCTATCGTTATTGTCTCTAACTTTGCCCATACTCTGGAAAAAGTGGTTGATAAGACCCAGGTCCGCCACGTGATCCTGACCCGAATGGGCGATCAGCTTTCGACCGCCAAAGGCACGCTGGTTAACTTTGTCGTTAAATACGTCAAGCGTCTGGTGCCGAAATACCATCTCCCGGATGCCATCTCCTTCCGCCGGGCGCTGCACAGCGGGTATCGCATGCAGTACGTGAAACCAGAAGTGGTGTCAGACGATCTGGCCTTCCTGCAGTACACCGGCGGCACCACCGGCGTAGCAAAAGGGGCGATGCTGACCCACCGCAACATGCTGGCGAACCTCGAACAGGTCAACGCGACCTACGGCCCGCTGCTGCATCGCGGCAAAGAGCTGGTCGTCACGGCGCTGCCGCTGTATCACATTTTTGCTCTGACGATGAACTGCCTGCTGTTTATCGAGCTGGGCGGACAGAATTTACTCATCACTAACCCGCGCGATATTCCGGGGCTGGTGAAAGAGTTGGCGAAATATCCGTTTACCGCGATGACTGGCGTCAACACGTTGTTTAACGCGCTGCTCAATAACAAAGAGTTCCAGCAGCTCGACTTTTCCTCGCTACACCTCTCTGCGGGCGGCGGGATGCCGGTTCAGCAGGCGGTTGCAGATCGTTGGGTGAAGCTTACCGGGCAGTATCTGCTGGAGGGCTACGGTCTGACGGAGTGCGCGCCACTGGTCAGCGTCAACCCGCATGATATCGATTATCACAGCGGTAGTATTGGTCTGCCGGTACCGTCGACGGAAGCCAAACTGGTCGACGACGAAGGTAACGAAGTGCCGCACGGCGAGCCGGGTGAACTGTGCGTCAAAGGCCCACAGGTGATGCTCGGCTACTGGCAGCGTCCGGACGCGACGGACGAGATCATCAAAGATGGCTGGCTCTACACTGGCGACATCGCAGTGATGGACGACGAAGGCTTCCTGCGCATTGTCGATCGCAAGAAAGACATGATCCTGGTCTCCGGCTTTAACGTCTATCCGAACGAAATCGAAGACGTGGTGATGCAGCACGACGGCGTGCAGGAAGTGGCTGCCGTCGGCGTCCCGTCCGGCAGCAGTGGTGAAGCGGTGAAGATCTTCGTGGTCAAAAAAGACGCCTCGCTAACAGAAGACGAACTGGTCGCCTTCTGTCGCCGTCAGCTCACCGGCTACAAAGTGCCAAAGCTGGTTGAGTTCCGCGACGAGCTGCCAAAATCGAACGTCGGGAAGATATTACGACGAGAATTACGTGACGAAGCCCGCGCCAAAGTGGACAATAAAGCCTAAGCTTCGAGTGAGTCGCCATCACACGCCGGTTAGCCGGCGTTTTTTATGGGCGCAAACCAAAGAGAAATCGTTTTGAACTACCAGATGATCACCACCAACGACGAGCTGGCAACGCTGTGCGACGTCACCCGCGACTTTCCCGCCATCGCTCTGGATACCGAGTTTGTTCGCACGCGGACCTACTATCCTCAGTTGGGTCTGATCCAGATGTACGACGGCAAGAAGGTCTCGCTGATTGATCCGCTAGGGATTACGGACTGGACGCCGATGCGCGAACTGCTGCTCGATACAGCTGTCACCAAATATCTGCACGCGGGCAGTGAAGATCTGGAAGTGTTCATGAATACCTTCGGTGTGATGCCGGAGCCGCTGATTGATACGCAAATCCTCGCCGCCTTCTCAGGCCGTCCGCTTTCCTGGGGCTTTGCCGCAATGGTGGAAGAGTACACCGGGATTGCACTCGACAAGAGCGAATCACGCACCGACTGGCTGGCCCGTCCGCTGACCGAGCGTCAGCTCGATTATGCGGCCGCCGATGTATTTTACCTGCTGCCGATCTGCGGCCAGTTGATGAAAGAGGCCGAAGAGGCGGGTTGGCTGGATGCGGCACTCAACGAATGCCGTATGACCCAGCAGCGTCGTCAGGAAGTTCTCGATCCGAAAGATGCCTGGCGCGAAATCACCAATGCCTGGCAGCTGCGTACGCGCCAGCTTGCCTGCCTGCAATTACTGGCCGACTGGCGTCTGCGTAAAGCGCGCGAGCGCGATCTGGCGGTGAACTTTGTGGTTCGCGAAGAGCATCTGTGGGCCGTGGCGCGTTACATGCCGGGCAGCATGGGTGAACTGGACAGCATTGGTTTATCCGGTAGCGAAATTCGCTTCCACGGTAAAACGCTGCTGGCACTGGTTGCAAAAGCGCAGGAATTGCCAGAAGACCAACTGCCTGAACCGCTGTTAAATCTGATGGACATGCCAGGCTATCGCAAAGCGTTTAAAGATATCAAAGCGTTGGTGCTGGAAGTGGGAACGGAAAATAAGATTAGCCCTGAGCTGCTGGCCTCACGCCGTCAGATCAATCAGCTGCTGAACTGGCACTGGAAGTTAAAACCGAACAATGGCTTGCCGGAACTGATCGCGGGCTGGCGCGGGGAACTGATGGGCGAACGACTGAAAACCCTGCTGGAAACCTATCCGCAGTAAACAGAGGATATGTTAGTTTTGTAGCCCCGGTAAGCGAAGCGCCACCGGGGAATTTGCCGGGTGGCGCTGCGCGCTTACCCGGCCTACAAACGACATGTTTACAATGCTGCTACGGACGTGATTCTTCCGCTTCTGGCAGCGTCACGTTCAGCTCCAGAATCGAAATATCTCCATCCTTCTGCTCAAGCTGCACGGTCACCATCTCTGGGTCGATCTGCACGTACTTACAAATCACTTCCAGGATGTCTTTGCGCAGCTGAGGCAAATAGTGAGGTTCAGCATCGCTGCGGCGGCGTTCCGCAACGATAATTTGCAGTCGCTCTTTTGCGATGTTAGCGGTGCTTTTTTTCCGCGAGAGAAAAAAGTCCAGTAATGCCATAACTTATCCTCCGAACAGGCGTTTGAGGAAACCTTTCTTCTCTTCTTCAATGAAGCGGAAAGGACGTTCTTCTCCCAACAGACGATCAACGGTATCGGCGTATGCTTTACCTGCGTCTGCCATGATGTCCAGGATAACCGGCTCACCCTGGTTAGAGGCGCGTAATACGGATTGGTCTTCCGGAATCACGCCGACCAGTTTGATGCGCAGGATCTCCAGCACGTCTTCCATGCTCAGCATGTCACCTTTGTTGACGCGGCCCGGATTGTAGCGGGTCAGCAGCAGGTGCTCTTTAATCGGGTCCTGACCATTCTCCGCGCGACGCGATTTAGAGGCCAGAATGCCCAGAATACGGTCTGAGTCACGCACGGACGACACTTCAGGGTTGGTGGTGATGATGGCTTCGTCAGCGAAGTACAGCGCCATCAGCGCGCCCGTTTCGATACCGGCAGGGGAGTCGCAGACCACAAAGTCGAACTCCATCTTTTTCAGCTCGTCGAGCACTTTCTCCACGCCTTCACGGGTCAGCGCGTCTTTGTCGCGCGTCTGAGAGGCCGGGAGAATAAAGAGGTTTTCCGTGCGCTTGTCTTTAATCAGCGCCTGGTTTAAGGTCGCATCGCCCTGGATGACGTTAACAAAGTCATACACCACGCGACGCTCGCAGCCCATGATCAGGTCGAGGTTACGCAGGCCGATATCGAAGTCGATAACAACTGTCTTCTTTCCCTTCTGGGCCAAACCAGTAGCGATGGCCGCGCTGGAGGTGGTCTTGCCAACGCCTCCTTTACCCGAAGTCACAACAATAATGCGTGCCATAGAAATTCCTTGTTAAAAAGGGATCAATTCAACGGTTGAACAGTCAAAGCGTTCTCTGCCAGACGCAGACGCGCCGCTTTGCCATAAAATTCGGCTGGGATCTTGTCACTCAGCCAATATTCACCTGCGATGGAAACCAGCTCCGCCGTCAGATGGGTACAGAAAATTTGCGCATCCCGATCGCCACTGGCACCCGCCAGCGCGCGTCCCCGCATCATACCGTAGACGTGAATATTGCCATCGGCAATCAGCTCTGCGCCAGCACTCACGTGGCTTGTTACAATCAGATCACAGTTTGGTGCATAAATGCGCTGACCGGAACGAACCGGCACATCAATCATTCGCGTTTTTGTGACTGGTGTAACGTTTTGCGCGGGCGGCGGGGGTGTTGGGGCTTCTTTTGGCGCAGAACGCGCGGCTTTTTCTTTCCCTTCGGTCAGAAGAGGAAGCCCGGCGCGCTCAATTTCATCTTTCAGTCGGGCATCTTTGCAGCCGCTAATGCCGACAATACGCAGACCGGTCGAGGAGACCGCCTGTTGCAAATGCTGCCAGTTTACAGGTGCGACCAGACCACTGACGTTCACTACCACAGGGGCGTGTTTCAGGAAAGCGGGGGCCTGCGCGATTTTGTCTTCTAACGCCTGACGAATAACCTCGGGTTTTGCATCATGCAAATGAACCACTGATAAGGTGAAGCTACTGCCTTTAAGCTCGATGGGCGTGTTTGACATCCTGGCCTTACTCAATTTGCTGTTAATCGCAGCACATTCGTTGCGATATTCCGAAGAGTATCAGGCATGTTATAGTCACTGGTATATTGAGGCAAGCAACCACCGATAATTCAGAGTAAAAACATGTTTTGTGTGATCTACAGAAGTACTAAACGCGACCAGACCTATCTTTATGTCGAGAAAAAAGACGATTTTTCCCGCGTGCCGGAAGAATTAATGAAAGGCTTCGGTGCGCCGCAGCTGGCGATGCTGCTGCCGCTGGATGGTCGTAAAAAACTGGTGAATGCCGATCTGGAAAAAGTCAAAACTGCGCTGAAAGAACAGGGCTATTATTTACAGCTTCCGCCACCTCCTGAGAATTTATTAAAACAGCATCTCGCGGGTGACGGAATAAAATAACCCCGGCCAACTCCGTGGGTGACATATCAACCGTTTAGGGGACGAGCATGTATCAACATCACAACTGGCAAGGCGCATTACTGGATTATCCCGTGAGCAAAGTGGTTTGCGTCGGCAGCAACTATGCGAAGCACATTCAGGAAATGGGCAGTGCCGTGCCAGAAGAGCCTGTGTTGTTTATCAAGCCGGAAACGGCGCTCTGCGATATCCGCCAGCCGCTGGCGTTGCCGCAGGGGCTGGGTTCGGTTCACCATGAAGTCGAACTGGCGGTGCTGATTGGCGGCACGTTGCGTCAGGCATCTGAGGAGCACGTGCAGAAAGCGATCGCGGGCTATGGCATTGCGCTGGATCTGACTCTGCGCGACATTCAGGGCAAAATGAAGAAAGCCGGGCAGCCGTGGGAAAAAGCCAAAGGCTTTGATAATTCATGTCCGATCTCCGGTTTTATTCCGGCCGCAGAATTTAACGCCGACCCGCAGAACACGTCCCTGAGTTTGAAAATTAACGGCGACGTCCGCCAGCAGGGCAACACTTCAGACATGATCCACAAAATCCTGCCGTTGATCGCCTATATGAGCCGTTACTTTACCCTCAAACCGGGCGATGTGATCCTCACCGGTACGCCTGAAGGTGTCGGCCCGCTTGCCAGCGGTGACGAACTCGACATTGGTTTTAACGGGCAATCCGTTAAGACCCGCGTGCTGTAAAACGCCGTTGCCGCTGTTAATCGGCGGCAAAACTTGCATCCACGTGCCAGACTGGTTATAAGGTGCGCTTTCTTTTGACGTGTGGACATCCTTATGAGCGAAACCCCTTTCTGGCAAAGCAAGACTCTCGACGAAATGACCGACGTGGAGTGGGAATCGCTGTGTGACGGCTGCGGGCAGTGCTGCCTGCATAAGCTGATGGACGAAGACACCGACGAAATCTACTTCACTAATGTCGCCTGCAAGCAGCTGAACATCAAAACCTGTCAGTGCCGCAACTACGAGCGCCGTTTCGAATACGAGCCGGACTGCATCAAGCTGACCCGCGACAATCTCCCGACTTTTGAATGGCTGCCGCATACCTGCGCGTATCGCCTGCTGGCGGAAGGGAAAGGGCTGCCGGACTGGCATCCGCTGTTGACGGGCTCCAAAGCGGCGATGCACGGCGAGCGCATCTCAGTCAGACATATTGCGGTGAAAGAGTCAGAAGTGCAGGACTGGGAAGACCATATCCTTAATCATCCCAAACGCGCATAAATAAAAAACCCGCCTCGGCGGGTTTTTTTAATAGCCTGGGTGCGGTCTGTTGCCCTCACCCCGGCCCTCTCCCACGGTGAGAGGGGGAAAGACTTACCTGCCAAACAAATCGCGTTTTTTCGGTTTGAACGGCTGGGCAATCAGCACCAGCAGCGCTATCACGAAGTAAGCGACGAAAATACCGACTAACCACTGGGGCATCTCCAGCGTCAGGAATTCCCACTGACGAACGGAGCAATCTCCGGAGGCCACAAACACCTGTGGCAGCCATTTATCCAGCGGCAACCAGCTCGGGAAGCGAGCAGCAAAATCGCAGGTCATAAACGGTGATGGGTGCAGCTGCATCATAGTGTGCTGCCAGGCCAGCTCAATGCCTTTCCAGGCGCTGTACAACCAAATGGCGATCCCGGCGTAACGTAGCGGGGATTTAGGCGCAATCGCACCCACAAGCCCAGCACCCATGATGCCGAAAAGCGCACAACGTTCGTAAATACACAGCACACAGGGTTTCAGCAACATCACATGCTGGAACCATAGCGCTACCATTTCCAGCGCAAAGGCGGTCAAGGCCATCAACAACCATGCTCCGCGACCGCGAGAGCACTGGTTCAAAAATCGCAACATAATCATTTCCCTGGAACAGGTTCAGAAAGCGCAGTGTAAACCAAAACGATTTAAGCGTCAGAGGGTCCTGGCAAAATAAAGCGTAATTGGATGTTTATAATGCAAAAAGTCAAACCGGATAGCGAACAGACCGTTACCAGGACTTAATACGCGGCCAGTATATCTGGTTGTGTCAATTATTGCGTATAACGAATGAGGGTAAATTTGACGCACAGCAAGGGACGGGTATTTGATAAAAATGAAACGGTGATCCCTTTTTTCCGGTATCGCTGCGCTACCTGCCACTGTCAGCCTCTGGTATGATGAGTGAATTAGCTAAAGCTGTGTAATGGAAATCTCACTATGGTCATTAAGGCGCAAAGCCCGGCGGGTTTCGCTGAAGAGTACATCATTGAAAGTATCTGGAATAACCGTTTTGCTCCTGGAACGATCCTTCCCGCTGAACGTGAACTTTCTGAACTGATTGGCGTGACTCGCACCACCTTGCGCGAAGTGCTTCAGCGTCTGGCGCGTGATGGCTGGTTGACGATTCAACACGGCAAACCGACCAAAGTGAATAACTTCTGGGAAACGTCGGGCCTGAATATTCTTGAAACGCTTGCCCGTCTCGATCACGAAAGCGTTCCGCAGCTGATTGATAATCTGCTGTCGGTACGCACCAATATCTCCACCATCTTTATCCGTACTGCGTTCCGCCAGCATCCTGATAAAGCGCTGGAAGTGCTTGCCACGGCGACGTCGGTTGACGATCATGCTGACGCATTCGCGACCCTTGATTACAACATTTTCCGTGGTCTGGCGTTTGCCTCAGGCAACCCAATTTATGGACTGATCCTCAACGGCATGAAAGGGCTGTATACCCGCATTGGTCGTCACTACTTCGCCAATCCGGAAGCACGCAGTCTGGCGATGGGTTTCTACCATAAGCTGAGTGAACTGTGTACGGAAGGCCTGCACGATCAGGTTTACGAAACAGTGCGCCGCTACGGTCACGACAGCGGCGAGATCTGGCATCGGATGCAGAAGAATCTGCCGGGCGATTTAGCGATTCACGGCCATTAACAGAAAAAAGCCTCTCAATTGAGAGGCTTTTTTTTGCCCAACGAAGACGCATTTTGTAGGTCGGGTAAGGCGCAGCCGCCACCCGGCACAACAATCACAACGCATTCCCTCGCGCCGGACAACGATCCAGCAACTCCACGCTTCCGTCTTCGTTCTGCTGCTCCATCAGCACGTCAAAACCCCACAGGCGATGAACATGCTTGAGCACCTCTTTACGCCCTTTATCCAGCGGCGCGCGGTTGTGCGGAATGTAGCGCAGCGTCAAAGAACGATCGCAACGTAAATCCACGTTCCAGACCTGGATATTGGGTTCCAGATTGCTCAGGTTGTACTGTGAAGAGAGACGTGAGCGTATCTCGCGATAGCCCTCTTCATTGTGAATCGCAGAAATTTCCAGATAATTATTCCGGTCATCATCCAGCACGGTAAAGAAGCGGAAATCACGCATGATTTTCGGCGACATAAACTGGCTGATAAAACTCTCATCTTTAAAGTCACGCATCGCGAAATGCAGTGTCTCAAGCCAGTCTGAGCCGGCAATATCCGGGAACCAGTATTTATCCTCTTCCGTCGGCGACTGGCAGATGCGTTTGATATCCTGGAACATGGCAAAACCAAGAGCATACGGGTTAATCCCGCTGTACCACGGGCTGTTGTAAGGCGGCTGGAACACCACGTTTGTGTGGCTGTGCAGAAACTCGAGCATAAAGCGCTCGGTCACTTTGCCTTCGTCATACAGGTGATTGAGAATGGTGTAGTGCCAGAATGTCGCCCAGCCTTCGTTCATCACCTGCGTCTGTTTTTGCGGATAAAAATACTGACTCACCTTACGCACAATACGTAAGATTTCTCGCTGCCACGGTTCCAGCAGAGGCGCATTTTTTTCCATAAAGTAGAGTAAGTTCTCCTGCGGCTCAGACGGATAACGCCGCGCTTCGGCGACCGTTTTTTCCTCTTCGCGTTTCGGCAGGGTGCGCCAGAGCATATTTACCTGACTTTGCAGATACTCTTCACGGCTTTTTTGCCGCGCTTTCTCCTCCTGCAGGGAGATTTTTTGCGGCCGTTTGTAGCGATCGACGCCGTAATTCATCAGCGCATGACAGGAGTCGAGCAGTTTTTCCACCTCGTCCACGCCGTAGCGCTCTTCGCATTCGGTAATGTATTTCCGCGCGAATATCAGGTAATCAACAATCGAGCTGGCATCGGTCCAGCTGCGGAACAGATAGTTATTTTTGAAGAACGAGTTATGCCCGTAGCAGGCGTGCGCCATCACCAGCGCTTGCATGGTAATGGTGTTCTCTTCCATCAAATAGGCGATACAGGGGTTGGAGTTAATGACTATTTCATACGCCAGCCCTTGCTGACCGTGCTTATAGAGTCGCTCCGTCTCAATGAATTTTTTACCGAATGACCAGTGCGGATAATTAATCGGCATCCCGACGCTTGAGTAGGCATCCATCATCTGTTCGGAGGTAATGACTTCGATCTGGTGCGGATAGGTGTCCAGCCGATACAGCTTTGCCACCCGGTCGATTTCGGCCAGATAGACATCCAGCAGCTCGAAGGTCCAGTCGGGTCCATCGCTGAGACGAGTGCTGTCCTTGTTCATGGAGTCAAGTGTAGCCATTAGCGCGCCCTCGTTGTTGATAGCTCTCTCTAGTCTGGAGAACCTCTTTTCAAGCATAGAACAACGCATTGAAAAGCGTGCTGACACAGAAATTTTTTCTTTGCGATTTCCCGTTTTGGATCCCACATAAAACGGGTGTCTCACAGAATTTTCTGCTGGCTAAAAAGAGCGCGCAGGAAAAGATCCTAAATAAGCGCCATCCCCGCTGGCTGGGGAAGATGTGAGATAAGTCACCATAAAAAAGTCGTATGTTGAATAATATTTTCAACTAGGTTATCAATCTGTAATTAGAAGATTGTTCTTTTGCTCATAATGGAGTGGCTATGCGAGTTGTCATACTGGGAAGTGGGGTTGTCGGCGTCACCAGCGCCTGGTATTTGAGCCAGGCAGGACATGAGGTGACGGTCATCGATCGCGAACCGGGATCGGCACTGGAGACCAGCGCGGCTAACGCCGGGCAAATCTCCCCAGGCTATGCGGCGCCGTGGGCGGCTCCGGGCGTGCCGCTGAAAGCCATTAAATGGATGTTCCAGCGCCACGCGCCGCTGGCGATAAGCCTTGATGGCACGACTTCCCAGCTCAAATGGATGTGGCAGATGCTGCGCAACTGCGATACACGCCACTACATGGAAAACAAAGGCCGCATGGTGCGCCTGGCAGAGTACAGCCGCGACTGCCTGAAAGCGCTGCGCCACACTACCGGTATTGAATACGAAGGGCGGCAGGGGGGCACTCTCCAGCTCTTTCGCACCGCGCAGCAGTATGAAAACGCTACCCGCGATATTGCCGTACTGGAAGATGCCGGCGTACCGTATCAGCTGCTCGAAGCCAGCCAGCTGGCGCAGGTCGAACCGGCGCTGGCTGAAGTGGCACACAAACTGACGGGCGGACTGCGATTGCCGAACGATGAAACCGGCGACTGCCAGCTCTTTACCCAGCGTCTGGCGAAGATGTGTGAACAAGCGGGTGTGACGTTCCGCTACAACACCTCCGTCGATCGTCTGCTGTCAGAAGGCGAAAAAATCTACGGCGTGAAGTGCGGCGACGAAGTGATCAAAGCCGATGCCTACGTGATGGCGTTTGGCTCTTACTCCACGGCGATGCTGAAAGGTCTGCTCGATATTCCGGTGTATCCGCTGAAAGGCTACTCGCTCACCATTCCGGTGAAAGAGGACAACGGCGCGCCGGTTTCAACTATCCTTGATGAAACCTACAAAATCGCTATTACCCGCTTCGATGATCGTATCCGCGTCGGCGGGATGGCAGAAATTGTCGGTTTCAATACGGAATTGCTAAAACCGCGCCGCGAAACCCTGGAGATGGTGGTACGCGATCTGTTCCCGCGCGGGGGCTTTGTTGAGCAGGCTACCTTCTGGACTGGTTTACGTCCTATGACGCCGGACGGCACGCCGATTGTGGGCCGCACGCCGTTTAAGAACCTATGGACCAATACCGGCCACGGAACGCTGGGCTGGACGATGGCTTGCGGTTCAGGGCAACTGCTGAGTGATTTGATCTCGGGCCGCACCCCGGCGATTCCGTTTGATGACTTAAGCGCCGCGCGCTATCAGTCCGGATTCACGCCATCTCGCCCGCAGCATCTGCATGGCGCGCATAATTAACAAGGAGCAGTCATGTCCCGTCCTATTCTGGCTCAGCTGGATTTGCAGGCGCTGAAAAACAACCTGCAGATAGTCCGCCGTGCAGCGCCAGGCTCTCGCGTCTGGTCGGTGGTGAAAGCCAACGGCTACGGTCACGGAATTGAGTCCATCTGGAGTGCGCTGAGTGCAACCGATGGCTTTGCGCTGTTAAATCTGGAAGAGGCGATCCTGCTGCGCGAACGCGGCTGGAAAGGGCCAATTCTGCTGCTTGAAGGTTTTTTCCACGCCGACGAACTGCCGCTACTGGATAAGTATCGTTTGACCACCAGCGTACACAGCAACTGGCAAATTAAAGCCCTGCAAAACGCCAAACTGCATGCGCCACTGGATATTTACCTCAAGGTAAACAGTGGGATGAACCGCCTCGGCTTCCAGCCGGATCGCGTACATACGGTATGGCAACAGCTGCGGGCCCTGAAAAACGTCGGGGAAATGACGCTGATGGCGCACTTTGCCGATGCTGAAAAACCGGACGGTATTGACGACGCGATGCTGCGTATCAACCAAGCGGCAGAAGGGCTGGACTGCGCTCGCTCCCTGTCGAACTCCGCCGCGACGCTCTGGCACCCGGAAGCGCATTACGACTGGGTGCGTCCAGGCATTATTCTGTACGGTGCGTCGCCGTCGGGCCAGTGGCAGGATATCGCCAACAGCGGCCTGAAACCGGTCATGACTCTGCGCAGTGAAATTATCGGTATTCAGACCTTAAAAGCGGGCGACACCGTCGGGTATGGCAGCCGCTATCGCTCGACGGGCGAGCAGCGGATTGGCATTGTGGCGGGTGGCTATGCTGACGGCTATCCGCGCATTGCACCAACAGGCACGCCAGTGTGGATTGATGGCGTTCGTACCGGCACTGTCGGCACGGTGTCGATGGATATGATGGCGATAGATTTAACGCCATGCCCGCAAGCAGGCATCGGTTCGCCGGTGGAGCTGTGGGGAAATGAGGTTAAAGTGGATGACGTGGCGGCAACGGCGGGGACGGTGGGGTATGAGCTGTTGACCGCTCTGGCGCCTCGTGTACCAGTTGTGACGGTGTAACATCTTGCCGGATGGCGGCTACGCCTTATCCTGCCTACAAGGTAAAAAGCAAAAGGCAACCGCAAGGTTGCCTTTTTAGTGTTTTCGCCCTCTCCCTGTGGGAGAGGGCCGGGGTGAGGGCACCAGACCGCACTTCACCCGGCACAAAAAACTACTCCGGCTCATCCTCCATCGGACGCACGCCCACCTTGCGCACCGCGTTATCTTCTTTCTCGGCGACGGTCCAGATCATTCCGGCAAACTCCACCTGGTCACCCACCACCGGCGCAGCGCCCAGCAGTTGCTGTACAATCTCACCCAATGTTTGCTGCTTATCACGATACTCCAGCCCTTCGTCCAGGCCGTAAATCAACGCCACGTCGGCAAACTTCGCGTTGGCTTCCAGAATAAAATCGCCGAAGAAGCGCTGGTCCAGCGCCACCGGCGGCGACTGGCTGAACAGTTTCCCCAGCGCCGGTAAATCCGTTTCACGCCCAATCACGCAGAGGATATCCCCCTCGCGCAGACGGGTGCTGCCCGTCGGATGGAGCAGGGCGTTATCGCGAAACAGCGCCGCAATCCGCGTTTCCGTCGGCATATGCAGGTCACGAAGCGACGCGCCCACGCACCATTTATCGGCGCTCAGCTGATAAACAAACTGCTCCCACGGGTTCTCCGGGTGGATATCCAGCCCCACGCGCGAGACCGGCAATCCGACCGGTGGAACCACCACTTTGGCTTTTTTTGCCGCCCATCCGAGCGAGGTTCCCTGGAACAGCAGCGACACCAGCACCACGAAGAACGCGACGTTAAAGAACAGGCGGGAGTTATCCAGCCCGGCCATCATCGGGAACACGGCCAGAATGATCGGCACCGCGCCGCGCAGGCCCACCCAACTGATAAATATCCGTTCGCGCAGGTTAAACCCGCGGAATGGCAGCAGCCCGGCAAACACTGACAGCGGACGGGCGAAGAAAATCATCCACGCCGAGAGGATCAGTGCCGGAATGGCAATCGGCAGCAAATCAGATGGTGTCACCAGCAGGCCGAGCACCAGGAACATGCCGATTTGCGCCAGCCAGGCCAGGCCATCAAAGTTCTGCAAAATCGCGTGGCGGTTGCGGATCGGGCGATTGCCCAGCAGGAAACCGCACAGATACACCGCCAGAATACCGCTACCGTCCATCGCCGTGGTGAGGGCGAAAATCAAAATTCCGCCGCTCAGGGCTAGCAGCGGATACAGCCCGGCGGGCAGGGAAATACGGTTAATCATCTGCTGCAGCAAATAGCCACCGGAAAGGCCAATCACAATTCCGAGGCCAAACTGCTGGAGAATATGCCAGGCAAACATCCAGCTCAGGCCCGTTTCGTGCGCCTGAATCATCTCAATCAGGGTGATAGTGAGAAAGACCGCCATCGGATCGTTACTTCCGGATTCAATCTCCAGCGTCGAGCCGACACGTTCGTTCAGCCCTTTACCGCCGAGCAGAGAAAACACCGCCGCCGCATCGGTCGAGCCGACAATCGCGCCGATCAGTAAGCCTTCCATGATATTCAGATGAAACAGCCAGGCGGCCATCATCCCGGTCAGGCCGGAGGTGATCAGTACGCCAACGGTCGCCAGCGACAGCGCCGGGCCGAGTGCCACGCGAAAGGAGCTGGCCTGGGTGCGCATCCCGCCGTCCAGCAGAATCACCGCCAGCGCGAGGTTACTCACCATGTAGGCGAAGGGATAATTATCGAATGGAATACCGCCGATGCCGTCGATGCCCGCAAGCATGCCGATGGCCAGGAAGATAACAAGGATAGGTATGCCGAGGCGCGATGAAAATGAACTTAATAAAATACTGCAGGTTACTAATACTGAACCCAGAATGAAAAGACTGATTATCGCTGCGGCATCCAATGTTCTGTTACTCCCACCTCAATGTTGTTGCTGATACTAAAACCCTACCATATTAACGACAGAAACAGCGTTTTATTGAGGTGGAAATACGGCTTTTTTATGCGCTTATAATCGGATGACCGCTAATCGTTAATACCGTGCCAGCCTCATTGTGTTTAAGGATAGCCTGAGCACCCAGCGGCAGAGTCACCGTTTGCTGTTCATGACCAAACGCCAGCCCGCTGATGACCGGAATATCCACACGTGTTCGCAGATAATCGATCATCGTTTCAAGCGTATATCCCGCATCATAATCATTTGGCGTCGCGCCGCTAAAACTGCCCAGAATAATCGCCCGCTGGCGGGAGAGAATTCCGGCGTGCATCAGCTGCAACAGCATCCGCTCGACGCGGAACGGATGTTCGTTAATATCCTCCAGCACCAGAATGCCGTTCTCAATCTGCGGCAGCCACGGCGTGCCGATGAGCGACACCAGCATCGCCAGATTGCCGCCCCACAGCTGTCCTTTGGTTTCACACGCCGGGCCGTTACCCTGCCATTCCACGTTAAACCTTGGGTTCTGTAACGCACGCCAGAAATGTTCCTGGGTAAACGCATTCAGCTCCGGTGCGCCAAAATTCCCGGCCAGCATGGGGCCGCTAAAGGTGATGACGTTATGAAGGGCCAGCAGGCCAAGTTGAATCACCGTGAAATCGCTGTGTCCACACAACAGCAGCGGGTCCTTCTGCTGACGGCGGGCGAGTCCGTCCCAGTCGATGGTTTCCAGTAAACGGCTCGCACCGTACCCGCCACGCACCGCCAGAATAATCTGGTTTTTCCCTTCGAGCGTGACCAGGTCGTTGATATCAGCCACTCTTTGCTGCTCGGTTCCGGCAAAACGCTGCAGACGGCGGGGGATAATCGTCTGGTTTGCGACCCTGTGACCGGATGCTTCCAGACGCTGAACGCCCAGCCGGGCAGCGTCCTGGTTAATGCAGTACCCGGACGGGGCAACAAGATGAAACTGAGACATGGCAAATCCTTGCTGAATGAGAAACTAAATGCCTATATCATGCCGCCTGTAGGCGGTCTGCTTCAAGGGCGGATATGTAAGCGCAATAAGGATAGATGACGTGAAATTGAGATGGTTTGCTTTTTTGATGGTATTGCTGGCGGGCTGTAGTTCAAAACAGGATTATCAAAATCCGCCGTGGAACCCGGAAGTGCCGGTCAAACGCGCGATGCAGTGGATGCCAATCAGCGAACAAGCGGGCAAGGCCTGGGGCGTCAGCCCACGTCTGGTGACGGCGATCATTGCAGTCGAGTCCGGCGGTAACCCGACACTGGTCAGTAAATCCAATGCAGTCGGCTTAATGCAGCTGAAAGCCTCCACCGCCGGGGCCGAAGTGTATCGCTATATGGGCTGGAAAGGTCAGCCGTCGACCAGCGAGCTGAAAAACCCGGAGCGTAATATATCGATGGGGACCGCGTATCTGAGCATTCTGGAGCACGGTATTCTGAAAGGTATCGAGGACCCGGAAGTGATGCAGTATGCGCTGGTGGTCTCGTATGTGAACGGGGCGGGGGCGTTACTCAGAACCTTCTCGTCGGATCGCAAAAAGGCCATCAAAGAGATTAACGGCATGGACAAAGACGAGTTCTTTGACCATGTGGTGAACAACCATCCGGCACCACAGGCGCCGCGCTATATCTGGAAAGTGCAGAAAGCGATGGACGCCATGTAATGTCGTTGCCGGGCAGCGCAAGGCTGTCCGGCGCGTTTCAGAGCACCTTATTCGCGCGTTCCCGCGCTTCTCGCTCCAGTGAGAAAATAATCCGCTGCAGTTCCCTCTCGGCCCCAGGCCCGACATTCAGAAAGCGAAAGCTCAGTCGTGGTGTGGTAATGGTCTCATTTTTGCTGTCCACCACTTTGCGTTCGCTGATCGCAATCAACTGCGCGTCGAAGTAAAAGCGTCCCCAGCCGCCCATATCCAGCTCGATTTGCGAAAAACGCATCCCTTCCACCAGTCCGTCCGGTCGTGGTGTGTCCATCAATGCGCCCATCCCGCCTAATGACAGGTCGAACAGGCGAAAGCGAATCTCTTTTTTGTCCGGCATTTTGGCCTTACAAAAATAGGAAGGATGCATCGGCGCGTTAATACGAAAATACTCCCGGCGCTGCACAAACCACAGGCTGTCCGGCAGTGGGGTAATAAAGGCCGGAAGATCGAGATAATCACCTTGTTCCACCAGAGGCAGCACAAATTCAACCTTTGCCCCTTTGGTTTCCGCCATCACAGAGATATTTTTCGCCCGCAGTATTGCCCGGTTTTCGTACTCCTGGCTGCCAAAGTCAATGACCAGGCGTTCTGGAGTAGCCTCAAGGATCTTGCTGATAAACTGATTTGTAGCCCAACTTATGCGCAGAGGGACTTCGCCCTTGTGCAGGTCGCGTAATACACCTAATACAGCCAGCGGATTTTGCTTCAGGAACTGCTCACTGTAATTACTCACGCCGAATGGCTCCTCGATTGTCTGACGGACTGTCCCTGAAGTATCGGCAATGGCGCGCGGAACTTAATACAAACCGGTGATTTTTTTTCAAAAATGAGAGGTAATTAAGTCGGTGAGAAAAAAACGCTTTTAACGCGGTGACCTATACTTAAGTCACTTGCGCGAAACATTTTCAGCGCATGCATTTCATCTGCAAGAGGGCATCGCTATGGGTATCATCGCCTGGATTGTCTTTGGTCTTATCGCCGGCGTTATCGCAAAATTCATTATGCCGGGACGTGATGGTGGCGGCTTTATTCTGACCTGTGTGCTTGGAGTTGTGGGTGCAGTTGTCGGTGGCTGGCTGGCGACCATGTTTGGCGTCGGTGGCAGCGTTAGCGGCTTTAATCTGCACAGTTTCCTGGTGGCTGTGGTGGGCGCGATCGTTGTGCTGGCGATATTCCGCTTACTCAGACGGGCATAAACACCGAAACGGCTCTCATTGCGAGGGCCGTTTTTTTTGCTCTCATATTGCTTTGTTAATCGAAATGAGAATAATTGTCGTTCTTTGTATCATCTAATAATAAGACGACAATATGAACACCTCGCGTTTTGCAGTATGTGCTTTGGCAGGAGCCGTTACACTGGCGTTGCAAACCTGTGCGTTTGCGGAAGAATCAACCCTTGTAGTCACCGGAGCAGAACAGGACAGCCTGCTTCCAGAGTGGACCAACAGCGCCACCAAATCAGCGGTGGCCGAGAGTAAAACCCCGCAGGTCATCAACACCATTTCCGCTACCGAGATCGAACAGCGTCACGCCAGTTCGGTCAACGAAATCCTGCGCTATGCGCCGGGCGTGTCGACGGAAGTGCGCGGCAACACCTCTTATATGAGTGAATATAAAATTCGCGGTTTCACCGTTGAGCAGGAGTATTACAACGGACTGCAACTGCCCTACAACGTCACTGGAAACACCAAAGCGCGCATCGACCCGCTGCTAATTGAGAGCGTCGATATTTTGAAAGGTCCGGCCTCCGTGCTCTACGGCGGCGGCTCGCCGGGCGGGCTGGTGAATATTCAGGGCAAAAAGCCGCAAAAAGCGGCGAAGACGGAAGTGGGTTTCAATACCGGGACGCGTAATCTGAAAGAGGGGACTCTCGACTCTACCGGGCAAATCGCCGACAGCGACTGGAACTACCGCCTGCTGGGTAAAGCGACGGAGGGCGACGACCAGCCGCATACCACGCGCACAGAAAACTATCTGGTGGCCCCGTCCGTCACCTGGCAGCCCGATAATAAAACGCGTCTGACGATCGACGCGCTGGCGCAAAATTCCCCAAGCCTGACGCCATCTAACCCGCTGCCGCTCTCTTATCTGCGTTCCAAATACGCCGATCGACGCGACTACGCGGGCGACGAGTGGAGCGGATTCAAACAGCGTCAGTGGATGCTGGGCTACAGCTTTGAACATCAGTTTGACAGCGGCTGGGGCTTCAATCAAAAAGCGCGTTATTTTGATGTGGACACCCATCAGCGCAGCATCTACTCCACTGGCCCGGGCGCCCAGGTCTATGAACTGAACCGTTTTGCCTACACCACCGATGAAGATCTGCAAAGTGTTAATATCGATAACCAGGTTACCAAAACGCTGGAACTGGGCGACTGGAAACATCATCTGCTGGCGGGGTTTGACTACCAGAAACTGAACTCGCACTTCCACTATCGCTATGCGTCGAACACGCCGGGCATCGATATGCGCGACCCGGACTACTCACAGGTTAACGACGGTTCGCTCGGTCTGTATACCGCGCAGAAAAACCGCCTGAGCTATCAGCAAAACGGTTACTACCTGCAGGATCAGATTGAATTCGGCGGCCTGAACTTGCTCGGCAGTCTGCGCTACGACGACTACCGTTCAGTCACCACCGATTATCTGCAAAATGGCGATAAAGCGTGGGTGTCGCAGGACCGCGTGACCAAACGTCTGGGGGCGCTGTATGCTTTCGAAAACGGCATTTCACCGTTTATCAGCTACTCCGAAGGCTTTGCGCCGGTATCACCGCAGGGCACGCTGACCGCCAAAGACGTCAAACCGACCACCAGCAAACAGGTTGAGGGCGGGGTGAAATACCTGCTGGAAGAGTACGCCACCACCTTTACTGCGTCGGTATTTAACATTCGCCAGAAAAACGTGGTCACTACCGATCCGGGCTTCCTCAACTATCGCCAGACCGGTGAAGTGGAATCGAAAGGGGCAGAGTTGTCGGCCATCAGCCGTCCGACCGATAACCTGACGCTGATCGCTAACTACGCCTACACCCACGCGATCAACACCGAAGACGAGAAGTACAAAGGCAAACGCCCGACGCAGGTGCCGGAAAACGCCTTTAACCTGTGGGGCGACTACACCTTCGACAGCACGCCGCTGAAAGGGCTAAACCTGGGAGCCGGAGCGCGTTATACCGGACCGATGGAAATTGCGCCGACCAACGATCGGGGCAAATTGGGCGGCACCACGCAGTATGACCTGGCCGCGTCTTATCAGATGGGTGAAATCATGCCGTCACTGGCAGGGCTGACCCTGAAAGCCAGCGCGCAGAACATCACTAACAAAGAGACGTTTACCTGCTACGACGCGACAAACTGCTGGATTGGGCGCGACCGCACGGTGCAGGTAGGGGCGAGTTATAGCTTCTGATTTGCGCATCACGCCTTACCCCTCTCCCAACGAGAGAGGGAACTTGACCACCCTCTCCCTGTGGGAGAGGGAACTCGCTTGCTTTTCTCCCTCTCCCCGTGGGAGAGGGCTGGGGTGAGGGGACCAGACCGCACCGCGCAATCCTACTGCGCCGCACTCTTCTGCGGCGCCACATCATCATTCGCCGCCGGCTGCGTCGCAGGAAGACTGTCGCACGGTTTCTCTTTCGGGCACACCAGGTCCAGCATCTTCAGCGTCACCCCGTTGGTCCAGCCAAAACCGTCCTGCAGTGGGTATTCCCCTCCGCCTCCGCCGGTACCGGTGGTCGACACGTCATATTTCTCCACCAGTTTCTGCTCGCGATCGTAGGTGTGCTGCACGTTGGTCAGGAAACGCCAGGTGACGTCCATCGCCACTTTCTTATGACCGTAGTTTTGCAGCCCCTCGGCGGCCACCCATTGCAACGGTGCCCAGCCGTTCGGGGCATCCCATTGTTGCCCGCTGTTGATGGTGGTGGTAGACACGCCACCCGGTTTCAGCAGGCGAGAAGCGGTGGCACGGGCGACTTTATCCGCCCGCTCTTTTGACGCGACATTCACGTACAACGGGAACAGGGCTGCGGCGGTCAGCTGATTACGCACCTTTTTGCTTTTCAGATCGTAATCGGCGTACCAGCCCTCTTTTTCATTCCACAAGTGACTCTCAATCGCTTTTTGTCGCGCATTTGCCAGCGTTTCATAGCGGTTCGCGCGCTCAGTATCGCCCGCTTCCTGGCTGGCTTTAGCGAGCAGTTTTTCCATTTTGAACAACAGGGTGTTGAGATCGACCGGCACGATGCTGGTGGTGCGAATAGTGCCAAGTTTTTGCGGATCGTCCATCCAGCGCGAGCTAAAGTCCCAGCCGGAGGCGGCAGCAGAACGTAAGTCTCGGTAGATTTCGGTTGCCGGGCGGTTCGGGTTATTTTTGGCGGTGGTTACGTCATCGAGCCAGGATTCAGGGCGCGGAGTATCGCGATCGTCCCAGTAGCGGTTCAGAACGGAGCCATCGTCCAGTTTCACCACCCGTTTATTGGCCTGGCCCGGCTGCAGCGTCTCCACGCCTTCCATCCAGTAGGTGTACTCTTTTTCCATCTGCGGCAGGTAAGTTTTCAGCGCGTCTTTATCGTGCGTCGCCAGCAGTTCGACCATCAGCGCGAAGAACGGTGGCTGCGAACGGCTCAGGTAGTAGCTGCGATTGCCGTTGGGAATATGACCGAAATTGTCCAGCTCATAGCCGAAGTTCGCCACCATATCGCTGATTTTGTCCCAGTGATCGCTCTCGGCAAGTCCGAGCATGGTGAAATAGCTATCCCAATAATAGACCTCGCGGAAACGCCCGCCCGGCACGACATAAGGCTTGGGTAGCGGCAGCAGGGAATCCCATTTATCAGCTTTGTCGGTAGTGCGGGTTAAAACAGGCCATAAGCCGTCAATATGTTCACGTAAATTCTGCCCGGCAGGAGGGACATATTTTTCGCCTTCAGCTGGCAGGGTAAAATTCATATCAACGAAGTGGCGCAGATCAAAGCCGCGTTGCTGATGCTGCATCCGGTAATCCGCGAGGATCATCAGCGGATCGCTTTTGGGCACCGCGTCGGCGAAGGTTTTTTGATCGGGGAATAATTTGGCACTTTGTACGTCGCTAAACAGCGGGCCGAGCAGGATATCCGGCGACTGTTTCTGCATGGGAGGTAAGGTGTCTGCGAAGCTCAGTGCGGCGACACTCATCAGTGCGCCTCCTAACGCCACGCGCAGCGCGAGCGGGCGTATTTCGGGTCTCGTCATTGGTTTTTCTCCTTTTTATCCACCTGAAAACCTTAGACGAATCTGACGGTTTTCGTGTGTCGGATATCCCGTTTTGCGCAAAACCAGATTTTTTACCTGCCAGAACCTGGCGGGATAATAAGGCATTTACCCAATCTATAATTAATCAATAATAAGTCGAATTGTTGAATATGTTATTTGGTGGTTACGTGTTGCCGTAATTATAATTGTGATCGAACACGCGCGATGTGGGTGCAAATATATCTGTTTCACGCTCCGCGATCACATAAATTAAAAAACATAACTATGTGATGAAAAAACGTAATGGATTACAAGTCGATGATTAGGCGAAATATTGCTTTTTATTGGTCGTCATAATTATCAGGAAGGAATCCATGAGAATAAAGTTTATTGCTTTAGCCGTCAGTACACTCTGTTTTGGCGGAGCCTACGCCGCACACAACACGCCGAGTCTGGAAGACAAACTGGCACAACTCGAAGCGCGTCTGGAAAAGGCGGAAAATCGGGCAGAGAAAGCCGAAGCTCAAATTGAACAACTCCAGCAGCACCAGACGCTGGCGGCAAAAAGCCAACCCTCCGTCACGGTGGAATCCGCCGAGCCAGTCACTGCATCCGCATTACCGAAGCTGACGCTATCGGGGTACGGTGATATTAAAATGTATGGCGACGTCGAATTTAATATGGATGCTGCGAGCCGAACCGGAGCATTAACATCGATAAAAACAAGTGCGAATAAGGACTGGGCATCAGGAAATAATGAGCGCTGGGATATTAATGGCCGCATCTTATTAGGTTTCGACGGTTATCGTCGTATGGATGGCGGTAATTTTGCCGGATTCTCAGTTCAGCCATTGGCGGACCTTGGCGGTAAAATGAATCTCGATGATGCCATATTTTTCTTCGGCAACGAAAATAACTGGAAGGTCAAAGTGGGGCGCTTTGAAGCCTATGATATGTTCCCGCTTAACCAGGATACCTTTATCGAGTACTCCGGAAATACCGCGAACGATCTGTATAGCGACGGCTACGGTTATATCTACATGATGAAAGAAGGACGGGGCCGTAGCGACAGCGGCGGTAATTTCCTGATGAGTAAAACGCTTGATAACTGGTATTTCGAGGTCAACACGCTGCTGGAAAACGGCAGCACGCTGTTCGTCGATAAGCAGTATCACGGTGTCGATCTTGATAACGATAAAAACGTGGCGTACGTGCGTCCGGTCATTTCCTGGCAGAGCGGACGCCTTTCCACGGCGGTGGCGATGGAGAGTAACCTCGTCAACAACGCCTACGGCTATCGCGACGCGTCCGGGCAGTGGGTCGATCAGTCAGACCGCACCGGCTACGGTTTTACACTGACCTGGAACGGGCAAAAAACCGATCCTGAAAACGGGGTGGTCGTGAATCTCAACACCGCCTATATGGACGCCACGGATGAAACCGACTTCACTGCCGGGACCAACGCCCTGTGGCACAACGTCGAGCTGGGTTACATCTACGCCCACAACGAGGTGGATAAATTCAACTCAGCAAATGTGTTCGATAACTGCGATGACGACTGCTGGATAACCGATCCGGGCGATTACGATATCCACACTATTCACGCGTCGTATCTCATCCCGAACGTGATGAAAATGAAGAACTTTAATATCTATCTTGGGGCTTATGCTTCCTGGGTAGAGGCGCACCCGAACGACGGCGACGGCAATAACGACGACCGCTATGGCGGCCGCGTCCGCTTCAAATATTACTTCTAACTCGCGCCAGTCAGACCTCTTCGGGGGTCTGGCTGGTTTCCCGCAGCGTGCCCGGCGCATGGCCGACAATACGTTTAAACGCCCGGCTAAACGCCGCCAACGATCCATATCCCAGACGTAACGCCACCGTTTCAATCGCCTGATGTTCGTGACGAATGTACTGAATCGCCAGGCGCATCCGCAGTTCACTCAAATATTTCGCTGGCGTCGTGCCGGTCGCCGACAAAAAGCGCTCAGCAAACACTGAACGCGACGTACCAGCCTCTTTGGCAAGCTCTGCCACGCTCCAGTTCACACCTGGCTGCTGATGCATGGCGTAAATCGCACGGCTTAGGCGCGGATCGCGTAACACCTGTACCCAGCCCGTGGCTTTACCGCAGCCCGCTTCAACCCAACCGCGTACGATCAGCGCCGCGACAACGTCGGCAAGCCGCGCCAAAATCCCGGCGAACCCGACTTGACGGGTCATAGACTCGCGCTCCATCGCCGCCAGCAGCGGGTGGATCTCCGGCCAGGTCGACATCAGACGGCTCACCATCATCACTTCCGGCATCGCTTTGATCAGCGGCTGCATCCCCCCCAGTTCGAAATCCATACATCCACTGAATATTACCGTGTGCTCGCTTTCCGGGCACGGCTCACAGGTGATGGCGCAGACGGAGTTGCAAATCGGCTCGCTGGGAAAGGCCTGTATCGGTGTGACGCTGGCATTTTCGTCCGATAACAGAGCGTGGGCATTGCCGTTGGGGATAAACAGCGCATCGCCGCTGTTGAGATGAAAAGTTGCGCCGCTCTCCATGCGTAGCACCGCCGAGCCGTGACTGACGAAATGAAATTGCGCCTTGCCGGGTGCCTGGCTGAATGCCACGCCAAAGGGTGCGCTGGCTTCTATCCGGCGATATTTCACTCCGGAGAGGCGCATCCCACGCAAAAGCTCACTGATTAAATCGGGCGACTGAACGGGCATCGGCACAACTCCGGACGAATTATCAATAAGTGAAGATTATATGTCATAGATCGTCCACGGGGAACACTCTATGCTTTTGCGATGTTTGTCACATTTTTCTAACTGGAGAGCAACAGATGAATTCAAGTATCGCGGCAAGCGAGGCCATAGCGCCCGCCAAACCCGCCTGGCGCGCGGTCTATTCACTGGGACTGGGGGTATTTGGCCTGATCACGGCGGAGTTTTTACCCGCCAGTTTGTTAACACCGATGGCCGCCAGTCTTGGCGTCAGTGAGGGGATGGCCGGACAGGCGGTAACCGCGACTGCGCTGGTCGCGCTGGTGACCGGGCTGCTCATCACCTCCGCCACTAAAAGCATCGACCGCCGCTGGGTGCTGATGTTTTTCTCCGTGCTGCAGATTATTTCCAGCCTGCTGGTGGCCTTCGCACCTAATTTACAGGTGCTGCTGATGGGACGCTTACTGTTGGGCATCGCTATCGGTGGATTTTGGGCGATGTCGACCGCCACGGCGATGCGCCTGGTGCCTGCCGATAAAGTGCCTAAAGCGTTGGCGATCATCTTCTCCAGCGTGTCGATCGCAACCGTCGTCGCCGCGCCGCTTGGCAGCTATCTCGGCAGCCTGATCGGCTGGCGCAATGTCTTTATCCTGTGCATTTTGCCGAGCATCGTGGCGCTGCTCTGGCAGCTGTGGGTCCTCCCGTCAATGAAACCGGAAAGTAGCGGCAGCCTGGGAACCTTGCTGCGCGTACTCCGCCGTCCGGGGATGATTGGCGGACTGCTGGCAACGGTGCTTATTTTTAGCGGCCACTTTGCCTTCTTCACCTACCTGCGCCCCTTCCTCGAAACCGTCGGCCAGGCGAGCGTCGAGAGCATTTCGTTGATTCTGCTCGGGTTTGGGCTCGCCAATTTTGTCGGTACCTCGATTGCCGGCCATCTGCTGGCGCGCAATTTACGTCTGACGCTGGCACTGGTGCCGTTTGCGATGGGAGTCCTTGCACTCATGATGGTGGCGTTCGGCCACCTGGCAATGCTGGACGGTCTGTTGGTGGCGCTATGGGGCTTTGCCTTCGGCCTGGTGCCAGTCGGCTGGTCAACCTGGCTGGCGACGACGGTACCGGACGAAGCCGAAAGCGCGGGCGGTCTGCTGGTGGCGTCCATTCAGTTCGCCATCGGTGCGGGTGCCGCAGGCGGTGGAGCGATATTTGACCTCAACGGTGCCAGCGGCGTCTTCGCCGGAAGCGGATTATTGCTGGTCAGCGCTATGGTGATTGTGTTGATGGGTGTGCGGGTTAAAGCGGCGTAAAAACTGCCCGGTGGCGCTGCGCTTACCGGGCCTACGAAAGCAACATGTAGGCCGGGTAAGGCGTAGCCGCCACCCGACATTTTGATTGGCTCCGGGCATCAGAGCGAGATGTATTTGTAGGCCGGGTAAGGCGTAGCCGCCACCCGACATTTTGATTGGCTCCGGGCATCAGAGCGAGACGTATTTGTAGGCCGGGTAAGGCGCAGCCGCCAGCCGACATTTTGATTGGCTCCGGGCATCAGAGCGAGATGTATTTGTAGGCCGGGTAAGGCGTAGCCGCCACCCGGCTTTTCTACTTACAACCCTTTCCTCTCCATCAGCACCGCCAAATCCACCAGGCGATTCGAGAAGCCCCATTCGTTGTCATACCACGCCAGAATTTTCACCATGTTGCCGCCAATCACCAGCGTGGAAAGCCCGTCGATAATGGATGAGCGCGGATCGCCCTGATAATCGCTCGACACCAGCGGCTCATCGCTGTAACCCAGAATCCCTTTCAGTGGCCCCGCAGACGCAGCTTCACGAAACGCGTTATTCACCGCTTCAACCGTGACTTCCCGGCTCAGCGTCACCGTCAGATCGACAATCGACACCACGGGCACCGGCACGCGCAGGGAATACCCGGTCAGACGCCCATCCAGCTCTGGGATCACTTTCCCGAGCGCTTTCGCCGCGCCGCTGGAGTAGGGGACAATCGACAGGGCAGCGGCACGGGCGCCGCGCAGATCTTTTTCCGGCTGGTCGTGCAGCGCCTGGCTGTTGGTGTAGGCGTGGGTGGTATTCATCAGACCATGTTCAATGCCGAAATGCTGATGCAGTACCTGCGCCGCCGGGGCGAGGCCGTTGGTGGTACAACTGCCGTTGCTGACCACAAAATGCTGAGCCGGATCGTACAGTCCATCGTTCACGCCCATCACCACGGTCAAATCGTCGTTTTTACCCGGTGCGGAAATGATGACCCGTTTTGCGCCACCTTTCTCGATATGTACCGCCGCTTTTTCACGGTCGGTGAAGAAACCGGTCGCCTCAATCACGATATCTACCCCGACACTGCGCCACGGAATGTTTGCCGGGTCACGTTCGCTGAAGACCGTAATCTGATTGCCATCGACCTGCAAGTAATGGTCACCCGCCTCAACTGACGCAGAGAGTGTGCCCAGCAGAGAATCGTATTTCAGCAGGTGAGCGAGGGTTTTGCTGTCCGTCAGATCGTTAATTGCCACAATCTGAATATCCGCATTACCGAGCGCGGCGCGCAGGAAGTTGCGTCCAATTCTGCCGAAACCATTAATACCGATCTTAACCATGATTGACTCCTTATCGATGTTTTCTGGAATCAACTGTAGGCTTCAGGCGCAATGGCGTAAATGACAAAAAAGGATCACATTACGCCATTTTACGGCAGTGGAAGCGCTGGCGATACTCGCCGGGAGTGAGGTGGAGCTGTTTTTCAAAGACGCGGCGTAAATTGATGCTGCTGCCAAATCCACTCTGCTCGGCGATGCGCTCCAGCGGTTCGCTGGTTTGTTCAAGGAGCTGACGGGCAGCAGCGAGGCGAGCTTCCATCACATAGCGAGCAGGAGAAGCACCGGTTTCTCGGGTAAAGACGCGGGTGAAATTGCGCGGGCTCATGGCCGCCTGTTCAGCCAGTTTCTCAACGCAGAGATCGGCAGTAATGTTGTTCAGAATCCAGGCCTGCAATTCACTAACCGGGCCGGAACTGCTGGACTGGCGCAGGTTGTAGCGGCTGAACTGCAGCTGACCGCCGGGGCGGCGCAGGTACATCACCAGATCCTGAGCAACGTCGCGGGCGAGGGTAAATCCGTAATCTTCTTCGACCAGTGCCAGGGTGAGATCAAATCCCGAGCTTACGCCGCCGGAGGTCCAGATGTGTCCGTCCTGAATATACAGCGGGCCGCCTTCGACTTTGATCTTCGGCCAGGTTTTTTGCATTGTGTCCAGTAGTCGCCAGTGAGTGGTAGCGCGGCGACCGTCCAGTAAACCACTTTGCGCCAGCAGCATTGCGCCGCCGCAAATCGAGGCGATGCGTCGGGCGTGAGGAGCGGCAAGATGCAGCCAGTCCACTACCGCAGTGCTCTCCAGTTCATTCATTCCGCGACCGGTGATAATGATGGTGTCGAGCGGCTCGCGCGGATCAAGTTCCGGCAGGCGATAATCCGCCAGCAGGTTTAACCCGGACTGACCGTGTATCACCTGATGCGGCTGGGTGGTGGCGATAATAATGCGATAGCGAGGCTGAGCGAGGCCTTCCGTGTGGAGCTGGTTGGCCTGCATCAGAATGTCTGCGATACCGGCGGCTTCGAACAACATGCCGCCGTCAGGGACGATAATCAGGATTTTCTTCATGTCCTGAAAAGTACCTTTATCACAAAATAAGTCAAGTCGAGAGTGGAGCGGCAGCTTTCTGCGCCACGGTTTTGGTCATCGGGATTAGGGCGATAATCAACGCGCCCAGAACCAGGAACCCGGCCACCATAAAGATCCCGGCGTTGAAGTTGCCGGTGACGTCTTTCATCCAGCCCATCAGCAGCGGCCCCAGCGCCGCGCCGGTCATCCCGGTGGCGTTGATCACCGCAATCCCGACCGCGCGCGCGCGCAGGGAGATAAAGCGATCCGGTGTGGTCCAGAAGATCACCATCGCGGCAAACGCGCCCGCCGAGGCCATCACGATCCCGGTGAACTGTAGCAGCGGATGTGTGCTGGAGGCGGTCAACATCCAGCCAGCGGCGGCGAACAGATACGGCAGCAGCGTGTGGATTTTGCGCTCGTTCAGTCGGTCCGAACGCTTACTCCACCACACCATTGCCACAATCGTACACACCTGCGGGATGGCGCTCAGCAAACCAATTGTCACGTTGCTGCTGGTCTCGTTGAAGCTGCGCAGGATCAGCGGCGTCCAGACGCTGAGCGCGCTAAGGGTGTTGGTCAGGCAGAAATAGGCCACCGTGTAGAGAATAATTATTGGCGTGAACAGCTCTCGCGCCACGCTGCGCTGCGGTATCAGCCCGACATTCGCGGCGGTTTGCACTTTGCTGGCGGCGATTTTATCCGCCTCAAGCATCTCATTCAGGCAGGCTTTGTCGTCCTCGGTTAGCCATTTGGCCTTCGCCGGACTGTCATCCAGCCAGAACCAGACCACCAGGCCCAACAGCACGGACGGGAAGCCTTCCAGCAGGAACAGCCACTGCCAGCCCTTCAGATTCAGCAGGCCGTCCATGTTGAGGATAAAGCCGGAGGCCAGCGAGCCAAGCGCCATAGTCACGGGCATCGCAATCATAAACAGGGCATTAGCGCGGGCACGATAATGTGCGGGGAACCAGAAGGTTAAATACAGCAACAGGCCCGGTAAAAAGCCCGCTTCGGCAATCCCGACCAGCATTCTCAGGACGTACAGGCTGTTCGGCCCGGTGGCGAACATGGTGGCGGTAGAGGCAATCCCCCAGATGACCATCAGCACTGCAATCCAGCGCCGTGCGCCGACGATACTCAGCATGATATTGCTGGGAATGCCGCAAATGACATACATCACGTAGAACAGGGTGGTGGCGAGGCCAAACATGGTGCTGGTCAGGCCCAGATCTTTGCCCATCGTCAGGCCAGCAAAGCCAATGTTAATGCGATCGAGGTAGGAGAAGACAAACAGAATAAATAAAAAAACGATCAGCCGACGAAACAGCTTTTTGATCACGGCCTGCTGGCGAGGGTCCAGAGCGTCGGGCGCAGACGACGGCGGGCGCGTCTGCTCCACAGAAGAACGTTCGTTCATGAAATGCTCCACATTGCGATTATTAGAATTGTCGTACAGGTCCGCTAACGTATATACCCGTCATACTTCAAGTTGCAGGTGCGTTGGCTGCGCCTGCTCACCCCAGTCACTTACTTAAGTAAGCTCCTGGGGATTCCCACGCTTGCCGCCTTCCCGCAACTCGAATTATTTAGGGTATAGAAAATAGCCACCCTAATCGTCAATGCAATGTGTAAAAAATGATACGTAATTGTTAATCACTTATCATTTTTGAATCATAATGCGATCGGGATCTCTTATACGATTCAGCAGCCTCACTGATACGCTTAGCTGCCGCAGATTCGCAGGGTATAATCGTTCAATCTGACGCTTTTTTTGGTAAGGAAACGCATGACAACAACAAAAAATACCCCGGACGGCACGCCTGACGATCCCAGCTTTCATCGCGAAGAGTTTCCGTTTTACTGGATCGTGAATGTCTATGCGCGTTATACGCAAATCATGGAAATTACACTAAAAAAAGCCCAGCTAGACGTCTCTCGCTTTCGTGTTTTGATGGTCACGCACCAGTACGGCAAGGCCAGTATTTCGCAAATTTCTGAATACGCGATGGCCAAAATGCCGACCATCACCAAAATCGTTGGGCGACTGCGCGATGACGGTCTGGTCACCACCGCCAGCAGCGAACAGGATGCGCGCGTCACCGAAGTGATGCTCACCGACGCCGGTCGAAAAAAAGTGGAAGAGGCTTACGCTCTGACCCAAAAAGTGTTCGAAAAAGGCTTCAAAGGGATGAGTGTGTCACAGGTCGACAAGATGAATCTTTCACTCGCCAAAGTGCTGGATAACCTCAACGAACTGTGAGGTCAAATTATCCGATGACAAATTTGTGAACTCCGTAGTCTTTCTCTCTAACTCTCTGTAATTTCAATAGTAAAAAGCTTATGTCGCTCTCAATGCTCAGAGCGACGCGGCTTTCTGTTTCCCGTCATTTTGCCTTATTTTTCATCATCCTGAATCAGTAACCTTGCAGAGTTAAAGGTTAATAAAATGTTGCGTCAGCGTAAAATTAACGTGAAAGATTACTTGAATTTTCATCTAATTCTTCCATGATTGACCTAACGTTAGTCAGGACAAAAAGACAGCACTGACTGTCCGCCTGAATATGATTCACTTTTTCTGGTCAAGGTATTAATCATGAAGCCAGTTTATGAGAGCAATGGTTACGTTGAGCAATTTGTCCTCGGCAAGGGCGACCTGCGATTCGCGGTGAAAGACACTCTGGATATCGCCGGACATCAAACTCGCGCAGGTTGTCCTGCGCTGGAGCACAATCCCGTCGCGCCACAGCACGCCAGCGTCGTCGCTGCGCTGCTGGCACAAAACTGCCAGTTGACGGGCAAAACCACGCTGCATGAGCTGGCGTTTGGCGTCACCGGAATCAATCCCTGGAGCGGCACGCCGGTGAATCCCCGCTATCCGGCACTGATCCCGGGCGGCTCGTCCAGCGGTTCAGCCGCAGTGGTCGCCTCCGGTGAAGTCGATTTTTCCCTCGGCACCGACACTGGCGGATCGGTCAGAATGCCTGCGGCCTGCTGCGGCATTCTGGGATTCAAACCCGGCTACGGCGTCCTTAGCCGACACGGCGTGATGCCCGCGCAAAGCTCACTCGACTGCGTCGGGATATTTGCGAGCGACGCCGCCGTTTTACGCCAGGCGATGACGCGTCTCGGTGTCCCCGTTGGCGAACCGCTGAACGCGCTACCGGCGATGTCGTTCATCCCGGCTGCCAGCGCAGAGATTGACGCGATACTTCTCCGTTTCCTTGAACAGCAGGGTATCGCACCGCAAAAGGCCGAACTCCCCAATCTGGATGATGCCCATCGCGCCGGGCTGACCCTCATCAGCCATGAAAACTGGCAGGCGTTCAGCCCGCTGCTGGCGAGCAACAAGGTTTCGCCGGACGTTGCCTCGCGTATCCGCGCTGGAGCGGATGTCAGCGCCAACGCGCTGGATTCTGCCGAGCAAATACGCATCCATTTCACCGCGCAGGTTGATGCCATGCTTGCAAAAAACCCGCTACTGGCGCTGGCGACGCTGCCCGAGCTGCCGCCGACGCTTGAGGAAGCCGCCGATCCTCTTAGCGTGGTGAATCTCACGCGCCTGGTTCGCCCGTTCAATCTCAGCGGTCATCCGGCCATTACCCTGACCGTGGGCGACCTACACGGACGCCCGGTCTCGCTCCAGCTGGTGGCTGCGAAAGGCCAGGACGGACTGCTGGTGCAGGCCGTTGAATGGCTCACCGGACGACGAAAACCGTAAATTTCCCGGTTTTTTAATTTCCTGAAGACTCAGTGAGTACGACTCATTGCGGACGCGCTCGCCTTGCGGGCACCGCATCACCCATTTCGGAGAACGCTATGTCTGCTATCCAGGTCCGCGAGGAACTTGTGCCGCTGCTGAGTGATGTCGCCGCTCGCAGCCATGAATTTGAACACCAGCGTCATATTTCTGACGACATCATTGCCCGTTTCCGGCAGGCGGGCGTCTACCGTGCGCTGGTGCCAAAAATGTACGGCGGCGACGAATGCTCTCCGGCGCAGTTTTGCGAACTGATCGAGCAAATCTCCACCGCCGACGGCTCTGCGGGCTGGGTGGCGAGCTTCGGCATGAGCCCGTTTTATCTCGGCGCGCTGCCGCCCGACACCCTGCAAGAGCTGTATCGCGACGGACCAGACGTGGTCTTTGCAGGTGGCATCTTCCCGACGCAGAAAGCCATTCAGGCAGACGGCGGATACCGCGTCAGTGGGCGCTGGAGTTTTGCCAGCGGCAGCATGGGGGCTTCAGTGCTCGGCGTCGGGATTTTGCCGGATAGCGAACAGGCACTGCCGCGCATGGCGGTATTGCCCCGCGCCAGCGTGCAGATCGATCCGGTCTGGGACACGGTCGGCCTCGCCGGAACCGGCAGTCACGATCTGCTGGTCAACGACGCCTTTGTCCCGCACGAGTGGACCTTTATTCGCGGCGGGGCGCTGAATCTGGAAGGGCCGCTGTACCGCTATCCGGTGCTGTCGCTCGCGACGCAAGTGCTCTCCGTGGTGGCGCTCGGCGTGGCTCGCGCGGCACTCAATGAAATCTACGCCATCGCCCATCGTCAGCAGTCGGTGACCGGCGCGCCACGTCTGGCGGACCGCCAGCAGGCGCAAATGCAAATTGCCCGCTGCGAAGCCGAGCTGCGCTCCGCCCGCGCCTGGTTTTATGAGGCCATCGACGACGTCTGGCAGTGTCTGCTGGCGGGAAATGAGGCGAGCTGCGAGCAGATCAACGCCCTGCGGCTTTCCTCCACTCACGTGACACGCGTCGCCGCTGACGTGGCGCGTCAGGCTCTGGCGCTAAACGGCATGGGCGGCGTCACCATGACCAGCCCGCTGCAACGTTTTGTGCGCGACACGATGGTGATCACTCAGCACGCCTTTATGGGCGATCTCTCGTACCTCAACGCCGGTACGGTCTTTTTCGGCGGCAAACCGCTGCCCGGTTATTTGTAATTTTTTAATGAAAGGAGCAACAGATGAGCCAGTCAAAAACGTTACGAGTGCTGTTTTGCATCGGGGTTAATCAGAACTTTTTCGACGCCAGTCCGGCGGAGGCCAAACAGGTGTGGGCCGCGTTCGGCGTGATGATGAAAGGCATTGAGGAAACCCAGGGAATTCGCGTTATCGGCAACATGGATGACGACCAGCTGATGGTCGGCCCGTCCACCACCGCACCGTGGACCACTTACGTGCTGGCGGACGCCGAGCACCTGGACAACGTGGCGGCTGTCTGCAACTTGTTCCGCACCACGCCGGTTGGCGAAAGCGGCAGCAAGCTGTGGAAATTCTGCAAAATCGAAGCCCGCGTGGGCCGCGAACTGATTATTCAGGGCTAAGACCATGAACGCACAGGATGCGCTGCGCTTACAGCAGCTCGAAGACAGCCAGGCGGCGCGGGTGTGCATCAGCGATTACATGCGCCTGTGCGACCAGCTCGACAGCCATGAAACTGTGCAGGCAATCGGCGCGCTGTTTACCACCGACGCCTGTTGGGAAGGGCTCGGTGAACCCTACGCCACTCGCCTCGGCAAACACCAGGGACGCGAGGCGATTGTCGCGATGATGGCGAGCTACGTGCGGCGTCCCGCGCACTTTGCCCTCAACGCGCATTTCCTGTGCTCGGAAGCGCTGGGCCACACGGCGGACGGTGAACTGCGCGGGCGCTGGCTGATGCTGCAAACCTCAGAATTTACCGCCGGGGGGGCGCACCTGAACGCCGCAGAAATCTGCGTCACCTTTATGCGCGACGCGAACGGCATGGCGATGCGCCACTTCACTACCCGCAACCTGTTCAGCCGACCGGTGGACCGCTGGCACGCGGCGGATGAATTACCTGTCCCCGATAAAAACGAAAATGTGCAGGAGAACCAGACATGAATTGCGATCACCTGATAGCCATTAAAAATATCGACACCTCGCCGCAGGCGGTGCCGAGCGCGGCAGAGATCGCGGCGCTGGTCCAAAGCGACCGCGTCCACACCTCGCTCTACACCTCGGACGACCTTTTCCAGCTCGAGCTGGATCGCATCTTCAGCAAAACCTGGGTGTGGGTGGCGCACGCCAGTGAAATCCCGGACACCGGCAGTTTCAAAACCACCGAACTCGGCACTCAGCCGGTGATTGTGGTGCGCGATCGCAAAGGTACCGTTCACACGCTGCTCAACCGCTGCCGTCACCGCGCGGCGACTGTGTGCGAACACCGCAGCGGCAAAACCAACAGCTTCGTGTGTCCGTATCACGGCTGGGGCTACGCGCTGGACGGCAGCCTGCGCGGCGTACCGCATCCTGAAAGCTACGCCGATCAGCTTGAAAAGGGCGAACTGGGGCTGGTTTCCCTGCGCACCGAACAGTACGCGGGGATGATTTTCGCCACCTTTAACGACCAGATCGAACCGCTGGAAGATTTCCTCGGCGCGGCGAAAAAGTGGATGGATCTGTTTATGAAACAGGGCGCGGGCTATCCGATCAAAACCGGCCCGGCGCACCGTTTCCGCTTCCCTGGCAACTGGAAAATCCAGCTCGAAAACACCACCGACGGCTACCACTTCCCGGTGGTTCACCGCTCGTTCTTAAGCTCCGTCGATAAGCAGACTGAAGAGATGCTCAACTTCGTCGACGGCAGCGGCTACGTCGAAGATTTGGGCAACGGCCACAGCGTAATGGTGATGATCCCGGAATTAGTGGATCTCGACGCGAATCTCGATGCGCCAATCCCTGAGCGTTTTGAAGCGCTGGCAGAGGCGCTGCGTGCCGAACACGACGAACAGCAGGTGCGTCGCATCGTGCGCGCCGTCGGTGGCTCCGGTTTTAATCTCAATATCTTCCCGAACATCGCCTGTTCGATGGCGTTCTTCCGCGTGCTCCAGCCAGTCTCCGTCAATGAAACTGAAATTCACCACGCGGTCATCACGATGGACGGCGGGCCAGAAATTGCGAACCAGGCGCGTCTGCGTCTGCACGAACACTTCCAGGGGCCGATGGGCTTTGGCACGCCGGACGACTCCGAAGCCTGGGAGCGCGTTCAGCGAGGGGCCACGGCGGGTGATGACCTGTGGATCATGCTCAACCGAGGCCTGGCGGGCGAGTACCGCACCGACGACGGACTGCGCAGCGACGTCAGCGCCGAAACCGGGATGCGTGCGGCCTACCAGCAGTGGAAAAAACTGATGACGGAGAGCGAACAATGATGACGCCAGAATCTGAACTCTTTGCCGCCGTGACGCTGATTAACCTCGAAGGCGATCTGCTCGATCAGGGCGAATTTAACGCCTGGCTGGATCTGTGGCAGCACGACGGTCTGTACGTGGTGCCTATCGACCCGAACGAAACCGATTTCAAGAACACGCTCAACTACGCCTGTGACGATCACCACATGCGCGAAAAACGTGTTCATCGCCTCTACAGCGGCGAGTCGATCTCCACCACGCCGCGCGCCAGAACCCTGCGCACGTTGTCGCGTTTTCGTCTGCTGGAATCCAGCGACAGCCTGATTGTGGTGCGCGGGGCGCAGTCTCTGTGGGAACACCGCAAAGGCCACAGCCGCCATTACGCGGCGGATATCACCTGGCAGCTCCAGCGCGAGGGCGAACGCCTGCGCATCCAGCAGAAGGTGATCCGCCTGGTCAACAGCGACGATGTGCTGCACAGCATCGGCTACATCCTCTGAGGAATCGCGCATGACACAAACTGCATTAGTGACCGGCGCGGCCGCCGGTCTGGGCAATGCTATCGCCGCACATCTTCTGGAACAGGGGTTCCAGGTAGTGCTGACCGACGTCGACGCCGCTCGCGCGCAGCAGGCGGCGGACGCGCTCGACAGCGATAACGTGCTGGCGCTGGGGCTGGATATCCGCCAGCCGGAGGAGTTTACCCGCGCGCTCAACGCGACGCTCGCCCGTTTCGGCAGTTTACAGGTGCTGGTCAACAACGCCGCGCTGACGCTGGCAACGCCAGTAATGGAGATTAGCGTCGACGAGTTCGATCGCGTGATCTCCACCAATCTCCGCGGCACCTTTGTCGGCTGCCAGACGATGGGGCGCTACTTCGCCGCTCAAGGCTACGGTCGCATCATCAACCTGGCATCGCTCGCCGGGCAGAACGGCGGCACGGCGTCGGGGGCGCATTACGCCGCATCTAAAGGCGGCATTTTGACGCTGACCAAAATCTTCGCCCGCGAGCTGAGCAAAGCGGGCGTGACGGTCAATGCCATAGCACCTGGCCCGATGGATTCGCCGATGGTCCACGCTCTGGTGCCGGAAGAAAAAATGGCCGGACTGCTGGCCATGATCCCGGTCGGCAAACTTGGCGAGGCGGCGTTTGTCGCTCAAGCCGTGGCATTGCTGGCTTCACCGCAGGCGTCGTTTGTCACCGGGGCAACCTGGGACATCAACGGCGGCCTGTTTATGCGTTAAGGAGCCACCATGCTGACACTACAGGTTATCCGCCGCGAGCTGCAGGGCGACGTGGTCCTGCTGACGCTGGCGCATGTTGACGGCATTCCGCTCCCGTCGTTTCGCGCCGGGGCGCATATCGACCTGCATCTCAGCGCCGAGTTGATTCGTCCGTACTCCCTGTGCGGCGACCCGCAGAATGCCCGGTACTACCAGCTCGGCGTGCTGAAAGACACAAATTCGCAGGGCGGATCGCTCGCCGCCCACGCCCTGCGTGAAGGCGATGAGATTCAGGTTAGCGAGCCGCGCAATCTGTTTGCGCTGGATGACGCTGCGTCCCACAGCCTGCTGATCGGCGGCGGAATTGGTATTACGCCGATGCTGGCGATGGCGGCGGAACTTCACGCCGCCGGGCGCTCCTTCTCGCTGCATTACTGTGCCCGGTCGCGTTCACAGGCGGCATTTATTGCGCAGCTGGAAGCCGCGCCGTTCGCCGACCGCGTGCATCTGCACTTTAGCGACGAGCAGCGCCTGAATCTTGACGCCGCGCTGTGCGATGTGCCCGACAACACCCACGTCTACACCTGCGGTCCGGCGCGGCTGATGGATGCGGTGACCGATCGCGCAAAAGCCCAGGGCTATCACCCAGAGCACATCCACCAGGAGTGTTTCAGCGCCGAGGTGCAGACCGGCGGCAATGCCTTTGAAGTGGTCGCCGCGACCAGCGGTATCACCGTGAAAGTGCTGGAAAACCAGACCATCGTCGAGGCGCTGGCCCAGGCCGGACTGAAAGTGAATGTGTCGTGCAAGCAGGGGATTTGCGGCAGTTGCCTGACTGACGTGCTGGAAGGCGAGCCGGATCACCGCGACCACTATCTGACCGACGAAGAGAAAGCCGACGGCGATCAGATCCTGCTCTGCTGTTCGCGGGCGAAATGCGCCCGTCTCGTTATCGATTTGTAAGGAACCACTTATGACACTGCAAACAGAATTTCGTAATGCGATGGCACAGCTCGGCAGCGCGGTTTCGGTTATCACCACCGACGGCCCGGCGGGGAAATTTGGTTTTACCGCGTCGGCAGTCTGTAGCGTGACCGATCAGCCGCCTACGCTGCTGGTGTGCATGAACCGCAACTCCTTTGCTCATCAGCATTTCAAACACAACGGCACCCTGTGCGTCAACGTGCTCTCCGGTGAACATCAGGATCTTTCTGGCGTCTTCGCCAACGCCAGCCTGCGTTCCGAGGAGCGGTTCCTGCACGACAGCTGGCAGGTATTGAGCAGCGGCGCGCCGGTGCTCAGCTCGTCCGTCGCCAGCTTTGATTGCACCATCGACACCTGTCACGAAGTGGGCAGCCACAGCGTTTTCTACTGCCAGGTTCAGGCCATTCGCATCAGCGAACAGCCGCGCGGGCTGGTCTACTTCAACCGCCGCTATCACACCGTCGGTGACGATGTGCAGGCGTAAGTCCACGACAACAAGAGGGGACGCGTGTCATGAGTAATGTCGTTACTGAAAGTACCGTCACACCAGCCGCCGGCAGCCAGGATGCGCAGCAGATGCGCAAGCTGGTGATCGCCTCGGTGCTGGGCAATGCGCTGGAATGGTATGACTTTTTTCTGTATGGCACGGCGGCGGCACTGGTGTTTGGCCCGCTGTTCTTCCCGGTGGGCGGTGACCCGCTCCAGGGAACTTTGCTGGCCTTTTCCGGTTTTGCGGTTGGTTTTCTGGCGCGTCCGCTGGGCGGGATTGTCTTCGGGCATATTGGCGATCGCTACAGCCGCAAAATGACGCTGATCATGACCCTGACGCTGATGGGGGCCACCACGTTCGTTATCGGCCTGCTGCCGGTGTACGCGCAGATTGGTATCTGGGCGCCGCTGTCGCTGATCATTTTGCGCTTCTTACAGGGCGTGGCATCGGGCGGAGAGTGGGGCGGTGGAGTACTGATGCTGAGTGAAAACGCGCCAGCATCACGGCGCGGGTATTACACCGCCTGGAGCCAGATGGGGGTTTCCGGTGGATTTGTTCTCTCGGCCTTTGCCTTTTACCTGGTGCAAAAACTGCCGGAAGACGACTTTATGAGCTGGGGCTGGCGCGTGCCGTTCCTGCTGAGCATCGTCATCTTTTTGGTCGGCGTTTATATCCGCAAAAACATCCGCGAGAGTAAGGCCTTTACCCAGGCCAAACCGGAAGAGGCGCACGAGAAAATCCCGCTGCTGGTGATTATCCGCGAACACCCGAAAGCGCTGTTGCAGGCCATTGCCCTGCGTCTGCCGGAGAACGGCGCATCGTACATCTTCTTTACCTTCTCGGTGGTCTACGCCAAACACATCGGCATCAGCACCGGTGAAATTATCAGCGCCGTGACCCTGGCGATGCTGGTGGAGTTTTTCTCGATTCTGTTCTGGGGGGCGCTGTCGGATCGCATCGGCCTCAAGCCGGTCTACTACATCGGCGTGATCGGCCTGCTGGTAATGGCGTTCCCGTTCTTCTGGCTGCTCTCCACCGGGACGTACGGCTGGATCATGCTGGCGATGCTGCTCGGCCTGCCATTTTGCCACGGGGCGATGATCGGCACTCAGCCCTGCATCATGAGCGATCTGTTCCCGGTGCGGGTGCGCTACTCCGGCCTGGCGTTGGGACATGAAGTGGGATCGATATTTTCCGGCGGTCTGGGACCGATGCTGGCGGTGGCGCTACTGATGGAATTCAACGCCTCATGGCCCGTCTCCGTACTGCTGATGGTTTACGCCCTGCTGGCGTGGATTGCGCTGCGCAGCCTGCCCAATAACAAAAAAGAGGCCCAGGAATGATTGATAAACGGATTGCCACGCTGGATGACGCGGTGACGGATGTTTTCGATGGCGCGACGGTAATGGTCGGCGGGTTTGGCCCGGCGGGACAGCCGTCGGACCTGCTGGATGCGCTGATCCGCCGCCGTCCACGCGAACTCACCCTCATCAGCAACAACGCTGGCAACGGCGACTACGGCCTGGCGGCGCTGCTCAAAGCAGGTTGCGTGAGGAAGGTGATCTGCTCCTTCCCGCGTCAGGTGGATTCCTGGGTGTTTGACGATTTGTATCGTCGCGGCGAGGTCGAGCTAGAGCTGGTGCCGCAGGGCAATCTGGCGGCGCGTATTCAGGCGGGCGGTTCGGGACTGGGCGGCATTTTTACACCGACCGGCTACGGGACTGAGCTGGCCGAAGGCAAAGAGACACGCCATATCGACGGCAAAGATTATGTTTTTGAACTGCCGCTGAACGCCGACTTCGCGCTGATCAAAGCGCTGAAAGCCGACCGCTGGGGCAACCTGGTGTACGACAAAACCGGGCGCAACTTTGGCCCGATCATGGCCGCTGCCGCCCGTTGCACCATCGCGCAGGTGAGCGAATGTGTGGCCCTCGGCGAACTGGACCCGGAAGCGGTGGTCACGCCGGGGATTTTTGTTCAGCGGGTGATTCAGGTTTCAGCCACGTCACTTAAGGAGACCGCGTGAAGACGTTAACGCATCAACAGCTCGCCGAGCGCATTGCGCGGGATATTCCCGAGGGCGCGTACGTCAATCTGGGCATCGGCATGCCGACCCAGATTGCCAACTATCTGCCAAAGGATCGCGAGATTTTTTTGCACAGCGAAAACGGCATTCTCGGCATGGGGCCAGCACCGGCGCCAGGCGAGGAAGACCCCGAGCTGATTAACGCCGGGAAACAGCCGGTGACGCTGCTTTCGGGCGGGTGTTATTTCCACCACGGCGACTCCTTCACCATGATGCGCGGCGGGCACCTGGATATCTGCGTGCTGGGTGCGTACCAGGTGTCAGCGCGCGGTGATTTGGCCAACTGGAGCACCGGCGCGCCGTCCGCCATTCCTGCCGTCGGCGGGGCGATGGATCTGGCGATCGGGGCCAAAAAAGTGTTCGTGATGACCGAGCACCTGACCAAAAAAGGCGAGTGCAAAATCGTCGAACGCTGCACCTATCCGCTGACCGGCATGGCCTGTATCGACCGAGTTTATACCGACATGGCGGTGATGGATATCACGCCTGAAGGCGTAGTGGTGCGTGAGATGTTTGGTGACGTGACGCCGGAGTATTTGCAGTCCGTCACGCCGGTGGCGCTAACGTTTGCGCTGCTTGCTGAAGACGCGACGGCATAAGGAGAAAAGCATGGAGATTGAGTTTCGCCTTGATGGCCCGGAAGGCGCGCCGCTGCTGGTGCTGTCAAATTCGTTAGGCACCACCTGGGCGATGTGGCAGGCACAAATCCCGGCGCTGACGCAGCATTTTCGCGTGCTGCGCTACAACACGCGCGGGCATGGGCGTTCGGCTGTCGGTTCGCAGCCCGTCACCCTTGAGCGGCTCGGACAGGACGTGATTGCCCTGCTGGAGCATCTCGATGTGGAGCGGGCCTGCTTTTGCGGAATCTCGCTTGGCGGCATGACCGGGATGTGGCTCAACCGCCACGCGCCGGAGCGTTTCCAGCGGATTGTGGTGGCGAACACGGCGGCACGAATTGGGCAGGAAGCGGGCTGGCGAGATCGTGCCGCAACGGTGCGCGAGCAGGGCATGGACCCGGTTGCCCAGAGCGCCGCCGACCGCTGGTTTACCCCTGCGTTTCGTCAACACAATCCGGAGGTGGTTTACCCACTGATTGAGCAGCTCGCCGCGACGCCCGCCGAGGGTTACGCCGCCTGCTGTGATGCGCTGGCGATGGCCGATCTGCGTGATGAACTGACGCAAATGCCACGCCCGATGCTGGTGATCGCAGGGGAAAGTGACCCTGTCACCACCTCGCGTGACGCCGAAGCTATCGTGGTGGATGCCCCCCACGCGCACTACCTTGTTTTACCCGCGTCGCACCTGTCGAACGTGGCCTGTGCGGCGGCGTTTAACCAGCATGTGATCACCTTTTTAACCGCAGGAGCCGAGCATGAGCTTAACCATTGAATCCATCACCTGTTGGCTGGTGGATATCCCGACTATTCGTCCGCACAAGCTGTCGATGGCGACGATGGGCTGCCAGACACTGACTATCGTACGCATGGAATGCGCACAGGGCGTGGTCGGCTGGGGCGAAGCCACCACCATCGGCGGCCTGAGCTACGGGGCGGAAAGCCCGGAAGCCATTCGTTCAGCGATTGAAACCTATCTCGCACCGCTGCTGTGCGGCCAGACATTCAGCGGTGTCGCATCACTTGCGCAGATGATGAATGCCAGCGTCAAAGGCAACACTTTTGCCAAATCTGCGCTGGAAACCGCGTTTCTTGATGCGCTGGGGAAACAGCTGAATGTGCCCGTCAGCACGCTGCTCGGCGGGGCATTAACCCAACGTCTGCCGGTGCTCTGGACCCTGGCGAGTGGCGACACCAACAAAGACATCGACGAGGGAAAACGCCTGCTTGCCGAAGGGCGGCACAACACTTTTAAGCTGAAAATCGGCACGGGCGAACTGCATAGCGATATCCGTCATGCGCTGGCGATCAAGGCGGCATTGGGCGATGGCGTCAGCGTGCGGGTGGATGTGAACCAGGCGTGGGATCTGCCGAGCGCGATTAAAGGCATGGCGCTGTTGCAAGAGGGCGGTATCGACCTGGTCGAGCAGCCGATCCCGCTTTGGGACACGCGTGGGCTGATAGCCCTGAGTCAGCGCTTTACGCTGCCGATCCTGGCAGACGAAGCGGTGGCAACGCTTCACGACGGCTATGGCCTGGCAAACGGCGGTTTTACCGGTGCCTATGCCCTGAAAATTGCCAAAGCGGGCGGTCCGGTGCAGGCGCTGAAGCTGGCGCACGTGGCGCAGGCCGCTGGCGTGGCGCTGTACGGCGGCACGATGCTGGAGGGCACGCTCGGCACGGTGGCGTCTCTCCATGCGTGGTCGACGTTGAAAATGCAGTGGGGCACCGAGATGTTTGGCCCGCTGCTGCTGAAAGACGACATCGTTGCGAACCCGCTCGATTTCAGCGACGGCCAGGTGACGCTGCCGCAAGGCCCTGGCCTGGGCGTTGAGATCGACGAAGACAAACTGCGTTATTACGCGCGTAAATAAAGGACATCAGCATGCTATTTAAAGTCGAGATGACGGTGAATATTCCATCGTCGCTGCCCGCAGCCCAGGCAGAAGAAATAAAAGCCAAAGAAAAAGCCTATTCGCAGAAATTACAGCGCGAAGGGAAATGGCTGCATATCTGGCGCGTCGTTGGGCAATACGCCAACGTCAGCCTGTTTGATGTGAAAGATAATCAGGAGCTGCACGAGATATTAACTGGCCTGCCGCTTTTCCCTTATATGGAAATTAGCGTGCAGCCGCTGTGCCAGCATCCATCGTCTATTTATGTTGAAAAGCAGTAACACAGAATAATAACCCTTATCCTACAAGAGGAATACGCAATGTCAGTCAATCCAACCAAACAAACCGAACTGGAAACGTTACTCGCCATCAGCAGCGGATTAAATTCTGCCCAGGGTAACGAGCGTTTTAAAACGATTATGCATCAGCTCCTCGGCGACCTGTGTGCAACCATTAAAAAGTTTGATATTACCGACGAAGAGTTCTGGCTGGCGGTGAATTATCTCAACGAGCTGGGCGAGCGCAAAGAGGCGGCGCTGCTGGCGGCGGGATTAGGGCTGGAGCATTATCTCGATATGCGTGCCGACGAAAAAGAGGCGGCAACGGGCAACGACGTCGGCACGCCGCGCACCATCGAAGGGCCGCTGTACGTAGCCAACGCGCCGCTCAGTCAGGGCTACGCGCGCATGGACGACGGCAGCGAGAAGGCCGAAACCATGTGGCTGCACGGGACCATTACCGATCTGCACGGCAAGCCGGTGGCGGGCGCGATTGTCGATATCTGGCACGCCAACACGCTCGGCGGCTACTCGTTCTTTGATGCGTCCCAGAGCGAATATAACCTGCGCCGCCGCGTGCAGACCGGCGCGGATGGACGCTATGCGGTACGCAGCATTGTGCCGTGCGGCTACGGTTGTCCGCCGGATGGCCCAACGCAAAAACTGCTGAACGGTTTAGGGCGCCACGGCAATCGTCCGGCGCACGTGCATTTCTTTGTCTCCGCGCCGGGTTATAAGCACCTGACCACGCAGATTAACCTCAATGGCGACGAATATCTGTGGGACGATTTTGCCTTTGCCACCCGCGAAGAGCTGATCGCCGACCCAATTAAAATCACCGACAGCAAACTGGCGCAGGAACGCGATATTAATGCCCCGCACACGGAAGTCAGTTTTAATTTCGCATTAGTGGCGAGTGCCGACAGCCAGGAAGAAGAACGCGGCAAGCGTGCGCGCGTGAAGGAATAACGTGCGAGGACATTGTCGGGTGGCGGCTTTGCCTTACCCGACCTACGTTTACATTTGCGCGGTCTGATGCCCTCACCCCAACCCTCTCCCACGGGGAGAGGGAGCCAAATTTGTAGGCCGGGTAAGCGCAGCAGCATCCGGTAATAATGCGCAATAACTGGCAAAGCATAGTTATTTAAATTCTTTGTTATTTCCGACGTTATCTCACATCTTCGTGGGATAACGTCTTATTGCGGAAATGGCATCGAACCCGATGAGTCAACGGTCTCCACTCTATTTACACCCACAGCAACGCGAGATTATTCGCCACCTTTCTCAGCGCTGGTTATGGCGCAGCGAATTTCCCACCTGGGTTTTACTTATTGTCATTTACGGCGGCTGGTTTGCCACGCTGTATTTTTGGCAATTCCTCGGACGTATTCCCGCGACTGTGCTGCTGATCTGGTTTACCGCCTGGTATATGTCGCTGCAGCACGAGCTGATCCACGGCCATCCGACGCGCGTGGCATGGTTCAACCAACTGCTTGGCACGTTGCCGCTGGCGGTGTGGTATCCGTTCGGGCTGTATCGCGATTCGCATCTGGCACATCACAATCACGACCATCTGACCGTTCCGGTGGACGACCCGGAATCCTACTATTTCACCGATGAATCCTGGGCGAAGTTTTCCCCGTGGCAGCGCAAACTGATCCAGGTGCGCAATACTTTTCCCGGTCGCCTGCTGTTAGCCCCGCTGCTGGATATTTTCCAGACGCTTACCGGCGCATATCAAGCGTTTCGCCATCTCCAGTTGAGGAATATGGCGATGTGGTTGATTCACGGCGCACTGCTGGTGCCGCTGTTTATGTGGATGGAAACGATCGGTTTTTCGGCGCTGTATTTTGTGCTCGCGGTGAGTTATCCGGCGCTGGCCTTAACCAAAGTACGCTCGTTCCTGGAACATCAGGCGGCGGACGATCCGCTGGCGCGTTCGGTGATTAACGAAGCCGCGCTGGTGTGGCGAGTGTTGTTTCTCAATCTCAACTATCATTCAGTGCATCACGATCTCCCTGGCGTGCCGTGGTATGGCCTGCGTGAAATATATCTGCGCAATAAACAAGATTATCAGCAGCGCAATCAGCAATTTGTGGTGCATGGCTACGGAGAATGGCTGCGCCAGTTTTGGGCAAAAAACGTCGATGTCACCGTGCATCCGGGTGTGAAAAAGCATGACTAAGACTCTCGCGTTTCCGATGTATGCCATCAACACGGCTGATAACGATCGGCTGTGGCAGGCGGTGCGAACTCTTTTGCTGGAACGTGGCCTGCGGGTCAGTTCCTGGAACGGGACGGATTTGCTCGCGCACTGGCAAAGCCCTGAGCTGCTGCTCAGCCAGACCTGCGGTTTCCCGCTGGTGACACAGCTTACGGACGTGCAGACGGTGGGCTGTTTTCACTACACCGCGCCCGGCTGTGAAGGCATTCATTACCGCAGTTTTCTCGTTGCGCGTGAAGCGGATGCGGGTAAAACGCTGGCGGATTTTCGCGGTCAGCGGGCGGTGTCTAATTCTGTCGATTCGCAGTCGGGGTATAACGCCCTGCGAAAAATGGTCGCGCCGCTCTCAGTGCAGGGACGGTTTTTCTCGGAAACGCGGTTGAGCGGGAGTCATCGGCAATCATTGGTTGCGCTGGCAGAAGGGAGCGCGGATATCACCGCCATCGACTGCGTGACCTGGGCGTTATTGCAGCGCCATGAACCCGACGTACTGAAAAGTTTGAGCGTGGTGGGAGAAACCTCGCCCACGCCGGGGCTACCGTTGATCACGGCGGGGGATGCTTCAACGGTTGAGCTTTTGCGGGATGCGCTGCACGCGCTGGTGAGTGAACCGCAATATCAGAGTGTGTGCGAGGCGATGCTGATCGGCGGGTTTAGCGCGGTGTCGCGCGAGCCGTATTCTCTGTTGCTCGCGTGGCGCGATGAGGCGGTGGAGTTGGGTGTGACGCGGCTTTGACGTTGTGCCTTTTGTTGCCGGGTGGCGGCTGCGCCTTACCCGGCCTACGATTGAGGGTTGTGTAGGCCGGGTAAGCGCAGCGCCACCCGGCACTTCAGGCATCACCCCAACAAATAACTCAACCCTGAAAACGCGACCATTCCGGCGATCACCGTCGCAAACAGGCTGCGGGATAAAATCCCGGCGAGCGTTGCCACGCCTGCCGCCAGCAGCGAAACGCTGATCCCCGACGGGGTCAGCGCCGGTTTACCGACCAGCTCGGCGGTGATGATCGCAGCCATGATCGCCGAAGGGATAAAGCTCAGCCACTGTTGCAGGACAGGCGCCAGGCGGAACCGCGAGAGCAGCAGAATCGGCACCGTACGCATCAGGGCAGTAACTACCGCGCAGGCGATAATCGCCAGTAAGATATTCCTCTCCATCTATTTCCCGCCTTTATAGAACACGCGCAGCCCCAGGGTCGCGAGAGTCGCTGAAACGGATGCCGCAACGATCACCACCACGCTCATGTCCGTGTGACCGGCAGTCAGCAGGGTAATGACCACCGCCGCGGCGATGCTGAACGATTCCAGCGCTTTGCGGCGGCTGGCGAACCAGATCATTAGCACCAGTCCAATAAACATTGAGACCAGGCTGAAGCTCAATCCTTCCATCAACGATGGCGGAAGGGCGGAGGCGAGCCATGCGCCGACTATGCAGGCGAGGATCCAGTTGAGCCAGGCGGCCAGGTTTAGACCCAGCATCCACGCAAACGGCACTTTGCTCTGCTGGCTGCCGTTTTGCACCGCCACGCCAAACGTTTCATCGGTCAGCAGCAGCCCGCTGACCACTTTTTGCAGGGTGGAGTATTCGCGAAAGAACACGCTCATGGCAGAGCTCATCAGCAAATAGCGCAGGTTAACGAGGAACACGCTCAACACCACCGAGGCAATTTCCGCGCCGGTGGCCCACAGCGAATAAAACAGAAACTGCGCTGAACCGGCGTACAGCGCGCTGGCCAGCAGAGCGGTTTGCAGAGTGGTGAAGCCGGAAAGCGTACCAATGGCCCCGGCGGCAAAACCGATGCTCCAGTAGCCCGGAATGGTGGGCAGACAGGCAGTAATCCCTGCGCGAAATTCCATGCTGGCGTCATCCCGACGCAAAGTATTTGTTTTCATCAACATCAAAGGGTCTCGTTTAAATTGCGCGGATCTCTTTTGAGCGTAACGTCACCGTGACGGGCACAGATTTATAGGACGGTGTGCCACTGTCTTTGTCAAGATAATCGAGCGGAACCAGCACGTTAGCCTCCGGGTAATAGGCACCGACGGTCCCGGAGGCGATGTTGTAAGCCACCACGGTGATATCCATCAGGCGCAGAGCGCTGTCCGGTAGTGCCGTTGCGATATCGACCCGATCCCCGTGCTCCAGGCCGAGCTGTGCCATATCGCCCTCGTTCATAAACAGAATATCGCGGCGGCCAAACACCCCGCGATAGCGATCGTCGAGCGCATAGATGGTGGTGTTGTACTGGTCGTGGCTGCGCAAGGTGACCAGACGCAGAATGTTTTCACCGACCCCTTGCCGGTTCTCATCAACCCCGTCGAACACGGAGAACATCGCTTTACCAGATGGCGTCGGCCATACGCGTTCAGTTGGCGGGAGTGGCATCCGAAAACCACCGGGAATGCGGATACGCTGATTGTACTGGTCAAAGCCGGGGATGGTTTTTTCGATCAGATCCCGGATCAGATCGTAATCCGTCACAAGACGGGTCCAGTCAACTTTGGTGTGAATCATCGTCGTTTTTGCCATCCCGGCGATAATCGCGGGCTCGGAGCGCAACTCAGGAGACGCGGGCTTGAGCTTGCCGGAAGAGGCATGAACCATCGACATGGAATCTTCCACGGTGATGGATTGCCTGCCCGTCAGCTGCATATCCAGCTCGGTTCGACCGAGGCAGGGGAAAATAAAGGTCTCTTTCGCCGTCAGCAGGTGCGAACGGTTGAGTTTGGTGCCGACATGAACGCTGAGATCGAGCGTTCGCATCGCCGGGAAAACGCGCTCGTGCTCCGGCATTGCCACCGCAAAATTACCGCCAAGACACAACAGCGCTTTCGCACTTCCATCGATCATCGCCTGGGTAGTTTGTACCGCATCGTGCCCATGCGCGGAAGGCGGCGTAAAGCCAAACACCTCTTCGATTTTACCCAGAAACGCCGCCGTCGGTTTTTCGGAGATCCCGACGGTGCGGTTGCCCTGTACGTTCGAGTGCCCACGCAGCGGGCAAATTCCGGCTCCCGGTTTTCCGATATTGCCGCGCATCAGCAGCAAATCGGCTATCAGGCGCACATTGGAGGTGCCTTTATTGTGCTGAGTAATGCCCATGCCATAGGTGATGATGGTGGCGTTCGACTTAGCGTAGGCTTCGGCTACCTGGAGCAAATCGTCGCGAGACAGACCCGATTCGCGCTCAATTGATTCCCAGCGAGTAGCCTCGATATCTGCCGCGAACGCGTCGAAACCCTGAGTGTGGGTGGCGATAAAATCGTCATCCAGCGCGTTTTCAAACGCCAACAGATGTTTCGCGATGCCTTTCAGTGCGGCGGCGTCGCCACCGGCTTTGACCTGGAAATAGGTCGACGCGATATCCGTTGAGCTGTAGGTCGCCATTTCGACCACGCTTTGTGGATCGGCAAAACGCTCCAGCGCGCGCTCACGCATCGGATTGAGCACGATAATGGGCACATTTCTTCTGGCAAGTTCATGCAGCGTACCCATCATGCGCGGATGATTAGTACCGGGATTATGACCAATTGAGATAACCAACTCAGTTTTATCAAAATCGTCCAGCGACACGGTGCCTTTGCCAATCCCGATAGAGCGCGGTAATCCCACGCTGGTGGCTTCGTGGCACATATTGGAACAATCAGGAAAATTATTGGTGCCGAGCTCACGGGCGAACAGCTGGAACAGATACGCTGCTTCGTTCGAGGCGCGACCGGAGGTGTAAAACTCCACGGCATCCGGTGGGAGCGCACGCAATATTTCGCCGATGCGGGCGAACGCTTTTTCCCATTCGACCGGGCGGAAGGTATCGCTAAGCGGTTGATATTCCAGCGGATGGGTCAAACGGCCATAGCCTTCGAGTTCGAAGTCGCTTTTCGCCAGCAGAGAAGTCACCGTGTTTTCGGCAAAAAAGGCAGGCGTTACGCGTTTGCTGGTGGCTTCCCAGGTGACGGCTTTGGCTCCGTTTTCGCAGAACTGGAAGGTGGATTTGTGCTCCTTGTCGGGCCAGGCGCAGCCGGGGCAGTCAAATCCGTCGGGCTGATTGGTGCGAAGCAGGGTGGCGGGAGCCTCGAGGGTGTCCATCTGGGTGCGCACGGCGATGGCGGTGGCTTTGAGTGCACCCCATCCACCGGCAGGACCATCATAGTGCCTGATTCCTGGAACCGAGCGGCGTTTGTTATTCATAAAAGCTCCGGCTGTGTCGATCAATAGATCGATTCTACACCGTTGCAGTTAACGAAATAACAACAAATAAGCATCATTTTAGTGATGAATGCCGGTATCACGGGGCGGTGATACCGGAGGTTCAGTTAACTGCGAATAAACGCCAGCAGATCCTGGTTAATCACGTCCGCATGGGTGCTGTGCATCCCGTGCGGGAAGCCCGGATAGACTTTGAGGGTGCTGTTGCTGATGAGTTCATCCTGAAGCAGGCTCGCATTTTTGTACGGCACCACCTGATCGTCATCGCCCTGTAAAATCAGCGTTGGCACGGTGATGGCTTTCAGATCCTCGGTCTGGTCGGTTTCGGAGAACGCTTTGATGCCCTCATAGTGCGCTTTCGCGCTGCCGATCATTCCCTGACGCCACCAGTTCTGGATGGTGCCCTGTGAAATTTCCGCGCCATCGCGGTTAAATCCGTAGAACGGACCGGACGCCACATCGAGATAAAATTGTGCGCGATTGGCGGCGAGCGCCTGGCGGAAGCCGTCGAAGACTTCCAGTGGCGTGCCGCCCGGGTTGTCCGGCGTTTTAACCATCAGCGGAGGGACGGCACTGATCAGCACCGCTTTCGCCACACGCCCCTGCGGCTGACCGTATTTTGCGACGTAGCGCGCAACCTGCCCGCCACCCGTCGAGTGCCCGATATGCACCACGTTTTTCAGATCCAGATGCTCAACGACAGCGGAGACGTCGGCGGCGTAGTGATCCATATCGTGCCCGTCGCTGACCTGACTTGAGCGACCGTGGCCCCGGCGGTCAGAAGCGATCACCCGAAAACCTTGTGCCAAAAAGAACAGCAGTTGGTTATCCCAGTCATCCGCACTTAGCGGCCAACCGTGGTGGAAAAATATCGGCTGCGCATCTTTGGGGCCCCAGTCTTTATAGAAGATCTCAACGTTATCTTTGGTGGTGACAAATGACATGATTGAACCTCTCGGGTGGAGTGAAAGGAGAAGGGGTAGGTTGGATATCAGGTGGAAAAGTACAGCTTCCAAGTCTAGTTGAGAACGGTGCCGTTTGCCTGAATTCTCGGGTCAGGAAATTCCAGGAAGGGGTCGTGAATATCCTTGTAAACCAGAGCGTTAAAAAGGCTTAGCTAAAATCCGGCAAGCCTAACCTGATGAAATCATAACGGTATTACTGACGACATGGTAAAGGTGGTGAAATCTAACGAAGCGGAGTGGAAAAATGAAAGCCTCTATTGCGGGCGTCGTCGCGAGCCTGCCGGAGATCTGGCGCTCAGGCGTTCTTGGAACCGTCGGGAACGCCAATATTAAGGTGATCAAGATGGGAGGAGAGGGCATTCCGCCAGAAGTTCACGACGATTTCGACGAGCTGCTGCTGGTGCTCGACGGAGAACTACCGCTGGTGGTGGAGGGCGAGCAGTTTACGCTCAAGGCAGGCGAGTACTATTTTGTGCCAAAAGGGGCGTGGCATTCGGTACCGGAGGGGAGTTTTGGCGTGTTGTTGCTGGTGGACGTGGGGCAGGGAAAACCCGCCGCCCCCTGAATCGTGCACGTCACCCCGGCCCCTCGCTACCCGCCGCCAGCAGCGGAACGATGACGTTGCTGATGGACACGGGAAGGCCATGTTTTTGCCCGTAGCGCTGGATCACGCCATTGCGGATGTCCCACTCCAGCGGGCGATTGGCCTGTCGGTCGGCCAAAATGGAGGTGCCCAGATCTGCCGGGGCACGATGGAAACCGTCGACGATCTCTTGTGGCACACTGTCGCTTAAGCGCGCGCCTTCTGCCCGCGCGACGCTCAGACATTCGTGCAGATAGGCCAGCGCCAGCGCTGTAATATCGTCCCGCGAGAACATGCCCGCGCGACGATTCGCCAGCACCATCAGCCCGGCGACGGCATTCTGCAACAGCTTGCGCCAGGCGATGGAAGTAAAATCTGCTGACAGCTCGACCACACAGCGCGTGCCACTGAGGGCATCGATGATGCGTGTGGCCTGCGGGATATCCGGGAGGGTCAGGCGCGGTTTAGCGCGGAGCCAGACGGAAGCATCCGCCTCGCGCTGGGCCGGAAACCAGACCACCGACGGGATCACCGTGGCGCCGTTGACCCAGGGGCCGAGCTGAGTTTTCTGCTCGACGCCATTTTGCAGCGCGCAAACGACGGTGTTTTCATCACATAAGGCGGCAAGCCATTCGGCGCAGTTTGCCACCTGAGTCGTTTTCACGGCGACAAACACCAAATCGAACGGATGACGGACGGACGCAGGATCGGTTAATACCGGACCGGGCACCGTCACTTCACCTTCATCGTGACGCAAAATTAACTGCGGATGCGCGGTGCGCCCGCAGAGCAGGGGCGTTCGGCCAACTTCATGAAGCGCAGCGGCAATCGTGGTGCCGATAGCACCGGGACCGATAAGGGCGACTGAGGGATGGTCAGACATCTTGTTTTCTCCTTCTTAAGCAACGAGATTTATTTTTAGCATACTCCTAACCAGGCACCTGTCACATAACAGGAAAAAGTCATGATGCTTATTTACGATGTTTTTGGGCGGCACATTGGGGTCAAACGTGAAGGCAAACGCTGGCTGGTATTTCGGATCAATTTGTCAGAGCGCAACTTCTCGCAACTTTACGACATCATCGTTCCTGACTGACTGACTGACTGACTGACTGACTGACTGACTGACTGACTGACTGACAGAAGCCGAAATTCCAGGCGGGCTGGGCGATATTTTTCGCGAAGCCGCCACGGAACGTCATTCGGAGGTGAGGCGTGTGGAGTGAAGAGGAGGATTAGAGATGGCCTCCCTCAAGATCACTTCACCTGATTTAAAATGCCAGGGTCAGGTTTTCATTGCTCACGATGATTTTTTGGTTGTTGATGATCAGTAAAGACGTTGAACCTACCCCGGAGAAAAGTGTATCACCTCTAAAGAAGGTCTGATTCTGATTCCCGGTGAGATGCCTGGCCATCTCAAGGTCTTTGCCATGCAGAAGTATAGTCACGTTGGACTTTCGGACACCAATGTAGGCCATTCCTGCATCGCTAAGTACAGGTGGTATATCAGAAATAAACACGATAAGGGTGACTAGTAAACCAGAAATTGACAAGGCAATCTTATTTTTATCCTTTTTCATCACTTTTTTATCAATGTAAACCCATGGGATAATAGTCAAAAATAATACTGAGAAAAAGAATAATAAAGTGATGGAACCACAATCAAGAATGCCATTATGTACACCAAGATAAATTACAGCTATCCCTATCAGAGCAATAAGTGTATGAATGTATAACCCCTCGAAAATTTTCATTCGACTTGCAACTCTGTAAGTTCCTCTCAATGTTCTTCGCCATGCTCTGCCCTTACGGGTTTGCATTGGAGAGGCCAATAATATGGTCTTTATTAATAAATAAGATAGGATAACTGACATTGAAAACCAAAGAGCCATGAAAAAAGTCAGTAGTATTGAAAATGAAATAATGACCAGAAGGAAGAAAATAACGTCTGACAGTGATAAACCGGTAGGCAAGAAACCGATTCTCAAGGAGTACATCATAAAGATAACCACGCCAGCTCCCGTCAGAGCACGGTAGGTGTTTTTGGCAGTCTGCATATTAAAAATACACTTAGATGAAATCATTTTTCTCTTCCATTTAACATATAAAATTATTCATTAATATCTGTAGCATTACTTGATGAGAGTCTGTCGGATTGAACCAAGTCCAGATTCCTCATTCGCTATGAATTTTTCAGTTCATTTTGTTAACTTTTTTATTTGCGGGTCTCTTAAAACTTATTTGAGATCATGTCCTGAACCATGCGAGTGACACTGTCATAGCTGTGATAACCGTGAAGCCCAGGCACACAATTGAATAATCGACTTATGTGAGTAGGGCATAATAAAATCCGAACCGGGCTTCAGATAAGGTCATGCTGCCAGATGCATGACCATAGAAGTCAGAATGCTAAGGCTCTGTCAGTGGCTCAAAGAATATAAGCCAAAGGACCATTTTTGCTAACTATGCCCCGAATATCGTCAAGCTTAATAGGGACGTTAACAATGCCCTCTGAGCCGGGAGCAACTTCGTATTCTGAGAAACACAGATAAAGAAAGTTTCCGCTAATATAGAAACACTGGTCATCGCTGACGCTTTCAAAATCGCTGGTGTAGTCTTGTGTTGCGAACCAGGATTTTGCTAGCGAGTTTATTGTGTCGATATATCCAGCCCGGAAGAGATCTTTGAACTGAATGACCTCACCATTTTTTACGCTAATATTTATGCTAGCGATGATGTTTGTTGCGCCTGCAGCACCATGTGCATACATTGATCCTTCAGCAAGAGCACTAAGTAAACTATCATCTATGGATGATTTTACTATCTCCATATAATAATCCTCAGTGCCATCGTACAGGGTATCAACGCCAATAATTCCTTTAATGTATTCATTAATTTTTTTTTCAATGAGGGGGTCTTTCAATCCTGTTACTTCTATATAATTAAAATGAATGTCTGCTGTTTTAAAATCCGTTCCAGGGGTGTGATCTGGGATGGTTTTGTTGACCGACTTTTCAATCAGTACAGGAGATACGAGTTTTTCCTGCGTTTGAGTGTTGTTGCTTGCCTGAGCTTTTTGTTTTCCAGACTCATGTATTTCATAAATCCTGATTACCCCCCAAAATAAAGCCCCGATTATAGCTACAATTCCTATAAAGAAGATGATCCTGTCAAGAACCTTGTAGCTGTGTTCTTGGGTTAATTTTGACAGAACTTTTGCTTTTATTATGTTTCTGGAAATGAGCATCAATACGCCAAGACTTGCGATACCGAATTCAGGAGTAAAAAGAATGGCTTTCAGCAGAGATAAATCCATACAATTCCATTTCTAATGTGATAAGAGTTCCCATGAAATTTGACTTTATTGTTGCCCATGGAAGACTCTAAAGTTAACGAAGGATATACAATATAATATCATTAAATATTTTAATCGATAGTTAAAATCTCGATGCTTTTGCTTTTTTTAATACGCAGTATTTTTGTTCCGACTTACCTTCTTTTATCATTGGTTTACTCTATTTTTTTATAAAATAAGGCGAAATATTGTGATGATTTAACTTAAAATGGTTTGCACTGAACGCTGTGCTCGGATATCCACTCATATTTAGTTCTGGAGGGTGATAATATCGTTGTCAATGAAATAAACACAACCTGCTGCCTTTTTGTAATACACAAAGGGATGAATGTGAAAACATGCCCGACACGCCATGGTCAGTAGCGGGATGGAGAATTGTGTTGTACTTTGGCGGCTTCTGGAAGAGGTGTTCACGTAGTAAAGCCGTGTGGAAAACAGAGAGAAAACCTTTACGGCCCGCTCAACGAACCAGCAGAGCCATCATTGCGGCCAATGCCGGAAGCGCCTGCACATAGAGAATCTTTCGGCTGGCCGTTACCGCACCAAAAACTCCCGCTATCAACACGCAGATCAGAAAGAAGAAGATAACCGAAATACCGCGCTCGCCAAGCCATAAGCCCCACAGTAAGCCTGCCGCCAGAAATCCGTTGTACAGCCCCTGATTTGCGGCCAGTACGCGGGTTTCGCGCGCAAAATCCGCGCTGAGTTTAAAAGCCTTGCGACCGGTTTTTGTATTCCAAAAAAACATTTCGAGAACCAGAATGTAGAGATGAATGGCGGCAACAACCGCAACAAGAATAGTGGCGAACACAGGTAACCTTATGTCTTTAGTAAGGGTGAGGTGGAGTATAGATAAAGACAGGGAGTCGAGCGACAAATCCAGTTTGCTGGATGGCGTATACACAAACAAAAAATCCACGCCGGAGCGTGGATATTTGCATAGCGAAGGTAACGATTAAACGTTAAACAAGAAGTTCATCACGTCGCCATCTTTAACGATATAGTCTTTACCTTCTGCACGCATCTTGCCGGCTTCTTTCGCGCCTTGTTCACCTTTGTAGGTGATGAAGTCTTCGAACGCGATAGTCTGAGCGCGGATAAAGCCTTTTTCGAAGTCGGTGTGAATTTTACCCGCGGCCTGCGGAGCGGTTGCACCTACAGGGATGGTCCACGCACGGACTTCTTTCACGCCAGCGGTGAAGTAAGTTTGCAGGTTCAGCAGTTCGTAACCCGCGCGGATAACGCGGTTCAGGCCGGGTTCTTCAATTCCCAGCTCAGCCATGAACTCTTCACGATCGGCATCGTCCAGCTCAGCAATGTCCGACTCAACGGCGGCACACACGGCAACAACCACAGAGCCTTCGCCAGCGGCGATTTCACGCACTTTATCGAGATACGGGTTGTTCTCGAAACCGTCTTCGTTGACGTTGGCAATGTACATGGTCGGCTTCAGGGTCAGGAAGCTCAGGTATTTGATCGCCGCTTTGTCTTCATCAGTCAACGCCAGCGCGCGCAGCATGCCTGCGTTTTCCAGCTGTGGCAGACATTTTTCCAGCGCAGCCAGTTCAGCTTTAGCGTCTTTGTCGCCGCCTTTTGCACGTTTCTGGACGCGGTGAATAGCGCGTTCGCAGGTGTCGAGGTCAGACAACGCTAACTCGGTATTGATAACGTCAATATCGTCAGCAGGATCGACTTTATTATTCACGTGAATGATATTGTCGTTCTCGAAGCAACGTACAACGTGGCCGATGGCTTCGGTTTCACGGATGTTGGTCAGGAACTGGTTGCCCAGACCTTCGCCTTTAGACGCGCCTTTTACCAGGCCGGCGATGTCCACGAATTCCATAGTGGTTGGCAGAATACGCTGTGGTTTAACGATTTCGGCGAGCTGATCCAGACGCGGATCGGGCATTGGCACAACACCGGTGTTTGGCTCGATCGTACAGAACGGGAAGTTTGCTGCTTCGATGCCCGCTTTGGTGAGCGCGTTAAACAGGGTGGATTTGCCAACGTTTGGCAGGCCAACGATACCGCATTTAAATCCCATCTTTAAATCACCTTAATGTCTTGATATTCAACCCGTTAGTGTTAACCGATTGAAGAAAAGTAAATAACTACGCCTATTATACACGTAACCTGCGCCACGCGCGGTAAAAATGCCGTATCGCGCCGACTACTGCGCTTTAAAGGTATGCAGGCGGTTCGTCGCTTTGGTTAAACCCTCGTTAAGCCAAACCTCGGTACAGCGCACCGCTTCGTCTACTGCATCGTCGATTAGCTTTTGCTCGGAAGCAGGAGGTTTGCCCAGCACAAAACCGACAACTTTGTTTTTATCGCCCGGATGGCCGATTCCCACGCGTAAACGGTGAAAGTTCGGGTTATTGCCGAGCTTGCTGATGATGTCTTTCAGTCCATTATGACCGCCGTGACCGCCGCCAAGTTTGAATCTGGCAACGCCCGGCGGTAAGTCCAGCTCATCGTGCGCGACCAGAATTTCGTCCGGATTGATGCGATAAAATGTCGCCATTGCCGCGACCGCTTTGCCACTCAAATTCATAAAGGTGGTCGGAACCAGCAGACGCACATCCGCTCCCGCGAGATTGATACGCGAGGTATAGCCATAAAATTTCGGCTCTTCACGTAAGGGGGCACGTAACCGCTCGGCCAGCAAATCAACATACCACGCACCGGCGTTATGGCGAGTCGCCGCATATTCAGCGCCCGGGTTGGCAAGGCCGACAATCAGTTTAATCGTCACGTTTCAATTCCTAAAGATTCCAGATTTGCCGCGTAGTTTACTGGTTGCCGCGCCGCTTGACAAAATTCTGCGACAGGTAGGGGTGAAATTGAATAATGACTCATTTGAACCATTAGAATTTCAAGCGGTTCAGTCGCTTATTTGTAAACTTTTGTCTCGATTGTACTCATTATTGTGATCATTCACGCAACTCATAAAAGACCCGTTGTCTATACTTTACACACAAGGATTAGGGACATTTTCCCTGCAACCCAGGTTCCGGAGGTGGCATATGAAACGCAGAAACGCTTCACGACTCGGTAACGTGCTAATGGGATTGGGCCTGTTCGTGATGGTAGCAGGTGTGGGTTACTCTATTTTAAACCAGTTACCGCAGCTTGACCTCCCGCAATATTTCGCGCATGGCGCGGTTCTGAGCATCTTCTTAGGTGCAGTTCTGTGGCTGGCAGGAGCGCGTGTGAGTGGTCATGAGCAGGTCAGCGACCGATACTGGTGGGTGCGTCACTACGACAAACGTTGCCGTCGCGATCAGCATAAACATAGCTAGCTCGATGCTTATTGCCGGGTGGCGGCTTCGCCTTACCCGGCCTACAAAATTCAAAGAACGATTGTGACAACGGCTCCCCAGGGAGTCGTTGTTGTATCAGAGATCCGCTAACGCCGCATCGCGATTCGGGTAGAACGCCAGGCGGCCAGGGATCGGCTGGACGCCAGCGCGCGCCATAGTGCGCAGGGGCTGGAATTCCAGATTACTGACACGCAGCTCGCAGCCGTCCGGCAGGCGATTCACAAAGCGCTGAAAAGCATCCAGCCCGCCAGCATCGAGCACCGGCACCGCGTCCCACTTCAGCACCACAATACGTTTTCCTGCGATACGTGATTCCAAATCGCTGAATAATCCTTCTGCCGCCGCAAAGAACAGCGGGCCGATAACGCGCAGCACCAGCACATCGTCCGGAACCTCAACATTCACCGGTGCAAGACGGGTCATCTGCGCAATGCGGCGCATAAACAGCAGCGACGCCAGTACAATCCCGACGCTGATGGCGATCACCATGTCAAACAGTACCGTCAGCGACATGCAAATCAGCATCACGATGATGTCGTCTTTCGGCGCACGGCGCAGGAGATGCACCACTTTATGCGCCTCGCTCATGTTCCACGCCACCATCAGCAGCAGAGCGGCCATCGCAGAGAGCGGCAGCCATGAGAGCAGAGGGGCGAGCGCGAGCAGGGCAAGGATCACCAGCAGGGAGTGAATCACGGCAGACACCGGCGAGGTCGCCCCGGCGCGGACGTTAGCGGCGGAACGGGCAATGGCGGCTGTGGCAGTAATACCGCCAAAGAATGGCGCGATAATATTGCCCAGCCCCTGACCGACCAGCTCACTGTTGGCTTTGTGCTTGGTGCCGGTCATGCCGTCGAGCACCACCGCGCAGAGCAGCGATTCAATTGCGCCGAGCATCGCCATCGAGAATGCAGCCGGTAGCAGGGCGCGCAGAGAATCCCAGCTCAGCGTGAAGTTCGAGCCGGGTAAGTTCCACGGCAGCACTAACTGTGGCAGAAGCTGCGGAATGCCGTTGCCCTGCGAACCGTCCGCCAGAATATAGTGGAACTGGGAGCCGATAGTCGCGACGTGTCCGCCGAGAAGATTCACCACGCCCATCACCGCACAGCCCAGCAGCAGCGCAGGAAGATGCCCCGGCAGGCGGATACCCAGTCGTGGCCAGAGAATTAACGTGCCGAGCGTGACGATGCCGATCGCCGCATCGCCCAGATTCGCCGTTGGCAGAGCCATAAACAGCGCCCCGACCTTTTGCAGATAGTGTTCAGGAACGTGCGTGAGCTGCAAACCGAGGAAATCTTTGATTTGCATGGTCCCGATGGTGATACCGATCCCGGAGGTAAAGCCGAGCGTCACGGAAAGGGGGATGTACTCGATCAACCGACCAAAGCGTGCCAGGCCAAACAGAATCAAAAATACCCCAGACATCAGCGTCGCAACCAGTAGACCCGCCAGACCAAATTGCTGGGAAACCGGGTAGAGGATCACCACAAAAGCCGCCGTCGGGCCGGAGACACTAAAGCGCGAACCGCCGGTCAGGGCGATGACAATCCCGGCAACTGCCGAGGTATATAGCCCGTACTGAGGAGCCACGCCGCTGCCAATCGCCAGCGCCATTGCCAGCGGAATGGCAATAATCCCGACGGTTATCCCGGCGATAACATCACGTAGAAAACGTGATGAGGTGTATTTTTCTTTCCAGCAGGCGTCGATGAGGGCGCGAAAAGGCAGAACGTGTGAGGAGGTTATATTTTTCACAATTCTCGTTATCCGTGAGCACATCATCTGTCATGTGAATGGCAGGTGAAGGAGGTATTAATCATACAAATAAAGATAATAAACAAAAAAACCCGCCGCAGCGGGTTTTTGAGCCGTGTTCGATTAGTGTTCGAACATCGCAGAGATGGATTCTTCGTTGCTGATACGACGAATCGCTTCGGCCAGCATACCTGACAGGGTCAGGGTACGTACGTTTGGCAGCGCTTTGATCTCTTCACTTAATGGAATGGTGTCACAAACGACCACTTCGTCGATGACGGAGTTACGCAGGTTGTTGACCGCATTGCCAGAGAAGATCGGGTGAGTTGCATACGCAAATACACGCTTAGCACCACGTTCTTTCAGTGCTTCAGCGGCTTTGCACAGCGTGCCGCCGGTGTCGATCATGTCATCAACCAGCACACAGTCACGGCCAGCGACGTCACCGATGATGTGCATCACCTGAGAAACGTTAGCGCGCGGACGGCGTTTGTCGATGATAGCCATGTCGGTATCGTTGAGCAGTTTGGCAATCGCACGAGCACGAACCACGCCGCCGATATCTGGAGAAACCACGATTGGGTTGTCCAGATTCAGTTGCAGCATGTCTTCGAGCAGGATTGGGCTGCCGAATACGTTATCAACGGGAACGTCGAAGAAGCCCTGGATCTGCTCAGCGTGCAGGTCAACGGTCAGAACGCGGTCTACGCCTACGCTCGACAGGAAGTCAGCAACGACTTTAGCGGTAATCGGCACACGCGCTGAACGGACGCGACGGTCCTGGCGAGCATAGCCGAAGTAAGGAATAACTGCCGTGATACGGCCTGCGGAAGCACGGCGCAGGGCATCGACCATAACAACCAATTCCATCAGGTTGTCGTTAGTTGGAGCACAGGTGGACTGGATGATGAAAATATCACCACCGCGTACATTTTCGTTAATTTGTACGCTGACTTCGCCGTCGCTAAAGCGACCTACAGCGGCGTCGCCGAGGGAAGTGTACAGGCGGTTGGCAATACGTTGTGCTAGTTCCGGGGTGGCGTTACCAGCAAAAAGCTTCATATCAGGCACGAGAAGAACCTCAGGCATGCGTCCAATGGTGGATAACATTCGCCACAAACTGTGCGGGCCAGGCGAACGCTATCCAGGCGGTGTATTAAAGAGCGCGATGCAACGTCTGGAACAGGGTGACGTTGTCACCGAAACTCAGTCTGCGCCAGAATGGTCTGCTGTAGCGGGGAAGTGTTCATCCCTCGCGCCACAAAACCATGCAGCCATTCCGGGGCTTGCTCTAGCACCTGACGTGCGGCGGATTCGGTGTCAAATTCAGCAAAAACACAGGATCCTGTGCCAGTCAGGCGCGACGGGGCGTATTCTAACAGCCAGGAAAGCACCGCATCAACCTCGCGAAAACGTTTTCTTGCGATAACCTCGCAATCGTTGCTGAATTCACATTTTAGTAACGTTTCTATTGACCGTACAGGTGTGTCCCGTTTTAAGGCCGGATCGTTGAAAATGACCGGGGTAGGAATGCTTACGCCAGGGTGAGCAATGAGATACCATTTTTCTGCAGGTTCAGCCGGGGTGAGGATCTCACCGACGCCTTCGGCAAAGGCCGCATGACCCCGAACGAACACCGGGACATCCGCCCCAAGTGTCAGCCCCAGCGCGGCCAGTTCATCAGACGAAAGCCCACAGCCCCACAGATGGTTGAGTGCGACCAGTATGGTTGCCGCATTGGAAGACCCACCACCCAGACCGCCGCCCATCGGCAGACGTTTCTCAACACTGATATCAGCCCCGCTTCCTGGCGGAAGACGATGTGACTCATCAGCCGCCTTAATCAGCAACCGCGTCGCACGTATGATGAGGTTATCTTCATGCGCCACACCTTCGACAGGTGTCAGCAGCTGAATTTGTCCGTCATTGCGTGGAGTGATAGAAATCGTGTCGCCATAATCGACAAACTGAAACAGCGTCTGCAGCAGGTGATAACCGTCAGCGCGTTGCCCGGTGATGTACAAAAACAGGTTCAGCTTTGCCGGAGAGGGCCATTGGGTCATCATTTAACGATCCAGTTATCCATTTTGAGCTTGATACGCTGGCCGCCTTCCGTCAGCTCCATATTAGCCGGCAACGCTGGTTTGCTTGCGCTGTCGTAGCCGCCATACACCACTTTCCAGGTTTTGCCGTTCTGGGTGTAGTTCAGTTCGCTCAGGCGGTACTGGTCGTCAAGTTTGTAATCCGTGGCGTCACCCGGCAGGCCGAGGATCCACTGACGCAGACTGTTGAGCGGAATAGGCATTCCGGTCAGTTTGCCGATCATCTCTTCGGCGTCCGTCGCGGTGTAATGCTGACCTTTATTGTCGGTGATCTGCGCGGTACCCGGCTGAGCGTTCAGCTCAAGTTCAGTGCTGCCAAGCGGGTTCAGGAGCAGCAGGCGATAGCGATCCTGCCCGGTTTGCTGCCAGAAGAAGCGGGCGTAGACTTTTTGCTGATCGGACAGATAAGCAAACGCGCCGCGCGTCTGATATTGACTTAAATTGCGTACTTCTTGCTGGTGCTGACGCCACTGCGGGGAGTCAGGACTTTTGCCGGGGCCCTTGGGCGGAGTAATCGAGCAGGCGGTGAGTACCAGCGCCGCCAGCGGTAACAAGCGAATCAATCGGGCCATAGTCGTGACAAATCCTTGAGATGCGTTGCAGTTATAACCCTTAATGCTAGCGCCGGGCGGTGGCAGCGTCTACGTTCATATTGTCTTAAATCATGAAATTAGCCTGGACGGCCTATTACTCCGAAAGGGGGCGCTCTCTTTTATTGATCTCGCGCATCCTGTATGATGCGACCTGCTAACCTTATTAACGCTGGTACTACTCCCGCTCACATGACCCTTTTAGCACTCGGTATCAACCACAAAACAGCCCCGGTTTCGCTGCGAGAACGCGTAACGTTTTCGCCGGATACGCTCGACCAGGCGCTGGATAGCCTGCTTGCGCAACCGATGGTGCAAGGCGGCGTGGTGCTCTCTACCTGCAACCGTACCGAGCTATACCTGAGCGTTGAAGAACAAGACAATCTGCATGAAGCCCTCATTCGCTGGTTGTGTGAATACCACAATTTGAACGAAGAAGAGCTGCGCAACAGCCTGTACTGGCATCATGATAATGATGCGGTCAGCCATCTTATGCGCGTCGCCAGCGGCCTCGATTCGCTGGTCCTTGGCGAACCTCAGATCCTCGGTCAGGTCAAAAAAGCCTTTGCTGATTCTCAAAAAGGGCATTTAAAAGCCAGCGAACTGGAACGTATGTTCCAGAAATCCTTCTCCGTCGCTAAGCGTGTGCGAACCGAAACCGACATTGGTGCCAGTGCGGTTTCCGTTGCCTTCGCAGCCTGTACCCTTGCGCGTCAAATTTTTGAATCACTCTCAACCGTTACCGTGCTGCTTGTCGGCGCAGGTGAAACCATTGAGCTGGTGGCGCGTCATCTGCGCGAACATAAGGTCAAGCAGATGATTATTGCCAACCGAACCCGTGAGCGCGCACAGGTATTGGCAGATGAAGTGGGCGCAGAGGTGATTGCCCTCAGCGACATCGATGAACGCCTGAAAGACGCGGACATTATTATCAGTTCAACCGCCAGCCCACTGCCGATTATTGGCAAAGGGATGGTGGAGCGTGCGCTGAAATCGCGTCGTAATCAGCCCATGCTGCTGGTGGATATTGCCGTTCCGCGCGACGTCGAACCCGAAGTGGGCAAGCTGGCAAACGCCTATTTATACAGCGTTGACGATCTGCAAAGCATCATTTCGCATAACCTCGCCCAGCGTAAAGCGGCGGCGGTGCAGGCAGAAACAATCGTCGAGCAAGAATCCAGCGAATTTATGGCCTGGCTGCGCGCGCAAAGCGCCAGTGAGACGATTCGCGAATACCGTGGTCAGGCGGAACAGGTACGTGACGATCTGACCGCCAAAGCGATGGCAGCCCTTGAACAGGGCGGCGATCCGCAGATTATTATGCAGGACCTGGCGTGGAAACTGACCAACCGGTTAATCCATGCCCCAACCAAATCACTTCAACAGGCTGCCCGTGACGGGGATGATGAACGCCTGAACCTTCTGCGCAACAGCCTCGGGCTGGAATAGCGCCACACACCCATTTTCTATTACAAGGTGCATTTACGCCTATGAAGCCCTCTATCGTCGCCAAACTGGAAGCTCTGTACGAGCGCCATGAAGAAGTTCAGGCCCTGCTCGGCGATGCCGCGACTATTGCTGACCAGGATCGTTTTCGCGCCCTGTCGCGCGAATATGCGCAGCTGAGTGACGTTGCGCGTTGTTTTACCGACTGGCGCCAGATTCAGGAAGATATTGAAACTGCGCAGATGATGCTCGACGACCCTGAAATGCGCGAAATGGCGCAGGAAGAGTTGCAGGACGCCAAAGCTCGTGCGGAAGAGATGGAGCAACAGCTCCAGGTTCTGCTGCTGCCGAAAGACCCGGATGATGAGCGCAATGCGTTTGTCGAAGTGCGTGCCGGAACCGGCGGTGACGAAGCCGCGCTGTTTGCGGGCGATCTGTTCCGTATGTACAGCCGCTATGCGGAATCTCGCCGCTGGCGTGTCGAAATCATGAGCGCCAACGAAGGCGAGCACGGTGGATATAAAGAAGTGATCGCCAAAATTAGCGGCGATGGCGTTTATGGCCGTCTGAAGTTTGAATCCGGCGGCCATCGCGTGCAGCGCGTTCCGGCGACCGAATCGCAGGGACGTATCCACACGTCAGCGTGTACCGTTGCTGTCCTGCCTGAAGTGCCAGAGGCTGAACTGCCGGATATCAACCCAGGCGATCTGCGTATTGATACCTTCCGTTCCTCTGGTGCGGGCGGCCAGCACGTTAACACCACTGATTCCGCGATCCGTATCACCCACTTGCCAACGGGCATTGTGGTGGAGTGTCAGGACGAGCGTTCGCAGCACAAAAACAAAGCTAAAGCCTTGTCGGTTCTGGGCTCGCGCATTCGAGCCGCCGAAATCGCTAAACGTCAGCAGGCCGAAGCCTCAACCCGCCGCAACCTGTTGGGCAGCGGCGATCGCAGCGATCGTAACCGCACCTATAACTTCCCGCAGGGGCGCGTGACTGACCACCGTATCAACCTGACGATTTACCGTCTGGACGAGACGATGGAAGGCAAACTCGATTCCTTGATCGAGCCTATCGTGCAGGAATTCCAGGCCGATCAGCTGGCAGCGCTGGCTGAGCAGGACTAATGGATTTTCAGGCCTGGTTACGCGCCGCCGTGAGCGAGCTTTCCACCAGTGAAAGCCCGCGTCGCGATGCCGAAATCTTGCTGGAACATGTTACCGGCAAGGCGCGGACGTTTATTCTGGCGTTCGGCGAGACGCAACTGACCGCCGCGCAAGAACAACAGCTTGCAATGCTGCTGGCCCGTCGTAAAACGGGTGAGCCGGTGGCGCATTTGACCGGCGAGCGGGAGTTCTGGTCGCTGCCGCTGTATGTCTCAGCGGCCACGTTGATCCCGCGTCCGGACACGGAATGTCTGGTGGAACAGGCGCTGGCACGTCTGCCTGATAGCTCCTGTCGCATTCTGGATTTAGGCACCGGCACCGGCGCGATTGCGCTGGCGCTGGCGAGCGAACGCCCGGATTGTCAGGTAACGGCGGTCGACGTGATGCCGGATGCGGTTGAACTGGCACAGCGTAACCTTGAGCGTCTGGATTTTCGCAACGTTCAGATTTTGCACAGCAGCTGGTTTAGTGCGGTTTCAGATCAGCAATTTGAGATGATTGTCAGCAATCCGCCGTATATCGATCAACACGATCCGCATCTGTCGCAGGGTGATGTACGTTTCGAGCCGCTGACGGCGCTGGTCGCCGCTAACGAAGGTCTTGCTGATATCGAACACATTATTAGCAGCGCACGCGAACATCTGGTGTCCGGCGGCTGGCTGCTGCTGGAGCACGGCTGGACGCAAGGGCAGGCGGTGCGCGCGCTGTTTTGCGCAGCAGGGTACGAGAGTGTCGAAACCTGCCGTGACTACGGCAATAACGACCGCCTGACGCTCGGGAAATTGCCATGAGCGCGTTTAGCATCTTGATAACCCTGCATATCGCTGCCGTGGTGCTGACTATCAGCTTTTTTGTAGTGCGTTACTGGTGGCGTTACAGCAATCATCCGCTGAGCAACGCCCGATGGGTGCGTGTTGCGCCGCACTGCATCGACACGATTTTGTTCCTTTCAGGCGCCGGTTTAATGTGGCTGACGGGCTATCTGCCCTTTACTGATAAAGGCACATGGCTGACTGAAAAGCTGTTTGGCGTTATCATCTACATCGTTTTGGGTTTTATCGCGCTTGGACGTCGTCGTCCGCGCAGCCAGCAGACCGGATTTATTGCCTTTCTGCTGGGGCTGGTGGTGCTGTACATCATCATTAAACTCGCCACCACAAGAATACCGTTACTGGGGTAAGTATGAGGTCCTTAGCCGATTTCGAATTTAATAAAGTACCGCTTTGCGATGGAATGGTCCTGATCTCAGAGATGATCCGCGACGATTTCACCTCACAGTGGGTCTACGATGAGCTGGAAAATCTGGCAAGTATGGCGCGTGAAGAGATCAGTCAGGCGCGTCCTCAGGACTGGCAGCTGGAGAAGCTTATCGAGCTGTTCTACGGCGAATGGGGCTTTTGCGACACGCGCGGCGTGTATCGTCTTTCCGACGCGCTGTGGCTGGATCAGGTACTGAAAAACCGTCAGGGTAGCGCTGTTGCTCTGGGGGCCGTATTGCTGTGGGTTGCCAACCGGCTGGATATTCCGCTGGTGCCGGTCATTTTCCCGACGCAGATGATTCTGCGCGCGGAGTGGCTGGACGGCGAAATGTGGCTGATCAACCCGTTTAACGGTGACACGCTGGACGAGCACACGCTGGATGTCTGGCTGAAGGGTAATATCAGCCCGGTAGCAGAACTGTTTAACGAAGATCTCGATGAAGCGGATAACGCAGAAGTGGTGCGCAAGCTGCTGGATACGCTGAAATCGGCGCTGATGGAAGAGCGGCAGATGGAGCTTGCCCTGCGTGCGAGCGAAGTGCTGCTGCAGTTCAACCCGGAAGATCCGTATGAGATCCGTGACCGTGGCCTTATCTACGCGCAGCTGGAATGTGAGCACGTAGCGCTCAATGATTTGAACTACTTTGTTGAGCAGTGCCCGGAAGATCCGATAAGCGAAATGATCCGTGCGCAGATCAACGCGATCGCGCACAAACAAATTACACTGCATTAATCTTAATTCCGATTCACACCTGAATAAGGCGATCCTATGAAACAAAAAGTGGTTAGCATTGGTGATATCAACGTGGCAAACGACCTGCCGTTCGTGCTGTTTGGTGGCATGAACGTTCTGGAATCCCGCGACCTTGCCATGCGTATCTGCGAACACTACGTGACCGTAACCCAGAAACTGGGCATCCCGTACGTGTTTAAAGCCTCTTTTGACAAAGCCAACCGCTCTTCCATCAACTCTTACCGTGGCCCAGGTCTGGAAGAAGGGATGAAAATTTTCCAGGAGCTGAAACAGACCTTTGGCGTGAAAGTGATCACCGACGTGCATGAAGCGTCACAGGCGCAGCCAGTTGCTGAGGTAGTGGATGTGATTCAGCTTCCGGCCTTCCTGGCGCGTCAGACCGACCTGGTTGAAGCGATGGCGAAGACCGGTGCAGTCATCAACGTGAAGAAACCACAGTTCGTGAGCCCTGGTCAGATGGGTAACATCGTCGATAAATTTATCGAAGGCGGCAACGACCAGATCATTCTGTGTGACCGTGGCGCGAACTTTGGTTACGACAACCTGGTGGTCGACATGCTGGGCTTCAGCGTGATGAAGAAAGTGTCCAATAACTCACCGGTTATCTTTGACGTGACCCACGCCCTGCAGTGCCGTGACCCGTTTGGCGCCGCATCCAGCGGTCGTCGTGGTCAGGTGACTGAACTGGCGCGCGCCGGTATGGCGACAGGTCTCGCCGGTCTGTTCATCGAAGCGCACCCGGATCCGGCCAACGCGAAATGCGACGGTCCATCCGCGCTGCCGCTGGATAAGCTCGAGCCGTTCCTGAAACAGATCAAAGCGATTGACGATCTGGTGAAAAGCTTCGACGAGCTGGATACCAGCAACTAATCTTTGAGCTAATAAAAAAACCCGCCACGGCGGGTTTTTTTATGCCCGGCGCGCGGGTTATACGTTACTGTCGGTCTTGTAGGCCGGGTAAGGCGAAGCCGCCACCCGGCAAAACAGTTCAGACAAAGAACGTCAGGCAAAAATCGTCATCAGATACGCGATAAACAGCGCCAGATGCGCCGCGCCGTTTAGCACGTTGGTGCGTCCGGTCGAAAACGAAATCTGACACAGCAGCAACGACGCCATCATCACAATCATCTCTGGCGCACCCAGCGCAAAGTGCAGGTCATTCCCGGTCATAAAGGCAATCAACGTCACTACCGGTACGGTGAGTGAAATCGTCGCCAGCACGGAACCAAAGAACAGGTTCATTGCGCGCTGCACCTGGTTGCTGAGAACCGCTTTCAGAGCGCCTAAACCTTCTGGTGACAGAATCAGCAAGGCGACCAGGAAGCCGGTAAAGGCCACAGGGGCGTTCAGCTCGGTCAGCAAGGTTTCCAGCGGATTCGCATTCATTTTGGTGACTGCGATTACCGCAATCAGATGTACGATCAGCCAAACCGTATGCCACAGGCTGCTGTGCGCAGAAGGCTTACCGTGGTGTGGGTCATCGTCGTCGCCGTCATCTTCATGCTCGTAGACGAACAGGCTTTGGTGCGTTTTGGTTTGAATCAGCAGGAAAACGCCGTACATGGCGGCGGAAATGAGCGCGACCAGCAGCGCCTGCCCGGTGGTGAAATTGGCGCCCGGCAGTGCCATTGGGAACACCAGTACAATAATTGCCAGCGGGAAGAGGGCGATCAGATACTGTTTAATACCAAACAGGTTCATATACTGAGTGGCGAATTTGCCCCCGCCCAAAAGCAGCGAGAAGCCTACCAGACCGCCGGTCACAATCATAATGATCGAATACAGCGTATCGCGCATCAGCGTCGGTGCGGCATCGCCGGTTGCCATCAATGCGGAAATTAAGCTTACTTCGAGAATAACAACGGAAAGACTTAAAATCAGAGAGCCGTAGGGTTCGCCAAGGCGGTGCGCCAGTACGTCGGCGTGGCGAACAACGCTAAATGCGCTGGATAAAATACCAATAAGAGCAAGAATGTTAATTCCAACGACCACTGGCAGTGACTGGCTACTTCCCCAGAAGAGCAGCACGGCCAGTGCCACAAGCGGGAAAATAAGCGACGTCTCCTTGTGGCGGGTCTTAACCGCCTCATGTGTTGTTGTCATGTGATACTCCGTGAATGCAGGTGATTGTAATTATAGAATGAAATTGCAGGCCATTAAACTAACAGAAAACAGATAATTTCCAGTGATGTTTTACTTAATTTTACGTCACAGTGGCTATTTTTATCAAAGCGCCTGTAAAATCGCTTTTAATCTAAATACACACTAAATAACAGTAGATTAAGTTCATTAATTTCACACAATTGTCATTTTGACTGGCAACGGTAACCCCTATCGACCACACTTACCTTTTTGACTCAAAAGAGGTGAGTGATGCCCTACAAATCAAAAAAAGACCTGCCTGACAGCGTCCAGCACGTTCTGCCGTCCCACGCGCAGGAAATCTACAAAGAGGCGTTTAACAGCGCCTGGGAGCAATATAAGGATAAAGAGGACCGTCGCGATGACGCCAGCCGCGAAGAGACCGCCCATCGCGTCGCCTGGGCGGCTGTCAAACACGATTATGAAAAAGGGGAGGATGAGAAATGGCATAAAAAGAAATAGTGCTCTTATGATTAGCCACCTCTGTTTTGACTTTTCCGGCTGTTGAACTTTCGTTGTATTGCAACTGGCCTGTGAATTGCTTATCGTTTATTAACTGCTGTCAAAATGAGCAGAAACGAAAATGCCGGGAAGGCGTAAAAGATGTCGCACGGAAGCATGCAGTGGCGGAGGTGGTAAAGTGTTAACGCGTGATTTCTTAATGAAGGCAGATTGTAAGACGGCATTTGGTGCTATTGAGGAATCGCTTCTCTGGTCGGCTGAACAACGTGCTGCGTCGCTTGCGGCGACGATGGCCTGCCGCCCGGATGAAGGCCCGGTATGGATATTTGGTTATGGTTCGCTGATGTGGAATCCCGCGCTGGAGTATGTGGAATCCGCAACGGGTACGCTTCCTGGCTGGCATCGCGCATTTTGTCTGCGCCTCACTGCCGGTCGCGGTAGCGCCTGTCAGCCTGGCCGGATGCTTGCACTGAAAGAGGGCGGGCGCACCACCGGCGTCGCCTATCGTCTGCCGGACGATACCCTCGAGGACGAGCTGGCGCTGCTGTGGAAGCGTGAAATGATCACCGGCTGCTATTTGCCGAGCTGGTGCAAACTGGAGCTCGACGACGGACGCACCGTCAATGCGCTGGTCTTTATCATGGACCCGCGCCATCCGCTGTATGAATCCGATACCCGAACACAGGTCATTGCGCCACTGATTGCCGCAGCCAGCGGGCCGCTGGGAACCAATGCCCAGTATCTGTTCTCACTCGATCAGGAACTGACGCGTTTAGGGATGCAGGATGATTGCCTGAACGAGCTGGTGACGAAGGTCAAAGCCTTGATTGAGGGAGATTCCCGCGAAGCCTCATTGCGCCCGGGTTTTGCCTGATAAAAAAAAGCCGGGTGGCGGCTGAGCCTTACCCGGCCTACAAAAGCCAATCAGATCAACGGTTTTGTAGGCCTGTGCAAACGCAGTGCCGCCAGGCAGCTTTTTCAGGCAGCGACGTAGCTGACGGAGTGCTCAAGCGACTGACTGTGGCTGTCAATCAACACATCCCAGGTGCCGGTGTAAGGCACGGTTAACCACGCATTGTCTTTATTCTGCACACTGAGAATATCCGCCTGCGACGACTTCTGCGCTTTCGCGCTCATCAGATGAATATGGCAGCGCTCAGAGCAGCGCACGACTACCGTATCCCCGCCAAACAGTTTCAAACTTGTTTTTACCCGTGCCATTTTTTACCCCGTTGTCCCGAAAAACGCGCTCCCTGCGGTTAATCCTGAGCGTGATGTTGTTCACAATTCACTCATGGCATAACACCAAAGGGGAAGGGAGAGGATGCTGATTTTGATCAAAAAATGGCATAACGTTTAAACAAAAATGACAAAATGCCTGAAAGGGTTCAGCTGGCGCGTATTTGAACAGGCCAATACGCGCCACACTAAAATTATATGCGGAAATGCCCCGCCGTTTCAGCAAGGTCGCCCGCCTGGCTTTGCAGAGCGCTCGCCGCAGCGGCGGATTCCACCACCAGTTCGGCGTTTTGCTGCACCATACGGTCAAGATGCGTTACGGCGTGGTTGATCTCGTGAATGCCTTTCATCTGTTCGCTGGTCGCGATGGTGATTTCACGCATGATCCCGGACACGCTGCCGATAGTCGAGCGGATCTCATCCATGCTTTCACCGGCCAGATGTACATACCGCGAACCGGTCGCCACGCTGTCGGCGGTTGAATCGATCAGCGTTTTGATCTCCTTGGCCGCCTGTGCGCTGCGACTTGCCAGACTGCGTACTTCCCCGGCGACTACCGCAAATCCGCGACCTTGCTCACCCGCACGGGCCGCTTCTACCGCTGCGTTCAGCGCCAGGATATTGGTCTGGAAGGCAATTCCGTCAATGACGCTGGTGATATCACCGATTTTAGCCGACGCCACTTCAATGGATTGCATGGTACTGATGGCCTGAGAAACCACTTCACCCCCGCGTGAGGCCGCTGCCGAGGCTTTGCTTGCCTGATCGTTAGCTTCCGCCGCCGATTCGGTGGACTGGGTGACAGAGGCGGTGATCTGCTCCACGGCGCTGGCGGTTTCGCGCAGGCTGGAAGCAGCCTGCTCGGTACGGCCCGACAGATCCTGGTTGCCTGCGGCAATTTCGCGCGCGGCGTTTTTGACCGAGGAGCTGGCATCGCGTAGCTGCACCATCACCGTCGAGAGCTTGTCGCTAAAGGCGTTAAAGGCCTGGGCAATTTCTGCCACTTCGTCCTGGCCGTTATCCGGCAGACGCTGTGATAAATCGTTGGTGCCGTTGGCGATGGCGTGCATCGCGTCGCGAATATTTGACAGACGTTTTAACAGTCGTGCAATGGTGAAATGGACAATTGCGCCGCTCAGCAGCACCAGAATGATCAGCGACAGAGCAGATGCTTTCAACAAGGAACGCATCCCGGAGGTGGCGTCGTTACTGTCGAGCGCCACGATAAGCAGCCAGTGCGTGCCTGCCACCGGTGTGGCGACAAAGGTTTTCTCCACGCCGCCCAATGTACCGTCGATTTCGTGGCCTTTTTTCAGCTCGTTAATATCAACGCCATTGATCGCTTCTGCAAACGGTTTGAGCGTCAGCGCCGGATCGTTGGCGGCAATTACCGTACCGTCGCTGTCAATCAGCAGACCGCTGCTGGCGGGTGTCGGGTGAATACCACGCACGTTAGCCACCACGCTGTCCATCGCCACATCTCCGGCGACTACCGCTTTCAGTGCACCGTTTTCTTTTACCGGCACAGCAAACGTCACGACCAGCTTACCGGTGCCAGCATCGACATACGGGGCAGTGACCACCGGCGCATCGGCGCTGACTACCTGCTGATACCACGGGCGCACGGTCGGATCGTAATCCGCTGGCACGCCCGCCGGATCGGAGAATTTCGCCGTTTTGCTGGCGTAGCCGACGTAGACGTTGGTGAAACCACCCGCTTGTGCCAGCTGTTTAAATACCGGAACCGGGTCGTCGCTCAGGGCCACAGATTGCGCAGAGGCAATGACCGTTAATTTGCTGTTGACCCAGTCGGCAATGGCGAGATTATGACTGGCGCTGGTACTGGCCAGAATATCGCGTTGCGATTGCTGGTTATCCTGACGTGTGACCTGGAAATTAATGACGGTATTAAGAAGAAGGGCGACGACAAGACAACCTGTCGTCGCGGCGATGATACGGGCACGGATTGACCTTAACATATGCTGAATACCTGCTGAGTTGGCTTAAGGTGCGTATCGGCAACTCGAGCAGGAACTTGATGGTGCAACCGCGTCCATAAGTAAAAAATATGTTTACGGTTTTATTATTAAAAAGCTAATACTTTGTCGGCGGAAAGAGTCCACTGCGCCAGCTCAACCAGAGTACCGATTTCAACCCCCTCGATCAGCGGCAGGGGAGTGATCCCGCGTCCGTCGGTGCAGGTTTTACATAGCTTCACCGGGACGTTCTGCGCGATGAGGATTTCCAGCATCTGCTGAATGTTATACCCCTCGGCGGGTTTTTGTCCTTTCAGCCCGGCGGTGACGGCATCTGACATTAAAAACAGTCGCAGATCCAGTTCGCTATCCTGATCGCGCAGAGCGATGGCAAGACGCAGGCTGTTAAACAGGGATTCACTTCCATAGGCCGCTCCGTTGGCGACGATCACGATTTTTTGCATGTTCACTCCTGTAGATAGCAAGGCGGGAAAAATGTCCGTTGCCTATGCTACCGCGCTGGCGAGGAAGAATACAAAGTTGCTTCAGGATATTCCTGAAATTCCCCTTTGGGCTGCAAAAACTTCCAGAACGCGTTAAGGTTACAGCTGTATAGACATGCGATCTGGATCACAGTTACGACCTTAATGATGGCTTTACCTCACCTTCGTACTCTGTTGTTGCTCCTGCTTATTCCGGCTGGAGCCGTTTGTGCTGCGCCCGGTTCTTTTGAACAGCAGGCGCGAAATCCCTTTGATAACAATGGTGATGGCCTGCCGGATCTCGGTTTAGCCAAACCAACCGGCGAAAGTGAAAAACATCTGGCAGAGATGGTGAAAGCTTTTGGTGAAGCCAGTATGACTGACAACGGTCTGACGACAGGGGAGCAGGCGCGTCAGTTTGCGTTTGGTCAGGTGCGCGACGCCGTCAGCGGGGAAGTCAATCAACAGATTGAATCCTGGCTTTCGCCGTGGGGGAATGCCAGCGTCGATTTGCTGGTGGATGACGACGGGAAATTTACTGGCAGCAGCGGGCGATGGTTCATCCCCTGGCAGGACAACAATCGTTATCTGAGCTGGAGTCAGCTGGGGCTGACGCAGCAAACCGACGGTCTGGTGAGCAACGCCGGAATGGGTCAGCGCTGGGTTGCCGGAAAATGGCTGCTCGGATACAACACCTTTTACGATAATCTGCTGGATGAAAATCTCCAGCGAGCCGGGCTGGGTGCCGAAGCGTGGGGCGAAAATCTACGTTTGTCGGCAAATTATTATCAGCCGTTTGCCAGCTGGCGCGACAACTCTGACGTGCAGGAACAGCGGATGGCGCGAGGATACGATGTGACCGCGAAAGCCTGGCTACCTTATTTTCAGCATCTGAATACCAGCGTCAGCTTTGAGCAATATTTTGGCGATAGCGTTGATCTGTTTCGTAGCGGCACTGGGTATCACAACCCAATGGCGGTCAATCTTGGGCTGGATTATACGCCGGTACCGTTGTTGACGTTTTCTGCGGCACACAAGCAGGGGGAAAGCGGCGTCAGCCAGAATAACCTCGGCATGAAACTCAACTACCGTTTTGGCGTCCCGCTGAAAAAGCAGTTGTCATCGGATGAAGTGGCCGCCACGCGCTCCCTGCGCGGGAGCCGCTATGACTCACCGAATCGCGCAAATCTTCCGGTGATGGAGTTCCGCCAGCGCAAAACGCTGTCGGTGTATCTGGCGACGCCGCCGTGGGATTTACATTCGGGTGATACCGTCAATCTGAAACTGCAAATTCGCAGCACGCACGGAGTGAGACAACTTCACTGGCAGGGCGATACGCAGGCGTTAAGTTTGACTTCGCCGCCAGATGCGAAAAGCAGCGAGGGCTGGAGCGTGATTATGCCCGCCTGGGATGCAAGTGAAGGCGCAACGAACCGCTGGCGGCTGTCGGTGGTGGTCGAGGATGAAGACGGGCAGCGTGTCTCTTCCAATGAGATCACGCTCTCTCTGTCGCAGCCGCTGATGGCGGTGCCTGATGACGATCCGAGATGGAAACTGCTGCCGGACGAATGAATTAGAAAATACGCTCCTGGTGAACCCAAACGGCCGCTTCAACACGAGATTTGAGCTTCATCTTCTTGAGCATGTGTTTGACGTGAACTTTGACCGTGCTTTCGGTGATATCCAGACGACGGGCGATCATTTTGTTCGGCAGTCCCTGGGCAATCAACTTCAGAATATCGCGCTCGCGCGGGGTTAACTGAGTCACATCGCGGTCAGAGGTGGCGCGGTTGGCGCGCAGACTGGCGGCGAGTACCGGCGTTAAGGCTTCGCTCAGGACCATTTCACCAGCGGCGGCCTGTTGCAGGGCTTTCAGTAGATCTTCCGGTTCCATATCTTTGAGCAGATACCCGTCTGCGCCGCGTTTCAGCGCGGTGACCACGTCTTCTTCATGGTTGGACACGCTAAACACCACGATGCGCCCGGAGAGAGATTTTTCGCGCAGCTTATCCAGCGTTTCCAGCCCGTTCATCCCCGGCATATTGAGATCGAGCAGGATCAAATCAGGATCGAGTGACTCGGCAAGTTCAATACCCTGTTCCCCGTTGCTGGCTTCTCCCACCACGGTAATATCTGCCGCCATGCTGACAAGTTGTTTAACGCCGGTGCGCAGCATCGGATGATCGTCGATTAACAGGATGGTTGCCGCTTCCTGATTAGTCATGGTTTTCTCCTTGGGAAGTGATTAGAGGCTTTTCGGGAATAAAGGTCACTACGACTTCAGTGCCGCCAGACTCTCCCCGGCGAACCTGGCAATCCCCGCGCAGACTTTGCGCGCGGTCTCGCATAATAATTAAACCATAGTGGTTGGTTCGTTCAGCGTTTTCTGGCACGCCGCAGCCGTTATCCTGCACCGTCAGTTTCACCTGGTTATCGTGACAGGTGACGGCCACTGTCACCGCCGTCGCATCGGCGTGTTTGAGCGCATTGCTCAGGGCTTCGCGGGCGATTTGCAACAGATGAATGGCCTGATGAGAGGGGACAAAACGCGGTGGGAGCTGGTAATCCAGCTTCACCGGGAACCCCAGTCGGGCGCTAAATTCATGACAGCTTGATTCTAATGCCGGGCGCAAACCCGGTTCGGTGAGCTGCAGGCGGAAAGTCGTCAGCAGTTCGCGCAACTGCACCCATGAGGTGTTCAGCTCGTTGCGAATCTGGCTCAACAGCTGTTTGCTGGTGGCGGGCAGGGCGTCGTCCTGCATTTGCAGGCAGCTGACCTGCATTTTGATACAGGAGAGCGATTGCGCGATTGAGTCATGCAGTTCGCGGGCAATGGTTGCGCGCTCTTCCATGACGATCAGCTGTTGCTGTTTTTCCTGATGACGATCGAGCGCCAGGGTCGCGGTGAGCTGCTCCACCAGGGTGTCGACCAACTGCTGTTGATCGTGACTCAAGTGACGACCGGTCGGCAGCGTCGCCAGTAAAATGCCGTACTGGGTGTGGCTGTCCGTCAGGCGCCATTTCAGCGTGGTGCCACTGCTGGCGGCTACAGGCAAGCCGCGCGGACAGAGGTGACAGCCCTTGTCATCACAGGTCATGTCTGACTGACAGGTAAATTCCTGATGATTCTCTTCATCTTCGACGTCGTAAACGCGCAGTTCGATATCGTGCAGCAGCGTCAGATTTTGCAGGCCGTTAAGCACCGGTGAAAGACGCTCGCATAGCGGAACTTGCGAATGCAGGCGGCGGTTGGCCTGCCACAGAAATGAGAGAATCTCGTTCTTTTGCTCCAGACCGGCGGTTTTTTCCTGCACCCGTTTTTCCAGCACCGCGTAGCTTTCGGCGAGTTCTCCGGACATATCATTCAGGGCCTGGCCGAGCATCGCCATTTCATTGCGACCGCTGATATTCGCCCGCTGGGTGAAATCACGCTGGGTCACCGCACGGGCCACGGCCAGCAGTTGTTTCCAGGGGTGCAGCAGGCGGGCGCGGAGCCAGACGATAGTGAAGGCCAGCAGCAGCGCCATAAAAATCGCCATCACCCGATGGACCATCACCACGCGCTCAATGCGCATTTCGGTCGAGGAGTCGAAAGAGGAGACCAGCGTATCGATGCGGGCGACAAAACTGACGACGTCACCGGCGACTGTGTCGGGGCTATTCGCCTGTTGCAGGCCCGGTTTCAGCCGACTGTGCCAGTAACCCTGTAGCGCATTAAGCTGGTTAGTCTGACCGTCGCGCTGGGCGGCGATTTCCAGTTCAGGGCTGAATGCGGTACGCTCCATCTCATCGAGCAACGGTTTGTCTTCCGCCGTCAGCGGGACAGCTGCCAGCAGGCGATAACTCTGCATGCGCAGGGAACCTGCCTTGTTGATGGCATGGGCGCTACCCTGTACGCCCTGCACCAGCCAACCAGAGATCGCCATGCCGGTCACACCAATCGCGGTGGACAGCATAACGATAAGGGCCAGCTGATTAACCAGCGTCAGCGGGGAGAAGAGTCGTTTTAACATGGGCTTGCCGGGCTCCTGATGTTGCCTGCCTCCAGGAATGGCGCTATTTTCATGCATCCCCCGGAGTATACCCATACCAACAAAGGATTACCCCTAAATTGCCACCGGGGTAATAGTCAGGGGGAGGGGCGCGCCTTAAACCGTCAGCACCGTTATAAAACCACACCTTTTTTGCCGAAAAACCCTACTCACTAAGGATGATGGTGATTTTTTGTCCGTCAAACCGTCAACTTTTCCTTTGATTTATATCAACTTACCGCCTGCTTAAAACCCTAATGTTTGCAGCATCATTCGATAATCAGAGGTGTCTATGAGTCACTCATCCGCCCAGGAAAGGGCTTCCGGTGCTGTTATAACAGAATGGCATCCGGAAGATCCGGAGTTCTGGAAACAGCGTGGCCAGCGTGTTGCAAGTCGTAATTTATGGATTTCTGTTCCGTGTTTGTTGTTGGCATTCTGTGTCTGGATGCTGTTTAGTGCAGTGGCAGTGAACTTGCCCAAAGTGGGCTTTACCTTTACCACCGACCAGCTGTTTATGCTGACGGCATTACCGGCGCTTTCTGGCGCTTTGCTGCGTGTTCCTTACGCATTTATGGTTCCGTTGTTTGGCGGTCGTCGCTGGACGGCGTTCAGCACCGGTATCATGATCATCCCTTGCGTGTGGCTGGGTTTTGCAGTGCAGGACACCTCTACGCCATTCAGCGTGTTCGTTACCATCGCATTGCTGTGCGGTTTTGCCGGGGCTAACTTTGCTTCCAGCATGGCGAATATCAGCTTCTTCTTCCCGAAACAAAAACAGGGCGGCGCACTGGGTATCAACGGCGGCCTGGGTAACATGGGCGTGAGCGTAATGCAGTTGATCGCACCGCTGGCCATTTCCATGTCTATCTTCGCGGTGTTTGGCGGAACGGGTGTGGAACAAGCCGATGGTTCTAAATTGTTCCTGGAAAACGCGGCCTGGATTTGGGTTCCGTTCCTGGTGGTATTCACCCTGGCGGCCTGGTTCTTTATGAACGATCTGTCGGCGTCTAAAGCGTCCCTGAGCGAGCAGTTGCCGGTTCTGAAACGTGCGCACCTGTGGATCATGGCGCTGCTGTATCTGGCGACGTTCGGCTCGTTTATCGGTTTCTCTGCCGGGTTCGCGATGCTGTCAAAAACCCAGTTCCCGGAAGTGCAGATTTTGCATTTCGCCTTCTTCGGTCCGTTTATCGGTGCACTGGCACGCTCTACCGGCGGGATGATTTCTGACCGTCTGGGCGGGACCCGCGTGACACTGGTGAACTTCATCATGATGGCCGTTTTCTGTGCGCTGCTGTTCCTGACTCTGCCGACTAACGGCCAGGGCGGTAACTTTATCGCCTTCTTCGCTGTCTTCATGGGCCTGTTCCTGACGGCCGGTCTGGGGAGTGCTTCTACCTTCCAGATGATCTCGGTTATCTTCCGTAAGCTGACCACCGATCGTGTGAAAGCGCAGGGCGGGAGCGAAGAACAAGCAATGCGTGAAGCGGCGACAGATACCGCGGCGGCGCTGGGCTTTATCTCAGCGATTGGCGCTATCGGTGGTTTCTTCATTCCAAAATCATTTGGTATCTCCCTGGAGCTGACCGGCTCCCCGGCAGGTGCAATGAAAGTCTTCCTCGTCTTCTACATCGCCTGCGTATTTATTACGTGGCTGGTGTATGGCCGAAATACTAAGAAAAATAAGTAAGTGTGATTATCCGTTTACGCGGCCTTCGGGCCGCGTTTTTTTATTCTGCACTTAGTTACAACATACTTTTATGTCAGTTGATATTGGCGCAGGGTGAAACACTGTGATCGCCATCGCTTTGCAGGGACATCTACCCCTTAATACCTAAGATGTTAAATAAAGCCATGCTCTTTGTACGATAAATAAAAAATACATATAAAAAACATATAGTTAAAAAATAAATTTTTATACCGCTTTGGTGGTATTTGCTCTAATACCTCGCGCAAGAGAGCCCGCTCGCCTTGATCGTTATCAATTCCCGCCATCTTTCATAGCGTTACCTTCGCTGCAAATCAGCAATGTCGATTTAGAGAGCCACAGGCTCCACACAGGAGATACCCGATGAGCAAATTTTTGGACCGGTTTCGCTACTTCAAGCAGAAGGGCGAAACTTTTGCCGATGGGCACGGCCAGGTTCTGGAAACCAACCGGGACTGGGAAGACGGATACCGTCAGCGTTGGCAGCACGATAAAGTCGTCCGTTCTACACACGGTGTAAACTGCACCGGTTCCTGCAGCTGGAAGATCTTCGTTAAGAATGGTCTGGTCACCTGGGAAATGCAGCAGACTGACTACCCGCGTACCCGCCCGGATATGCCAAACCACGAACCGCGCGGCTGTCCGCGTGGCGCGAGCTATTCCTGGTATCTGTACAGCGCCAACCGCCTGAAGTATCCGTTGATGCGCAAACGCCTGATGAAAATGTGGCGCGAAGCGAAAGTGCAGCACAGCGATCCGGTTGATGCCTGGGCCTCCATTATTGAAGACGCGGATAAAGCGAAAAGCTTCAAGCAGGCGCGTGGACGCGGCGGATTTGTCCGTTCATCCTGGCAGGAAGTGAATGAGCTGATTGCGGCGTCTAACGTTTACACCGTCAAAACCTACGGCCCGGACCGCGTGGCAGGCTTCTCGCCAATCCCGGCAATGTCGATGGTCTCCTACGCATCCGGCGCACGCTACCTGTCGCTGATCGGCGGTACTTGCCTGAGCTTCTACGACTGGTACTGTGACTTACCGCCAGCGTCTCCGCAGACCTGGGGCGAGCAGACCGACGTTCCTGAATCCGCTGACTGGTACAACTCCAGCTATATCATCGCCTGGGGCTCAAACGTTCCACAGACCCGTACCCCGGATGCCCACTTCTTCACTGAAGTGCGTTACAAAGGCACCAAAACCGTTGCCGTTACGCCGGACTACGCCGAAATCGCCAAGCTGTGCGATCTGTGGCTGGCGCCGAAGCAGGGTACCGATGCCGCGATGGCGCTGGCGATGGGCCACGTCATGCTGCGTGAATTCCACCTGGATAAACCAAGCCAGTACTTCACCGACTACGTGCGTCGTTATACCGACATGCCAATGCTGGTGATGCTCGAAGAGCGTGACGGCTACTATGCTGCCGGTCGTATGCTGCGTGCGGCGGATCTGGTGGATGCGCTGGGCCAGGAAAACAACCCGGAATGGAAAACGGTCGCCTGCACCAACGATGGTGATATGGTCGCGCCGAACGGCTCTATCGGTTTCCGTTGGGGCGAGAAAGGCAAGTGGAATCTCGAACAGCGCGATGGCACCACCGGCGAAGAGGCCGAGCTGCGTCTTAGCATGTTGGGCAGCCAGGATGAAATAGCGGAAGTCGGTTTCCCGTACTTCGGCGGCGAAGGTTCTGAACACTTCAAGAAAGTGGAGCTGGAAAATATCCTGCTGCACAAACTGCCGGTAAAACGTCTGCAACTGGCCGACGGCTCGACCGCGCTGGTCACCACCGTTTACGATTTGACGATGGCCAACTACGGTCTGGAACGTGGTCTGAACGACGAAAACTGCGCGACCAGCTACGACGACATCAAAGCGTACACCCCGGCGTGGGCAGAGCAGGTGACCGGTGTGCCACGCGCGCAAATCACCCGTATCGCCCGCGAGTTTGCAGAGAACGCAGACAAAACCCACGGTCGTTCGATGATCATCGTCGGTGCGGGCCTGAACCACTGGTATCACCTCGATATGAACTATCGCGGTCTTATCAACATGCTGGTGTTCTGCGGTTGTATCGGCCAGAGCGGCGGCGGTTGGGCGCACTATGTAGGCCAGGAAAAACTGCGTCCGCAGACCGGCTGGCAGCCGCTGGCGTTTGGTCTCGACTGGCAGCGTCCGGCGCGTCATATGAACAGCACCTCCTATTTCTACAACCACTCCAGCCAGTGGCGTTACGAAACCGTCACCGCGCAGGAACTGCTGTCGCCAATGGCGGATAAATCGCGCTACACCGGGCATCTGATCGACTTCAACGTGCGTGCTGAACGCATGGGCTGGCTGCCGTCTGCGCCACAGCTGGGGACCAACCCGCTGCGCATCGCGGAAGAAGCGAAAAAAGCAGGTATGTCACCGGTGGATTACACGGTGAAATCCCTGAAGGATGGCTCGATTCGTTTTGCGGCGGAACAGCCTGAAAACGGCAAAAACCACCCGCGTAACCTGTTCATCTGGCGTTCGAACCTGCTGGGCTCGTCCGGTAAAGGCCACGAATACATGCTCAAATACCTGTTGGGTACAGACCACGGTATTCAGGGCAAAGACCTGGGCAAACAGGGCGGCGTGAAGCCAGAAGAAGTCGAGTGGAAAGACAACGGTCTCGACGGGAAACTGGATCTGGTGGTGACGCTGGACTTCCGTCTGTCCAGTACCTGTCTGTACTCTGACATCGTGCTGCCGACGGCGACCTGGTACGAAAAAGACGACATGAATACCTCGGATATGCATCCGTTTATTCATCCGCTGTCTGCCGCCGTTGACCCAGCGTGGGATTCGAAAAGCGACTGGGATATCTACAAAGGCATCGCGAAGAAATTCTCCGAAGTCTGCGTAGGTCATCTCGGCGTAGAAACCGACGTCGTGACTCTGCCAATCCAGCACGACTCCGCCGCCGAACTGGCGCAGCCGCTGGACGTGAAGGACTGGAAAAAAGGCGAATGCGATCTGATTCCAGGCGTCACTGCACCGCACATCATTCCGGTGGAACGCGATTACCCAGCCACCTACGAGCGCTTTACCTCTATCGGCCCCTTGATGGAGAAAATCGGTAACGGCGGGAAAGGTATCGCCTGGAACACCCAGAGCGAAATGGATCTGCTGCGTAAGCTCAATTACACCAAGGCTGACGGCCCGGCCAAAGGCCAGCCGATGCTGAACACGGCGATTGACGCAGCTGAGATGATCCTGACTCTCGCCCCTGAAACTAACGGCCAGGTGGCAGTGAAAGCCTGGGCGGCGCTCAGCGAATTCACCGGTCGTGACCATACGCATCTGGCGCTGAACAAAGAAGACGAGAAAATTCGCTTCCGCGATATTCAGGCCCAGCCGCGCAAAATTATCTCCAGCCCGACCTGGTCTGGTCTGGAAGATGAACATGTGTCTTACAACGCGGGCTATACCAACGTTCACGAGCTGATCCCGTGGCGCACCCTGACCGGTCGTCAGTCTCTGTATCAGGATCACCAGTGGATGCGTGATTTCGGTGAAAGCCTGCTGGTCTACCGTCCGCCAATCGACACCCGTTCGGTGAAAGAGGTGATGGGCGAGAAATCCAACGGTAACCCGGAAAAAGCGCTTAACTTCCTGACGCCACACCAGAAGTGGGGGATCCACTCCACCTACAGCGACAACCTGCTGATGCTGACCTTAGGTCGCGGCGGGCCAATCGTCTGGATGAGCGAAGTGGACGCTAAGGATCTGGGGATCGTGGATAACGACTGGATTGAAGTGTTCAACAGCAACGGTGCACTGACTGCCCGTGCGGTTGTCAGCCAGCGCGTGCCTGCCGGAATGACCATGATGTACCACGCTCAGGAACGTATCGTGAACCTGCCGGGTTCCGAGATTACTCAGCAGCGCGGCGGTATCCATAACTCGGTCACGCGTATCACGCCGAAACCGACTCACATGATCGGCGGCTATGCGCAACTGGCGTACAGCTTTAACTACTACGGTACGGTCGGCTCTAACCGCGATGAGTTCGTGGTGGTGCGTAAGATGAAGAATATTGACTGGTTAGATGGCGAAGGTAATGACCAGGTACAGGAGAGCGTAAAATGAAAATTCGTTCACAAGTCGGCATGGTGCTGAATCTGGATAAATGCATCGGCTGTCATACCTGCTCGGTCACCTGTAAAAATGTCTGGACCAGCCGTGAAGGTACGGAATACGCGTGGTTCAACAACGTTGAAACCAAGCCGGGCACTGGCTTCCCGACCGACTGGGAAAATCAGGAAAAATGGAAGGGCGGCTGGATCCGTAAGATCAACGGCAAACTGGTGCCGCGCATGGGTAACAAAGCGCTGCTGCTGGGGAAAATCTTCGCTAACCCGCATCTGCCGGGCATCGACGATTACTACGAGCCGTTTGATTTTGACTACCAGAACCTGCACAACGCACCGGAAGGGAAACATCAGCCGATTGCGCGCCCGCGCTCGCTGATCACCGGCCAGCGGATGGACAAAATCAGCAAAGGGCCGAACTGGGAAGACGATCTCGGCGGTGAGTTCGAAAAACTGTCGAAAGATCAGAATTTCGAAAACATGCAGAAGGCGATGTACGGCCAGTTCGAAAACACCTTCATGATGTATCTCCCGCGCTTGTGCGAACACTGCCTGAACCCGGCGTGTGTGGCGACCTGTCCGAGCGGAGCCATCTACAAGCGTGAAGAAGACGGCATCGTGCTTATCGATCAGGATAAGTGCCGTGGCTGGCGTATGTGCATCACTGGTTGTCCGTACAAAAAGATCTACTTCAACTGGAAGAGCGGCAAGTCCGAGAAATGCATCTTCTGTTATCCGCGTATCGAAGCGGGTATGCCGACCGTCTGTTCCGAAAGCTGCGTAGGCCGTATTCGTTACCTCGGCGTGCTGCTGTATGACGCGGATGCGATTGAAACCGCAGCGAGCACTGAGAACGAGAAAGATCTCTATCAGCGTCAGCTGGACGTGTTCCTCGATCCAAACGATCCGAAAGTGATTGAGCAGGCGCTGAAAGACGGTATTCCACAGAGCGTGATCGACTCAGCGCAGCAATCTCCGGTCTACAAAATGGCGATGGACTGGAAGCTTGCTCTGCCGCTGCACCCGGAATATCGCACGCTGCCGATGGTCTGGTATGTGCCACCGCTGTCACCAATTCAATCCGCCGCCGATGCGGGTGAACTGGGCAGCAACGGGATTCTGCCGGACGTAGAAAGCCTGCGTATCCCTGTTCAGTATCTGGCCAACCTGCTGACTGCAGGTGACACTCAGCCGGTGCTGCTGGCCCTGAAACGTATGCTGGCGATGCGCCACTTTAAACGCGCGGAAACCGTTGATGGCGTTATCGACACCAGCGCGCTGGAAGAGGTGGGCTTGAGCGAAGCACAGGCGCAGGAAATGTACCGTTACCTGGCGATTGCGAACTACGAAGATCGTTTCGTGGTACCAAGCAGCCACCGTGAGCAGGCTCGCGATGCCTTCCCGGAGAAAAGCGGTTGTGGCTTCACCTTCGGCGACGGTTGCCACGGTTCAGACACCAAATTCAACCTGTTCAACAGCCGTCGTATTGATGCGATGGATGTGACCAGCAAAACGGAGCCGCACCAATGATTGAACTCGTCATTGTTTCGCGTCTGCTGGAGTACCCTGACGCTGCCCTGTGGCAGCATCAGCAGGAACTCTTCGATGCACTCGCGTCATCTGAAAATCTGGATAAAGAAGATGCGCAGGCGTTAGGCATTTTCCTGCGTGATTTACTCTCTCAGGATCAACTGGATGTACAGTCGGCTTATAGCCAGCTGTTTGACCGGGGCCGTGCAACCTCTTTACTGCTGTTCGAACACGTTCACGGCGAGTCCCGCGATCGCGGTCAGGCGATGGTTGACCTGATGGCGCAGTACGAAGCGCACGGCTTGCAATTAGATAGCCGCGAGCTGCCGGATCATCTGCCGCTGTACCTGGAATATCTGGCACAGCTGCCGCGTGAAGAAGCGCTGGGTGGTTTGCAGGATATCGCGCCGATTCTCGCATTGCTGAGCGCGCGTCTGAAACAGCGTGAAAGCCGCTATGCGCTGCTGTTTGAACTGCTGGTGAAACTGGCGAATGCGGCGGTAGATAGCGACAAAGTGGCCGAGAAAATCGCCGACGAAGCGCGCGATGATACCCCGCAGGCGCTGGATGCGGTCTGGGAAGAAGAGCAGGTGAAATTCTTTGCTGACCAGAATTGCGGTGAGTCCGAAATCTCTGCTCACCAGCGTCGTTTTGCCGGTGCTGTCGCCCCGCAATATTTGAATATCTCTAACGGAGGACAGCAATAATGCACTTCCTGAATATGTTCTTCTTCGATATTTATCCGTACATTGCGGGTACTGTGTTCCTGGTAGGCAGCTGGCTGCGTTACGACTACGGCCAGTACACCTGGCGTGCGGGCTCCAGCCAGATGCTGGATCGCAAAGGAATGAACCTGGCCTCTAACCTGTTCCACATCGGGATCCTCGGTGTGATCGCCGGTCATGCCTTCGGGATGCTGACGCCGCACTGGATGTATGAAGCCTGGCTGCCGCTGGACGTGAAACAGAAGATGGCAATGTTTGGTGGCGGTGCTGCGGGCCTGATGTGCCTGGTGGGCGGTCTGCTGTTGCTTAAACGCCGTCTCTTCAGCCCGCGCATTCGTGCAACGACAACGGCGGCGGATATTCTGGTGATGTCGGTGCTGGTTATCCAGTGCGCGCTGGGTCTGGCGACAATTCCTTTCTCTGCTCAACATATGGACGGCAGCGAGATGATGAAACTGGTCGGTTGGGCGCAGTCTGTGGTGACGTTCCACGGCGGGGCTTCTGAGCATCTTGATGGGGTGGCGTTTATTTTCCGCATGCATCTGGTGTTGGGCATGACGTTGTTCGTCCTGTTCCCGTTCTCGCGCCTGGTGCATATCTGGAGCGTGCCGGTCGAGTACCTGACACGCAGATATCAAATCGTCCGCGCGCGTCGCTGAGTCATTCGGCTATAAATGAACAAACCCTGCTTCGGCAGGGTTTTTTTTCGCCTTTTTGCCGGGTGGCGGCGTTGCCTTACCCGGCCTACGGATTTGCAGTTCGGTTTTGTAGCCCCGGTAAGCGCAGCGACACCGGGGAAAAGAGGTGTGCGAAAGCCGGATTATTAACTATGAGTTTTGGGATTTGAACTGAAAAATGGTGGCGGGGGAAGGATTACTCAGCGCGTTGCGCTTCGCCCTTCGGGTCGTTGCCTACGGCAACGCTTTCTCGCTTCGCTCGAATCGAACCTTGGTCGAAGCTTCTCATCCTTCCCCATAGAGAATATGAAATATCGTGCGAACAGGAATGTTGGATTTAATCTAAGAAATGGTGGCGGGGGAAGGATTACTCAGCGCGTTGCGCTTCGCCCTTCGGGTCGTTGCCTGCGGCAACGCTTTCTCGCTTCGCTCGAATCGAACCTTGGTCGAAGCTTCTCATCCTTCCCCATAGAGAATATGAAATAGCGTGCAAACAGGGATATTGGATTTGGTCTGAGAAATGGTGGCGGGGGAAGGATTACTCAGCGCGTTGCGCTTCGCCCTTCGGGTCGTTGCCTGCGGCAACGCTTTCTCGCTTCGCTCGAATCGAACCTTGGTCGAAGCTTCTCATCCTTCCCCATAGAGAATATGAAATAGCGTGCAAACAGGGATATTGGATTTGGTCTGAGAAATGGTGGCGGGGGAAGGATTCGAACCTTCGAAGTCGATGACGGCAGATTTACAGTCTGCTCCCTTTGGCCGCTCGGGAACCCCGCCAGGGGTATGATGCTTGAGCGTTGAGATGGTGGTGGGGGAAGGATTCGAACCTTCGAAGTCGATGACGGCAGATTTACAGTCTGCTCCCTTTGGCCGCTCGGGAACCCCACCACGGGGTAATGCTTTTACTGGCCTGCTTCCTGCTGGAAGCGGGGCGCATCATATCAAATGACGCGCCCCTGTAAAGCATTCCTTTGATGAAAACGAACTGTTTGACTGCTTTTTACGCGTAAAGACGCAAAGCTAATCAATTCATTTCACAAAGGATTAAAGAATAATCGTTCTGTTGCCGTAGACGAACACGCGCTGGGCCAGCACCTGATACAGCGCGCGGCTCAATACATTCTTCTCGACGTCACGACCGGCACGCATCATATCTTCTGCGGTATAGGTATGATCGACGTGAATGACGTCCTGCATGATGATCGGGCCTTCATCCAGGTTATCGTTCACGTAGTGGGCGGTGGCGCCGACAATCTTCACGCCGCGCTCGTACGCCTGATGATAAGGACGTGCACCAATGAAGGCCGGCAGGAATGAGTGGTGAATGTTGATGATCTTATTCGGGAAGCGGGAAACAAACGATGGCGTCAGCACGCGCATGTACTTCGCCAGCACCACATAGTCAGGATCGTGCGCTTCAATGGTTTGCGCCATCAGCTCGTCATGCTCTTCGCGGGTGTGGCCTTCGTGGCTTACCAGTTCGAAGGGAATATCAAAACGCTCAACCAGCGTGCGCAGCGTATCGTGATTACCGATAACGGCGGCAATTTCAACGTCCAGCCCGCCATAGTTGGCTTTCATCAGCAGATCGCCCAGACAATGAGCTTCTTTGGTGACCAGAATCACGACTTTACGACGCCCGGCGGGAGTCAGTTCGCGAATGGAGCCTTCCGGTAACGCGCCGTCAAGATCCGCGAGCAGGGTGGTATCGTTGAAAATCCCCTCCAGTTCAGTACGCATAAAGAAACGACCGGTGCGGTGATCCACGAACTCGTTATTTTGCACGATGTTCAGTTCATGCTTATAGCAAATGTTGGTGATACGGGCGATCAGACCCTTCTGGTCAGGGCAAATGGTACGCAGTATTTTGCGTTGTAATGATTGCATCGCGAGGAAATCCTGTTGAGTGTTTGCTTGTTATTGGTGGTCAGGCGTTATTGCCCGCAACACTTTTTAAATTTTTTACCTGAACCGCAGGGGCAGGGGTCATTACGACCAAACTGCGGACGAGTACCATCAATATAGTACCACTGTCCGCCTTCGAGTAAGAACCGCGAGCGCTCAATGATGGCGCCGGGTTTATTGTGCTCGATAAATCGGGCGACGAAGCTGACAAAACCTTCGTTTGGCGTGCTGCCAGCGGCAACCTCGTATTGCGTCAGGCCGAGCCATTGTGTATTGGCAAATCCGGCTTCAATTTCTTGACGAAAGTCAGCGGCGTGGCACGAGGGATGCCAGGTCTTAATCAGGTAGTCTGCGTCTTTGATCACAAAAGCAGAATACCGGGAGCGCATAAGGTGTGATGGATCGGGTGCAACCTGGTTGCCAGAAAGATATCGCTGGCAACATAGGCTATACTCGACTGCGCTACCACAGGGGCAGAGTTGGGACACAATTCTCTTCCTGGAATAAAAAAGTCACGGCGTTTAAACGCCCAGGTGGCACTATGTTAACTGAGCGATAGCGATGATGCTACGTTGGGAATCCAGGGGAAGTAAAACAGGACTGATGAGAAAGGTAAAAATTGGTCTGGCGCTGGGCTCAGGTGCTGCCCGGGGTTGGTCACATATTGGCGTGATTAACGCGTTAAAACGGCTCGGTGTCGAAGTTGATATTGTTGCAGGCTGCTCTATCGGCTCGTTGGTCGGTGCTGCGTATGCGTGCGATAAAATGCCGGAGCTTGAAAAATGGGTACGCTCCTTTAGTTACTGGGACGTACTTCGTCTGATGGACCTCTCATGGCAACGCGGAGGACTGCTGCGCGGGGAACGCGTGTTCAACCAGTTCCGCGAAATTATGCCTTCAAATGATTTCAATCTCTGCCAGATGCCTTTTGGCGCTGTGGCAACCAATCTCAGTACCGGCAGGGAAATATGGTTCACCGAAGGTGATATCCATCTTGCCGTGCGAGCCTCCTGCAGTATGCCGGGCCTGATGGCGCCGGTTCCTCACAATGGCTACTGGCTGGTGGATGGCGGTGTGGTCAATCCGGTGCCTATTTCCCTCACCCGTGCGATGGGGGCGGATATTGTCATTGCGGTCGATTTGCAGCACGACGCCCATCTGATGCAGCAAGACTTGATGCCGGTAAATCTTCACAACGATGAAGCTGACAGCGAAAAGCTGGCCTGGCACGAGCGTCTGCGCGAACGTTTAGGTCGCGCGGCGACGCGTAAAACGGTCTCTGCGCCAACGGCGATGGAGATCATGACGACCTCTATTCAGGTGCTGGAGAATCGCCTGAAGCGTAATCGAATGGCAGGTGATCCTCCGGACATCTTGATCCAGCCATTCTGTCCGCAAATATCTACGCTCGACTTTCATCGTGCAGATGCAGCCATCGCTGCCGGAGCACTTGCGGTCGAGAAAAAAATGGACGAACTGCTACCTTTGGTGCGGGCGACAGCCTGAGCACCCTTTTTGATGACTTCAGCAAATTCTGACAGGCGACAGGTCCAATAGCGTGCCACTATTGACTTATCAACTGCCAGGGGAGAGACCATGACGCAGCCATTGGCCGGTAAACAGATTCTGATAGTTGAAGACGAGCCCGTTTTCCGTTCGCTGCTGGATTCGTGGTTAACCTCACTGGGTGCGACAACAGTACTGGCCGTCGATGGTGTCGATGCGCTGGAGAAAATGACCGAAAACACACCGGACCTGATGATTTGCGATATTGCTATGCCACGTATGAACGGCCTCAAGCTGGTAGAGCACCTTCGCAATGAAGGTGACCAGATGCCGATTCTGGTCATTTCCGCGACCGAGAATATGGCCGATATCGCAAAAGCCCTGCGCCTGGGGGTTCAGGATGTGTTGTTAAAACCCGTCAAGGATTTAAATCGCCTGCGGGAAACGGTTTTTGCGTGCCTCTACCCAAATATGTTTAATTCTCGCGTCGAAGAAGAAGAGCGCCTTTTTCAGGACTGGGACGCGCTGGTCAGTAATCCCCATGCAGCCGCAAAGCTTTTACAGGAACTTCAGCCACCGGTTCAGCAAAATATATCGCATTGCAGAATTAACTATCGCCAGCTGGTTGCCGCAGATCAGCCCGGTCTGGTGCTTGATATCGCCCCGTTGTCCGACGTTGATCTGGCGTTTTATTGCCTGGATGTGACGAGAGCAGGTGATAACGGTGTATTAGCTGCACTATTATTGCGGGCATTATTCAATGGGTTATTGCAGGAACAACTCTCACATCAGGGACAGCGACTGCCTGAATTGGGTTCATTGCTAAAACAAGTGAACCATCTTTTTCGCCAGGCCAATTTGCCTGGGCAGTTTCCACTGTTAGTGGGTTATTACCATAGTGAATTAAAAAATCTTATCCTGGTCTCAGCGGGTCTAAACGCAACGCTCAATACGGGCGAACATCATATTCAGGTCAGTAACGGCGTTCCTTTAGGGACGATGGGTTCGACATATCTTAACCAAATAAGCCATCGCTGTTTGTCATGGCAGTGCCAAATTTGGGGAGCTGGTGGGCGTTTGCGCTTAATGTTGTCCACGGAATAAGCAATTGAGTTTTATTCGTCAGATAGCTTTACCGCCGTTTTAAAGGCAGTGCTACTATCACTGCCAGTTTGATACGTATTTATCCTAATTGATCGGTAACGCGCCCTTTTCAGACCCGGTTTACAGAGTGAGGCTGATATACTCGACGCGTTATTCAATGCATAAAAGTTCAAAACTTGAACAGTTCAGGAGATTTCAATGGCTGCCCTAAATTCGAAAGTCACAAAGGCTGTTATCCCGGTAGCGGGATTAGGAACCAGGATGCTACCGGCAACAAAGGCAATTCCGAAAGAAATGCTGCCTTTGGTCGATAAGCCATTAATCCAGTATGTCGTCAATGAATGTATTGCTGCAGGCATTACTGAAATTGTGCTGGTGACTCATTCGTCCAAAAACTCTATCGAAAACCATTTCGATACCAGTTTTGAACTTGAAGCCATGCTGGAAAAACGTGTTAAACGTCAGCTGCTGGAAGAAGTTCAGTCTATCTGTCCTCCGCATGTCACAATCATGCAAGTGCGTCAGGGGCTGGCTAAGGGCCTGGGGCACGCTGTGCTGTGTGCGCATCCGGTCGTGGGTGACAAGCCTGTTGCAGTTATCCTGCCGGACGTTATCCTCGATGAGTTCGAATCAGACCTCTCTCAGGACAACCTTGCAGATATGATTCGTCGTTTTGACGAAACCGGCAGCAGCCAGATTATGGTTGAGCCTGTTGAAGATGTGACCGCGTATGGTGTGGTTGACTGTAAAGGCGTTGATCTGAAGCCGGGCGAAAGCGTGCCGATGGTTGGTGTGGTCGAGAAGCCAAAAGCTGACGTAGCGCCGTCTAACCTCGCGGTTGTAGGCCGTTATGTTCTGAGCGCAGAGATTTGGCCACTGCTGGCGAAAACCCCTCCGGGAGCAGGTGATGAAATCCAGCTGACAGATGGCATTGATATGCTGATCGAGAAAGAGACCGTCGAAGCCTACCACATGAAAGGCAAAAGTCATGACTGTGGTAATAAACTCGGTTATATGCAGGCTTTCGTTGAATACGGTATTCGTCACAACACGCTGGGTGAAGAATTTAAAGCATGGCTGAAAGAGACCATGGGTATTAAAAACTAATCTGCCCACGCAGAAGTTCAAAACCGGTGTGAGTTATGCTCCACCGGTTTTTTTATGCCTTAAAAGTGACTCTGGATAGTGTCAGAAAGTATACATTCGCAAATGTTACTATATGGCGGAGTGTAACAGAATGCCCCAGGGCAAATTACGGGCATAAAAAATCCCGTATAAAACGGGATTTTTCTGAAGGCGTAGTGATTAATCCTTGATCAGGAAATCATCCAGTTGTTTGCCTTGCTCATCCATAGCTTTCTTGATTACCGCTGGAGTACGGCCCTGGCCAGTCCAGGTTTTAGTTTCGCCATTCTCGTCTACATAGCTATATTTAGCCGGGCGAGCAGCGCGTTTAGCTTTAGTACCGGTCTTAGCAGCAGACATGCTGTTCAGTAATTCGTTTGGATCGATACCATCAGCAATCAGCATTTCACGATATTGCTGCAGTTTACGAGTGCGTTCTTCGATTTCAGCAGCAGCGGCGCTTTCTTCTTCACGACGTTCGTGTACAACAACTTCTAATTTTTCCAGCATTTCTTCCAGCGTTTCGAGGGTGCATTCTCTTGCCTGCGCACGAAGAGTACGGATGTTGTTCAGAATTTTAAGTGCTTCGCTCATTGTAGTAATCTCAAACTTATATTGGAGGGGGTTTGTTGACCTAATAATAGAGTGATAATTTGAGATGTGCAATAGGTGGGAATGTAAGGAATTCAAAAAAGGCTTAATATCCAGCAATATTATTAATGGCGCTAACTTAAATTTCATTACCCGTAAGGGCAGCTTGTTATCATCACTATTGGCATAAACTGCTCATCGGCGCGTTTACTTTTGTGACAAATCTCTAACCGCTTATAGTTACTTCGGATAAATATCAACCTTTTGTATTACCCACTTTAAGTCACTAGACTGGCGTAATAGTTAATAAATACTGAATTTTAATGCTGACTGCTTCTGCTATAAAAATCAGGATTTGCTTAGTGTAAATCATCAGTTTTCATGGCGAGCCGTGAGTTTACTGTCTGTTTTAACGTGTTATTTTCTTAATCCGTCCGACAAACGACTTTACAATTCACGCTGAGTCTGTGCGTGGTGTCGCTGAGGCCACACCAAAATATGGTACAATGACTCATCGGGAATATTACACATTGATTAGGGTTTAACGACCAATGGCACAACTTTATTTCTACTATTCCGCAATGAATGCAGGGAAGTCTACGGCGCTGCTGCAATCTGCATATAATTACCAGGAAAGGGGCATGCGTTCTATCGTATACACGGCAGAAATTGACGATCGCTTTGGTGCGGGGAAGGTGAGCTCACGTATCGGTCTGTCGTCTCCAGCAACGCTGTTTAATACACAGACGGACCTGTTGGAAGAGATCCGCACTGAGCATGCTCTGAAGCCGGTACATTGCGTTCTGGTGGACGAAAGCCAGTTCCTGACGCGTGAACAGGTTCATGCGCTATCTGAAGTCGTCGATCAGCTGGATATTCCGGTGCTGTGCTACGGATTACGTACCGATTTCCGCGGTGAGCTGTTTATTGGCAGCCAATATTTACTCGCCTGGTCAGACAAACTGGTTGAACTAAAAACCATCTGTTTCTGCGGACGTAAAGCCAGTATGGTTCTGCGCCTTGACCAGGAAGGGAAACCCTACGCCGAAGGTGAGCAGGTGGTGATTGGTGGCAATGAGCGTTATATCTCAGTGTGTCGTAAACATTATAAAGAAGCGCTGGTGATTGGCTCGTTGACGGCAATTCAGGAATCGTATCGTCGCTAGCGTGAGTTTTCTTTTTCAACCTGCTGAATATCTTCAGACATAAAAAAACCCGCTACGAGAGCGGGTTTTTTATTAGGCTAGCAATTAAGCGTTTTTCTTCACTTTTTTGTCAGCTTTAACAACCGGTGCTTCAGATTTCACTGCAACAGAGTTATCTTCATGGAACTCACGGCCGTAGTAGGTATCCAGCAGAATCTGTTTCAGTTCGGAGATCAGTGGGTAGCGCGGGTTAGCACCAGTACACTGGTCATCGAAGGCATCTTCAGACAGCTTGTCAACGTGTGCCAGGAAGTCAGCTTCCTGAACACCTGCTTCACGGATTGACTTAGGAATGCCCAGTTCAGCTTTGATGCTGTCCAGCCATGCCAGCAGTTTCTCGATCTTCGCAGCGGTACGGTCACCGGCAGCGCTCAGACCCAGATGATCTGCGATTTCAGCGTAGCGACGACGAGCCATTGGGCGGTCGTACTGGCTGAATGCAGTCTGCTTGGTTGGGTTGTCATTCGCGTTATAACGGATAACGTTGGAGATCAGCAGGGCGTTCGCCAGACCGTGAGGAATGTGGAACTGAGAGCCCAGCTTGTGCGCCATTGAGTGACACACACCGAGGAAGGCGTTAGCAAACGCGATACCTGCGATGGTGGCAGCATTGTGCACACGCTCACGAGCAACCGGGTTTTTAGAGCCTTCGTTGTAAGACGCTGGCAGGTTTTCTTTCAGCAGTTTCAAAGCCTGCAGAGCCTGACCGTCAGAGAACTCAGAAGCCAGCACGGAAACGTAAGCTTCCAGAGCGTGAGTCACTGCATCCAGACCACCGAACGCACACAGTGATTTCGGCATATCCATCACCAGGTTGGCATCAACGATAGCCATATCTGGAGTCAGAGCGTAGTCAGCCAGTGGGTATTTCTGACCAGTCGCGTCGTCGGTAACAACCGCAAACGGAGTCACTTCAGAACCGGTACCGGAAGTGGTGGTGACGGCGATCATTTTCGCTTTCACGCCCATTTTCGGGAACTTGTAGATACGTTTACGGATATCCATAAAGCGCAGCGCCAGTTCTTCGAAGTGAGTTTCTGGATGTTCGTACATCACCCACATAATTTTCGCGGCATCCATTGGGGAACCGCCACCCAGCGCGATGATCACGTCTGGTTTGAAGGAGTTAGCCAGCTCAGCACCTTTGCGAACAACGCTCAGGGTTGGGTCAGCTTCAACTTCGAAGAAGACTTCAGTTTCAACGCCTGCTGCTTTAAGAACAGAGGTGATCTGGTCCGCATAGCCGTTGTTGAACAGGAAACGGTCAGTCACGATGAGCGCACGTTTGTGGCCATCAGTAATCACTTCATCCAGCGCGATTGGCAGGGAGCCACGGCGGAAGTAGATAGATTTCGGAAGTTTGTGCCACAACATGTTTTCAGCTCGCTTAGCAACGGTTTTCTTGTTGATCAGGTGCTTAGGACCAACGTTTTCAGAGATGGAGTTACCACCCCATGAACCACAACCCAGAGTCAGGGAAGGCGCGAGTTTAAAGTTGTACAGGTCACCGATACCACCCTGCGAAGCCGGGGTGTTAATCAGAATACGTGCGGTCTTCATTTTGTCGCCGAAGAATTTAACGCGTTCTGGCTGGTTGTCCTGGTCGGTGTACAGGCAAGAGGTATGACCGATACCGCCCATTTCCACCAGTTTTTCTGCTTTACTGACGGCGTCATCGAAGTCTTTCGCACGGTACATCGCCAGGGTCGGGGACAGTTTTTCGTGTGCGAATGGCTCGCTTTCATCAACCACTTTCACTTCACCAATCAGGATCTTAGTGGTAGCCGGAACAGTGAAGCCTGCCAGTTCAGCAATTTTGTATGCTGGCTGACCAACGATGGCTGCGTTCAGTGCGCCATTTTTCAGGATGATGTCCTGAACGGCTTTCAGCTCTTTACCCTGCAGCATGTAGCCGCCGTGGCTGGCGAAACGTTCGCGAACCGCGTCATACACTGAATCAACCACAACAACGGACTGCTCAGAAGCACAGATTACGCCGTTATCGAAGGTTTTAGACATCAGAACAGAAGCAACAGCACGCTTGATATCAGCGGTTTCGTCGATAACAACAGGGGTGTTACCTGCGCCAACGCCGATAGCTGGTTTACCAGAGCTGTATGCAGCTTTAACCATGCCCGGGCCACCAGTTGCCAGAATCATGTTGATGTCCGGGTGGTGCATCAGGGCGTTAGACAGTTCAACGGACGGTTGGTCAATCCAGCCGATCAGATCTTTTGGTGCACCTGCAGCGATGGCAGCTTGCAGAACAATATCAGCGGCTTTGTTAGTCGCATCTTTAGCGCGTGGGTGTGGGGAGAAGATGATTGCGTTACGGGTCTTCAGGCTAATCAGAGATTTGAAGATAGCGGTTGAAGTTGGGTTCGTTGTTGGAACGATACCGCAAATGATGCCGATAGGTTCTGCAATAGTGATGGTACCGAAGGTGTGGTCTTCGTCCAGCACGCCACAGGTTTTCTCATCTTTATAGGCGTTGTAGATATACTCTGAAGCGAAGTGGTTTTTAATCACCTTATCTTCAACGATACCCATACCGGATTCAGCAACGGCCATTTTAGCGAGAGGGATTCGAGCATCTGCAGCAGCCAGAGCGGCGGCGCGGAAGATTTTATCAACCTGTTCTTGGGTGAAATTGGCATATTCACGCTGGGCTTTTTTAACGCGCTCGACGAGTGCGTTCAGTTCAGCGATATTAGTAACAGCCATAATGCTCTCCTGATAATGTTTAAACTCTTTTAGTAAACCAGCGCTCGATACGACACCATTATAGACGAGGTATCAGTACTTGCTTAACACACAGTAAAACAAAGGTTTAGTGTTGTTTACTGTTGACGCTTAGCACTAACTTACTAAAAGAGCCTGACTTTAGCATCATCCCTTTTTGTTTCTATCTCTCCCTTTCGGTGTTACCCAGATTACTCACTTCTGAGTACGAAAAACATGATCTAAATCAATTTACACCGAAGCTGATACCTTTCAGCACGGGTATTTCGCACAATCATATCAAGTGTTAAATATTACAAAAGTAATGGAATCGAAACGCGCATTGAATACACATATACTTAACACATGAAAATCATAGCGTTTTGACACAGATTTCTGGTGAAGTGTGCTGATAAAAAGCGTATCTTCAGCGCGGTTTTTATCCATTTATTCTGTCGTCTGGGCCATGCTGATTTGCGGAGCTAACTGTGACCCCATTGCTCTTTGATTTTTCTACTTATTTTAAGTTTTTTATCGGTTTGTTCGCGCTCGTTAACCCGGTCGGGATCATTCCTGTCTTCATTAGTATGACCAGTTATCAGACGGCGGCTGCCAGAAACAAGACCAACCTGACTGCAAACATGTCGGTGGCCATCATTCTGCTGACTTCGCTTTTCCTGGGTGATTCGATTCTGCAAATCTTTGGTATTTCCATCGATTCCTTCCGTATTGCGGGTGGCATCCTGGTGGTGACTATTGCCATGTCGATGATTAGCGGGAAACTGGGGGAGGATAAACAGAACAAACAGGAGAAATCAGAAACAGCGGTGCGCGAAAGCATCGGTGTTGTGCCTCTGGCTTTGCCATTAATGGCAGGACCGGGTGCCATCAGTTCGACTATCGTCTGGGGTACGCGTTACCACAACTGGTTTCACCTGATTGGTTTTTCCGTGGCGATAGCGCTTTTCGCACTCTGCTGTTGGGGCGTGTTCCGCATCGCTCCCTGGCTGGTACGTTTGCTTGGGCAGACCGGCATTAACGTCATCACCCGTATTATGGGCTTACTGCTGATGGCCCTCGGAATCGAATTTATTGTAACCGGACTGAAAAGTATTTTCCCAGGGTTACTAAATTAGTCATTTCATTTGAAAGAGCGGAGCCAGTGGCTCCGTTTTTTTACGTGATTATCAGCAAATCATATAAATAAAGTTGAAAACTTCACAAGACATAATAAATTCTGCTAATAAAACACTTTTCTTACATTTCAGTAACTTAGTTTTTTCCCGTCTGATCACCTGAACATAAACCGCGCAAACACTCTGTTATTTTACTCACACGATACTCTGGGGCTTGCTGTGGGATAACTGAAATGATATTAGTAATTTCAACATTCCCTTAGACGAATGTGCTAAATAATAATCAATTGTTAATTTTTTGTGTAAAACGCAGTCGATACAGGCACCCGTCGGCTACTGACGAGAAAAAACTCTCTATCACATTGAATACCTGGCAGTTTCTTTAGCATTGATGTGTGGCAGGACGCCCCCCAGAAAAACGGGACTCCCCGTAAAAGAGAATTGCTTAACAAATTTGCAAAATGTATTGGCGTGAAATTAAGCCATTTGGTACTTTCCGGCCTTATATTTTGCCAACGAATTTTTCCAGATGAGAATGATTGTCAAAAATAACACTCATCTCAGCAAGACATCACACGTCTCAAAACAGGGGAGGCGTGTAAAAGAATCGACGCAAGGCGGCCAGACGAGCCACCAGTAATAAGTACAGTCGGTGATAGCAAGAAGTAAACGACCTGACAGCAGCTAAACTCCTGCGTTGTTCAGGACCCCTTAGGGGAAATAAACAGGCTGGCATTAAAACCAGTAATTATAATGAGTGGAGTATCAACACAATGTCCATCATCACAAAAAAAAGTCTGATCGCCGCAGGAATTTTCACCGCGCTGATCGCAGGTAATATGGCAATGGCTGCTGATGTACCTGCAGGTGTCACACTGTCAGACAAGCAAACCATGATCCGCAACAACGGCGCTGAGCCACAGTCTCTGGACCCGAACAAAATTGAAGGGGTTCCGGAAGCAAACATCAGCCGCGATCTGTTCGAAGGTCTGCTGATTACCTCAACGAAAGACGGCCACCCGATTCCTGGCGTCGCTGAGTCCTGGGATAACAAAGACTTTAAAGTCTGGACATTCCACCTGCGTAAAGACGCAAAATGGTCCAATGGTGAACCTGTCACCGCACAAGATTTCGTTTATAGCTGGCAGCGTCTGGTGGATCCAAACACCGCATCCCCGTACGCCAGCTATCCGCAGTACGGTCACATCCTGAACGTTGATGAAATCATCGACGGCAAAAAGAAACCTTCTGAGCTGGGCGTGAAAGCGGTTGACGACCACACTCTGGAAGTGACCCTCAGCGAACCTGTTCCGTATTTCTACAAACTGCTGGTTAACCCGGCCATGTCACCGGTCAATAAAGCCTCTATCGAAAAATTCGGTGAGAAATGGACTCAGCCAGCGAACATCGTCACCAACGGTGCATACAAGCTGAAAGACTGGGTGGTTAACGAACGTATCGTGATGGAGCGTAATACCAACTACTGGGATAACGCGAAAACCGTCGTTGATCAGATTACCTATCTGCCGATCTCGTCTGAAGTCACCGACGTAAACCGCTACCGCAGCGGTGAGATCGACATGACCTATAACAACCTGCCGATCGAACTGTTCCAGAAACTGAAAAAAGAGATCCCGACAGAAGTTCACGTTGACCCGTATCTCTGTACTTATTACTACGAAATCAACAACCAGAAAGCACCGTTTAACGACGCGCGCGTTCGTACCGCGCTGAAGCTGGGTCTGGATCGCGACATCATCGTCAACAAAGTGAAAGCGCAGGGCGATCTGCCGGCGTTCGGCTACACCCCGCCATACACTGACGGCGCAAAACTGACCAAACCAGAGTGGTTCACCTGGACGCAAGAAAAACGTAACGAAGAAGCGAAAAAACTGCTGGCTGAAGCGGGCTATACGGCTGATAAACCACTGACGTTTAGCCTGCTGTACAACACTTCCGATCTGCACAAAAAACTGGCCATCGCAGCGTCATCCATCTGGAAGAAAAACCTGGGTGTGGACGTGAAACTGGTGAACCAGGAGTGGAAAACCTTCCTGGATACCCGTCATCAGGGCAACTATGACGTGGCACGTGCTGGCTGGTGCGCGGACTACAACGAACCAACTTCATTCCTGAACACTATGCTGTCTGATAGCTCAATGAATACCGCGCACTATAAGAGCCCGGCGTTTGACGCGATCATGAAAGACACGCTGAAAGTGACTGACGAAGCGCAACGTACCGCACTGTACGATAAAGCGGAACAGCAGCTGGGTCAGGACTCTGCCATTGTACCGGTTTACTACTATGTGAACGCGCGTCTGGTGAAACCTTGGGTTGGCGGCTATACCGGCAAAGATCCGATGGATAATATCTACACCAAAGATCTGTACATCATTAAGCATTAATGGCAAACCGTGGGGCAAAGCAATTTGCCCCACCGTGTCTTAATTCATCGCACAATATACACGGCATCATTCAGGAATAACGGAATGAGCATGTGTAAAAGGCACACGCCAGAAGGTACGGGCAATGTTGAAATTTATCCTACGTCGCTGTCTTGAAGCGATACCGACGCTGTTTATTCTTATTACCATTTCGTTTTTCATGATGCGACTCGCCCCCGGTAGTCCGTTTACCAGTGAGCGCGCGCTTCCGCCAGAAGTGATGGCGAACATTGAAGCCAAATATCATTTAAACGATCCGATCTCCACTCAGTACTTCAATTATCTGAAGCAACTGGCACAGGGGGATTTCGGCCCTTCGTTCAAATATAAAGACTATTCCGTTAACGACCTGGTGGCTTCGAGCTTCCCCGTTTCGGCTAAATTAGGCGCTGCGGCATTTATTCTTGCCGTTGTCCTGGGAGTGACCGCAGGCGTTATCGCCGCGCTCAAACAAAATACCCGATGGGATTATTCGGTAATGGGCATTGCGATGACCGGGGTGGTTATCCCGAGCTTTGTCGTTGCGCCGTTGCTGGTGATGATATTCGCCATCACGCTCAAATGGCTGCCCGGAGGCGGCTGGAATGGTGGGGCGCCGAAGTACATGATACTGCCGATGGTGGCGTTATCTCTGGCGTATATTGCCAGTATCGCGCGTATTACCCGTGGCTCGATGATTGAAGTGCTCCACTCCAACTTTATTCGTACCGCGCGTGCAAAAGGCCTCCCAATGCGCCGCATCATTCTCCGCCATGCGTTAAAGCCTGCGCTGCTGCCAGTGCTCTCCTATATGGGGCCTGCGTTCGTTGGGATCATCACCGGTTCTATGGTTATCGAAACCATCTACGGCCTGCCGGGTATCGGCCAGCTGTTCGTGAATGGTGCGTTGAACCGCGACTACTCGTTGGTTCTTAGCCTGACTATCCTGGTGGGTGCACTGACTATTCTCTTTAACGCCGTTGTCGATGTGTTGTATGCCGTTATCGACCCGAAAATTCGCTACTAGCGCCGGAGTACGCCATGATGTTGAGTAAGAAAAACAGCGAGGCGCTGGAAAACTTCAGTGAGAAACTCGAAGTAGAAGGGCGCAGCCTGTGGCAGGATGCCCGTCGTCGCTTTATGCACAACCGCGCAGCGGTCGCCAGCCTGGTGGTATTAGTATTTATCGCCTTGTTCGTGACCCTGGCACCTATGCTGTCGCAGTTCACCTATTTCGATACCGACTGGGGCATGATGTCCAGTGCGCCAGATATGGTATCGGGTCACTACTTTGGGACTGACTCTTCAGGTCGTGACCTGCTGGTACGTGTGGCTATTGGGGGACGTATTTCCCTGATGGTTGGTATAGCTGCTGCGCTGGTGGCCGTGATTGTCGGTACGCTCTACGGTTCTCTTTCCGGCTATCTGGGCGGCAAGGTGGATTCCGTGATGATGCGTTTGCTGGAAATCCTGAACTCCTTCCCGTTCATGTTCTTCGTTATCCTGCTGGTGACCTTCTTTGGGCAAAACATTCTGCTGATCTTCGTGGCCATCGGTATGGTGTCCTGGCTGGATATGGCGCGTATTGTGCGCGGCCAAACCTTGAGCCTGAAGCGCAAAGAATTTATCGAAGCGGCACAGGTGGGCGGAGTGTCCGTCAGCGGGATAGTGGTCCGTCACATTGTCCCGAACGTGCTGGGTGTGGTAGTGGTTTACGCCTCACTGCTGGTGCCAAGTATGATCCTGTTCGAATCTTTCCTGAGCTTCCTCGGTCTGGGTACGCAAGAGCCACTGAGTAGTTGGGGCGCGCTGTTAAGTGATGGCGCAAACTCAATGGAAGTTTCACCGTGGCTGCTGCTGTTCCCGGCAGGTTTCCTGGTGGTAACCCTGTTTTGTTTCAACTTTATCGGCGATGGCCTGCGTGATGCCCTCGATCCGAAAGACCGCTAAGGAGTGCCGCGATGACTATTATTGAAACGGCAACTGCGCCAGAGGCGCAACAGCAGAAAAACGTCCTGCTGGATGTCAAAGATTTACGCGTCACTTTTAAAACGGCGGACGGTGACGTCACCGCCGTAAACGATCTGAACTTCGATCTGCGTGCGGGCGAAACGTTGGGTATCGTTGGTGAATCCGGTTCCGGCAAATCGCAAACCGCTTTTGCGCTAATGGGCCTGCTGGCCCCGAATGGGCGCATTGGCGGGACCGCGACGTTTAACGGTAAAAACATCCTCAACCTGCCTGAGCAAGAGCTGAATAAGCTGCGTGCCGAGCAGATTTCGATGATTTTCCAGGACCCAATGACCTCCCTGAACCCGTACATGCGTGTGGGTGAGCAGCTGATGGAAGTCCTGATGCTGCACAAAGGAATGAACAAAGCCGAGGCGTTCGAAGAATCAGTCAGAATGCTGGATGCGGTCAAAATGCCTGAAGCGCGTAAGCGTATGCGCATGTTCCCGCATGAGTTTTCAGGTGGTATGCGCCAGCGCGTAATGATTGCTATGGCGCTGTTATGTCGGCCAAAATTGCTGATTGCCGACGAGCCAACCACCGCGCTGGACGTGACCGTTCAGGCGCAGATCATGACCCTGCTGAACGAACTTAAGCGTGAATTCAACACCGCGATCATCATGATTACTCACGATCTGGGTGTGGTTGCCGGGATTTGTGACAAAGTGCTGGTGATGTACGCCGGTCGAACTATGGAATACGGTAAAGCACGTGATGTGTTCTATCACCCGGCACACCCGTATTCGATTGGTCTGCTGAACGCAGTTCCGCGTCTGGATGCGGAAGGCGAATCGCTGCTGACCATTCCAGGCAATCCGCCGAACCTGCTGCGTCTGCCGAAAGGCTGCCCGTTCCAGCCGCGTTGTCAGTACGCAATGGAAATCTGCAACAGCGCTCCACCGCTGGAAGAGTTTGCACCAGGCCGCCTGCGCGCCTGCTTTAAGCCGCATGAGGAGCTGGTATGAACGCCATTGACGAGAAAAGAAATGTCCTGCTCGAAATCGCTGATTTAAAAGTGCATTTCGACATCAAAGACGGCAAACAGTGGTTCTGGCAGCCGCCAAAAACCCTGAAAGCTGTCGATGGCGTCACGCTGCGTCTCTATGAAGGGGAAACCCTCGGCGTCGTTGGTGAATCGGGCTGCGGTAAATCGACGTTTGCGCGCGCCATAATCGGACTGGTCAAAGCGACGGAAGGAAAGGTGGCCTGGCTGGGTAAAGATCTGCTGGGGATGAAACCGGATGAGTGGCGCGAAGTCCGTAGCGACATCCAGATGATTTTCCAGGACCCGCTGGCGTCCCTGAACCCGCGTATGAACATCGGTGATATTATTGCCGAGCCGCTGCGCACCTATCATCCTAAAATGCCGCGTCAGGAAGTTCGCGATCGCGTCAAAGCGATGATGATGAAAGTCGGCCTGCTGCCAAACCTGGTTAACCGCTATCCGCACGAATTTTCTGGCGGTCAGTGTCAGCGTATCGGTATTGCTCGTGCGCTGATTCTGGAACCGAAGCTGATTATTTGTGACGAACCGGTTTCCGCGCTGGACGTGTCGATTCAGGCGCAGGTTGTCAATCTGCTGCAGAAATTGCAACGGGAAATGGGGCTGTCGCTGATCTTCATCGCCCACGACCTGGCGGTGGTGAAGCATATTTCTGACCGCGTGCTGGTGATGTATCTTGGTCATGCCGTCGAGTTGGGCACCTACGATGAGGTGTATCACAACCCGCTGCACCCGTATACGAAAGCGCTGATGTCTGCGGTGCCTGTTCCCGATCCGGATCTGGAAAAAAATAAAGTTATCCAGCTTCTGGAAGGAGAGCTGCCTTCGCCGATCAATCCGCCGTCAGGCTGCGTGTTCCGCACGCGTTGCCCAATGGCGGGGCCGGAATGTGCTCAAACCCGGCCTGTTCTGGAAGGAAGTTTCCGCCATGCGGTTTCCTGCCTGAAAGTAGACCCGTTATAATCGCAAGGGCTGACATGATGTCAGCCCTTTTTCTTTTGCGAGGTCAACGTGTCGATTTCCGTTTCTTCTGTACGGCGTAAGACGTATCGCCTGCTATTCGATCCCAACACCCGCTCCGGGCGTCGCTTCGAAGGATTGTGCGGCCTGTTCGCGCTTCTCAGCGTATTAATCATTTTTGTCGAATCAGGGCTAGGAACCCAGTATCACCTGACGTTTGATGAATGGCATCTTTTCGTCTGGCTGGAACTGTTTGTCACCCTGGTATTTACCCTTGAATATTTCCTGCGCCTGTTCAGCTGGGCCAACCCGTCGAAATATGTCTTCAGCTTTTGGGGAATTATTGATTTAGCGACAATTCTGCCGCTGTATGTGATGTGGCTATGGCCGGAAATCAGCATTAATTACGTCTTTGCCTGGCGTGCAATGCGTGCCATCCGCGTACTTCGTGTTTTAAAGTTGCTGCGTTTTATGCCGTCGTTGCGTGTGTTCTGGAAAGCGATTTACAGCGCCCGTCACCAGCTGATTCTCTTCTATTCGTTCATTGCGATAGTGATGGTGGTCTTCGGCTCGCTGATGTATTTAATCGAAGGGCCGACGTACGGCTTCACCACGCTTAATGCGTCGGTGTACTGGGCGATTGTGACGGTGACGACCGTGGGCTACGGGGATATCACGCCGCACACCCCGCTTGGCAGGATCGTGGCATCGGTATTGATTTTGATTGGCTACTCGGTCATTGCGATTCCGACGGGATTAATTACTACACACATGAGTGCGGCATTTCAAAATCGTCAGCAGCAGCGAAAATGTCCGAAGTGTAATCAGACAAGTCATGAACACAGTGCGCGGTATTGCAATCACTGTGGAAGTGAACTCCCGGAATAAATAAAAAAGGCTGCAATCGCAGCCTTTTTTATTATTCGCGCCAGAGGATATGGCACAGCTTGTGATCTTTTTCCCGACACAGCAACACGCGGGCAAAGATATCATTAAGCTCACCGCCGTCGGTATCGGCCAGACCAATCACCACTTCAGCGAAGAAGTCCGGGTTGAGGTCGAAATCGACGTGCTCAGCCCAGTCTTCAGACGGGTCAAACAGCTCCGCGCCGCCGCGTTCTTCAAACTGTAGATTGAAGAGGATCACGTCTGCGGGATCGAGATTATCCATCGCCAGTTCAAGAAAAATATCGTAGGCCTGCTCAAGCGTTTCGTCTTCGGTCAGGCGATTATTCAGATCCATTTCCATGATGATTACCTGTTAAAACATCGTTGGGCACGTTTTACAGCAACGGGCTAAAGAAGTAAAACAGTCGTTCGGTGATCCGCTGCCACAGAGGGCGTTTCATCCACAAGTGCGCGTCCAGCAGGCGCGAGCGGGAAATATAATCGTCCTGCACCGCCGCCAGATCGCCACCAAAACCGGCGTCGTCAATCACCAGCGTGATCTCAAAATTGAGCCACAGGCTGCGCATATCCAGATTCACGGTGCCGACCAGGCTGAGCTCGCCATCGACCAGCACGCTTTTGGTGTGCAGCAACCCGCCTTCGAACTGGTAAATTTTGACACCCGCTGCCAGTAGCTCGCTAAAGAAGGCGCGGCTGGCCCAGCCGACCAGCACCGAATCGTTTTTACGCGGCATGATAATGCTGACGTCTACGCCGCGCTGTGCAGCGGTGCAAATCGCGTGCAGCAGATCGTCGCTAGGGACAAAATAGGGAGTGGTCATGATCAGATATTCACGCGCGGAATAGGCCGCCGTTAGAAGCGCCTGATGAATCAAATCCTCCGGGAAACCCGGCCCGGACGCGATGGTGTGAATGGTATGCCCACTCTCTTGTTCAAACGGCATGATATTGGCATCGGGCGGCGGCGGCAGAATGCGTTTACCGGTTTCGATTTCCCAGTCGCAGGAGTAGACAATCCCCATCGAGGTGGCGACCGGACCTTCCATTCGCGCCATTAAATCGACCCACTGACCCACACCGGAATCCTGTTTGAAGAAGCGCGGGTCGACCATATTCATGCTTCCGGTATAGGCAATGTAGTTGTCGATCATGATCATCTTGCGATGCTGGCGTAAATCCATGCGTCGCAAGAATACGCGGAACAGATTCACTTTCAGCGCTTCGACGACTTCGATACCGGCATTGCGCATCATGGTTGCCCACGGGCTGCGGAAGAACGCCACACTACCGGCAGAGTCCAGCATCAGACGGCAGTGAATGCCACGGCGCGATGCCGCCATCAGAGATTCCGCAACCTGATCGGCCATTCCACCAGGCTGCCAGATATAAAAAACCATCTCGATATTGTGACGGGCGAGCTGGATATCGCGGATCAGCGCCTGCATCACGTCATCGGAAGTGGTCAGCAGTTGCAGCTGATTACCTTTCACGCCGCCGATCCCCTGGCGACGTTCACAAAGCTTGAACAGTGACGAGGCGACGCTGCTATTCTCCTGGGCAAAAATATGTTTGCAGGATTTCAGATCGTTGAGCCATTTCGCCGTTGACGGCCACATGGCGCGCGCGCGTTCGGCCCGGCGTTTACCCAGATGTAACTCGCCAAAAGAAAGATACGCGATGATCCCCACCAGCGGCAGGATGTAGATGATCAAAAGCCAGGCCATGGCAGAAGGGACGGCCCGGCGTTTCATCAGGATGCGAAGCGTCACACCTGCGATCAGCAGCCAATATCCCAGAATGAGCAGCCAACTCACCACGGTGTAGAAGGTTGTCATAGTTTAAAAATCCTTTTGAAAGCGTATTGTTATGAGTGTACGCATCAGAATTGATCTGGCAAATAAAAAGGGCCGCTAAAAGCGCTGGTTTACCACGGTCAGGGGTTTATAATGGCGTTTCTGTTAAGGAAAGAGTTGTAGACATGAGACGCAGCAGAACCGAAGTAGGGCGCTGGCGTATGTTGCGACAAATGAGTCGTCGTAAAGCTCGTTGGCTTGAGGCTCAATCCCGCCGCAATATGCGTATCCACGCCATCAGAAAATGTGGACTTAGCCATCACCGAAATGCACTGGTGTTTGCTGTTCGCGATCTCTGAGTACCCTGAAGGCACCGTTACAGGTGCCTGATGTTTTCTTCTTTACTATCAGATTTCGCAGTATCCCCCAGCCCCCCTTGTTCAGATATAATCCGCCTAAACAACGCGTTGAACGTAGAATATGAATCCATTCCTGTGGGTATTGGTTGTGCTTTTTGCGCTGGATGCGCTCAGGGAAAGTTTGGGACTGGCATCATTTATTGCACTGGTTGAATATGCCGAAGCATGGATGATGCAGTGGAACATCTAAAAGGGAATAAAAGGGATGAACGGAAAAATAATGGCTGTCGTTATGGGCATTGCGTTACTGAGCGGTTGCGCCAGCACCAAAACAGCGCCTGAAAGACATGCTTATTACTTTGTGTCGCATAAATCTACTTTTGTAGGCGGTAATTTTACCAGCAACCAACAGCAGAATTATCGGCTGAATGTTCCACAATTTCGCGAGCTGTACGAGCAGGGCAAAACTGACCGAAAAGCGGGGCGAACCGCCAGCGAGGCCAGTCAGTATGCGCAAAGCATTCGCGATCAGCTGAAAAAGAGCGTCAAGACAAACCACAGCTTTAGCGGTAATGCGAACGATAAATGGTCCTCCGATATGGAAATGAAGGATGCGATATTGTTCGGCAATGAACTTGCTGCGTCTTATCTTGACGGTTATAACGGCGTACAATAGTTAGCATATGAACCCTGAGAATGTCGCGTTATGGCGGCATTTTATTTTTTAAAAAGGAGCAGGTGGTGTTTGCGGAGTTTGGTGTACTTAATTTCTGGACCTATGTTGTCGGGGCCTTCTTTATCGTACTGGTTCCCGGACCTAATACCTTATTTGTGTTAAAAACGGGCATCGGCCACGGTGTGAAAAAGGGCTATCTTGCCGCCACAGGCGTGTTTATCGGCGATGCCGTTCTGATGTTTCTGGCGTGGGCGGGCGTGGCTGCGCTGATTCAAACCACACCGGTTCTTTTTAATATTGTTCGATATCTCGGTGCATTCTATCTGCTGTGGCTGGGTGGAAAAATGCTCTGGTCGGTGATAACGCATAAAGCGGGCGCGCAAACCGGTGGAACTGAACCTGCCAGTATGATCATGAAGCGCTCGCTGGTACTGAGCCTGACCAACCCGAAAGCGATTCTATTCTACGTCTCGTTCTTCGTGCAGTTCATCGATGTCAGCGCCAAAAATACCGGCACCTCATTTCTCATCCTTGCCACAACCCTTGAGCTCATCAGCTTTATGTACATGAGTTTCCTGATTTTCTCCGGTGCGTTTGTCACTCGCTACCTTAAAACCAAAAAGAAACTGGCGAAACTGGGGAATGGTTTGATAGGGCTGTTATTCGTGGGGTTTGCAGCGCGGCTGGCGTCACTGCATTGATAAAAGGCTCCTGCGGGAGCCTTTTCTGTCACATCAGAACACTTTCTTAAACGGACGCACTGTCACTTTTTCATAAACACCCGCCGCGACATACGGGTCGGCTTCGGCCCAGGACTGCGCGGTTTCCAGTGATTCGAACTCAGCAATTACCGTGGAGCCGCTAAAACCTGCGGCGCCTGGGTCGTTGCTGTCGACAGCGGGCATTGGGCCTGCGGTCAGTAATTTCCCTTCGTCATGTAAGAGTTGTAGACGCGCGAGGTGGGCTGGGCGCACGGAAAGTCGTTTTTCCAGAGAATCGGCAACATCTTCAGCGTAGATCACGTAAAGCACGGCGGAGCTCCTTAGCCATAAAAAGTGTCAATAACGTTATGTGAAAGCATCGATGACTGCAATGTAAAGATAACGACCTTGTTAAAACCTTAACAAAGACGCGCCTTTTTTGGCCTCGCGTGCAGTTAAATCGCGAGAAGATGGAGTGTCTTATTGAATATGATTGCTATTTGCATTTAAAATCAAGGCCTGGTTTTTTAACTGAAACGATTATGACTTCGATGACCCTGGATTTACCTCGCCGCTTTCCCTGGCCGACGCTGCTGTCCGTTGTGATTCACGGTGCTGTCGTGGCGGCTTTGCTCTACACTTCGGTTCATCAGGTTATTCAAATGCCCGCGCCAGCGCAGCCGATTTCAGTGACCATGGTGTCACCGGCAGATCTGGAGCCTCAGGTGGTTCCACCTCCACCAGAGCCGGTTGTCGAGCCTGAGCCAGAGCCTGAGGTTGTTCCGGAGCCGCCGAAAGAAGCGCCTGTCGTGATCCACAAGCCGGAGCCAAAACCTAAGCCGAAGCCAAAACCGAAGCCGGTTAAGAAGGTTGAAGAGCGTCCGAAACGTGAAGAGCGCCCGGTCGAGCCGCGTGCGGTGCAGTCGACACAAAATACCGCGCCAGCGAAACCGGTAATGAACAGTTCGCCGACCACCGCGAAACCGGTGGTAACCGCGCCGTCAGGCCCACGAGCCATGAGCCGCAATCAGCCGCAATATCCTGCGCGTGCGCAGGCGCTGCGTATTGAAGGACGTCTACGTGTGAAATTTGACGTCACGGCAGATGGTCGGGTGGATAATGTCGAGGTGCTCTCGGCGCAACCGGCAAACATGTTCGAGCGTGAAGTTAAAGCGGCGATGCGCAAATGGCGCTATGAGCCAGGCAAACCTGGCAATGGACTCATCGTTAATATTGTTTTCCGCCTGAACGGCGGGGCACAGATGGAATAAACAAGAAAGCCTCCGAATGGAGGCTTTTTTTATACCTTCGGGAACGGACGAGGTGTACCCTGGCTGTCTACCGCAACATAGATAAACAGCGCTTCGGTAGCCTTGTAGCGCTGGCCGATAGGTTCTGAAGAGACCTTCTTCACCCACACTTCGATATTGATAGAGATCGACGTATTGCCGCGTTTCACGCAGCGGGCGTAGCAACACACCACATCACCCACGGCGACCGGACGTAAAAACGTCATCCCATCGACTCTGACCGTTACCACGCGGCCATGAGCTATCTCTTTAGCGAGGATCGCACCGCCCATATCCATCTGTGCCATTAACCAGCCGCCGAAAATATCACCGTTCGCATTGGTGTCGGCGGGCATTGCAAGTGTGCGTAAAACCAGTTCGCCCTGAGGGGCGTCATTCGTTGTTGTCATTGTTTCTTAAGCTCGTTACGGAAGACGACAGGCGGGATGCTACTATGATTTACAGCCGGTGGGAAATAGAAGGAAAAGGCCAGACAGAAGCCTGCCTGGCCTGGAATCTTAGTGCTTGTCGTCTTGCGGCATATGTCGATAGATGTACACACCGCTCAGCAGTGTGAAAATCAGGGTTAACGCCGTCAGACCAAAGACCTTGAAGTTGACCCAAATATTCTGCGGCAGCCAGAACGCGATGTAGATATTCGCCAGCCCGCACAGAATAAAGAACAGCGCCCAGGCGACGTTCAGTCGCGACCACACCTGCTGCGGAAGGGTGATCTCTTTCCCAAGCATGCGCTGAATCAGAGGCTTATTCATCACCCACTGACTGAACAGCAACGCACCCGCGAACAGAGCATAAATCACCGTCACTTTCCATTTGATAAACTCATCGTTATGGAAGAACAGGGTTAATCCGCCAAACACCGCCACCAGAACAAAAGTGATCAGCGCCATTTTTTCGACTTTACGGTAGCGTAGCCAGCTGTAAATCAGTACGACGGCAGTGGCTACGATTAAGGCCGCTGTCCCGGCATAAATGTCGTACAGCTTGTAAAACGCGAAAAATACGACCAACGGTAAAAAATCAAGAAACTGCTTCATTCTTCGATTCCATCATCTGCTTTCAGGGAAACTATTGGCGAATCAACATATACAGGCGGAACAAATAGACCAGTAACACCGCTGAAATCAGGTTACTGAGTGTATTGGCGACCACGGCACCGACATTCGGTGTCAGCACAGCAAAATTCGGTGCAAACAGCAGCAACAGTGTTTTTGCCAGCAGCCAGCTTATGACTGCTGGCGCAACCAGGCGCATATTAGCCCAGGCCAGTTTCATACTGCTGCGCATCGCTGTAAATATCCCCATCTTGTCCTGTACCAGCATCACCGGGGAAAACGAGAGGACAATTGCCAGTAAAACGCCCGGCACAACAACCAGCATAACCCCGATCTGCACCAGCATGGTGGTCAAAAAGATCAGGATAAACAACTTCGGTAATACCGGTGCGCTGGCACCGATGGCACGCAGGGCGCTCACGCGATGACCCGCAGAAATGAGCTGGACCATCAGCAATACACCGCCCGCCAGAATCGCGTTGCCGATCAACCCAGAGAAGGTCGATGCTGCAGATGCGCGGAGCAAAATCTGCTGCTGGTCAGGCGTCATGTTCTGAACCAGATCAAACAGCCCGACGCTTCCGGCGAGGTGATCGCCCTGGCTGAGGGTCGCAATTTGATCATCACTCGGCGAAAACGCATGGCCAAGCACCACCGTGATAAACGCGCATAACAAGGCGATCAGTAAAAAGGTAATGAACTGATTGCGGAAAAAATTCCCCGTGTCACGGTAGACGGACTTCGCCGTGATAGACATGCACTCTCCTTGAGTATTGCAGGTATTAATAAGCGGGCAATTGTACCCTGGATAACTCCGTCGTGGCAGCACCATGACTTGTATGGAAAAGCATATCTTTGTAAAGCAATGGTCATTATGGAAATTGACCTGCAATGGTCATCTGCGTGTTTGTTTGATTGGCAAAAATTAATCTGGATCAATGAATGTTAAATTACAAGCCTAAGTGTGATCTGCGTTAGATCACTTGTTACTCAATAATGGGTATATTCACCGCGCCAATAAAAACCACAACGATGGAGCGGATATGAAAAAGTTAGCAGTGGCAGCCCTGATCTTAAGCAGTATCTCTGGCGGCGCGTATGCGCATGAAGCAGGTGAATTCTTTGTGCGTGCAGGTTCGGCGACGGTTCGCCCGACTGAGGGATCTGACAATGTGTTGGGTAGTCTGGGCGGCTTTAACGTCAGCAACAATACCCAGCTGGGTCTGACGTTCACGTATATGGCAACGGAAAATATCGGGGTTGAACTTCTCGCGGCAACGCCGTTCCGCCACAAAGTAGGGACCGGCCCGACGGGGAATATCGCCACCGTTCATCAGTTACCACCTACGCTGATGGCGCAGTGGTATTTTGGTGACGCCAGCAGCAAGGTGCGCCCGTATATCGGCGCGGGTGTGAACTACACCACCTTCTTTGATGAGAAATTTAACGATAACGGCAAAGAGAATGGCCTTTCGGATCTGAGCCTGAAAGATTCCTGGGGCGCAGCGGGGCAGGTCGGGATGGATTATCTGATCAACCGCGACTGGCTGCTGAATATGTCCGTCTGGTATATGGATATCGACACCGACGTACGCTTTAAAGCGGGCGGGGAACAGCAGAGCGTCCATACGCGACTGGACCCGTGGGTGTTTATGTTCTCGGCGGGTTATCGTTTCTAATTGTTGCGAACAGAAAACTGGCCATCAGCGGCCAGTTTTCTCTTTACCAACTATTCAGCCAGTTCAGGCATATTCTCCTGCACAAACTCCAGCACCTTTTCACCGTCCAGCGACGCAAACGGATAGCTTTCAATAACGGTTATCGGTTTTCCTTCGCCAATTTCCGCCCTCAATTCTTCCAGCTTATATTGAATATGCGGCGCGACTAAAAATGCATCAAACGCCGGGGCAACGCTGGCGAAATTATCCAGTCCGACGGCGCTAACCAGCAGTTTAATTCCACGTTCATCGGCAGCATGCTGCATCTTTTTGGCAAGCGACTGGGCGGTATTGCCGAACAGACAACAAATCAGTAACTTTTTCATCAGATTATCCTCATGGAAACTGAGGATACAGTATTCTCAGGCGTGGAAATAAAATGAGAGCTAACGCAACGTGCTGGTTGTTTTTTCGTCGATAAAGTGAAGGGGACAACGCTCCCGGCGGGGAACGTTGTCATAGGCGAGTTATTTCTGAATCAAATAGCGAATGGTCGGGCCGTCCTGTTGAATATCCAGCACGGTGTATCCGTGGTTTTTGGCATCCAGCGGGATGTTATTGATCGACTGAGGGCAATCGCTGACCACTTCCAGAATTTCGCCTTTTTTCAGTAAGGGCAAAGCTTCAAGCGTCGCGACGGCCGGATAAGGACAAGGTTCGCCTACCATATCGAGGCGATAATCAGGAACGATTTGCGTCATGCCACATTCTCCTGTATTTCAGTGTTACGCGCGGTGCGACGGAAAAAGCGTTTTTCCTGCGCGATTACCAGTAAAAAGGCGATCAGAAGCAGAGCATAGGTGACCAGCAATCCACCTAACGGACCGAAAGTGTTCAGCAGGTTAACCTTATCCCAGCTGGTGGCGAGCGCCGGGGACACATCGTCCCAGTAGTAGGCGAGGATAGTCGAGCCGATGACGTTCCCCAGCCCGACCCACCAGTAATGCACCTGGCCTTCTACTGCGCGGTACATCCAGCCGGTTTCACATCCACCCGCAAGGACGATACCAAAGCCAAACAGCAAGCCGCCGATCACCGCATTTGGGCCAGCCCACATAATTTTGGGTTCAACGCCGAGCTGCACATAGCTGAAAATACCGATGGCACTCACCGCCATCCCGGCAATAATCGCTTTTGCCATCATGGTGCGTCCGGTGATCCACATATCACGGAACGCCGAGGTAAAGCAGATTTGCGCGCGTTCAATCAGCAGGCCAAAACCAACGCCAAACAGCATCGCAAATCCCAGTTTCGGTCGATCGAATGCGGTACACAACGCCCAGGCGATCATTGCAAAAAAGACCAGCATCCCCAGACGGAAGCGACGTTTTGCCTGGTCTGGCTTTTGCGTCAGCGGAGAAGCCGCGCTGACTTTGGTCATTTTGACCGGAATACGAAATATCGGCAGCAGCGTGAAACGCGCGCCGAAGTACGAACCAATGGCGGTCGCCACGGCAAAAAACCAGGCGTGCAGGGAGAACTGAGGAATCCCGGTAAAGAAAGCCGCCAGGTTGCACCCCATCGCCAGACGTGCACCAAAGCCGGCAATGATCCCACCGATTACCGCCTGTGCAATACGAATGCGGCTGCGCGGCATACGCAGTTTGACGTTATTGGCCCACAGCGCGGCGGCAAAACAGCCTCCGAACATGCCAATAATCATCATTCCGTCAATACGGGTGAGCGGCGTGCCTTCCAGATGAATCAGTTTGAAATAGCCCCATTCCTCAGCATGCACGCCCGCCAGCTGTAAGAGTTGTCCACCCCAGCGGGTGAATTCGCCCGTGACCGCCCAGAAGGTACCGGTAATGCCGAAATAATAGGTAGAGAGGATGCCCGCAGCGATAACGGCGGGGACAGGATTCCAGAATTTAATCAGGTATGCCTGTTTGAATTGTTGCCATGACATGTGTAAGCCTCTGAACTCAGAAGGTGTTAACGCGGCCAACAGACCGAAAAGAAGACGCGATAATACGCTTGCGATGTTTTTTGAAAAGTCGATCGCGCCGAAAACATCGAAGCGATCAATTTTGGCCTACCCCTAAAGATTGTATTTAGCGAATAACGAACACTGTACGTTGCTTACTGTCATCGTTTTTCCAGGCGTCGGTGACATCTTCCAGCCTGGCCTGACGGGTTTTGATCGTAAAGCCGCCAGCGACGGATGCCTGGAGCATTTCCCCTGTCGCGTGGATGAGTTGTGTCATGGAAAGGCTGCCTATACCGCTGCCCATCATCAGAATGGGCGATGAGCGAAGTACGGCACCCGGCAAAGCGATTTCAGCGCCGGATAATGCACCAACCTGCACATATCTGACCGGGTTAAGGGAGGAAGTGTGTTTTGCCAGCGCGGTGAGGATCGCGAGCGCACTTTGGCCCCAAAGATAATCAGCCACCACGTCGATACCCTCTGCGGCCAGTCTGGAAAGTTGCTGGGCAATACTCTGCTCATCGTCGGTGATATTCACGCACTTGTCTGCGCCCAAACTGGACAAAACCTGCTGGTTGCGTCCGGTAACGATGATTTTACCCGCGCCATGAAAGCGGGCAATTTGCACGGCGAGTTGACCCGCGCTACCGGTCGCGCCATTGATCAGCACGGTTTCGCCAGGCTGTAACTGCGCGCGCGTTATCAGTGCTGCCCATGCCGACATTCCAGGATTAGCCATTGCTGCAGCTGTTACGTCATCGAGATCGTCGGGCAGGGGGAGACAAAGATTCGCGTCGACAGGGGCGAATTCCGCCATGCTCCCCCACGGCGTCGGCGGAAACGCAAAATAGACGCGTTGACCCTCTTCGGTAACGCCCGTTCCGTCGATACCAGCGACAAAAGGCAACGTACCGTCAAAACTGTAATGCTTGCCTGAGGCCCGACTTTTCACCACGTGGCTTATCGCCGAGGCGGTAACGCGAACAAGATGTTGCCCCTGTTCAGCGTTGGGGGCGGCGAAATCGGCGTAAACCGGGCCTGTGGCCGGATCGAAAACGACAGCTGCTTTCATACTGTTTCTCCTGAAATGGAATATGTGTAAAATGCACATATCTGATAGAGGCACTATACTCGCCAGGAAAATATATGCAATATGCACATAAATATGACGTGACGGATTTTCACGGCGCGCTGCTGGATATCATGGGCGTGATGAATCAGCCGCAGCGCGATGACATTCTGTTATCCGAAGCGGGTGTTTCGCTGGATCAAATTCTTTTCCCTCTGCTGGTAGCCATCGACCGCTATGGTCCGGTAGGCGTGGTCGAACTCGCTGACGGGCTCGGGCGGGATTACACTACCGTCAGCCGCCAGGTGAAACGGCTGGAAGCGCAGGGGCTGGCGCAGAAAAAACCGGGTACGAAAGACAGGCGCGTGTCCGAGGTGACGATATCAACGCAAGGAAAAGCGTTAACCATGAAAATTGCTGAGGCACGCATGACGCTGATGAATCAGATTTTCAAAGACTGGCAGGAGGATGACGTGGGAAACCTGTTTCGGCTGGTACGAAAATATGCGGATAGCATTAAAGGAGAATGACCGTCTGGCGTAGCGTCAGACGGTCAGGATAATCAGGCTTGGCGCGTTGCTGCTTTCATTGCAGAAACGAAATCGTGCAGCTCAGCGAGCATCTGCTCTGGCTTATCCAGGTTACGTTCGATGATTTTGACGATTGCCGAGCCGGAGATTGCGCCTGCGGCGTTGGCGTCAATCGCGGCAGTCACTTGCTCAGGAGATGAAATGCCGAAGCCTTGCAACGGTGGTGCGGCATGGTACTCGGCCAGTTTTTCCACCAGATGATGCAGGGGAAGCGCCGCTTTGTTTTCTGCACCGGTCACGCCAGCGCGCGACAGCAGGTAGGTATACCCGCGACCGTAAGACGCAATCTGGCGCAGCAGTTCGTCATCCGCATTCGGTGGGCAGATGAAAATGGGTGCGACGTTGTGGCGCATTGCCGCCTGGCGGAACGGAGCAGATTCTTCCACCGGCACATCAGCGACCAGCACCGAATCGACACCTACGCGAGCACACTCGGCGTAAAAGTTATCAATGCCTTTGCTGAATACCAGGTTAGCGTACATCAGCAGGCCAATCGGAATAGTCGGGTGTTTCTGGCGAATTGCGGCCAGCATTTCAAAGCACTGGGTCGGTGTCACGCCCGCGGCAAAGGCGCGAAGGGTGGCGTCCTGAATGGTCGGGCCATCCGCCAGCGGATCGGAGAACGGAATCCCCAGCTCCAGCGCATCAGCGCCTGCGGCAATTAAGGTGTCGATAATTTTCAGCGACTGCTCAGGGCCCGGATCGCCCAGCGTGACGAAGGGAACAAACGCGCCTTCCTTGCGGGCTTTCAGTTCTGCAAATGCGTTATCGTAGCGTTCCATCAGATTTCCCCTCGTGCTTTCAGAATATCGTGAACGGTGAAGATATCTTTATCACCGCGACCGGACAGGTTCACCACCAGCAGCTGCTCTTTTTCCGGGTTTTCTTTGATCATTTTCAGGGCATGCGCCAGAGCATGGGAAGACTCCAGCGCCGGGATGATCCCTTCATGGCGCGACAGGGTTTTGAACGCTTCCAGCGCTTCGTCATCGGTGATCGAGACATAATCAGCACGACCGATGCTGTTCAGATGCGCATGCTGTGGCCCGACTGACGGGAAGTCCAGACCGGCAGAGATCGAGTAAGATTCCTCAATCTGGCCTTCATCAGTTTGCATCATCGGTGATTTCATCCCGAAGTAGATGCCGACGCGACCGTGTTTCAGCGGCGCACCGTGTTCGCCAGTTTCAATGCCGTGACCCGCAGGTTCTACGCCGATCAGGCCGACGCTTTCGTCGTCGATAAAATCAGCAAACATGCCAATGGCATTCGAGCCACCGCCAACACAGGCAATAACTGCATCCGGCAGACGACCTTCTTTTTCGAGGATCTGTACTTTGGTTTCTTCGCCAATCATGCGCTGGAATTCACGCACAATCGTCGGGAACGGGTGCGGACCGGCTGCGGTACCGAGCATGTAGTGCGCGGTGTCGTAGCTGCCAGACCAGTCGCGCAGCGCTTCGTTACAGGCATCTTTCAGCGTGGCCGAACCGCTGTGTACCGGGATCACTTCCGCACCCATCAGACGCATACGGAACACGTTCGGCGACTGGCGCTCAACGTCTTTCGCACCCATGTAAATGCGGCATTTCAGGCCGAGCAGGGCGCTGGCGAGGGCAGACGCCACACCGTGTTGGCCAGCACCGGTTTCGGCGATGATTTCGGTTTTACCCATGCGCTTAGCAAGCAGCGCCTGACCCAGCACCTGGTTAGTTTTGTGCGCACCGCCGTGGAGCAGATCTTCACGCTTGAGGTAGAGCGTGGCGTTAGTGCCTTCCGTCAGATTGCGACATTTAGTCAGCGCCGTCGGACGGCCGGCGTAGTTTTTCAGCAAGTCGGTAAATTCTGCTTGGAATGCCGGATCTTTCTGGGCGCTGACAAACGCTTCTTCGAGCTGGCGCAGGGCAGGCATCAGGATTTGCGGCACATACATGCCACCGAACTCACCAAAATAGGGATTTAATAAAGTTGTCATTTTCTCTTCCTTAATAGGCACGCAGCGTCTTGAATACCGAGGCCAGCTTACTGGCATCTTTGATGCCCGGCTGAGACTCCACGCCTGAATTGAAATCGAGGCCCGCGCAGCCCGCTTTTGCGGCGTCTACGCAGTTATCGGGGCTTAATCCGCCCGCCAGCAGGACGTTGTCCAGCTTTTCACCGTTCAGCAGGGACCAGTCGAATCGCTCCCCGGTTCCGCCCTGGCCGTTATCCAGCACATATTTATCGACGTGCTGGAGATCGCGGGCCGGTAGGGTTTCGCCCACGCTCTGCGCTTTCCAGATTTGCACCTGCGGAGCCAGCGCCTGGCGAAGTGCGTTGATGTACGTTTGATCTTCCTGTCCGTGTAGCTGCACGGCAGTCAGAGATAAGTTTTCAGCTTTGGCTACAACGTCTGCAATCGGTGCATCGCGGAACACGCCCACGTAGCTCAGCTCCGCGGCGGCGATGACGTCACGCGCTTGCGCTTCGGTCACGAAGCGCGGGGAGGACTCGACAAAAATCAGCCCGCCGTAAACCGCACCCGCTTCGAGGGCGGCGGCGGCATCCTGAGGGCGCGTCAGCCCGCAAACTTTGTTTTCGCCCAGCAGCACGCGGCGTATGGCAGCGTTCAGATCGTCGTGAGACATCAGCGCCGAGCCAATCAAAAAGCCGTTGGCGAAATGGCTCAGTTCACGAACCTGAGCGTAGGTGTTAATGCCAGATTCGCTGATGACCGTCACGCCAGCACCGAGGCGTGGAGCCAGCTGGCGCGTGCGGTTCAGGTCAATGGACAGATCGCGCAGGTCGCGGTTGTTGATGCCGACGACTTTCGCTTTCAGCGCAATCGCGCGTTCCAGCTCTTCTTCGTTGCTCACTTCCGTCAACACACCCATGTTCAGGCTGTGCGCGACGGCGGCCAGCTGGCGATACTGTTCGTCATCCAGCACGGAGAGCATCAGCAGGCAGGCATCGGCCTGATAAAAACGCGCCAGCCAGATTTGGTACGCGTCAATAATGAAGTCTTTGCACAGAATCGGCTGCGGCGCAATCTGGCTGACAATCGGCAGAAAATCAAAACTGCCCTGGAAATATTTCTCATCCGTCAGCACTGAAATGGCCGACGCATGGTGTTTGTAAACCCCAGCAATGCGCGCGGGATCGAAATCGTCGCGGATCACGCCTTTCGACGGTGAGGCCTTTTTGCACTCCAGGATAAACGCGGTACGCGCACCCTGCAGGGCATCATAAAAACGGCGTTGGCTCACAACCACATCATTCTGGAAACTGGCCAGCGGCTGCTGCTCTTTACGCGCTTCTACCCAGATGGCCTTATCGGCGACGATTTTCGCTAAAACGGTCTGCATCTTTTATCCTCTTGCCGCAAGTGCGGTAACGCGGTCGTAAGCTGCGCCGGAGCGCAATACGTCCAGAACTTTTTGTGCGTTTGCCTGTAAATCTTCTTCGCCGTGCAAACGCATCAACATCGCGACATTGGCGGCGACGGCGGCCTCGTGGGCGGCTTCACCTTTACCTTGTAGCAAGCGTGTCAGAATGTCACGGTTTTCTTCCGGGGTGCCGCCTGCCAGCTGTTCCTGGCGATAAGGCGTCAGGCCAAAGTCGGTGGCGTCGAGCTGATAGCTCTGGATTTCCCCGTCGCGCAGCTCGGCAACCAGCGTCGGCGCGTGGAGAGACACTTCGTCCATGCCGCCGCTATGAACCACGGCTGCACGTTGATAACCCAGTACGCGCAGCGTTTCGGCAATCGGCAGCACCAGTTCCGGGCTGTAGACACCGATCAGGGCCAGCGGCGGATGCGCCGGGTTGATCAATGGACCCAGCACGTTAAACAGGGTGCGGGTTTTCAACTGCTGGCGAACCGGCATCGCGTGGCGGAAACCGGTGTGGTATTTCGGTGCGAACAGGAAACAGACGCCCAGATCGTCCAGTGCTTCTCGGGAACGTTCGGCGTTCATCTCGAGATTAATCCCGAACGCGGCCAGCAAATCAGACGAGCCGGAACGGCTGGAGACGCTGCGGTTACCGTGTTTCGCCACTTTCATCCCGCAGGCAGCGGCGACAAAGGCGCTGGCGGTAGAGATATTAATGCTGTTGCTGCCGTCGCCGCCGGTGCCGACGATATCAGCGAAGGTGTAATCAGGACGCGGGAACGGGGCGGCGTTTTCCAGCAGAGCGGTGGCCGCACCGGCAATTTCCTGCGGCTGTTCGCCGCGCACTTTCATGCTGACCAGTGCGGCAGCCAGTTGTTCTGGCTTCAGCTCGCCGCGCACGACCGCAGAGAAGAGCTGATGGCTTTCCTGCTGAGTCATGGTTTGCGCCTGATACAGTTTTTCCAGAATCGGCTGCAGGGTGTTGGTCTGCTCCAGTTTCTGTAGCGCCCAGTTTAGCGTCTGTTCCAGCAGGCGTGCGCCGTTGGAGGTCAGAATCGATTCCGGATGGAACTGCAGGCCGCAGACGCGATCCGCGTCGTGACGCACGGCCATCACCATCCCCTCAAAAGAGGCGTTGATAGTCAAACCTGCCGGAATGTTGCTTCCGACCAGAGAGTGATAACGCGCCACTGGCAGCGGATTTGGCAGCCCGGCAAACATTGCCTGACCGTCGTGTTCAATGCTGGATGCTTTGCCATGCAGGATTTCACCCGCCTGGCCGACGTAACCGCCGTAAGCTTCCACAATCGCCTGATGCCCCAGGCAGATGCCGATAATCGGCAGTTTGCCGCGCATGCGGGTCAGCAGCTCAGGCATACAGCCCGCTTCACTCGGTGCGCCAGGGCCCGGGGAGAGCATCAGCACCGGGCTTTGCATGGTTTCCAGACGCTCGATCAGAGTCTGGGCCGGAACATGATTGCGGTAAATCACCACGTTGTGCCCGTTGGCACGCAGCTGGTCTGCCAGGTTGTAAGTAAAGGAGTCGATATTATCGAGCAGCAGAATGTCAGCCATCAGAAAATCTCCTGTGCGTGGTGTGCGGTAGCAATGGCGCGCAATACCGCGCGTGCTTTACTGCGAGTTTCGTCAGCTTCGGACTGCGGAACAGAATCGAGAACAATCCCTGCGCCCGCCTGGACGGTGGCAATGCCATCTTCCACGTAGGCGGAGCGGATGACGATGCAGGTGTCCAGGTCGCCGTGTGCGGTGAAGTACCCAACCGCGCCGCCGTAGCTGCCGCGACGGCGGCCTTCGGCACCAGCAATCAGCTGCATGGCGCGGACTTTCGGTGCACCGCTCAGGGTGCCCATATTCATACAGGCGCGATAGGCGTGCAGGGCGTCGAGGTCGTGACGCAGTTCACCAACCACGCGGGAAACCAGGTGCATCACGAAGGAGTAACGGTCGACTTTGGTCAGGTCCGCCACGTAGCGTGTGCCTGGCGTACAGATGCGCGCCAGATCGTTACGCGCCAGATCGACCAGCATCAGGTGCTCAGACAACTCTTTGTGGTCGGTACGCATCTCCAGCTCAATACGGCTGTCGAGATCGCGATCTAAAGACCCGTCGGCGCGACGACCGCGCGGGCGAGTTCCTGCAATTGGGTAAATTTCAATCTGGCGGCTCGGCGCGTCGTATTTCAGCGAACTTTCCGGCGAGGCACCGAACAGCGTGAAATCGTTGTCCTGCATGAAGAACATGTACGGGCTTGGATTGCTCTTCTTCAGCACGTCATACGCGGCCAGCGGAGACGGGCACGGGAGCGAGAAGCGACGGGACGGCACCACCTGGAAAATCTCACCGGCGCGAATCGCTTTTTGCATCTGACGCACTACCGCGCCGTACTGGTCATCGGTCTGGTTTGTTTCGCACTGCATATGATCGATACGCTGGACCGGCAGCGCGGTTGGCTCTTCGGTCATCTGCTGCTGGAGCTGCTCAATACGCTGCGCCAGACGCTGTTTTTCAGACGCTGAAGGGGTGAACAGGCTGGCCTGAATGCGGGTATATTTTTTCTGATGGTCAATTACCATCAGCGTTTCGGCCAGGTAGAAACAGTAGTCCGGGCAGCGGTTGCCCTGTTCGGTTTCAGGCAAATCTTCAAATCCGGCGACCAGGTCATAGGCAAACAGCCCGCCGAAGAACATCGCTTCGCGTTCGTCCTCAGGGACGTCCACCAGGTTTTGCAGCAGGCGGAAGGCGTCGAATACAGACAGAGAACACAGGCGCGCATCTTCATCCAGCAGTTGGCTCACCGGTGGGAAATGCAGAATACGCGTTTCCGGGCGGTGTTCGTTTTCGATGCCCGCTGGCAGGGCTGCATCAAGCAGCGGCAGCAGGGCGGCACCGTTTTCTGATAAGGCTTTAATGGTGACAGTGTCACCTAATGCTGTAATACGCAGCGCGCTATCAACCAGCAGCAGGCTTTTGAGATCGTCTTTGCTGTCGATATCAGCAGATTCCAGCAGCAGGGTGGCCGGACGTGCGCCGCAAACCTGGTGGAACAGAGCTGTAGGGTTATGGCGATACACCGCTTCGCAGGTCAGCAACTCAAGGTGTGTTTTGGCTGTTTGCATATTGTTGTTCTCATATTCTGTTCATAAAAAAGCCCGCATCGTCGCGGGCCTGGTATCTGTTTGCATTTTGCACACAAGTGACACTGCCCGATAATCAGGAAGTGCGCCACCAGCCGTGCAGAGAGAAATGTGCTTTCATTTTCAGATACCTTCTTGAGTGAACTTGCGTACTAGTTAACTAGTTCGATGGCGTAAAGTCAACCCCTGATTTCAGAATTTACGCGCAAGCCGTTATCATAGTCTTCCTGAATACGATAAACCTGTGATGGAAACCGCTTTGAGCGAAACAAAATACGCCGTGATTTATGATTTACACAGCCACACTCAGGCCTCCGATGGCCTGTTAACGCCCGAAGCACTGGTTCACCGTGCGGTGGAAATGCGCGTGGGCACGCTGGCGATAACCGATCACGACACCACGGATGCCATTCCGGCGGCACGGGCCGAGATTGCCCGCAGCAGTCTGCCGTTAAACCTGGTCTCCGGCGTAGAAATTTCCACCGTCTGGGAAAATCACGAAATCCATATCGTCGGTCTGAATATTGATATCGAGAATCCGGCGCTGTGTGCGTTCCTGGAAGAACAGAAAGAACGCCGCAACCAGCGTGCGGAACTGATTGGCGAGCGGCTTGAAAAATCGCAGATCCCCGGCGCGCTGGAAGGGGCGCGCCGTTTAGCCAATGGCGGGGCTGTTACGCGCGGTCACTTCGCGCGTTTTCTGGTGGAGGCCGGGAAGGCCAATAACTTTGCCGATGTGTTCAAAAAATACCTCGCGCGCGGTAAAACCGGATACGTTCCGCCACAGTGGTGTACAATAAAACAAGCTATTGATGTCATTCATCATTCTGGCGGCAAGGCGGTGCTGGCCCATCCAGGTCGGTATAACCTTTCGGCTAAGTGGCTGAAAAGACTGCTGGCACACTTCGCGGAACACGGTGGCGAAGCGATGGAAGTATCCCAGTGTCAGCAGGCACCCAATGAACGCAGTCAGCTGGCGACGTATGCTCGCCAGTACGGTTTACTTGCGTCGCAAGGCTCTGATTTTCACCAGCCTTGTGCATGGATTGAACTGGGGCGCAAGCTCTGGTTACCCGCAGGTGTCGAACCGGTCTGGGGGCTTTGGGAGCAGCCGCAGCAACACATTGAAGAGAGGGAAGCATGAGTCAGTTTTTCTATATTCACCCGGACAACCCGCAGGCGCGGTTGATTAACCAGGCGGTTGAGATCGTTCGCAAGGGCGGTGTGATTGTTTATCCTACCGATTCCGGCTACGCGCTGGGCTGTAAAATCGAAGATAAAGGGGCGATGGAACGCATCTGTCGCATCCGCCATTTGCCAGACGGGCATAACTTTACCCTGATGTGTCGCGATCTCTCTGAAATCTCGACCTACGCTTACGTGGATAACGTCGCGTTTCGCTTAATCAAAAACAACACGCCGGGCAACTATACTTTCATTCTGAAAGGCACTAAGGAAGTCCCGCGCCGATTGTTGCAGGAAAAACGTAAAACCATCGGGATGCGCGTACCGTCGAACCCGATTGCGCAGATGCTGCTTGAAACGCTCGGCGAGCCGATGCTGTCCACGTCTCTGATGCTGCCGGGCAGCGATTTTACCGAGTCCGACCCGGAGGAGATTAAAGATCGTCTGGAGAAGCAGGTCGACCTGATTATTCACGGCGGTTATCTCGGTCAGCAACCGACCACGGTTGTCGATCTTACGGAAGATGCACCAGAAGTGATTCGTGAAGGTGTGGGTGACGTTAAACCTTTCTTGTAATGGTTTAAGCGGATATACTACGCGGCCATCAAAACAGCGGAAAACCGCTTTTTTGACCCTAATTCGACGCCTGTGAAGGCGACACCTGAAGGATGCTCAATGAGCGAAAAGTTACAGAAAGTGCTGGCGCGTGCTGGCCACGGTTCACGCCGTGAAATCGAAACCATTATTGAAGCGGGTCGCGTCAGCGTAGACGGCAAAATTGCCAAGCTGGGTGACCGCGTAGAAGTCGTTGCGGGAATGAAAATCCGTCTCGACGGTCACGTGATCTCTGTTAAAGAGTCAGCTGAACAAATTTGTCGCGTACTGGCTTATTACAAGCCGGAAGGCGAACTGTGTACGCGTAACGATCCAGAAGGCCGCCCGACGGTATTTGACCGTCTGCCAAAACTGCGCGGTGCGCGCTGGATTGCAGTAGGGCGTCTGGATGTGAACACCTGCGGTCTGCTGCTGTTCACCACCGATGGCGAGTTGGCAAACCGCCTGATGCACCCAAGCCGTGAAGTGGAACGTGAATACGCGGTGCGCGTGTTCGGTCAGGTTGATGAAAACAAACTGCGTGATCTGTCGCGCGGCGTTCAGCTTGAAGACGGGCCTGCGGCGTTTAAAACCATTAAATTCACCGGCGGTGAAGGGATCAACCAGTGGTATAACGTCACCCTGACCGAAGGCCGTAACCGTGAGGTTCGTCGTCTGTGGGAAGCGGTGGGCGTGCAGGTGAGTCGTCTGATTCGCGTGCGCTACGGTGATATCCTGCTGCCAAAAGGTATTCCACGCGGGGGTTACACCGAGCTGGATTTAACCCAGACCAACTATCTGCGTGAGCTGGTGGAACTGCAGCCAGAAACCACCACCAAAGTGGCGGTTGAAAAAGACCGTCGCCGCGTGAAAGCGAACCAGATTCGCCGTGCGGTGAAGCGTCACACCCAGGTTGGCACCGCGCGCCGATCTGGCAGCCGTAATAATAACGGCTAAAAATCAAACCCGGCTTAGCCGGGTTTTTTCTTATCTAGTAGTCAATTCCGATTTGCGCTTTAACTCCGGCATCAAACGCATGTTTGACCGGGCGTAGTTCGCTGACCGTATCGGCAAACTCCAGAATATCCCGATGGCATCCGCGTCCGGTTACAATGACCGTCTGATGCGCAGGGCGATTTTTCAGTGCGCCCAATACCTCTTCCAGCGGCAGATAGTCGTACGCCACCATATAAGTGATTTCATCCAGCAGGACCATATTCAGCGCCGGGTCGGCCAGCATCCGTTTGGCATGTTCCCACACCGCGAGACAGGCCGCTGTATCGCTTTCACGGTTTTGCGTATCCCAGGTAAAACCGGTCGCCATGACCTGAAACTCCACACCATGCGGCTCCAGTAGATTGCGTTCACCGTTTGGCCATTCGCCTTTGATGAACTGAATCACGCCCACTTTTTGCCCGTGACCGACGGCGCGGGTGGCGGTACCAAAGGCCGCTGTGGTTTTGCCTTTCCCGTTGCCGGTAAAGACGATAACGATGCCGCGCTCTTCCTGCGCGGCGGCTACCCTGGCATCGACCTGTTCTTTGAGTTTCTGCTGGCGTTGCTGATGGCGTTCTTCACTCATTGCGAAATCCCTGGCTTACGGCCCGGCTGGGCGTCAAAGGTCAAACCGGTTTTACGGCGGCTGTCATCGCCCATTAACCACAGGTAAAGCGGCATAATTTCTGCTGGCGTTTTGAGCTTTTGCGGATCTTCCGTTGGGAAGGCGCTGGCCCGCATACCGGTGCGGGTACCGCCCGGATTAATACAGTTGACGCGCAGATGGCGGGTCTGATACTCCTCGGCCAACACCTGCATCATGCCCTCTGTGGCAAACTTCGACGCGGCGTAAGCGCCCCAGTTGGCGCGTCCCTGACGGCCAACGCTCGATGAGGTAAACACCAGCGAGCCGGATTCTGATTTGAGTAATAAAGGAAGCAGCGCCTGGGTGAGGAAGAACGTACCGTTGACGTTGACCTGCATCACCTGCTGCCAGATCTCAGGATTTTGCTCATCCATTGGGCGAACTTCACCCAGCAAACCGGCATTGTGCAATACGCCGTCCAGCCGCGGGTAGTGTGCTGCGATTCGCTGTGCCAGTTCCGCACAGGAATCCGGCGTACAGGTCAGTAAATCGAGGGTATACCAACGCGGCATTTCCCCGCTGATATCGGCAATCTCTTGCGCTACGTGGCGCAGCTTCTCTTCATTACGACCAAGCAGCACGAGCTGTGCGCCGTAGCGGGAATAGGTGAGCGCGGCTTCGCGACCAATGCCGTCGCTGGCGCCGGTCACCAGGATAATGCGGTTTTGCAGTAGATCTTTTTGCGGTTGATAGTGCACGAATACTCCTGTGACGCCTGCTTTTCTTTCGCTTTTTGGCTTTATGCCCGAAACGGCGGGTGATTTCAATCAGTCTACAGGAGAGAACGCTTCCAAATTAATAATTTGCAACGATTTCAGTCGCAAGACGAAATTCCTGAAAGCGCCTCGCATCTGTATTGTCGTAATCGAGACGCCTGGCACAGGCTGTTGTACACTGGTCGTGAAAGATTCGTGGTTAAATCAAGGTGGAACACGTGGAATTACTTTCTGAATATGGTCTGTTTTTGGCCAAGATTGCGACGGTGGTGATCGCTATAGCGGTAGTTGCGGTACTGATTGTGAATCTGACGCAGCGTAAGCGTCAGCGCGGTGAACTGCGCATTACTCGCTTAAGTGAGCAGTATAAGGATATGCAGGAGGACATGTCGGTGGCGTTGCTGGATGGGCATCAGCAGAAGCTATGGCATAAGGCGCAAAAGAAAAAGCTTAAGCAGGAAGCCAAAGCGGCAAAAGCGAAGGCAAAACAGGGCCATCAGGAAACCATTAAACCACGGGTCTATGTGCTGGATTTTAAAGGCAGCATGGATGCCCATGAAGTCACGTCTCTTCGCGAAGAGGTGACGGCGGTGCTGGCGGTGGCAAAACCTCAGGATCAGGTGGTTTTACGCCTGGAAAGTCCGGGTGGCGTCGTGCATGGCTACGGTCTTGCATCCTCGCAGCTTCAACGTCTGCGGGAAAAACAGATTCCACTGACCGTGGCGGTGGATAAAGTCGCAGCGAGCGGTGGCTATATGATGGCGTGTGTTGCCGATAAAATTGTCGCCGCACCCTTTGCGATTCTCGGCTCTATTGGCGTGGTCGCGCAAATCCCTAACTTCAATCGTTTTCTGAAAAACAAAGAGATCGACATTGAACTGCACACCGCCGGGCAATATAAGCGTACCCTGACGTTGCTGGGTGAGAACACGGAAGAGGGGCGACAAAAGTTCCGCGAAGACCTCAACGAAACGCATCTTCTGTTCAAAGATTTCGTCAAACGGATGCGCCCTACACTGGATATCGAGCAGGTGGCAACCGGTGAGCACTGGTACGGCATACAGGCGCACGAAAAAGGTTTGGTGGACGAAGTGGGCACCAGTGACGATCTGCTTCTGAGCCTGATGGAGGGCCGTGAGCTGGTGGGTGTACGCTATACTCAGCGTAAGAAACTGCTCGACCGCTTTACGAATAGCGCGGCGGAGAGCGCAGACCGCTTGCTGTTGCGATGGCTACAACGCGGACAAAAACCGCTGCTGTAAACAAAAACGCGAGGCATTTGCCTCGCGTTTCGCGTTAATCGACCAGGTGATATTTCTCAGAGAGCGCATGGGCCAGGTATTTAAACATGTTAAATACCGCTGTGCTCTTAGGGGTAGGTAGCCCTTGTTCATCAAGGAAATACTCACCGCTGAATACGAGCACACCGTTACGTTGCTCAACGCCGGTGGCTTCGATACCCGCCAGAGTATCTTCATGTTCACGGATCAGTTTGTTGGCTTCGATAAGCAAAGTCTGACGATCGATAGGTTGGGTAGTTTGCTGCATATTCCACTCCTTAAACAGTGGCAATAGTCTACGCCGGACCCGCACCGTGGGCAAATTTTCCCTGTTTTTCGCGGGGCTACAGCGCAGGGGCAAAGCTGGCGCGATTTGCTTTTGCATGCTAATAAAGTTGCGTAACAGATTTTATCAGGTACAGTGTGCGCTTTCGTCATTCTGGCAACAGAATTGCTTGACATTCGACCGAAAGCTCGTCGCATAGTCATTTTGAAGTCAATGAAATGCCCGATAACTCAATCACCTGGACGTGTACCTCTGTCGTTCGGTAAGAAAAAAGGGTTGATATCCCCTGGCGTCGTCGCAATATAAAAAACACGCTGCCAGCGGAAGGGAAATCAACATGCGGCGTATTCCTGGAAGAATTAAATTAGGTAAAGGTGAATATGGGTAAAGCTCTCGTCATCGTTGAGTCCCCGGCAAAAGCCAAAACGATCAATAAGTATCTGGGTAACGACTATGTGGTTAAATCCAGCGTTGGTCACATCCGCGATTTGCCGACCAGTGGCTCAGCCAGTAAAAAGAGCGCAGACTCTACCTCCACCAAAGGGGCTAAGAAGCCTAAAAAGGATGAACGTAGCGCGCTCGTCAACCGTATGGGTGTCGATCCCTGGCACGAATGGGAAGCACAGTACGAAGTGCTGCCCGGCAAAGAGAAAGTCGTCAATGAGCTGAAGCAGCTCGCTGAAAAAGCTGACCACATCTATCTCGCAACCGACCTTGACCGCGAAGGGGAAGCCATTGCATGGCACCTGCGGGAAATCATTGGTGGTGATGAATCACGATACAGCCGTGTCGTGTTTAACGAGATTACAAAGAATGCGATTCGTCAGGCGTTTGAAAAGCCGGGCGAACTGAACATCGATCGTGTTAACGCTCAACAGGCGCGTCGTTTTATGGACCGCGTGGTGGGTTACATGGTTTCGCCACTGCTGTGGAAGAAAATTGCGCGTGGCCTTTCCGCCGGGCGTGTTCAGTCCGTGGCGGTGCGTCTGGTCGTGGAGCGTGAGCGCGAAATCAAAGCGTTTGTACCGGAGGAGTTCTGGGAAATCGACGCGAACGTGGCAACGCCGGGTGGCGATGCACTGCCGCTGCAGGTGACCCACGAGAAAGACAAACCGTTCCGTCCGGTCAATCGCGATCAAACTATGGCAGCCGTTGCGCTGCTGGAAAAAGCACGCTATCAGGTGCTGGATCGTGAAGACAAACCGACAAGCAGCAAACCCGGTGCGCCTTTCATTACCTCCACGCTTCAGCAGGCGGCAAGCACGCGTCTGGGCTTTGGCGTGAAGAAAACCATGATGATGGCCCAACGTTTGTATGAAGCGGGTTACATCACTTACATGCGTACTGACTCAACAAACCTGAGCCAGGACGCGGTGAGCATGGTGCGCGACTATATCGGCGATAACTTCGGTAAGAAGTATCTGCCGGAAAGCGCTATCCAGTACGCGAGCAAAGAAAACTCTCAGGAAGCGCACGAAGCGATCCGTCCGTCGGATGTTTCCGTTGAGGCCGAAGCCCTGAAAGACATGGAAACGGATGCCCAGAAGCTGTATCAGCTGATCTGGCGCCAGTTCGTTGCCTGTCAGATGAATCCGGCAAAATACGATTCAACGACGCTGACCGTTGGTGCAGGTGATTTCCGCCTGAAAGCGCGCGGTCGTATCCTGCGCTTTGACGGCTGGACGAAAGTCATGCCTGCTCTGCGTAAAGGCGATGAAGACCGTACTCTGCCTGCTGTCAACAAAGGCGATGAGCTTTCTTTAACAGAACTTATCCCGGCACAGCACTTTACCAAACCGCCTGCGCGTTTCAGCGAAGCATCGTTGGTAAAAGAGCTGGAAAAACGGGGTATCGGTCGTCCGTCCACTTATGCGTCGATCATTTCGACCATTCAGGATCGCGGCTACGTTCGCGCTGAAAACCGTCGTTTCTATGCGGAAAAAATGGGTGAGATCGTCACCGATCGTCTGGAGGACAACTTCCGCGAGCTGATGAACTACGATTTTACCGCGCAGATGGAAGACCGTCTGGACCAGGTGGCTAACCACCAGGCGGAATGGAAGAAGGTGCTCGACAGCTTCTTTGGCGATTTCACCCAACAACTGGAGAAAGCTGAAAAAGCGCCAGAAGAAGGGGGAATGCAGCCGAACCAGATGGTCATTACCAGCATCGAGTGTCCGACCTGTAGTCGTCATATGGGTATTCGTACTGCGACCACCGGCGTATTCCTCGGCTGTTCAGGCTACGCGTTAACGCCAAAAGAGCGCTGCAAAACCACCATCAATCTGGTGCCTGAGAACGAAGTTCTCAACGTGCTGGAAGGTGACGATGCGGAAACCAACGCTCTGCGCGCCAAACGTCGTTGCCAGAAATGCGGCACAGCGATGGACAGCTACCTGATCGATCCTAAGCGTAAGTTGCATGTCTGCGGTAACAACCCGACCTGCGACGGCTATGAAATCGAAGAGGGCGAATTCCGCATCAAGGGCTATGATGGCCCAATTGTGGAATGTGAGAAATGCGGTTCTGAAATGCACCTGAAAATGGGTCGTTTCGGTAAGTACATGGCTTGCACCAACGAAGAATGTAAGAACACGCGTAAGATCCTGCGCAACGGCGAAGTGGCTCCTCCGAAGGAAGATCCGGTTCCGTTACCAGAACTGCCGTGTGAGAAGTCAGACGCGTACTTCGTGCTGCGTGACGGTGCCGCGGGTGTGTTCCTCGCCGCCAACACCTTCCCGAAATCGCGCGAGACCCGTGCGCCGCTGGTGGAAGAGCTGTACCGCTTCCGCGATCGTCTGCCAGAGAAACTGCGTTATCTGGCCGATGCGCCACAGCAGGACCCGGAAGGCAATAAGACTGTTGTTCGCTTCAGCCGTAAAACGAAGCAGCAGTATGTCGCTGCCGAGAAAGAGGGCAAAGCGACTGGTTGGTCTGCATTCTTTGTGGATGGTAAATGGGTTGAAGGCAAGAAATAATCTTTTCTTACCGTGACTTACCTGAAAGGGCCGGACTTCCGGCCCTTTTTTATTGGCCGTTATTATTTTTTGTTCCGTACTATACACTCGGGATATAAATGATATAGTGGTTATAGTTAACTCCTTTCTTATTATTAAATCGTCTTAAGCGATGCTCCCTGTGCGCTAAATCGGATGGTCAGGCATGAAACTACAACAGCTTCGTTATATCGTTGAGGTGGTCAATCACAACCTTAACGTCTCTTCTACCGCAGAAGGTCTTTATACCTCTCAGCCAGGCATCAGTAAGCAAGTGCGTATGCTGGAGGATGAACTGGGTATTCAGATTTTTGCTCGCAGCGGTAAACACCTCACACAAGTCACACCTGCCGGTCAGGAGATCATCCGCATTGCCCGGGAAGTGCTATCCAAAGTAGATGCGATCAAATCGGTTGCGGGGGAACATACCTGGCCAGACAAAGGTTCGCTGTATATCGCCACCACCCACACGCAGGCTCGCTACGCGTTGCCTGGGGTGATAAAAGGCTTTATCGAACGCTACCCGCGCGTCTCGCTGCATATGCATCAGGGATCGCCTACGCAGATCGCCGAAGCAGTTTCCAAAGGCAATGCTGATTTCGCCATTGCGACTGAAGCGCTGCATCTGTATGACGATCTGGTTATGTTGCCGTGCTATCACTGGAATCGTTCGATCGTGGTGACGCCGGAGCATCCTCTGGCAGGTAAGGGATCGGTGACCATTGAAGAGCTGGCGCAATATCCGCTGGTGACCTATACGTTTGGCTTTACCGGTCGTTCTGAACTGGACACGGCGTTTAATCGTGCAGGGCTGACGCCGCGTATCGTCTTTACGGCGACCGATGCTGATGTCATCAAAACATACGTCCGTCTGGGATTAGGCGTGGGTGTGATTGCCAGCATGGCGGTAGACCCGGTTTCTGACCCGGATCTGGTGCGCCTCGACGCACACGATGTCTTTAGCCACAGCACGACCAAAATCGGTTTCCGTCGCAGCACTTTCCTTCGCAGCTATATGTATGATTTCATTCAGCGCTTTGCGCCGCATTTAACGCGAGATGTTGTAGATACCGCAGTCGCGCTGCGCTCAAACGAAGATATTGAAGCGATGTTCCAGGATATTAAGCTCCCGGAAAAATAATCACACCCGGTATCTTTCCGCCCGGAAAGATACCGAATAATGTATTAAAGCTAAATTAGAATTAACCTCATCCCCATTTGCTATCACATATAACCTGATAAACGTTAATTGTTTATGGGCAAACTGTCGCAAATTTGCGACAAAAGTAGAAAGTAAATTCCCTCCGCGCAAATACCTCGTCTCAATTATTTATTTTGGGTCAAAAGATTAACTATTTCCCTGGAAAACGTTCGTAAATTCACTGGCTTTTCGACTAAAGTTTCTTTAGGATTTATCTCAACTCATGATTACTTGTACCGATTGTTTGGTATCAAAATGATAAGCGAAGTCGATTGTATGAGGTTAGCAATGCCTTCAGGAAGTGAAGAACCGCAAAGGGACCCAGCGCTTAAGCGTAAAGCCTGGCTGGCGGTATTTCTTGGCTCCGCCCTGTTCTGGGTGGTTGTGGCGTTACTGGTCTGGAAATATTGGGGATGATGATGGCAGCTCAAGTGCGTATCGAACCGGTTAAGAAGATGTGTCAGCCAGGTGACAACAGCCATAAAGTGGGTAAAGAACCTGTGACCAGCGTGCCTGCATCCTGGAAACTCTCCGCTCAGCAACAAGCTTTTATTGATATGTTCGCAGAAGACGAATCGAAAAAACAATAATTGATAATAAGGTTAGCCTGCGAATATCCAGGTGATACCCGTGCACTTTTGTACTCTTTTATAAATACACATCAGCAATAAAGAACGGGGAAATACCCCAACAATCATACAAATATAAAGTCTGGTGTCAGATGATGAATACCCTACAAAACATGAAATACTGGTCCTGGATGGGGGCTTTTACCGTATCCGTCCTGTTCTGGGCTCAGCTAATCTGGCTGGCCTTAAACTAAACGCTAAAACCTCGCTCCGGCGAGGTTTTTTGTTTGTTCCTCTTCGTTGATTGATTATCCCGATTTATCAATTTGGGTTGTTATCAAAACGTTACGACATCTTTGTGTTATCTTTAATTACAGCCCCGATGATTGTCGGGTTATCCCTGTCATTAAGGAGGAGCTTATGTCGTTAACCCTACGCGAAGCCAGTAAGGACACGTTGCAGGCCGAAAATAAGACTTATCACTACTACAGCTTGCCGCTGGCCGCCAGGACACTTGGGGACATTTCGCAGTTGCCCAAGTCGCTGAAAGTGTTACTGGAAAACCTTTTACGCTGGCAGGATGACGAGTCCGTCACTGCTGATGATATCCATGCCCTGGCGGGGTGGCTTAAAACTGCCCATGCCGATCGTGAGATTGCCTACCGTCCGGCAAGGGTGCTAATGCAGGACTTTACCGGCGTACCCGCTGTTGTCGATCTGGCTGCCATGCGTGAAGCCGTCAAACGTCTCGGTGGCGATACCGCCAAAGTGAACCCGCTTTCTCCCGTCGATCTTGTTATCGACCACTCCGTAACGGTTGACCATTTCGGTGACGACGACGCGTTTGAAGAGAACGTGCGTCTGGAAATGGAGCGTAACCACGAACGCTATGTTTTCCTGAAATGGGGCCAGCAGGCCTTTAGCCGTTTCAGCGTCGTGCCGCCGGGTACCGGGATTTGCCACCAGGTAAACCTGGAATATCTGGGCAAAGCGGTGTGGAGTGAATTGCAGGGCAAAGAGTGGATTGCTTATCCTGATACCCTGGTGGGGACCGACTCCCACACCACGATGATCAACGGACTCGGGGTGTTGGGCTGGGGCGTGGGCGGGATCGAAGCCGAAGCTGCGATGCTCGGCCAGCCGGTGTCGATGCTGATCCCGGACGTAGTAGGTTTCAAGCTACTGGGCAAACTGCGTGAAGGCATTACTGCTACCGACCTGGTGTTGACCGTTACCCAAATGCTGCGTAAACACGGCGTGGTAGGTAAGTTTGTTGAATTTTACGGCGACGGTCTCGATTCTTTACCGCTGGCTGACCGCGCGACCATTGCCAACATGGCGCCGGAGTATGGTGCAACGTGCGGCTTCTTCCCAATCGACGGGGTGACGCTGGAGTATATGCGCCTGAGCGGACGTAGCGATGAACAGGTCGCACTGGTCGAGGCGTATTCCAAAGCGCAGGGCATGTGGCGAAATACCGGCGATGAACCCGTCTTCACCAGCACGCTTGAGCTGGATATGGATGAAGTCGAAGCCAGCCTTGCGGGGCCAAAACGTCCGCAGGATCGCGTCGCGCTGCAAAATGTGCCGAAAGCGTTTGCCGCCAGCAACGAACTGGAACTCAATACTGCACAAAAAGACCGACGCCCGGTTGATTATGTTATGAACGGGCATCAGTATCAGCTTCCCGACGGTGCCGTAGTGATTGCCGCGATAACGTCCTGCACCAACACGTCTAACCCAAGTGTGCTCATGGCTGCCGGGCTACTGGCGAAAAAGGCCGTTACCCTGGGCCTCAAGCGCCAGCCGTGGGTCAAAGCCTCGTTAGCGCCGGGATCGAAAGTCGTTTCGGACTATCTGGCCAAGGCCAAATTGACGCCATACCTCGACGAACTGGGCTTTAACCTGGTGGGCTACGGCTGTACCACCTGTATCGGTAACTCCGGTCCGTTACCGGATCCTATCGAGCAGGCGATCAAGCAGGGCGATCTTACCGTCGGCGCGGTGCTTTCGGGCAACCGTAACTTCGAAGGCCGTATTCATCCGCTGGTCAAAACCAACTGGCTGGCCTCGCCGCCGCTGGTTGTGGCCTATGCGCTGGCGGGTAATATGAACATTAACCTGGCAAGCGACCCGATTGGTCACGACCGCAAGGGCGATCCGGTTTATTTGAAAGATATCTGGCCGTCGGCACGAGAAATAGCACGCGCCGTGGAACAGGTCTCCACTGAGATGTTCCGCAAAGAATATGCTGAGGTCTTTGAAGGCACGCCGGAGTGGAAAACGATCAAAGTGGAACGTTCTGACACCTACGGCTGGCAGAGCGATTCGACCTATATTCGCCTGTCGCCGTTCTTTGACGATATGCAAGCCCAGCCGGAACCGCTGGTCGATATTCAGGGCGCACGCATCCTGGCGATGCTGGGCGATTCTGTCACCACCGACCACATCTCTCCAGCGGGCAGTATCAAAGCTGACAGCCCGGCAGGGCGATATCTGCAGGGACGCGGCGTGGAGCGCCGTGACTTTAACTCCTACGGTTCTCGTCGCGGCAACCACGAAGTGATGATGCGCGGGACCTTTGCCAATATCCGTATTCGTAATGAAATGGTGCCGGGCGTTGAAGGCGGTATGACGCGACATCTGCCGGGAACGGAAGTGATTTCGATCTACGATGCGGCGATGAAATATCAGCAGGAAGGCACGCCGCTTGCTGTGATTGCGGGTAAAGAGTATGGCTCTGGCTCCAGTCGTGACTGGGCGGCAAAAGGACCACGTCTACTCGGCGTTCGCGTGGTTATCTCCGAATCGTTTGAACGTATCCACCGCTCAAACCTGATCGGCATGGGGATTTTACCGCTGGAGTTCCCGCAGGGCGTCACGCGTAAAACGTTGGGTTTAACCGGTGAAGAGCGGATTGCTGTCAGGGATCTGCAAAACCTGAAACCGGGCGCGACCGTTCCGGTGCAGCTCACGCGTGCGGACGGCAAAACAGAAGTGCTGGATTGCCGCTGCCGTATCGACACGGCGACCGAACTGACGTACTACCAGAACGACGGCATTTTGCATTATGTGATTCGTAATATGCTGAACTAACGGTACAGGCCCGGCGAAAGCCGGGCCATTCGATTTACTCGCTCAGCAAGTGGCCCATCTTCGCGGCTTTGGTATCAAGGTAGTGGGCGTTTTTTGGATTGCGACCCACAATCAGCGGCACACGTTCCACGATATTGATTCCGGCCTCAGACAGAATCTCCACTTTGCGCGGGTTGTTCGTCAGCAGACGCACTTCGTCCACGCTGAGCAGTTTGAACATATCCGCACACAGGGTGAAGTCACGTTCGTCAGCGGCAAAGCCAAGCTGATGATTGGCTTCAACCGTATCGTAGCCCTGATCCTGCAACGCGTAGGCGCGGATTTTATTCAGCAGACCGATATTACGGCCTTCCTGGCGGTGATAGAGCAGTACGCCTCGACCTTCTTCAGCGATATGAGAAAGCGCCGCTTCGAGCTGGAAACCGCAATCACAGCGCAGACTGAATAAGGCATCGCCCGTCAGACACTCTGAATGGACGCGTGCCAGCACCGGTGTCTGTCCTGAGATGTCGCCAAACACCAGAGCGACGTGGTCCTGCCCGGTTGCCAGTTCTTCAAAACCCACCATCAGGAAATCGCCCCATGGGGTTGGCAGATTGGCTTCTGCCACACGTTTAAGCTGCATGTGATTCTCCAGAGTATGCTGACACGTTTCGTGCCAGTCGCCCTTCGGCTTTAGTATCCCGCTATTTTGCCACAAGCTGGCGGCGTTCACCTAGCCGGGCTCATGCTATACGAACGTTAAACGCACAATCCGACATTTTCACGGATTGCGTTAAATTCGGTTATGATTGTTGAGCTTAGCGAAAAAGGAGACAACATGCTTTCGATTGCCCGCCGCACGGCTGCCGGTGCCGCTATTTTACTCATTATGCCCTTAGCGGTATGGATTTCAGGTTGGGCCTGGCAACCGGGGCAAAACGCCACGTGGCTAAAGGCGCTGTATTGGGTAACGGAGACCGTGACTCAGCCGTGGGGGATTATCACGCACGGTATTCTCTGCGCGTGGTTTTTGTGGTGCCTACGTTTTCGGCTTCGTCCGGCGATCATGCTGTTTGTCATTCTCGGCGCGGCGATAATCGTCGGGCAGGGAATTAAGTCCTGGGTTAAAGACCACGTTCAGGAACCGCGTCCTTTTGTGGTGTGGCTTGAAAAAACGCATCATATTCCGGTAGATACCTTCTACAATTTAAAGCGTAAAGAGCGCGGCCATCTGGTGAAAGATCAGCTGGCGGAAGCGCAGGAAATTCCGAAATTTTTACGCAAACACTGGCAAAAAGAGACCGGATTCGCCTTTCCGTCCGGGCATACCATGTTTGCGGCCAGTTGGGCGCTGTTAGCTGTCGGTTTACTCTGGCCGCGCCGCCGCACTATCACCATCGCTATTTTGCTGGTCTGGGCGACAGGCGTGATGGGCAGTCGCCTGCTGTTAGGGATGCACTGGCCGCGCGACCTGGTGGTGGCGACGTTGATTTCCTGGCTGTTGGTGACGTTTGCTACCTGGCTTGCCCAACGGCTTTGCGGACCGCTCACGCCGCCGCCAGAAGAGAACAAAGAGATAGAAGAACGAGAGCAAGAAGAGGTCTGACGGTTGAAATTCGTGGTTTAGCCCTCAAATCATATTGGACCCTGCTACTTTTTCCGTTTCACGCTCGCGGCTAAAATGGTAGTTTATAAGGCTGATTGCGGCGAGTTGAACACACTTTATTCGCCTGAACCACATAACGGGAAGTCATGTGAAATATCTACTCATATTCTTACTGGTGTTAGCGATTTTTGTTATTTCGGTCACACTGGGTGCGCAAAACGATCAGCTGGTGACCTTCAATTATCTGCTGGCGCAGGGCGAGTATCGTGTTTCGAGCTTGCTTGCTGTTTTATTCGCCGCCGGATTTGCCATCGGCTGGCTTGTTTGTGGCCTGTTCTGGTTAAAAGTTCGTGTTTCTCTTGCGCGCGCGGAACGTAAAATCAAACGTCTTGAAAATCAAATTGCGCCTGTGACCGACGTACCGGTGAATACTGGTGTTCCGGTTGTGAAGGAATAAACGAATATGCTGGAGTTGTTGTTTCTGCTTTTGCCTGTAGCCGCAGCCTATGGCTGGTATATGGGCCGCAGAAGTGCGCAACAAAATAAGCAGGACGAAGCAAACCGCCTTTCTCGCGACTATGTAGCGGGGGTGAACTTCCTTCTGAGCAACCAACAGGATAAAGCGGTCGACCTGTTCCTCGACATGTTAAAAGAGGACACCGGCACCGTTGAGGCGCATCTCACCCTTGGAAACCTGTTCCGCTCGCGTGGCGAAGTCGATCGTGCCATCCGTATCCACCAGACATTGATGGAAAGCGCCTCGCTTACCTACGATCAGCGTCTGCTGGCGGTCCAGCAACTGGGCCGTGATTACATGGCCGCCGGTCTTTACGACCGCGCGGAAGACATGTTCAGTCAGCTGGTGGACGAAACAGAGTTTCGCGTCAGCGCGTTGCAACAACTCCTGCAAATTTATCAGGCGACCAGCGACTGGCAAAAAGCCATCGATACGGCAGAGCGTCTGGTGAAACTTGGCAAAGACAAACAGCGCGTCGAAATCGCCCACTTTTACTGTGAGCTCGCGTTGCAGCAAATGGGCAGCGATGACATGGAAAAAGCCATGGCATTGTTGAAAAAGGGCGCTTCTGCCGATCGCAACAGTGCGCGCATCTCCATCATGATGGGGCGCGTATTTATGGCGAAGGGCGAATTTGCCAAAGCCGTAGAATGCCTGCTGCGCGTGATCGACCAGGATAAAGAGCTGGTCAGCGAAACGCTGGAGATGCTGCAAACCTGCTACCAACAGCTTGGCCGCCCGGATGAATGGGTGGCGTTCTTACGTCGCTGTGTGGAAGAGAATACCGGCGCGACGGCTGAACTGATGCTGGCGGACGTCGTCGAGCAGCACGAAGGCAACGATACGGCTCAGGTTTACATCACACGCCAGCTTCAGCGGCATCCCACCATGCGTGTCTTCCACAAACTGATGGATTACCACCTGAACGAAGCGGAAGAAGGGCGTGCGAAAGAGAGCCTGATGGTGCTGCGTGATATGGTGGGCGAGCAGGTGCGCAGTAAACCGCGCTATCGCTGTTCGAAATGCGGATTTACCGCCTACACGCTTTACTGGCATTGCCCTTCATGCCGTGCCTGGTCAACCATTAAACCGATTCGCGGCCTGGACGGGCAGTAATTTTTTAAAAAACCGCATTTTAGTTACAACATACTTGTTGTGTTTCAAGATTGATTCAGCACCGTGCGGTCTATGGTCTAACAGGGGGGTAAATGGATTCTGTCAATTTGTTCCGCTGACAGGTAGAATGCTCGCCGTTTATCTATCCCGCGCCACTGCGGCGCCCATAGACGAAAAGGGCTGGTCATGACGTCTGTTGCATCCTCTTCTTCCCGCGTAGTTACCGAATCTCCCGTTGTTGTTGCACTCGACTATAACAATCGCGACAGCGCGCTCGCCTTTGTTGATCGCATTGACCCACGCGACTGCCGCCTCAAAGTCGGCAAAGAGATGTTCACCCTGTTTGGACCGCAAATCGTGCGTGACCTGCAGCAGCGTGGTTTTGATATATTTCTCGATCTCAAATTCCATGATATTCCCAACACCACGGCACATGCGGTCGCCGCAGCGGCTGACCTCGGCGTCTGGATGGTAAACGTTCATGCATCGGGCGGGGCGCGCATGATGACTGCCGCGCGCGAAGCGCTGGTGCCGTTCGCCAAAGATGCACCATTGCTGATTGCCGTCACCGTGTTGACCAGCATGGAAGCCAGTGATTTACTGGATCTTGGCGTGACGTTGTCACCAGCTGAACATGCCGAGCGTCTGGCGCGTCTGACGCAAAAATGCGGGCTGGACGGCGTAGTCTGCTCTGCTCAGGAGGCGGTACGCTTCAAAGCGGAACTCGGTCAAGCGTTTAAACTGGTGACCCCTGGCATTCGCCCGCAAGGTACTGACGCGGGCGATCAGCGCCGTATTATGACGCCAGAACAGGCGCTGGCGGCGGGCGTCGACTATATGGTTATTGGACGCCCGGTCACGCAATCAGCCGACCCTGCGCAAACCTTAAAAGCGATTAATGCGTCATTGAAAAAGGGGGCGTAATGAGCGATTCCAACAGCCGTCTGGTCTATTCAACGGACAGTGGCCGTATTGATGAACCTAAAGCAGTCGTTCAGCGGCCAAAGGGCGATGGTATTGTGCGCATCCAGCGGCAGACCAGCGGACGTAAAGGCAAAGGTGTGTGCCTGATTACGGGCATTGATGAAGACGACGCAACACTGGCTAAACTCGCTGCTGAATTGAAAAAGAAATGCGGATGTGGCGGAGCAGTGAAAGACGGCGTAATTGAAATTCAGGGCGACAATCGCGACTTAATAAAGACGCTGCTTGAAGCCAGGGGAATGAAAGTCAAACTGGCAGGCGGCTAAAATAATAAGCCACGGTATTTACCGTGGCTTTTTTTCTGGTGCGTAAGTCAGAAAATATCGTTCTGAATTAATCCAATTATGCAGTGGTTATTTTATATATCTTATTTACCCACCTGATGGCCGATGATACCACCGACTGCTGCACCACCCAGGGTTCCCAGGGCACTACCATCGGTTAATACGGCCCCACCAACTGCACCCGCACCCGCACCAATCGCGGTGTTACGGTCACGTTTGGACCAGTTAGAACATGCGCTCAGAGACATTGCGAGAGTTACTGCCAAAACCGCTGCGGCTAATTTTTTGCTGGTTAAATTCATCATACTTTCTCCTGAATTATCGATTCACGGAAATAAGCTATCTGTAAGTATAGACAATGAAATACTTCAGCAGCGTCATTTCCGTGAAACCTGGTCGCGCAGGTGTTACAAAATCACGCAGGTGATAGTCACTTCCTGTTATATCGCTAATAGTAATTTTAAATTTTTGCTGTCGAAACGACAGGTAAAAAATCTTAAAGGGATGTTCAGAATCGTCTCAGATGGAAAAAGGATGCAATAAGCGCCCGTGGAATAGGGCGCGGAGGAGGGTCAGGCGGTGTGTTTGACGATATCGACGGTCAGTCCGTCGCGTTGCAATTGCTGGCGATGCTCATCGCTCAAACGTTCATCGGTAATCACGCGGTTAAAGCGCGAAATCGGGCCCATCGTGTACGGATGCACAGCACCAAATTTAGAACTGTCGGTGAGCACAATGGCTTCACAGCCTTTTTCCAGTACGGCATTCACCACATCAGAACGCATCATATCGCGGCCGGTAAACCCCGTTTCTGGCTGCCAGCCGTCAATTCCGATAAAGGCTTTGCTGAAGTGAACCTGCTGAACGTACTGACGCGTTAGTGGCCCAACCATGCTTTCACTTTTCTTCTGATAAATCCCGCCCAGTAGAATGACTTCGCACTGGGTTTCTTTCAGCAGATGGGCGATATAACTGCTGACCGTGATAATGGTAATGTCTTTTTGTTCTGCCAGGGTGCGCGCCAGGAGGGCATTGCTGCTGCCGTTCTCAATAAAAACGGTTTCGCCATTATTGACAAGCGTGGCGGCAAATTCGGCTAGCTCACGTTTAAGCGCAAAGTGAGTCATCATGCGCGTTTCAACGTCTTCGCTGTCCAGCGGTACGGCGTAACCGTGCGCGCGGCGAAGGTAGCTTTGCTTTTCCAGAAGATTCAGATCCTGACGGATAGTTACCTCTGAAACGCCGGTCGTTTTAGCTAATTCGACGACACTCACGCGTCCTTTGTCGATCACCATCTGCAGAATGATTTGTTGTCGGGAATTCATAGCATCCATATAAAGAGAACGAAAACGAAAAAAGGGTGAAGATTACACTTCCCACGGGGCTTTTGGCTGGGAGGGCTCCGCCATCTGACCTGCGCCATGCTGTGCCAGTAATTCAGATTTCAGGATCTCAAGATTACGAATTGCAGACTGATAATCACCCGCCACCAGAATATCCAGCACTGTATCAATACGTTGTGCCACTCGCTGCGCGTCAACTTCTGACATCATCTCACCCTCAGAACGAAAAGTTAATAATTTCAATGATGCAGAAATTGCTCTCAAAAGAGAAGGGAAAAAATACACTAACCAAATTACATAAATGAAAGTGATATATTTATTCCTTCTCATGCAGACGGGTTAGGGAGTGGATTAGTCTAAAACTGCGCGCAAGGCGCTTTTTAATATGAGGAATTGGACTATGACAGTCATTAACCAAGCTACCTGCAAACTGTTCACCGACCCTGATCGTTTCACCCAGCTCGCAGGCTATTACGAAGAAGAACGGCGTACGGTATGGATGATGCTCCGCGCTCAGCCGCGTCCCTGTTTCAATCACGCGTTAATCGAGGAAATCATGAACATGTCGTGGCTGGTACGACAGTCAGGCTTTGTTGTGGATTTCTGGGTGACCGGTTCACTGGTCCCGGACATGTATAACACGGGAGGCGATTTACGCTTCTTTGTCGAATGCATCCAGAATGGTCGCCGCGAGGCGTTGCGTGCTTACGCTCGCGCCTGTGTGGATTGTGTCCACGCCGCTTCACGCGGTTTTGATACAGGAGCCATTACACTGGCGATGGTGGAGGGCAGTGCGCTCGGTGGCGGCTTTGAGGCAGCGTTAGCGCATCATTTTGTGCTGGCGCAGCGCGACGCGCGCCTGGGATTTCCGGAAATCGCCTTTAACCTGTTCCCCGGCATGGGCGGATATTCGCTGGTCGCCCGTCGCGCAGGCATGAAACTCGCTGAGGAACTCATCTACCGAGGAGAATCGCATACGGCGGAATGGCATGAGCAGTACGGACTGGTCGATGTGCTGTTTGAGCCGGGTCATGGGTATGTGTCGACGCGCACGTTTATCGATACTCTACAGCCCAAGTTGAATGGCGTAAGGGCGATGCTTCGTGCCCGTCAGCGCGTGCTGCAACTTCCACGTAGTGAGTTAATGGATATCACCGAGGACTGGGTGGATGCGGCATTCTGCCTGGAGCCGAAAGACATTGCTTATATGGAACGCCTGGTGATGCTGCAAAATCGTCACAACGCGGCAGGAATGCGTAAAGCCAGCTAACGCATCTTCTTCGCCTGATAGCGTTTTAGCCAGCGCTCGAATGCGGCAGCGGGCATCGGCTTAGCAAATAAGAAACCTTGCCGTTCGTTGACGCCATTCTTGGTCAGAAAGGCGTCTTCTTTCGCGCTCTCAACGCCTTCAGCAATGACCTGTAAATTCAGGGCCTGAGCCACAGCGACAATGGCCCGCACCAGCGACTGGGAAATCGATTGTTTATGAATATCGCGAACAAATACCTGATCAAGTTTAATGGCATCAATCGGGAAACGCGCCAGCTGCGATAGCGAGGAATATCCGGTCCCAAAATCATCAAGATGAATTTGCGCCCCCAGTTGGCTGAATTGCTGAATAACCGACAGGGCCAGCTCTTCGTTTTCTATCAGGCAGCTTTCGGTCAGCTCTACGTCAATCGGGCAGTATTCAAAGTTCAGATCTTTTAGCGCCTGTTTTAAATCGCTGAATATGGTCTGGTCTGCCAGTTGGCGGGCAGAGACGTTCACCGCCACCCGGAGATTGATCCCCTTATCACGCCATTTCGCCACCTGACGCACCACGTCGAGCATAACCCAGCGTCCCAGAGGAACAATCAGGCCCGATTCTTCGGCGTACGAGATAAACTCCAGCGGCGGGATTAAACCGCGCTCAGGGGACTGCCAGCGCACCAGTGCTTCCAGACTTCGCACTTCGCCGCGCCAGGTCATTTTGGGCTGATAGTGAATTAACAGCTGATCGTTATCCAGCGCCTTGCGCAGGTTGGTATCCAGCCACAAATATTCGAACACGCGTTGATTCATTTCCGGCGAGAAGACGCAGAACTTACCGCGTCCGCTCTCTTTAGCGGTATACATCGCCGTATCGGCGTTGCGAATAATACTTTCTCGATCGGTGCCGTGCTGTGGTGCCAGCGAAATCCCCAGTGAACAGCCGGTGTAGATTTCGATCAAGCCAATACGGAAGGGCTGGCGCAGACGCGTCAGAATACGTGAGGCCATCGCCTCAAGCGAGCTTTGCGAGGTATCCGTCGCGAGCACAATAAATTCATCGCCGCCCAGACGCGCCAGTATTTGGCCTTCTTCCAGACAGCTCAGGATAGCTAGTGCGACCGCCTGCAATAGTTGGTCGCCAAACATATGCCCGTAAGCATCGTTAACTTTTTTGAAGTTATCGAGATCGAGATAGACCACCCCGACCTGGGATTCGCCGCGTGTTTCGATAGCATTGCTGATTAATTCGTGAATCGCATTACGATTCGGCAGGCCGGTGATGGTGTCCGTATTGGCCAGTACGCGAAGACGTTCCTGTGCCCGGCGTTCTTCAGTAATATCCGTGCCAGAACAGATAAGGAATATTTCATTTTTCCCGCTACCGCTATGTACAAACTTGTTTCTGAACAGAAACAATCGTTGCCCTTTGCGGGTCTTGATCCAGCGTTCTACTTCGTACGAACTGCCGTTACGGAAAAAACCAGAAATATTGCGTTTAGAGGCCGCCGCTTCACTGCGGCTCATAAACAATTTAAAGACGTTTTGCCCGATGACTTCATGCTCTTTCATGCCGGTATATTCTTCGCTCAGGCGGTTAAAGCGCTGAATATTGCCCTGCTGATCGAGGATAACAATCACCGAGTTAGCTTCAGAAACGACTTGTTCGGCGAAGGATAACCCCTGCACCAGATCGCGCGCCACGGAAGGGGTGTCATTCCAGGCAGAAGCGGTGCCAGCCCACTCCTTTTTATTGATTTTGCGCCCCACCAGATGCACGGGAACGTCGGAGCCATAGAGGGAAAGCGTCATGGTAATGCTGGAAGTGATGACGGTAAGCTGGCGGACAAGTTCGGCCTGATCGTCGCTCAAGGCAACCACCTGGGTGATATCAGCGTTTTCACTGGCGGCCAGATGCAGAGCATTGCTGTCAGCTGTCAAACGCCACCAGGGGCTGTGTGTGCCCATGTAACGAAACAGCAAATTTTGCTCCAAATCGTCAATCATGCTCTCTCCCGAACCTGCTCAATGGCGCAAAAATTATGCATTTACATTCGATTTTCCCGTGGTATGACAGCGGCAAAACCGAAGTGAACTTATTGTTTTTCCCTGCATTCTTATATTAAAACGAGATGGGCTTAAAAGGATACACGTGGATAAAAATTCCAGTAACCAAAAATGACGGATTACTTTTACTGTAGATAATGGTGATGGTTTTTGTGGGGAACGAGAGGAAAATATTAAGAAAAAGTGATGAATGTGCGATTTATCAGGGGAAGAAAAATGTCGGCTTTCCCTTAAAAGAAATAGCCGACATTTTTAAAACTTATCAGGCGACAGGGCGCGCGATAATACTCCGGGTTTCCATACGCACTTCAGCGATGTTCACATCAATCACATCCGTGACTTTATAAACCGTTTCGCCTTTGATCTGTACTGCGCCATTTTCCTGGCTACAGGTCAGTTCATCGCGGACCGCGTGCAGGAACGGGGCCGGAATAAAGGCAACGGCACCATTATCGATCAGACGCACGCGCATCCCGCCGCGGCTCACGTCAATGATTTCAGCCGCAAAACGGGTGTCCGTACCGGCTTTGTCATTCAGGAAGCGCGCATACAGCCAGTCGCCGACATCGCGTTCAGCCATACGGTTCAGGCGACGGCGTTCCGCCATCTGCACGGTGGTATCTTCCTGCGGACGGGCAATGGTTTCACCTTTGATAACCGCTTTCAGCAGACGGTGGTTAACCATATCGCCGTATTTACGGATCGGTGAAGTCCAGGTCGCATACGCCTCAAGGCCCAGACCAAAGTGCGGACCTGGCTCGGTGCTGATTTCTGCGAAGGACTGGAAGCGACGAATACGGCTGTCGAGGAAACCAGACGGCTGCGCATCCAGCTCGCGGCGCAGTTTGCAGAAGCCGTTTAAGGTCAGCACTTCCTGCGGATCTACGTGAACGTCGTGCGTTTTCAGCAGAGCAGCCAGTGCTTCGGTGTTCGCCGGATCAAAACCGGTATGCACGTTGTAAATGCCAAAACCGAGTTTGTCGCGCAACACGCGAGCGGCACAAATGTTGGCGGCAATCATCGACTCTTCAACAATGCGGTTAGCGATACGACGCGGTTCGGCAACGATATCCAGCACTTCGCCTTTTTCACCCAGCACAAAGCGATAATCCGGGCGATCTTTGAACACCAACGCATGGGTTTTACGCCATTCGCCACGGCTCAGGCAGAGTTGTTGCAACAGCGTGATTTGCTGAGCAATAGCCTCATTTTCTGGTTTCCAGCTGCCGCTATTTTCCAGCCAATCAGAGACATCGTCGTACGCCAGCTTCGCTTTGGATTCGATAGTTGCGGCGAAAAATTCGATATCGTCTTCAATCGTGCCGTCAGCAGCCACGGTCATGCGGCACGAGAGTACCGGACGCACTTCGTTCGCACGCAGCGAGCAGAGATCGTCAGAGAGTTCACGTGGCAGCATCGGGATATTGAAGCCCGGCAGATAGTTGGTGAACGCGCGAATTTTAGCGGAATCGTCCAGCTTGCTGCCTTCGGCGATCCACGCCGTCGGGTCGGCAATCGCGACAGTCAGGTGCAGTTTGCCGTCGCTGCCTTCTTCCACATACAGCGCATCATCCATATCCTGGGTGCTGGCGCTGTCGATGGTAACGAAGTTCAGGGCTGTTAAATCACGACGCTCCAGACCTTCGTCCATCATTTCTGTTGCCACGCCATTTGGCGCTTCTTTTTCCAGATTATGACGGGCGAGCGTTACCCACCACGGAACGAAATGATCGTCGCCGAAGGTAATGAAATGGGTCAGTTCTGCGTAAAAACCACGGTCGCCTTTCAGCGGATGGCGACGCATCTGGGCAACGGCCCAGTCACCTTGTTTGAAATCATGTTCAACGCCGCGTTCAGCGCGGCATGGAATCGCATCCTTAAGCAGCGGATGGTCCGGAACGATGGAAAGACGATCGTCTTTACGCTGTACTTTCCCGACAAAACGGGTCAGGAAAGGTTCGATTAATTCTTCTGGCTCGGCGGATTCACGATCCTTGTCGGTATGAATCACTGCCGTTACACGATCGCCGTGCATCACTTTCTTCATCTGTGGAGGCGGGATGAAGTAGCTTTTCTGTGCATCGACTTCCAGGAAGCCAAAGCCTTTTTCCGTGGCTTTTACCACCCCTTCAGCGCGCGGCGTCTGGGAATGCAATTGCTGTTTAAGCTGCGCTAGCAGCGGGTTGTCCTGAAGCATAGTATTCTATTTTCGTGGCCATTGAGCGGCTGACAGTTTTACGCGAATCTCACTGCTACAGCAAGCGCATTTAGGGATTTACCAGGCTCAGTCACCCTTGTTTAAGGCAATTTTCAGACGGTTGAGCCAACCGCAAAAAGCGCACCAGGTCAGCAAATTAATTGCCTCCACGGGGGGAATGCCCTCATCAAGTAGCGGGGTAAATTGCGCGGCGCTGAATCGGTCGGGAGAGACGGCCAAAAGTTCTGTCGCCGCCGCAACGGCATGATGAGTGGAATAGCGACTATTTGCCTCTTGAATACCACTTTTCAGGATCTCGCCCGTGCCGTTGAGTATCTCCGGTTCGTGGCAAAGCACCGCCGTCAGTTCCCTTAATGCGGGCTCCGTTTGCCAGCGAGCGAGCAGTTCAAGCTGTTGCGCGGTGGCATAGCGTAACTCGACACCAGGGAACAGGGGTTCCCACTCACTCATATTAATATCCGTCACCCGCGCGTGCGGAGGAATGTGATGCCCAGGAAGCCAGCGAACGGGATAGCCCAGTAAGGCCTGGAAAGCGGCAACCACGCGTGCCTGAAAGCCGACAAAGCCGATTATCTGATTAATCACAATCACGTCGTAGGTTGTCAGACCCACTTCATCCAGCTGCTGCTGCGCTTTGTCATCAATGATATCGGGTGAGCTTGCTAACTGGCGGGCGTACTGAGTGATTTGGGCGAGGCGTTGATTACTTTCTCGTGAGGAATCCGGTCCGGGAAGAGGCGCGAGCAGGGCGGCGTAGTGGTTACACAGGCGCTGAACGCCACACGCCTGCGCCACGGTTAACGCTGTGCTCAGCCGGTCGTAGGCGCTGAGCGTATGTAGCCGATTGACAGCGATATGCAGCGGAAAAAGCACGTGGCATAACGCTCTGGCAGGCTTAAGCCAACTTTCACACGGGGTCACAATCTCAGCGGGCAGCGTTAAATCGAGTAAAAAACGATCGTCGACATGAGCGGCCTCGGGAACCAGCGGCAGAACATCATCCGGACAGTGATTTGTCTGGGTTTCGTGATACCAGTGGCCTTTGCCGGAAAAACGGCGTTGTTCCATGTGCGTTCCTTGATCTCAAATGGCGATCAATATCCTGGCGCATGGCTTGCAAGGGGAAAAATATTGTTAGGTGATAACAAATAGCAGAACGGAATAACGACGGGGAGAAACTCTCTTCCCCGGAGGGAAGAGAGTGACACAACTTATTTGATTTCCAGCTCGTTCATTGCCGCGATGTTGAAACCGCCGTCAACGTGAACCACTTCGCCGGAGATGCCAGCAGAGAGGTCAGAGCACAGGAATGCTGCGGAGTTACCCACATCTTCGATGGTCACAGTGCGACGAATCGGGGTAACGGCTTCGCAATGCGCCAGCATTTTACGGAAGTCTTTGATACCGGAAGCGGCCAGAGTACGGATTGGACCAGCAGAGATACCGTTAACACGCACGCCTTCTGGACCCATCGCGTTCGCCATGTAGCGCACGTTGGCTTCCAGAGAAGCTTTCGCCAGGCCCATTACGTTGTAGTTAGGGATCGCACGCTCAGCGCCCAGGTAAGACAGGGTCAGCAATGCAGAGCCTGGGTTCAGCATGGTGCGGCAGGCTTTAGCCATTGCCACAAAGCTGTAAGAACTGATGTCGTGAGCGATTTTGAAGCCTTCACGGGTTACCGCGTTCACGTAGTCGCCGTCCAGCTGATCGCCCGGTGCGAAACCGATTGAGTGCACGAAACCGTCAAATTTCGGCCACACTTTTGCAAGCTCTGCGAACATGCCATCGATGCTTTCATCTTGAGCAACGTCGCATTCCAGAATGATGCTGGAACCCAGCTGTGCGGCGAACTCTTCAACACGGCCTTTCAGCTTGTCATTCTGGTAGGTGAACGCCAGCTCAGCGCCTTCGCGGTGCATAGCCTGTGCGATGCCGTAGGCGATGGACAGTTTGCTGGCGACGCCAGTCACCAGAATGCGCTTACCGGAAAGAAAACCCATAGCTTAGATCCTTATATTCATTGTTATGGCGAACGCCCTCTCATACGTGGCGCTCGTCGTTAAAACGCGGCGATAATATCACGTGTCGCGTTCAGAGTTAATCCGACCACTTTATAGTAAAGCGGTTACCTGTCTTTTCGCCACGCATCCGCCGTCAGCGCTTCACCGAAATGACCGGAAATCAGCCGTTTGGTCAGGTCGTGCAGCGGTGAAGCCAACACGTCGGCGGTGCTTCCGCGCTCGACCACTTCACCCTGATGCATGACCAGTACCTGGTCGCTGATGTGTTTCATCATCCCGAGATGCTGAGTCACGTAGATATACGAAATACCCTGTTTCTCCTGCAATTCGAGCATCAGATTGATCAGTTGGGAACGCATCGACATATCTAAAGATGCCAGCGCTTCATCGGCGATAATCACCTTCGGGCGCAGGATCAGCGCGCGCGCCAGCCCCAGACGCTGTTTCTGGCCGGGTGCGAGCATGTGCGGATAATAGCTGACGTGATCGGGCAGCAGACCGACCAGACGTAGCGTCTCAATCACGCGTTTACGCCGTTCCTCCGGCTCCAGATCCGTATTCAGGCGCAGCGGAAAATCGAGAATTTGCGAGATACGTTGACGCGGATTGAGCGATGTCGACGGGTCCTGGAAAATCATACGAATGCGCTGGCTGCGAAACGAATAGTCACCGAAGGACAGAAAATGATCGTCGATCAGCACATCGCCCGCCGTCGGTTCAACCATCCCCGCCAGCATTTTCGCCAGCGTGGATTTCCCGGAACCGTTTTCGCCAATGATTGCCAGCGTCTGTTTCTCGCGCAGGGTAAAGCTGAGAGGCTTCACCGCTTCGACGGTCTGGCGATGAAACAGCCCCGTGCGATAGCGGAAGGTCTTACTCAGGTTGCGAACTTCCAGCAACGTTTCGACCATTTACTCTCTCTCCATGTTCAGCGGGAAATGACAGGCGTACAGATGGTTTTTCGCGCCGGTCAGCCGTGGCGTTTCAATACATTCGCGCTGGGCGTAAGGGCAGCGCGGCCCCAGTCGACAGCCGATTGGCAGCGACTCCAGCAGTGGAATAGCCCCCGGAAGCGTATTGAGGCGGCTTTTATGCGGCATCGCGCTGCCAAAATCGGGGATCGCGCGGATCAGCGCCTGGGTATAAGGATGATGCGGCGTATTCACCAGTTCTTCGCTGATGGCCGTTTCCACCGTCTGACCGCAGTACATCACGTCGATTTTATCCGCCCATTTGCTCAGCATCTGCAGGTCATGGCTGATCAGCAAAATGGTGGTGTTGTTGTTCTGATTGAGGCGCGACAGCAGGCGGAAAATCTGCGCTTGCGTCGTCGGTTCCATCGCGTTGGTCGGCTCATCGGCGATCAGCAGGCGCGGCTGATTGGCCAGTGCGATGGCGATCATCACCTTTTGGCACTCGCCGTCCGTCAGTTCATACGGGAAGCTGCGCATCGCATCTTTGTGATCTTTAATGCCGACGCGGTGCAACAGTTCAATCGCGCGGCGTTTGCGCCAGCCGACGCGCTGCCACCAGCGGCCTTTGTAGGTCCAGCCGGGGATGTTCTGCATCAGCTGTTTGCCAACCCGTTCAGACGGGTCGAGACATGACTGCGGCTCCTGGAAGATCATCGAGACGTTATGCCCGACCAGCTTGCGGCGCTCGCGTGGCGACAGGCGCAGGAGATCGATATCATCAAATCGCATACGGTCAGCGGTGACGCGCCAGTTGTCTTTGGCGACGCCGCAGATCGCCTTAGCAATCAGGCTCTTACCGGAGCCAGACTCACCCACCAGCCCGCGGATTTCGCCTTCGGCAAGCGTAATACTGATCCTGTCGACCGCTTTCACCCAGCCTTCGCCGGTTTTAAATTCAATCGTCAGATTGCGGATATCAAGTAACGGCATTATTGCACCCCCGCGTTAATCGCGCGGCGAATTCCGTCGCCCAGCAGGTTAATCAGCAGCACGCTCACCATGATGGCGGCACCGGGCAGCATCACCGTCCACGGTGCGACATAAATCAGCTCCAGCGCATCACCGAGCATCGCGCCCCATTCCGGTGACGGCAATTGCGCGCCGAGATCGAGAAAACCGAGCGCGGCAATATCGAGAATCGCCATCGACAGAGCACGGGTGATTTCAGTCACCAGCCCCGAAGCGATGTTAGGCATTACCGCGAACCAAAGAATATTCATCGTGGTCGCGCCGTCTAAACGGGCGGCGACAACATACTCTTTTTCCAGCTCGTCATGCACCAGGCTATAAACTGAGCGAACCATGCGCGGCAGCAGCGCCAGCCAGACGGCAAACATCGCATGCGACAGATGTGGTCCGGCAAAAGCAACGACGATGATTGCCAGCAGCAGGGAAGGAATGGACAGCAGAGTATCGAGAATATGATTCAGCACCGCCGAACGCAGGCCGTGCGTCGCACCGGCAAACACGCCGAGCGCCAGGCCGAAGAAGGTGGCAGCGAAAGTGACGACGAACGCACCGCCCACGGTGGGGGCTGCACCGCTTAACAGACGGCTCAGAACATCGCGGCCTAAGTCGTCAGTGCCGAGAAAGAACGATACTTCACCGTAGCGTGACCATGACGGTGGCAGCAGTTGATAGCCGAGGAACTGCTGATCCAGGCCATACGGGGCAAACCAGCCGCCAAAAATACACAGCAATGCCAGGCCGCCACAGCCGTATAAACCGATCATCGCCGTGGTGTCGCCGTAGAATTTGCGCCACACGGTCCGAACTACGCCGGGCGTGCGCTTTTCCCTGTATACGCTATCGTAAGGCATACGATTCCTTATGTTTCAGCGGGTTGGCCATCGCACCCAAAATGTCAGAAATCACGTTCACGATAATCACCAGCGAGCCGATCACCATCACACCGGCGGAAATCGCCGCGTAGTCCTGCTGACGAATGGCGTTGATCATCCAGCGTCCGAGACCTGGCCAACTGAACACCATCTCGGTGATCATCGCCAGGGTCAGCATGGTCGAAAATTGCAGCCCCAGGCGTGGGATCACCGGCGGAAGGGCGTTGTGCAGTACGTGACGACGCAGGACCGTCAAACGTGACAAACCGCGCGTGGCGGCCGCTTTCACATAATTCTGGTCAAAAACATCAATCGTGCTGGTGCGCATCAGGCGGATCACTTCCGTGGTCGGCGCAACCGCCAGCGTCAGCACCGGCAGCACCATATGGCGCAGGGTGCTGATGATCATCTCGTGACGCCAGACGGAGTCAGAAAGCCAGGCGTCGATAATGGCAAAGCCAGTGACAGTTTTGACGGCGTAGAGCAGATCGAAACGCCCGGAGACCGGCAGCCAGCCCAGCGTCAGGGAGAAGAACAACGTAAGCAACAGCGCCAGCCAGAAGACCGGAATTGAGAAGCCGAGCAGGGCCAACGCGCTGATCAGTTTATCCTGCCATTTATTGCGTGTGATCCCCGCCAGCATCCCCACCGGAATACCGACCATCAGGGCAAAACCAAAGGCCAGAATGCACAGCTCCATAGTCGCCGGGAACACCTCTTTCAACTGCTCGGAGATCAGCTGGCCGTTAATGCTCGAAACGCCAAAATCCCAGTGCAGCACGCCGTTAAACCAGAATAACCATGCGTCCCAGAAGGACGAGCCTTGCAGCGGGGCGTGGGGCGTGAAGTAGCTCAGGCTAAAGCCGATAAAGGTCAGAAAAAACAGCGTGATCGCCAGCAGCAGCAGGCGTCGTAAGGTAAAAATAATCATGGTTTTTTCACCTCATCGGGTTTCTCACGTGACACGCCAGCGAACGAAGCGTTACCAAATGGGCTGAGCACCAGACCTTTAATATCATAGCGATAGGCCTGCAATCGCAGGGAAGAGGCCAGCGGCAGCACCGGCAGTTCGCGGGCCAGAATATTCTGCGCTTCGTCGTACGCTTCGATGCGCGAGGCCAACTGCTGAGACGACAGCGCCTTTTGCAGCACCGTGTCAAATTCACGGTTACACCAGTGAGCGTAGTTGGTCTGGGAACGAATGGCGGCACAGCTCAGGAGCGGGCGGAAGAAACTGTCAGGATCGTTACTGTCCGTCGACCAACCGGAGAGCGTCAGGTCATGATTCATGTCCATCAGACGCGCCTCCTGGAAGCGGCCTTCTACCGGCACAATCACCACTTTCACGCCGACCTGAGCCATATCGGCCTGGATCAGTTCCGCCGTTTTTAGCGGGCTCGGGTTCCACGCCTGGGAACTGGTCGGGACCCACAGTTGCAGGGTGAGGTTGGTCGCGCCCAGCGCTTTCAGCTGTTCGCGTGATTTTGCCGGATCGTATTCGGTGATTTTCGCTTCGCTGTCATAGGCCCACGACGCGCGCGGCAAAATCGATGCTGCCGTTTCCGCCGTGCCGTAATAGATGGATTGCATTAAGCGCTGGTTATTGATGGCAAGCGCCAGAGCGTGGCGTACGGCAGGATTATTGAGCGGCGGCTTATCGGTATTAAACGCCAGATAGGCGATGTTCATGCCGGGGCGCAGAGTCAGACGCAAACGCGGATCGTCACGTAGAATCGTCAGCTGGCTGGCAGCAGGCCAGGCGAGCACATCGCATTCGCCGGTCAGCAGTTTAGATAACCTGCCGGTTCCGCCAGAACCTAAATCGACCACCACCTGCGGCATCAGCGGTGTGCCGCGCCAGAAGTGTTCGTGACGTTGTAACCGAATATACTGCCCGGAGCGGTATTCTGCCATCTGGAACGGGCCAGTCCCGACCGGCTGGCGATCGAGGAGTTCCTGATGATCGGCTTTCGTCAGTTTATCGGCGTATTCCGCTGACATCACTGACGCATAGTGGGTCGCGAGGTGCCACAGGAAAGAGGCATCCGGGCGCGTCAGGCGAAACTCCACCGTCCGATTGTCCAGCTTGCGCACGTCTTTCACCGTATCGGCAAACTGCAGGCTGTCGAAATACGGGAAACTGCCGCCGTTGACGTTATGCCAGGGATGGTTGCGATTAAAAATACGCTGGAAGGTAAACACCACATCATCGGCGTTCAACTTGCGGGTCGGTTTGAACCACGGGGTAGACTGAAACGCCACGTCGTCGCGCAGATGGAAACGGTAGGTCGCGCCGTTATCCAGCACTTCCCAGCTCTCAGCCAGCTCCGGCACCAGGCGATAAGTATAAGGATCGACATCAAGCAGGCGATCGTAAAGCTGTGCCGCGAGGGTGTCGACAATCAGGCCGCTGCCTGCTTTTTGTGGGTTCAGGGTGTCGACTTGCCCGTTCACGCAATAGACAAAACCGCTGTCGCGAATATCAGGAAGCGCAGTCGGTTCGGGTGCAGCAAAGACCAGGCGGCTAAACAGACCGAGTGCAATCAGGGACGATAAAACCAGACGCATAATTTTCAGGGTTTTTAGATTCGATCTGCAAAGTGTATCGCACTTACCCCCGATTCGGAAAATGTCTGCGGGTAAGTGCCGATAATGTCAGCGCATTTGATGCTTTTTGAGCAATGCCCTTAATTGATGGTAGGTCAGACCCAGCAGTTCGGCAGCCTGCTTCTGGTTATATTTTGCCTCTTTCAGGCTCTGTTCCAGTAACTGCTGTTCCTGAATATGCTGGAACTGGCGTAAATCGAGCGGCAGAGACGGGGCATCGGCGTGCGGCGCGGGTTCCAGTTTCGTCGGTGCGGCGCGATAAAAGGGATCGATAATAATGTTATCCAGCTCGGTTTCGCTGCTGGCGTGGCGATAGACGGAACGCTCGACCACGTTTTTCAGCTCACGAATATTGCCCGGCCAGCGGTAATCCAGCAGCGTTTCCCGCGCATAGTCGCTAAAACCGGGGAACAGCGGCAGGCCGAGCTCGCGGCACATCTGAATGGCAAACTGCTCGGCCAGCAGCATGATATCGCTGCGGCGTTCGCGCAGCGGCGGAAGCTGCACCACGTCAAAGGCCAGTCTGTCGAGCAGATCCGCGCGGAATTTCTCCTCCGCCACCATCTGTGGAAGGTCGGCATTAGTGGCGCACACCAGACGCACATTGACCTGCAACGGCTGGCTGCCCCCGACACGCTCCAGCTCGCCGTACTCGATAACGCGCAACAGCTTTTCCTGAACCAACATCGGCGCGGTAGCGAGTTCATCAAGGAACAGCGTCCCACCATCAGCGCGTTCGAAACGCCCTGGATGACGTTTTTGCGCACCGGTAAAGGCGCCCGCCTCATGGCCGAACAGCTCCGTATCGAGCAGATTTTCGTTCAGCGCCGCGCAGTTAAGAGAGATGAACGGGCCGTCCCATCGTCCGGAAAGATAGTGCAGGCGGTTGGCGATCAGCTCTTTCCCGGTCCCGCGCTCACCGATAATCAGCACCGGTTTATTGAGAGGGGCGAGGCGGGAAACCTGCTCCAGCACCTCAAGAAAACTGTTCGCTTCACCCAATAAATTATCTTTGTAATCAGCCATGATGAAATTAACCACTCGTTAGCGATATTCACCAGGTGAGAGTAGGTTCTCTGTGGTGTAAAATCAACCACAATCATATAAATCAATAAGATAAAAAATTGGCACGGGATTTGTATTAGCTCATCAGCAGGGCATCGCCCGATAACAGAACTGTGAGGATTGAATTATGGGTATTTTTTCTCGTTTTGCCGACATCGTGAACGCCAACATCAACTCGCTGCTGGAAAAAGCGGAAGACCCGCAGAAGCTGGTGCGTCTGATGATTCAGGAAATGGAAGACACGCTGGTTGAAGTCCGTTCCACCTCTGCCCGTGCGCTGGCCGAAAAGAAACAGCTTTCTCGCCGCATTGAGCAGGCGACGGCCCAGCAGACCGAATGGCAGGAAAAAGCAGAACTGGCGCTGCGTAAAGAGAAAGACGATCTGGCCCGTTCGGCGCTGATCGAAAAACAGAAGCTGACCGACATCGTCGCTACGCTGGAGCATGAAATCACGCTGGTCGATGAAACCCTGACCCGCATGAAAAAAGAGATTGCGGAGCTGGAAAACAAACTCAGCGAAACCCGCGCTCGCCAGCAGGCGCTGACGCTGCGTCATCAGGCTGCCAGCTCATCCCGCGACGTTCGCCGTCAGCTGGATAGCGGTAAAATTGATGAAGCGATGGCGCGTTTCGAATCGTTCGAACGTCGTATCGATCATATGGAAGCCGAGGCCGAGAGCCACAGCTTCGGTAAACAGAAAACGCTGGATCAGCAGTTTGCCGATCTGAAGGCGGATGACGAAATCAGCGAGCAGCTTGCGGTGCTGAAAGCCAAAATGAAGCAAGACAACCAATAATAATGAATGCGGCACCTTCGCGTGCCGCAACGCATCGTAAGACAAGGAGACCCTATGAGTGCGCTGTTTCTGGCTATTCCCCTGACCATTTTCGTGCTGTTTGTTCTGCCGATCTGGTTATGGCTGCACTACAGCAACCGTTCTTCCCGGGGCGAGCTTTCGCAAAGCGAACAGCAACGCCTGTTGCAGCTCACCGATGACGCGAAAAAAATGCGTGAACGCATCCAGTCGCTGGAAGCGATTCTGGACGCGGAACATCCGAACTGGAGGGACAATTAATGGGTGGACTGAATCTGAATAAAAAGCTGTGGCGCATTCCCCAGCAGGGGATGGTGCGCGGTGTCTGTGCCGGTCTGGCGCACTATCTCGACGTTCCCGTCAAGCTGGTCCGCGCGGTCACCGTGCTGTCTATCTTCTTCGGACTGGCCTTCTTTACACTGGTGGCGTACATCGTCTTATCCTTTGTGCTCGACCCGATGCCAGACAGTGCGATGGCATCGGAAGATGCGCCGACCAGCAGTGATTTGCTGGATGCGGTGGATGCCGAACTGGCTTCCGGCGAGAAGCGTTTGCGCGAAATGGAACGTTACGTCACCTCCGACACGTTCACGCTGCGCAGCCGTTTTCGCCAGCTTTAACGGAGAGAAATTACAATGAACAAAAACTGGCAGCAGGCCGGTCAGAAAATGAAACCGGGCCTGGTTATCGCAGGCAAATTCGTTTTACTGACCGCGCTACGTTATGGCCCGGCAGGTGTCGCGGGTTGGGCGGTGAAGTCTGTTGCCCGTAAACCAGTCAGAATGTTACTGGCCGTGGCGCTGGAGCCGCTGCTGAAGAAACTGGCTATGTGCTTTTCGGGGAAACTGAAATAACATCAGACGGCACGCCGGAAATGTGCCGTTTTGTCATAAGGTTTTATTCCTTTCATTTTGCCCCCATGTCATATTTTTAAGAATAATAATTCCTTCAGGCAAAACAGGATGGCGATGAAGCGACTTAAAAACGAATTTAATTCACTGGTTAATCGTGGCGTAGACCGCCATTTGCGACTGGCGGTCACGGGATTAAGCCGCAGCGGCAAAACCGCGTTTATCACCGCGATGGTTAACCAGTTGCTTAACTTACATGCTGGCGCACGGCTGCCGCTGCTGAGCGCGGCGCGGGAAGAGCGTCTGCTGGGCGTAAAACGTGTGCCGCAGCGCGATTTTGGTATTCCTCGCTTTACCTACGACGAAGGGCTGGCGCAGCTGTACGGCACACCGCCCGCCTGGCCGACACCGACGCGTGGGGTGAGTGAAATTCGCCTCGCGCTGCGCTTTCGTTCTAACGAATCCGTGCTGCGCCATTTCAAAGACACCTCCACGCTGTACCTTGAAATCGTCGATTATCCCGGCGAATGGTTGCTCGATTTACCGATGCTGGCCCAGGATTACCTGAGCTGGTCGCGGCAAATGACCGGCCTGTTGCAAGGGCAACGTGCGGAGTGGTCGGCAAAATGGCGTGAGCTGTGCGCCGGGCTGGACCCGCTGGCCCCGGCGGACGAAAACCGACTCGCTGCCATTTCGCAGGCCTGGACCGATTATCTTCATCAATGCAAACAGCAGGGGCTGCACTTTATTCAGCCAGGCCGCTTTGTACTACCTGGTGAAATGGCGGGGGCGCCTGCGCTGCAATTCTTCCCGTGGCCGGATGTCGAAAGCTGGGGTGAGTCAAAACTGGCGATGGCGGACAAACACACCAACGTCGGGATGTTGCGCGATCGCTTTAACTATTACTGCGAGAAAGTGGTGAAGGGGTTTTATAAAAACCACTTCCTGCGCTTCGACCGCCAGATTGTGCTGGTGGACTGTCTGCAACCGCTGAACAGTGGGCCGCAGGCCTTCAACGATATGCGCCTGGCGCTCACCCAACTGATGCAAAGTTTTCACTACGGGCAGCGGACACTGTTCCGCCGTCTGTTTTCGCCGGTTATCGATAAGCTGCTGTTCGCCGCCACCAAAGCCGATCATGTGACGGTCGATCAGCATGCGAATATGGTCTCGCTGCTGCAACAGCTTGTTCAGGACGCGTGGCAAAACGCAGCGTTCGAAGGGATCAGCATGGATTGTCTGGGGCTGGCGGCGGTGCAGGCGACGCAGAGCGGGCTGATTGACGTCAACGGTGAGAAAATCCCGGCGCTGCGCGGTAATCGTCTGAGCGATGGTGAGCCGCTGACCGTCTATCCCGGCGAAGTACCGGCGCGATTGCCGGGGCAGGCATTCTGGCAAAATCAGGGATTTCAGTTTGAGGCGTTTCGCCCTCAGGCGATGAACGTCGACCAGCCGTTGCCGCACATTCGCCTCGACGCGGCGCTGGAGTTTTTAATAGGAGATAAGTTGCGATGACGGAACCGTTAAAGCCACGCATCGATTTTACCGGCCAGCTTGAGCAAGAGCGGGCCGAAGCGTTTAAAACTGCTCAGGCCTTCAGTGGCCCGGACGCTGAGAAATTTGCGCCCGTTGTCGCCGATGAACTGCTTGCGGACGAAGGGCAGGCAGAAGCGGTGGTTGAGGCGGCGCTGCGGCCCAAACGCAGCCTGTGGCGCAAAATGGTCACTGCCGGGCTGACGCTTTTTGGCGTGAGTGTGGTCGGCCAGGGCGTGCAGTGGACGATGAATGCCTGGCAAACCCAGGACTGGGTGGCTCTGGGCGGATGTGCGGCGGGCGCTCTTATCATCGGCGCGGGTGTCGGTTCAATTGCCACTGAATGGCGTCGTTTGTGGCGACTGCGCCAGCGTGCGCATGAGCGCGACGAAGCGCGCGATTTGCTGCACAGTCATGCGACCGGAAAAGGGCGCGCATTTTGCGAAAAGCTGGCCAGTCAGGCGGGTATCGACCAGTCGCATCCGGCCCTGCAACGCTGGTATGCGGCTATTCATGAAACACAAAACGACCGCGAGATCGTCAGCCTGTATGCAAACATCGTGCAGCCGGTTCTCGATTCACAGGCGCGGCGGGAGATTAGCCGTTCGGCGGCGGAATCGACGCTGATGATCGCCGTTAGTCCGCTGGCGTTGGTGGATATGGCGTTTATCGCGTGGCGCAATCTGCGCCTCATCAACCGCATTGCTACGCTGTATGGCATCGAACTTGGGTATTACAGCCGTCTGCGCCTTTTCCGTCTGGTGCTGCTGAATATGGCGTTTGCCGGAGCCAGCGAACTGGTGCGTGAAGTGGGCATGGACTGGATGTCTCAGGATCTTGCCGCGCGTTTATCCACGCGTGCTGCGCAAGGGATCGGTGCCGGGCTGTTGACCGCGCGACTGGGGATTAAAGCGATGGAATTATGCCGACCGCTGCCGTGGATTAACGACGATAAACCGCGTCTTGGTGATTTTCGCCGCGAACTTGTCGGTCAGTTGAAAGAGACACTGAGCAAAAAATCACAATAAAGCGTAAGAATTCACCTCGCTGTCAATATTTGTTGACAGCGAGCTTCCAGCCAGACGATATCTGACATATCATTTTAAAGTGACTGGCTTAAAGAGTGAATTTCCCATGCGTCTGGAAGTGTTCTGTCAGGACCGTATCGGCCTGACCCGCGAATTACTCGATCTCCTTGTTTTGCGTGACATTGATTTGCGCGGCATCGACATCGACCCTATCGGGCGAATTTACCTCAATTTTGCCGAAATCGAATTCAATACATTCAGCAGCCTGATGGCTGAAATTCGCCGTATCGCTGGCGTTACGGATGTCCGTACCGTGCCGTGGATGCCGTCTGAACGTGAACATCTGGCGCTGAGTGCGTTGCTTGAAGCCATGCCTGAGCCATTTTTGTCGCTCGATTTGAAAGGTAAAATTGAGCGTACCAACCAGGCCAGCTGTCAGCTCTTCGGCCAGAGCCAGGACAAGCTGAGTAGCCATCATGCAGCGCAACTGATCGCCGGTTTTAATTTCCAGCGCTGGCTCGAAAGCAACCCGCAGGGCACGCACAGCGAGCATGTGGTGATCGGCGGACAGAACTTCCTGATGGAAATTACCCCGGTTCATCTGCGCGGTGAGAATGATGTCAGCGTGCTTACCGGTGCGGTGATTATGCTGCGTTCCACCATTCGAATGGGGCGTCAGTTGCAGAATCTGTCTAACCAGGATGTCGGCGCGTTCAGCCAGATTATCGCCGTTAGCCCGAAAATGAAGCACGTGGTGGATCAGGCGCGTAAGCTGGCTAATCTCACCGCGCCGCTGCTGATTACCGGTGAAACGGGAACAGGTAAGGATTTACTGGCTCATGCGGTTCACACCGCCAGCCCGCGCGCGGCTAAACCCTATCTGGCCCTAAACTGCGCGTCGATTCCAGAAGATGCCGTTGAGAGCGAGTTGTTCGGTCACGCGCCGGAAGGCAAAAAAGGCTTCTTTGAGCAGGCCAACGGTGGCTCGGTATTGCTGGATGAAATCGGTGAGATGTCGCCGCGGATGCAGGCCAAACTGCTGCGCTTCCTCAATGACGGCACTTTCCGCCGCGTTGGAGAAGATCATGAAGTTCACGTGGATGTGCGGGTGATTTGTGCGACGCAGAAAAACCTGGTTGAACTGGTGCAGAAAGGTGTTTTCCGGGAAGACCTCTATTATCGACTAAACGTCCTGACCCTGAATATTCCGCCGCTGCGCGACTGTCCGCAGGACGTTATGCCGCTGACTGAACTGTTCGTGGCGCGCTTTGCCGACGAGCAGGGCGTGCCGCGACCTAAGCTCTCTGCGGATTTGGGTTCGATGCTGACGCGCTACGGCTGGCCGGGAAATATCCGCCAGTTGAAAAACGCCGTCTACCGTGCGCTCACGCAGCTTGAAGGTTATGAGCTGCGCTCGCAGGACATACTGCTACCGGATTACGATGCCGGAACGGTGTCTGTTGGCGAAGAAGCGATGGAAGGATCGCTGGATGATATCACCAGCCGCTTTGAGCGTTCGGTGCTGACCCAGCTTTATCGCAACTACCCGAGCACCCGCAAACTGGCAAAACGCCTCGGCGTGTCGCACACGGCCATCGCCAACAAATTGCGCGAGTACGGTCTGAACCAGAAAAAAACTGATGAATAAAAGAGAAAAAGTATGAGCAACGAAATCCCTTTAAAGTTTTATGACATCGCGGATGAGTATTCGAAGGAATCCGCAAAGCCAGTGAGCGAAGCCGAACGCGACGCAGTGGCCTATTATTTCCAGTCGCTGATCACGCGCTTGATGGGTAACGAGGAGATCAGCGAGGAAGCGCAGAGTGAAATGGCGAAAGAGGCCGGTATCGATGCAACGCGTATTGATGAGATTGCGGAGTTTTTGAATACGTGGTGATGGGGTGAGTCTGATACAACCGTATTGAGTGCGATGTCCGCTGACTATTTATACGCGACCCGAAGGGCATTTGGTTCGCGCTATATTAGCAGCGGCCATCTTGTTTATTCTTCGCAAAACCGAATCCTGTTCCCAAACGGATCGCACACCTCCAGGATTTTCCCCCAGTCCTGCTGCACGATATCTGGCCGCCCATAGCCATAATGCTTTTGCTTCAGTTCATCCCTTAATAATTCAATATTGTGCACAGGAACGAACAGCGTCGCGCCAGGGCAGGCGTCGCCATGATGTTCTGAGAGATGTATCTGCAGGCCGTTGCGGCTGATGCCCATATATAGGGGCAGATCAGGTTCAAAGCGGTGTTCGAACTCGACGCTGAACCCGAGAAAACCCAGATAAAATTCGCGTGCCTTTCGTTCGTCGAACATGCGAAAAATGGGAATGCTTTTTTCAAAAGAGATCATTTTTACTCCTGTTCGCTCCGGGACTGGGAAAAAGAAAGCTCCGCATTGCGGAGCTTTCATCGCCGGGTGCGCTGCGCTTACCCGGCCTACAAAACCCGTAGGCCCGCGCAAACGAAGTGCCGCCGGGCAATTCTCTTACGCTTTCAGCACGTCCAGCGCGGCGGTGTAATCTGGCTCGTTGGTGATTTCGTTCACCAGTTCGCTGAAGATAACAGCGTCGTTTTCATCAATCACCAGTACCGCACGTGCGGCCAGGCCTTTCAGTGGACCTTCGGCGATACCCACACCGTAGTTTTCGAGGAAATCTGGGCTACGCAGGGTAGAAAGCGTGATAACGTTGCTAAGACCTTCTGCGCCGCAGAAGCGGGACTGGGCGAACGGCAGGTCAGCGGAAATGCACAGCACTACAGTGTTATCCACTTCGGTGGCCAGCTGGTTGAATTTACGCACGGACGCCGCGCAAACGCCGGTGTCGATGCTCGGGAAAATGTTCAGCACTTTGCGTTTACCGGCGAACTGAGCCAGCGTTACATCAGACAGATCTTTTGCCACGAGGGTAAAAGCCTGCGCTTTGCTGCCTGCCTGCGGAATGGAACCTGCAACAGAAACCGGGTTGCCCTGGAAATGAACGAGTTGTGACATAGATATCTTCCTGTTTACATATAGTTAACGTCGTGGTTAGTGTATGACAACAGCGGATAACACGGCAAACCTATTTTGCCCTACAGGAGCGAGTGATGAGAACCGTCAAGGTCTATGAAGAAGCATGGCCATTGCATACGCCGTTTGTGATCTCTCGCGGCAGTCGCAGCGAAGCCTGCGTGGTGGTGGTGGAAATTGAAGAAGACGGCGTAAAAGGCGCGGGCGAATGCACCCCGTATCCGCGCTACGGCGAAAGCCTGGCTTCGGTGATGGCGCAGATCATGACCATCGTTCCTGAGCTGGAAAAGGGAATGACCCGCGAAGCGCTGCAACAGGCGTTACCGGCGGGGGCGGCACGAAATGCCGTCGACTGCGCGTTATGGTCGCTCGATGCCAATCGCCTGAATCACACCATCTCTGAGTCGCTCGGCGTGGCGTTACCGCAAACCATTGTCACGGCGCAGACCGTCGTTATCGGTGAACCGTCGCAAATGGCCGCCAGTGCCAAAGCGTTGTATGAGTCCGGGGCGCGTCTGTTGAAAGTGAAGCTTGACGATCATCTGATCAGCGAGCGGATGGTGGCAATTCGCGGCGCGGTGCCTGATGCGACGCTGATTGTCGACGCCAACGAATCCTGGAAGAGTGAAGGGCTGGCTGCACGCTGTCAGCTGCTGGCGGATTTAAACGTGGCGATGCTCGAACAACCGCTACCGTCAGCGGAAGATGCCGCGCTGGAAAACTTCATTCATCCGCTGCCCATCTGCGCAGACGAAAGCTGCCATACACGCGAGAGCCTGGCGGGTCTGAAAGGGCGCTATGAAATGGTGAATATTAAGCTCGATAAAACCGGTGGACTGACCGAAGCGCTGGCGCTGGCGAAGCAGGCCCGTGCAGAGGGATTTGCGCTGATGCTCGGGTGTATGCTTTGCACTTCAAGAGCCATCAGCGCGGCGCTGCCGTTAACAGAACAGGTGAGTTTCGCCGATCTGGACGGACCAACCTGGCTTGCGGTCGACGTATCACCCGCGCTAAATTTTACCACCGGTACGCTTCACCTCTGAGAGTGCCAGCGCAGTAGCCCGGTCATGGCTTTCAGGTATTTCTCGCTCGCTTCATCCGATGAAACGGGCGGGAACTCGGCGGTGATGCAGTGCAGGCCGAGGTCGGCGCACCAGCTACCAAAGGAGCCTGGCGTTTCGTATCCGACACTCGTGACCAGCGGCAGAGCAAAGGCATCCGCCAGCCATTCGCCTAATTCCGTGTGGCGCGGATCTTCAATGCAGGCCAGCGGATCGTGAAACGAGACTACCCACGCTGGTTTAAGATGGTGGATCAGCTGACACAGCCCCTGTGTTTCAGGCTCCGAGCCCGGTTTTTCTCCGGTGAGCAACACCACGTCACGCTCGTCCGCCGCGCTATTCCAGCGATAGACGGTTTCTCCCGCGCGCCAGTTGGCCGCCGGGAAGTTGCGGTTGAGATCGACGCCGCGCGCGTTGGCGCGCAGCCCAAGCTGACAGCCGTCCGGGTTCACGGTTAACACCACGTGATGACGACGCAGGTCCGGCGCCAGCGTGCGCAGGGCGCAGGAAAGCGTAACGATGGAGGAGTTTTCATCTCCGTGCGTGCCCGCAATGATAAGCCCGCTGTGGCGGTCGGCCTGCGGGGCAGGAAACCAGATCAGCGGAGCGCCTAAAAATGAGCGGCCATAATGTTCTGTTCCGGGCGGAAAAGCGCCACGTTCCGTTCTTGGGCGGGTAAGTGACATACGAAATCCTGATAGCGAGTTCTTTATAGCCAGTGTTGTGTAAAACACGCGGTTAATCAAATAGTTTCAACGCTGCGATAAACTGGCCCGATCTCAACTTTCCGCGCGAAGATATTTGCATTTCTCTGTTTTGAAACAAATAATTACGCATCTGCTTGTTACCCACTCTTTCAAAGGGGATCTCATGAAGCATCCTGTTTCGCTGCTCTGTACTGCGCTGTGGCTGTGCGGACTCTCTTCCGTTTCTTATGCTGCTGATATTCCTCAGGGAACCACTCTTGCGCAAAAACAGGAACTGGTTCGCCATATTAAGGACGAACCGGCATCGCTAGACCCGGCGAAAGCCGTCGGTTTGCCGGAAATCCAGGTGATCCGTGATTTGTTCGAAGGCCTGGTCAATCAGAACGAAAAGGGCGAGTTGATCCCTGGTGTCGCCACCAAATGGCAGAGCAACGACAATCGCACCTGGACGTTTACCCTGCGCGATAATGCCAAGTGGTCTGATGGTACGCCGGTGACGGCGCAGGATTTCGTCTACAGCTGGCAGCGTCTGGTTGACCCGAAAACCACTTCGCCTTTTGCCTGGTTCGCAGCGCTGGCGGGAATAACGAACGCCCAAAATATTATCGACGGTAAAGCGCAGCCCAACCAGCTTGGTATTACTGCTGTTGATGCGAAAACCCTGCGCGTGCAGCTCGATAAACCGCTGCCGTGGTTTGCCAATCTGACGGCCAGTTTTGCGTTTTACCCGGTACAAAAAGCCAACGTCGAGAGTGGCAAAGAGTGGACCCGTCCTGGCGCACTTGTCGGCAACGGCGCTTACGTCCTGACCGATCGTGTGGTGAATGAAAAGCTGGTGGTTGAGCCGAATACCTCGTACTGGGATAACGCCAAAACCGTGCTGAAAAAAGTCACTTTTATCCCGATCAATCAGGAGTCATCGGCCACCAAGCGCTATCTGGCGGGGGATATTGATATCACCGAATCCTTCCCAAAAAATCTCTATCAGAAGCTGCTCAAAGATATTCCGGGACAGGTGTATACCCCGCCGCAGTTGGGCACCTATTACTACGCGTTTAACACCCAGAAAGGCCCAACGGCTGACCAGCGCGTGCGTCTGGCGCTGAGTATGACTATCGATCGCCGGATTATGGCCGAGAAAGTGCTGGGGACCGGCGAAAAACCGGCGTGGCATTTTACCCCGGATGTGACGGCTGGCTTTACGCCAGAAACCTCGCCGTTCGAGCAGATGCCGCAGGCGGAGCTCAATGCGCAGGCCAAAATGCTGTTGCAGGCCGCCGGATATGGCCCGCAGCGTCCGCTAAAACTGACGCTGCTGTACAACACGTCTGAAAACCACCAGAAAATCGCCATTGCAGTGGCGTCGATGTGGAAGAAAAACCTCGGCGTGGACGTGAAGCTGCAAAACCAGGAGTGGAAAACCTACATCGACAGCCGTAACACCGGCAATTTCGATGTGATTCGCGCATCCTGGGTCGGTGATTACAACGAGCCGTCAACGTTCCTGTCCCTGCTGACCTCGACGCACAGCGGTAATATTTCGCGCTTTAACGATCCGGCATACGACAAGATTATTAATCAGGCGTCGCTGGAAACCACGGCAAAAGCGCGTAATGCCGATTACAATGCCGCGGAGAAGATCCTTGCGGAAAAAGCGCCTATCGCGCCAATTTATCAATATACCAACGGTCGCCTGATTAAGCCGTGGGTAAAAGGGTATCCGATTAATAACGCAGAAGATGTGGCATACAGCCGGACGATGTATATCGAGAAACATTAACACCAACAATAAGGCCCGTCAGTGACGGGCCTTAAAGTCTTAATTCGTGCGTCATTCAGGGGCGTTTATCGACGGGTAAAGACTGCTTTCCAGGAACCCCACCAGATGCCACATCTCCCCGCTAAAAATAAACCATAGCCCCGATATAATAACGCATAAAATAATTAAGATGAGTATGACTTCTGTTTTCCCCATAGCAAAAGTTACCCACCTGAAATCCGTTTATTAGAGTGGGCATTGTAACGGGGCCTTAATCATTTCGCCAGTTTCAGGCGGCAAGCACTTTATTGCGGCCATTGTTTTTGGCACGGTATAAGGCGTCATCGACACGTTTAAACAGGTCGTCGATGCTCTCGTCAGGATTATGCCGTGCGACGCCGATACTGACTGTAAAACGAGGCAGACCAGGGATCGCAATGCGTGCCACTTCTGCGCGGATGGTTTCAGCCACCTGCATCGCCGCATCAAGTGAGGTGCGCGGAAGCAGGATCACAAATTCTTCTCCGCCCCAGCGGAAAACAAAATCATCTTTACGGCTACACGCTTCGAGCATACGTGACAATGAGATCAATACTTCATCGCCTTTTGAGTGACCAAATACGTCATTGATACTTTTGAAATGATCCGTATCGACCAGCAATAAACTGAATTGGTGCTGGGCGGGCAAATGGGAGGGATTGGTTTGTTCGGTGATGAGATAAAACTGCCGACGATTGAGCAGGCCGGTCATGGAATCACGCAATGCCGCGTGCTCCAGCTCTTGCTCCAGCCGTTTTTGCTCAGTGATATCATGAACGATGCACAGCATCAGCTTATCACCGTAGATTTCAATCGGACCTGCGTAAGTTTGTACGTGGCGAGTAGACCCGTCGGCCAGTCGGTGAACGAAATTAAGCGGCTTATGTCCGCCGGGCAAACGCGCGATCTCGGTCATGATCGGTAAAATATCGCGGCCTAAGGTATTAATTTCCCAGGTGTGTTTACAGCACATATCATCGTGGCTGTAGCCGTAAAAATTCAGTGCCGCCAGATTGGCGTCAACGATTTGCCCGTCACGGGCAGGATCGATTAACAGCATGGGCGCGCTGTTGGTCAGGAAGAAGCGGGCATAGAAGCCCTGTTTTTTACGCTGGTAGTTCGCGGAGCGGCTGGCTTTAAGCCCAGAGGATGCCTGCGATACGATGCCTTCAAAGACAATAACGTCTCCCGCAGTTTCATGGTGCGCGAGGGAAAGCTGGCAGCTCAGCGTCGTTTCCTGGCCATTTCGCCACACCGTCCAGATCTCAACGATGTCGAGTTCAGATTTAAGATCCGGAACATACATTGCCAGCTGTAGCTGCGCACTGGCGGAATAAACCCCCATACGCATATCGTTGAGCGTTTTATTACGCATCATGTCAGTCGCCGCAATATTGGCGAAAATAAGGTGTTCAGAAACGGGTGAAACTAACCATACCGGTGTTTTGATGAAATTCAGCGCATCAAAGCTGTGTGGCGACATAGATTCTTCCCATTCATCGGCAGACCTGCCTGATGTTTACGACGCAATATACCCACGCGGGCGTAACAAAAACATACTCTACTTCAGCACATCAGGCATGGTTTTTTTGTGAATTAAGCGCCGGTTCTATTTGATTTTTACCGATTGGTATAATTTGTTTGTCAGATTTATTTTGTAATACCAGCCACGGAACTTGTTCCGCCGGGAGCGGGCGAGAGAAATAATAGCCCTGTAAATAATCACAGCCCAGGCTTGCCAGCATCAGTTGTTGCTCTTCTGTTTCAATGCCTTCGGCGACGACGACCATATCCATAGTGCGTGCAACGTGAATAATCGTTTCGACGATTTTTTTGCTTTTATCGTTTTCGAGCATGCTATCAATAAAGCTTTTATCTATTTTCAGCTCTTTCGCCGGAAGCACATTGAGCATCAACAGGTTAGAGTATCCGGTGCCAAAGTCATCGATAGAGACCGTAAACCCGGCATGGTTAAATGTATCTAACAATTCAATGCTGCGTTCCAGGTTTTTTAGCGCAGTGCTTTCTGTCACTTCCAGAATCAACCGTGATGGTTCGAGGTTGTATTTTTGCATAGTGCCGGAAATGACCTCGAATATATCCTGTTGCTCAAACTGAATAGGGGACAAATTAAATGACAGCGTCCACTGGCTAAATCCTTGTTCCGTCCAGAAGCGCAATTGCCGGCACGCCTGTTCAATCGCCCATACACCGACGGGAATGATTAAGCCGGTTTTTTCCAGGGACGGTAGAAACACATTCGGCAGCAGAACACCCTGTTCCGGATGGTGCCAGCGCAGCAGCGCTTCAAAACCGTGGATCTCTTTTAATTCGGCGAGATAGGTGGGTTGATACCAGAGTTCAAACTGCTCGCGTTCCAGCGCCTGAGTTAAATCCTGCAGGAAGGACGGTTCCGCTGAAATACTTTTCGACATCTCCGGGCGGTAGATTGCCCAACCGTTTCGCCCCTCTTGCTTAATGTGATACATCGCTGCATCGGCTTTAAATTTCAGTTCGTGGAGCGTTTCACCGTGCTGCGGATAGAGGCTCACGCCAAGGCTCAGAGTGATGTTGAGCGCGTGCCCGCCAATCGCGAAAGGCCGACGGATCTCATCGAGCAAGGTCATTGAAAGGGACGATATTTTGTCGTCATCGCTGTCGGGCAGCAGCAGGATAAACTCATCGCCGCCAAGCCGGGCGAGAGTCATCCCTTGCGACAGTTTGGCGGTGATGCGCTGTGCGACGCTGATCAACAGTTCATCGCCCATCTGATGTCCCCACGCGTCGTTGATCAGTTTGAAGTGGTCAATATCCAGAAACATCACCGCAAACTGCTTTTTATTGAGCAGCGAAGTGTGCAGGCAATCCTGCAGGCTCAGATCCATTTGGTGTCGATTGGCAAGCCCAGTGAGGGCGTCAAAACGCGCTTTAAGCTCAAGCTGTTTATTGAGCTGGCGTAGATTCTCCGTCAGGCGATGAGTGCGAAAATGAGAATCCACAAGGGAAATAATGAGCATGATACCGAGCAGCGCAAGGGTGGTGGCGGAGACCCAAATGGACAGTCCCAACTCACTTACGCCGCCGGACATCGTGTGGGCTTCATGCTGAAAGCTCGCCGCACTCATCCCGGTGTAGTGCATTGCGCAAATGGCCAGCCCCATCACCAGGGCGGCTGCCACGCGGTTGATAAACACGCCTTTATGTCTGTGGCGTAAGTGGAAGGCGAGCCAGATGGCAGCGCCGGAAGCCACGATAGCAATCACCACGGAAAGCGACACGATGGTCATATTCCAGCTGATTTCCTCGTGTAACATTAACGCCGCCATCCCGGTGTAGTGCATCGCGACAACGCCAGTGCTGAGGATCAGTGTAGAAAAAAGCCAGCGCATAAACGAAAGGGAGTTACCGGGCACTGCAATATTGATGGCGCTGGTCGCTGCCAGAATGGCGATGCCAAGCGATCCGGCGGTGAGCCAGAACTGATAGCTCATGGGCATGGGCATTTTCATCGACAGCATACCGATGAAGTGCATTGACCAGATGCCAATCCCAAGCGTTGCACCTCCGGCCATACGCCACCAGATTGCAGCCTTGCGGCTGGCGCCTGAAATTTTGCCAGCACTGTCTAACGCTACAAATGAAGCGATAAAGGCCACCAGGAATGAGATGGCGATGAGTACGGGGTCCCAGGACACATCGAGCATTATGCAATCCCACTCTAAAAGTCGTTATTGAGTTCATCCGGTGCGTGACTCATCACCGCCGTGGCTTACTCTAACTAATTCCAAGATTAGTTGCTTATCAAAAATCAACAACAAACGCGTTATTTTTTACTGATAGAATTGCGCGCCGGATATATTCTCTCATTAATTACTTAAGCGGCGCTACATGATTTTAATCACCAGCAACAATAACTCTTAATAAACTGGGGGGTGATATTTAATTATTGGTTGGCTAACGATTGTTGTCACAAAATAAATAAGGTCATAAGAGAGGGTGTGACTGCTTTCCAGGTGTGGGGTGAGCTAAAACTCCAACTTAAGTTAAATTATTAAGATCCAAAGGTGAATGATAAATGCCACTTAAAATGTGGTGGAAAAAGAAATGGCGAATGCTATAACCATTATACCTCCTCCGACTTGTGGTATGGGATAAATTATGCTTAGAAATATTAGCGTAAGGACATTTATTATTTATTTTCTGCTGGTCGTGCTTTTAGTGATTGATGGTTTGATTTGGGTTTTATCGAAAAGTACATCGCTTTTTATCGCAGTAAATATTATTAATGTGCTTGCGGTCTTGTTGCTGTGGTCCTACATGACAAAATATCTTGTGACGCCGATCAATACCGTGAAAAAAAGTATTGAAGAAGTGACGTCGGGCAATCTTGCCGTCTCCATTCCTGAGTTTGGTAATAACTGTGCAGGCCGCCTCATTCCGGGGATCAACAGCTTATCGAGTAACATTGCGACTCTGGTTCGTGAAATACGCGCCTCATCGCAAACTGCCATGACCCTTTCTGAACAACTCTCTTCTCGTAGCGCTCAGCTATCGGTCAAAACAGAGCAACAATCGGCCTCACTCATTCAGACCGCTGCAAGCATGGAGCAAATGGCGGCAAGCACCCGCAACAACGCAGACAACACCCGTCTGGCCAGCGAACGCGCGAATCTCGCGACGGTGCAGGCACGCAAAGGCGGTGAGCTGATGGGGCAGGTTGCTAACAATATGCAGTCGATTACGGAATGCGCGCAGCAAATGACAGAAATTATTTCGCTGATTGACGGCATTGCCTTCCAGACTAACATTCTGGCGCTGAATGCGGCGGTCGAAGCGGCAAGAGCGGGCGATCATGGTAAAGGCTTCTCGGTGGTGGCGGGTGAAGTGCGTAATCTGGCTCATCGCAGCGCGGAAGCGGCGAAAAGTATTAAGTCACTGATCGACGTGACCAGCAATAACGTCACTCAGGGCGTAACCGTGGTGTCTGAGGCAGAAAAAAACATGCACGAAATCGTCAACGGTTCCGGGCATGTCAGCAAGCTGATGGATGAGATTTCTGCCACCACGGCAGAGCAGGAAAAGGGTATCACCCAGATTACACAGGCGCTCTCTGAGCTGGAACGTGTGACGCAGAGTAACGTCGCAATGGTCGATGAATTGTCTGGCTCGTCCGACGTGCTGAAAAATCAGGTGATTGAGCTTCAGACGCGCACCCGAAATTTCAGACTGGAAGGTGGGTCGCAATCTGACTGGCAGGATGCCGTGCAACAGGAGCACGGCGGTTATCCCCGTCATGCGGAACACTCGTTCCGATAAGATAAAAAGCCTGGTTCGCCAGGCTTTTTTATTTATAGCGGTTTCGCCCTTCCTGTTTTGCCTGATACAGCGCTTTGTCCGCACCTGCGATCAGTTCACGTGCACTCACTCCCGGCTGCCAAAGCGCTAACCCCTGGCTCACCGTCACCCGGTCGCTCACGGGAGAGGCGGCATGAGGAATATTCTGAGCCTGTAGCACAGCGGCAATGTTTTGCGCCGCCGTCTCAAGTGACTCAGCATCGGCATCCGGTAACAGCAATATAAACTCCTCGCCACCAAACCTCCCGACAATTGCGCTGGAAGTCAGGGCAGCGGATTCCAGTGCTCGGGCAATGGCCATCAAACACAGATCGCCTTTTTGGTGTCCGTAATAATCGTTGTAAAGTTTGAAGTGATCGACGTCGAGCATGATCAGCCCAAACCCTTTTCCGTCCTGCTGGTGGCGTAATATCGCGTGGTCCATTTGTGTTTCAAATGAACGCCGATTCGCTATGCCGGTAAGCGGGTCATTATTGGCCAGTAGCCCAAGCTGCTGGATCAGATCTGCGTTTTCCTGTTCACGGCGCAGCGCAAGCAAGAACCAACGGTTGAGTATACGCCTGCCGGATTCAATCAATCCCGCCAGTAATATCCACTGCAATCCATTCATCACCGTCAGGCTGTCGCGGTAAAAAAGCGATGTGATCAGGATGGTCAGCCAGATTGGCAGAATAAAACTCAGCAGAACTTTGGGATCAAAGTAGAGCGAAATCAGCGCGGTAAAGAGTAGTAAGGCGGCGGAAGGGAAAATAATACGCACGTCGTCGCTGACGATAAGTACGAAAAAACAGCCCGCCCAGCACAGACTTAAGGCAACCACCGTCCATTTTGCTAACGCGCCGAGCCAGTGTGCGTTTTGTAGTGGAGCCATACGCATGATGAATAAAACACCGGCTGAGAGCGTCAGATCAAACACCATCATGGTTTCAAGCAGTGCGGCAGGGTGGTGGAACAGCACTTCGGCCTCAAAGGCGGAAAAATAGTTGCGCCCAAGGATAAAGGAGGAGAACAACATGTTTACCCACAGGAACCAGGTGACGCTGGTTTTAATGGCGATGGTCCGCATTTCTGCGAGACGGACATCGAAGGCCGCACAGGGCTTTTTCATCGTCATACACTCGTTAAAGATACATTTAAATACAAAATGGCAGCATTTTTGTAACTCTACTGTTTTGCAACTTTCTGTAAAGCTTTAGCGTATAAAAAACGGCAATTTATGAATAGATTCAGCGCTATGCTATCGGTAGAGATTGATTAAGCCGGTTTGGACGCTAGACTGACGTGATGATTGCAAAATGGGGGAAGCGCTGTGGAAGGCATTAAGGGATCGGACGTTAACGTTCCGGACGCGGTGTTTACGTTGTTACTCGACGGAAAGGGCGGTGCGCGACAGCTGGAAGATAGCGATGTCATCGACAGCGAGCATCCCTGCTGGTTGCATCTGAATTACACGCATCCAGACAGCGCACAGTGGCTCGCCACTACGCCGCTGCTGCCAAACAGCGTGCGCGATGCGCTGGCTGGCGAAAGCCTGCGACCACGCGTCAGCCGCCTCGGCGAAGGGACATTGATTACGTTACGCTGTATTAATGGCAGCACTGACGAACGTCCGGATCAGCTAGTCGCCATGCGCTTATATATGGATGAGCGCCTGATTGTCTCTACCCGTCAGCGCAAGGTGCTGGCGCTGGATGACGTGGTCAATGACCTGAAAGAAGGAACCGGGCCTGTCGATTGCGGCGCGTGGCTGGTTGATATTTGTGATGCGTTGACCGATCACGCCAGTGAATTTATCGAAGAGCTGCATGATAAAATTATCGATCTCGAAGATAACCTGCTCGATCAGCAAATTCCGCCGCGCGGTTTTCTGGCGTTGCTGCGTAAGCAACTGATAGTGATGCGCCGCTATATGACCCCGCAGCGCGATGTGTACGCGCGACTGGCCAGCGAGCGTTTGCCGTGGATGAATGACGATCAGCGCCGACGGATGCAGGATATCGCTGACCGATTAGGGCGTGGCCTTGACGAGATAGACTCGTGTATTGCCCGTACGGCAGTCATGACCGATGAAATTGCGACGGTGATGCAGGAATCGCTGTCGCGCAGAACGTACACCATGTCATTAATGGCAATGGTCTTTTTACCCAGCACGTTTTTGACCGGTTTGTTCGGTGTTAACCTCGGGGGAATTCCGGGTGGCGCGTACCGATTTGGCTTTTCCGCTTTTTGTATCATGTTAGTCGTTCTGATAGGTGGTGTTGCGTGGTGGTTGCATCGTAGTAAATGGCTGTAAATTTACACTTTTCTCATCGTCGCCAGGCTTCAAAACGCGATTTTGTTTGAGCGAAGTCAATAAACGACTACCCCGTTCGGTGCAGTATTACTCCCGCAGGTGAATGCAACGTCAAGCGATGGGCGTTGCGCTCCATATTGTCTTACTTCCTTTTTTGAATTACTGCATAGCACAATTGATTCGTACGACGCCGACTAAATTAGTCGGCTTTTTTTTGCCTCCAGAACCTTAGCGTCTACCCTAAAAGGGTCACCCCGATAAACTGGAGGGAATCATGAGCTTTCTTTTAGCACTGCTTTACCCAAACATGTCGGTGCCTGATTCAATACCCATTGATCCGGTGCCCGTCCCCGATCCGATCCCGCGTCCGCAGCCTATGCCGGACCCACCGCCGGATGAAGAACCGATTAAATTGTCGCATCGGTAGCGCAGATCTGCGAGGATACGCGCCAACTGACCGTGATTTTTACTTTGAGAATACATTGTGACCGCTTTTTCTACGCTGAATGTTCTGCCTGCCGCCCAACTCGATAACTTGAACGAGTTGGGATACCTTGCGATGACCCCTGTACAAGCTGCCGCGCTTCCGGCGATCCTGGAAGGAAAAGACGTTCGCGTGCAGGCCAAAACGGGCAGTGGAAAAACGGCTGCATTTGGCCTCGGTTTGCTCCAGCAGATCGACGCAGGCCTGTTCCAGACTCAATCGCTGGTGCTGTGTCCGACGCGCGAGCTGGCGGATCAGGTTGCAGGCGAGTTACGCCGTCTGGCGCGATTCCTGCCAAACACCAAAGTGCTGACGCTGTGCGGTGGACAGCCGTTCGGCGCACAGCGCGATTCGTTGCAGCATCCGCCGCATATTATTGTCGCCACCCCTGGTCGTCTGCTCGATCACCTGCAAAAAGGCACCGTTTCGCTGGATGCCCTGCAAACTCTGGTGATGGACGAAGCGGACCGTATGCTGGATATGGGCTTTACCGACGCAATTGATGAAGTCATTCGTTTTGCGCCTCCATCACGTCAAACGCTGCTGTTTTCTGCAACCTGGCCTGAAGCTATCGCTGCGATCAGCGGTCGCGTACAGAACAACCCGGTAGCGATTGAAATCGATACCGTGGATGCACTCCCGTCTATTGAACAGCAGTTCTACGAAACTTCACGAAACGGCAAAATTCCACTGCTGCAAAAACTGCTGAGCAAACATCAGCCCGCGTCCTGCGTGGTGTTTTGTAATACCAAAGTAGATTGTCAGGCCGTATGCGACGCGCTGGCAGAAGCAGGGCAAAGCGCACTTTCTCTGCATGGCGATCTGGAGCAGCGCGATCGCGATCAGACGCTGGTCCGTTTCGCTAACGGTAGCGCGCGCGTGCTGGTGGCAACAGACGTTGCCGCGCGTGGTCTGGATATCAAATCTCTGGAGCTGGTGGTCAACTACGAACTGGCGTGGGACCCGGAAGTTCACGTTCACCGTATTGGCCGTACGGCGCGTGCGGGCAACAGCGGGCTGGCGATCAGCCTGTGTGCGCCGGAAGAGGCGCAGCGCGCTAACATTCTGTCTGAAATGCTGCAATTAAAACTGAACTGGATGCCAGCGCTGGGCAATATCAGCATCACGCCACTGGCCGCTGAAATGGCGACTCTGTGCATCGACGGCGGTAAGAAAGCCAAAATGCGTCCGGGCGATGTGTTAGGTGCGCTGACCGGTGATATTGGTCTGGACGGTGCGGATATCGGTAAAATCGCGGTGCATCCGTCGCACGTTTATGTTGCTGTGCGTCAGAAAGTGGCGAACAAAGCGTGGAAACAGCTGCAGGGCGGGAAGATTAAAGGCAAAACCTGTAAGGTGCGTTTGCTGAAATAAGCCATTAAAAGGCGTCTCAGATACCGTATCTGAGACGCCAGATTTTTACTTCACTTCCACGACGTTCAGTCGCATTTCATCAAGCTGAGAATCGTCTTCTTCCGGCTGCCAGCCTGCTGGCTGCATTGGGATCTCTTCCCGGTCAAAAGCCAGATCACCGCCGTCCACGACTTCTCCGCCGTGTTTAATACCTTTGAAATCGAACAGCTCGACGTCGCTCAGGTGCGAAGGCACCACGTTTTGCATGGCGCTGAACATGGTTTCAATGCGGCCAGGGTAGCGTTTATCCCAGTCACGCAGCATGTCGCCGATCACCTGACGTTGCAGGTTCGGCTGCGAGCCGCAAAGGTTGCAAGGAATGATTGGGTATTCACGCGCCTCGGCAAAACGCTCGATGTCTTTTTCGCGGCAGTAGGCCAGCGGACGGATAACGATGTGTTTACCGTCATCGCTCATCAGCTTCGGCGGCATCCCTTTCATTTTGCCGCCGTAGAACATGTTCAGGAACAGCGTTTGCAGAATGTCGTCGCGGTGGTGGCCCAGCGCGATTTTTGTAGCCCCTAATTCCGTTGCGGTGCGATACAAAATACCGCGACGCAGGCGCGAGCACAAAGAGCAGGTAGTTTTGCCTTCCGGGATTTTGTCTTTAACAATGCTGTAGGTATTTTCTTCGACAATCTTATATTCGACACCCTGTTGTTCCAGGTATTCCGGCAGGATGTGCTCAGGGAAGCCAGGCTGCTTCTGGTCAAGATTGACTGCCACCAGTGAAAAGTTCACCGGTGCGCTTTGCTGAAGATTGCGCAGGATCTCCAGCATCGTGTAACTGTCTTTACCCCCTGACAGGCAGACCATAATGCGGTCACCTTCTTCAATCATATTGAAGTCTGCAATGGCTTCACCGACATTACGGCGCAGACGTTTTTGCAGTTTATTCAGGTTGTATTGCTCTTTTTTAGTAATTTCTTGGTTTTGCGACATGTAATAGAGGCTCAATTCGTTTGTGGCTAAAGCAGCGTCTGTATGGTACGGATTCCGGGCAAGAATGTCAGCACGTTTTAGCGATGTCGGGAGCCTTTGGGTGTTGTTCAGAAGGGCAGTGGCGACTAATCAGCCTCCAGCGCCTGTAGAATTTCGCTGAGATGATGCATCACATTGCCGAAATCAAAAATTAATACCATCCACAAGCATGTCAAAAGGGCGAGGGCAGCAATCGATAAGCGGGTAAACACGAAACTATCCTTCAGCTCATAGGGTTATAAAAATCAGTATATGATGATTTCCTTAAACTTCCCCTTTACGACGCCGTCATAAAACCGACCTTTTGACACCACCTGCAAAAAATCGTTGTAAATTCTCGCCGGCACACGCTGATACTGAAGCGTTCGGCGATCGAGAAAACGAATTTCCAGCGTGGCGCTGCGCTCATCATAGCCAATGGATGCGATACGTGACGATCTGACAGGGTGATGGACCATGATGATGTGTCCCTTACGGCTTAAAAAGGAAATTTATCATCTATCAGCGCGGGCCTGGGTGCAAGCCGAAATCATTATCATTCATTATTTATTGTTAGGTTATTAGAAATAATTATTGTGAATGTAATGCACTGAATCATATGAAATAAAAATTATTCAAGCGACTCACAGAAAGGTAGAATTAGCGCTGTTATATGCCTTTAAGATTCTTAATCCGATAATGTGCTGAGTGTGTGTTTAATTTAACTATCATCCAAAACTGACAGGATTAGCCCGGAGTGAATACTCCGGGCTTTTTTTTATCACGCGCTGGTCGATTTTTCGCCTTTCCCGGCCATCTGAGCCAGGAAATCATAGCGTTTTTGCAGATCGGCCGCTGCGTCTTTCCACAGCTGCTCGGCCACTTCTGGCTGCTGAGCATTGAGGCGACGGAAGCGTTGTTCCTGCATCAACGTCTCAGCCAGCGCATCCGACGGCGGACGAGAGTCCAGCGCCAGCGGCAGCTTCCCTTCATCCGCACGACGCGGGTCGAAGCGATACAGCGGCCAGAATCCGGTTGCCGTCAGCTGACGCATCTGATCGTGGCTGAGTGCCAGATCGTAACCGTGCTCTTCGCAAGGGCTGTAGGCGATGATCAGCGATGGCCCCGGATACGCTTCCGCTTCCTGAATGGCTTTCACCGTCTGGTTCAACTGTGCGCCGAGCGATATCTGCGCGACATACACATGACCGTACATCATCATGCTCACGCCCAGGTCTTTACGCGCTTTGCGTTTACCGTGTTCGCCAAACTTGGTTACAGCGCCTAGCGGTGTTGCTTTAGATGCCTGACCGCCAGTGTTGGAATAGCACTGAGTATCGAGAACCAGAATGTTGACGTTCTCCGTCAGGCTCAGAACATGGTCCAGCCCGCCGAATCCGATGTCATACGCCCAGCCGTCACCGCCAATCAGCCAGATCGATTTTTCGACCAGCGCATCGGCGTCGGTTAACAGCTGCTGCGCGCCTTCTACGCCAGTGAGATGCTGACGCAGTTCCGCGACCTGCTCGCGGCGCACTTCTGGCGTGGCATCACTGTGCAGGGCTTCATTTAGCGCGGTCGGAAGTTTATCGGCAAATTGTTCCAGCAAACGCATGACGCGGGCGCGGTGTTGATCCACCGTCAGGCGGAAGCCCAACCCAAATTCGGCGTTGTCTTCAAACAGGGAGTTTGCCCACGCCGGGCCGCGACCGTTCGCATCCGTTGTGTATGGCGTTGACGGCAAATTACCACCATAGATAGAAGAACAGCCGGTGGCGTTGGCGATCAGCATACGGTCGCCGTACAGCTGGGTAAGCAGCTTGATATAAGGGGTTTCGCCACAGCCAGAGCACGCGCCGGAGTATTCAAACAGCGGAGTAATCAGCTGCGAGGTACGGATGTCAATACGTTCGAGTTTGGTGCGATCGATTTCTGGCAGGTCGAGGAAGAAGTCGTAATTCACTTTTTCTTCTTCAACGTGATCCAGACGCGACATCATATTGATGGCTTTGATTTCTGGGTTCTGACGATCTTTCGCCGGGCACACTTCGACGCACAGATTACAGCCGGTACAATCTTCCGGTGCGACCTGCAGCACGTATTTCTGTCCACGCATGTCGCGGGATTTCACATCCAGCGAATGCAGGCTGGCAGGGGCGTTTTCCATGTCCTCCGGGGAAACCACTTTAGCGCGGATCGCCGAGTGCGGACAGGCCGCGACGCAGTGGTTGCACTGAGTACACAGCTCCTCCTCCCAGATTGGAATCTCTTCTGCAATATTGCGTTTTTCCCAGCGGGTGGTGCCGACAGGCCAGGTGCCGTCCGGCGGAAGCGCAGAGACGGGCAAGGCATCGCCAAGACCGGCCAGCATCGCGGCGGTCACGGTTTTGACAAAATCTGGGGCGGCGTCGGAGACTACTGGCGGACGGTTGGCACTGCTGGCATTAACCGGCTGAAGCGGGATCTCGGAAATTGATTCACGCGCCAGGGCCAGCGCCTGCCAGTTACGCTCAACCAGATCCTGACCTTTGCTGCTGTAACTTTTGGCAATCGCGCCCTGCAGTTCCGCCAGCGCGCTGTCGCCCGGCAGGATGTTGGTCAGGTGGAAGAATGCCATTTGCATCACGGTATTGATACGCGCCGCCAGACCGCATTCGCGGGCAATTTTTGCAGCGTTGACAGTAAACAGACGCGCTTGCTTCTGGTTCAATACGGCCTGAACTTCTTGCGGCAAACGGGACCACACTTCGTCGGCGTTGTACGGCGTGTTAATCAGGAAAATCCCGCCCGGTTTCAGGCGTTCAGCCATCTGATATTTATCGATAAACTGCAACTGGTGGCAGCCGACGAAATCAGCTTGTGACACCAGATAGGCCGAGCGGATCGGTTTTTCGCTAACGCGCAGATGCGAAACGGTCAGACCGCCTGCCTTTTTAGAGTCGTAGACAAAATAACCCTGCGCATACCACGGTGTTGAATTACCGATGATTTTGATGTTGTTTTTAGTCGCTGAGACGCTGCCATCGCTGCCCAGACCGTAAAACAAGGCTTCGAGCTTTGATGTCGACGGCAACGTGTTTTCCGGCAAGTGCAGGGAAAGGTTGGTGACATCGTCATAAATCCCGACGGTAAAGCGCGGCTTAGGTTTGGTTTCGCTCAGCTCGTTAAACACCGCCATTACGCAATCTGGGCCGAACTCTTTCGACGACAGGCCGTAGCGACCGCCGATCACGCGCGGTAGCGTTTCGCGCTCGCCGCTGTTAAAGGCCTCCGCCAACGCCGTCATTACATCCAGATACAGCGGTTCTGCGTGCGCGCCCGGCTCTTTGGTGCGGTCGAGTACGGCAACGGAACGCACACTTTCAGGCAGGACAGAAAGTAAATGTTTTGCGGAGAAAGGACGGTAAAGACGCACTTTGAGCACGCCGACTTTTTCACCGTGGGCCAGCAATTCATCCACCACTTCTTCGCAAGTACCAATCGCTGAGCCCATCAGCACGATAACGCGCTCGGCCTGCGGGTGCCCGTAGTATTCAAAAGGCTTGTATTCACGCCCGGTGGCAGCAGCAAAATCGTTCATGGCCCGTTCGACGTGATCGTACACCGCGTTATACCAGGGGTTGGTGGCCTCACGGGACTGGAAATAGGTGTCCGGGTTGGCGGAGGTTCCACGAATGACCGGATGCTCCGGATTCAGGGCACGGGCGCGGTGATCGTCGATCTCCGCCTGCGGCATCAAATCCAGAATGGTGTTGTCCGAGAGCGGGACGATTTTATTGATTTCGTGTGACGTACGGAAACCATCAAAGAAATGAATAAATGGCACACGGCTTTTGAGGGTCGCAATGTGGGAAATTAGCGCGAAGTCCTGCGCCTCCTGCACATTGCTGGCGCAGAGCATGGCGCAACCCGTCTGGCGGATTGCCATCACATCAGAGTGATCGCCAAAAATCGACAGGGCGTGTGTAGCAACGGTACGTGCCGCGACGTGCAGCACAAAGGGGGTTAACTGTCCCGCCAGCTTATACAACGTCGGGATCATCAGCAGTAAACCCTGCGATGAGGTAAACGATGTCGACAGCGCGCCGGTTTGCAGCGCGCCGTGTACCGCACCAATGGCACCTGCTTCAGACTGCATCTCAACGACGCGGGGAACATCACCCCAGACGTTTTTTAACCCGTTACCAGCCCAGGCATCAGCCTGTTCCGCCATTGTCGAACTTGGTGTAATGGGGTAAATGGCGATAACTTCGCTGGTGCGAAACGCGACGGACGCGGCCGCGCCATTACCGTCAATAGTGATCATGTGACACCCTTACATTGCGCAAAAAAGAGGGACCCGTGAAACGTCGACGAGTCCTGTAGTTATATCCTTATTTTAGCAAAGGTCTGGCTTTGCGATTTTCGCTTTTGTGTCCTCGCGACCCTTACTCAGATCAACTTTCTGGCAAAAAAAGAGCAAGAAATTGTTTCGGGAGTGCATAAATACGCACTTCCGCTCTCGACGGCGCGGCGGGGGATGCCTATTATGCTTAGGTTTCGCGACTTTATGGGGAAGAGAGAATGCGTTCAGCGTTTTGGGTAGGGTGTGCGGCGTTACTGTTGTCTGCATGCAGCAATGAGCCGGTTCAGCAGGCAACCGCAGCACATGTTACGCCGGGTATGAAAGCGGCAATGTCCAGTTCAGGACAGGCAAGTTGCGCGATGGTCGGCGGTTCATTGTCCGTAGCCCGTCAACTTGATGGTTCTGCTATCGGTATGTGCGCATTGCCCAATGGCAAACGCTGTAGTGAACAGTCGCTTGCCGTGGGTTCATGCGGTAATTACTGATTACTCTGCGCGTTTAAACATCAACGTTTTTTCGGCTGTGGCCAGCGTGAGCTGATCTTCAGTCAGGTCAACCTGTGCGCCTTTGCTCAGCATATCGCCGATCGTTGCGTCCAGTTCGTTCAGCTGTGGTTCAACACAAAGCTTGCGTGTCATTGCCATAGCTTTAACCTTCAGCTCGCCTTCTGATAATTTCCCCTGACCGCTAAAGCGGTTACACATCACGCCGGAGACGGCCATTTTTTTGCCAAAACTCATTTCTGGCGGTACGGCGCTGGGTTTTATTGCCACACCATTCACGCTTTCCAGCACAAAACGGTGCCCCTCAAGTTGTTCCGCCTGAACAGATGCCTTGCCGGGATTAACACAACCTGCAAGCGCCAGGGAAACCAAGCTTAACGCCACGAGCTTTTTCATATTGCTTCTCAAACTATAAATACGATGAATATATGTGAGTATTTTAACAATAACCTGAGGATTGTCATGGGTGTTTATCTGAAAGTGCGAGAAGGCCGGGCAGGGCGCGCCACCCGGCGTTAAGAGAAGTTAATGCGATTTAAAGCCTGCGGCAGTCATTAGAATGCGGAAAAACATCCCGACGGCGGCCAGCGCAAGTACGCTGCCACCCCAAATAACGGCTAACCACATCAGGCGCTTCCAAACTGGCTGTTGCATCAGTGATACCCCTCCCCATGTTGAACTTTTCCGCGAAATACGTAGTAACTCCAGAAGGTGTAGACCAGGATGATGGGAATAATCAGCAGCGCGCCCACCAGCATAAAGCCCTGACTTTGTGGCGGAGCAGCGGCCTGCCACAGCGTAATCGACGGCGGGATAATGTAAGGCCAGATGCTGATGCCCAGCCCGCTGAATCCCAGAAATATCAGCCCGAGGGTCAGGACGAACGGCGCGTTGTGACTCTCTGTATCACCGAGTTTTTTCCATGCCCAGCCGGTCAATACAACGACCAGTAAAGGCACAGGCAGCAGGAAAAACAGATTCGGCAAACTAAACCAGCGTTCAGCGATAGTCGGGTGCGCCAGCGGTGTCCACAGGCTGATCGCAGCGATAACCAGCAGTAACACGATTAAAAGCTGTTTTGATACCTTCCGCATTTTTGCTTGTAGCGGATCTTCGCTTTTCATCACCAGCCAGGTCGCGCCCAGAAGGGCGTAAGCCACCGTGAGGCCGACACCGCAAAACAGATTAAACAGCGTGAACCAGTCAAACGGACCGCCGCTGTAAGTGCGGTTTGTTACGGCAAAACCATTAATCACTGCGCCAACGACTACGCCCTGGCTGAATGTCGCCAGAATCGAGCCACCAATAAAGGCTTTGTCCCAGAAAGGCCGGTGTGTGGGTGTGGCTTTAAAGCGAAACTCAAAGGCCACGCCACGGAAAATCAAGCCAATCAGCATCAGGGTCAGCGGAATGGTTAGCGCGTCAATAATGACCGCATAGGCCAGCGGAAATGCGCCAAAAAGCGCCGCACCACCGAGAACCAGCCAGGTTTCATTTCCGTCCCAGACCGGGGCGACGCTGTTGATCATCACATCGCGATCGTCGGCATCCTGAGTGGTTGGGAACAGAATCCCGATACCTAAATCGAAGCCGTCCATCACGATATACATCAGCGTGGCGAATACGATGATCACAAACCAGATAATGGAAAGATCAATACCCATTACGGTTTCTCCTTAGTGACAACTTCAGGGCTGATGGCAGAAAGCGGACGCGCCGGGCGGCCATCGTGTTCAGTGGCATACGTTTCGTGCTCCTGTGGGCCTTTTTTGATCAGGCGAACCATATAGCTGTAACCGACGCCAAAAACCGACGTATAGACCACGATAAAGGCCAGCAGGCTCACGCTCATGTGCAGATCCCCGTGGGCAGAAACCGCATCAGACGTGCGTTGCAGACCGTAAACCACCCACGGCTGACGCCCGACTTCGGTCGTTACCCAACCAGCCAGAATAGCGACGAGGCCCGATGGTCCCATCAGTAAGGCAAACCACAGGAACGGGCGTGAGGTATATACACGCTGCTTATAGCGCAGCCACACGGCCACCACGCCGAGCAGCAACATCAACATTCCCAGCCCCGCCATAATGCGAAACGACCAGAACACAATCGTCGAGTTGGGACGATCCTCTTTCGGGAAATCCTTCAGTGCCGGAACCTGTTTATCCAGGCTGTGCGTCAGGATCAGGCTGCCGAGTGCCGGGATTTCGAGCCCATAGCGGGTGCGTTCCTGTTCCA